>NZ_OY763919.1:1444758-2889517 GCF_963667735.1 uncultured Methanoregula sp.
TTGCGTATGAACGCATCCTGTGTAGCTGCCAGATTCTCGGAGAGATAGGCGATTATTGCAGCGATACCCGCGAAAGCCAGGAACCGGTAAAACGCTCCCCAGAAGAGATCGGTCTGCCCGGTATCGAACATGATCACCAGGATAAGATAGGCAAAAGAGAGCAGCATTGCAGCGAGAAAACCTTTCCAGCGATACCGGTATGCCAGGAGAACGATGGGAAAATAATACGCGTGCATGAAGATGGAGGTTATTCCGGCTGACAGGCACCAGATTGTAAGACCAAGTGTCCCAAGGATGAGTGTTATGATGATGATCCGCCACCAGGTCTCGGAAAGGGTACGTGACCGGATATTTGTTAAAACCATATCCCGTTCACCTTACCCATTCTCTTCTTTTTCCTGCATATGCATGATAAACCGGGCTCCCGCTGCATGATCGAGATCGATAGTCCCGTTGAGCTGTTCTACAAGGGTGTTGACAAGTCTCAGGCCCAGGGATTCCGTGTTGCGCCAGTCAAGATCTGCAGGAATGCCGATCCCGTCATCGGAATAATTGATGGAAATTGCATGACCGAGCTTGGTAACTGAGATGGCAATCATTCCCTTTCGCCCATCCGGATATGCGTACTTGAGCGAGTTGGAGAGGAGTTCGTTGATGATGAGCCCCAGCGGGATAGCGACATTGATACTCACGCTTATATTGCGGATATCCAGGCTGAACTGGATGCCACGGACTCTTGCATCATAGAACTGGAAGAGGCCCGTTCCGAGGAATTTGATATAATCGTAGAGATCGATCCGGGCGAGATCTTCGGATCGGTACAGTTTCTCATGGACAAGGGCCATAGCCCGTACCCGGTTCTGGCTCTCCCGGATTGCGGCAAGCGTTGCATCGTCATGGATGTAACGTGACTGGAGATTGAGGAGGCTTGCAATGATCTGGAGATTGTTCTTGACCCGGTGGTGGATCTCCTTGAGGAGCACGGTCTTCTCTTCGAGGGATGCCCGGAGTTTTGCTTCGGCGGTGAGCCGCTGGGCATTCTCCTCTTCCAGCGCCTCGTTAATCCGGGTGAGATCATTGGTCCGGTCCTTCACCCTCTGCTCGAGCACGGTATTCAGTGACCTGACCTCCGATTCCATCAGTTTCCGGTTTGTGATATCAATATTCACCCCGGTCATGCGTACTGCATTCCCATGTTCATCGGTCTGGGCAATTTTCCCCCGCCAGAGAACCCAGTACCAGTCCCCGCCCTTTGTCTTCGCCCGGTACTCGATCTCGCATACGATCTGCCGGGTTCGGATCTGCGATTCAAGATCCGGCAACACCTTCTTTTTATCTTCAGGGTGGATCAACTGGATCCAGTGTTCATAATCCTGGGGAAAATCTCCCGGCTCGTATTCGAGCATGGTATAGAACTTGTCGCTGAAGACCGCCTTGCCGGTTACAAGATCCCAGTCCCACGAGGCGACATCCGCACCTTCCATTGCAAGCCGGAGCCGCTCCTCGCTCTCGGAAAGTGCCCGTTCTGCCTGAGTGCGACGGGCCTGGTCATCGAACCGGTCCAGGGCAAACGATATGTTCATTGATATCTCGTTCAGGAGCTCGATCTCGGAGTCGTTGAAGAAGTTCTTGACTGATGCATAGATCATGTATGCACCGGCGATTTCCCCGTGGTGACGGAAGGGGAACGCAGCCGAGGAGTAAAAACCGCGTTTCATGGCTTCGTCGCGCCAGGGCAGCATCCGGGGATCGGTTGTGATATCATTGCAGATATCGGGTTGTCCTTCCCGAAGGGCAGTACCTGTCGGGCCCTGATCTTTCCCGTCATCCCTCGCACCGAACTCAAACAAATCGAGATAGCCCTGTTCATACCCGGCATATGCCGCAGGACGGAGAATGCCTGATTCACTGTTGAGCAGGCCCACCCACGACATGCGGAACCCACCTGCGCTGACCGATATCCGGCAGACTTCGGCGATAAGCGTATCAAGGTCTTTCACCCGTACGATTGCCTGGTTGATCCGTGAGAGGACTTCATAAAGCCTCTTTGCAGCGAGAATCCGCTCTTCGGCCTCCTTTCTCTGCTGGATTGGTCGAGTGGTGATGACAATCCCATTCACCCCGGGGACTTTGAGCAGGTTCGTTCCCACAGAGTCGACCCAGAGGTATTCCCCATCGGCTTTCCGGATCCGGAACTCTGTCGGTACGCCTGGGTTTGTCTCGTTGAACACCTCCACGAGATCGGCCTTCACCCGCCCGATATCATCCGGGTGGATGAGATCCATCGGGTTTTTGCCGATCATGGAACCCTGCGGGTACCCGAGAATCCGCTCGGCAGATGACGATTCGTATACAATCTGGCCTCCCGGATCGAGGATACGAATGATATCCGATGAGTTCTGGACCAGGGCCCGGAAACGGGTCTCACTCTCAACGAGCGCGGTTTCGGCCTGCTTGCGTTTGGTGATATCCCTGTTGCTCCCGCGGCGACCCATGAACTCACCCTTGTCATTGAAGAGTGGGCGGCAGATATGACCGATCCAGGCAGTGTCGCCGCATTTTGTAATGATCCGGAACTCAAACAATTTTTTGGTCTCCTCTCCCGCATCGGAGGATTCGGTATGTTTCTGGACTTTCTGCTGGTCTTCCGGGTGGACAATCTTAAGTAAAAGTGCTGGATCCTGATAGAATTCTTCCGGTGAATATCCGGTTATACGTTCGCAGGCAGGTGAGATGTACGTGTATGTGCCGTCAGGATTGATCCAGTATTCCCAGTCGTAGGTATAATCGGCAACCGTCCGAAATTTCTGCTCGCTTACATGGAGAGCCTGTTCAATTCTCTTCTGTTCAGAAATATCCTGACACCCTCCATAGAGATCGTGGAAGCCGGGATATGCAGGGTCATTAACACATTCGGCAAAACAGACGAGCCATTTTATCCTGCCATCTTTAGCCCGTATCCGGAGTTCACACCGGGAAGACTGTCCAGGCTTGAGGCCTGCAATCATTTCATCAAATATGCCAAGATCTTCATTGGCGACAATTCCTCTCCAGCAACCCATTGATCGGATTTCATCATCTGAAAACCCGGTGATTGCCCTGACTGCCCCGGATATCCAGTCGATGGTGAAGACTCCTGCCGGAGGGCGTTTACAGGAATATGCAAAATCGGTTGTGAGTGATGAGATATGCCTGAACCGGTCCTCGCTTATTTCCAGCGCAAGTTCTGCCTTTTTTTGTTCAGTGATATCCCGGGCAAAGATCGCCACCTGATCTACTCCGGCACGATCCTGCCTGATGATAGGGTACACTTCATTATGGAGGAACATCCCGTTCCGTTCGTCATCGAACTGGGCCGGATTGCCGGTTGCAAAGACCTCCTCGATCTTCTCTCTCCTTACCCTTGCAAGACCTTCAGGGAGCAGGTCGTAAGCACAGCGTCCAAGAGCTTTTTCGATCGTGCTTCCGAGCCTGCGGGCACCTTCCTCGTTGATATCGATAATTTTGCCCTGTCGGTCGAGCAGTGCGATGGTATCCTTAGGTGCGTTCAGGAGTGTTTTTAACGTGCCCTTGCTCCGAATCAGGAGGTCTTCATTCTGCTTGTGCTCCGAGATATCCCGGACAACCTCGATGGCACCGGCCCGGTTCCCGGCGCTGTCGAAGAGCGGAGATGCCGATCCCCAGAGATACGCTCCTTTTCCCCCGTACAGAGTCGGGGTATAGGTATCTCCGATTATTTTCTCGCCCTCATTCCTGAAAGATGAATATCTCTTCTTCAGTTCCGGATCCTCATTCAGAACGAGGTCTATAAGGATCGGTCTTCGTTCTCCGTAAAACGGGATGCTGTACTCGTAATTTCCTTTCCCCAGCATCTCGGAAGCTGGAATCCCGGTCATCTCCTCGCACGCCCGGTTCCATGCAATCACATGACCTGTTCTGTCGATCGCAAGAACGGCATCGGGAAGGAAATTTAAGATATCTGCAAGACGCTTCTGTGAATCCTTTGCAGCATCTTCAGCAAGACGCCGCTTTTCAATATTCTCCCATTCGCGGAGTGCCCGCTTTGAGATGGCGGGCAACTGCTCAAAAACATTTCCGGATTTCACCACATAATCGATTGCCCCGGACTTCATGATCTCAACGGCGAGTCGTTCATCACCGAAACCAGTCATGATGACAAGCGGGCAGGTCACTATCCAGTCCTTTCGGGGCAGGATGTCAATACCTTTGCCGTCCGGGAGAATCCAGTCGGCAAGAATCACATCCGGGGGGTCAGATGCAACGATTGCTTTTGCATCCCTGATCGTTCCTGCAACCGAGATACGGAATTTTTCCGGGCTGTGGCGGAACGCATAGATGGCAAGGTTCTGGTATTCCTTGTCGTCCTCAAGAAGAAGGATGTGAGGAATTGACTCCCCCGGTTCGGGCTGTTCTGGAGATCCCGTACCTGGTCCCCCCGAATGGTCAGTCCGTTAATGGTTTTGCATTCCAGCCAAGCCAGTAATATCCCAGGTCTTTCATAAGGTGGGTGAACGTCTTGAAATCAAGAGGTTTTACAAGATAACTGTTGGCATGGTAATCGTAGGATTTGCCTATGTCACTATCCGCATCAGAACTTGTCAGGACAACGATCGGGATCCGTGAGAGCGATGGTGTAGACTTGACGATCCTGAGAACATCTATTCCGTCGACGCGGGGTAGCCTGAGGTCGAGGAGGACCAGGTTCGGCCGGGGATTCTGGACCGCGTCTGTGAAGGCACCCCGGGAAAACAGGTAATCGAGAGCCTGCTCACCATCCGATACATGATGGATCCTGTTCGCCACTTGCTGGTCACGCATCGCTCTTATGACCAGTTCGGCGTGGGCTTCGTTGTCCTCAACGAGCAGGACATGTAACGGTTCCCTGGTAAGTTCAGCCATAGGAATCACTCTTTTATCTGCCCGTTATTATTATTATCGGTATTCCGGATGTATGTACCTTCAAGGGTAAACCGGAATTTGGTGCCCTTTCCCTCACCGTCCGATTCCGCCCAGATCTTCCCGCCATGCGCTTCGATGATCCGGCGGGTGATGGGAAGGCCGATCCCCGTTCCCTGAACCGAGGGCTCAAGCCGTTCAAACAGGTTGAATATGCGGGAGAGGTACTGTGGGTTGATTCCGATGCCGTTATCTTTTACGAAGAAGACGGGTCTGTTCCCTTCATATTCAGCGCCGATATGGATCAATGGATCTTTACTGTTGCCTGAGAACTTGATTGCGTTCTCAATGAGATTGACGAGAACTTCCCGGATACGGGCATGATCTACGTTCACTGTGGGGAGATCGGGATCAATCTTTACTCTGACTCCCCTCTCTGCAAGTGGAACGGCCAGGAGATCAACGGCTTCGCGGGCGATCCCTGTAAACGGTATCCGCTGTGAAGGGTTTGCGATCTTCCCGATCCGGGATAGTTCAAGGAGATCCGCAAGAAGTTCCTGCATGGTCTCTGCAGCCTTGGTAATCCGGCCCAAATCATTCTCCAGCTGCAGTAAATCGCCTTTTCTGGCATCCTCGTCAACCATGCCGGCAAATCCTTTGATCGTTATAAGGGGGCTCTTGAGATCGTGCGACACCGTGTAGGTGAACTGTTCGAGTTCGGTATTTTTCTTCTCCAGCTCCCTGATAAGCCCTTCGCGCTGCTGCTCTGCCTGTCTGCGATCCGTGATATCCTCAAATATCGTGGCAAACCGCCCGGCTTGCGGGGAATATACGGAAATTGAAAAATGTTTCCGCATGGGGGCGAAATAGACTTCAAACCCTTCCGGCTGGCCGGTAGCAACCACACGTGCATAGGTATTGAGGAATGGAGGAGTCTCAACTCCGTATGCCTCGCGGCTGGATTTTCCGATAACTGCGTTACGATTGATCCCGATGATGGCTTCAAAGGCAGGATTCACATCGAGGATCCGGTAATCCGCCGGATTTCCGGAAGTATCATAGATCATCTCGTGGAGTGCGCTTCCCTCAACCATCCGGTTGAAGAGGATCCGGTATTTCTCTTCGCTCTCCCGAAGTGCATCCTCTGCCTTCATCATCTCTTCTTCCGCAGCCATCTTCCGGAGGGTGTTGCCCAGTTCCCGTGCGATCGAGAGCAGGGTCTCTTTCTCATTCTCTGTTATGATGTGCCGCTGTTTGCTGATGACATTGATGGACCCGCTGATCTCATTCTTTGAGTACAGAGGGATACTTGCAACCGAGAGAAATCCTGTTTTTTCTGTATTGGCTGGAGAGATCCTGTCATAATGGTTGATAATACTCGGGATACCTTTGATGAACAGGGAATCATAGGGTGGTGTGATGATAGAAATTGTTTCAACCGAAGCAAGGAACTCCGAAGGAAGATTCTTTGAACAGGCAACCGATGCAGTCTGTGTCGCTTTGTCGATGAGATATATTCCCCCTGCATCAAAGTCCATCAGGTCAAGCGTGTCGTCAAGAATCTTCTGTAAGAGTGCCTGTCGGTCCACAACCCGGTTTGATGTTGTGATAATTCTGTTCAGGATTGACAACGTCTTTGTCTGGCGGAGCAGGGTCTCGTTCATCCGGATAATCTCCGATTCTGCCAGCTTTTGCTGTGTGATGTCCAGTACCGTACCTACAATGGAGACAAGGTTGCCCGTTGGATCATATCTCCCCTGGAACGTGGAATGGTAATACCCGATGCTCTTATCCGGCCGGAGGAACCGCTGCTCATAGGTCCCCGGTTCACGGGACTCCATAGCCTTCCGGATAAGCTCCCTGTCGCGCTGTTGATCCTCGGACCACGGGGATAAGGCAAGTACGGAATCAATTTCAGGTGTAAACACGTTTGGATCAAGACAGAATATCCTGTACACTTCATCGGACCATTCCACATGGCCGGTCTTTATGTCCCACGACCAGAAACCGAGATGTGCCATCTCCTGGGCTTCTCGCAGTCTCCGTTCACTCTCCCGGAGTGCAGTTTTCGCCTCAATCTCCGTTGTTACATCAATGAGCGTCCCCTCGGCTATATCCCGTTCATGATTATACCGGGCGGAGAACTGTCCCCAGAATATCCTGTCGGTGCTCTGGTTACGGAACTGCACAACATAATTCTCGATAAATCCCTGCTCTTTGAGGATCAGGCTTACTTTAGAGCGCTCATCCGGGTTCACATAGAGATGGAGAATGTCCTTTCCAATTGCGTCTTCAACTGACGAAAAACCGGCGAGATCGGCGTACATCTGGTTGCAGGCAACTACCGTTGCATCTTTAAAGCTGGTCTCAAAGAGTCCAACCTGTGCATAATGATACAGGTTGCGATACTTCCGCTCGCTTTCGGCAAGCGCGTGCTGGGCACTGGCAAGCTCCTCATAACTGGCTCTGATCTCTTCATCGCTTGCCGTGATCTCCTCGTATGCTGCTTCAAGATCTGAGGTTTTCTGCAGGAGCGCTTCCTCTGCTTTACGTTTCCTGAGATGGTTCCAGACTCCCTGCATAAGGAGAGTGAGATTCTCGGTATCGGTTGCGGAGTACCCTGATTCTCCGTTGGCAACCGTGCTTACCATCACGATCCGTGTCCCTTCGAAAATAGGGACCGACAGGAACCGGAAGACCTGAATATGATCGGTATAAATCTCATTTTTTATCGGAGGATGGATTGCATAATCGTTGACAATGACAGGTCTCCGGCTCTGTACTGCCCCGGCCCAGATACCGGCCTGATCTATGGGGAGATGTCCCGGGATTGTCCTGGCCGCGTTGTCTTTCTTTATGGATCCTGACCATACCATGCCCTCAATCATCGTCTCCTCCGGGTCCAGCATGCCGAAGAATGCAACCGGGCTCTCCGTGAGCCTGCATGCGGCTTCGAGAATGTACTCCGCAACCTCCCTCTCTTTTGCCGGATCCATCTCCCCGAGCCGCAGCAGTACTTCCATCCACTGGCGGCGTTTCTGCTCATCCTGTCTCCGTGCCGTTTCAGCGGTATACAGGGTCCGGTAATAATATTTCTGCCTGCGCTGCCACAGGAGGCCCAAAACGATGAATACCCCGACAACTGCCCCTATTATGAGAAGAAGTATAAGACCTGAACCGGCCTGCCATGTGGAGTATGCTTCTGCAGTATCGATCTTCGCTACCATGAACCATGGCGATCCTGATACCGGTATCAGAACCGAGATCACATCAATCCCCCGGTAATCCCTCCCCTCAAAAACCCCGGTTGCTCCCCGTACCGCCATGACTGCCGGAACCTCAGTCTGACTTAACGGGATTTCCAGGTGGAGTGCGGTATTGTTCTGGTGGCGCAGATTATTCAGGAACAGGACATTCTCTCCATCACGCTCCACAAGCAGGGTTTCTGCGCTTTTACTGGCCACCGGCCAACTCTGGACAAGTGGATAGAGAGCGGGATGGGGATCGATCGTGAGGATTACTGCTCCGATAGTTTCGTTTCTCCCGCCATGGGTAAGGACTAACGGAGCGATAGCATACATGCTGGTGGAGTTGTCCCTGGTATCCAGCATCAGATCGGTCAGGATGGCCTGGCGGGAAACAAATGATTCGGCCAGTGGTAATTGTAGATCGGGAGTGATCGCCAGGTCTGATGGTGCAAGACTTGTATAAACCCTGCCGTCACGGCCTACCAACTGAACATTACGGTACTGATAAGAGGTGTTGATCCCGTTAAACTGCGCCAGGATCTCGTTACTGCTTGAGGGATCGGAAGAATTCAGGACCAATTCTGCCCGTTCAGCAAGGATCTGATCCTTTGATATAACGATGGCATCCCCCAGCCTCTCCCCCCTCCAGGCCGCGATCTGATCCGCTTTGAGGGATACAATTGAAGAGAGCTCGGTAGTTATGCTGTCCTTGACAAGGCGTTCCTGGGATTGGTAAAAAACGAATCCCGCTCCGATAATCGCTATAATGAGCAGAATTATGATGATAATCGCACCCCGGGATCCGTATTCCGGCGATTCTCCCTCAGGTGGCATATCGTTCCTTTTAACAGGGCGATTAATAAATCTTCCTGCAGTTGCCGTCACAATTTTGGACTGGTGACTAATCAGTACATCCGGTATCCTGCGGGGATAAAACTCTGTAAAAAATTTGTTTTCAACCACAAACCTGTTGAATGAATCCTTCATACCTTTCTGTGAGTACTATGAACAAATCTGTAAAATGTCGGCCCGGATCCACAGTAGTTCTCCTCACCGTTCTGGTAATCGTCAGTCTTATAATTCCGGTAGTTTTTGCTGAAGGGAATGGTAACTTCGGGAGGGTCGACCCGCTCACTACCCTGCCGGAACTCAACAGCAGCGTAGTAACCGGGAACGTAACAGTGCCATCCCAATATCAGAATACACCTGCCCCGATTACTGTTTTCAAGGTTGAAGTGACGGCGAGTTCCCTGCCTGGTCCCCGCGACATGGCATACGGACCCAGCGTGATTGGTCTAGCTATCGATCCGCTCTCTCTTGCAATCATCAGTCTCGTGATTCTGCTTGCAATTGCCGGTTACCTGTATTACCGGAAAAACCAGGATAGGAAGACCTGATCTCCTGTAATAAGCGGATTATTACATTCTTCTATCAATGGTGGGAATGCCCTTCTTTTATCGGGGGAAACCGACAGGGTCTCATTTTTATTTGCGGCAGTAAATATGATTATGAAGACCTATGGGAAGTGGCCGGAGACGGAATTTTGAAGGCGATGATGCACCTTATCTTCCCGAACGCTATCAACGGCTGATTAATGCTAAAAAACAGCGCCGGATCATCAGGAAGATTGCGGCGGCCTGTTGCATCATTGCGGTTATCGCTGTTATTTTTCTTGTGTTTTCAGGCAGTTTCTACGGTATTCTTCCAAAGTCATTACCAGAGATCTCCGCACTTCCGGTATCCCCGGCGGCCAGCATGACGCCTACTCCCCCCATGAATGCCACCATTCCTGAAACACCGGCGATTGTTCTCGGATCCGGATTATCCGCTTCATCGGACCAAGGCCTGCTCCCGCTTTCCAGAGCTGTCGATCTCATACACCTGGAATTCCCGGCAGAAAAATTCGTGATCTCCCGAGTGAACCTGACAGAATCTGCCGGAATAAAACTGTATGAATTTGAGATAATACCTCAAGCGGGTTCTAGCAGGCAGGACCGGGTAACTGCAAGCCTCGATGCCGTGACCGGAAATCCGTATACACCGGGACAGGAATCAGCAAAGTTCTCCGCAGAACAGGTGACACAGATCGCCACAAAATTCTTTTTACCGCAGAAAGCCGATCAGGTGCGAGCCAGGTACAGTGATACCCTCGGATCAGAGCCTCTGTGGAAATTTATATTTGTCAAGGCTGGCGTTCCCCTGCTTTCCGGCTCCCTTGATCCGGAGACCGGTTCCATTCTTTCATTTTCCCGCAATGTATCCCTGACCGATCGGCCAAAAGATCCGATCCTTTCTCTCTCGGCTGCCCAGAAAATTTCTGACCGGGCTATTTTGGCATGGAACGGCGACCTCCCGGTCAGCTTGGGCAATGGCCGGTACGAGCCTGCAAATGCTACCGGATCACCGGTTGCAGGTCGTTATCTTTTTGAATACAACCGGATGGTCCAGGATATCCCCTGTGATAATGATGGATTTTCCCTCGCGGTCGATGCTGCAAACGGGGATATTACCGGATACGAGCGAAGGTGGAACGCTCCTGAGAATGCGTTTTCCGCTACTTCAGAATCTCTTGTGACAAAGCGTGAAGCAACGTTTGCAGTTCTTCAGAATGCAAGCGGGCTTCTCCCGGCATCTGCGCAACGTATGCAGATCCTGTCTGCTCAGTTGTTATGGAAAGACCTGCATACCCCCGGCCAGACTCCGCGACCCGGAACGATCCCGCTTGCATGGAAAGTGATCTTTGACGATGAAACTCTTCGCGCCCGACAGCCCCCTGCAACGGCAACCGGCTGGGTTGATGCACAGTCCGGTGCGATCATCAGCATCGATTACTCCCGCTGATGTTCCTGTCTCAAACACGCTCTACGGATATACCTGGTTTCCGTGGTGTAGGTGGTTGTGTATGACAGCGACGACGGAATAGTGTAGGAGAATCTGGAATGCGACAGAATTGTTTCCCTTAGGGAAAATAAAAAAGTTAGTAGAGGGTGTTTACTGCCAGAATTGATGCCGGGGCAGTGCGGACAACAGAGAGTGCCGCACCAATCGCCGGTTTGATCTCTATCTGGAACTGGTCGTTCTTGACAATGTGGTTGGTTGGCTGGGCCATAATGTCGAACTGCTCGCCTTTCTCAAGAACATCATCATTGGTTACTTCGTTCTGGACCTTGGCAATCGACCACTGCCCGGCATTCGGTGCAGTGCCTTTGCCAACGCGAGACAGGGTTTCAAGTGAGGATGCGTTACTGTACGTAAGCACTACTTTATCGAAATCAACCGGGGTTCCGCCGGGAGCTAATGCTGCAGAGAAGTTAATCATATTTATGTAGCTTCCTGTAGTTCCGGTACCGTAGACATTACCGACGATCTCAAGGGTCGAACTCGCCTGCTGTACGCCCGTGTGGACAACTTCCTGGCTTTTCTGGGTTGTGAAGAACCCGGCGCCGAGCACTACGTACGAGAACACCGCTGCGACGACAACGAATGCAATGAGCACAATTGCCGCTTCAAGTCCGGTGAATGCGTTATCATTGGAATAGCCTTTTTTCATAGGTCACCATCTTCATGGACAGGATATGAGAAATTCTCCAATCCCTACAACTAATTAACACCGGATATATACATAGTTTACCAAATGCAATGCGAATTGGGCCCAAATCAAATTAAAAATATTTTTATATCATTACGTGTAGATAAAGATTTTTGATGATCCGCGGGATTAAAACGATGAGAGATAACACGGGGGACCCCGGTAAGATAATGCGAAAAAGGTCCGTCGATTCCTATGAAAATAACGGCTCTTTTTGAACAATATTTCTAAAAAAAGATTTTTTTTAAAATTGGTGAGCGGAAACCGGTTTTTCAGCAGCGATTACAGGTATATTCCACAGCAAGTGCAGTTTTGCGCATATCGCCCCGTATCTGCTTTTTTCCACCCGCAATAAACCACTTCTGGCATTTAACACAATGTTTCGGCCGGATTTTATCGAGACCTTTCATAGGGATCTCAAGAACGAATTCTGTCTTGTTCCACTCTTCTGGGGGCTTCTCTGCATTTGCCTCGTAGGTGGCGACAAACTCCATGATCTGATGGGGGGGTACGCCCAGGTCCACGAATTTCTTGAAAACGAAATAATTGAAGATCAGCCAGGACAGGTCCGAGCGGTCGAGGACTCCGTCATATTCCCCGAATGCTTCGTCGAAATCCTCGAGCGAACAACCGCACAGCGGGCACTTGCCGCCTACAAGTTCGTCGAGAAATACTTCTTCCTGGCACCCCGGACAGGTGGTGTGCGGGGATTGCATGCGTGATGTCATATTGGCTCCCGGATGGTTACTGGTATTTGGTATTCGTATAAATACAATTGGTAAAACTGCGTTGTACAGGATTGTGGTCATACTATTGATCGGGCAGGGTGATAAGCGTATCACCAGTACTTATACCCGACGATAAAAATGTTATGGGATAATAATTATTCAGCAGGTGCTTCGCCCTGCTCCATAACCAGGGATCCGAAGATCACTTTTTCGAGCACCTGGGAGACGTACTTGATATGCATCGCCTTCTCCAGATCCTCGTTTCTGTGGATATCTGCCCAGAGCTGGAGGCGCATGAGAGAGAATCTGAACCGGTCCAGGGTCTCGTCGTCAAGACTCATAGCTTCCCGATAGATTGGTTCAAGCAGATCCGGGAATGCAAGCGGATTCTCCAGTGCTGCTATCACTCCCTTATAGATGGGGAGCGGTTGCTCCCTGCCGGTGAGAATCCGCAGATAATCCATTCTCATCCCTCAACAATTCTGGTGAGTTCCTGCATGACCGCGTCAACGCTTTTCCACGTCGGGCTGTCGCCGCGCCGGATGATGAACGGCCGGCCTTCGTCGCCAGCCTTGCGCATCTCGATATCCAGCGGGATAGCCCCAAGGAACGGAACGCTGAGCTCTTCTGCAATCTTTTTACCCCCGCCTTTGCCGAAGAGATCGATCTGTTCTCCACAGTGAGGACAGAGCATCCCGCTCATGTTCTCGATGATGCCGATGACCGGAAGGCCGAGTTTCTCGATGAACTTGGCGGACTTGCGGGCATCCATGGTGGCGACATCCTGCGGGGTCGTGACCACGACAGCTCCCCGGACATTGGGGGCGAGCTGGGCGATGGTCAGCGCTTCGTCACCGGTGCCCGGGGGGAGATCAACAACGAGATAGTCAAGCGGCCCCCAGTTCACTTCCGAAAGGAACTGCTGGATCGCTGCCATCTTCATAGGGCCACGCCAGATGATGGGTGTACTGGTGTCGGGCAGGAGAAACGCCATGGAGATGACCGAGAGATTACCGGTAACATGGACGGGCTCAATGCGGTTATCCATCATGGCGAGCTTGTGATCCTCGATTCCCAGCATCTTGGGAACATTGGGACCGTGCATATCGAGGTCGAGGAGACCGACTTTCTTGCCGTGGGCGGATAGCGCGTAGGCAAGATTGACCGAAACGGTCGATTTCCCGACACCTCCTTTGCCGGAAAGCACCATGATGACATGCTTGACATCAATTTCTGCCTTAGGCGGGAGTCCGGCCTTTCCATTCTTTGCCGATGCACAGGTTGTTGCGGTCGGGCAGCTCGAGCACTCCTTCTTGCACTCCTCTTCTGCCTGCGGTTTTTTGGTATTGTTCTTTGCCATGGGTTGCCTCCAGTAAAAACAACTGTGTACTCTCACCAGTTGTCTGCACAAGACAATAAAGATGTGGAGATTGTAGCAAATGGGAAGGTACGAATTCGGGAATCTGCCGGCGCCGCCCTTCTGGTTTTCCCGGATCACTACCAACAGGTTTATTCTCACATCCGTTGATTCGGAAGTAAGGGAGGTCCAAAGAAGAATGGAAGAGCTGAACATCAAGATCGCGGTAAATGTTCTCTCCAGCGATTACACCTGTGATGGCGATGACCGATCACCCCCGATCGAGATAGGGGGTGTGAACACGAGCATGTCACAAAGCCTAGCCCTCGTTGTCAACGATCCTGACACTCCCTCCGGTGGGGGGTTTGTGCACTGGACTGCATGGAATATCGAGCTTGTCCGGATAATCCCGGAGAATATCCCCAAATTACCCATGGTCAGTTTTCCTATACGGGCAGTCCAGGGAACGAACAGTTTCGGAAAGATCGGCTATAACGGCCCCTGCCCTCGGGAAGGCAGGACCCATCGGTATTTTTTCAAGCTCTACGGGCTCAACACGGAACTGATGCTCGATGGCGGAGCCTCCATGGAAGAACTGATCCAGGCCATGCACGGCCATGTAGTCCAGTATGGCGAAACGTATGTGACCTACGGCAGATAATATCCTGCATTTTCTTTTTTTTGTGTAAATTTTGAATCTGCCGGCTTCGTCACCATTAAGATGTTTCGCCACAGATTGACGAAGATATGCAGAGACTTGCCCCCATCCGGGTTCCGGATCCAGAAATGGAATCTGCAATCCGGATGCAGACCGAACTCCGGGAATCGCTTCTCTCACCTCTTGCAGCCCGGAGCGGCGGGGCGGTTCGTCGTTTCGGAAGAAAGCCCGAGGATATCCGGACCCCATATTCGCGGGATGCAGATCGAATCGTCCATACCCGCGCCTATACCCGGTACATCGACAAGACCCAGGTCTTTTACCTTGTGGAAAATGACCATATCACCCACCGGGTCATCCATGTCCAGCTGGTCTCGAAGATTGCCCGGACCATCGGGAGGTGTCTCCGCCTTAACGAGGATCTTATCGAGGCGATCGCGCTTGGCCATGATATCGGGCATATCCCTTACGGCCATTTTGGTGAGGCTTGTCTCTCGGAAATCTGCGAACAGAACGGGATTGGGAAATTCTTCCACAATGTCCAGAGTGTCCGGTTCCTCGACCGGATAGAAGACTGCGACCTCACACTCCAGGTGCTTGACGGGATACTCTGTCATAACGGGGAGGCCGATGATGTGAGGATCGAACCGGAGCACTGCGGGAGCTTTACGGATTTTGACCGGAAAGTGACCGATTATGCGAACGGATCGCGCTCGCGCACCCCCATGACGCTGGAAGGATGCGTTGTGAAGTTCGCTGACACCATTGCGTTCATTGGCCGGGATCTCCAGGATGCCCGCGAGATTGGGTTGATCGGGAACGATACGCCGGTACCGGACACCTGCGTGGAAGTACTTGGAAGGGATAACGGCCAGATCATCAATACCCTGATTTATGATCTGCTGGAGAACAGCGATGCCGAAGAGACCGGATTTGTCTCCTATAGTCCTGAAGTAGAGAAATCCTTGATCGATCTGCGGGCATTTTCCCGCGTGCATATCTACAACAACCCGGCACTCACGACAGAACGGGAGAAGATCCGGAGAATGTATGCCATGCTCTTTTCTGCATGCCTTGAGGATCTTGAATGCGGGAAGAGGACTGCAAAAATCTTTGCAGACTTTATCGACAGCGGTCCTGTCAGTAACAATTATCTTTCGGCTGCTACCCCGCCCGAACTGGTCAGGGATTTTATTGCAGGGATGACCGATCGCTACTTTGGGAGGAGGTACGAAGAGTGCGTTATACCCCGGAAAATTGTTGGGAAGTTTGAAAAAACAGATTCTGCGGGTTAATCATATTTGCTTTTTGGCCCGGTCCAGCCGGTGAACCCGCAGTAGATGCAGCCCACACCCTCGCAATGGCGGCATTGTTGTTTGGGTGCAGTGACAAGGACAGTTCCTGTCTTATTGCAGTACGTGCAGCCAAGGCCCCCGCAATGCCCGCACTCCGCCGGTTCATACGTCTTTTCAGCTGTCATCTTCGTCAAGGTACCCCTGGAGGGCTGCCAGGAGTTCAGCTGCCGACTGGTAGCGGTCTTTTGGCATCTTCTCAAGGCATTTCATGATAATCTTCTCGACTACCTCCGCCTCGGGGTTATATTCCGAAGGGAGTGTCGGGGAATCCCGGAGGATTGCATTGCCCACCTCGACAATGCTCTCTCCGCCGAAAGGAATTGACCCGGTCACCAGCTCGTAGAACACGACACCCAGCTGGTAGATGTCGGTTCGTTCATCGGTCCTCCCGAATTCGGTTGGTGAAACCTGCTCGGGAGCTGCATACGAAAGGGAAAAACCGGCAATGCTCGATTTCTTGACCTCAGCTGCCAGCACCTTGCTCATCCCCCAGTCGGTTATTTTCGGGACAAGTTCGTCGGTTAAGAGAATGTTGTGGGGCTTGATATCCCGGTGAATGAACCCGTGGTCATGAGCATAGCGCAGGCCATCCGTAACCCCCGTGATGAGATGGACCGCTTTCCAGACCGGCAGAGGCTTCTCTATGGCTTCAAGCGAACTTGGGACATACTCCATCTCAACGTACGGGACGGGAAGAATATTGACCGCAGTCACTTCGACAATGTTCTCGTGGCGCAGCGTCTCCCAGGCAGCGATCTCGTTCAGGAAACATTTGCCCGTCACTTCGTCGAAACTGATCGGGATCTTGACAGCAACCCTGATGCCGTCTGTCTTTCGAATCGCCGAAAATACCCAGGCAATCCCCCCTCTCCCGATGAACATGATATCGGTGTACTTGTTCTCCAGTTCCCGGGGAAAGTAGTTCTTCTGGTCGGAAGTTGAATGCTGCAGGGCAATATTTGTCTCTTCCATTTGTACGGTCTTTGCAGCCTGCGTTGTAGCATGAGACGGGACATGATCGATGGCATTTTTTATCATTGACGCTGCCCGTTTGGCCACGGGGGCAATGCCATTTTCCTGCCCGGACTCCGAGTTCTTCCTGCGGAAATACATGATGCCGGCAGCAATTATGACGATGACCAGCGCCAGGGAGAGCACCAGGGTGATAACGGGAATATTCGGCCAGATGCGGGGGAATGAGAACGGGGTCTCCGATGCAGGATTATCAGCAACCGGATTTGTCCGGGTGGGGAGCGGGGTTGTGGTGATCACAGGAGTTAACGTAAGCGTGTGGCTCCCGGCATCGGTTGGTTTGAGTCCCGGGCTGCTCCCGGCAACGGTGACCGCAGTATAATAATCCCGCGGATCCATCAGGGGAAATTCATCCAGGACATCCTGACGGGTTTTGTCCCCGGCCTTGATAGTCCCGACACTGACAATGTAAGGCGTATCCCCGATACCATCGCCATTCGTATCTCTCCCCTGGTAGTCCTTCCAGTAATTTCCCATCCGGCTCTCTGCCTTCTGACCAAGGTAGGTATAGGTGTATGGAAGGACTGAGCTCCATGTTGAGGTCTGGCTCTCGGATATCACATTCTGGTTGTTGAGGAAGTTGTTCCGGAAGATCAGGTTGGCATTTGATGCCGCATCCAGCGAGATTCCCACAGTATTCTTCTGGAATGAGTTCTGTTCTATCCGGTTATCGGAAGAGGATTCGAGCGATATCCCGTATTTGTTGTTCTGGGAAATCTCGTTGCCGGAGATTGTGTTTTTCCGCGAAGATACGAGGTATATTCCGTCACCATTGTTTCTGATGATATTGTCGCGGATCGCGTTGTTATTGGAACCAATGTATATCCCTGACGACATCTCGGTGTTCTGGATAATGAAACCCTGGATGGTGCAGTCATCTGCAAGAATCCGGATTGCATCCCCTTTGCTGCGGGATTCTATGACCGGCACTCCGTTGCCATTGTCTACGCCGATGAGAATGATCTTCTTCTCAAGCCGGATATTCTCATCATAGGTTCCGCTCTGCACCCTGATCGTGTCCCCGTTGCTTGACCAGTCCACAGCATCCTGGATCGTGGAAAACTCTGCGCCGGTTGGGGCAACGATGTGCTCGGCTGCCGTCACCGGTATCACGGTACAGGTAAGTATGAGCGTGGCGATGACGAGAGCGCGGAGAATTTTGTGCAGAGTGATCATGGATATTCCGGGAATCATGCGGTACTTTGCATTGTTATTTTCGGATGGTGAAACATTTTGTGAGATCCGTTGATCGTGATCGGGCTTATATCATCAGGTCTTTTCCGGGAGTATGATCAGTACCCTGACCCCGGATGAACCTTTTGCAAGTTCGAGGAGATCCCCGTCCCGCACCTGCTCTTTTACATTCTTTTCAAGTTTCCGGTTGTTCAGCTGGGTGCCCCCGGTGCTGCCGCAATCCTCGATATACCACACCCCATTCTCGTGAACGAATCTCCCGTGGGGTTTGGATATGCGCGTTACCGCTGTGTAACTTTCGGAAAGGACCACGTCATTATTACCGGATGCAGCGGAGTACTCCGCATCGGTTCTTCCGATGTTTACCAGATCGCTCTTTAAAAGGAAGAGTTTCCCGTCATCCTGGCCTCCCAGCACAATCGCCGCGGGCATGTTTCCCAGGACTTCTTTTGAGAGAGCGCCTTTGACCTCATCGAGCCTTCTCGAGATCTCGCTTCCCACGATCTGTACCCGGGTATTTGAGAAGAAGCCGAGGTTCCTTATGATAGCTTCGAGTCCACCGGGGACTACCGAGTACTGCCAGACCGGGTGAATGCCTTTTGACGTTGGTGCCCCGAGACCGGCATCCTTCTTGATAACCCCGATACTCAGGAGTTTATCCAGATGTTTTTTCGTGTTCTCGTAACTGGTCTCAATCTCTTTTGAGATCGCCCGGGCATCGCGGGGCTTCTTCTCAATGAATTTTAATATCCTGAGCCGTGCACTGCTGGAGAGGACATCCAGATACTCTGACAGTTCCTCCAGCGAATCGGATTCTTCGTGAACAATGAGCGTGGGAGACTTATCTGCGGGATTCATAGAGGTCCACCCGGAGTGTCATTTATCCGGTTGATGTTTTCTTATGGTTACCGGAAGAGTTAGGCATAACGGTTTATATTTCCTCCCCATAGGTTTGTCCTCTCGGTTGAATGCTCTAACCCCGGGGTTATACACACCAACCCGGGTGATTTTGTGTATTTATCTGCCCGGGCACAGTATGTTGTTATCAGGTGCTGCACGAACCGCTGTGCATACACCGACATAACACAACTCCAGAAGGAAAGATAACGATGGACACGGGAAAGATTCTGATCGGGTTTGCATTCATCATCCTCTCGGTAGCTCTGATGGTGACTCCTTCAAACGCACACCCGCAGAGCCCGGACTGCATACGTGAGAACGGGTTTGTTGTACCCCTCGATTCGTCTCCCGCACAGTCTCCCGCTCAGCAGGAACTGCCGGTATCACCAGGAGCCGGATATTCTGCCAAAACCTCCCCCGATCAGTTCAGTCTGCCATAAAACCTTCCCGTGTTGGTCAGAAATTTCCCTCATGCCACGCACCAGATACAAGGAGACCGCGTAACGAACATCCCCGGTAATACCCCCAGTGGGGTCCGGGGAAATCTCCATCAGGCTGGCCCCATCTCCCGCATGAGACAGAAACAGAACCTCTCGCTCCAGAGAATGGAAGGATGACAAGAATCCTTCCGCATCATCTTTACAAGCCTAATTTCCCGACTTTTGTGTATTCTGGAAACCGGTCAGTAACGGTATGATCAATCAGCGGGTTCGTTGTTTTGCACCGTTTTCTGATTGGATTTTGCTGCAAACCGATGGAAACCGTCAGCGGGATGATTCAGCACCCCGCTGTACCAATTCAGATGCTACCTCCATCCGGTTCCCTTTTACAGGGCATTGGCCGCAATGGTGTTCTGGAAGCAGATCGATATGCCAGTCTTTATTGCCGATCTCATTAAACAGAAAAACCGGAATACCAGTATCATTGTGGGAAATTCATGGGAACCGATATACAAAAAAAAGTGTATGAAATCCTGGAAAGTCCAAACGGGGAGTCACCTGCAGGTCTTTTCATATCTCGGGCTTTGCTTTTTCTTATCCTTGCCAATGTCATTGCCGCTGTCCTTGAGACGGATGCCGCGATCTTCCATACGTATGGCCGGGTTCTCGACCTTATTGCCATTTTCTCGGTGTTTATCTTTGTTGCAGAATATATTCTCCGTGTCTGGTGCTGCACCCAGAATCCTGCATACAGTTCCCCCGTTACCGGCCGGCTCAGGTACATGGCGACCCCCACTGCGCTTATCGATCTCTTCGTTGTCCTGCCATTCTTCATCCTCCCCTTTGTTGCTTCCCCGTGGCTCCATTCGTTCATAAGGTTCTTCCGTATATTCTGGATCCTGAAGATCGGGCATTACACCCGGACACTCGGAACCTTTTTCAGGGTCTTTAAAGCAAAAAAAGAAGAGATATTCATTGCTTTTTTTGTTATGCTGGTCCTGCTCGTCATTGGATCTGCACTCATCTTCCTGGCGGAACATGATGCCCAGCCCGCAAAATTCTCAAGTGTACTTGCGTCCATGTGGTGGGGTATCGAAACCATGGCAACGATTGGGTATGGCGACATGGTGCCGGTCACCCCGATGGGAAAAGTAATTGCCAGTTTTGTTGCTCTTGTCGGGATCGGATTGTTTGCCCTGCCTGCAGGACTTCTTGCGTCAGGGTTCATTGACGAATACAACAAGAAGAACTGTGACAAAGAAAAAACCTGCCCGAACGTCTGCCCGCACTGCGGGAAAGAGATCGATGAACTGCCCGAGAAAAAGGATCCCTGATCTCTCGATGGCAGGCCGGTGGATCTATTTATCCAGTATCTGACCTTTTCAGAAGGCAAGTTCCGGCACCAAAAATGAGGACCCCCTCATGAATTCATTAGTTTTATACTGTCAGCACCCCATGGTGTAACTGTGCAGTCCCCCTGTTGGGGACCATGAGGTCAGATTCGTATGACAACTGCAATGAAGATCCCGATATCCTACCCGGAAACCGCTGAAGTTCTCAAGAAGTATCTCAAACTGCGAGGCTCACCGGTCGCATTCCGGTTCGCCCGGAAGAAAGAGGAGATCCCGGCCGGTATGGAGAAACTCGACAAGACCATCCGGCACTGCTCGATGGTCGGCCTTGCGAGAAACGAGGGCCGCATCTTCTTTGCGCTGGCAGAAAACCATGAATGCAACGGGGGTGCCTGGTCGCTCGGGCTCAAAGAGATAACAGAGACCCTCAAGAGCGGGGATTTTTATTATCGCCTGGGCAAGTTCGAGAGCTCGGCAGCCTGCAAGCGGACGATCGACCGGGTTGCCCATCTTGAGACCGGCGAAACCTATGCAACTCTGTATGCCCCTCTCGAGAAAACCCCCTTCGACCCACAGGTTGTCCTGATCATTGCAAGCCCCTGGGCGATGCTGAAACTCTCCCAGAGTTCTCTTTTCCGGGTCGGCGGCCGCCTCAATGCTGAATTTGCCGGTATCCAGTCGGTCTGCGCTGATACCTGTGCACAGACGTATCTCAACGGCCATGTGAACTTCTCGCTCGGCTGTGACGGGTCGCGGAAGTTCTCGGGCATTGAGGACGGCGAGATGGTGATGGGTATCCCGGCAGAGCTCCTTCCCGAACTGACAGAAGCGCTCAAAATTGTTGCTGCTGCACCAGGATCCAAATAATTTTCACGGGAATCCTGTTTTTTCTCCCGGTTTGCCAGGTACCCCCCCGGCCCCCGCCCCGTTCATATCCGGCTACCCCCCCATCCCCCCACCCGAATTCTCTGAAAAAAATTCCGTGTTACGTCTGATGACGTATGCACAATGCCCTGCCCGGCAGTGTGTCAGACAGGGGGTACCCCCCCACCCGTTTTGAATGTGATGGGGGGGATACCCCCTCCCTCAGTATTGTCCGGTTGGGGGGCAGGGGGGTATCCCCCCATAGCAAAAATGAGTAACCTGCTCTTTTTTGACGTATTCCCCCGGCTCCTGGTTCGGAGTTTCCGATGGTTGCGGGATCTCTGTTAGCCAACCCAAAAACGGGAAGCATGGGAGATTTATTGGTCGGGCGGGGGGGAGGTACCCCCGCCCGCTCTGAACCTGGTGAGGGGGGTACTCCCCGTATTAAAAAACGAGGGCGGGGGGGTCACCCCCCTGCCCCTACGATCCTGGAAGAAAAAAAGAACAATCAGAGAATCTTCGATCCGGCGGTCGGGCCGGGCTTGCATTCGAAGACTTCAGTGATCTTGACAATGACAAGCGACCGTGCGGGGAGGGCCGGGTTCTTCTTGTTGATCTTCTCCTTCATCTCCTCGTACTCCTTGCCGCTGTTCCTGATCGAAGTGACACCCTTGATCTGGAAACATCCCTTGATCTCCGGGCCCCAGATGTAGATGGCAATCTTCGGGTTCACCCGCAGGTTCGAGAGGCTCTTGTTCATGAAATTGTCCGTGATCCAGATGGTCTCGTCATCGATCAGCTCAACAACGCCGAGGGGAATAACGTTCGGGGTTCCGTCTTTGGAAGCGGTTGCAACCGGAAATACCTTCATCTTTGAGAAGGCATCTTTCATCTCTGCAGTCAGTTTTACCATAGGTGCATCACTATCTCTCCGTCGGGATTGTGCAACCATATACTTTACGGTTATTCTCCTGCACTAAACCGGGTTTGATTGTCTTTCCGATTCCATTCATCCGCCCGGTTCTCCGGATTGTTTTTCATTATCGCGGGATTCGTTTGTCCGTTCATTCCAGTTCTGATATACGCATGCCATTATTCCCCCAATCGCTTCTCTTATCACCCTGTGCGCCCAATCAATCTGTGTGATGCGCGAGCCGCCGGTGAAAAAGATCCTCTACTGGTGCGAACACTGCAATATCCCTCTTGTTGCAAAGAGCTGCGCGTGCGGTCAGGACGGAAAGAAGATCGAACTCCTCCAGCCCTATGATCTCCGCCCTGCACTGAGATCAGATGCCGATCTCATCCGGTCACTTATCCATACGAGTTTTGGCCCGGTACCGCTTGCGAAGATCCTTCTCCTGAACAAGACCGGCGGGGTTGACCGGTCCGACCTTGTAATTATGAACGGCGAACGGCTTGGCTGGCTCACCTTCGATCCGGTTGAGCGGGCATTCAGTCTCGATATCACTCCCGAAGCCCTCCCGTTTCTCGTATCTCATGCAACAAAAGGGATCGTGGATCTCGATCTCCACACGGATATCCGTCGGGAGCAGGGCCGGATTGGCGGGAAACGCATACCCCTCAAAACAGCACTCCCGGGCGGGACCGTCATTGTCCGGTACAAAGGCAAATACGGGACCGGTATGGTAAAAGACGGCTCGATCAAAGTCAAAGAACTCATCCCAGTCGTCCCGTCAACTCCCAGAAATCCCGGTTGGGATGAGGTTATCGAGAAGAACCGGTATCATCTCAAGAACCTTGAACGCAACGCAGTCAGGGCGATAAAACAGCACATCTCTGACCGGCCAACGGCAAATGTCTCGTTCTCGGGGGGAAAAGACAGTACGGCCGTCCTCCACCTTGCCCGCAAGGCCGGGATCACGAAGGCCTTTTTTATCAATACCAATCTCGAATTCCCTGAAACACTCGAATTCGTCCGATCCCAAGGAGTTGAGATTATCGACAAAGCCGGCGACTTCTGGCAGGCGGTCGAGAAAGCCGGCCCCCCCGGGAAGGATAACCGCTGGTGCTGCAAGTTCCAGAAACTGCGTCCCCTCAAACTCTATCTTGCCGGGATCGGACCCTGCATCACGATACAGGGAAACCGGTGGTATGAATCCTGGAACCGGGCAACGCTGGAGGAGACCAGCCAGAACCCGGACAACCCGCTACAACTCAATATGTCGCCGATCCGGAACTGGCGGGCACTGGAAGTCTTCCTCTACCTGTGGTGGCAGAAGGCAGCAATGAACCCGCTGTACGAGGAGGGCATCGAGCGGATCGGGTGTTACCTCTGTCCCGCAATGCTCGAGAGCGAATACGAGATGATCCGGCGGTCGCACCCGGAGTATGCCCGCCGATGGGATGCGTTTGTGGAATCCTGGGCTGAGAAGAAGGGGCTGCCGGATGCCTACTGCCGGTTCGGCCTCTGGCGCTGGAGGGAGCTGCCTCCCAAGATGCGGGAACTCTGCCGGGCAAAGGGCATACCGCTCAATGCAGACAATACGCTGCACGCGGAACCCGGAAAGGAACGGATGAAGAAGACCCCGGAAATAACAGCAGAGATCAGGAGCGAACCAAAGATGGAGACGGGCATTACCGGAAAAACGGCAGACCGGCTGGATGCCGAGGCGATCCGCAGGGATTTCCCCCTGCTCTCGGAGATCATTTACCTTGACAATGCGGCAACGAGTCTTTCGCCGGAGCCGGTCATACAATCCATGATTGAGTTTGAGCGGAACTACCGGGCAAATGTCGGGCGGGGTGTTCACCGCCTTACCCAGATAGCTTCCCAGCGGTACTGGCATGCCCACGAGAAAGTCTCCGAGTTTATCGGGGGCAGAGCAGGGATGACCGTCTTTACCCGGAACACCACCGAATCCATCAACCTGGTAGCCCAGGGCTTTTCCTGGAAACCGGGGGATCGCGTCTTATCTACGATTCTTGAACATCACTCCAACCTGCTGCCCTGGTATCACCTGGACCGCCGGGGCGTTGCAACGGACATCATCGGGATCGGGGACAATTATGCTCTCGATCTCGCAGTGCTGGAATCTGCTATAACCGATACCACCCGTCTCGTTGCGGTTACGCATGCCTCAAACGTGCTCGGGGTCATCACCCCTGTCCGCGAGATTGCAGAGATATGCCATGACCGCGGCGTCCTTCTGCTCGTGGATATGGCCCAGACTGTCCCGCATATGCCGGTCGATGTCTCCCGTCTCGGCTGCGACTTCTGTGCATTCTCGGGCCACAAGATGCTGGGGCCTACCGGCACCGGCGTACTCTGGATGAAAGAGCCGGTCATCGAACCCCTGCTCCTCGGGGGAGGTATAGTTGAGGATGTGACGGGAACCGGTTACGTTCTCTCTGACGGATACCAGCGCTATGAGGCAGGCACCGGTAACATTGCCGGCGGCATCGGCCTCGGGGTTGCTGTCGATTACCTGAAAAAAGCGGGCATGGAGCGGATCCGGGAGCACGAACAGGCCCTTACAACCCGAGTCATCGAAGGTCTCCGCAGGTTCGACCAGGTACACATCTATTCTCCGGAGAGGCCGGAAGAGCGGGTGGGCGTTGTCTCGTTTACTATCGATGGGATCCATCCCCACGAAATTGCACAAAGGGTGGACGAGATGGCCGACATCATGATCCGGTCCGGTCACCACTGCTGCATCCCACTCATGCGATCGCTTGGCCTCCCCGACGGGACCGCACGGGTGAGCCTTGGTCCCTACAATACCGAAAGCGATGTTGATCTCTTCCTCGCAACCATTGAAGAGATCCTGCGGTGAAATGAGAGCACCTGACTTTTTATCTCTGCTTTTTTCTCAAGGGTTTATTATCCCCAAATCTCCCATATTAGAACCGGAATACAAAAATCCCGGGATCCGGGGATCCCGGTATACGTGATCTCTCATGAAAGCAAAACAGCTCTTCGATCTTTTCACGCTCGTGCGTGAGAAGCACCCGCTTGTCCATCATATCACGAACTACGTGACAGTCAATGACTGTGCCAATATCACCATGTGTGCCGGTGGTGCGCCCGTCATGGCGGATGCCCCCGAGGAAGTAGTGGAGATGGCCGGTGTTGCAGGAGCGCTTGTCCTGAACATCGGGACGCTCAATGCAGCCCAGGTGGAGTCCATGATCCTTGCCGGAGGCATGGCAAACGACCGGAAGATTCCCGTCATCCTCGATCCCGTGGGTGCCGGGGCAACGGGGTTCCGGACAAAGACTGCCGAGCGTCTCCTCTCAGAACTGAAGATCTCGATCCTCAAGGGAAATGCCGGCGAGATCGGTGTTCTTGCCGGCTCAGGGGGAAATGTGCGGGGTGTCGACTCCCATGGCATGTCCGGTGACCCGGTTGCCGTTGCCCGGGAATTTGCCCGCGCAGAAGACATCACGGTTGTGGCGAGCGGCGCAACGGATATCGTCACCGACGGGAAACGGGTTCTGCTCGTAAAGAACGGTCACCCCATGATGGGCAGCATCTCCGGCACCGGCTGTATGGCAGCATCCGTTACCGGTGTCTTTGCCGCCGAATCATCGGATCCCTTTCTTGCATCGGCAGCAGCACTGGCTGCATTCGGGCTTGCTGGTGAACGGGCGGCGGCGATTGCCAGGGGGCCGTTCACGTTCAAGACTGCACTCTTCGATGAGATGGCCCTGCTCACGCCCGCAGATCTTGCCTCCGGTTTTCGGATCTCGTCCCCTGAATAAAATGTCTCACTCATGAATTACGACCTGTACGTTATCACGGATGAGACAATCTCCGGCGGGCGTTCTCATCCCGAGATTGCCCGGCTTGCCGTTGCCGGGGGAGCAACGGTTATCCAGCTACGGGACAAGAACCGGAAGAGCGGGGAGCTCATATCGATAGGTCGTGAACTGAGGGAGATCACCCGGGCCGGAGGAGCGGGTTTTATCGTCAACGACTATCCGGATATTGCCCTCGCCTGCGGGGCTGATGGCGTTCATCTCGGGCAGGGGGATCTCAGTCCCGCTGTTGTGCGGCAGCATGCCCCCCCGGGTTTTATTGTCGGGGTCTCTATCGGGAACCTGGATGAGGCATTGAAAGCCGAACAGGACGGGGCGGATTATATTGCCCTCAGTCCGACGTTCTCCACGGGCTCAAAACCGGATGCCGGCCCCGGCCACGGCTGCGGGATGCTTGCGGATATCTGTCGGCATGTATCAATTCCTGTCCTTGCCATTGGCGGGATAGGGCCTTCGAACATTCCTGATGTGATCCACGCCGGCGCAGAGGGGGTTGCGGTCATATCAGCCGTTGTTGCCAGGCCGGATATTTCAGGTGCTGCAAGAGATCTTGCGGCAATTGTAGCGTATGAGAAGCAGAAGAGGCGATCATGAACGAGCCCTCCCGCCGCAGGTTTGTCCTGCACGAACATTTCAGCAGGCACCATCATTTCGATCTCCGGCTCGAAAAGGACGGATCCCTTGCAAGCTGGGCGGTACCCAAAGGTCTCCCGGAAAAAACAGGGGAGCGCCGGCTCGCCATCCGGGTGGAAGATCACACCCTGGATTACATCGGTTTTACCGGAACGATTCCCGAAGGGGATTACGGGGCCGGTGAAGTACGGATTGCCGACAGCGGGTACTATGACACGCTCCTCTGGACTCCGGAACGGATTGAGGTGGTCTTTCATGGCAATTCCCTTATGGGAAAATATGTCATTATCCGATTTTCAAAGGCCGGTGAAAAGGACTGGTTAATTCTGAAAGCAAAGCAGGAATGACAACATCATCACTGATTATCCGCTCCGCTCACTCCAGAAAACCGGCAATAAGGAATTTGGTCCGGTTTGAAATATGGTGGATGTGAGGAGAAGGCACGGATAATAAGGTATAATTAATCTTCAGATCCATGTTGGAATTATACGATCCATATGCAGAGTTGACATGCCGATGAAGACCATCTCCCCTCAAAAGACCCTCGGGCTCTCAGTGATTGCTCTGCTCACGATAGGTATTGTGCTCCTCTCGATCTTCTCCTTAAAAAACGGGTATTACAACATCTTTCCCTATTTCTACATACTGCCCATCCTGATCCTTGCGTATTTTCAGCCCCGGTACGCCGTGTATTTCACGGTTCTCCTTGGCTGGATCTTCCTCGGGCTTGTAAGTCTGTACGGGCCTGCCGATATCCAGCTCTATGCGGCAAGCGTGGCGTTCTTCTACATCTTCGTCTCCCTTGGGATCATAATCTCCGCTTACTCCAGCCAGCTCCTCCAGGAGCGGAAATACCGGGAGATCTTCGAGAATTCCCAGGCCGGTATCCTCACCTTCGAAGCCGAGTCCCAGAAGATCCGCGAGGTCAATGCCCACTCGGCCGAGATCCTCGGTCACACGCCCGATGAACTCAAACAGCAGTATTTTTCATCGCTTATGCTCGACGTGGAACAGGAATCCCGTTTCATGAAGAGCATCCGGCAGGACGAGAAGATCACCGATATAGAGATAGCCCTCCGGAGGAAGGACCGGACGGTTGTCTGGGTGATGCTGACCGCTGCCCTGACAAAAGACGGCAATGTGATCTGTTCCCTTGTCGATATCACCGAACGGCGGCGCAATAAGGACGAACTCATCGAATCCGAACTCCGCTACCGGACACTCTTCGATGGGGCGAGCGATGCTATCTTCCTCCATGACATCGATGGCAGGATCTATGAGACCAATATTATCGCGACCCGTTATCTGGGCTATACCAAAAAGGAGCTGATGAAGATGCGGCTCCACGACCTGGATGCCGATCCCGAGCATTTTCTTGATCCGAAGACGGTTGAATCCTTCCAGGCACGGGGTCACATGCTGTATGACCGGGTTATGAAGAGGAAGGATGGATCCACGATTCCTGTTGAGATCAGCAGCAGGATAACCGAATATTTCGGTATGCCCGCGGTCATGAGCACCGTGCGGGACATATCGGAACGCAGGGAGTGCTGAAATCCTTTTTTGGCGAGCGCTACCGGCCGGTTCTCCATGTGATCAGAGCGCCGGGCCGGATTCCTGCCGTCAGATATAATGGGATAAACCACCAAACCTGAACTATGGATTCCGTAACCCTGAAAAGAGCGTTTTTTACGGGATGTAAATGTTTTTGTATCCTGCTGCTCGGCGTTATCGTTGTTCTGGGCTGGCTCATCCTTCTCCTTGCCGGCGTCCAGCTCCTGGGGACGTACTTCCCCGTCCTGGTACCCATGGTAACGGAGTGGCAGAGTCTCATGACCGGGTGTTTTATTGCAGCAATGCACTATCCCCTGGTGGTTTTTCTCCTCCTTGCCTATGGGGGATTTCTTCTCCACCGGTTCAGATGGGATGAGTGGTTTTAGATAGCTCTAGTATAGCGTTGATACATCCCTTTTCCCCCCATCTGCGGTGTATTCTCCGGGAAGGTATCTTCCCTGCACCGGGATTACATCCCGAGTCCTTTGACCGGTCCGATGAGTGTGCTGTCATCGTGTTTCGGGTCATTCACCCGTTCGGATACCGGATAGATCTCCATCTCATCTGAAATCGTGGTGGAAAGGAATCGGTCCAGATCTCCCTGATTGATGGTGGTGCTGTTCAGCCACTGCTCTTCATCCCCGGAATCCAGGATGACCGGCATCCTCCCATGGATCCGCGCCATGCCGCCGGAGGCCTTCGTGGTGATGATTGCATACGTATACTGCTCCATTCCCTGTGCATCCCTGCAGACAGAATAGAGCCCGGCAAATGCGAAGAGTGATCTTTCCCTGAGGTGGACATAAAAGGGGATCCTTCGGCGTCCCTCCTGTTTCCACTCATAAAACCCGCTTGCAGGAACGAGACAGCGCCTGTTCGCAAGAAGGCTTCGGAAGATGGGTTTTTCAGTAAGGGTCTCCATCCGCGCATTGATCGGACGTATGTCTGCCACCGAGGCCTGCGTGTCAGAAGGGATGAGTCCCCACTGCATCAGGTTCATCTCGGCCTTTTCACGCTGTACGATGACCGGCATCACCTGCGACGGGGCAACATTGAACCTGGACCTGAGCCCGAGCATGGGATCATGGACGCGGAACCGGTTGCCGAGATCGTCGATGCAGACCAGGGAATACCTGCCACACATAATAAAAAATCCTTCCCCGGACAAGGTCATCAACATTACGGTTAATGGCTGCAGAAACCGATCTTCCGCAGGGGAGATCCTGAAATTTCATAAAAAGAGCACGTATCCCGCGGGGATTCTGAATACTGGAAGCCGCCGGGGGGAATTGAACCCCCGACCTGCTGATTACGAATCAGCCGCTATGCCGCTAAGCCACGGCGGCCCAATACCTCACAATATCGACCTTTGCGCTAATAAAATATGTGTCCGGGATTCTCACGAATACCCGCTCAGGGCAGTCACGTTATCCTTGCCGGCAGTCTCCTTTGGGGCAATGGTGCCGAACTTGGATTCGTAATCGGCAATGGTTTTGGTGAGCACCGCCAGGAGGTTCTTTGCATGTGACGGGGTGATCGAGACGATCGCCTTGGCCCGGGCCTGGTTGACCTGCGGGAGCTGGTGGAGGAACATGAACGTGAACTCATCGTCCTTGTACGCGATCTGGATCATGTTGCTGTACACCGGATCGAGCGTAGGGGGAATATTGACCGAGATTTCCTGGCCTGACATAGGTACTGGTTGGCAGTACAGATATGAAAAGATGGTTATCGGCACGCGATCACTTGGATTTCTCCAATAAATATAATCCCCACTCATTCCCACGATTAAATGAGGAATTATTCTGGCGGAAGAACGGGCATATGTCGCGATCTCGGATCTGGTACGGGTGCATGCCTGCGCGGTCCGGTTTTACTATGAACAGAACGATCCTGTTGCGGAATCCGACCGGTACGCTGTCTGCAAGCAGCTGTCGTATCATCTCGGCAGTGCTCTCGATGGTGAGAGCATCTGGGATGAGATCGGTACCGTCCGCCCATCCATTGATCCGGCACTGAAGGAGTTTCTTGGAATCTGCATCACGGCCTGCGCAAAAAGTGAATGGAAACCGGCAGCAGAGACCGATGTGCGGGTAGTCTCGCATAAGCACGGGATCGCCGGCATGATCGACCGTGTTACCGGCGATGGTGCGTTCTCGATCATCAGGGCTTCGGGTGCAATGCCGCTGGGCACCTATGCCGCGGACCGCCTCCGGATAGCGGCCATTGCGCTCTGCCTTGAAGAGATGACCGGAAAAGAGGTTCCCGGCGGGAATGTCGAGTATATTCCCGATGGCGTGACCCGTTACCACGCGGTCCAGCCCCGGGACCGCCGGCAGATCCTTGCCACGCTCCACAAGTACCATGCCATCATCGAAGGAAAGATGCCCGAACACCCGCTCAATGCCCCCTGCAACCGCTGCAAATACAAGGAAAAATGCGAGAGCAGCGTCGGGAAGCGGCTGAGCGAGCTCCTCTAGGCAGGCGATGGCAACCGGGCGGGATCAGTTGTGGCCGGGATCCTGCGATTCCGGTACAAACCGGTAAGCCCCGGTAGGAACCAGGATCTCAAAGCGTGCCCCGCGTCCCGGTTGGCCGGTCTCACAGATCGAAATACCGGTAATGGAGAGGATCTGCCGCACCAGGAATAGTCCCGGAACTGGTGTTATTCCGGTATCCCGCTCAAAGATCCCTTCCTTCAAATTTTTGGATATCCCTTTTCCATTGCCCTCTACGGTCATCACAAGCCCCCCCTGCGTCACCGCATATCCAAGGATGAGTCCGCTGACCTCCCCGCCCATGGTAAGGATGCTCTCAACCAGGCGGAAAAACGCTTTCTCGAGCAGAGGGTCGGCATAAATCTCAATGCCCTCCAGGTTTCCGTTGCGGGTGATGCCCCGGAAGTCCAGGTGTGAGATGGCATAGAGAAAGACCTGCTGGACATTCTGCCACCGGGGCGGAGTCATTCCCAGATCCTGGTAATCCTGGGCAAACTTCAGGGATCCCGAGATCTTCTTTAAGATCACGGTTTCCTTGTTGAGGTACGCAGACCGCTCTTCTGGAACATCGACCTTTTTTAATAACTCCACATAGGCGGAGAGTGAGAATATCCCCGCCTGGATATCCTGGAATGTAACCGCATTGAGGATACCCATCTTGCTCCGGGCAAGGTGCAGGGATTCCTGCATCCGTTTTTGTTCGGTGACATCCTGGACCACCCCGAGCACCCGGTCTGAATCGAGGCGGATCAACCGGGCTTCAAAGGACTTCTGGCCAAGAGGAGTTACAAGATCGTACCCGATGGTCTCGAGCTTTCCGGAATCCAGTGCCCGCCCGATTGCCGTGGTGATGAGGCCGACGGTAGACGGCTCGAAACCGGCATCCGCAAGCGTGGATCCAATGGCAAATCCTGAGGGGATTATCTTTGCCGCTTCTCCAGAAGCCTGGATATCCAGGTACTTCCCGTTGCGGGAGAGGATGAACAGGAGGTCCGGTATAGCGGCAAGGATTGCAGCATTGCGCTGTTCGCTCTCCCGCAGGGCCTGCTCTGTCCGGCGGCGCTGTTCCAGTTCGGTGACCAGTTCGGCAGTCTTGAGTGCCACCTGGTGCTTGAGTGCGCGATTGAGGAGGAGGATGATTATCACAATAGCAAACACGACGGCTATCAGAATAATGAGCGACAGGTATACCTGGGGGTCCGGACCGGGAACCGGGACCAGGGATGACGAGATCCACCGTTTGACAATCACGGCATTATCTTCGGGAGGAATTTCTGCCAGGCCTTTATTCAGGATGGAAACAAGCATCGGCTGATCGTTTCGGACACCGAATGCGAACTGGAGAGGTCCCTCACCCTCGGGGGCGTACTCCCCGCTGACCTTGAGGTTGGTTATTCCCTCTCTCTCCACTACGTAGGTAACCGTCGCAAGATCTCCCAGGTATGCATCGGCAGAACCGAATGCCACTTTTGTAAGTCCGGTCTCCACATCGGGAACCGGTACAGCATTTATATCCGGGTAACGTTCCTTGAGGAGCAGGTGGCTCGTGTACCCGTCGACAACAGCAACACTTTTTCCATCCAGTTTTTCAAGTGAAAGACCCGAGGATACATCGTTCTTTGTCACAATGACAAGTGCGTTTTTGTAATACGGCCGGGTGAAGAGGAGATAATCCTTCCGGAGATTCGAGATGTACACCGCACTGAGGAGGTCAACTTCCTTTTTCTGGATCCGATCGATGCAGACATTCCAGTTGTTGACCGGCTCTATAGCGAATCTGAGGCCGGTGCTCTCACCTGCCCTCCGGAGATAATCCAGGGAGAGACCGGAATAGGTCCCGCTGCTGTCCAGGAATTCTATCGGGGTATAAGAAGGATCGATGCAGACATGGATCACGGGATGTTCCTGCACCCACGCGATCTCAGCTGGCGTAAGGTTTGCCGGCATTGCGGGCGAAAGGCCCGGAACCGGCCTGATCTCATCGAGCGCTGCAACGGGAAATGCACTCAGCACCAGGATCGCAGCCAGAGTGACGCAGATGAGAAACCGGGACAGGTACGGCTGCCGGGGGCAGGGCTCTTCACTCCCGGCCGGTACCTGTACCCTCGCCATACAACCACGTATCCTGTCTCATCAGCCAGAAAACCGCCGCAAATCCGGTTTTTTCCTGATTAGCATTTGAGTGTGCAGCGCCCAACTATATAAAAAAAACGGAGATGCCCCTTCTCTGTGAAGATCATAACAAAAGCAGTCCGGCACCTGGCACTCCAGGGGGTGCTATTTCCGGATATAAAACCGGCTGGATGGAGGCCGGGCAATGTCAGGAATCCTTTGTAAAAACGAAAGAAAAACCGGGTGATCAGATCTTCCTGAACTCCCCGGCGGGAACATGGATCTCAAACCGGGCACCTTTCCCGGGAAGCCCGGCTTCCCGGACCATGAGGCCCGTCTCTGCAAGGATCTGTTTTACAAAGAAGAGCCCGTATCCCGCGTGCCGGCCGTACTCCTCGGGGAAGAGGGAGCCTTTCTTGGTCGGGGGTATCCCGGCACCGTCATCCTCGCAGACGATGACAAGCGAGCTCTCGGCCATGTGGCTCGTGAACCGGATCCGGGTGAGGTGTTCCCCGCCGTGCCTGAGGGCGTTGTCGATCATGTAGAAAAATGCTTTTTCCAGCAGTCGGTCCGCATAGATCTCGATGTTCTGGATCTCGACATCGATGGTGACTTTCCCGAGGCTTGCCCCCACCCGTGCCCGCATGATGGTGTCGGCAACATTCTGCCATTCCGGGGCACTGACCCCGATATCCTGGTACTCCTTGATGAATTTGACCTGGCGGTGGATTTTGGTTACCGCCTCTTTTATCTTATCCATATCGGCACTGCGGACCGTGTGTTCCATGTCGAGGGTCAGTTCGGTGAGCTGGTTGAGGATATCCTGCCGCGTTATAGTGTTGAGGAACGTGAGGCGGGTATTGGCGCGGGCCAGACGGAGCTCCAGGGCTTCCCGTTCGCGGGTCTCCCGTTTGAGCAGGTGACAGAGTTTTGCAATGAACAGGATGAGCATTATGACGAGCAGGATCCCGACTACCAGCAGTTCATCGAACTGGAACTGCTCGTATGCCTGGAGACCTGCCCAGAGTGATTCGGCGAGATTGAGCCGGGCCGAGATAAAAAAGAGGATGGCCGAGAGCACAATGATTGCCGCGATATACCCGAATATTGTAATATTCCAGGATTGGGGTTTTTTTGCCAAAACGTCGCTCATATCCATTTCCCTATATCTTCCTCTCCTTGTGGACTCATGAATATTGTGGTACTGTACCGGTGAGAAGGCCCGGGTTTTCATGACGGTACGGATCAGATTCCCCCATCAAATCACCCCACTCGTTCCTCACCCTGCGCAGGATCGTGCCGGCACACTTTCACTGCCCGCACCCTTTCTCCTTTTATTGCAGGTTCCCGAACCGTCAGGATTGCAGATGTTTGAGGTGTATCATGACAAAAGTACGGATCGAGACGGGAACCCCGCAGGGGAATGCACTGGGTTTTTTTGAGGACCTCTTTTCAGGCTGGCTTGAGCTGCAGGAGAATGGCTGCCTGTATCTCCATTATATCATCTCCCGGCACAAGAACGAGGGCAACACGCAGGCATTGATCCTGAAGTGGCTTGCCGAAGGGTACGATGTCCGGGTGGTCATGCCCCGGCCGGTGATGCAGCACATCCTGAACAAATTCGGGTTTATCCCGGCAAAAGAATATTTTCCCGACCAGTACGAGGGGATTGTCGAAGTCTGGTACCGTCCTGCATGGGGCGGGATGGGCATGCAGGACACCCCGGCCCCTGCAGGGATCCTCTGAATATCCCTTTTCCGGCCCGGGATCACCCGGTCATTGCCCGAGCAGGGTCAAGGATTGTATATATTCACCCCGGGCTTCCCGGGTGGTCCCAACCACCAGCCATTTCTCATTGCCGTGCTGCTCGCAGACGCCGCACGCTTCAATCCTCTCCCCGGCAAGCGCCTGGCCGCTGTAGGTGTGCGTGAACGAGAGGACCCGGCGTATGGATTCGTGCTCGATCTCGTACACGGCAGGATTGTCGAATGCCAGGGAGGCATCGGTGACTTTTGCCTCGATAGTCATCTTCCCCAGGACCGTTCCCCTGCCGGCCGGGGCACTTTTTATGTCTTCATAGGCGCGGGTGTACAGGATGTCGAAATACGTGCCTTCGATCTGGCCCCGGTTCCATTTCCTCTGCTCGTGGAGTACGAAGGTGTCATACGGGATCTCGGGCTTCCGTTTTTCATACACCTTGCGCCACATCTCTTCGGAAAGCCCCTCGATCTTTCGGTTCTTTATCCCCTCGCGGACGAGCGCCTGGGCAGTGAACCAGTGGCTGCCATAGACCACCATGTCGATATCCGAGGTCTCGTTCTCCAGCTGGCAGAGGAGCGATCCCGTGCAGCCGACCGTTCCCTGAGGAAGGCCAAAGAGACTGACGAGTTTTTTCACCCGGGGGTGGGCAGAAGCAATCCTGTTGATCTCGAGATCGGGTTTGAGCACGCGTTTTACGTCCGTGTAGGGAACCCGGTGAAGAAGGCCGGCATAGCCGGGTTTTTTCCGGGACACGAGCTCGTAGGCCTCCTCGAAATCATATTTCGTGTACCTCCGGCCTGACGGGTGAACCCGCGTTCCCTCATCCTCGGGAACATACCGGAGCACGCACCCGACCGATCCCTCGTTGTCATAGGTTGAAACGGCATACAGCCACCCATCGGGATCTGAAATAAAATCGCGTAACCGGACGGGCATCATAAAAAGAACCTCACAGGGTCGAAAGGTAGTGCTCGACCTTTTCGGCTTCTGCCCCGCGGCGGACGATCCGAAGCCCGGCAAGGTCAACGACCGTACTTGGTGTGCCGGGAAGCCTGCCCCCGTCGATGAGCAGCTCCCGGGGCACGGTGCATTCGTCGGGAGTCTGGGGATCCTTGGACCCGTGGAGGTTTGCGCTGGTTGCCGTGATCGGGCCGTCGAACCGTTCGATCAGCCGGAGCGCCTTCTCATGAGACGGGATCCGGATGCCGATCATGCCGGTGCCTCCGGTCAGGATCTCCGGGACGCTGTTGCGGGAGGGAAGGATGACCGTGACCGGGCCCGGGAGGAACTTCTCGATGAAATCCTGCATCTCCGGCCTTATGTGGGCAACGGCACAGAGCATCTCGAAATCCGAGACTGCAATCGAGATGGGCATCGAGATAGGCCGTTTCTTGGCCTCGTACACCCGGTCGATCGCCTCGTCCGAGAACGCATCTGCCCCAAGACCATAGACCGTCTCCGTAGGGTAGACTACCAGCCCGTCATGCATCAGGATGGAGACCGCTTTTTCTATGATGTCCATTAAAATTCACGCCCGCGGACCCGGTTTATGTCAAAGACTGCCTTACTGCTGACGTGCATAACGGCAAAGACCCCAGCCTGGATGGGATCGGTGACCACGAGATCCGCGTGCTCGGGAACAGTTCCTGCCATTTTAAGGGCAATGACCGGGATACCGGCTTCGCGGACCCGGTCCACGGCCTTCGAGATCTCGCCCCCCATGATGGACCCGGCCAGAACCAGGATGGACGCACGGGGCAGGCGCGAGACGGCGTCGACAGCAAGCGCAAGCGTCCGCTCACCGACGAGCGGGATGGTATCGACCGAGATCCGCTCTCCCCGGATATTGTGGCGGTCGGCCTCGTTCACAGCGCCCAGAGCAACCTGGGCCACCTGTGCCCCGCCGCCTATGATGATGACCCGCGAGCCGAATATATGACCGAACGGCTGGTAGGTCTTCACATCTTTCACCGAAGGGATGTTGTTGAGTTCCTCGATGAACTTCTCGTGAGTATCAACCTCGCCGCAGTCGTATTCAAAATAGAGTTCTGCAAAACCCGTATAGGGCCCGGAATCGAAGACTTCCTGGCTGACCATCACGATGTTGGCATCATGGTTGGCAACAACGGTTGCAATATCACGCAATACCCCGCGGCGGTTCTCCGCAATGATCCGTATTGCTGAACGTTCCGGTACAGATTCCATAACCAGATGCGATAACCGGGGATCGAACCCGGGTTAGAAGCTTGGGAAGCTCCTGTCCTACCGCTAGACTATTATCGCAGAATTGTTATTGCTCTCTAATATTGGGCGATTTTAACATAAATATAGTGCCTATCCTGGCGAAAAAATCCAGACGGACTCCTTTATAGTTCATGCAGGATTACTGCCTGTATCGCGTCAGTTTTCGATATTTTTATGAATGGCCCGACTCAGTACATATACGCTAGTACCCTGACCGCCTTTTTATTTTATCAGGCGGGCAAGATCCCCGGCCCTCGCGCAGGTAACATCCACCTGCGGTCCGCCCGGGGATGTATCAGCGGAGAATTCCTATGACCCGAAAAAACTCTGTCCTCTGGATCCTGATCGCTGCAGTCCTGCTTGTCCTTATCCTCCCGGTACAGGCAGATACCGCCGATGACCAGAATGTGAAAGTGATATACCAGACCACGTTTGGAAGCGATCCCCACTGGATCACCAACAGTCCTTCAACCAATTACTGGGAGCCCGCTGCCGGGAGATATCACTTCTCCATCGAGCCCAGCACCGGTGGTTACGTGTAGTTCCCGTCACCCTGGATGATTCTTCCTTTGCCCTGGACTACGATCTCACGCTGATAAGGGTCGACGACGGTGCAACCTTCCGGCTCGCACTTTCCAGCAATGAGATGAACCCCGAGAAAGGCCCGAGCATCCTCAATGAGTTCACCAATGCAAAGTTCGGGAAGATCATGTGGCTGCAGGTCGTCACCCCGGGCAACAAGATGACGGAAGTGAACAGCCAGTCCGGTGTCACTGCATACACGGGATCGACCGTCAAATACGAGCTCAACAAGACCTACCACGTGTCAACCTCGTACAACAAGGATCTGAACATGATCACAACCCGGGTGAGCGACAAGCAGACCGGCCAAGAGATCTGGAGTTATTATATCAAGACAACTGACGACATCACCGGTATCGGCCGCCTCTGGTTCGGCTCGATCAATGACTTCGGCCCGATGAATATCTATGCCCAGGGCTACCTCGACAATGTGCGGATAACCGCTCCGGAAACGGTCACTGCCACACCCACTATCGCTGCGGTGACGCTAGGCACAACTCCTGCAGCTGCTGTCACGGTTGCCACAACGAAAAAAGCAACCCCCAAAACAACGGTCCCGACACCTTACCCGACTGCAACCCAGTCCCCGTCATCCGTGTTGGTTCCCCTTGCTGCGCTGGGAATCCTTGGCGGATGCCTGATCCTGGTACAGAAAAAAGAATAATCCTTTTTTTTACCCGCTTAACCTGCCAGGGCCGGTCCGAAATTCTATACCGGCTTCCGCTTTAGGCTGCAGGCAAGGCAGAGCGAGCTGTGGACCATGTCCACGAGATCCTGCTGTGTGTAAGGATTGTTCCGGATGAGATCCCAGTCCTTTGTGGTGTCCTCGTCATACTCGCCAACCCAGGAAGTGATCGAGACCTGGGGGCTGTGGAATCCGAGCCAGGCAAAGAAATTGAGCAGGTTTCCTGCAACATGCTGCATGCCGTCGACGTGGCCGATGATGATGAGCCCGACCACCTTGTCAACGATCATCCGTTTGCCAAACCAGGAGTACTGGTTCTCGATGCAGTTCATCCGCTCAACGAATTTCTGGACAAGGGCCGAATGGTTGTTCCAGCGGATGGGGGTTGCAAGGAAGAGGACGTCGCAGTCGAGCACGGCATTGTACACGATCTCCATCTGGTCGTCCTCGTATTTCATGGTGGACTGGCAGGGATAGGTGCAGTGATCGGGATTCTCCGAATAATTGCCCTCGCAATCGTAAATGTTGAGATCTTTTAACCGGATGAACGTGGTCTCGCACCCGAGATCCCTGCACTTGTCAAGGGCCGATATGAGAATCCGTTCCGATTTGGACATGCCGGGTTCCTGCCGGCTCGATCCGGAGATCCCGACAACCCGCGTTCCTTTGACAAGCACGGGGTCGGGGGCCGGGACAGCATCGATACCGAGTTTATGTCCAACGAGGGGAGATGGCATAGGATAGTGTGATGCCGTTTTGGTATATGGAGCTGTTCTTTGTCTGCTGTGCCTCCGGCTTGGGAACTCCTGCCGGACCAGCCATAGCCTTTCTGAACCCCGTGAATGGAGATCGTTCTGGATATGCCCCGGGCAACAGATATGTTCAGGACCTGCGGGAAACGTACTGCCAGACCAGGGCCGCGACAACCGCCACCGTGCTGCCGATGATCACTTCCAGGAACCGGTGGGCTGCATTGGCGAACGGGGGGATATCCGGGTTCTGGGCCGAGACCACCATCACGATGCCCGCAGTGAGGGCTGCAAGCCGGAGATGGGTCGGCATCTTGAGAAGCTCGCAGGTGAGGACCACGATCCCGATCAGGATGCCCAGGCCCGCGATGCTGAACGGGAAGAACGTGAGGTAGATGGCGCTGAAGATGGCTCCTATGAGCGAGCCCTGGACCCGGAACCAGGCAGTACTGATCGTCTGCGAACGGGTGTCCTGGGTCACGATGATGGCCGAGATCATCGCCCACATCGCGCCGATCATCCTCGTGTCCGCGTAGTCGGGGAGGATGTACGAGAGGAAAAGGGCAAGCGAGAACGAGAGCGATGAGACAACGGCAAACTGGAGCGCTGTCGAGAGCGGGGAGGCCATGCGCCGCAGGAACCCGGCCACCCCTCCGGGACCCTCGGTATCCCCAGCACTTCCGGACATGGTATCAGAAGAATGGGAAACGGGGTATTACTAACTTTTCTTTCTGCGCCGGTCCGGGCCGGCGGCCAGGGTCTGAAGATGAAATACGCATCTTACTGCACCGGTATACATCTGGCTGTTCAGATGACTGCAACATCCAAAAAAAGATCTTCCGGGGATTTATTTCTCCATTGAGTCCCCTTGGAGAGCCAATGCCCGGAATCGAACCGGGATATGCTGATCTGCAGTCAGCTGCGTAGCCTTTCCGCCACATTGGCAGGGATGTTCACTATTGTGACATCACATACTATCGTGGTCCCCGGGACTATTTAGGGGGTATTTTTCGGGCGGGTTTTGCCGCATTCTGCCGGCGATCCTCCGGATTCCAGAAGCACCGCTGTCACATGAAAGATCCCTGGAACGAAATACTTAACAATTGTGAACACCAAGTATGTACTGGTGATCCACTATGAGGGATCGTTTTTGTTGTAACCGATAATCAGCCCAAAGGAAAAACCATTGCCCATCTCCCCCCGTCAGCAAAACTGGTGTACAAGGTACTGGAGACAAGCGGCCAGCTGACTCAGAAGGATATCATCCGTGAGACAACGCTGCCGTCGCGGACGGTGCGATATGCCCTGAACCGTCTCAAAGAAGAGCACGTCCTTGTCGAGCGTTATTATTTCACGGACGCCCGCCAGAGCCTGTACAGGCTTGCCCTGCAGCCGCAGGAAAACGGGCTTATTAATGTCGGGTGAAAGGCTCTCGGGGTTGCGGGGATCGAGCAGGTGAAAGTGAATGTGCTCGATGAACCGTTCAACTGGGACCGGTTCGTGAAGCAGCGGGGCAGCCTCAAGGGCTTCTGATCATCCTCCCGTTTTTTTTCAATACATTCATTCCGTCATTACGCCACGTTGCGATCCCTGTCCGGCCTACGACTGCCGGATGCCGTCAAGGTAATGATGCGGGCCGGTATGGATCGCACTGATGAGCGATGGCTCGAAGATCTCCTCTCTGCCCACGAGCCGCCCGGTGTACCCGAGCTCGTGGAGGACCCGGGCAAACTTCAGGGTCGATGCGATATATTCCGGGGGAAGGGCCGAACAATATTTTGGTGAAATCCGGTACGTGTCCAGCACGAAGTCCGGGTCGACCATGCCCATGGTCCCGGCCACCATCCCCGCCGCTGCCCGGGGATCCTGCCGGATCAGTTCGCAGGCAGACTCGTGGGCGGTGAGGAACCGGGTGAGGAGATCTTCTCTCTTGAGCATCTCCCGCATCACCACAATGCCGTAACTGGGATTGAACGGCCAGAGCCGGTCCGGGGGAACAATCAGCTGTCCATTGCCATACCGGGCCGCGGTGGCTGCAAGCGCCGGTGTCCCGGCGGCCGCTGCGATCTCCCCCTGCAGCAGTGCATCGGATAGGAAGTCGGCCCACGGGTAGTTCTTCACGGTAACGTCCTCTATTCCCTCCCCGCGCAACAACTCGTGTACGATTACATCGTGGATGGAGCCTTTCGGGGGTGTCCCGATCGCCCTGCCGGAGAACTGCCGGAGGAACGCATGCATGCTTTCGCATTCCGCGAGCGCACGGATCCCCGGACCGGCGATTATCACCGTCCCCTCCACGTGCCCTCCCGCAATGCAGGCCAGCCGGAGGCCGCGGTCGATCCCGATGATGACCGGCGGGAGTCCGATATACCCGAGATCGAGCGTGCCCTCCTGCATGGCGCTGATGATGTCCGGCCCGGAGGCAAAGAGTCGCCAGCTTGCCTGCAGCCCCGCATCTTCGAGCAGGGAGCTGCCCCGGAGCAGGAGCGCGGTATGGTACAGCGTTGAGAGATGCCCGATCCGGATCTGCCTGTCCTCTTCTGTCATGACTCACCCGATCTTCCGCGCAACCGTGCTGATCGCTTCGTCGATTACCGCAAGATCCGGGCGGAGCATCGATACCGGGACATCCACGATCTTCTCGACAATGGAGGCAAGGATCGGCGCACAGATGATGCCGGCCGCCCCGTCCTTCTCCGCCCGCGCTGCGGCGATGATGCACTCCTCCAGGGAGTTTGCAGAATAGCCCCGGATGGCAAATGTCCTGCCCCCGGACTCCACCTCGCGCCGCTCCATGCTGTCGAGGAGGAACCTGGCGGCGATGATGGCAATGAAACTGCCCCGGGGCGGCTCGAGGACCGCAACAATTTTTTTGATCGTGGAGAGCCGGGGATCCCGCTCCCCCATCGTGATCTTGTAGAGCGTGGAGACCGGGATGCCGGTCTGTTCGGCCAGCTCCCGGACCGTCAGTCCTTTCTTCTCCAGTTCCTCGTTCAGGGCCGCGGTGAAATCGATCTCGAAGATCCTCTTTGACAACATATTATCCCTTATGTCTCATTTTTAAGATTATAATTATTACTATAAGGAAAATTTTATTGCAATATTGGAAACCTATATCAATTCTTTATTCCATGATCATGCGATGCACAGCGATCAGACGTACGAGATTACCATACTCCCCGGCACCAACCGCGACGGGGAGAAGGAGGGGTTTGACCGGATCGTCATCCGCCCGGGCGATACGCTCTCCATTGTCGGTCCCACCGGATCCGGCAAATCCGCATTTATCAATGATATCGAGGTGCTGGCCCAGGACGACACCGTGACGGGCCGCACCATTCTCATGGACGGCGCCGAACCGCCGGAAGAGATGGTCCGGGATCCGGCCAGGAAGCCCATCGCCCTCCTCACCCAGAACACCCGGGTCATTGCCGACCTCACGGTGGCCCGATTCCTTGCCCTCCATATCCGGGCCCGCGAGACCGAGGCACAGGAGCTCGTCACCCGGACCGTGGACCTGGCAAACGAGTTCACCGGGGAAAAGATCGCAGAAGCAATGCGGATGAGTTCTCTCTCCGGGGGCCAGACCCGGTCCCTCCTGATAGCCGATGCCATCCTGATAGGCCAGACCCCCATCATCCTGCTCGACGAGATCGAGAATGCCGGCATCAACAAGGAGCGCGTCATCGCCTGCCTCCGCAAGTACCGGAAAGCCGTGATCTTCGTCACCCACGATCCTTACCTCGCCCTGATAACCGACCGCCGCATTATCATGAAAAACGGGGCAGTCGCAGCAGTGCTCGAACCAAGGGGACATGAACAGGAGATCCTTAATACGGTCTTTGGCATGGATTCGTTCCTCTGGGATCTCCGCGAGAAGATCCGGCACGGGGACCTGATCAGCGGCGAGCAGGAGTTGCCAAAAAAGACCGGGGTATTTGCATGAAACTCATCATCGTTGCCGGCCCGCCCAGTGCCGGAAAGACGGCAGTCATCCGCCAGATCATAAAAAAGTTCAACAAGACTGAGAGAACCGCGTTCCTAAAGATCGATGTTGTCCGGGCTTTTGAAGACGAGGAGCTCCTCGAGGAGTTCGCAATCCCTGCACGGAAAGTCTATTCCGGGGATCTCTGCCCGGACCACATGGGCATCATGATCTTAAAGGATGCAATTGCCTGGGCTGAAGGAGAACAGGCCGGGATTTTGATCATCGAGAGCGCAGGGCTCTGCCTCCGGTGCACCCCGTACACAACCCAGGCCTACGGGATTGCGGTCCTCCCGGCGGTCTCGGGGAGCAATGCTCCCTTGAAGATGGCCCCGCTCATTGCGCTTGCCGACTCGGCGGTCGTGACCAAGACCGATCTCGTCTCTCAGGCAGAAAAAGAGGTCTTCCGGGAGTGTATCCGCAGCGTTGTCCCGAAGATCGACATCATCGAGACCAACGCGGTGCAGGGAACCGGCCTGCGGTACCTGATGCAGGCGATTGCAAAGCACCCGGCAATCTCGGACGCAGATGCCATCTCCCTCCGGGGCACGCCGCCGCTTGGGGTCTGCACGATCTGTATCGGCAAGAAGGAGATCGGCTGGCAGCACCATTTCGGGGTCATCCGGCCGCTGGAAGAGGCAGACAACCTCTACCGGGGGGACTGACTTCATGGCATGGGAACCCCCGGGCAGGGACTGCGGTGCGTGCGGCCTTCCGAGGTGCAGCGATTTTGTTGCAGCCGTTAAAAAGAAGACCAAGGCAAATGAGGACTGCACGTTCTTCTTAGATGGCAGTGCCGACAAAAAAACCGGAACAACATACTCCGGCACCGATGTGACCGGCGCAAAATACGATTTCATCATCCGGGCCTTCCCGGGCGAACCCTCGGCCCGGAAGTTTATCGTGCCTTTCCGGGCGGACCTCGTGGAGAAATGGGATATCAGGAAAGGCGACCTGGTCACCGGCCGGCCCGCAGGTCCCGGCTGCCCGCTCTACCATGCTCTGCGGGTCCTCTCGGCCAACCCGGTCACCGGCGTGCTGGAATGCCACACGGTCGGGCCGCTTGAGGCCCGCAGGGAGAAGGCCCATGACGTCCAGGCCTACCATGTCCACGCGTTCGAAGGTATTGCCGAGACCGTCATCCGCCCGCCCACGCTCGGGCTCCGGCAGCGGTTTCTCCCCGGCTACTGCATGATCGACCTCGCCCACACGGCGCTCGTCAACATGGTGCTGAACAAGAAGGACGGGCTCCACGTGCGGGTGGAAGATATACGGATAATGTGAGATCATGAACCAGGTCCAGGAGATTCTGAAACATCCTCAGGGAGCGGCATTCCTCAAATGCAGCCGGGAACGCGGATGCAGCGAAGAGATTGCCGGGGAATGCGCCCGGTACGGGAGTGCCAGCGGAGATCCCATGCAGAAGCCCTGCACGATAGTGCCGAAATACCGGGTCCGGTGTCTCGGGGGCGGGGAATACGTGGAGGACTTGTCCCTGCTGAACTGCAACCAGGGTCACGATGCCCTTATCAGAACAGAATACACCCGCAGGAAACTTATCCTCTCGCCATACTGCGGGATCTTCCGCTACCTCTGCTGGCTCCCGGTGGAGCGCCCGCTCCTTCCATCCGGCGGCCCGGTCACCTTCAGGAGCGCAGCGCTCTCTCAGGAACTCGGGCTTCCGAACCTTCTGGTCTCATTCTCGGGATATTTCCCGGAGCGGGGAGCAGACCTGTCAACCGGCTCGTTCAAGGAACTCGAAGCCCTTCCCACGCTCCAGCGGCTGAAAGAGATTGGGGGAAACATTCCGGTTGTTGCATCGGCAGGCAATACGGGCAGGGCGTTTGCCGAGATCGCAACGCGGTGCAGGATGCCGGTCATCATCGTGGTACCGGAGCATATGAAACAGGTCCTCTGGATAACGCAGGAATCGGAGGACGTGTACCTGGTGGCAGTCCGCGGAGATTACAGCGATGCTATCGCCGTGAGCGGGACGCTCTCATCGGTCCCGGGCTGTGTTGCCGAAGGCGGAGCAAAGAATATTGCCCGCCGCGATGCAATGGGAACTGTCATGCTCGACGCGGCGGTAACTGCCGGGAGGATGCCGGAGTATTATTTCCAGGCCGTAGGGAGTGGTACCGGCGGGATTGCTGCATGGGAAGCAGCCCTCCGGCTGAAAAAAGACGGGGGATACGGGCAGCAGCTGCCCCATCTCCACCTGGCCCAGAATGAACCGTTCACCCCCATGGTCTCGGCCTGGCGCGATCACCGTCGCGGGATCATCCCGGCTGTGGATATGCCGGATGCCCGCAGGAGCGTGAGCGAGGTCCTGTCACCGGTGCTCACCAACCGCAATCCCCCGTACAGTATCCGGGGCGGGTTGTACGATGCCCTTGTGGATACAGATGGGGCCATGTACCGGGTTTCAAATGCAGAAGGGCAATCTGCATTGAAACTGGTCCGCGATGCCGAGGGGATCGACCTTGACCCGGCAGCCGCAATTGCAACCGCTGCACTCATGCAGGCCAGAGACCAGGGCATTTTCCTGCGGACGCCCACATTCTCCTGAATCTCACGGGCGGGGGATATGAACGGATACGGGAAGACTTCGAGCTTCACCCGATCGAACCAGCGTTCACTCTTGGCCCGGATGAACCCCGGGAAGGCCTTGTGGCTCACCTGAAAGAATGGATCGTGAAGCATGGATGAGAATCAGATCATCGGCGAGTTGAAGGAACAGGGAATAAACTTAGTCACTTCCATTCCCTGCGACAAGGCAAAAGGGCTCTTCTTCTCGCTGCCCGAACAATTCCGGCACATCGGGCTCACCCGCGAGGAGGACGGCGTGGGGATCTCGGCCGGGGCGTACCTGGCCGGGGCCCGGCCCCTAATCGCCCTCCAGAGCTCCGGTCTTGGGAATATGCTCAACGCGATCCTCTCGCTCACCGTTACCTACCGGCTCCCGCTCCCGATCCTTGCCAGCTGGCGGGGCGGGGAGACTGAGATCATCCCGGCCCAGATCCCTTTCAACCGCCCGCTCCCTCAAATTCTATCGGCAGCCGGGATCGGGTCCACGATCGTTAGGGACCCGGACAATACAGGGGCTATCGGGAACGCAGTGGCCGGGGCGTACCGGGAGAACCGGCCGCATGTGATCCTTCTTTGTCCCGATTGTATCTGCGAGACGGGATACACGGGAGGCCTGCCGGGACGTTCCCCCCGCCCGCTTGCATTCTGTTACGAGCGGGACTGGCACGCCCCGGTCCTGACCCGGTTCGATGCGATCCGGGCGGTGACCGATCTTATCGATGACGAGATCCTGGTCTCCAATATCGGCGTTCCGTCCAAAGAGCTCTATGCGGCACGAGACCGGCCGGAGAACTTCTACATGCTCGGCAGTTACACGCAGGCTTCGGCCATCGGCCTCGGGATTGCGACCGTCCGGCCCGGCCGCCAAGTCATCGTGCTGGATGGCGACGGGAGCCTGCTGGGCTCGTCAATCCTCCCGGTCATTGCCGCAGCCGCACCTCGGAACCTGACCATCATCGCTCTCGACAACGGGGTCTTCGGGAGCACGGGCAGCCAGCTGCGGCCCGGCTGCGACACGGCCGATCTCCGGCTGATGGCTGTGGGGGCCGGGTTCGAGCAGACGTTTACCGTGCACGAGCCCTGGGAGCTGGAAGCAGCCCTCCGTGCAGCGGCCCGGACCGGGCCGACCTTCATCCACCTGAGGATCCAGCCCGGCAACAGCACGGTTCCGAACATCCCGCTCAGCCCGGCCCGGATCCGGGACCGGTTCATGGAGACTCTGGCCCGGGGACTGTAACCCCGAAGAGTTTTTGGTGGAACCCGATCCAGGATCTTCGGGCACGGAGAACCTGAAAATCCCCAATTTTACCGGTTTCGGCTGATCCGGTTTTACCGTCCTTTTTTTAAGTGTTCCTTCCGGGACGTGATGGATCAATTGCGGCAAGAATGTCCCCTTGCTCAGAGTATATTTCGCGAGAGGACCGATGATAACAGATAGCGAAACGCTCAAGGAACCTGAATGTTAGGAGGAATATCTGTGTGTAGTCATATGCGTACCTGTAAATTATCCGGCGTACCGATGATGACTACCCTGCAGACCGGGCTGCACCCCCGCCCGGAAGGATATTCCCATGACATCAGCAATATCAGACGTTTTATCCCCGCCTCAGTCGCCCGCGTTTCCCGCGAGTCCTGAATCCCCCGGTTTTACCGGGGTTTCAAGAACCCGGGCCGAGATCGAGCGGGACGAATGGTGGGATAAATAACAAGAATAATAACGAAAAGAGCATAAGGGCCCGGACCGGGCCTGACCTGCAGAATCTTTGTCGGGAACAGAGCCGGCTTGTCCCGGCCGGCACCTCCCCCGGCCCTCACGGCTCCCGGGTCTGCCCCTGCCTCTTTTTGAGCCGTTCGATCAGTTCAAGTGCTTTTTTCTTTGCCGCCCGTTCCCCATCGTCAGCCGGTTCCGCCCAGGGCTGCGTAATGTTCCAGGTCAGTTTTCCGCTGAACGGCGGTTCCGCAAATGCCCCGGGATCGGAGAGTTCCTGGCCCCGGAACTCCACGGGCTTTTCCTGGAATGTGGACCAGACGGCTTTTCTGATAACGCTCTCGTCCTGGAACTGACAGTCGACAAGGGTCAGCTGCTCCCGGAACCGTGTTATGAACTCCATCGGGACATTGTAGAGATATGCGGACAGGCCGGTGGTTCCGATGATCCGTTTCCTCTCATCAACGCCGTTTCTGAATAACGCTTTGATCGCATCGCCGGTCCTGTGCCCCTCGGACTCCGGGCCCCCGAGGATCAGGTAGCGGATATTCGGGTTTGCCACGATATTGCAGATGATCTTCTCGATCCCGATGTTGGCGGTCTGCAGGGTCCCGGAGAGTGCGGCCCCGGTCTCCACCCCGGCCCGGACGAGTCTCTCGATCTCGGGGGGGATTGCTTCGGCATCGGTTGTCAGGATGATGACGACCGCAGCCGGGGAATAATCGTTTCCCCTCAGGTACCTGCCTTCTTCAGGAGGATATTCCGGATGCGGTTTAACTTTAAGCATGAAGATTTCCGAATTGTATGTCAATCCACCGGATAATCTCGTCTCTCACGCTGCGGAACCCGGCCCGGATTTCCTCATCGGATCCGGTGAAGGCCGAAGGGTCCGGAAAACTCTGGTGGAGTACTTCCTGTGCTCCCGGAAAGAACGGGCAGGCCCCGTGTGCGGAATCGCAGACCGTGACCACCGTCCCAATGCCCTTACCGAAGAATTCATCGATAAGTTTTGACCGGTGACCGGAGATATCGATCCCGATCTCCAGCATCACCGCACTTGCCATCGGGTGTACGCGGGTCTTCTCCGTTCCGGCGCTGAAGGCTTCGAACCGATCGCCATGCATTGCATTCATGTACCCTTCCGCCATCTGGGACCGGGCGGAGTTGTGGGTGCAGACAAACAGGATCTTCTTTTTCATGGGAGCTTCATTCTCATTCACTGCAATTACGGGCTGCAGGTCCCCGTATTCTTCCCGGCGTACCATCTCTCCCGGAGCCAGAGCGAGACATTCACGAGCGCAATCAGCACCGGCACCTCGACGAGTGGACCGATGACCGTTGCAAACGCCGCGGGCGACGCGATGCCGAAGACGGCGATGGCAACTGCAATCGCGAGCTCGAAGTTGTTGGATGCCGCAGTGAACGAGAGCGAGGCCGACTTTGCATAATCGACCCCGAGCCGCCAGGACATCCAGAAACTGGCAAAGAACATGATAACGAAGTAGCAGAGCAGCGGGATCGCGATCCGCACGACATCCAGGGGTACGTTCACGATGTACTCGCCTTTGAGGGAGAACATCACGATGATGGTGAAGAGCAGGGCAACGAGCGTGACAGGCGAGATCTTCGGGATGAAGACCTGCTCGTACCAGGTCTTTGACTTTATGCGGAGCAGGGCATACCTTGTCACCATGCCGGCGATGAACGGGATGCCGAGGTAGACAAAGACGCTTGTTGCTATCTGGAGGATCGTGATCGAGACCTCCGAACCGGCCCCGATCCCGAGCAGCGGGGGCAGGTACGTGATGAAGAACCAGGCATAGACCGAGTAGAAGAAGACCTGGAAGAGCGAGTTCAGGCCCACGATAGCGGCGCAGTATTCCGAGTCGCCTTCCGCGAGATCGTTCCAGACGATCACCATTGCAATGCACCGGGCTATCCCGACAAGGATCAAGCCATACATGAAGAGCGGCTGGTCGCGGAGGAAGACAACCGCGAGCACGAACATCAGGACCGGGCCTACTATCCAGTTCTGGACAATGGAGAGGCCGAGGACTTTCGTGTTCCGGAAAACTTTTCCCAGTTCCTCGTACTTCACTTTCGCAAGCGGCGGGTACATCATCAGGATGAGCCCGATAGCGATCGGGATCGAGGTGGTCCCGATCGAGAGACCGGTGATCAGTGCAGGTACCGAGGGGGAGAAGTACCCGACGGTGATACCCGCTGCCATAGCAAGAAAGATCCAGAGCGTGAGATAGCGGTCAAGGAACGAGAGATGTTTGCCAGCGTTCATGCCTGTTTCACCACATTCCCTTTCTTATCCAAGTATCGCATTGAACAGGTATCCCGTCATCGTGAACGAGAGGAACAATATCCCGGCGAACACCAGGAGCAGTTTGAGCTTGATCACTTTCCGGAGGATGATCATCTCGGGGAGCGAGAGCCCGATGACTGCCATCATGAACGCGAGCGCTGTTCCCATGGCCATTCCCTTTGCCGTGAGCACCTGCATGATCGGGATCATGCCCGCCGCGTTCGAGTAGAGCGGGATACCGACAAGCACCGCGATAGGAACGGCGAGCGGGTTGTCCGGCCCTGCGATATTGACAAGGAAATCCGCCGGGGCGTACCCGTGGATCACTGCCCCGATGGCGATGCCGATGACAATGTAAGGCAGCACTTTTAACGTGATGCTCTTCGACTCGCTGATCCCGAAATCGATCCGGTCTCTCCAGGTCATCGGTCTGTCGGCCTGGTCGTGCATCTTGCACTTCCAGACAAACTCCTCGACCTCGCCCTCCAGGTGGAGCCGCCCGATGATGATGCCGGCAACAATCGCGATGACGAGCCCGGATACGATATAGATCAGCGCGATCTGCCAGCCGAACATCGCAAAGAGCATCGCAGCCGCAACCTCGTTGATGAGGGGCGAGGCGATGAGAAACGAGAAGGTGATCCCGAGCGGCACGCCGCTCTCGACAAACCCGATGAAGAGCGGGACTGCCGAGCAGGAACAGAACGGGGTGGGGACCCCGAGCAGTGCGGCCACCACGTTGCCCACCCCTTCTGTCCGGCCCGCCACCCACTTCTTCACTTTCTGCGGGGTGATGAACGTGCGGACAATCCCGACTGCAAAGACAATAACGGCAAGCAGCAGCGAGACCCAGATGATGTCGTTGACAAAGAAGTTCACGGACGATGCAAGCGGGCTTGTTGGCACCAGGCCAAGGACCGAATAGGTCACCCAGTCGGCGAAGAGTTGTAAATAATTCTGCATGATCTTATCCTCACTCCCCCGGCCGGGTCACCGCAGCGATGACGGTCTCGATCTCGTGGAACTGGACCTCGGCCATCCCGTTCTTCGCAATCCCGAGCCCGGTTGCAATGATGCTGTTCTCGGGAATTATTCCGGCAGCAGCGAGTTTCTTCGAGGCGCAACAATCGGTACACCCGTCGAGGACGATCACGCTGTCGGCATCCACAACCTCGGAATTGAGCATTGCAGCGGACTGCTTTGCATGCAGCCAGACGTACTGCCCCGGCCTTCGCTGGAGCAGGACCTGGGCTGCCTGGGTGGTGAGTTTGCCGGTGTTCGAGACACCGGAGCAGGTGACAAGGGCGATGGTCATGATATCCTACCCGGCCTTCTCATCCTGTTTTTTTGTGACCCTGGTATACTCCAGGAGGAGCGCGTCCGCATAGGCATCTGTGGTTCCCGGCGGGATGTAATTGCAGGCATGGATCTTCTTCAGGAGCGCAGCACGGATCGCGGCGTTGCCGGAAAGATTCTCCCCCGCAACTGCTGCTATGCTCTCGTCCAGCCCGGTGATTCCTGTCATCACTCCGTTTACGCTGAGCTTCCGTATTCTCCAGAGTGCGTCGGCCGCACAGCAGGGAATTTTATCATTGGGCATTTTTTCACCTCCTCAAGTATGGCGGGAATTATGTTCCGCAGGAAAGGCCGTCACCGGTTCCTGACAGCATCGACAACAACCTGGACATCGCTCTCCCGGAATGCAGGGCCGGGCGTCTTCTCTATGCCGAGGTCCGTGATGAGGAGATACCGGTCAACAGAAAGTCCCTTGTCCTCCAGGATCTTCTTTGCGCAGGCAACCGGACAGCCGTCGATGACAACCCGTTCACCGGCTCCCTTCCCCATGCCAACGAGTTTCTCAATCCCGCCGCCAACTCCGGCAAGGCACGAACCGCCCCCGTAGCCTTCCTGTGCAAGCCGGCAGGCTGCGGCGTTTGCCAGCTGGCCCACATTCGATCCGATACCGGAGCAGGAGTAGATGATCCGGGTCTTCCCCGCTGCCCCGCAACCGCAGGATGATTTCTGTGCTTCCATGATCAACACCAATTCAAATTTTGTTGAATTACAATAAACAGGGCAAGGTTATATATCTTTTCATTTCAGATTAATTTGAAGTGAAGCGCTCAAGCCTGTCCTGCTGCGGGACACAACCCGGAAAAGATTCTTCGGAGAAAGAGATGGAGATCCCCGAGCAGATCCAGCGGGAACTCGAAGCGATCGGGGGATTCGAAGCCCTTGCCGGATGCATACCGTCAAAAGAAGCACTCCTGGAGCAGAGCCGGATTCATCACGCCCTGTCCGACCCGCTCCGGCTCACGATCCTGCACCTGATCCGAAACCAGCCGCTCTGCGTCTGCGTCATCAACCGGTTCATGCGCCTGGCCGGGTCCAAGCTCTCCTACCACTTAAATATCTTGAAAGAGAGCGGCCTTATCGAAGGGGAATATCACGGCAACTGGATCATCTATTCATTGACCAATACGGGCCGGAAATACCTCGAATGAATGCGGGATAAGCCGGCAATCCAGTTCCTGTGGGGAATAATAAAAGATGTGGCAGGGGAGAAGAACTCCCCCGCACTCTGGTTTATGGTTTCTTTCCTTCGTCTGTGTCTTCCATGTGGTCGAGGACCCGGTCCCAGATCACGAGCAGTCCCGGGATGACCACGTAGGCGAGCAGCCCGGCGCCGAGGAACGCTCCTGTGAGGATCAGTTCGTTGTCCATCGGGCACCTCAGGCAAGGGCCGCGACCCCGTCGGCCCAGGTCTCGATGCGGGTCCGGATGGCATCGTCCTCGTAAGACGAGACGGTGACCTGCTGCCGGGAGAAGCTCACGAGGTACAGCTCCCCGTTCGGGTCATGGCATTTCAGGGTTGCCGTGAAGCTGTCGTTCTCGGCATCGTGGTACGGGGTGCCGGCATGGGCCGTGTTGTTCGCGGTGTTGGCGAGAACAGCGGCGATGCCGTCATTGTACCCGGCCAGGGTTCCGTAACTCTCGTTTCCCCTTCCCACGGTCTTGGCATCCTCGTTCTGGTACACGAATTTTGCCGTGTACAGTTCCCGGATCTTCTGTACGGGCGGGTGGTTGCTGCCCGAGTTCATATACGATACACATCCGAACGGGTTGTTCAGGATGACGGACTGGACAATGGTGTTGAACGCACTGATGTCCGCTATCGGTGCCGCAAGCTTGCGGACCGAACTCTTTACATTGGTCTTCTGCGTGAAGTCAGCCATTTCTGGTCTCTCCTTGTCTGGTGTCGCGGGGCGCCCTTTGACATACAACCATTGGGAGAGGGGATATAACGGATAATTCGCGGGGGTCCAATCCGGGGCCGCATGAGGCAGTTCCAGCGAATCCGGAACTTCCGGCGCGGATTGGCACCGATCCGGGAAAAAAGGGATTATTTGTCGAGGGATCCGGGGAAGTCCAGGTCCCGGCGCAGGCCGCCCGGGTACACAAGGTAGTAGAGCCAGCCGCAGGAGGGAGAGGAGACCCAGATCATGATCTGGTACGGGACAAGGCCCGCCAGCCGGCAGAGCATCTCCACGTCTTCTTTGAATATGGCATGGAGCACGGCGGCGCTCGGGACGGGCCTGCGGGAGCGGAGGACCCGGACGAGAAGCGACCGGCTCTTCCTGAGGCCGATCAGGTTCACCGGCAGGGAGGATTCGGTCACCCGGACGGGGAGGAACCCGTGCTCTTTGAGGACCCGTATCGCCTCGTACACAAGCGGGTTGCTCCGGCTCAGGCGCCGGGTATCGGCCCCTTCATCCCTGATGAGGATGAGCGAAGGCTCGCTCCCAAAGTTGTTTTGAGGAACAGGGTACGGGTCGCAGCCCGGGCGTTCCGTTGCGGGGATCGGGTGTTCAGATACAATTCCGTGTGCGGGAGTCACGCTCCCGCGTTCCGCCGGGAAACAGCCTGCTGCCGGCCCGGCGGTTCTGGTAATGCTGGTTTTCGTTTGCATGGTATCATGAAATATCTCTCCGACAACGGGTGCTACACGGGCCTGCTCTCTGTTTTGTGAGCCACCGTGTATGCCGTCACATCCACCGGTTCCGCGTTCGGGATAGTCTGTCTGTGCGATCCATCCCACAATGCCACCCTTGTGCCGGGTGCATTGTGATTAAGCTGAAAATGGCATATATTAATATAAATATATAAGATGGTGGAGGTTATAGCAATGGTAAGAGAATATCAGAATCAATCATGGTCCTTCATGATTACGTCAATGACTAATAGTAAATTTCAACACATAATGTTTTAGCATTTATAAAATCTAGTATTATCTATCTCGATTAGCCGTAAATGATATGCCAGAATCTTTCGTTGGCACTAATTGTAAGTGGGAATCTGTCCAAAGAAGTCATAATGAGAAGCGGGAGATCTAACTAATGACTGACATGGAAGTGAGTGAAAAGTTACAGGAAATAGTCAAATTAATTAAGAAAATTATTCAGGCGCAAAGAGATGAAAACAAAATTCATCCAGAATTTGAATATTGTACTCATTGGGAACCAACTTCATATTCTTATGATGATCGTGGGATTCATGTTGATAAAAGCGGAACACAAATATCAAAACCCAGTTGGCATATTGCCTCACATACAATTTCTGAAATTATTAAAGAAACTGATGAATATACCCATTTGCTACAGTTTTTAAAAACTAAAAATATCGGAGAAGAAAATCAAAGAACACTATCCTCTTTTATTTCAAAGATTGTTATCAATATTTTAAATAATCAGGATATTCCGGATCAGGAAATTGACAAACTCATTGACCGTTATTTACTTGATGTAATGAATAAACCAATTAAATCTGGAGCCATTATCCAATTAGTTGGTATTATTCTTCAACCAGATTCTGTTGAATTATCTCATGAAATCACTATTCGAAAACCGAGAAAAGAAGATTTTTTTCTAGATATTCCTGCGTTTGGATACGATCCGGAATTTCATTTGATCGATCCCACAGCGTTTATTGAAATATCCATGTTCTCTCGAAATCCAAGAGAAATTCACGAATCTATAGTTAAAACAATGACAATATTACGTCTTTTCAAGACTGGTAGTGTAAAATATACAACCTATCAAATGTACACGGACTCGTTTTCTAATTTGATTGGTGGAAGAACTTTCTCTGGAGATAAAACTCCAGCATTCGAAATATATGTTGTTAGAAACGATCTTGTGCCTAATCTGAAAAAATTTTATGAAAAAATTTCAGCCTTTCTGCCATCATCATTATTTAAAATTGACATAGGTAGGATAGATCACATTTCCATTGCATACCACCGATATAGTGACTCATTATTAAACAGTGATATTATTGAACGAAGAATTACGAATGCAATCATGGGATTGGAAGCACTCTACTTCAAACCAAGTGGTGAACAACAAGAACTTCAGTACCGTTTGGGAATAAGAGTGGCAAAAATTCTTGGCAAGTTGTCCTATGATCCTTTAAAAGTTAGGTGTACTATTAAGGATGCATATTCGATTAGAAGTATTTTCTCTCATGGAGGTCACCTTGGTTATAAGGAAAGACGAAAATTCGAAACCAAATATAATGGGGATGTTAAAAATCTTCTATCATTAGTTCTTGATTTTTTACGCATCTCAATTATTGTTTCTATAACAATTCATTCAGAAAAAGACGAGTTTATCGACAATATTGATCGTGCATTAATTGATGATGACGCTAATGAAAAATTGAACACCCAATTGAGTATCTCAAAAAATATTTTAATGGAATAAAAACCTCGCATCAAGTGTGTAAAAATGTTATCTTCATCCATATAGTGTGATGGAAAAGACCCTCGTATCCTTTTATAGAGAATAAAATGGCTCTGTAGAATCCATAAAAGAGACTTAGAAATGCGAAAGTAGAGACAATTCGTAAGATGTTATAGAGGTTTTGTCACGTTTCATCGATTAAAAATATAGTTTTTCTACCATGCCAAAATATTCGAATTTAATCACATGAGCACTGTCACGATGTCCCTATACCCCCCTACCCCCCACCCCCTTAGATCCGGCTGAGGGGGGGTCACCCCCTTTTGAAAAAAGGGAGGGAGGGGGGTAGCCCCCCACCCCCCGTTCTCAAAGATGAGAACCCGCCCCCGGTTTCCACGATCCGGCCCGTTGCTTCGCGTGGAGTTGCCGCCGGTAAGGGGATTGTCGCTGTCTTACTCAAAATCGGGTAGCATCCGGGATTTTCTGGCTATGGGTGGGGGGTGGTACCCCCACCCGCCCTGATCGGACTGGGGGGGGTTGGCCCCCTTTGAAAAAAGTGAGTGAGGGGGGTGACCCCCCACCCCCAGTTGTCCGGGCCCGGCTGGCAACCGGTGCTGCCCCGGGCCTGACCCAATCAGATATACCGGTACAAGGAATCCTGGTTGTCGATGGTGATAACGAAGATCACCAGGATACCGTTGTCGATGGTGAGGATTGCCCGGTACTGGCCGATCCGGCAGGAGTAAAGCGGCACCTGCTCGTGGCCTTTGAGTTTCCTGACGCAGGACCGGGGATTCTCTTCAGCTGCCAGTTCATTGAGAATAGCCCGGATGCGCCGGGCATCTTTTTTTGGGAGATCCAGCAGGTTCTTCTGGATCTCGTTTTCCCGTGCCTCGATCTTCTCTATGATGACTTCCGGTTTTTCGTACTGGACTTCCTCGTATTCGATCTCTTTGCACCGCGAGATGGAGAGATCGTACCCGTTCCGATTGCAAAAGAGTTATTGGATGACCATCTGCCGTTCCTTCGTGTATGTCCCGGGGCGGCTGGCTACACACGGGGCCTTGTCTCTGGATTCACCGTACCGGGAGACGGCCTTTCTGGTACTCTCCCCGGATACTTTTTGCGAAGACCGCGGTTCGTGTTTTTCATGAGTCAGGCGGATCTTATCGAACTCCTCCGGCCCGACCATGGCCTCAATCAAGGAGTTGTCGAAATCCTCAAGACGCCTCACCAGGGGAGAGTCTTCATTGATGGAATAAAGGGGCGTTCTCCCCTCTTTTCGGATCTTCACCATGCCCCGGTCCGAGAACTTCTTCATGGCTTTTGCAATGGACTGCCGGGTGAGCCCGATCTCGTCGACCAGTTCGGCCATATCGAATTCGATACCGTACATCGGCAGCAGGAACGAAAGCAGCCGGGTCTCGCAGGTGTCGCCGAATAATCCATCGAATGGCGGGTTCATGAGAATCTCCTTTCCCAGATATTTGCAAACAATCTATAAAAAATATTGTTAAAAAAAGTTAACAGAACTAATATTCCCTTAACGGGGATCATTTTGGGATCAGGTAGCCAATTACTAATCCGATAATCGTACCGACTATTGCAATCAAAGCCTGGACAAGCCAGTCTTGCCTTTTGGATGCCTGTTCGTTCCGCTCCTTTGCTGTAATTTCAGCTTTGCGTCGCTCCTCGTATTCGATCAGAGCAGGCAGCATTGCATCAATTTTCCGGATATTATCCCTCATCTCCTGTATTGATTGATAATAGGACTTTACAACCCCAATATCCGGATCCCCGATATCCTTGTCTTTCTTATAGCCGGGAATCTTGGAGATAAGTCCCTCCATTTCAGGCTTTATTTTGTGATAATAATCAGGGAATACATGAACGAGGGCTTCGTTGGAGATTCCGTTGAGTTTTTTGTCAATAGAATCCTTTTGAAAAATCCGGATATAATCAAAGAGTTCGAAAGTCGCCCGGTACAGGTGGGAGAACACTTTGTCCAGATTCCTCCGGGCATACTCATCATCCCCTTCATGCATGCCGAATTTCACTGAGGTAATACGCATGAAATGATCGAATGCGTCCTTGATCTCGTTGATCGGAGGCATGAAGGTCGAGAGGCTATTGAGTTCTTCTGAATAGAGAATCAGATCTTTCGTGTAAGAATAGAGCTCAGTAATCTCTTTGAGTCTCTGTAATTCATCATCAGAAAAAGAGTTCATTGTATCAAAAAAGGTTATGGGAGGGGTTTACTGAGAATTCTCTGCTTTTCTTCTTCAAATTCTTCCTGCGTGCAGACCCTTCCCATTGCAAGCCGGACACTTCCGATGCGGTAGCGATCGGAATTTTTTATTAATTCATTACGGTCAATCCGGATTTCCCGTAATTCCCGGTCCCACACGTCCGGATTTTTTAACATAGTCATCACAAACCAACACTCTGACTTCTGGTTAATTGTCTCAACACTATACGATTCGGACTTTTATATTTTCTTTTATACCCGTTATTCTCGTGTATGAACTATTAAAGTTGTTGGTACGTATGACGGAGATCGCCGGTCAAGCTTCCCCGGCAAACGCCCTCTGCATGAGCCCCTCGCCCAACCCTTCGATCTCTTTTCCCGTTGAACCTGCCACTCACAAATCTGCCCCCCATGCGTAATCATACCGGCAAGCCTTCTCAGCGTACCCCGGGCAGGAATAAATCCGAGAATTAATAACCGCTCCCCAGAAACGAATAGCAATACGGTTTCCGCTGTGCAGAAACTGATAATGAGGATCTCTCATGAACAAGAACCTGACATTAACCCTGGCCATTGCCGCCGCCCTCTGCCTCGTACTCGCAGCAGGGTGCACCGGTACTACCAGTACCGCAAATGCCTGCCCGCCCACTGGCTCCCAGACCGGTCTGAAGACCTACACGCCGGTCAACATCAATGCAACGCCCATCCAGTACAAAGAGGTCAACGGCGTGAAACTCGCGTACCGGGAATTCGGGTCCGGCGAGCCCCTGCTGATGATCACGGGATTCGGCAATACCATGAGCGGGTGGAACGATACGTTCATCGGCATCCTTTCATCGAAATACCATGTCTACATCTACGATCCCCGGGGAATGGGATACAGCAGCGACACGAATGCAACACCCGCCCTCTCCCAGTACTCCGACGATGCCGCGGCACTGATCAAATCTTTCGGGTACGACAGCATGCACGTGTACGGGGTCTCCATGGGGTCCTCGACCGCCCAGCAGCTGGTGATCGATCATCCCGAGCGCGTCAATAAGCTGGTCCTGGATTCGGTGACCTACAGCATCCGGCTTCCCGATACAAAACTCCTGCTTGCGCTCAATGAAAATATCAGTGTCAATCCCACCCAGTCGGCAGGCTCCCAAAGGGAGGCCCAGGCAAATCTTGCCTGGAACGGCTCCTGGGACAAGTTGTCCGGCATCCACAAGGATGTCATGCTCGTCGAGGGAACCGAGGATATCCTGACTCCCGATCAGATCTCGGTCAAGATGGCCGGGCAGATCAACGGCTCGTGGGTGGTTCGGTTCAAAGGCCTTCCGCACTTCGGATCCAAGTATGCCCCGGTCCAGTACGGGGAGAATGCCCTGGACTTCCTCGGGATGAACGAGTCCCCCCTCGGCCCGAAACCATTTTAAAACGGAACCGGGAACCTTTTTCCCCTTCCCCCCTCGCGTTCTTTTTTTGCGTGTATGTGGATTAAAAAAATGTGCGGCCCGGGAGATCCTGGGCCGAAGAGCAAAACCCCCTCTCCTGAGAAAACCGCCTGGCGGAATACCCGGGTAAGCCCGGATGATCCTGCGGTGAATTGCCTGGTACAGGCTGTTTAAAAAAAACCGCTCACTTCTTCTTTTTCTCGTACCGGATCGTGCACTTCTTGTTCCCGCAGTCATCCGGGCAGGCGGGGATCTCGAACGGAACATCGTCCCTGCGTTCCACCATCAGCTGGCCCATCTCCATGAACCAGGGGCATGTGCAGGGGTTTGCACTCTGCTTCGCCGGGACCGCTCCTTCAGGAGTAGCGAGCAGGATCCTTCCAATCTCCATCCAGCGCTCCCGGATCTCCTGCCGGCTCACGCCGACAAGGGCAAGGCTTCGGAGCCCCGAGAAGACGCTGATGATCGCAATGGCGAGCGTGCGGGGATCCGCATCCTGCCGGACGGAACCCTTGCTCTGCTGGCAGGCGATTCCGTGCGTGGCCATCTCGATAGCCACGGTATTGCTCTGGGTGAAGCTCTCCCGGATCGCCGGGTTCCGGACGGTCATGGCCATGATCTCCATGAAGAACGCATGGTACTCCGCATCGTTCTCCAGGAAGCGATCAAGAAGAGCAGTCCAGGCATCGAGCGGGGTATTGTTGGGAAAGGCAGTCCTCGCCGTGTCCCTCACTTCCCGGTGGATGTATTTCACGATCTCGATAACGAGATCGTCCTTGTTCCTGAAATACAGGTACAGGGCTCCCTTGCTGACCCCGAGGTGTGCGGCGATATCGTCCATGGTTGTGGCGCCGTAGCCCTTCCGGCTCAAAACCGCAAGGCCGGCCGCTATGATCTTCTTCTTCGCCTCTTCCTTGTATTCCGGCACGACTTTGGGCATAATCCTGAGGATCCTTTTGGTGCCGTGGAATATAAATATGACTTTCGGGTAATAAAAATGACTGACTGGTAAGTTTTAATAATGACCAGTGCGTATTTTTTAGGAACTGCGGGGAACTGGCCGGATCCCGGTATGTTCCCCCGCATCTGCAATTTCAAGGAAGGTTCATACATGAAGATCGGAACACCCCTCACCATTGGCATCCTCGCGGCCTGCACGCTCCTCCTCCTGACCGGCGGCATCGTGTCGGCCCAGAGCGACGGCACCGCGACCCTCACGTCGCCTACCGCGATGATCAGCAACTACCAGACCTCCCCGGCCATATTCATGCCCGGGGATGACGGCACGCTCACCGTCACCATCACGAACACCGCCCAGAGCGCTACCGTGAAAGAGAACACCGGACTCTACCAGGGCAGTTTTGCCACCACCAAGAGCACCGACATCAACCTCTTCATCGAGAACGTCCACCTCGAAGGCCGCGGGATCCTTGTCAAATCCCCGGACTTCGACCGTCTGGGAGAGATAGGCCCCGGCCAGTCCCTGCCGGTGACGTTCCTGATCCAGGCCCCGGACCGGGATGGGATCTACTTCCCGGAGGTCTGGGTTGACATCAAGGATGGCACCAGCACCCGGTACCCCGTACCGGTCAACGTGAATACCCATATCGCCGTTGCCAAGAAACCCGAGGTCGTGGTGAAGAAGTCCCTCCCCGAGAGCGTTGTCCCGGGCGATGACTTTTTGGCCGGCATAACTCTTGTCAACAGCGGGGACAGCCGGGCTGACGACCTGGCGATCGCCATCAATTCGTCGACCCCCTCGCTCTCGCTCGTGAGCCCCTCGAACTATTATCTCGGCCATCTCGATGCCGGCCAGGAGAAGCAGATCAACCTGCAGTTTTCCTCCGACAAGAATGCCCCGCTCGGATTGCGGGACGTGACCGTGACCCTCGATTACCTCAACCCCGACGGGACCAAGAAGCACCAGGTCGAGCACCTGGGTATCCCGGTCAAGGGGAAGGCCGAGGTGAGCATCGCCTCGCTCACCACCGATCCCCTCCGGATCAACCCGGGCGACTCCTTCACGATGACCGTCCGGATCGAGAATACCGGGACCGACGATGCCAAATCCGTCTCGGCCTCTGTTGACCTCCCGATGACGGGAAACCGGCAGGCCTTTGTCGGGAAGATCGAGCCCCGGAACGACGCCCCGGCAGTCTTCTACTTAAAAGAACGGGACAGCGGCGACATCGGGTACAACCTTTCGGTCCAGTACACCGATGACTACGGGGTCCACACGGTCGAGAAACGCCTTACCCTGAACGTGGGCCAGCCGAACTATGCCGGGCCCGTGCTCCTCATCGTCATCGCCGCCATCGCGGGCGCCGGTTACTGGTACTGGCGCAGAAAGAAGGACTGACCCTGCATGCCATCATCCCTCCACGTCTCGGCTCTCCTCGCGGTCCGGGGACTCCAGCGGGGCAACCGGTTCACGACCGTCCTGACCGTGCTCATCATCGCGATGGTCTTTGTCATGCTCTGCTTCCAGCCCTCCTTCAATGCCGGGATCGTAGCCGCGATCAACAACGGGATCATCGACTACAGTTACGGCAACGTGGTCATCGAGCCCCGGGACCACGAGGGCAAGCCGGAGATGTACATCCAGGATGCAACCGCCCTCAGGAACAAGGTTGACCGGATCCCGGGCGTTGTGGCAAGCACCGCCCGGCTCCGGCTCGGGGCAACGCTTTCGTACAAGGACAATATCTATACCGGCTCCGTGAATGGAATCGACCCCTCCGATGAGATGCAGGTCTTAAGAACGCACACGAAACTGATTGCGGGCGAGTTTTTGACCGATGCGGACCGCGACCAGATCGTTATCGGCACCCTCCTTGCCGGCCACAAGGACACCTCCCTTGACAAGGTCAAAGCCCTCCGGGGAGCCGCGGTCGGCGATTCGATCGATGTGACCTATTCGAACGGGGTCACGAGGAGCTACCGGGTCAAGGGGATCTACCAGACCGACAACATGTACGCCGATACAGGGGCCCTCATCACCCGGAAGGAAGCGGAATCGGCCACCGGCCTTGACGACAAAGCGTCCATCATTGCGATCCGGATCGCAGATCCCGGGCAGGATCAGGTGTTCAAGAACACCTTACGGGAGAACGACATCCAGCAGCCGGTCAAGACCTGGTCGGAGGAGGCCGGCTCGATGATGACGGACACCGCGAAATCGTTCGATATGATCAACGCGATCTTCACCACGTTCGATCTCCTCGTCGCCTCCATCGTGATCTTCATCGTTGTCTTCATCAACACGGTCAACAAGCGCAAACAGATCGCGATCATGAAAGCTATCGGGATAAAAAAAGAGATCATCATCAACAATTACCTGCTCCAGGTGCTGGTTCTCTGTACGCTCGGGGTGATCCTCGGTCTGTGTGTCTTCCTGCTCCAGGCAGACGTAATGACCGCCCACCCGATCAAGTTCCCGTCCATGGGCGACATCATTCCCCAGGTGAGCGCGGGGCTGGTCGCAAGCGCGATCCTCGATCTCTTCGTGGTCTCCTTCATTGCCGGTTACATCCCGGCTTGGATGACCACAAAGGAAGAGATCCTCGACGCCATGAGGGGATGAGATGATCGCAATTGAGAACTTGAAAAAGACCTACTCGATGGGCGCCATGCAGGTCCATGCCCTGCGGGGCGTATCTCTCGAGATAGAGAAAGGCGAGTTTGTCGGGATCATGGGCTCGAGCGGGAGCGGCAAGTCAACCCTCCTCCACCTGGCCGGACTCCTCGATCGCCCGACCAGCGGGAGTATCGCCCTGAATAGCGCGGACGTGCTTGCAATGAGCGAGGAGGAGCGCACGCAATTCCGGCTCAACAACCTCGGCTATGTCTTCCAGGACTATGCCCTGATAAGCGAGCTCTCGGTGCTGGAAAACGTCTTCCTTCCCTGCCTGGCCCGGGGAAAAAGCCGGGAGGAATGTATCCCGGCGAGCACTGACATCCTCTCGGCAGTAGGCCTGGGCGACCGGCTCGACCATCTCTATCACGAGCTCTCCGGCGGCCAGCAGCAGCGGGTATCGATCGCGAGAGCGCTCGTGAACAGGCCGGATATCCTCTTTGCCGATGAACCCTGCGCCAACCTGGACACGGAGACGTCCCGGAATATCCTTGAGCTCTTCCGGCAGCTGAACCGGGACCTGAAACAGACGATAGTCATGGTCTCCCACGAACCCTGGCATACCGAATACTTCGACCGCGTGATCACGCTCCGCGACGGGGAGATAGTCCCGGGATGACCAGATCCCCCCGGGGCAGACTGTGCCCCGTGATATCCACAAATTTCCAGAATTTACGGTGACCTTATGGAACAACACCCGATTACACCACTCGACCCGAAAAAGATACCTTTCGTTCTCGGGGGCCTCATGCTCGGCCTCCTCCTCTCGGCCCTGGACGGGACGATTGTCAGTACCGTCATGCCGACCATTGTCCGCGATCTGCACGGCATGGAGTACTATGTCTGGCCGTTCACCGTGTACATGCTCTGCTCCACGATAGCGATCGTGGTCTTCGGCAAGTTCTCCGATCTCTACGGCCGCAGGAAGATCTTCCTCTTTGGCATCCTCATCTTCCTTGCGGGATCCGTCCTCTGCGGCCTCGCGCCGGATATGGTCCTTTTAACCCTGTTCCGGGGCCTCCAGGGCATCGGTGGCGGCATCCTGATGACCATCTCGTTCATCATTGTCGCGGAACTCTTCCCGATCCGCGAGCGCGGGAAGTACATGGGAATCCTCGTCTCGGTCTTCGGTATCGCAAGCATCATAGGCCCGCTCCTGGGCGGGGTTATCACCGATCTGGCCGGCTGGCGCTGGGTCTTTTACATCAACCTGCCGGTCGGCCTCATTGCCGCGTATCTTGTCGTCACCCACCTGCACGAGACCGCGGTCCTGCCCGAGAAGAAGCAGATCGATTACGCCGGCATTGCCAGTTTTATCCTCTGTATGGTCCCTCTCCTCCTCGCCCTCTCGTTCGGGGGAACGATCCTTCCCTGGACCTCCCCGCAGGTGCTCGGGCTCCTGATCATAGCCATTGCCATGCTCTTCTGCTTTATCCGGACCCAGCGGGTGGCAAAAAGCCCGCTCCTCCCGCTCACCCTTTTTAAAAATCCCATCTATTCTATCACAGCGGCAGCAGCGTTCCTTGCAAACGCCCTGATGTTTGCCGGGGTCATCTATCTCCCGCTTTTCATGCAGGGGGTCAAGAAAGTGAGCGCTGCTGAGTCGGGCATGGTCATCACCCCGATGGTGCTTGCGCTCGTGGTGGCGGCAGTGATAACCGGCCGGTTGATCTCCTCGACCGGGAAATACCGGGCGCTCTCGGTTGCCGGTTTTGTCGTCACCGGGGCGGGCATCGGGATGCTGGTCCTCTTGAACCCTGAAACGCCCGTCCTCCTGATCGTCCTTGCCTCGGCACTTCTCGGCATCGGCACGGGCATGATGCACCCGCTGCTTGCCATTGCCGCCCAGAACGCGTTCCCGCCAAAAGACCTCGGGGTTGTCTCTTCGTCCCAGCAGTTCTTCCGGAACATGGGAGCAACCATCTTGACGCCGGTCTTCGGGTTTGTCATGTACGCAGGCCTCGGCAGCATGACGGACCGGAACGGCCTCCTGCTGCTTCCTTCAGCCGATCTTGCGCATGCCATCGGCCAGGTCTTCCTCTTCTGTGCAGGGATCGTGGTGATCTGCATCATCCTCGTCCTCTGCCTGCAGGAGATCCCGCTCCGGTCCCGGAGCAAGGGGAGTACGGGACCGGCCGAAGAAGCGTAAACCCGGAATCCCTGTAAATGCCGGTAACCCGGGGAGTCTCATACCATTTTTTGAAATCTCCGGGGACGATGGCAGGGCCCGGGGAGATCCCGGTGGCCGGGTGATGAGAATAATATTGCCCAATATGAGAAACTATTTTATCTAAATGAGAAACATATGTTACATTGTGAGATCATGAGAAAGAATACCTATTCTGTCCTTGTCGCCGGCGTTGTGGCGGTCATGATATTTGCCGTGGGATTCGCGATATCGACCGGCAACCCGCTGGTCCCGGCCGTCCTCATCCTGGCGGGTATCGGGGTTGTCTATGTTGGCAAACAGCGGGTCACCGATGTGATGCGGGACGATCTCTCGGACACCATCTATGGAAAAGCTGCCCTGAATGCCCTCCTCGTGACCATCATCATTGCCGCGCTCATCTTTGCAGGGACCATGACCTTCTACTTCAATTCAGGGTACGGCGGCGGTTTCCATACCTATGCCAACGGGTCGGTCCGGGTGGGGTTCGTTCAGGACGACCCGGTGCCGGGGCACGAAATGTACAAAGACTATTACCTTATCGCCGACCCGTCCGATCCCACCGGGACTGATTTCTGGGGGCTTGACCGGCTCTTCGGAAACGGGCACCGGGTCCGGGAGTTCCCGCTGGCATTCGGTGCCGGCATGGGCTTCACCGTGATCCTGCTCGGCGGCCTGTACGCGGCATTTACTTTCTATTACAACAAGAAATACGGTTCAGAGGACCAATGAAAAACAGGATCAAGGTCTACCGGGCAATGCACAATATGACCCAGGAGGAGCTGGCCGAGCGGCTCCGGGTCACCCGCAGGACGATCAACTCCATCGAGGGCGATAAATACAACCCCTCGATCGAGCTTGCCTTCCGGATGTCCCGGCTCTTCGATGTCCCGGTCGAGGAACTGTTCAGCCTTGACGGGGATGAATAAGAACCCGTTTTTCAGGTTCATCCCCGCCGGACCGCCCGGGCTGATCCGGGGAGATCCGGGTATCCCGCACCGTTGTGTCTCTTCCGGCATCAATTGCAAATTTTCATTATGGATAAAACAGATACGGGATTTCTTTTTGACCGCCACCGGATATCCCCGGTGTGTATCCCCCTTACGGGGAATACCGGTATAATCCCGACGGCACCCGTATCTCAAAACGGGCGCCGGTCGTGCCATCACCGGTCTCGCTTATCGGGATGCCGGTCACATCGAGGATCTCCATGGCCAAAAACAGGGACCGGTATTCAGGATAGTCCGGGTTGAAGAACCGGGCCTTCTCTGTTTCAGGTACCGGGGTTCCGTCGCATTCACATATGAGCAGGAGTACCCCATTTTCCTCATGCGACAGGAGCCGGATTCTGGTGATTCCCTCAACCTGCCCTGTCATGTACTTCACCAGGCTGAGGAAGGCGTTCTCAAGGAGGGGATCGGCATAGATCTCGATCATTGCCGGGAGCAGTTCATGCCGTATCTTGCCCAGGCTGATATGCGAGATTGCGTAAAGGAATGTGTTGTTGACATCCTGCCAGACCGGCACCTTCTCCCCCAGGTTCTGGTACTGCCGGGAGAACCCGACCGCGGTCACGAGATCCCCGAGCATCTGGTTGAGCCGGTTGAAATATTCCGACCGTTTTTGCTCCGTCATGTCGGTTTCGAGCAGGGCAAGGTATCCCTGGACAAGGTAGGTCCGCCTCTCGATATCCGTGCGGGTGATCTCCGAGAGGTTCTTGAGCTTGCGGTTGATGCGCCGGAGGGCCTCCTGGAGCCGTTGGGATTCCGTGATATCGATGGCAAGGGCCGCAGCTTTCGTTATCCCGCCGTCAGGATCGCGGATCGGGGCAATGGTGGTATCGAAGATCCGGTCGCCATAGGTTCTGATAGTGCGGACTGGTTTTTCTGCCATCATCAGGTTTTCAAAGATCTGTTTGCGGCCCTCATCCGGCTCCGGGAGGACCAGATCAAAGAGGTTTTTGCCGAGCAGCTCTTTTGAGGTTGTACCAAGGCGCGATGCAGCCACCTCGTTGCTGAACAGGACCGTCCCGTCAATTTTGATCAGGAGAACCGACTCAGGGTTGGCGCTTATGAGGGACCGGAGCGACTCTTCCGCGGACCGGAGCTCGCCTTCAACATGGATACGTTTTCTCCGGTTGAGAAGAAGCAGGATGATGATCCATGTTTCAAGGATGATGAACAGGACAAAGGCTGCAATGTACATCCAGTGTTTTTCCAGGGGGGACTCCACGTGGTTGATCGTCAGGGAGCCAGGAGGGATGCTGGAGAGGGGGATTCCCCACCGGAGGAGTTCTTTCTCGTCAAACATGTACCCGGTCATCCCCTCCGTGTACACCTTTATGTCAGAGACCGGTATGCCGCTGAGGTTCCGGATGGCCATCTGTCCTGCGGTCTTTCCCTGCAGAATGCCGCCGTTCAGCTTTCCGCCCACCGCCCCGTGTCCCAGGTACTGGTCGCCGTGGACATAGATGGGAACGGATGAAACAGAAGAGATCTCTTCCATGACTTCCGTAGGCATATACGTAACCCCGTTTTTGTCCTGGTAGAAATCCGAGTAGTAAACAACACTCTTCCGGGGGGCATGGGCAAGCTTCTCCTTCAGCTCCTCAAGCGAGAGACCCGAGCGGTTCTCATCAAGAAAGATCACCGGGACGGAGAACCGTCCGGATGCAGCAGCAGCTTCAATCATCCCCCGGTTGATCTCCCCGCTTGTGGTCTGGTCCGTTACCACCAGGATCCGCTCAGTCCCCGGCTGGAGTTTTTGTGCAATATCCATGGTCTCGTTCCGGCTCAGCGTTTCAACAACGCCGGTAAAACCGGGATGGCCGGCGATCATGCTGGTGTTGAAACTGTTCACACCGCAGAAAAAGACCGGTGTACCGGGAAAGATCGATTCCCCGTTTTTCAAGAGGAACTGGAAGGCATCGTCGTCGAACGAGATGATAGCATCAAAATGCGTTGTATTATACTTCATCCGGTAACTCTTTTTGAGCAGGTCCCGGTAGTCCGCACTGGCAATCTTCTTGCTGTCCATGTATTCGATGGTGAACTCCGCTTTTTCATCATGGAACGCTTCCCGGACTCCCGCGAGCTCATTGTCGGAGAATGTCAGGCCGGGACTGTAGGAGTTGAGAACTAGTATCCGGTAAGGGGCATGCTCTGCATGGACCGGCATACAGACGGCTGTTGTGAAAAATGCCACAAGAAGAGAGAAGATCAGCGCTTTGCAGGCAGGGTGGACGGACGGCATGATCTGCACAACCAGGCAGGACTTTTAAACCGGCATTCAGCGAGCCAGTAGAATTGAATGGTCGAGCTTGGTTATTAAAATGTTTGAGGGATCCCGGATGAGCCGGCAGCAGATCCCCGTTCCTGATTCTGAAGGTTCTCTTTAAAATTCCACGACCCTGACGGTATTCCCGCTCTCTTTGCAGTACCCGTCAACGCGGTCGGCAACCCGGGGTACCATGCTCCCCGTGGTGAGGATAAGCGAGTCTTTCCCTCTGAGTGCCCGGAGGATGCACTTGTCGATGACCCCGTAGGTGAATTCGAGCCCGATCTCTTCGGTTGCAGCGCACTGCTTGGCCCTGGTTCCCATGGCCCCGACTGCGATACCGGCATGGTCTTTCACCCACGCGGAGATGGCAGGGGAATCCACGCTGTCGACATTGCAGACGGTGATCGTGCCGGGCTCCGGGTGGCAGCAGGAGCCGTGGAGATGGCTCTCGATGATGTGGACCATGTCGAGCACGCTCCGGGGCTTCCGCTCGGGGATCGCAAACCCGCGTTTTGCCAGCTCTGCCGAGAGTTCGAGCAGGGTCGGGACCGAGAGGTGGGCCATCCGGACATATTTCGTGTTCCCGAACGCGATATCCGGCACATCCTCGCGGATGATCTGCCCGTCGGCAAGGAGGATCGCCCGGTCCGCCCACGGGTACGCGAGCTCCACGTCATGGGTGGAGATGACGATCGTCTTGCCGTCATGGTTCAGCTCGTCGAGAAGTTCCATCAGGTCCTCGGATCCGGACGGGTCGAGGCCGCTTGTGGGTTCGTCGAAGACCAGCACCTCCGGGTCCATGGCGAGCACGCCGGCAATTGCCACCCGTTTCTTCTCCCCGCCCGAGAGCTGGTGGGGCGGCCGGCGCTCGAATCCTGCAAGGCCCACGTGCCGGAGGGCGGTGGTAACCGCCTCTTTTACTTCCTGCTCGGCATAGCCGAGGTTGACCGGCCCGAATGCCACGTCCTGGTACACGGTCGGGGCAATGATCTGCCGGTCGGGATTCTGGAGCACGAACCCGACTTTCCGCCGGAGTTCGCGGAGATCCGCCCTGTCGTATTCCATCGGCCTGTTGTCAAAGAGCATCATCCCCGAATCGGGGCGGAGCATGCCGTTGAACATCTGGAGGAGGGTTGACTTGCCGGCTCCGTTCGGGCCCACGAGCGCGATCTTCTCGCCCCGGCGGAAATGGAAACTGATCCCCCGGATCGCCTCCCGGCCCCGGGGGTACCGGTACCGGATATCCCGCGCTTCAAGAACAATGCGGCTCATCTTCTCTCCTATAACAGGGTCATCCCCTGCGTTGCGATAACCGCTGCTGCACCTGCGACAAGGAAGATGCCGAGCGCAGCGAGCGAGCGTATTCCCGCGGGCCGGTTCCCGCCCAGGAGCGCGAACTTCCCGTCATAGCAGCGGGCGTCCATGGCCCGGATGAGATCGTCGCCTGCATCCCAGGAGGCAATGAAGGCCGCCCCGCAGAGCATGGCAAAGGTGTTGATCGATTCGCGCCAGCCCGAATACCCAAGGCGCATCACCTGGGACCGGTGGATCTGCCGGACCTGGTCCATCAAAAAGAAGATGGTCCGGTAGATGATCATGGCGAGATCGATGACATAGTCCGGGACCCGGCACCGGCGCATCACGACAAAGAGATCGGTCATCGGGGTGGTCAGGGCAATGAAGAGGAGCGCCGACATCCCGCCGATCACCCGGCAGAAGATAAAGAAGCCGAGGTTGACGCTCTCCCGGGTGATGGAGAGCGAGAGGAACGGAAGCGGGTTCCAGCTCCAGAAGATCTGCCCCCCGCCCGAGATAAGCACGATGACGAGTGCGCTGAGCAGGGCAAACCAGAGCGGGACGAGGAAGAGTTCCGCGTACGTCCGGATGTCGACCCGGGCAAGGACGAGGATGGCGGCCGACAGGATCAGGGCAATGACGAGAGGCGCAAGATAACTTGTCGAGAGGAGGCAGAGGATGATGGCGCCAAGGCCGGCTGCGAGTTTCACCCACGTGTTCGCCTCGCGCAGGCCGTTCTTCTGGGCCACGTCCTCCAGCAGTTCCTCAAACATAGATCCTTAGTTTGCCTTTGTCTCGGTTAGGCTTTTCTTCTGGCCAATCCAGTACCCGAACACGCCGCCAACGAAAATGCCCCCGATTGCAGCCTGGAGGGCAAAGAGGCAGGCCTCGATCTCACCGCTTGGCGGCTGCCACTGGGGGATTATGGGGGTGAAACTCTCCACGGATTTTCCCGATAACTGGGCTATCAGGCCCGATCCCACGTTATCGGAACCGGCAAACTCTGCGCTTTTCATGGTCGAACTCGTGTACAGGAAAAGCCCGCAGAAGACCAGGATTGCCACAAGCGCGAGGATCTCGAGCCGGTAATTCTTCGCCATCAGGCATCCCCGCGGGCCTTGTTGATCTGAGCTTCCGAGAAGATCTTCATCCGCACGAGGATGTCGGGCTTGAGGGCCACGATGTACTTGAAGACCAGCGCAAGCACGACTCCTTCGACAATGGCGAGCGGCACCTGCGTTATTGCAAAGATGGCCATGAACATGATAAACGAGCTGGCAAAACCGCCTACTTCCGCAGGGTAGGCGAGTGCCAGCTCAAAGGAGGTGACAACGTAGGTGAACAGGTCGGCAAAAGCGGTTGCAAGGAAGACCGTTGCATAGATGTTGACCGACGTGTCCTTCAGCAGCCGGTAGATTGCATAGCCGACAACGGGACCGACAATCCCCATCGAGACGATGTTGGCCCCAAGGACCGAGAGTCCGCCGTGGGCAAGGAAGAGCGCCTGGAAGAGGAGGACGATGGCGCAGATCACCGAGGTTACCCATGGCCCGAAACAGATGGCCGAGAGGCCGGTGCCGGTGGGGTGGGAGCAGCTGCCGGTGACCGAAGGGAGTTTTAAGGACGAGAGGATGAAGATGAACCCGCCCGTCACCCCGAGAAGCGGCAGGGCCTCGCGGTCAGCGGCCAACACTTTTTTGAGCTGCCATATGCCGAGCATGAGGCAGGGGAGCGCTATGATCCACCAGACCACGCACCACTGCCAGGGTAAGAATCCTTCCATGATATGCATGATAATACGGAACAATTTTACTTGCCTTAAGTAAATAAAACTTGCTTAAACTCATCTGTCATTCCCGATACTGCGGGATGAAAAGGATGTTAAAAAAAACACCGGGGGAGTGAGCCGTCCTCCGGTGGCACGACCGGCTTCGTGCAGCTGTATGAGGCGATAGATACCGGTTGGCCGATAACGGCCGGTGGATGCGATAATTATTGTCTGCGGATGCGGGATGAGGACGTGAGGTCAGGATCGTGGCAGGGGACACATACCCCGGGATCCATGGTAATCCTTCATGGTTCTCCTGGAAGACGGCGACCGGATCCGTTCAGGGGTCGGGTCAGCCCGGCGACAATACTCTCCGGCTCCCCGGACCATGGTGGAATACCGGTTTTCTCCTCCCGGGAATGAACCGGGATGAGCCCGGGCCTGCGCCTGCAGGATCGTTCCAGTGCCGGCGGTCGTGGCCGCGATGGTCGCGTTCTGCATGTTCATGGCTGTTTCCTGTTCACGGTTGTGAACACAGAGTATGGGACCGGTCTGGATATATACCGTGATTTCGGGTCAGGTTTTGCCGCGTTCTCAATGGTGACCGTGGCGGGTGCCAGGAACAGATCTGGTACCTTATGTGGCACAACGCCAATCTGTATGCATGAAACATGCCCGCTCCGGCATAGGCAGGACCCCGAAGACTCCCGGTGCAGGATCCCTGTTCTCTCTCCACCCCTCCCGGGCTGACACCTTCACGGAATCCGTTATCCGGGAGATGACCCGGCTTGCTCTCGCCCATAACGCGATCAACCTTGCGCAGGGTTTCCCGGACTTTCCCTGTCCGGGTGAACTCAAAGCTGCAGCCAGTGCGGCAGTGATGGACGACCACAACCAGTACGCGATCACCTGGGGTGCAAAGAACCTCCGCGAAGCCCTCTCGGCCCGGGTGAAGAGCTTCAACGGCATGGCGTTCGACCCGGAGACCGAGATCACCGTCACCTGCGGGTCGACCGAAGCCATGATGGCCTCGATGCTCGCGGTCATCCGCCCGGGGGACGAGGTCATCGTGCCCGAACCCTTCTACGAGAACTATGGCCCGGACGCGGAGATCTCCGGTGCGGTCCCGAAGTACGTCCCGCTGGCGGACGATTTCTCCATCAACGAGGAAGCCTGGAAGAAGGCAGTCTCGAAAAAGACCCGGGCGCTCATCCTCAACACCCCGAACAACCCGACCGGCAAGATCTTCTCAAAGAGCGAGTTATCCTTCATCCGCGATCTCTGCATGGATCACAACCTGGTTGCCCTGACCGACGAGATCTACGAGCACATTGTTTACGACGGGAAGAAGCACATCTCGCTTGGATCGCTTGCCGGCATGGAGGACCGGACCGTGACAATCGGCAGCTTCTCCAAGACCTACAGCGTTACCGGCTGGCGGGTCGGGTATGCCCTTGCCGATGTCGAGCTCTCATCACGGATCCGGAAGATCCATGATTTTCTGACGGTTGGTGCCCCTGCCCCCCTGCAGCAGGCTGCCGTTGCCGCCCTCGCACTGCCGGAATCCTACTACCGGGATCTTGCCCAGGAGTACGACCGCAAGCGGCATATTCTCTTCAATGGCCTGAAAAAAGCTGGTTTCGCCTGCGAACTTCCCGAGGGCGCGTATTACATCTTCACGGATATTGCCGGCTTTGGGAAGAGCGATGTTGAGTTCGCCCGCTACCTGGCCGGGGAGATCGGCGTTGCGGCGGTCCCGGGCAGTTCATTCTACCACAAGGGCGGGGAGACCAAACTCCGGTTCACGTTCTCGAAGAAGGACGAGACCCTTCACGAGGCGTGCCTGCGGCTTGAGAAGATTAGTGAAAAATAATTCTTCTTTTTCTTGCGCCATTTCATGTCAGTGCAGGGTGAGGATGCCTCAATTGTCATGGGCGGGCATCCCCTCACATGCGGAAATATAAAAATCCCCTGATTGTTTTTTCAATATTGAAAAAGCACTTCAATGACGGGGTCTTATGGTGTCTCGAACTGCCGCACCGCTTCCGGCAGGCAGGTCACCACGCCGCGGATGCCGGAGACGGTCAGGGTCATGAGTATGGCATCCACCACTTCCTCTTTTGTAGCTCCTGCAGCTTTTGCCATGGGCACGTGGGCCCGGACTGCCATCTCGTCGCCCATCGACGCTTTCATTGCAATGTAGATGAGCTGTTTTGTCTTCGGGTCGATTCCTTTCGATGCCACAAGCGACATGATCAGGCCATTGAATGCGGCTGCAACCTCGGGCGCTTCTTTCTGGAACAGTTCCATTGAATTCATCTGCATGGTCTTTCCTCACCGGAGTATTGATCCCGCTCCAGATAAACCCATAATTTGCAGCCTGAAAGTGAAGCCGGAAACCCTGAGGATCCAGTGCCCGTATCCGGGCCTTGAATTTTGCCAGTTAAAAAAGCCAAGATTTATTGCACTGGTATTTGCCAGATCATGGTATGGAGCGGATCACCGCGGTGGCCCGGGGAAAAGTCCAGGGCGTGGGATACCGGCAATACGTTTCCGAGTGTGCCCGCCGTATGGGAATCCATGGCGAGGTCATGAATATACCGGATGGCTCCGTCCGGATCATTGTTGAAGGCACCCCGTCAATTCTCGAAGATTTCCTCTGTCTGGTCCACGCCGAGGATGATCCGCTGATCCGCGTGGAAGCCCTTGATGTCAAGAGGGAGCCGGCAACCGGCGGGTACAAAGGGTTCTGGGTTCACTGGTAACGCGTATGGGTTACCCACGCCAGGCGTCCAGGGTTTCTGATCTATTCTCAGGAAAAATGTTGATGATTCGGCCGGAACACGCACTCGGAAGAATCAGGTGCGTTTTCCGGATCCGTGGCCATGCTCGCCGGGCACCCACCGGCCGCCATCCTTTGTCAGTTCCTTCTTCCAGATAGGAACGCTCCGCTTTATCTCCTCGATGATGAAACGGGAGCCGGAATAGGCTGCCGGCCGGTGACCGGCGCTCACCACGATGATGAGGATGTTCTCGCCAACCGAGAGCCGGCCGATCCGGTGGACGATGTCCACGTGCAGGAGGCCGAACTGTTCGGTTGCGGCTTTTGCGATCTTCTCCATCTCGGCAACCGCAACATCCTCGTAGGCTTCCAGTTCCATCTCGGTGATATCATCGTCCCTGACTACCCCGTCAAAGATCACGACTGCTCCCGTCCCGGGCTTCTTTGCCGCGGTGATGAGCGCGCCGATGTCCACATCGTCGGTCTGGACCCGGATCATAGTCTCCTTCATCCTCCGGCAACCGGGGGGAAGACCGCGATCTCGTCCCCGTCCGTCACCAGCACGTGTGCCGCGTCCGCAATTTCCACCCGCTTGCCGTTCCTCATCAGGATCACAAACTCGCGGAACTGCCCGTGTTCATCGAAGATGGCATCGTAGCCTTCTTTGTTCTTTCCTGCAATCTCCCGGACGAGCAGGAGGAGGGTTGTTCCTGGCTCAGCATGGATATCGGTCCCGAGCAGTTCCCGGAACCGTGCGAAAAACCGTATCTTGACTGTCATGGTTTCCCTGTGGTATGGTGTTCTGTCTTTCCCGCTCCACAGACCGGGCAGTTCTGGTTCCTCTCGATGCAGAGCTCTTCTGCCCGCGAGTCCCTGCCGTCCCAGATGAGGAGCCGGTTCGTGAGAAGATTTCCTTCCCCGGTGAGATACTTGATCGCCTCGTTTGCCTGGATAGTCCCGATGATCCCGGGGGTTGTTCCCACGACCGGGAAGACCTCCTTTGGCGGGGCTTTCGGGAATATGCACTGGAGACATGGCGTTTTGCCGGGAACGATCGTTGTCACCTGCCCGTGAAGACCCCGGATCGCCCCGTGGAAGAGCGGGATCTTCAGCTCAAGGGCAGTCCGGTTCAGCAGGTAGCGGACCGGGTAATTGTCCATGGCATCGACAATGCCATCGGCCCTGCCCACGAGATCGTGGATATTATCTGCGCTGATGGTGGCGTCAATGGCATTGATGGTGATATCCCTGTTGAGCTCCTGCAGTTTCTCGATGGCGGAGACCGTCTTCTTCTTGCCGATGTCCCGGTCATTGTGGAGAATCTGGCGGTTCAGGTTCGTCTGGTCCACGACATCCATGTCAACGATCGTGATCGTCCCGACCCCGGCAACGGCCAGGTAGATGGCAATCGGGGAGCCAAGACCGCCGGCTCCGGCAATGAAGAGGTGGCTTTTTTTGAGTTTCTCCTGTCCCTCTTCGCCAAAGAGCAGGATCTGCCGCTTGTACCGCTCGCGTTCCCGTTCGGTTAACATACTTTCTTTTCCTGGGGTTTGCGTTCCTAGTGCTGGCAGGTCAGACCTTCGTCGTGTTCGTCATGGGAATGAGGATTCCTCTCCTCCCACTCGGGCAGGCCGTGTTTTTTCCGGTAATCGTTGATGGCCTTGTGAATGCCTTCCTCGGCCAGCACCGAGCAGTGCATCTTCACGGGAGGCAGGCCTTCGAGCGCCTCGGCCACGGCCTTGTTGGAGACTTCCCAAGCCTCTTCAAGGGTCTTTCCCCGGACCAGTTCCGTTGCCATGCTGCTCGATGCAATCGCAGCCCCGCAGCCGAAGGTCTTGAATTTTGCATCGGTGATGACATTGTCCTGAATCTTCAGGAAGATCTTCATGATGTCCCCGCAGACCGGGTTCCCGACCTCGCCGACACCATCGGCATCCTCCATCTCGCCTACGTTTCTTGGGTTCTTGAAATGGTCCATGACCTTGTCACTGTACATTGCAGCCACCTTCCTTTCCTTTCTTGAAATATAAGGGAGACATCTCCCGCAGCCGTAATACAATCTTTGGCAGTTCCTCGAGCACCCGGTCCACATCGGCTTCCGTGTTGCTGTCTCCGAGGGTGAGGCGGAGGGACCCGTGCGAGACCTCGACCGGGAGTCCTGTTGCCAGGAGCACATGCGAGGGTTCGAGCGAGCCCGAGGTGCAGGCGCTTCCCGTGGAGGCGCAGATGCCCTCGTCATCCAGCCAGAGGAGCATGGACTCCCCCTCGATGAACTCGAAGCTGATGTTGATGTTGCCGGGCAGTCGCTTCTCAGGGTGGCCGTTCAGGTACGTATGGGGGATCTTCTCCTGGATTCCCTTCATGAGCCGGTCCCGGAGAATGCGGATTTTCCGGTTGTGGCCTTCGATATCGGCCGTGGCAAGCTCTATGGCTTTCCCAAGGCCGACAATGCCGGCAATATTCTCGGTTCCCGCCCGGCGCCGCCGCTCCTGACCTCCGCCATGGATCAGGTTGTCGATCTTTGTTCCTTTGCGGATATAGAGGACGCCGGTTCCCTTGGGGCCATAGAACTTGTGGGCCGAGAGGGAAAGGAGATCGATTCCCTCTGCCCTGACATCGATTGGCACGTTCCCGATGGCCTGGACGGCATCGGTATGGAAGTACACCTTGTGCTTCTTTGCAATGGCTGCCAGTTCCGCGATCGGCTCGATGGTGCCAATCTCGTTGTTGGCGTACATGATCGAGACGAGAATTGTCTTGTCTGTTATCGCCTTCTCAAGTTCGGCCGGGTCCACGAGACCGTACTTGTCGACCGGGAGATAGGTGACCGTGAAGCCTTCTTTCTCCAGGTACTGGCAGGTATGGATCACCGCGTGGTGCTCGATCTGCGTTGTAATGATGTGGTTGCCCTTCTTCCGGTTTGCAAACGCAACACCCTTGATCGCCCAGTTATCGGATTCGCTGCCACCTGAAGTAAAATAGATCTCGTCAGGCTCCGCCCTGAGAGCTTTTGCAACCTGTGCACGGGCAGTGTCGATCGCTTTTTTGGATTCCTTCGCTATCCCGTAAATCGATGACGGGTTACCGAAATGTTCGGTATAATAGGGGATCATCGCATCCAGCACGTCCCGCCGTGTGGGGGTGGTTGCGGAATGGTCCATGTAGATGATACGTTTCTCTCCCATGCTTCACCGTATACCTGAATATGTGCTCTCGTCGTCTGATTATTCTTTCCTTCCCATTTTTTTCTGGAAATGGCGCCCGGCCTCATGCACTCCTTTGAGGAAGATATATGTGTTGAACAAACCAATTCACAATTGTGAATACGATCTATTATGTCACGATTGTGACAACATAAAGGTTGTGATGTGATGGAAGCTCCCTGTCAGAAGATCGTCTGGGATGTCCTGCCCGCTATCCGGGCAGCGATTGCCGTTGAACTGGTCCGGTGCGGTGTCTCCCAGGTGGAGGCGTCCCGGATGCTGGAGATCGCGCCATCGGCCGTATCCCAGTACCTCTCGGGAAAACGCGGGTACCGGATCGAGTTCGAGAATGACGTGAAAAGATCCATTGAACTGCTTGCCCAGGATCTCAAAGAGAAGAAAAGTATCAATCTTGTAAAGCGCACCTGCGAGATCTGCCGCCAGCTGCGCGAAGGCGATGAGAACCAGTGCCCCGGATCAACGGAAGCGTCTGCCGAACGGTGCGGTTCCTGATCCCTCTCCTTTACCGGGCACCTGCCCGTTTGTATTCCCGCTTCATGGACGATACCCTATGACACTTCACGAGAAATACGAGGCGTTGAAGAAGATTATTGCCGGACAGGGATCGATGCTCGTTGCCTTCTCGGGCGGCGTTGACAGCGCGCTTCTCGCCGATGTTGCCCGGGAAGTCCTGGGCGGGCGGATGCGCCCGGTGCTTCTCGACAGCCCGGTCGTGCCCCGGGCGGCAGTGGCCGAGGCAAAAAAACTTGCAGCGGATCTCGGCCTCTCCCTTGAGATAATCAGCGTGCCCCATCTGGAGAGCGAGGCTTTCTGCAGCAACCCGGCCGAACGCTGCTATCACTGCAAGAAGATCTCTTCGGTCTTTCTCAAAAAGCGTGCAGCGGAACTGGGCTTTGCCTGCATTGCCGATGGCATCAATGTCTCGGATATGGGCGAGCACCGGCCCGGTCTCCGGGCCTCCACCGAGGAGGGCATCCTCCACCCGTTCATCGAGGCGGGGATAACAAAACCGGACATCCGGGCCATTGCGCAGGAACGCGGTCTTCCGGTCTGGCAGAAACCCTCGGCTGCCTGCCTCTCCTCCCGCATCCCGTACGGGGATCCGATCACCCGCGAGAACCTGGGCATGATCGAGGCTGCTGAGGCGTACCTGTCGGGCCTCGGGATCGGCCAGCTGCGGGTGCGGCTGCACGGGACCATTGCCCGGATCGAAGTACATAATGAGGACCGGGAGAAGATACTTCTGAACGATGCTGCAATCGTGCAGGAATTCAAAAAGATCGGTTTTGGCTATGTGGCCCTCGATCTCGAAGGATACCGGAGCGGCAGCATGGATGAAGTGCTCAGGCCGGACGACAAGCCGGGCCGGCTGCCCTGACCGGGCCTGAGCCCTGGAGAAGAACCATGTACAAGAAACTGCCCTGCAAACGGATTGACGGGGATCTCTGTGAGGATGCGGACCACGAGGTCATCGAGGAAGTCCCGCTCGCGCTCTTCGTGAACGGGCGCCATGCCATGACTGCGATGATGAGCCCCGTGATGCTCGAGGAGTTCGTTACCGGCTATCTCTTCACCGAGCAGATCATCAAGGGAGTTGACGAGATCGAGTCGATCAAGATCGAGAAGAACCGGATGAGCGTCATCACGACAAACCTCTTCAAGGTGCTCGGACCCAAGAAGACGATCCTCTCCGGCTGCGGGGGGAGCACCTCATTCATCGATACTGAGAAACTCCCGAAGATTCATTCCGATTACCGAGTGACCCGGGCAAATATCTGGAATGCCGGAAAAGCTGTCCTCAACTCAGAGCTCCACCGCCTCACCGGGGGAATCCATATCGTGGCACTTCTTGACGGAGAGAAGATCCTCGCCGTCTCCGAGGATATCGGCCGGCACAATGCCCTGGACCGGGTGATAGGCTATGGCCTCCGGAACAACATTGATCTCTCGAAGACCTATGTTCTTGTATCAGGAAGGATCTCCTCCGAGATGGTGAGGAAGTGCCTGATCGCGAACATCCCGATCATCACGTCACGGGGGGCGACCACAACGCTCGCGGTCGAGACCGCACAGAAGACCGGCCTGACCGTTGTCGGCTTCTCCCGGGGCGGGAAGATGAACGTCTATACGCACCCCGAGCGGGTCACCTGAACCTGTTCCCGCCAAGGGATCGTTTGAGCTGGCAGAGCTGGCAGAGTTCGCCGCTGCAGGGATCCCCGCAGGACCGGCAGGTGCGGATCGGTTCCTGAGCCATGGCTGCGGCGCAATGGTTCTCTATCTTTTTCTTGCTCTCCATGAGATGCAGCATGGTGCCGGGATGGCGGTATTCGAGCCCGGCAAGCATGGTGCGGACCTCCCGGCGCAGGGCATACCGGGCATAGGGGCATTCGGGAAGATCCGTCCAGGCATTGTTCAGCAGGAGGTAGAGGGCGATCTCCTTCTCGGCCACCTTCACGAGGGGCTTGATCCGGGGAATGAACCGTCCGGAAGAATCCGTCCCGCTGTTCCGGGCCAGGCGGGAAAAGTCCCCCCGGAGCACGTTCATCAAGACCGACTGCGCCTCGTCGTCGAGATTGTGGCCGGTGGCAAGTTTTGTTGCCCCCGCCTGCTCCGCCCCGGCGATGAGCGCTTTTCTCCGGAGGATCCCGCAGACCGTGCAGGCCTCCTTCTCCCGACCCCGGAGGAGCGTATCAAGGGACTCGCCGAAGAGCCCGGCAAAGGAGACCATGACATGCTCCACCCCCAGGGACCGGACAAACGTCTCTGCGGAGCGGACCGTCTCGTCCCGGTAGCCGGCAATGCCTTCATCGATGGTTATCGCAACAAGGCTGACATTCTCGAACTGGGGAACGATCCGGGAAAGGAGCATCAGGAGCGCGGTGCTGTCCTTTCCCCCGCTCAGCGCAACAGCCACGCGGTCGCCTTGTGCGATCATTCTCTCCTCCCGGATGGTTGCCGCCACCCGGTCGGTGATATCTGAAACAAGATGCGTGCCGCAGAGATGCCGGCCGCTCGTCCGGTCCAGAAGGACAGCAGGCTCTGTACAGAATGTGCAGCGCGGCACCCCTTTTTCGGCCGGCCCGCGCTCCATGATATCAGCCCCCGTGCGCTATCCGGAGCAGCCGGATCTCGTCGTTGGCGCCGATCAGCGTATCTTCCGTCAGGAGGATCCCGTTCCTCGATGCGATGACCTCGAGCGGGTTGATCCCCTCAGCGAGCAGGAGGGATTCAAGGGTTGCGGGTGGGCGGTCGAGAGTCCGCGTTGTGCGATCGGGAAGGATCAGTTTCATGCAGTACCAGTAGTTGGGTGGGCTGGTTTCATAAACATCCGGGTCCCCGCATCCCACCGACGGTTTGATAAAACGATATGCAAAATAGGATACAGGAGTTTTGATTCGTGCAGGACCCAGGCAGCATCCGGCAGGAAATTGAGAGGCTCAGGAAGGATCACAAAGCGATCATCCTTGCGCACAACTACCAGGTCCCCGAGGTCCAGGACATCGCGGATATCACCGGGGATTCCCTGGAGCTCTCCCGCGCTGCTGCAAAAGCCGATGGCGACGTGATCGTCTTCTGCGGGGTGGATTTCATGGCCGAGACTGCTGCCGTTCTCTCCCCTGACAAGACCGTCCTCCTTCCTGCGGAGCATGCCTGCTGCCCCATGGCGCAGATGATCTCCGCTCCGGAATTGCGGCTGGTGAAATCCCGCTACCCGGATGCCGCCGTTGTCTGCTATGTCAACACATCGGCCGAGATAAAAGCGGAGAGCGACATCTGCTGCACATCCTCAAACGCGGTCAACGTGGTCAATTCCGTGGAGCAGGATACGATCATCTTCGTCCCCGACCGGAATCTGGGCCGGTACGCCCAGCGCTTTTCAAAGAAGCAGATCCTGCCGTGGGAAGGTTTCTGCATTGTCCACGACCGGATCACCCCGGAGATGGTGGAGGCGGCCCGCTCTGCCCACCCGGGTGCACAGGTGCTCGTTCATCCCGAGTGCCGGCCTGAAGTCATCGATGTCGCGGACGTTGTGGCAAGTACGTCGGGGATCATCAGACACGTCTGCTCGTCAAAGGAGACCGGTTTCATCATCGGGACCGAAGTCGGCATTCTCCACCGGATAGAGAAAGACTGCCCGGGCAAGCGGTGCTATCCCTTATCGGAAGCGGCGGTCTGCAGAAACATGAAAAAGACCGACCTTGCCCTGGTGCGGGATTCGCTTGCAACCCTCCGGCCCCGGATAACGGTGCCTGCCGATATTGCGGCAAAGGCACGGACCGCCATCGAGCGGATGCTTGCGCTCTGACCGCGGGAGTAGGGAACCGGGAGAACTGCCATGACGGACCAGGAACTTATCGAAATGCACGGGATGATCTCCCTTGCCCTTGAAGAGATCGAACACTGCAGCGAGTTTGCCGCCCTCATTCCTGAGGTGCGATCGAATCTTGTCTTTGCACGGAAGAATGCGAAGAGTCGCGGGGACGTGCTTGCTCTCGATGGCAGGATCACGATTGTAAATCATATGCCTCATGCGGCCGGGAGGCCACGGCTCGGCGCCTCCAGCCACATGGCCCGCCTCATCGTCGAGATGCAGAAGTACGATCCCTCCATCCGGGCGGGGATCGATTTTGCGAACACTCCCGATCTTGCCCGGTGGCTGGAAGAGTACTGCCGGTCAAACGGCTGGGGCTTCTCCGTCATCGATCGCCGGAATGAACCGGAGGAGATCAAAGAAGCCGAGGGGGCCTCCATGCCCTGGAAAGTAAAAGAAGCCGTGCGGGCCTGCGGTGGAAAACCCCCCGTCATCTGCTACGAGACCGGAGCGATAGGTAAAGAGCCCGTGTCCGTCCTGCTCGGGAGGGATCCGCTGGAAATTGCGCACCGGATCTGTACAATAGCGGGATTGTATCATGACCGCAGGTAAGCCGAAGATCGGGAAGATCGATCATACCCTGTTTTCCGAATTTCTCCTCCACCGGCTCGGGAAGCCCGACCCATCCGTCATCGTGCCGCCAAGGACCGGGATCGATTCTGGGGTTGTGGACATCGGTAACGGGAAAGTCCTGATCATTGCAGAAGATCCTATCTTCGCAGTCCCGAAACAGCCGCTCGACATGTTCGGCTGGTATACGGTTCATATCGGTGCAAGCGATGTGGCGGTGATGGGGGTAAAACCCCAGTACATGACCTATTCGCTCCTCCTCCCACCGGAGACGAGCGACCAGGATTTCAGGACGGTGGTTGATTCGATCCACGCAACTGCCGTGGATCTCGGTATCGCCATTGTCGGGGGCCACACGGGATACTACCCGGGATTCACCGCACCTACCATAGGCGGGATCACCGTCTTTACGATTGCGGACAAGGACGCGTATGTCACGCCCGCCGGGGCAAAGCCGGGGAACGTGGTGATCCTGACCAAAGGTCCCGCCATCGAGACCGCAGGCATCCTCTCGGTTCTGCGGGAAGCGGACCTGAGGGGGAACTACTCAGAAGATCTGATCGGCCGGGCAAAGGCCCTCTGCCTGCAGATGAGCGTGGTGAAAGATGCCCTCACCGCTATGGACGCAGGCGGGGTCACGGCTATGCACGATGCAACGGAGGGCGGTGTTATCGGGGGCCTCTTCGAGATCGCGGATGCCAGCGGCGTCGGGATGAAGATCGATGAGGCTCTGTTTATCTATCCCGAAGAAGTGCGGATGGTCTGCGAGAGTTTCAGGATCGACCCGGTTGCAGCGATAGCCGAAGGCTCGCTCCTCATCACGGCAGACCCGGCGTATTCGGAAAAGATAATGTCAGCACTTGCCGGGGCCGGTATCCGTTCATCGGTCATTGGTACCGTGACCAGCGATACCTCCGTGCGGGTTATGAAACGCCTGGACGGGACGGTGGTCCCTCTCGCAATCCCTGATCAGGATCCGTTCTGGCCGGTCTTCTTTGAGAGCCTTGCCTGATCTTCAAGGTTCTCCTGTTTTTTCCGCTCCATGATCCTGTTGTACATCTCCTCGCCCACGCACTCCTTTGCATGCTTGCACCACTGGACGCAGGACTCGATCTCATTGTAGACCACAAACCCGCAGTTGCTGCATTTGACCGAGATGTCGTTTGAGAACAGTTCCACTTCTTCGCCGCACTGCGGGCATTTCTTGATCGCAAGGGTGGGCGTGCGCAGGTTCGCAGCACCCGGGCAGTGATCGAGCATGAGATTACTCCATCCTCAGAGTCGTGTTTTTGGTAAAAGAATCCAGCGGTTGTACGAACCGCCTGATATCAGCACCCGGCATCTGTAGAAGTTCAGGGATAACCGGGCATGGAAAACCCAATCCTGCATCTTTAACATATGCCGGGTAATACTCAGGAATCATGCATAAAACCGGCCTGTTCGTTCTTCTTCTCGTGACTGCCGGTTTTGTTTTTTGTGCTGGCTGTATGCTGCAAAAATCTCAGGATTCACCGGTGGTTAATACATCCCAGATAACCCCGCAACCGGTAAATACGTCCGTAAATGTGACGGTGACAACAAAGACACCGGTGAAAACAACCCCGGTGATAAAGAAGAACACGACCGTCCCGACCCCGAACGCAACACCGGATCCCGTGGATCTCTCAAAGATCAATTTCACCCGCTATAGCGACAACGACTTCAGCCTGGACTACCCGTCATCGTGGAATGTCTCAAGCTCCACGTACACTTCGTACAACTGCGTTGGAACAGAGAAAAACCCGTGCTACACCAAAGAGATCAGGTCGATCGGGCCGTTCGATTTTTATGAGAACGATCATATGAAGAAAACTTCCCGGATTGTCACGTTTACGAGCGCTGACAAGAAACAGAAAATTGTCGCGTTCACGTCCGATTACGGGGACAACTTTGTGGGCAATTACCAGCTGGACCCGTCGCTTGACTGGTGCAGGAAGCTGGTTACCAAAAATTTCCGGGATGTCGCGGATTCCATTGTCGGGGATTACCACTATTTCGTGAGCGGGGGCATCATGGTCTCCGATTATTCCGTTACCATGCCGAAGGGATCCGCCGCGTACCCGCTGGCGTACACCATGAAAAACTGGGTGACCCTCCATCACGAGTACCATGTTGCCTTCATCTCCGACAATGCAAATATCGAGAAATACCGGGATCTTAAGGGCCGGATCCTCTCGTCGATGACCCCGAACGACCGGGTGTAGGCGGATCCATCTGGTTTGTTTTCCTGCTCTTCTCTCAGGGTACCGGGCAGAAGAAAAAATAACTATTTTTTTATAATCACAGATTTCACTGGTGATTTACAGGGATCTCCCCCGGTTTTTTTTGTAAAACCGCACATCCTCTCTGATCAACCATGAACGAGGCACCATGAAACTTCTCTCGCAGATCGATGAGATCCCCCAGGCTAAGACCCTTGCCATCGCCTCCCTCCAGTGGTTCATCATCCTGATGCCCTCAGCTCTCATCTACGGCATGATGATCGCACCTATGCTCTATTCTTCGCCGGCACTCCAGATGCAGGTCATCCAGGCAGTCTTTGTTGTCAGCGGTATCTTCCAGATCCTCCAGGTCTTCATCGGCCACCGGCTCCCCATAGGCGTTGGCCCCACGGCCATCATCATCATCGGCGTAGGCGCCGGGCTTGCCTACACCACCAATGCCATTTTTACTTCGATGGCCATCTGCGGCTTTGCCATCTGCTGCCTTGCGGCTATCAAGGCCCACCATTTCTTAAAAAAACTCTTCACGTTCAACATCATCGTGACCGTCCTCCTGATGGGATGCTTTGCAGTAACCCCGATGATCATAGGCCTGATCGTTCCAAAATCTCAGGTTGCAAACCCGACCGATTACCTGGCCTTTGCCATCATCTTCACGCTTTTTATCATCGGTCTTTCGGGCTACCTCAAAGGGATGGCAAAACAGCTCCTGCTTCCGATTGCCATGCTCATCGGCGTGGTCCTGTACGCCGTGATATTCCCGTTCAAGATCCCGGCCATCAGCCCCGCCCCGTTCGGGCTCTTCACCGGCGCTATGCCCACGGCGTTTGATTTCAGTCTCCCGCTCCTCGTTGCCTTCCTCTTCTGTTTCTTCACCGTTCTTGTCATCGACTTCTCGGCTATCGAATCCATGGAACTCGCCCTGCGCCCTCCCGACATGGACCGCCGGTTCCGGTCCGGGATGGCGGTAACGGGGCTCTCCAGCATTGCGGCCGGCTTTCTTGGAACGATCGGTTGCGCCAACTCCAACTTCTCGATGAATGTTGTCCTAGCAAGCCGGCAGGGCTCCCGGTACCCGCTTGCCATTGTCGGCCTCCTCTTTGTTATCATCGGGTTCTCCCCGATCATTGTCTCGACCCTGATGGCGATTCCCACGCTCGTCATCGCATGCCTCTTCATCTATCTGCTCGGCGGGATGTTTGCCGCAACGCTCAGCCTTGCCAAGGAGCGGACCGGGGGAATCGGGTACAACTCGGGGCTTGTGATCGGCGTTGCCCTCATCTTTGCAACCCTGATCGCATTCCTCCCGGTCACCACCAAGACCCTGATGAACACCCAGATAGAACCGGTCCTTGCCAACTCCTTCATCGTGGGCATCTTCTCGGCCCTGGTCATCGAGCATCTCTTCTTCCGGGGACAGGCCGAGCAGGAGATACGGATCGAAGCGGAGGAAGATTCCGGCCGGGACGGGGGTGCACCGGTGCAGCCGGAGAAAGGTTCCGGGTGAACCGGCGGACTCCCCTGGCTGCTGAAGTATCAATAACCTTCGCCGGTGAGATGCCGCGGATTGGATCTGCGGGACACGCGTCCGGGCCCGGGCTGGAGTGGAATACGGCCGGCCCGCTGGCCGGCATTTCCGGTACAGAAAATCAGAGAAGAGCGGGTTTCTGGACCCTGGGCAGCGAGTACAGGTCGCCGCACTGGTTGATGCTGTAGAGCGTGAGGATATTTTCATCGGTCAGGCGCTTCTCACCAATACCGATCCTGTTCAGCTTGTCACGGATTATTTTGATCTTCTTTTCAGTATGTTGCATAGGGTTGTTGCTTACTTGGCGGGTGATATGATAAAGCGATGTATTGGAAAGAATGGATTTCAGGCCAGATTGCCCGAAACGGGCAAAGCATGTTCGTTTTCCCGGTTTCCTTTTCCCGGGCCGCCGGCACCCGGAAGATGGTTCAGATCCACTTCTTTTTCCGGTAGTAAGTGAGCATGCCGGCAACCATGACAACCATGACGGCCAGTACCGAATAGTACCCGTATTCCCACTCGATTTCCGGCATGTTCTTGAAATTCATGCCATATAACCCGACAACGAACGTGAGCGGGATGAAGATGGTTGCAATAAGCGTGAGCACCTTCATGATCTCGTTCATCTTGTAACTCAGGCCCGAGAGGTAGATATCGATCATGCCGGATATGATATCCCGGAAGGTCTCCAGGGTATCGATCACCTGGATCGTGTGGTCATAGACATCGCGCAGGTAGATGTTGGTGGTTTCCTGGATGAGCTTGGACTCGGACCGTTCAAGGTTGTTGATCAGCTCGCGGAGCGGCCAGACGGATTTTCGCAGAAAGATCATATCCTTTTTGAGCCGGTTGATCTTCTGGAGGGATTCGCGGGTCGGGTCTGCCACCAGCTCCTCTTCGAGATCCTCGACCTGCTCCTCGAGTTTCTCCATAACCACAAAATAATTGTCAACGATTGTGTCGATGAGCGCGTAGGCAAGGTAATCCGGGCCGAGTTTCCTGATCTTGCCCTCTTTTCGTATCCTCTCCCGCACGGGATCGAAAATATCCCCGATATCCTCCTGGAACGAGATGAGGAAGTTGTGCCCGATGACCAGGCTGATATGTTCGATCTTGATCACTTTTGATTCTTCGATAAATGAGAGCATTTTCAGGCTCAGGTAAATATACTGGTCCAGGTCCTCCAGCTTCGGACGCTGCCCGGTATTGAAGATATCTTCCAGGATGAGCGGGTGGATGGTGAAACATCTCCCGAGATCTTCGATAAGTTTTGGGTTCCCGAGGCCGTCGACATTGATCCAGGTGACCGTTTCGGTGTCCCGGAACGGGAAACATTCACTGATGTTTTCAACAATCTTCTCCTGGATGTGGGTGGCATCGTAGTCGATGACTGTGATCCGGACCGGAAGGCCGGCGTCCTGGCCATCCGAATGAATAATGCCGGGCGGGAGGATTGCCCGTTTGATGGTGGGATGGCGGTGGCGTGACATGAGGGGCCTGTGGATTGTAGTGAGTTGGGTGACGGGGCGAATAAGAATATCGCAGTACCCTTCCCGGAAGCCGGCGTATCCGGGCTATGGTTTCGGGGGATCAGGAATGTATGGCGGTTCAGGTCCGAGAGTGTCCGGCCTTGTCGCAAACCTGCCGGATACCTTTCACCATTTGAAAGGAACCGGTATTTTTTGGCATTTCCAGAAGCCGGGGTTGCGGGGAAAAAAAGAACAGTGCGGATCTCAAGCACATTACCTGTTCTTTCTGGCACAGCCCCCGATCAGGCAGAGTATCCCTATCCCGAGAACGGGCAGTTCCCAGGGAAGGGGAGTCTTTGTCGGCGTGGCCGGGACATTGACGATAACAACCACCGGGGCAGGTGCCGGCGTGGGGGTCGGGGCGGTTGAGAATACGGCCGGGATGCTGCTCACTTCGGGGATAACCACCCCGATACCGCTGTTTGCAGACTCTGACATTGCATGGCATGTGCCGTCATAATAATGCGGGTAGCCTTCCGGGCAGCAGTATCCGGAGTAACTGTCGTACACACTGCCATACCGGCACCTGTGGCAGGCGCCGTCATAGTAATACGGGGAACTTTCCGGGCAGCAATATCCTGAGTTGCTGTCGTATACGCTGCCATACCGGCACTTGTGGCAGGCGCCGTCATAGTAATACGGGGAACTTTCCGGGCAGCAGTATCCGGAGTAGCTGTCGTATACGCTGCCGTAATCGCACTGATTGCATTTCCCGTTGTAAACATACGGGTAGCCCTCGGGGCAGCACTGGTCGTTGCTCGTTGAATAGATGTGGTAACCCGGGCTGCAGCTGTCATACCCGGCTACCGGAGCCACAGCAGCAAGGAGGAGTAACAGGGACCCGACCGCGAGCAGGGACCGGATTGTTGTCAAACGTGAGGCACTCATTTACACACCCGGAATATCGTGGGTAATGATCCGGCTGAGGGGCGATAAACATTTGGATTTTAATGAGGATGGCAGTTACGTTTCAGCGGGTTCCGGTTGTGCAGTAATCCCGCTCTCATGAGAGAGGTATACGAAGAGAATTACCGGCACAATGTAAAGGAATGCAAAGGGAATTGCCTCGAATGCAATGTCCCAGCTGTCCAGGATGAGCCCGGCACCGGCTGTTGCCGGCAGGAGAAGCAGGCGCAGGGAGAGGTTCCGGGCCAGGCCCGGGTCCGCCCCGGGCCGGCAGAGCCCGGGCTTTGCGGACAGGTACTTCTTCAAAAAGAGAAGGATGAGCCCGGAAATCAGGATATTGAGATGGAAGATCAGGCCATAGATGTCGGGCTTGTCGGAAATTGCCCAGAGGCGTGACGTCAAGGGAATGAAGAGGATGGCAAGGATGAACAGAGAGACAAAACCGATGACAATCCCGTCATTTTCCCGGGTGGTTCTCATGATCTCGAAGAACAGGATAAAGAAGATCGAGATGATGATGAAGACGAACAGGAAATTGAGTCCCCGGGCGAGCATACCATTCAGGGATACCGATGTGATATCTGCTATAGTTTTCCCGGCGGTTATCGATGGAAGATGGACATTGGTTCGTACGATCAGGGTCAGGGCAAAGGCAAAGATGGCACAGACAAGCATCTCGAGCACAATCTGGGGGACCGTGCCTCCCGTCCCGGGGGATGTTACCCGTTCCTCCCCCGGTGCCGGTACATCCGGTGTCCGGATCAGGGCCGGCTGGCTTTTTCTTTCGTGGTCCGGCATCAGGGTACCGAGGATGACAAAGGCCGGGAGGGCCAGAAAGTAAAGGTACTGGGTTCTCTCCGGATGGAACGCGGCGAGCAGGCATCCCGCAAAAGCTATCACCGGGAGCACCAGGAGGCTTGCCCGTATGAACGGTGTCCCCTCTTCCGGAACCCCCTGCCGGAGCAGTCCGGGTCTGCTGCGGCAATGCCTCCATTCAAGGAAAAGCACGAGGCCGATTGAGAGCATGTTTGCGTGGAAGAGGATGGAGAAGGCCACATTTCCTGAAAGGAGGATGGTGAGATCGTTTGTGATCGGAATAAAGATCACCAGCATCAGCAGGATGAAGTGGAGGTACAGGAACGTCCGGTCGATCCAGGCTGTCCGGTGGAGGATGGAAAAGACGATGGCCCAGACGATCAGCAGGATGATGAAGACGGTTAAGAAGTTCAGGATGTCCGGCAGCTGCATCCTCCCGAACTGTTCGGCGACGAGGTTTCCCGCCCCGTATTCAAAGTCCGGTATACGGATAGCGAAAAAGAGCAGAAGGAGAGAAAAACCAAAGATCCCGTTGGTGAGCCCCCATATGTTGGTATTAGCTACCGGTCCTTCGGTAACGGTCCCTCCCTGCATGGTAAATCTAAGGCTAATGTGAATCCTGAGTACATAAAGAGCACGAAATTCCGCAGGAGCTGCCCTGTCCGGTTACCCCGGAGAAAATGCCGGTGAAGACAAGCGCAATGTAAAATGGTGATCAATTCTTTATTTTGGACAAAACAAGAATGTGCAGTATTTTTATGGTGGCAATTCCCCACTTCTGGTATGCAGGAACCGGGCTGCAGGGAAAATTATCCTCTTTCGATCGTCATCGGATCCAATCTGGTCCCGATATTGATCTACATCATCGGCGTCATTCTCCTCTCCCGGTTCACGCTCTTCTGGGTCCTGGGGTACGTGATCTTCATCCTGCTCCTGGAATTCCGTCTGCTGAGCGCTCATTGCGTTGACTGCTACTATTATGGCAAAACCTGTGCGTTTGGCAAAGGCCGGCTGAGCTCCCTGCTTTTTGCACGGGGCAATCCGAAGAATTTCACCGGGATGACGCTGACCTGGCAGGATGTGGTTCCGGATTTTCTTGTCTTCATGATCCCCGTTCTTGCAGGAATCGTGCTCCTCCTGCAGAAATTTTCCTGGACGGTCCTTGCCCTCGTCATCGCCCTTCTCCTCCTGGGGTTCCTGGGCAATGCCCTTGTGCGGGTCCGGCTGGCCTGCAGGTATTGCAGACAGCGGGAGATCGGGTGCCCGGCCGAGCAGCTGTTCGGCAAGACCGGCAAATCGTAATTCTCGGGAGATTCCCCCCGGTATGCTTTCTCCTGTCCGGGGCCCCGAATCTGGACATCAGCCCGGATACTATCCTGCAGATTATTGATCTCCTCCGGTGGACCGTGGGTATGAAGTAATGCCGCCCCTCCCGCGTATCCTCATAAGACCAGCGAGTATTTATGCTGAAAAATGTACACTATTCTTTACAAATTGTATGTAAATTCATACTCAACCCGATGAACCAGAACAACAGGAAGAGACTCATCCGATCTCTTTTCGGAAGTGAGAGCATGAAAAACTGGCAGGAGTGCAGGGGTATTACCATCTTCGATAAAAACCGGGTGGACACGCTGACCGACGGGGTCTTTGCGATCGCGATGACGCTCTTGATAACCGGTCTGGATATTCCCACAATCGGGGGAATCATCACCAGCGGCACGGTCGATACCGTGATCCTGAATCTTATTCCCGATTTTATCCATTACATCATCGCATTCGTCCTTCTCGCAAATTTCTGGTGGGCTCACCATATCCGGTCCCACTATCTCCAGGGAGTCAACCGGAAGATGATCTTTCTCAATATGGTGACCCTGCTCTTTGTCGGGCTGGTCCCGTTCTCCACGAATCTCGTTGGCGATTTTCCCTTGAACGCCCATGCCGCTCTCATCTTCGAGATCAATCTCCTCGGCCTTGGACTGTTATCCGTCCTGCAATGGAACCTGGTGATCGGCAGCGGGATCTGCCAGAAGAAGAATGCGGACCAGAAGATGCTCTCCCTCGGGAAAGAAGAATCCTATATCTTTCCCATATTATCGTTCATCGCCATTGTCCTCTCCCTGGTATCGGTTCCGTGGAGTGCGTTCATCTACTTCATTGCACCGGTCTATATTGTCGCGATGCAATGGAGGGAGACGAGATCCCTTCACGGAGACCTGAGATCCGCCTGAATTCCCCTGCGCCGGATACCGGCCGGGGGTGGCGGCCCGTTGTCCAGGCCGATGACCCCGGCACCGGTTCAGGAATCTTTCGGGCAGGGCGGGGTATCCGCATCCCGGGCATGCCAGGCAAAGAAGATGGCTGCAAGACTGAGGGCCGCTGCCAGGAGGAAGGCTGCATGGAACCCGGCGGTTATCGCCGGCATGGGTATCGAGAACGGATCATGATGGTAGAGTGCGGCAGCTTCTCCGGCAAGCAGGATCTCGGAGAAGGTGATCTGGAAGATCACGATTCCGAGGATGACGCCGGTATTGCCAAGAGCCTTCATGATACCGGAGGCAGCCCCTTTCTTCTCGACCGGGCTGTGGTCCAGGATCAGTTTCGTGTTGGGGACCAGGAAGATCCCGCGGGAGAGGCCGAGAAGGATGAGGGCGATGATGACCGGCACGAGAGTGAAGCTCGCCATAAAGCCGGCAAAGAGGAGGTACACTGCTGCAGCCCCGCCAGCTCCTATGACACAGAGGGTACGGCTGCTGAACCGGTCGGTCAGCGAGCCCACGCCCGGGCAGGTCAGGAGCATGGTCACGCCGGGAACGATGATGACGATGCTTGTCAGCTCATAGGAATACCCAAGGACCAGGTGCAAATAGAACGGGAAGAGGAAGACCGGCCCGTTGAAGACCATCTTCAAGAGAAGGTACGAGATGTTGGCATTGGTGAAATGCCGGTTCTTGAAAAGCGAGATCTCGAACGCCGGGTCCTCGATGGCGCTCTCGTACACGATGGCGAGCGTCCAGAACGCGAATGCAAAGAGGGCCAGGCTTATCGTCAGGAGATTTGTTATCGTGAAGACATGCACCGCGCTTATCGCAAGGACGAGCGCAATGCTTGCAAGCGAGAAGAGGCAGGCCCCGGTGAGATCGAACCTCCGCCCTCCCGTTGTATCTTCATTGGCCGGCAGCGTGAACCAGCCGGCGGCCAGGATCGCAGCCCCGACCGGGACATTGAAGAGGAAGATCCAGCGCCAGGAGATGAGGGTGGTGATTCCCATCCCGATGGTCGGGCCCAGGATGATCCCGAGTACGGCTGCGCCGGATACATAGGCAAGTCCCCGCCCGTGCCAGCTCTCCGGGGTGTACCGCGTGATGAACGCAGGACCTATCGAGGAGATCATCGCAGAGCCGATCGCCTGGATGATGCGGAAGAGGACGAGCTCGTGGACGGTTCCTGCAAAACTGCATAAGAGCGATCCCAGGGTGAAGACCGCGGTTCCGGCAAGAAAGACCCTCCGGTATCCCGAGACGTCGGCCAGTTTCCCGAAGAAGAGGAAGAGGCCCGAGAGGACGAGCAGGAAGACGATGATCGATGCCGAGGCAAACCCGATACCGGTGTGGAGATCTGCTGCTATCTTTGCAAGCGAGACCGTGATGCTGCTGACCGCGAGCGCACCGACGAGGGCTCCCAGGGAGATGAGGGCGAGGTTGATCTGCCAGTACCGCTCGTGGGCATTGGGTCCGGCCGGGCATTCCATCTATCAGATGATCCCCCTCCGGGCTATTTGAGTGTTTCAATTTGATCTGCGGTCCGGGCGTGCCGGGCAGATCACAATCGTTTTGTACGGGAAACTTACAATTTACGGATACGATGGTGCTGGATCGTTTCACCGGGCGGGCAAAAATGATCATAGCCGCCTGCTGTATTCTGCTCATTGTCGCCTCCGCTCTCTTTGTCATCGGGTTTGAATCGCAGGCGGCCCAGAAGAAACACAACATCCAGCTGCATCTTGAAAAAGCCGCCGGCCGGATGGCAGGCGAGGTGAACGGCGACGGGCTGCTCCGGCTCGCTCCGGGTGATGAGGGCAGTCCCCGCTATCTCGGGCTTGCACATGCCCTCTACAATGCCCGGCAGAACGACACGTTCCTGGTAACGTCGTATATCCTGCGGGTGGACAATGGATCGATCAGCTATGTTGTCCACGACGATTACCTGAAAAACGGGCCCGGTCCGGATGTTGCGCGGATCGGCGACCTGGTCACCATGGACAAGCCGGTCATCCTGGAAGCGGCAAACGGCAGCACGGTCTATTCCCCGGATATCTATACCTCGAAGTGGGGATCGTACATCTCCGGGTATGCCCCGGTGCGGGATTCGAACGGCACGGTTGTCGGCGTGCTCGGGGTTGACGAGACGGCCGATATGGTCTTCGATTACGAGACATACCAGTTTTACCATCTCATCGAGATATCGTGAGGGACCTACTGCCTGCAATAAAAAGTCTGATGGGGGTTACCCCCGGCCTGGAACGGGGCCGGAGATCCAGAGCAATGAAACAGATCCTGCAACCAGAATTCCCGCGAGGGCAAACATAATCAATAATACCGGTTTCCCGTGGACATCGTCAATATTGTTCTCTGAATGAATTATGGGGATAGAGAATGGGATTTCAGGATATTTATTTCACGAATTCCACACCGGACATCCCTTCAAATTCCCGGTCGCCGGTGAGAAATGGCAGAGCCAGGGATTCCGCCACGGAATAACCGACACAATCGATGAGGGAAAATTTTTTACCGATACGGGCAGATTCGCGTCGCAGATGCGAGGCCTGCAGGTAATCCCGGTCACCGGGATGATACAGTCTCATGCCGTGCCGGACCTGCGAGCAGATCCCCTGCGCAGCATCGGGATAATCCCGGGTAACTGCCCAGGCAAATTCTGCAAGGTTGAATTCCGTTGTCACCAGTACTGCATCCTTATATGGCCGATAATGAGGGGAGCCTTTCAGGATCTCAATAATTGCATAAGTGTCGGCAAAAAAGGAGGGCATATCTAATCTTTAAGCTCGTCGCTGACAGCCTGGCTGTCAACGGCCCAGCCTTTCAATAACCCGAACAGCCCTTTCTTCCGTCCCGGGGATTTGGCTTTTTTTCCCGCCTTCTTTTCCGTCACCGCTTCTGAAACGATCGTGACCGGGCGGTGAACTGAGGATGGTACCATGATGTACTTCAAAGGTGTATGTTTTATCAATTAATGGTATCGCGTCATGTTCCGAATCGTTTGTCCGGCCAGGTATCCACGGGGGGTTATCCCCGCTCCATAAAAAACCGGATCCGGGGGGCTGAGGCTGACAGCAATAGAATGCAATCCCCCCGGCAAATGTCCCCGGGCTATATGCATCGGTTAAAAGCGTAAGGTACTCGGTAAGAATTGATTTAAGATAATGCCGCTTACTGCCCGTTGCGGACAGCCGGTGGTTGTCCCGGAAAAGAAGAAGAACGGGTTCACCAAGCGACGAACTTTGTGTTGAACCCGGTCCTCGCCCGTAGGCATGTGATCATTATCTTCCATTCTTATGAAGATTTTCCCGTGCCTCCGAGCGTAGCGTATTAAAACAGGAGGTAAGAAAAAATGAAATCATTACACTGGAGCGTCATCCTGCTGGCCCTGCTGCTGGCGGCGGTGGTACCGATGGTGAGTGCTGCACCGGTTCAATCCTCGGAAAAAGCACAATATGTGAGTGTCAGCCCTGCGAATACTAATTACGGGCGGTATGAGACCACATCTTATGCAAAGTATCCGTGAAAATCATAATACTTTATTTTTAGAGTACAATAATGAGAATCGAGAGACGATACTGCACAGGATAGGAAAAAAAGGGGAACGATGAAACCGGCAGTAACAAAATCAAAACTCGTAGCAATCATCAGTATTCTCGTAATCATCGGGATTGCATGTGGGATTCTCACTTGCATCATGATCTCTCCTTCGAAAGATCTACGTACCCCGTTCATTCCCGGATTGATTGGACAACCTGTACCGGAAAAGAAAATAATCGACATCACTATCGAAGTTGACGAATACAACCTCAGTTTTATCCATAACAGAACACTCGTTTCTGTCACGTATGATGAAGTATCCGTATATCCGGATCTTGAGATGGCTATGCATGGTGTGACCAATGATCCCAATGCATGGAATTATGGTCACCGGGTGGTGAAATGGCTCGAGGGAAATGAAAGCGACATTCACCGGTTTTATCTCGCAGCCTGCGGGAACAGGACATGGGACGATTGTTATCCAAATCCCCCGATCTATGAATATCACGGCCAGTATTACATGATTTCCTATGACCGAATCGGATCCCATACTGTTGGCAGCTGCGAACGGGGGAACTATAACTGCACCGGGTCCGAAAAACAGGACGATCCGACCGTGATACCGTTGCCGCCGGTCAGGAAGGGGGATCAGTTCTTATTTACCCGGCAAATCCCTGTAAAGGATGTTCCGGAAGCCCGCGTCTGGTTGATGGGCAACCAGTACCTGACGATCGAGACCGTGCCGGTAAGGTTCGATGGCAGTATTGATTACTCCCTGAATACCACAAATGTTCCCCCGGGCCGCTATTATATTCTCATCCAGGTACCTGCAACCGACGCCCGGTATGATATCATCTTCGATAACCAGTCCGGGTCCGGAACACTGTATAATATCAAAAAGACCGGAATCTATGGTAATGGCGGGGAATCCCATGGTATTTTTACTTTCCATGTGGCCAGGACCATGGATGCCCGGACCCTGCTGAATACGATGCTCCAGGAATTCAATGCTCCAGGTGTCAGTGATACCGCATTTTCCTATTCCCTGGAGATTACCAATCCCTTTATTCGGATCGATTCTGATTCCTCGTATGCGACAGGGAAGAATATCACGATAAATGGCACAACTAATTTTCCCGCCAATTCCCTCCTGCTGGTCCAGTGCCGTCCCCAGGAAATTACCATGGACTCCCCGGCATTTTTCAGCACCGTATCGGTTGCTCCGGGAAAAGATCAGAATCACTGGTCAGTAACCCTGGATTCTTCGCAATTTGCAGGGGGCCGGTACGTGATTTCTGTCAAACCGGCTGACGCAACCTCTGCTTATGAACAGTTTGCCGCATTCAGCATTATTCCGCAGCAAAGTACGATGAAATAAAAAGGGTAGTCCACCACCTCTTTTTTGGGAACCCCGCGTTTTCCCACGTCACATCAGGAACCCCCAGGGAAATCGTGGGCATGCGATTCTGCAAAACCGGCTCCTGCTCATGATTGATGTGATGGGTCTCCGGCCAACCCCCCTGCCCTTGAGCCCGGATGGACCCCACCCTCATTTTTAGGAACCCTGCCTTTTCCTATACACCTTCGGGAACTCAAAAGGAACCGGGAGGCATCCGGCCAGGAAAATCACAGGTTACTCATAATTGAGGCGGGGGTCCACCCCTCACAGGACCGGGCGTTGTGGAAGGCGGGGAGCTCACGATGCATAGGGGGTCAGGTTTTGGCAAAAACGGAGTGGGGGGTAGCATCCTGATACGTCAAGGGATTCTGCGGTACCAGAATCGTACGGGTGCCGCCGGAAAAATCTCTTCCCGATAAGGATATTTCCTGTAGCCCCTTCGGTTCTGGACCGGCATACTATTATCATCATAAAATCCGAAAGATCGTACCAGAGCATGAAGACTCTTATTGAAGTCCATAAGGAAGGAAAATATTTCGTGGCTGTCGATCTTCTGACGAATGTTGCCGACCAGGGCTTATCAGAAGATGTGGCTGTGCAGAACCTCAAAAAAGGGCTTGAAGAACATTATCAGCTTTTAATTGAACTGACACCCCGGGACCACAAGCTGACCTATCTGGACATCGAAGTGGATAATCTTGTCAAAAATTCCTCTGCTGTCAGCTCTTGAAATCATTAAAATTCTTGCTGTTTTTGGGTTCAAGCCGGTGCGGCAGACCGGCAGCCATATCCATCTGTTGCATCCCGATACGCGGCGGCTTGTCACGGTTCCCAACCATCCGGAGATTGCCACCGGCACATTACTCTCGATTCTGAAACAGGCAAACATCGAGAAGGAAGAGTTCCTAAGCCATGTGAAATGATTGCCCGAATCCCCACCTCAAGCAGACCGGCGAGTGGGAGTAAAGAGGGATAATCCCGCGCAGTTTTTTCTTACGCCGTAATGGGATTTCTTTCCGGCATCGCTGATTTATCCTATTAACGTTTTCTCACCCAAATCTTTACACGTTTTTTCATCAATCATGCCTGTTCGAAAAATTTGACAGAAAACATAAATATCACAATTATAAATCGCTCATTGTGGACAGCCGGCGGTTGTCCCGGAAAAGAAGAAGAACGGGTTCACCAAGCGACGAACTTTGTGTTGAACCCGGTCCTCGCCCGTAGGCATGAGATTATCATCGTTCATTCTTATGAAGATTTTCCCGTGCCTCCGAGCGTAGCATATTGAAACAGGAGGTAAGAAAAAATGAAATCGTTACACTGGAGCGTCATCCTGCTGGCCCTGCTGCTGGCGGCGATGGCGATGGTACCGATGGTGAGTGCTGCACCGGTTCAACCCTCGGAAAAAGCACAGATTGATGAACTCAATACGTTTGCTGCCAGCGAAAACAGTAAACCGCTGCCACAGTTGCAGTATGACAAGAACCAGAAGATGGTCTCTGTCAACGGGGAATTCCAGGTTGATGCGAATACCCAGAATTCCCAGGTACGGTCCGGTATCGCGGCATCTGCAAACCCGATCGTAACACAACTACCCTTTGGTGCGATCGTTTATGATTCGGGTAGTACAACGACCGTGTTTGACTCGACTGGCAAAGAATTGTTCGCAGTCGATGATGCGACCACTCCCTTGATCAGTACGCCCGGTGGAGCCATGCGGGCAACTTCGGTCTTCGAGATCCCGGACAATTCTCTGATCATGGAAAATCAAAACACCATCAACGTGTTTTATGACAATAAGCGCATTCTGACGGTTATGGGAAATCCGGAGGGAGCCCTGAAGGAAACCGTATCGAAAATGAAGACATACTCACCGGGTACACTCTCCCCGCAGTGGATAGAATATGGTGAAACCGCACCTATATCCAGCATTGGACAGTATTCAGCACGATATAATGTTCCCAAGAAACCTATGTTGACAAAAAATTTTACAACAGGCCATCCTTCTCTTGACGGATCACAAAGCACTATCTGGAATGGCCTTCAAGACAGAAATGACATATATCTGCTCCAGCCAGTTCTTGAATGGTATATAAGACATAATGCCGGTGATCCTTATCCGGATGAGGCAAACTGGAGTATTGCCACATGGTGGATTTCTCCATGGGAGTTTAATAATAATGGGTTTCACTCAACCCGACGGTATGGAATCCCGTCTACCGGAGAATTAGTTTCGACGGGAGACCTTATGCAGGGCAACATGTATTATAATGCAGGGTCGTGGTCTGGAGCGATTACGGATTTGACCTTAGGTATCAGTTCATCTCTCCAGCTTAACACCACGCAGTCTTCAAATCTGACGTACCAAAACCTCCGGGCATACACGGTACTGGAGGGATGGGATCCCACAATAATTGGAATGAGTACAACAAATTTTAATTCTAATTATATCCCCGGCAATATAACGTTCAGTAATATCATCATTAATGACCGGGACGGGAACAGCGTAATTCCATCAGGTATGCCTGGTTATATCAATTCGGCAACATGGGATGTGACTGCCTACGGATTATCGGTAACGAATACATCCTGGCCTACATCTATTAAACTGAATACGGGGAATATATAAAATTATTTTTTTATAAGGGATCCGTATGAAAAATTTTGTTCTCTCCATTCTCGTGCTCTGTTTTACCTTTACCGGGATTGCCTGCGCTGAAACACCAGCGTACGGGAACTGGACCGAAATAACCAATAATGCTGATTTCGGTCCAAAGGGATATTTTGGGAGTTGCTCGTTTGATAACCAACTCTGGGTTATCGGTGGATCTGATGATCATGGCAATTTTACAAACGATGTATGGTCATCATTTGATGGAAAGAATTGGAATCTGATCACCAGTAACGCGAGTTTCAGTCCGCGTGTTTCATTTGGAGTCGCGGAATTCAACAATCGTCTCTGGATGATTGGCGGAGCTTCAAAGGAAAGTGGAATGAATGACGTATGGTCGTCCCGGGATGGGAAAAACTGGGATCTGGTCACCACTAATGCAAATTTTACTCCGCGAAGTGACATGGGCGTTGCCGTATTCGATAACCGGCTCTGGGTGATTGGAGGTTATGACAATAAAGCGATTAATGATGTCTGGTCGTCCCGGGATGGAAAAGACTGGATTCTTGTTACCAGCAATGCAAATTTTTCCCCGCGCTACTCCCCGGGCGTTGCCGTATTCGATAACCGGCTCTGGGTGATTGGCGGGGCTGAAACAAATGAGGCGTGGTCATCCCAGAATGGAAAAAACTGGATCCTGGTTAATGGGAGTGCTCCCTTCAAAAAGATGGAGTTTACGCCAGTCGCGGTCCTTGACAATAAACTCTGGATCGTTGGAGGTGGTTCGTATCCGCCGACCCATCAAACCAGCCATCCCCGTGAGACTGCATATGATGAGATCTGGTCGTCACCGGACGGAAACAACTGGACACTTGAAACAGAACACGCCGGGTTTGGTCCGCGATTTCTTCACGGGGTAATTGTTTTCAAGAACGGGATATGGGTAATCGGAGGAATGGGCACTAATTTTAAAGATGTCTGGTATATGCCGGCGTTGCATCCCGAGAAGACCCTGGTGCCAGAAATGTCACCTGTCCTTGTCATATCTCCAGATGTCATTCCCCACGAGCTGCTGATCCCGAAAACCACAACAGTAAAATCGGACTTTGCCCCCCAGATAGCGTGCGTCAGCCTTTGTATCGCGACCGGATTCTGTGGCTGGTATGGCAGGAGAAGATTCTGATGAGTTATGATACCGATTATCGGAACGATGGGATTTCCAAGAAAATTCCACTCTTCTGCGCATTCATTCTCTGCTGTTTACTCACCGGAATCGTCTGTGCCGAATCCCCTGTATACGGGAACTGGACCCGGATCTCCCCAGACCCCGGGTTTTCCCCTCGTTTCGATTACGGCACAGCCGCATTTGAGGGTAAACTCTGGGTTATTGGGGGCCATTTGGGAGAAGGTTATCTCTGGCAATGCCGGGTCAATTCCAGTTGCGAAACGAATGATATATGGTCCTCTCTGGATGGCCATACATGGACTCTGATTGCCGCGAATGCCAGCTTCAGTCCGCGTTCCGGCCAGGGGGTGGCAGTATTCAAGGACAAGCTCTGGGTCATCGGTGGGGGAACGTGGGATGATCTGAAGAACGATGTCTGGTCTTCATCTGATGGATCCAACTGGACGAAAGTGACCGGTAACGCCAGCTTCAGCGCCCGTAGGGATATGGGTGTTATTGTCTATAACAACCGGCTCTGGGTCATCGGGGGCGGAAGTTTCGGAAATCTCAAGGGGGATGTCTGGTCTTCACCCGACGGATCCAATTGGACGAGAGTGACCGACAACGCAGCATTTGGTCCAAGGTATGGCAAAGGTGTTGCGGTATTGAATAACCGTCTCTGGCTCATCGGCGGAACCGGGGACAGCGATTATACGGATCTCGCTACGGGATACACGTACCTCGACGAGGGAGGATCAGAAGATGTTTGGAGTTCAGAAGATGGTAAAACCTGGAATCTCGTCACCTCCGAAGCCCCGTTTGGCAGACTCGAACTGACTTCGGTTGCGACATTTGACCATAAACTCTGGATTGTCGGAGGCGGTCTGTGGCAAACGATGCTGCAACGCACAAAAAAAACATACCCGTACGCGTATAACGAAGTCTGGTCATCACCGGATGGAAAGAACTGGACGCTGGAAACCGGAGATGCCGGGTTCTCTCCGCGATTCCTCCATGGGACTGTCCCTTTTAACAACGGGCTTGTTGTTCTCGGAGGGACAGAAAATTATCAATTATCTAATGATGTCTGGTATATGCCATCATTGCGCCCGGAGCAGACTCCTGTGCCAGAATTGCTTCCAGCGGCTGTCCCTTCAACCGAACCGGTAGTCCCAAAAACCACAACAGCAAAATCGGACATTGCCCCCCAGATAGCGTGCGTCAGCCTTTGTATCGCGACAGGATTCTGTGGCTGGTATGGCAGGAGAAGAATCTGATGAGTTATGATACCGATTATCGGAACGGTGTTCCATGAATCCGGAACGAATCACTGCAATTCTCTTAACCTGCCTGAGATTCACCCTTCTGGGGATACTCTCTCTCATGACCGCTGCGTTTCTTTTCGTCTTTATCATCAACTGGGAAGACTGGTTTTTTGGAACAAAACTCGCCGGACTGCCCGCGGGGATGTACCTTTTTGCAAAGGCAGCTCTTGCGATAATTATTATTTACCTAATTCTCCGTTACCCGCAGGAGATCCGGTATACCGCAATTATGGCGCTGTGTTTCCTTTGCTGGATATTTCTCGATTCTGCATGGAACTTCCAGAAAAATACCGGTGGCCGGATGCTGTTCTCGCCAGTACTGGGGATTTTTTTCGTAGTTCCGCTCGTTCTCTATTGTTCCTGGGTTCTCGCTGCCACTCGTAAGGGTTCCTGAAATACGGGGGGTCACCCCCCCACCCCCTCCACAACAAATTCCGGATCGGGGTCTACCCCCCTCACCCTGATCAACGTGGGTGGGGGGTACCCCCCCTCCCGTTTCCGGAAAATACGGATACCTACTCATTTTCGGGAAGCCGGGTGAAATCCCGATCACGCCGGATCCTCCACGCGAAGTCATGGCATCGCACGTGAAAACCGGGCTGACTACTCACTTCTGCGAAGGGGGGGTGCTCCCCCCTCCCCCCATTGCAAAAAATTCAAACGGGGTGACCCCCCCCTCAGTCTGATCAGAGCGGGTGGGGGGGTCACCCCCCTCCCACTGATCCTGAAACCCGGCACTCCCCCGGGTTAGACCCATTCAGACTCTCTATTCCGGATGCCCGAATCCGGGCCCGGAGCGTGTCCCGATTCCCCCCGGTGCCGGAACCAGAGGTAATAATTCCGGAAAACGGGGTAATAATTCATGGGAAAGGACCGGTTTTTACTCCGGAAGGCCAGAGGTCATATGTAGCCGTATTTGGACGGCCGATCTGCTCTTAACACGGACTATGGGCCGGCCGGATGAACGCAGGGTATGGTCTGGCACGGGGCGGGAGTTGTGGGGATAGGGAGGGCTTTGTAAAGAGTCTTCTGGACTCACTCAGAAACGGAAAAAATGCTGCATTACTCTGTTGCATTCCGCTGTCAGTGATGGTGGGATCCTGCCAATCTCCCCTTCAATAAGATCACGGGAGAGTGTTGCGACTTTGTCAAATCGGATCACGGACGGGACCTTGAGCCCGGTCTCGGGAAATTCCTTATGATCAGCTGCTATCATCAGTTCTGAACCGGAACCCTGCACAGGAACCCGGGATGAGATAAACGCTACAACAACATCCTCGTCGCTTTCATGGATTACCAGGGCCGGGCGGAGTTTCGTTGCAGAGAGGTCCGAAAAAAGGGAAATGGACCAGGACGATCTTTCCTTTCATCGGTACCGCACTTTGATATCGGACACCGAGTAGATGTCAGGCTCATCTTCGAGAAAACCGGCAAGTGAGTACTCCGCTGTTGCATCCAGGGCGCTCGTGCCCCTGCTGCCTTTTTTCCCGGCAGTTTTTTTCGGGAGCGGACCTTTTGCACGCGGTGCAGCCTGCGCAGTCATTACAGGAAAATCGTTGTGTGCGTCCATAAGGGTTGTGGTACGATAAGAGACGGTGTGATCCGCCGGAGCGAGGGGATTTGTGGAGGGTCATCTGGCGTTCCATGGAAGAGGATGATGCAATCATAAGATAAGATACATCATCGTTGCATGGCTACCCATCCTGTACAGTATTCACATCAGACAGGTGTCAGAAAGCATGGAAGACGAGCAGAAAAAATCCCCTGGTGTATATCAGCTTCGTATCTATGAGGTCTCTCCCGATAAGAGAGAGATCTTCCACAACCGGTTCAGGAATCATGCACTCCGCATCATGAAACGGCATGGTTTTGAGATCATCGCTCTCTGGGAAAGTTCGTCGGTGATGAACTTTGAGTTCGTCTATCTCTTGCGATGGCCGGATGGTGCGACCATGGACCGGCAGTGGAAGGCGTTTCTCTCGGATGAAGAGTGGATCGGGATCAAGAGACAGATCGTTCAGGAAGTCGGTGAACCGGTTATCCGGGTGACGAGCCGGTTGTTGAATGACGTAGAATACTCCCCGGCGTTCAATCCCGGGTAAGATAGTGAGCTGACGATCTATGGATATGCTCTTTTCCGGATACCCTTATCCGGGCCCGGAGCGTGCCCCGATTCCCCCCGGTGCCGGAATCAGAGGTAATAATTCCGAAAAACAGGGTAATAATTCATGGAAAAGGCCCGGTTTTCACGCCTGAGAGCCAGAGGTCATATGTAGCCGTATTTGGACGGCCGATCTAATCTTAACACGGACTACTGGTCGGCCGGATGAATGCAGGGCCTGTTCTGGGAGGTAGCCGGATGTTCTGTGGTGGTGGGGTTAGGGAAAACGTGGTAGTAGGAAGATCTTAGAGATCTACAAAATAAAATTCGAAAATTATAATTTAAATCGTGCTAATCCATCTTCGATATGTTTTGTAACATCTGCGGGGAAGGAAATCCAGATGATGCAATCTTTTGTAAAAAATGTGGAAGTCCTCTAACATCGGATGAATTTTCAATTGATTTTTTTATTAAACAGAACAAGGATTTGTTGGTCTGTCTAGGTGTTTTCGGTGCATTAACCGTCTATTTAAAACAAATTTCCCAAACGGGATGTGATCCAAATGCCCCTATTTACACAACTTTTGGGAATTTTTGCTATTTAGATTTTGGAGTTGCAGGGAGTTTAATTATATTTTTAATTTTAGGATTCGCTGCCTTTGTTAAATTGTTAGGCATTAATGATGATGGACCTCGACCGTTTGTTTTCAATTATGGGAATATCATTAGAATGATTCTAATTATTCCCTTTGGGGCATTAATCGCATCTATCTTTTATTATGTTGCGCAAACTCTTTCCGCTCCAAGTCAATTGTTACTTATTTGTATTACTTGGTTTCTTGGTGCCTTGTTTTTTTTTGGATATCTCAAATTTATTTCTTCACTCAAATTAAAAACGTTGTTCAAATGGATAGGATCAATCATTTTATTTATAATTCTTCTATTTCCAATGGGTTTTGCGACATATACAAAAAATTATTATTTAGCTAGTTTTGTCACGATTTTTAATGTTTTCAATTTTTTATTTATATTTGCCTATCCACTTCACGTAGTTTTACAACATCGTAATCGAAATAAAACTGAACAAATTAGTGATAGTATCCAAATCGTTTTGAATCAACTAAAAAGAAAATGATTTTTTAATTACAATTCCTCCTCTCCCCCTCACCCTTATAAACCTGTCCGTATTATATCTACCCTATCAACGATCTCAGTACCGTTGATCAGAATAGCCGGCGGGGCGGCTTGCAAGGCGCTTTACCGGTTCGCGGGAAATGGCGGGCGCCCGTTTATTTTCCGATATCAAGAGAATAGCATAGCATAGAAGACCATACCATAGAAGACCATACGAGAGTGGATATTATATGATTTTAGTCCCAGATACGAGCGTCCTTATTGACGGGCGCATTACATCGATGATAAAGGCCGGTGAATACAAGGGTGCAACAATAATCGTCCCGGAAGCAGTGATTGCAGAACTGGAAGCCCAGGCAAATAACGGACGCGAGATAGGGTTCTCGGGCCTCAACGAACTGCAGCAACTGTGCAAAATGGCCGAAGAGAAGATAATTGAACTCAAGTTCTCCGGTATCCGCCCCTCGCTTGAACAGGTAAAACTCGCAAGCGGCGGGGAGATCGACGCGATGATCAGGGGAATCGCGATAGAGAATTCTGCACGGTTCATCACAAGCGACAACGTGCAGGCCGAAGTGGCACGGGCAAAAGGGCTCGATGTCATCTACTTGAAAGCCCAGGTAACCGATTTCGGTCCGCTGGCCATCGACCAGTTCTTTGACGAGCACACGATTGCCGTGTACCTCAAGGAACGGATCTCGCCCCGGGCCAAGAAGGGCACCATCAACGACATGAAACTCGTGAAGATCCGCGATGCTCCCACAAGCGAGTACGAGCTCCGGATGATGGCCCAGGAGATCCTGGAGCGGGCAAAGCGGGATCCCGACGGCTTCATCGAAGTCGAGAAGCGGGGCATCACGGTCGTCCAGATCGGGTCCATGCGGATCGCGATCGCACGGCGCCCGTTCTCGGACGGCATGGAGATAACGGCAGTCCGCCCCATCGTGGACGTGATGCTCTCCGACTACACCAAGTCGGATATCATCACGAAAAGGATCACGAGCGACAAGCGGGGCATGATCGTTGTCGGATCCCCCGGGTCCGGCAAGACAACCCTCGCCCAGAGCCTGGCAACGTATCTCTCCGACAGCGGCTTCGTGGTCAAGACCATGGAAGCCCCGAGGGAGCTCCAGGTCCCGGACCAGATCACCCAGTACACAACGCTTGACGGGTCCATGTCCAACACCGCCGACGTCCTCCTCCTCGTCCGCCCCGACTTCGTCATCTTCGACGAGCTGCGCAAAAGCGAGGACTTCTCAGTCTTCGCCGACATGCGCCTTGCCGGCCTCGGCATGGTGGGAGTCATCCACGCAAACGGCGTCCAGGACGCGGTCCAGCGCTTTTCCGACCGGGTGGACTTCTCCGTCCTCCCGCAGATCGTCAACACCATCATCTTCCTAAAACAGGGCGTCATCACGAAGATCTACGACGTAGGCTTCACCATCAAGGTCCCCGAGGGCATGGCTAACGAGATGCACCTCCGGCCCGTCACCACCATCACCGATCACGAGACCGGCGAACTGGTAGTCGACGTATTCCGGTACGATGGCGAGACGATCGTCATGCCGATCTTAACCCCGCAGGTCCCGGCCCCGGCACCCGCGCCGGCAGCTGCAAAGCCTGCCCCCGCATCATCATCCCGGATCCAGCAGGTGGGAACGCCTGTTGCCCCGGCCCAGCCCGCCCGGCCCTCTGCCCCGGCTCCCGAACCCGCTAAGAAAGAGAGCGAGGAACGGGTTGGCTGGAAGCTCACCGAGAAAGAGATCCAGCGCGAGATCGGGCGTTACACCGAGGGATTCGTGGACGTCCAGATGGTCTCCGACACAAAAGCCGTTGTCTACATCGATGACAAGGACGTTCCCGCAGCCATAGGGAAGGGCGGCAAGAATGTCTCCGGCATTGTCAACAAGCTCGGCATCGGGATCGACATCAAGCCCCGGTCCGAGTTCGACCGGCAGCAGATCCAGCCCGCTAAGACCGAGGAGGACATCAACCTCGGCGGCGGCATCAGGATCCACACCGACAAGAAGCAGCTCACGATCCTGGCTCCCGCCGAATGCGGCAAGATCGTGGATGTCTTTGCCGGCAAGGAGTACCTCTTCACGGCAACCGTGAACGAGCAGGGCGAGATTCACCTGGCCAAGAACTCGAGCATTGCCCAGGAAATGATCCGGCGCTATACGAACAACGAGGTCATCAAGCTGAGGCCGGTATAACCGGCACGCTGGTTTTTACAAGATATGAGAAGGTGAATTGGTTTTGAGCGAATTCAATCTCCAGCAATTCGAAGAAGAAGCGCACGAGAAGTGGGCCCACGCCTTTGAGTCCAACCCCTCGAAACTGGACAAGTATTACCTGAATGTCGCGTTCCCCTACCCGAGCGGGGCAATGCACGTGGGGCACGGCCGGACGTACATCGTGCCGGACGTGATCGCACGCTACCAGCGGATGAAGGGAAAGCAGGTCCTCTTCCCGATGGCGTTCCACGTAACAGGCGCTCCCGTTGTCGGCATCTCGAAGCGGATCGCAAAGAAGGACGAGAAGACCATCAAGCTCTACCGGGATCTCTACCGGGTCCCGCAGAACGTGCTCGAGGAGTTTGTCGACCCGTTGACGATCGTCAAGCACTTTGCTGCCGAGTACCAGCGGGTCATGACCGACTGCGGTCTCTCGATCGACTGGCGCCGGCGGTTCATCACGGTCGACCCCACGTACTCCAAGTTCATCGAATGGCAGTGGAAGCACCTGTACGAGGCGGGCCATGTCATCAAGGGAGCCCACCCGGTGCGGTACTGCACGGTGGACGAGAACCCGGTCGGGGACCACGATCTCCTCGAAGGCGACAAGGCCGAAGTGATCAAGTTCACGATGGTCATGTTCCGGTTCGGCGATGCGTTCATCCCGTGCGCAACCCTCCGGCCCGAGACCATCCACGGTGTGACGAACCTCTGGGCCAACCCCGAAGTCACGTACGTCAGGGCGCTTGTCGATGGCAAGCCCTGGATCGTTTCAAAGGAAGCCGCCGAGAAACTCGCCCTTCAGGACCACACGGTCGAGATAAAAGAAGAGATCCCCGGCAAGGATCTGGTTGACAAGAAGGTCAGCCACCCGCTCTGCGGCGAAGTTCTGATCCTCCCCGCCCCGTTCGTTGACCCCGACATGGCAAGCGGCATGGTCATGAGCGTTCCCGCCCATGCCCCGTTCGATTACATCGCCCTCCGCGATCTCCAGCAGGCCGGGAAATACACGGAGATCAAGCCCATCCCCCTGATCAAGGTGGAAGGCTACGGGGAAGTCCCTGCCCAGTACGCGGTCGAGAAGGCCGGCATCCTCAACCAGATGGACAGCCGGATGGATGCCCTGACGCAGGAGATCTACTCGGCCGAGTTCTCGAAGGGCAAGCTCTTCGAGAAGTACGGCGGCAAGCCAGTGCGGGTTGCCCGCGAGGAAGTCGCCGTCCTCATGACCGAGAAGTACGACTCGGTCGTGATGTACGAGTTCGATGTCCGCCCCGTGGTCTGCCGGTGCGGCAACCGGGTCAAGGTCAAGATCCTCCACGACCAGTGGTTCCTGAAGTACAGCGACCCGGCCTGGAAGGCCGAAGTCTCGGACCACTTAAAGGACATGGCGCTCGTACCCCCCGAAGTCCGGGTCGAGTTCGACCGCACGGTCGACTGGCTCAAGGACTGGGCCTGCACCCGGCGTGTCGGTCTTGGCACCAAGTTCCCGTGGGACAAGCAGCAGCTCATCGAGCCTCTCTCGGACTCGACCGTGTACATGGCGTATTACACCATCGCCCACCGGATCCGGGAGATCGACTCAAAACTGCTCACTCCCGAGGTCTTCGATTACATCTTCCTTGGGAAGAAATCGCCCGATCTCCCCGAGAAGAAGAAACTCGATGCCATGCGGGAAGAGTTCCTGTACTGGTACCCGTACGATTTCCGGTTCTCGGCAAAAGATCTCATCTCCAACCACCTCACGTTCCAGATCTTCCACCACACCACGGTCTTTGCAGGCCACAAGGACCTGCTCCCGAAAGGCATGGTGGTCTTCGGCATGGGTCTTTTGAACGGCGCCAAGATGTCGTCTTCCAAGGGGAACGTCTTCCTGCTCGAAGACGCGGTCCGGGAATTCGGCGGCGACACCGTCCGGATGTTCTTGATGGGCAGCGCCGAACCCTGGCAGGACTTTGACTGGAGAAACGAGCTCGTCCTCTCCACAAAGAAACAGATCGAGCGGTTCTACAACACGGTCATGGAAATCAAGGACGCGACCGGCGAGCCGCACGACATCGACCGCTGGCTTGCAAGCCGGCTCCAGGCCCACATTGCCCGGACAACGGAAGCCCTTGACAAATTCCAGACCCGGCAAGCCCTCCAGGAAGCCTACTTCGGGATCGAGACCGATCTCAAGTGGTACCGCCGGCGCCTCGGGAAGGACTGCGATGGCAGCAGGGAACTCCACACCCTCTGCTCGGTCTGGACCCGGCTCCTGGCCCCGTTCATCCCCTTTACAGCCGAATACCTCTGGAAGGAACTCGCAGGTGAAGGCCTGGCCTCGTTTGCTCCCTGGCCGGTTGCGGACAGGAAACTTGTGAACGAGAAGGCCGAGCTGGCCGAGGAACTCCTCATGAGAACGGTCGAGGATGTCGAGTCGATCCAGAAGCTCATCCAGATCACCCCGAAATCGATCACCCTTGCCCTTGCTCCCGAATGGAAGCACCAGATCTTCCGGATGATCGCGGCAGCGGACGACAAGAATACCGTTGTCAAGGAGATCATGAAGGATGAGAGCATGAGGAAACGCGGCAGGGATGCAACCGACGCAGCCAAGCAGTGCACCACCCTCATCCACCGCCTGCCCCCGCACGTGGTCGAGCCCCTGCTCCGGGAGCCCATCAGCGAGAAGGCGGTCTTCGAGTCGGCAAAGGCGTTCCTTGAACAGGAGTTCGGGGTGCCGGTCCACATCGTGGAAGCGGAAGGCAGCGGTCTTTTGAAAGCGGGCACTGCCCTGCCGTTCAAGCCGGCGATTATTATTGAATAATTCTTTTTTTTTCTTCCCGTCCGTTGAGCAACAGCTCCGACGAATAAACCCGGAGCGTGCAATGCAGGATGCTGTTATTTCCTTCCGCATCCCGGGTCTGCAGTCACGGCGAAAAACCCGGAAAAATCCGAAATTAAATCGCGATATTTATTACCTATCCTGATGAACGGGATTTTCAGGAATTACTGTGCGATCTCCGACGGGTCTTGTGCGGTATTTTCTTTCTGACAAGACCCCGGTGCCTACGCCATGAACCGCAACCCGTTCTCCTCCCGCATCCTCCTTCCGGCACTTTTCTTTGTGCTCATCCTTAGCCTGGTGGCGGCTGCCTCTGCAGCAGCGCCAACGGTCTCCTCCATCGCGCCATCCTCCGGCCCGAACACGACAACGGTCAGCATCACGAACCTGGCCGGTACCGGGTTCCAGTCCGGGGCAAATATCACCTTAACGCCGGTGAATGTCACGCCCGTCCACAAGGGGAGCATTGCCGACGGGGCAGGCACCGGCGGAGCGCTGCTGGACGGTCCCAACAGCGTGTACGTTGTCGGGAACTATGCGTATGTGGTAAGTACTTCCAGCAATGCGCTCGAGATTGTGAATATCAGCAACCCGGCCTATCCGGTGCATACGGGGAGTATTTCGAATGGGGGCGGTGGCGGGAGCGGAGCCCTGCTGGACACTCCCTGGAGTGTGTACGTATCCGGTAACTATGCGTATGTCGCCAGTTATGGGAGCAGTGCTCTTGAGATCGTGAATATCAGCAACCCGGAAAGTCCTACCCATACGGGGAGTATTGCGGATGGGGGCGGTGGCGGAAGCGGAGCCCTGCTGAACAATCCCACCAGCGTGTACGTTGTCGGGAACTATGCGTATGTGGCAAGTGATACCAGCAATGCTCTTGAGATCGTGAATATCAGCAACCCGGAAAGTCCTACCCATACGGGGAGTATTGCGGATGGGGGCGGCGGCGGAAGCGGAGCGCTGCTGACCCATCCCTATAGCGTGTACGTTGTCGGGAACTATGCGTATGTGGCGAGCAAGGGCAGCAATGCGCTCGAGATCGTGAATATCAGCGACCCCGCCGACCCTACCCATGAGGGCAGTATTGAGGATGGCAGCAGTAGCGGAACCGGAGTGATGCTGGACAATCCCTATAGCGTCTACGTTGTCGGGAACTATGCGTATGTGACAAGTTCTGGGAGCAGTGCTCTTGAGATCGTGGATATCAGCAACCCCGCAAGTCCATCCCATGCGGCAAATTTTCCGGATGGAACCGGCGGAGCACGGATGAGTACTCCGTATGGCGTGTACGTTTCCGGGAACTATGCGTATGTCACAAGTTATGGGAACAGTGCTCTTGAGATCGTGGATATCAGCAGCCCCACAAGTCCATCCCATGCGGCAAATTTTCCGGATGGAGCCGGCGGAGCACTGCTGAGTACTCCGAATGGCGTGTACATTTCCGGGGACTATGCATATGTGGCAAGTGCTGGCAGCGGTGCGCTGGAGATCGTGAATATCAGCAACCCGGCCAGTCCTACCCACAAGGGCAGTATTTCGAATGGTGGCGGCGGCGGGAGCGGAGCCCTGCTGAACAGTCCCTACAGCGTCTACGTTCTTGGGAACTACGCGTATGTGGCAAGTGCTGGCAGTGATGCACTGGAGATCGTGGATATCAGCAACCCCGCAAGTCCATCCCATAAGGGCAGCATTTCGAACGGTGACGGCGGTGCGCTGCTGAACCATCCGCAGGGAGTGTACGTTTCCGGGAACTACGCGTATGTGGCGAGCCGCAGCAGCAATGCACTCGAGATCGTGGATATCAGCAACCCGGCCAGTCCAACCCATAAAGCCAGCATCGTTAATGGTGCCGGCGGCGCTCTGCTGAGCGAGCCGTTTGGTGTGTACGTTTCCGGAACCTATGCGTATGTGGCGGCCAAGAGCAGCAATGCTCTGGAGATCGTAGATATCGGGAATATTCCTCTGACCAGTGCAAACGTGGCATCTGCCACGAAGATCACCGGAACATTCGACCTGAAAAACCGGATTGCCGGCCTGTATCATGTCGTGGTTACCAACCCGGACAACCAGTTCGGGACGCTCAGCAGCGGGTTCACCATTACGAACGGGACTGCTGCAGCCCCGACCGTGACCGGCATCACCCCGTCGTCCGGCCAGAACACGACAAGTATCAGTATCACGAATCTTTCCGGTACCGGATTTTCCGAAACCGCGTCGGTCAATCTCACCCGGGCCGGATACAGCAACATCACGGCAACTTCGGTGACCGTTGTATCGTCAAGCAATATCACCTGCACGTTCGATCTGACGAACAAAATTCCTGGAACCTGGAACGTTAACGTCACTAACCCGGATGGCCAGCAGGCAGCTCTGCTGAACGGGTTCACAATAACGAATACCACACCGGCACCGACCGTTACCGGTATTACACCAAGCACCGGCCAGAACACGACGAGTATCAGTATCACGAACCTTGCCGGTACCGGGTTCTACGGGACTCCGACCGTCAACCTCACCAAGACCGGATACAGTAACATCACCGCTACCAGCGTGACGGTGGTTTCTTCGAGCAATATTACCTGCACATTCAATCTCGCGAATAAAATCCCGGGAACCTGGAACGTCAACGTCACAAACCCGGATGGCCAGCAGGCCGCTTTGCTCAACGGGTTCACTATCACCAACACAACTCCGGCTCCAACGGTTACCGGCATCTCTCCGTCGACCGGCCAGAACACAACGAGTGTGAGCATCACGAACCTTGCCGGTACCGGGTTCTACGGGACGCCAACGGTCAACCTCACCCGGGCCGGCTACAGCAACATCACTGCAACCGGTGTGACACTCGTATCAGCTAACCAGCTCACCTGCTCTTTCGATCTCGCGAACCGACCGTCCGGAACATGGAATGTAAATGTCACAAACCCGGACGGCCGGCAGGCAGCGCTTCTCAACGGGTTTGAGATAACCAACTCATCGACACCTACGCCCACGCCGACTCCGACACCCAACCCGACACCGACCGCATCCGGTGGTGGCGATGTCGGGCCGGTCCAGCGCCAGCAGTCCGCGTCATCGGGAAGCGGCATGTCGATCGCAAACGGGGCCCCGGCTGGCGGGGCGGTGACGTATTCCTTTGGGGAGCCGGTCACGGATTACCCGGTCTCGATCGAGAGCATATCGTTTGTGCCCGACCAGGCAATCGGGCAGTCCCAGTGCCTGATCACCCGGACGAGCCCGCAGGAAGCGTTCACTGTTCCGGACCGGCCGGCGGTATACGAGAGCATCCAGATCAACTGGATCAATCCGAATATGATGTCGGATGCAGTGATCCAGTTCAGCGTGAAGGGCTCCTGGCTACGGGAGCAGAATATCGGCCCCCAGGATGTTGTCATGATGCGGCAGCACGACCTGATCTGGGCTGAGATCCCGACGGTCTTCGATCATGTTGCCAACGACATGTACTTTTACCGGGCAACAACGCCGGGATTCTCCAATTTCGCGGTCTCGGTCCGGAAGAATGTGACCGCGGTCGTGATTGTTTCGAACACGACAACGATTCCGACAACCTCGCCGACCCTGACCACAACGGCAACAGCAACGGCCGTTACGACCCGCATCCCGACGAGTGTTCCGGTAAAGCGGACATCCCCGACTCCCACACCGGTTCCGGCTCCTGCAGTACAACCTGAAACCGGCGTACCCGTCCTGTACATCCTTGCCGGCATTGTGATCATCATCATCGCAGCAGCCGGCTTCTTCTTCGGGAGACGCTGGTGGTGGGCCCGGCAGAACCCGGGCCTTTTCCGGAAATATTAGGCCTCCCCTTTTTTGGAACATATCCCCGATGAAAACGGAAAATCCCCGGCGATAATCTAAAAAAAGGACGACCAGCCCGACACCTGAATCCGCATACCCGGGGGAAAACCTGCAGAAATCCGGATGAAAACGCGGAATTTATTATCTTTGTTGTTGAAAGGGAAATTCAGGAATTACTGCGCTGTCTCCCGGGAGTCTTGTGCGGTTTTTTCTTTCAGACAAGACCCTGGTGCTCAATCCATGAATTACTGTTCGTTCCCCACCCGCATCATCCTGGCGGGGGTATTCCTCCTCATCATCCTGTGTATTGTCCCGGTCTCCGGCGCAACCGTGCACCTGCCGGACCGGGAGGAGATACCCTCCATTCTTGCCGGGGTGTCCACCGGTAGCGCATCTCCCGAATTCCGGCATGATCATATATCCGGGACCTGGTCGGCGTCCCAGCCGGACAGCAGGTCCGGAATCGTTGTCTCCACCGATGGCACAGTCATCTTCACCGCTGCCTCCAGCTCGTTCGGCATGCAGTTCAACGGCCTCGGCCGGACGGGAGAAATTTCTCCCGCAGTTGCGGGAACGATACAGGCAGACCGGGACCGGCTCACCATCGATCGCGGCACGACAACGGAATGGTATGTCTCCGATAGCAGCGGGATCGAGCAGGGGATGACGATAACCGCCAGGCCCGGGGGTACCGGGCCCCTGATGGTTAACTTCACGCTTACCGGCGGAGAACTTCACCCCGTCGCTGCCGGGCAGGCGCTCACCTTTTTCAATGCAGCCGGTCCTGCCCTGCAGTATGGCAGCCTTTCAGCACACGACGTCACAGGCAGGAGCCTTCCGGCCCGGTTCGCACTTTCCGGAAAAACGCTCTCCTGGCAGATCGATGACCGGGATGCAATCTATCCGGTCACCATCGACCCGGTGATAATACCGGTTTCATCCGCAACTGCACGATTCACAGGAAACACAAATCTTGACGATTTCGGCTCATCAGTATCACTTACATCCGACGGAACCATGGTGCTCGTCGGGCTGGACAGTGACAGTGGGGCAGCATATATCTTTACAATGCCAGCCGGAGGATGGAGCGGAACGACATCCTCATCAAACGCAAACGCGACATTCTCCGGAGGCCAGGTGACTAACTACTTTGGTCATTCGGTATCCCTCTCATCCAATGGAACCACAGCACTTATCGGGGCATACAGGAACTCAACTGCCTTTTCAAACGCCGGTGCGGCATATATCTTTACCATGCCGTCAGGAGGGTGGAGCGGAACGACATCCTCATCAAACGCAAATGCAACACTCCTTGGAGGTGCAGACTGGGACTATTTCGGCTATTCCGTAGCACTCTCGTCCGACGGATCCACAGCGCTCGTCGGAGCGTATTATAATAAAACGGGCGGTAACCCCATGGGCGGTGCCGCATATCTTTTCAAGATACCCGCAGGAGGGTGGAGCGGAACGATATCCGCATCCGATGCAAATGCAACATTCATAGCAAGCGGGGCCAATAACGACCTCGGCTATTCAGTGGCCCTCTCCTCCAACGGAACCACGGCACTGGTCGGGGCGTATGGAGACAACACAGGCGGTTGGGAGACCGGCGCAGCATATCTCTTTACGATGCCAGCCGGAGGATGGAGCGGAACAACGTCCGTTTCAAACGCGAACGCAACATTCATGGGTGGCTCAGGGGGAGACTTATTCGGCAAATCAGTGGCACTTTCGTCCGATGGAACCACGGCGCTGATCGGCGCATGGGAAAATGACACAGCCGGCTCGAACTCCGGTGCAGCATATATCTTTACGATGCCTGCAGGGGGATGGGGCGGAAAGACATCCTCATCGAACGCGAACGCCACATTCACCGGAGGGGCATCGAATGACAACTTCGGCAAATCCCTGGCGCTCACCTCCAACGGATCCCGGGTACTCATTGGGGCGTATAAAAACGCGACCTCATTTTCAGAGGCCGGTGCGGCATATAACTTCACGATGCCGTCCGGCGGGTGGAGCGGAACGACATCCGCATCAAACGCGGACTCAATATTCACCGGAGGCGCATCGAGTGACCAGTTTGGCAATTCAGTAGCGCTCTCCTCGAATGGAACTACCTCGATTATCGGGGCGTGGAAAAACGCGACGGGCGCGTGGGAAGCCGGCGCAACGTACATTAGCTCGAGAACTGAAGTACCGGCAGCCTCGTTCACAAGCACCAATGTTTCCGTTGTTACGAACAGCACTACCCAGGGATGGTCGGGCGTCAGCCCGTTCACGATGCAGTTCACGGATACGTCCGGCAATACACCAACGAGCTGGGCATGGGCGAGAAACAACCTCACATCAACATCGTGGACGGTTTTCAATACTTCGCAGAACGCACGGGACATGTTCTGGACCGGGAACTGGAGTGTCAACCTCACCGCAACCAATTCGGCCGGAAGTAATGTTTCTGTACAGACATTGTGGGTGAACGTAACCCCGCCGGTGGTACCGGTAGCATCATTCACGAGCGCAAATGTTTCGGTTGCCACGAACAGCACATCCCAGGGATGGTCGGGCGTCAACCCGTTCACGATGCAGTTCACGGATACGTCCGGCAATACGCCAACGAGCTGGGCATGGGCGAGAAACAATCTCACTTCCCAGTCATGGACGGTTTTCAACACTTCGCAGAACGCACGGGACATGTTCTGGACCGGGAACTGGAGTGTCAACCTCACCGCAACAAATTCTGCCGGGGGTAATATATCGTCACAAACACTGTGGGTGAACGTAAGTGCTGCGCCAGCGGCTCCGACGATTACCTCCATCACACCATCCTCCGGGCAGAACACGACGTCCGTCAGCATTACGAACCTGGCAGGCTCCGGCTTTTACGGGACACCGACCGTTAAGCTTATCCGGTTCGGATATGGCAACATCGTCGCAACCAGCGTGACCGTAGTGTCGTCAAACCAGATGACCTGCACATTCGATCTCACGAACAAGATCTCAGGAACGTGGAATGTCAACGTGGTAAATCCGGACAATCAGGCGACAACCCTGCCAAACGGATTCACTATCACGAACTCATCCACTCCGACCCCCACGCCTACTCCCACGCCCAATCCGACGCCGACATCATCCGGGGGTGGCGATGTCGGGCCAGTCCAACGCCAGCAGTCCACGTCATCGGGAAGCGGCATGTCGATCGCAAACGGGGCCCCGGCCGGTGGGACAGTGACGTATTCCTTTGGGGAGCCGGTCACGGATTATCCGGTCTCCATTGAGAGCATAGCGTTTGTTCCCGACCAGTCCATCGGCCAGTCCCAGTGCCTGGTCACCCGGACCAGCCCAACAGCAGGGTTCACCGTTCCGGACCGGCCGGCGGTTTACGAGAGCATCCAGATCAACTGGATCAATCCGAACGTCATGTCGGATGCTACGATCCAGTTCAGCGTGAAGGGATCCTGGATGCGGGAGCATAATGTCGGGCCCCAGGAGATCGTCATGATGCGGCAGCACGACCTGGTCTGGGCGGAGATCCCGACGGTCTACGACCATGTTGCAAACGATATCTATTATTTCCGGGCAACAACACCGGGCTTCTCGAACTTCGCGGTATCGGTCCGGAAGAACATGACGGTCGCGGTAGTCTCGAATACCACAACCGTTCCAACATCCTCCCCGACCATGACCAGCACGGCCGCAATAACCTCGACAACGGGTACCATAAAATCCAGTACCCCGGCCAGGCAGACGTCACCGACTCCAACGCCTGTCCCGGCGCCTGCAGTGCAGCCCGAAACCGGCATACCCGTTCTGTACATAATTGCCGGTATCGCGATCATCATCCTTGCAGTGGTCGGCTTCTTCATCGGGAGACGCTGGTGGATCCGCCGCCAGAACCCGGCGCTTTTCCGGAAATATGACTGATCCGGCCAGGCGGTCTGCATCGGGGGAAGCACTCTCTCTCCTCTTCCGGGTATGTCCCGGTCTGTCCGCGGAAGCGGATTTGTAGTACTCCGGGGTTCAGCTAATACCCGTCCCGGCATAATATTGCCGGAGCGATATAACCTCATTTTATTATAGTCCCGGGATTACTGGCATCAGATACTATGATGGCCCAGAGAATTATTCCGGATTGCCCCCGGTGCCGGCTTCCGGCCGAAGATGCATATGCAGTTGGAATCGCTCACGAATGCCGGGAAAAAGCAGGTTCCTGCGCACCTGTCCTCGATGCAGAGAAATGCAACGAGGCTCTCCAAATAGTGGCGCTGATCCGTAATCACACCGGCTCCGGTTTTATGGCCTATTCTGCCGAGTGAATGCGGATTTTCCCAAAATATGATGACATGTACAAAGGTGATACGGAGTTCCCGTCATACCGGTACTCACCGGTGCCGGCTCTCCTGGCCTTTCCGGAGGAGGCATGCCCGGCCGGCGCCCGTGGAACGGCCTGTATTGCCCGCGGCTGCCTGAACTCCAGTCATAAATCGGGGAGTGCGGGGATCGCTTTCTCCGGCCCCGCCTGCCATCCTGCCGGGCAGGTGCTTTCGTGTCCCTTATTTTTCCGGGGGCTCAAAGATCGCTGTACGGCCCGGTGCCTTCCCTTCATTTCTTTCCGGTGAAAAATGGTGCCCGCAGGCAGGGCAGACCGCATCCTCCTGCCGGCGTCTCTCCTCCAGGATCTCCCTCTCGGTCTCTTCGAAAAAGCCGGCTGCGAGCACGGCCGTTGGCAGGGCTAAAATGGCAATACCCACAACGAGCACGATTCCGCCAATCACCTTCCCCAGCGCGGTGACCGGGTACATGGTGCCGGACCCGGCCGTTGCGAGAGTGACAAGCGCCCACCACATCGCGTTCGGGATGCTGGCAAAGAGCTCAGGCTGGGCATCGTGCTCGGCATAGTACATCAGGGTGCTGGCAATGATGATGGCAAAGACCAGGATCGAGAGGGTGATGATGAGCTGCTCTTTTTTCCGGTTGATGACCCGCCCGAACGTCCTGACCGCATCCGAATAACGGCCGAGTTTCAGAACCCGGATGATCCGGAAGAGCCGGATTATCCGGAGGAAGCGGAGATCGACCGGGAATATGATCGGAAGGTAGAACGGCGCGATAGCCAGCAGGTCAACGAGTGCAAGCGGGGTCAGGGCATACCGGATGCGCCCGGTAAAGGGATTCCTGAATGCGGGATCTGTGGTGCAGACCCAGATGCGGAGAACGTATTCCACGGTGAACGCGGCAAAGGAGATCACATCGATGGTTGTGAAAAACCAGAAATACTTGGCATACAGCCACGGCACGGTCTCGAGAATCACCACGGCAACGTTCAGGACGATCAGGAAGATCATGCAGTAGTTGAAGTACCGGGCTGTGGCGTTGCCGTCCACTTCCTCTTCCATGATGTGGTAGACGGTTCTTTTCAGGGACTGGTACGTTGTTACCGCTCTTCCTGCCGGCACAACCGCTGCGTCAACAATTCTCTGCATATCCGTAATCCTGGGTGTGGTCGGTGGGTTTACCGGCTCTTTCGTGGGTCATTCAACCGGGTCTGCTCTGTACCCGTGGGATGCGAGGATGGCATTGACACCTGCCATCCATTCCCGGTCGTTTCCCTGCCCGGAACCCTGCATCTGCGTGTGGATGCGGGCACCCGGCGCGTGGGCGTGCTGCACCACCGGGCCGGGCTCTGGTACATTGAGGTGGGGAAGGTTAGCGATCTTCTCGTTCCAGAGGGAGAGCAGGACCTCATCGAGGGTGCTGAGCTGGCCCTTGCCGATAATCTTTCCCCGGATCTCCCCGGTCTCCGCATGCCGGATCAGCATCCGGTAGCAGCCAAACTCCCGGCAGATCGCGGGCCGGGTAGGATACACGGCGCAGGTAAATCTGCCGTCCGGGTTTCTGCACAGGAACGGGCAGCCTTTGCTACCGGCAGGGTTCTTCCCCCCGTTTGATTCCTCGTATTCATCGCCGATCTCTTCTGCGAACTCCGGCTGCACGTGAACCTGGAAATGTTCGCCGGTGATGCCGTTGTGGCAGAAGTAATCCTGATCGGTCATCTGGCGTTCGATCCGGATGAACGCCCCGTAGCTCTGGCAGCATCTCCCGCATCCGTTGCACTCAAAGCTTGCCATAGCACTAAACGATCTCGCACGGACGACATGATAATCATTCTGAAACCGGCATTCTCCAGGGTACAGCCGGTTCCTTTATCTTGAACATCCGATGCATCAGAGCCGGCCATCCCGCGGCCCCGGCGTTTTCTGGTGTCCCTGGTTCTCAGAAAGTATGCGTGGATTATAACTGCAAAGATGCCCAACGATCCTCTAAAATCTTAAGGTCAGACCATGAACCCGCCAAAGTCCCCGGCCCATTCCTCCCGCCACGAGACCGGATCCCCACTCATCGATGAGTTGCTCGCCGGTAACAAACGGTTCCGGCAGAATGAATTCTTGGAACAGTACGACCGGTACTCCACGATAGCCAAGCAGCAGCACCCAAGAGTCCTCTGGATCGGGTGTTCGGATTCCCGGATCCAGAGCGGGCATATAACCAATGCCCAGCCGGGGATGCTCTTCATCCACCGGAATATCGGGAACATCATCCCGGTGCAGGACTGGAATTTCGCAACCGTGCTCGAATATGCTCTCGACCACCTGCACATACAGGACATTGTGATCTGCGGCCATTCGGACTGCGGGGCGATAAAAGCCTTGGATGGCGATGTGGAGAGCTCGTTCATCCAGATCTGGCTCAACAATGCAATGGAGGCAAAGGAGCGGGTCGATGCAAAGATTGCCTCTCCCGTGACTCTTGAAGAACAGAGGGAGCGCCTGAGCCTGATCGCACAGGAGAATATCCGGCTCCAGATCGAACACCTGCAGATGTATCCCCAGGCAAAGAAGGCCCTTGCCGAGAAGAGGCTCCGGATCCACGGGCTCTATTACAATCTTGATAACGGCATTCTTGAAAAGATCCAGTAATGGTCGGGAGCGGCCGGCCCTCCCCATCCACAAACAAGATATGCCCATGGAAGAAATCCACTGAATACTAATATGAAGAGCACGTGGTTTTTCCTGATCGCCGCAGGCCTCATTTGTTCTGGTTGTTTTACGGGAATCGCTGCCGCAACCAGTATCGTCACTGACTGGACCGAGCGCCCTCTTGTCGACAACAGTCCGTTCTCGGGGGTCCAGATCTCGGCCGACGGCAACACGGTCTTTGCCGGGGGAAACCAGATGCTGGTGCGGAACTGGGACGGGACTTCCCATTATGGCGGGCGATCCGGGTTTGTTGCGGCAATGAGCCCCGAGGGCGATTACTCCGTAACAGCGCAGGACCGGGTCGTGACCCTGCTGAACAACAAGGGCGAACCGCTCTGGGAGCGGAATATGCCGGCCACGGTCAGCGCGGTTGCCATATCCCGCAACGGGGACGTGATCATATCGGCCGATGTGACCGGGTATTACAACTCGTGGGCGAGAAACGGGGATTTTTACGGGCGGATCAATGAAGCGCTCCCCAAGAAGATCGCGATCTCCCGGAACGCCGATCTCGTGGTGGCAACCACGGACGGGGGGATCCGGGTCTTCGATAGCGGGCTGAACCTGAAGTGGGCCGACAACACGAGCGGGAGCCTCTATACCTACATTGGCATATCAGCGGATGGCTCCACTATCCTGACCTCGGGTGCTACCCGCCTCGCATCCTATACCCCGGGAGGGAAACTCAACTGGATGCGGGACGACGTGACCAAAGACGCGATCCTCGATATGGCCATTTCCGAGGATGGATCGGCCATCATTCTCGGGAGTCAGGACAATTCTGTGACCGCGGTCGACCGGTTCGGCAAGACCCACTGGACGTATACTACCGGGACCAGCTGGGCAAATTCTGTTGGTGTATCGAAGGACGCGTCGGTCATCGCGGCCGGTACCAATGACGGGACCGTGTATGTGCTCGATCACGGGGGTTCGCTCCAGATAAAGCGTGATCTCAAATCCATCATCCAGCCGCGCTCGCTTGCCGTGAGCCGCGATGGCACAAAGATCGTGGTCTCCGACCAGTACCACTTAAACGGCCTGTCCGTGCTTGGCAGTGGCGTTGATGAGGGCATGGTGGTGTACACGTCCACACCCATCAACCCCGCTGCCCGTTATACAACTCCGGAGACCCAGAGAATCCCTGACCCGACGCCGGTCCTGACTCCCGCGACAAAGGAAACAACATCCCCCCCGGCTGCCCCGGTGACGACCCCGAAGTCCTCGATCAGTCCCTTGACGGGCATCCTTGCCCTGGTATCGCTTGCGCTGGTACTTGCCAGAGTGAGAGAATAATCCTTTTTTGTTAAAATTTGAAAAAATAAAAAAAATCAGAAGAATTTGACCCGTACAGGACCTGCCTTGAAGAGACCGGACGGCATCTTCACCCGCTCGCCATACGCGGTCTGGAGCAGGGTCGCGAACCGGTCGTCCTCAGCAATCACGTATTCGAACTTGCCATCCATGGACTCGATGAGCATCTTGAACTCGCGCCCGTCCATGCCGGCATTCTCCGTGTCGATAAGTTTGAGCTTGATGGCTGTGATACGCTGGTTCTCGATAGCAAAGTTCTTGGGCGTTTCATGCAGGGCCTCCTCGGGGGGCATCTTCTCGTACCGTTTCCCGAATCCAAACGAGGCTGCCATCTGGCTGCCCATTATTCCGAAAAACCCTTTTCCTTCGGCTTTCGCCTTAAGATTAGCCTCCGCTACCGCCGCGTTCAGCATCGCCTGCGTCATCTGGGCAAGGATCATCCGGCGGGGGGTTACGACAATGGTATAGGTATCCCAGGATGCTCCGAACATCTTCATCTTTTTGGCATTCGGGATAACGCCAAGAACGCTCTCCCCGCCAGGAGGCGTTGCAGGTGCAGAGGCAGCGGGCGGGACTGGTGCCGGTGCTGCGGGAATCGAGGTACCGGCCGGTGCGCCACAGATCCCGCAAAATTTTGCGTTCTCACCAAGCGTCTCTCCGCAGGATCCGCAGACGTTTGCTGCCGGGGGTGCCGGTGACTCCGGCCGGACTGCGGCTGCAGCCTTGCCGCAGATCCCGCAGAACTTCTCGGTGCCCTTCAGCCGGCTGCCACATGCTGAACAGACGTACTCATCGGGTCTTTCGGTCACTTCTGGTACCGGTTCCTGGACCGGGGGGCGTGAACCGGCCGGGATCCCGCAGGATCCGCAGAACCTGGCGTCACTCCCCAATACTGCCCCGCAGGAAGCACAGACCGGCTCCGGCCCGGGAGCCGGTTCATCATCCTGTACTGATGCCGGAACAGGAGCCGGCGGGGCGATCTTCTCACCGCAGGTGCTGCAGAATTTGTCTCCGGGAAGAAGAATGGTTTTACAGGCTTTGCAGACCGGGTTTTCCGGGGGACTTTTTACCGCCGGGGTCTCTCCTGCAGTCTCTTCTGCCTGCGATGCTCCGCAGTTCCGGCAGAATTTTGCCGTTTCTGATACGCTTTTTCCGCATTCAGGGCAGTAGGGCATAATAAATCACGTACCCATGAGTATTATCCCTGAAATTTATGAGTCTTGCCAAACGGAAGACCCCGCCAGGATCCCGGATATTTAGGGAATGAACAAGGAAAAAAGTGCAATACCCCGGGCACAATAACCGGCTATATTACCGGGGAATCCTCTCCGGTCCGTCAGATCTTCCTGCCCGGGTGATCCCGGGATAAGCAGACCTTTCCCGGATGTAAAAAATATCGTCTTGTACCTGCACGGTCTCCTGCATTGTTTGCAGGCTTCGGTCCCGCCGGTTTACTCCTCGACGCTCTTAGCCCGCTTGACCCGTTCCTTGGTGGAGAACCCGGTCACCGCGTCGAGGTACTTCCGGAAACGCTTGTTGGTATCGATGATTATCTCATCGTTTGCACTCAGGTCGGACTCGGTGTCGATGATGACCGATTTGCTGCCGGCCCCGATGGTCACGTCCAGGCGCTTGAGCGCACCGAATCTGACCCTGAATCCCTTGGTTGTCTTCTCCGGCTCCACGCCAAAACAGGCTTTAAGTTCCGCTGCCGCCCTGGTTTCGAGGTCTTTGGTGAGCCCGCGCTTGATGGGGTATTCTTGCATACTATTTTTTTAGGTAGTGGGTATATGTTAACTTAATGACGGCAGAGTTCTCAAACGATCTGAAAATTTTTTCAAAACCGCTTCCCACCAACGGTGCAGCGGTCCTCATGGGCTTTCCCGGCAGCGGGCTTGTGGGAACGATCGCGCTCCAGTACCTGGTTGACCAGATGGAGTTTGAGCTGATCGGGTCGATGACGTCGAAATTTTTCCCGCCTCTTGCCATGATGAACCGGGGCCTGATCAATGATCCGGTCCGGGTGTACGCCAAGAACGATGAGACCTGCAATATTGCAGCCATCGTTGCCGACATTCCCATTGCTCCCATGATCTGTTACGAGATCTCGAACGGGATCCTGGAATGGGTTGCCCAGTACCAGCCAAAAGAGGTCCTCACGATTGCTGGTATAATAACGAATGAACCCGAGAAACGGGTCTTTGGCGTGGCAACCACGCAGGAAGCCCTGACCCGGATCGAGCCGCATACGATGGTCCTTCCCATCGGCAGCATCTCGGGGATTGCATCCAGCATCTTGACGGAATGCAAAGTTCGGAACATCCCCGCGGTGGGTCTCCTTGGCGAGACCGTCAATGCGCCGGATCCGCGGGCTTCGGCAGCAACGATCGAGGTGCTCAACAAGATGTACAACCTCTCCCTCGATATCCAGCCCCTGATCGACCAGGCGGTCGAGATCGAACAGAGCATGGGAAAACTGGCTGAAGAAGTCCAGCAGTCTGCGGAAGCCACGCCGAAAAAAGATCTTCCAATGTACGGGTGATCGGAGATGAAATGCGCAGCGTTAACCAGCATCTCTCCTGAAGTAATCAAGGATCTCAAGACCGGCCGGCCCCGGACCATTGAACTCTTGAGCACGCACAATATCGTGACTATCGCCGAAGTGGAGCCGGGTCCTGAAACCCACCTCTTCATGACCTCGGTGGACACCGAGGATCTCTCACCCGGGGATGCTGGGATCTGTGTCTATGTCCTTGCCACCGCCCTCAGCATGAAACGGATCGTGGAATTCACACCGGGGTCCTATTACCAGGAGCGGGAGCGGATGTCTGCCCGGGTGCAGGTGAAGTTCTGTGCAACTTCCGTTGTAAAGGAAGTGTTCAATGAGGGACTCTGCAAGCCCACTGCCGTGGAAGTGCTCAAGTCCTCGTGTTACCACGCAGGATAATTTTTCTTTTTTATTTCCTGCGCAATACCGCTATTCCCATACCAATACCGCCCAGGATAACTGCGAGCTCCACCGGGGATGCTTTGGGAGTGTCCGTTGGCCAGGGCGTCGGGATTTTGATAGTTGTTGCCTTGTGCGAAACGGTCTTCTCCGGGGTGATAGCAGCAGTTACTATGGTTTCTGCAGGTGTTCGTGAAGGAAGCGTTGTTACGGTTGTCGCAGTTGTTGTCGTGTTGGCCGTGAGCGCCTCGTACACGGTTGTCTGGTTTCCTGATGTAACGGTGACACTCTCAGACCAGTCGGCATAGCCGCTCAACTCAAGGAGTATGGTGTAGCTGCCGGCAGCAATGCTGGAAATCGTCAGCGGGGTTGTACCCTGGTACACGGAATCCAGGTACACGGATGCCAGGGACGGGTAGGATCCGATATAGATGCTGCCATTGACCTCGGTGGTTGCAGTGGTTGTTGCGGTTGTAACTTCCGTTGTTACCTCGGTTGTGACTTCCGTTGTCACGGTCGTGGCTGCATCGGTTGTCGTGGCTATCGTGACTGCAGTAGTCGCTTCCGTTGTTGCGGCTGTTGTCACAGCGGTCGTTGCTTCTGTTGTTGCTGCGGTGGTTGTGGCAGCAGTGGTCACTGCGGTTGTAGTTTCCGCGGCTGTCGTTGTAGCAGCAGTTGTTGTTGCTGTCGTTGCAGTAGTACTTGCAGAATCATCTGCGGACACCGGCACTGCTATCAGGAACAGGACAAGGAGAATGGAGATAATGGCGGTTTTCATGGGGCCCCTCGCTGGAACGTGTGCAATAATGTAAAGCAAATGTTACATTTTGTTTCATCCAAATCTCCAGAGATAGTATAAATATTGCGTTTATGGGGCTGGTGAGATGATTCTCCCTGCCGGGAAAAGGATAGGAACGAGCGGTCAGACCGGAAAACCCGGGCGTGACTGTATATCGGATCAAAAATGTGAGAGGAAAGAAAAGAAGGAAGAGATTAATCCCGGCGCAGGATGACAAAACCAAGCCCGACAGCACCGATGATCAGAAGGGGGCTGATGGGCGAGGCCGGCGTAGTTGCGCTCGGCCAGGGGGTCGGGACCGTGGTTTTCTTGGTGGTTTTCACTGTGGTCACCGTTGTATACGTGACGGGGACTGTCGTTGGCGTTGTCGTGTAGGTTCCAGCCGTTGAGAGATACCCGTAGACCTCGGTTTTATTGCCCGCGGTTACCGTAAACTCTTTTGTATAATCGGCGTAATCGGTCTTCTGCATACGGATAAAATACGTGCCCGGCACGATATCATAGAGTGTCAGCGGGGTTGTTCCTTTCTTGACTGCACCCAAGTAGACCGTTGCTCCCGAGGGACTGGACCCGACCGTGATCGTGCCGTTCGCCACTGAATTGGGAGACGTGATGGTGAACGTCAGACCGCAGACCGCATCCATGCCGCTGTTCATAACACAGACCTGATAATCACCCGGAGTGCGCTGGCTCAGATCAAAAGATCCGGCAATCGTAGTAGTTGAGGTTGAGGTGATTGTTCCCGGTATGTCATTGTAACCGGATCTCTTCAGGTAGAGCGTAGGCGTTCCTGCAAAATTAGTTCCGACAAGACTGGTGATAGTGACGGTAGTATTGGTATTGGCGCTTGACGGCGATATTGAAGAAAGGGTTATTGCAGATGTTGGGGCGCGGACCTCAAAGGCCCCCGTCTTTGTTGCGGATTGCCCGTCCGGGTTTGTAACAATCACGTTCCAGGTACCTGCAGTTTTCCCGTTGAGATCGAACGTGCAGGTTATCTGGGTGGAGGTTGTGGAGACGCTTGAAGCGGTGATGTTGCTCTCGCCGGATTTGGAGAGTACCACGGAGGGCGTTGATACAAATCCCGTTCCGGTGAGTCCGGTGATGCTGACAATACCCGTGTTGTATCCATATGCAGGAGTGATCGCGGATATGGAGGGGGCCGAAGCGACCGCTGTAAGGGTGGCAGAAACGGTACTGGTCTGATTATCAACTACCTGTACATTCTGGGAAGCGTCCGAGTATCCGGATAATTTTAGTAAGACCGTATGGGAACCGCTGGTCACATCTTCAAGGGTATATGTGGAGGTATGTCCTGTAGCAAGCCCGTCCAAATAAATTGTTGCTCCTGATGGTGTCGAACTCACAGAAATATTACCCACAGCAGAAACTGCTGTTGGGAGCAGCAGGATCATAATAAAAACTGATGCAAGAAAAATTGTCCTTCTCATACTATCACGACCTGGTATTTAGTCAAACGAGAAATTGGCGCCGATTGGGGATATATTTTTTTAATTTTATGCGATTCAAAGAGACCGTGGTGGATTGGATGAATACTCCGGAAATGGACGAGGGTAATGACTGAGAAATGGGTATAATTCCTCGGGTTGTCTCGTTCACCGGTTTTCATTTTCATCCGGTCAGAACGCGGTCCATCGTAACCCGGCAGAGAAAGCCTCTTCGTATTCCCTGCCGGAAAACCCCGGGCTCTTATGAGATATCTCCTGAACTGCCTGAAGGTGAGCTTCCGGAGTCGCGCCGAACCTGCCGGCCCTGAATGATTCTCCGGTTTCATATGCTGTCTCGCTGAGGTTCCTGACCCTTGCAATTGCTGCACGGCATTCCTCCCGCGAGGCACCAGGCACCCGGTTCAGGACCCCAGCGAGGAATTCCCCGCTGCTCCAGGTTTCAATAGGGAGGGGAGATCGGCGGTCATGGAATGCGAGGGCAAATATCGCATCCGTTATCTGCCTATTGCCGGAATCAGGTTGTTCTGTCATACCGTGGAACCTCATGGTGACGGGAACGGGGCATTGGCCGTACCTACCGTCCAGTCTCCGGGACGGGTCCAGTTGGCAGTTTTCATCTTTGCAAAATAGACCCGGACAACACCTTTCTGCTCCAGTTTACGCAGGCTTGGCAGTTCGTACTTATAAAAAATCCGGTTGGCCCGGGCCCCTTCAACAAAGCACCAGACGTTTACCGGATTCCCCGTGGAATTCCTGATCAGCTCTGCCATGTCAGCATAACGCTGCGAATACTGACCCCAGATATCATCTGCCTGGGAGAGCGACACGGTATAGAGATCCTGGTAGGGCCGGCCATAGATGATAACGGTGCCATTCGTGGACGCGGCGCGTTCGTACCAGTGCTCGTTATTCATGGTCACATAGGATGGGTACTGGCCGGAAGTTGTGGCTCCTTCGTCCCATATGGCCTTCTGGGGCAGGGGTGTTGATCCCGGGGGGATATCATTGATAGCATCCAGCAGGAACACGAGGCTCCCGTGATTTCCCCGTCCCGACCAGAAACCCATATTTACCTGCGTGCCGCTGGTGTTGAGAAGGGGTTCATACGAGACCGCCTCCCCGAACAACTGCCGTGTGAATGCAGGATCTGCCGTTTCCCTTAGTTTTTGGGCAGGATCGGTAAAGACCGGTGTGAATGGCGATGCAGGTGAATACGTTCCGGTGGATGCAGGAGGTATTGTTGCGGTTAACGATGGGTTTGACGATGCCAGCAGGATCGGGATGCTGGCGAGGATGAAAAGGATAAAAATCCCAAGGGCAATCGAGCATAGGAGCTGACGGTTGCTATTCATCGGCGTGGACGGGTCCATGATGAGGTTTCCTGCACGATGCCGTATTATCTTTTTCTTTTCATCCGGCCAGGATCTTGTCCTGTTCCTGAAACAGATTAATTATCCTCAAGCGCACACCTTAATGGCATCAGGGGTCTGTGGCTTAGCCTGGACATAGCGCCGGGCTTCTAACCCGGATGTCGGGGGTTCGAATCCCCCCAGGCCCGTTTTCTCTTTCTTTTTTATCTGTGGTTTCAGCAATGGCTTTGTGTTGCCGTATCGGGCCAATGGTGCCGTGTGCAGTAGTACCCGGGCACAATGAACATACCCGGCAGGCAGTGATGAGCATCGGGATACCGGCGGTCCTGTTCCCGACGGGAGTATAATCGTATATCAGGAATGCCCCGGCCAGAGACCAAAGATCCCGAATAATCGATAGCGTGAAAGGCAGGTAAAAGAGAACAATAAAAAATTACAGGTGGCTCTGCCCGTCTTCGGACTGGCCATCCATGGGTTTTTGCAGGATCTGAACATCCACGATGTTGTGCTGGCGCAGGGTCAGCTTCTTTGCCTTGAAGATGTTCTTGCCATCCTTGCCGATGGCGATCCCGCGATCTTCGTCCCGCACTTCGACCGTTGCGGTCTGGGCATCGGGTTCGCCTTCGAACAGGATGGAGGTGACCTGGGCTGGCAGGAAGCAGTTCTTGATGAACTGTTCCACATTGTTGTTGTATTCCACAACTTCGATCTTCTTGCCCATCACTTCTGAGGCTTTCTTGATGGAGGCACCTTTCTTGCCGATAGCAAGGCCCATGTCCCCCGGGTTGATGACAAAGATGAGCCGGCCGTTGCGGTCATCGACCACGCAGTCGCGGCTTCCGGCGCCGGTCAGGCTCTCGAACTGGGAGATGAGGCGCATGCAGTCTTCAGTCAGTACCACTTCGCCCATATCATGCCCTCTTAAGGAAAGAATATCTGATTCGCCCGGGGTGACGATGGCAAGGGTGCTGACCATGAATGGTTTACCGCAGGCTTTGCCGAGTGCCACGCTGGAGCCCTCGAATGTGTGGATGAAGAGGTTTTCGTAGGCTGAAAGTTTGGATGCAAATGCTGCCGGGCAGTTACCTGCTATGACAACCATCTGGGCTTTGCCCTCTTTGATGCATTTCTCTGTGTTGTTCTGGCCAAGAATTACATTTCCTGTCTTGATAGCTCTTCTGAGTGAAGCATTAAAATCCATATACAATTCCTCGTAGGTTTGTTAAAGTTGGTTAATTGTTGTGTTGTCTGACTGCGATCAGTTTCACATCGCCGGTTCCCAGCAGGATCGGCTGGCCGACGATGACATTCTCGGTAACACCGCTCAGTTCATCGACTTCATTTGCAACAGCGGCATCGAGCAGGTGGTTGACGGTCACTTCGAATGCGGCACGGGAGAGAACGCTCTCCTTCTCGCCCGCAATCCCGTGACGGCCGATCTGCTTGACTTCGCCTTCCATGCACATCATGTCTGAGACGAGCATGAGGTGGCGGACATCCACAAGGATACCCTGTTCGTTCAGGGTGGATACTGCCTCATGGATGATCGCGTTCCTCGCGGCCTCGACACCGAGCACTGATGCAATCTCACTGATGTTATTCGTGCGGGTCCGTGTGGTGTCCACACCAACGACATCAAATACGTCTTTAAGGTTGGAGCCTTCAGTATAAAGTATATACTCTCCGGTCTCTTTTCTGACGACGACCCGGAGGATGTCGTCAATGCCCTGCACGATCACGTTTCTCACGTGTTCTGCCAGCTGGAAGAGGTTCTGGTAACTCTCCTTGTCCTTGGGGGAGAAGATGATGGTTGCGTTGGCCTCGTCGATCTCGTGCTCGAAATCCCGGTAATGCCGGCGGTCTCGGATCTTCTTCGGGCCCACTTCCATGATCTCGGCAGGGGTGATCTTGCGCTTGTCGCAGACCTTTGTGTTGAGGTGTACGACGATCTGCATGTTCTCCATATCGGTGGTGATGTCGCCGAACTCGTGGAGGGGAGCTGCTTCGATCTGCCAGCTGACTTCCCGGGCCTTGTCACGGTCATTGCCGTACTCGGTCTCGAGATAGACGGTCATTGTTGGCGTGCTGGGCTCTTTTCTCGCGTCCATGATTTCAATGAGACGCGGGAGACCGAGGGTAACGTTGATCTCGGCCACACCAGCATAGTGGAAGGTACGCATCGTCATCTGCGTGCCGGGTTCACCGATGGACTGGGCCGCAATGACACCGACTGCCTCGCAGGCTTCAATCCTCGTTGACTGGTATTCTTTCAGGACCCGCTCGAGGATCTGCTTGAACTGGGAATCCGTTATCTCCTTCTCGGCCAGGAACTTTCTCAGCTGGTCCTTGGTCTTCTGGGGGAGAGCAGCGGATTCGACCTTATTGTCATACTTTTCAGCGAGCGGCATTTCAGCACTCCTCCTTGAGGATACTTTCAACAATGCCTTTGACATCCACCGGGTCGCCGAATGCGCTCTTGGTCGGGTCAGTCCCATCCTCCCCGTATTCGAACTGGATGATACGGCCACCGGTTGTCCTGACCGTGCCGTCGTATGCAACCTTGAGGTCCTGGAGCGCGTTGATCATCCTTCTCTGAAGGTAACCGCTCTGGGATGTACGGACTGCCGTGTCGACGAGACCTTCACGGCCACCGATGGCGTGGAAGAAGAACTCGGTCGGGTTTAGGCCGCCCTTGTAGCTGTGCTGGATGAACCCGTGGGAGTCGGAGCCGCGGTCGCCCTTCTTGAAGTGCGGCAGGGTGCGGTCGTCGTAACCACGGACGATACGCTCACCACGGACGGACTGCTGGCCGATACAACCGGCCATCTGGGTCAGGTTCAGCATGGAACCACGGGCACCGGAGACTGCCATCAGCACGGCGCTGTTCCCGAGACCAAGGTGCCGGCCTGCAATCTGACCGGTCTGGTCACGGGCTTTACCCAGCACCTGCATGATCTGCATCTCGAGGGTCTCCTCGATGGTCCGGCCGGGCATGGGTTCGAGCTGGCCGTCCTCATAGATCTTGATGCGGCGGTCGACATCGAGGGCTGCATTCTTCAGCACCTCGTCGATCTGGCCGTACTCTGTCTTGGAGAGATCTTCATCATCGATACCGAACGAGAAGCCGTCGATCATGATGCCGCGGATGGAGAGCTTGGTCAAGTCATCGATGAACTTGGCTGCCCGCTTCATGCCCTGCTGGCGGATGATGCGGTTGATGATCTGGCCATCGAAAGCCCCGATGGCTTTCTTGTCGATGGTACCTACTTCGAGCTTGCCTTCGATGATGCGGACATAGGCATCCCGCTCGCAGAGCTCTTTCTTGCAGGTATCGCAGTTCTGGCACGAGCTGGCGTGGAAGACCATGTTGAGGCTTTCCGGGAGGATTGAGGAGAATACCTGTTTATTGGACCAGTATTCAACACCCTCTTCGACTTTCCCGGGAGCAGGCATCCGTTCGATGCCGGAGTACCGGAGAAGGTAGAGGGCTTCTTCCTTGGTGAACCAGCGGAGATCATGCGTGAGCATGAAGATACCCGAGACGTGGTCGTGGATGCCACCGATGACGGGGCCTCCGAAACGCGGAGATAAGATGTTCTCGTGGACGGAGAGGAGGATGGTTGCCTCGGCCCGCGCCTCTTCGGTCTGCGGGACGTGCATGTTCATTTCATCCCCATCGAAGTCGGCGTTGTACGGGGGGCAGACTGCCGGGTTGAGCCGGAAGGTCCTGCCTTCCATGACTTTGACCCGGTGGGCCATGATGCTCATCCGGTGCAGCGAGGGCTGACGGTTGAAGAGCACGACATCCCCGTCGCGGAGCTGGCGTTCGACCGTGTAACCGGGCTCGACCATGTCTGCAACGGTATCGAGATTGTCAGCACCCAGCCGGAGCCGGCGGTTGTCGGGACGGATGACGTAGTTGGCGCCGCAGGGAGCATTGACGTCCGGGCGGACAGGGCCGTTCCTCACAATCTGCTTGAGTTCCTCGATATTCCAGGCGGTCACGCGCACGGGGATGGTCATCTCGTTGGCAACCGCACGGGGTACTCCCACCTGGGATACCGAAAGGTTCGGATCCGGGGAGATGACTGTACGGCTCGAGAAGTTGACACGCTTACCGGAAAGAGAGCCACGGAACCGGCCGTCTTTTCCTTTCAGGCGCTGCGAGAGGGTCTTCAAGGGCCTGCCGCTGCGGTGGCGGGCCGGGGGACATCCTGCAACTTCGTTGTCGAGATAGGTGGTAACATGGTACTGGAGGAGTTCCCAGAGATCTTCGATGATCAGCTGGGGGGCACCTGCGTCCTGGTTCTCCTTGAACCGCTGGTTGATACGGATGATATCCACGAGCTTGTGGGTCAGGTCGTCTTCCGACCGCTGCCCGTTCTCAAGGATAATCGAAGGCCGCATCGTGACCGGGGGAACCGGAAGAACCGTGAGGATAGTCCATTCGGGGCGGGCAACATCGGGGTTGATACCGAGCGGGATTAAGTCCTCGTTGGGGATCTTCTCCATCCGCGCGCGGATGTCGGCAGGGGTGAGCTTGTGCTCCACCTTCTTGCCCTCTTCGATCATTACTTCGGAGAACGTAGTGGGCTTCTCGAAGTTGATCTTGAGCTGCTGCTCCCCGCAGTGGGGGCAGACGCGCTCTTTCTTGACATCCTTCTCGGAGAGCAGGTCGCCCGTCTGATCGTCTTCAGTACCGACAACTTTCTCGATCTCTTCGGGGGAGAGGAGAACCCGTCCGCAGGCGCGGCAGGTGACACGGAGGAGTTTTCGGATAAGCCGGGTGTAACCTACATGAATGACCGGCTTTGCGAGTTCGATATGACCGAAGTGGCCGGGACACTCGCTTGCCTTCTGGTCGCAGGTCTTGCACCGGAGACCGGGGTCGATGACGCCGAGATTCAGGTCCATGAGTCCCTGGGGGTACGGGAACCCGTCATCGTCGTAGGTGTCTGCCCAGATGATCTTCCGCACGCTCATCTCGCGGATCTCTTTTGGGGATAATAACCCGAATGCAATTTGTCCGATTCGTTTTGGGCTGGGCATGTTATACCACGTCCTGGAGTTTCAGTCTTGGGGCAATACCCATGCTCTTCATCTCGTCCAGCAGGAGCTTGAACGCGTAACTCATCTCTACTGAGTAGATATCGGTCTCGTTGCCGCAGGCAAGGCAGCGGGTCATGTTGCGCTTGCGGTCGAGCATCGCAACCATACCGCAGTGTGCGCAGACATATTCCTGCACCTTGTCCGACTCATCGAGCAGGCGTTCCTTGAGGGCCATGGCGGCGCCGTGACCGATCATGACATCCCGCTCCATCTCACCGAACCGGAGACCTCCTTCACGGGCACGTCCTTCGGTTGGCTGGCGGGTCAAGACCTGCACCGGGCCGCGGGACCGGGCGTGCATCTTGGACGACACCATGTGGTAGAGTTTCTGGTAGTAGATGACACCGATATAGACATCGGCCTTGAAGGCCTTGCCGGTGATACCGTCATACATGACTTCCCTGCCATTGTGGGAGAAGCCGAGTGCCTTTAGGGATGCGCGGATATCTGCCTCGCTCTCGCCACCGAATGCCGTGGCGTTGATGCGCCGGCCTTCGAGGGATCCGACTTTGCCGCCGATCATCTCGAGCATGTGCCCGATGGTCATACGGCTCGGGATTGCATGGGGGTTGATGACGAGGTCGGGGGAGAGACCGCTCTCGGTGAAGGGCATGTCTTCCTGGGGGGTGATGAGACCAACGACCCCTTTCTGACCGTGACGGGATGCGAACTTGTCGCCGACTTCCGGGACACGGAGGTCGCGGGTGCGGACCTTGACCAGGCGGGAACTGTTCTCGCCTTCGGTGATGATAACCGTGTCAACGATACCGTGCTCGTTGGACCGCATCGTGACAGAGGTGTCGCGGCGTTTCTCAACTGCGATGAGTTCCCCGGAGGGTTCTTCAAGGAACCGGGGCGGGGAGGTCTTGCCAATCAGGACATCCTTCTCGGCAACAATCGTCTCGGGGTTGATCACACCGTCCTCGTCAAGGTTCTTGTAGGAGTCGGCACCATGGGCACCGGCTACGTCCTCGTCGGGAACCTGGATCCGGTCGATCTGGCCACCGGGATACCGGCGCTCTTCGCCTTCGTAGGTCCTGAAGAAGTGGGAGCGGCCAAGACCGCGCTCGATGGAGGCCTTGTTGAAGATGAGCGCATCTTCAATATTGTAGCCTTCGTACGAGAGGATGGCGACGACAAAGTTCTGTCCCGCCGGCCGGTCGTCCGATCCGATCAGTTCCGAGGTCTGGGTGTGGGTGAGCGGTTTCTGGACATAGTGGAGCAGGTGACCCCGGGTGTCCGGGCGCAGCTTCATGTTGGCTGCACCGAACCCGAGTGCCTGCTTGACCATTCCTGCACCCATCGTGACACGCGGACTTGCGTTGTGCTCGGGGAAGGGAACGTGAGCTGCACCGATACCAAGGATCAGGGAGGGATCGATCTCAAGGTGGGTGTGCTCAGGGGTCAGCTTCGTGAAATCCATGGCGATGAGAAGGTCTTCTTCTTCTTCAGCGTCGATGAACTCGATTAAGCCCCGCTGGACAAAGGAGTTCATGTCGACTTCCTTCCTCTCGAGTTTCTTGAGATCCTCTTCTGTTATGAGGGGCTCACCGTTCTTGAGAACGATGAGCGGTCTGCGGGCCCGGCCGCGGTCGGTGAGGATAACGACATCGCCGTTATACTCCTTGTGGGAGACGTTCACTTCAGAGGCAATGGCTCCCTGCCGGCGCATGGTACGGATGGTGCCGACCAAGGCTTTGGGATCATCGACAAGTCCGATCAATGCCCCGTCAACAAATACACGTGACTTCTTCATCGTACTTCTCCCCGTATGTGTTCGACACCGAGATTGTGCAGGATGCGCAGTATCTCTTCTTCATCGTCCACGCCTTTGCTGATCTCCACCATCTGGGCGAAGTTCTTGACAAGACCACAATTCGGTCCTTCTGGTGTCTCGCTCGGGCAGATCCGACCCCACTGGGTCGGGTGCAGGTCACGGGCCTCGAAGTGGGGCTGTGACCGGGAGAGCGGTGAGATTACACGGCGAAGGTGCGAGAGCACGGCCATGTGATCGATGCGATCGAGGAGCTGCGAGACACCGGTCCTTCCGCCCACCCAGTTACCGGTTGCAAGCGGGTGGAGGAGGCGTTCGGTCAGCACATCGGCACGAACTGCGGTTGCAATCGAGAGATCGCGGTGGCGCATGCTCGCGCGTTCAAGCTGGTACTTGATATCCCTTGTCAGGCGGTTGAGGGAGATACGGAAAAGGTCCTCCATCAGATCGCCTGCAAGTTTGAGCCGCTTGTTCGAGTAGTGGTCCTTGTCATCGATCCTGCGCTTGTTCAGCACAAGGTCAAAACAGGCCTCTGCCATGCGGCCGAGGAAGTGTGCCTTTGCAAGCCGGACAGAGAGGACTGCTTCCTGGTAGCCTTCGTCGCCTTCCTTGAGGTTTGCCGGCATAGCGTAGTTGAGGTGCGGCAGGAGGTAGTTGTCCAGGACAAACTCGGCCCGCTTGCGCTGGTAGTCCTTGGTCTGGTTCGGGGCAAGCTTCTTGCCCACGTACATGACGCCGCCTTCAACGGAATCGCACTCGCTCTCCTCAAGGTTCTGCATCATGAATGTCAGGATGTCCTCATCGGTCGAGACCGCGTTCACGACTTCCTGGTCATTGGTCATGCCCAGTGCCCGCATCAGGTCCACGAACTTTAAGTGGCCGGCAACGGACGGGAACGAAACCTCGAGGAGGTTCTTCTTGTTCCGCTCGACAACCACCAGCGCGCGGTAACCGCGGAACTGGGAGAACACCTTTGCTACATAGATACGCTCGTTGTAACGCTCGGTGAACTCGGTCATGATCTTGTTGGATGCGAGATCCTCCAGGGTCATGAGCACGCGCTCCGTACCGTTGACAATGAAGTATCCTCCCGCATCGAACGCGTCCTCCCCGTGGGAGACCCGCTGGGCATCGTCCATGCCATACAGGTTGCAGGCAAGGGATCCGACCATGATCGGGAGCTGCCCGATGGTTGTGATAATCGGTTCCTGCCGGTCTTCCCCGTGAACAAGGGTCAGTCCCAGCTGGATTGGTGCTGCGTAGGTCAGGTTTCGCAGCCGTGCTTCGCTCGGGTACAGTTCGCCCTGCGAACCGTCCGCTTCCCGGACGAGTGGCCGTTTGACCTCGATGTTGCCGAGTTCCACCCAGACCGGTTCATTGTTCTTGCCCCGGTTCTCGATGTCGGTCTCGATTACGCGCTGCTCGTTGACCACTTTCTGAAGATTGTGTTTTAAGAAATAGTTGAAAGAGTCAAGCTGGTGGCGCGCAACATGCTCCCGTGAAAAATATGCCCTCGATAAAATGCTTCTGTCTATCAGACTGATCAACCCCGGAATTATTTCTTGGGTCTCTTGACCACGAGGCGGTATGCCTCAGCCCTGCCGGCTGTGTGGCTGGCCCTGATAATTCTAATCACATTGTCAGGCTCGGCGCCTATTGTCTTCACTGCAGGATCGTCGTGGTAAATTTTTGGTAATTGTTCGGTAGTAATGTTGTAGTTGGAGAGAAGCTCCGATACTTCCTCCTCACTCATGATTTTATGGTCTGGCACCATCACGTGCTTCAACACATTAAGTTTGGTGCTCAATGAAAAACCCCCTCCCAGATGAACAGATTTCCTCTCAGATGCATCACCGCAAAAAACCCACGATTGCTCGTGGCAACGGGCCCGGAGGGATTTGAACCCCCGACCACCTGGTTAAAAGCCAGGCGCTCTACCGAACTGAGCTACGAACCCACACTGCAATAAGATGTACAGCATTATAACAATGCGGAAATACTATTTAAATATTCTTCATGTACCATGATGATCGGGATTGCGCCTCACGCAACCCGGGGAAATTTCTCATGGATCTCCTTGAGCCGCTGTTCATCGGCTGAGATCTTTTCCTCAAGCTTTTTGATGGATGCGATATCATCTGAGGGGACTTCCCGGCCGGGAAAATGCATGCCGCTTGCATTTTTCAGCACCGCCAGAACATTTTTGTCCACCTCAATGCTTTTCCGGAGGGCCGAGTATTCCTCAATGAGTGTTGCGTCCATACCGGAATCTTTTGCAGCACCGGCTTCCGCGATCACGTCCTTGCGCCGTTCGAAGATCCTCCTGATGGCATCCAGCAGCTGGGTGGGATTGACCGGTTTTGAAACAAAATCCTCGATATTGAGACAGTGCTCCTGCGCTTCCTCCGCAGTAATCTTTTTCGCCGAGAACATCAGGACCGGAAGATCCTTCGTATCCGGGTTCGCCTTGATCCGATCGAGCGTCTCCCACCCGTCCATGGGTTCCATCATGATATCGAGAAGGATCAGGTCGGGCTTCACGGTCTTGAGGACCGTGAGGGCCTCATCGCCACCATGCGTGGCAATCGGGGTAAACCCTTTGCGTTTCAGAAGTGCCACGAGGCCATCGACGATATAGGGACTGTCATCTACAATCAGGATACTGTCTTCCACGATATCGATTCCTCACTGGTATTGGCTGGTGCACGTCATGTATGGCGCGTGCTGCCACGATCCGGCACGGGATAGTATACACCCGCAAAGTATTCAAATATTCACCGTAGGGAAATGGAGTGGGATATTGGTTATTTGGGGGCCGCCCCACCGGAGAGTTCTCCCTTGATCTGCTGGAGGCGGTTTTCCTGGAACTTGATGTTCATCTCCATGCTTTTTATCGCACGGGTGATCTCATCATTGACCCTGACTTTGGCATCATTGAAATTGTACGTTGTCTCAAGGATCTTCATGAGACGTTTGTTCACGTCGATGCTCTTGCTGAGGCGGGCATATTCGGTGATGATCTCGGAATCGAACCCGGACTGTTTTGCCATCTCCATATCGGATTTTATTGCCTGGCGCCGGCTGAGGACATGTTCGATAGCATCGTAGAGTTCCCGGTGGGTAATCGGTTTTAATACATAATCTTCGATGTAAATCCCATATTCCTGGGCCTCGGCAGGAGTGAGCTGTTTGGCGGTGAGCATGAGGACCGGGATCTCTTTTGTCTCGGGATTCTCCTTCACCCGCTCAAGGGTCTCCCAGCCGTCCACCGGCTCCATCATGATATCCAGGAGGATCAGGTCGGGCGTCACGGTCTTCAAGATTTCCAGACACTCTTCTCCCCCGTACGCGGCTACTGTCCGGTAACCGCCCCGCTCCAGCATGGTAACAAAAACATCAACGATAAACGGGCTGTCGTCAACAACAAGGATCGTATACATTAAATCGCCTCACCAATTTTCTGCGCAACCGCAAGCATCTGCGTGTGAACCTTTTCCGGATCTGCTGTATCTGTGATGATGGCTGCAATGAGAAAGTTTTCCCCTGCCCCCATGACCAGTATCGAAGAATCCTGTGCCCGGATCCTGATCGATCTCAATGATTTCATCTTGATGATGCTCCCTACCGATTCTGCCGATGCAAGTATGGTAGCCGAAAGAGCGCCAAACCATGGCTCATTCAGATCCCGGTCAAAACTCCGGCCTGCTATTATCCCATCGCGGGATACAAGGGCGCATGCTGCCACCCCTTCGATGGATTGAATCATTTCAATGAATGCAGTGATCTTCTCCTTCAACATGCCTGTGCTCCTGCTGCGCTACCCTGTGTAATTCATAATACCCGATGGGAGCATAAATACATATTGTTTTATAGCATTTTGTTTTTTTTCCATGAAAACAGGGCCATTGATGGGCGGATTTAACCATCTGGCCAAAAAAATCAAAGAATCCATAAATACCTTTTTCCCTTAAGAGTTGAAATAAAGATTCTGATGATACAGGCATATACCATCACTTCCGGGAAAGGTGGTGTCGGGAAGACTACGCTCACGGTCAATCTTGGTATATCGCTTGCTCTTCTCAATCACCAGACCTATATTCTCGATGCTGATATCGGTATGGCAAATATGGCCCTCATTCTCGGCATGGATGATGTCCCTGTCACGTTGCACGAGGTGCTGGCCGGCAAAGCGGATATCGAGGATGCCATCTATGAAGGACCTGCCGGTGTGAAAGTGGTTCCCAGCGGGATCTCCCTGCAGGGTTTCCAGCAGGCCGATCCCGATAAACTGCGAGAGGTCATGCACAAACTGGTGGACCGGTGCGAATATCTCCTCATCGATGCCCCGAGTGGAATCTCAAAGGAGGGCGTTGTCCCGCTCTCTGTTGCTGATCAGGTTATCCTTGTTGTAAATCCCGAACTGGCATCCATGGCCGATGCTCTCAAGACCAAGATCCTCTGTGAAGTGATGGGAGGCAAAGTCTACGGGGCGATATTAAACCGGGCCGGGTCCGAACATACCGAGCTCCGTTCCCAGAGCGTGGAAGATGTCCTGGGTGTGAAAGTGATCGACGTGGTTCCGGAAGATGCCAGTGTACGAAGGGCTGCGGCCTACAAGATGCCCTGCGTCCTGAAATATCCCAATACCGAAGCATCGAGAGCCTTCCGCAGGATCGCAGCCGAGATCTGCGGCGCCGAATATGAGGACAAGGAACCCAAGCATAAAGACGAGGGGTTCGTGGACCGGCTTGCCCGGGCTGTATTCCGTTGATACGTGGAGAGATGAACCTATGGCATATGAAGAATACATGCTCGTTCTCTTCGGGGTCGTCATCGTTACCCAGCAGGTGATTATTTATCTTATGTATGTCCGGATACGCCAGCTGCTCGGGGAACTGGGGTCGATCCACGGCAGGATGCGGATGACGGACACCGAGCTTGAGAATCTCATCTCACGGGTCGAGGAGTTCAAGCGCGGGAAATTGTGAAAATTCCTTTCCGCCCTTGCAATAAAATAATCCTTTCTCCCGCCAAGGCAATCTGTCAGCCGGTCTTTTTTTGATTTATTATCATATACAGACAATAAGATACATAAGTAATATCGGCTAATAGTAAGAGAGCGGGGCCATAGGGTAGCCTGGCCATCCTAGGAGACTGGGGGTCTTCTGACCTGAGTTCAAATCTCAGTGGCCCCATCATTTATTCTCGTCATCCTTCCGGGATGATACTATCATGAAACTCACGGACACCTGTATCGATTGTTTGTTGTCCCGGGTTGTTTTCGAATGTCAGCTGGCATCTGCCGATCAGGATTGCACCGATAGGACTCTTGCGGAATGCCGGGATCTTCTGGGGTCTATGAAAGACTCATCCCTGCTCCATCCGCAGATCGCCAGTGCGGTTCACCGGAAAGCCTGCGAGATGGTGAAAAACCCGGATCCGTTCCGGGAGCTCAAGAGGATCGGCAATGAACAGGCGCTTGCCGTATGCCGGCAGGTGCGGGACACCCTTCCTGCGTTCCGCGATCGCGTGCTTGCCAGTGTCATCGGGAACACGTTCGATTATGCGGTCAAGGACCATGACGTTACATCTGATTTCTCCCGTTTCTTTGCACAGGAGTTCAGAAATGGGCTGGATCGCGATGATACCGACCGGATCCTCCCGCTCTGCCAGAGGGTGGTCTATCTCACGGATAATTGCGGCGAGATTGTTTTCGATCGCCTGCTTGTGCAGTATCTCAAATCGCAGGGATCACAGGTGACCGTGGCAGTCCGGGATGCACCCATTCTCAACGATGCCACTATGGAAGATGCGCTTGCCCTGGGATTCGACCGGTTCTCCGATCACCTCACCACGACCGGGGCCGGATCAGAGATCGGGCTCGATCTCGACAAGATGCCTCCCGATCTCGCCCGGGCCATTGACACCTGCACCATCATCATCTCCAAAGGAATGGCCAACTACGAATCCTTAAGCGAGTACGATTCCCTCCCCCCGGTTGCGTACCTCATGTGCGTCAAGTGCGAGGTTATTGCCGAAGACATCGGCATTCCCCGGGGTTCGAAGATTGCCCTGTTGAGGGAAGACTCCCGGACAAATCACTGACCCGGTGCAAACGGGAAGATATCCCTGCCTGTACGTTATTACCGGCTAAGCGGAGTTTCCCGCGTTTTTTACAGATTAATCATGAAACCGCCCGTTTTACCAAGGGTAAATCCAAAAATTCCATAAGATTTTATCCTTCAGCACGTGAACACTGATCATGGTACTTCCAGATATGGGGATGTCCTTGGGATGGCTGCTCATTGTTGGCGGCGCCGTCCTGCTGCTTGTCGAAGTGCACAGCCCGGGGTTCTTTGCAACGGTACCTGCAACAGTCATGATCATTCTTGGGATCCTGCAGCTCGCAGGATTTGATATTGCCAACCCGTGGATGGGTGGCATTGTCGGGATTGTTACTGCACTGTGTGCTGCAGGCTTTACCGTCTGGATGTACGGGAAGATAACTCCCAATGCAAGCCCGACCACGGTCAGCCGCGATTCGCTGATCGGCAAGACCGGCCGGGTGAAAGTGGCTGTCGATTCAGCGAGTTTATCCGGCAAAGTGATCATCGGCTCAACAGAGTGGAGCGCCCATTCACGAGGACCTACAATTCCCGTCAATGCTGAAGTGAAAGTCATCGATTCCGAAGGAGTCCATATTGTTGTTGAAGAGGTAGCATAACATGGCCTTTATCGAAACCCTCATCATTATATTCCTCATCCTTGCCATCGTTGTAATATTTGCCAAGGGTGTCGTGATCATCCAGCCGTACGAGCAGGGGCTCCAGATACGGCTCGGCCAGTACGTGGGACGGATGAATCCCGGTTTCCGCTGGGTCGTACCGTTTGTCAGTGACATCACCAAACTCGATCTCAGAACCCAGGTGATGGAGGTCCCTAGCCAGGAAGTCATCACCAAGGACAACTCCCCGACGAATGTCGATGCCATCGTGTACGTGCGGGTCATCGATCCCGAGAAAGCCTATTTCGAGGTCTCGAATTACCGGCTTGCAACGGTCGCGCTGGCCCAGACAAGCCTGCGTGGCATCATCGGCGACATGGAACTCGACGAGGTGCTCTACAACCGCGACATCATCAACACCAAACTCCGTGACATCCTCGACCGCGAGACCGACCAGTGGGGTGTCAAGGTCGAGCGTGTAGAGATCAAGGAAGTGGACCCGGTCGAGGCTGTGAAGAATGCCATGACCGAGCAGACCGCAGCAGAGCGTGCCAGAAGAGCGGCAATCCTTCGGGCAGACGGTGAAAAACGTTCGGCAATCTTGAAAGCCGAGGGTCTCCGGCAGAGCATGATCCTCGAAGCCGAAGGCGAGCGGCAGAGCAAGGTGCTCCGGGCTGAAGGTGAACGGCTCTCGAAAATCCTCCAGGCCCAGGGTGAGGCGCAGGGACTCCGTATCCTGTCCGTGGGTGCAGCCCCGCTTGACCGAAAAGCGATCACCGTGCTCTCTCTGGATGCCCTCAAGACCATGGCGAACGGGCAAGCTACGAAGATCATCTTCCCGTTCGAGATCTCCGAGCTGATCCGTCAGGGAGCAAAGTTCCTCGGTGCAAAGGATGAGTCTCCCGATGAAGTTGCAGCAAGGCCGGTCATGGATGACAATATTCTCGGTGTGATCCCGAGACCGGAGACGGTTGATGCCATCCTCAAGGAGATCCAGGACGCGGTTCCGAAAGTAACCGAAGACGAGCTCAAGGATACGAGCAAGCGTAAGGTACCCCCGGCCGCGGACGGGAAAGAGGAGTAATCTCCTCAAGGAAAATTGAATTTTTTTTTACTTTTTTTAAAATTCCGATAACGTTAGTTGCGTTCCCCGCAATCCGTCTTTCATCATTATCTATTTCCACTTCGTTTCCCTTCAAGTCCACAGCTCCGCAGTCACCCCATACCCGGATGTCATGGCAGGAGTGAAACCCTTGTGGGGAAGTGGGGAGTATGGTATGGAGACCTGCCCGATCAGCCCTCAATAGGGATCTGGCTTATCCCTTCGGCTATCAATCCCTGCCCCTTAAACCATAGCACCGAGATAAAAATGAAAGATTACCGGGGGAGGTTCATCATATACGGCAGGATCATCACGGCCAGGAGCACGGCCAGCATCATGTAACTTATTGCGCTGACCACGTAGCCGGAATACTTGATTAGACCCCGCCGGTCCAGCAGCCGGTCAACCGCTTCCTTGAGGATGAGACCCCCGTCGAGCGGGAGGAGGGGAAGCGCGTTGAAGGTCCCGACAACGAGATTGAACCATCCACACCAGAAGAGGATCTGGATGACAAGCCAGAACTGGGGAAATGGCACCTGCCACATTATGGTGTCCACCGTGTCGACCGTCAGGAGTGCGAACTGGCTCCAGCTGGCCGGGTCCATGATCGTATAGAGCGGTACTGCCAGCAGAATGATGATGCCTACCGGCTGGTACAGGAGACCGAACTGCTCCTTGACGGCCGGAGCATCATAATACGTGACTCCCATGAACCCGCTCGTCCGTGTGCCTAAGTCTTTTGGCCAGGAGGTGAGCGTCAGGGTATGCGATTCGGGCTTTCCTTTATTATCCAGGACCAGCGTGACCTGATCTCCGGGTTTTGTATTATTCAGGATTGAGGCAACCTCATCCCTTGTATTCACATGAATGCCGTTGACTTCCTGGATAACCGAATTCGGGGGAACGCCTGCCTGGTATGCCGGGGAATCCACATACACCCCGTGTACAAGCGGAGTGCTGAGCGGTACGGCAAGCCCGAGCAGCAGAATAATGGCAACAAAACAGAGCACACCCATAAGAATGTTGTTGGTGATACCGGCTCCGAACATCCTCATCTTGGCAAGACCCCGGCTTTTCTCCTGGTCCTCCTCGTCCGGTTCAACGAATGCTCCGATTGGGATCACGGCAAGCAGAACTCCCATGGTCTTTACCCGGATCCCTTCCACCCGGCAGAGAATGGCATGGCCGAATTCGTGGATGATCATCGTGAGGATGAGCCCGAACCAGACTGCAAACGTGAACGGGATAAAATCGTTTACGCCCGGGATAGCGAGCACATTCTTGGGATCATTTGCCATGGTGAGCGCCGGCCGCTGGGTGACGATATTCTGGGCGGCGACAAGGAGCATGACCGTCATCAGGACCGAGACCACGATGACCATGAGCACGCCCAGCGTCCCATAGAGTCGCAGGAATGTGCTGAAGGGGAGGAACCGGTCAAAAAACCCGACTTTCTCGGTTTTTATCGCCATCAGGGGACCGTAAAACGTGATATGATCCTGCCAGAGTTTTCTCTTGTGAATAGTGAATGCTATGAGAGCATACGCTGCAACAAGAAGAACGATCAGAAGGATCCAGTCCATCATTATAGCTGGCATGTTCAGCAAGATAAAGCGTTACTATGGCGCATATTTTCTGCTCCGGACTGGAATATAATTCTCTCACGGCTCGTTTTTGGTAAGGTGAAACCATTCTGATTCGTGTCTGCATGTGGTTCTGCGCTATGCCCGGTAAATAAGAACCGGTTATTATTTTCATTCACTGCCAATCGCAATTTTTCAGCTAGACCATACCGGAAAATTTTCAATCAGGAGCTGGTCGAAAATAAAAAACCAGAGTCCGGTTGAAATTTCCCAATCAAGGTTTGATTGATCCGGATCAGATTTTCAATCGCGATCCTGATCGCGATAAAAATTTTAAAATCAAACCTTGATTGAAAATATAAAATCAAAGTCTGCTAAAAATTTTTCAATCAAGGTTCGATGATCAAAAGTTAAGTACCTGTGCACTGGTTCAAAATAGATGTTCACGACGAAGAAGGTGCCGCGACGCATGATTTTCAATCAAGGTCCGGTTGAAATTTTTTCATCAAGGTCTGCTGAAAATTTTTCAATCAAGGTTCGATTGAAAAACAAAAATCAAAGCTTGATTGATCTGAAATCAATTTTCAATCGCGATCCTGATCGCGATTAAAATTCTGAAATCGAAGTCTGCTTGAAAAAACTGCAGGATCGTACCTGCACCTATACTAATCACCTTGGGAAAAATACGATGTGGACTTTCGGGATCTCGCTCCGTTCAGAAATCCCCAAGACTGCGCTGGGATCGTTGTGCAAGGAGATTCTCGACCGTCTTCCAGCTCCTGCGGGCAATGGGTGGCGGCATTTTGTGCTCTTCGATATATGCGGACAAGTACCTGATGGTGATCGGGTCGGACGGGTACCCGCTGCCGATCTCCCCGTATTTTTTCGAAAGTTTAGTGATTTCCCGGTCGCGAACAACCTTTGCAACGATACTGGCCGCCGACACGATGGCAAATTTCTGGTCTGCATGATGTTCCGAGACAATCTCGCAGGGTTTGTCAAGGCTCCGTTTCACGGTCTCGGCATAGCGGAAGGTATTGACATCACAGGCATCCACGTAGGCAAGGGACGGGGAGATCTTATTGATCGCCTGTGCATGGGCTCGGGCAACGGCCGCATTCATGGTCATCTCCGTGCGGACCCGGTCGATATCCTGCGCATCCAGTTGTATCACCGAAACTCTGCACTGTTTACGGATAATGGGATACAGCCGCTCGCGCTCATGGGCCGATAATTCCTTTGAGTCTTTCACGCCAAGCCCAGCCAGCACGGATTCCTTTGCCACTCCGACCGCCGCAATTACCATCGGGCCCAGCACGGATCCCTTCCCTGCCTCGTCAACGCCGCAAATCACACGCAGAAGTTGATGCGCAAGATATTTCAATGCCGATGATGGAACCGGTAGGCATGTACATCATCATCGTGGGGCTTGGGGGAATTGGGAGAAATCTTGCAAAACTGGCAGTCGAGCACGCACATAATGCGGTGGTCATCGACCAGGACGAGGCCCGGTGCAGTGAAGTCCTGGAACACTACGATGTGCTTGCGGTGACCGGTAACGCTACCGACAAGACCATCCTTGAAGAGGCAGGAATCGACCGGGCCGATGCGCTGATCGCAACCACCAGCGACGATGCCGTCAACCTGATGACCTGCTGGCTGGCAAAGAAATTCCGGGTACCGAACGTGGTTGCCATTGTCAACCAGCCATCCCATTCCGACTTTTTCAAGGAAGTGGGGGTACGGATCAGCGAGAACCCTGACGAACTTGTCGCATCCCGGCTTTACTACTGGACGCAGAACCCCCAGCTCCAGCAGCTGGCCTCGATACCCGGCGGCTCCATCTTCGAGATAGTTGCCGAAACGGGTTCTCCCATAGTCGGTCACGAGATCCGCGAGCTCAAGGTCAAGGATTTCGTCTTCATCGCGATCCGGCGCTCAAGCGGCGAACTGATCATCCCGAGCGGCAACGTGAAGATCCAGGCGGGGGATATCTTTACGGTCTTTACCAAGAAAGAGGCCGAAGCCGACTGCCTCCGGCTTCTCAACAAACAGCTTAAAAAATCAGCGGAGTGATGCTGCGAGCGCCCCAAGCTCGAGCACCAGTTTCGGGTTGACCCGGATAATCTCTTTTACCAGGGTCAATGTCGTGAATTCCTTGAGATTGAGTTTTGAGACCGAGTGGATGATCTCGTTGAGTTTCTCATCTGACTGTTTGATCAAGTATTCCTTGATGTGGTAATTGCGCTCGATGGCTTTTCCCATCTTTGAGGCACGCCATTCCTTGTCGTATTTCATCAGGGCTTTCTTCGAGACGTCGCCCTTGCCGATACAGTCCGCTGCAACGGTGGCAGCGAGCCTGCCGGTGTACATGGCATTGTAGATGCCGCCGCCCGTCAGGGGGTCAACCACGCGGGCTGCGTCACCGGTGATCAGGAGACCGTCGGCAACCGTGCAGGGAAGCGGCCGGCAGACCGAGACTCCGCCGGGGATGTACTCGATGGTCTTGCCGTGCGGGAAGGTCTTCTTGACGAACTTGTCCAGGTAGTCCTTTGCCCGGTGCCCATCGCCGCTCTTCTTCCCGGAGATGCCGATCCCGACGTTTGCCGCCCGCTTGCCTTTCGGGAAGACCCAGAGGTACCCTTCAGGAGCAACATCGTTACCCAGGTAAAAGACCGTGGAGTGTTCATCGATGTCGATATCGGTCATCACGTACTGGACCGAGCTCATGATCTCGCGGACCGGGACGGTCGTGTCCACGCCGCACCATCTCGAAAACTTGGACTCGACTCCGTCCGCTGCAATAACGACCTCGGCGCGGACGCTTGAGATCTTGCCGCAGTACTCGATCTTTGCACCTTTGACAAATCCGTTCTCGATAATGGGTGCTGCTGCCCGGGATTTGACGGCAACATCGGCACCGGCCTCGGAAGCTTTCCAGACCAGCTCACGGTCGAAGAACTTGCGGTCGAGAACGTACCCGACTTTGCTCCCGGCAAGCTCGGATTCGAGTTTCATGACAAATCCGTCAGGGGCAACAACGGTTGCGCCGGTCATCTCGGCTGAGATCCAGCGGTAGTCCGGTTCGATGAACTCCTGGAGGCCATCCTGTCCTATTCCCTCAGCACACCTGACCGGTGCACCAATCGCCGGGCGTTTCTCGACAATGCAGGCAGAGAGTCCTTTCTCCACGGCCGTCTTTGCTGCCAGTGCGCCGGCAGGGCCGCCGCCGATGACGAGAACGTCGTACTTACTTTTCATTGACTACCTCCAGGGCGCCAAGGGGGCAGACTTTTGCGCAGACTCCGCAGCTGGTGCAGTTCTTCTCCACGGACAGGTACGCATCGATCAGTTCAAGAGCTCCTTCCGGGCAGACCGATACGCAACATCCGCAATATCCACAGATATCCCGATGTACTTTGAGCATTAACCTATCATGTTGGTGTCATTCTCCATTAATATTTACGATTAAAAAAGAATATCCGGCAGACCGGAAAGGGATTTTACTCTTGCGTTCCCTGCACCGGATAATCCCCGAAATTTCCCGGGGGATTCTATGTGCGGACTCCTGTATCCCCTGGTTAAACGGTGGTATAGATCTTCACATTTCCACGCGGCAGGGTGGTATTCCTGACCAGGACCTGTTTCCCGTCCTTATAAATTTCAACAATCATGTTCTTGGTCAGAGAATCGCTTTTGTCTATCGAGCTCTCAATCACGCCATCTGTCATTGAGAGCTGGTAGAACTGGTCCCCCGATCCCGTGATCTGTCTCCAGTCCCCGTTTGCACCGATCGATCCGGAGAATGTCCCGGGATATGCAACACGTACCCAGACCCCGTTAGATGGAACTGAGTGCAGGGTAAGGGATGGATCCGGTGTGGGCACAACAACAGCTGCCGCCGGTGTCGGCGTGGGGAGTTCGCTGTACCCCATGGGAAGCCCGACCGGGGTATGGATCTCGGCTATACCGAACGGTCTCTTGGTCTCGCTCTTTGAAACAAGGGACCCGCCATTATAGATCTCCACTTCCAGCAGATCGGCCGATCCGTCCCCCTTCTCAACAGAACCGTCTATGGTGGTATTCTGGAACGGCAGCGCGAGATACTGGGTCCCGGAACCGTTCACCCCGATCCTCCGGCCGTCTCCCCCAAGAGAACCGGAATAATGGGCCGGGTACGAGATCTTTGCCCATATCCCTTGTTTGGGCAGACTCGTTATCTTCCCGTTATCAGCAGGAGTCGGGACGGGCGAAGCAATGGTTGTTGGTATAACGGTGACTGGTGCTGTCGTGGTGGGAACCGGGGTTGTCAGTTCAGCAGTAACCCCCGTCGGTTTTGGAGTGATACCGTGTTCAGCCTGTGTTTTTCCTGCATTCAGTACCTGCCCTGCCATGAATGCGCCTCCTATGATTACCGCCAGTGCAACCAGAATCAGTACAAATGTGCCAAACGAGGATCTCTCGGGATTATCCTCGGGTGGAAGCTGCCTGAGTTGCCAGGGTCTTCCGGCAACTGTCCGGTCCGATGCCGGGTTGCGGCTGCCCGGTTCTTCCTCAACCTGGAGGCTCGGGCTCACTGCTGCCATCCGGCTCTTGGGGGTCTTGGCACTCAGTATGCCATTATTCTGGAGGGGGACCTCATGCTCGTTGAAGAGTGCAATGCATTTCTCAAGATCCTGGATATTCTGGCCGCCCGGCTGGTAGACAAATACTATCTCTATGATCTGCTGCCCGCCATCCGGCTGGTTGATGGTGATTGTCAGGACGGGTTCGTGGATAGCATTCACGCTCGCGACAACAAGAGCGATGTCCGTATACGGGATATCCCGGTAGACCCGATCGGTTTCGCGTTCAACCAGAATGACTCGTCTGCTGGTGAGAACCGCTTCGCACCGGGTACCGTTGATAATTATCTTTGAGACTTTTTTCTGGATGGACTCATCGCTGTCTAGATTCAAGCTGTCCATTGCATCACATCTACTCTATTTTTCCTCAATAAATATTAATCCAGGAGAATTATTCTTCCCACGTGAAGAACTGCAGAAGAGTTCAAGGCAGTTATTCCCAAGACCTGTTCCGGGAAAAAGCTCTGCGTTTCCTGCAAAATCCCTGTTTCAGGAATGCGCTCCTGCTGATCACCTGAAGACCGGATGGATTTTCCTGGATGTTCATTCCATGCAATATGAGACATCCCGACACCCGCCCGATCCCCTGCCAATTCTTCCGTTCAGGATTCCTGACGGTACACACGCGTATTCCTGTTCACGAGCAGGTTATATGCATCATGCGCCTTGTTATACCGCACGAGAACACCTTTCATCTCAAGAACGGAACCATAGGGTGCTGTTGTCAGCCCCTCATTATCCGGGGTGATATGGAACGAGGGCAGCACCGCATAGACCGGTGTTTTTGCTGTCCCGTCGCAGATCTTGTACACATGGGTCTTTGCATTGCCCAGCTCCCCGCTCATCTTCAGGCCCGCCGTATTGATCCGTTTTTCCACATGCTGCCGGAGTTTGGACAACCGGAGGAATTTTGATTCAGAAGAAAGACGGTATGATTCTGTTTTTCTGGGTTCCCTGCCCAGAATCGCATAACTGTACTTGATATCGGTGTTGATGAACCGGTAGGACTCCTCGCACTGCGCAATGGTTTCCATAATACGGGTCATTTTAATTGCGGGGCCTGTCCTGAAGCTCCAGCAGCGGGGGGCGGTGCAGGGAATACCCCAGATGAACGAGCAGGGGCTCTGAATCGAGAGACCTTTTCCCTGGAGGGCAACTGTCAGGGAGCGCATCCGGGTCGAATTCTCCTCGTCTGCAGGCTCCACGATCAGGATCGTCCCGTCTGGAGCCAGTCGCTCTGCAATGCGGGTAACTATCTCTTCCCGCATATCTGCTGAGGCATCCGGCAGCTCATTGAGGACATTGGAAAAAACCGCCAGATCGATCTTTGCCGGTAGGACTTCCGGATCCAAGGTCCGCAGGTCAGCTCGTACCGGTGGCTTGATGCTGACTTTTCCTCCCCTGGGCACGCAACTGTCCCGGAGGGCTAAAAACGCCTCGACATGCTCTTCCGAACGTTCCAGGGAGAATACATCCGCCTTCGCGGTATCGAGCCGGGAATAGAAGTCCGCAATCGCGAGCGGGACAACCCCCGGTCCCGTACCGATATCCAGAATAGTCATCCTCTGTCTTAATCGCCCGCTCCGGGCAAGCAGCAGGAGGAGGTATTCGGTCTGCATGAAGTAGACCGGGAAGTGGTACGCCAGGTAGCCGAGCACGCTGTACCCCTTGGTGTACTGCAGGGACCGTTTGTGCTGCGGTTTCCAGTAATCGTCTTTCTGGGCAATGATCGCACGGCGGAGTTTCTCGATTACCGCCGGATCGTCCCAGTCCTTCCCCACTTTTTTTGTGATATACTGCTCGATAGCCGACTGGAGTTCTGCCGGAATGGTTTTTTGTTCGAAAAAATGGTTGGTACGGGCAGATTCCTCCGTGTTCAGGGTATATATCTGCGGAGGTGAAAGCCGTGATATTTCGTAATCGCCCCCTCTTTTATCTGCAACAAGCCCGAGCCCTTTCAAATCGCCAGCTATTTGTCGGAACAGATCCTCAACGTCAGCAGGTGTTCCCTCCTCAAGGTACGGGAGGATCTCTGACAGGGTGAATACCGGTTTTGTACCGGCAACGTACCGGATTGTTGAGAGGAGCTGTTTATCGGCCATTATCTGCCGGATACTTGGCGGCAGGGGATATTACATCTTTGCCTGCCGGTGATATTCTGATGATGAGGCAGACCCGCAATCCGGGACTGCGGATCCCTCAGTGCCCTCCCCTCCCGGAATGCATACGCGATCTCGATCCATGCCCGCTCCAGGAGATCCCGGTAATACGGGATGTCGAAGTTTCCAGCACTCCAGACCGGATCGACGTTGTATGTACGTGCATCGCGCACAACGTACTGGATCTTCATGCCCGGCGCTATATCCGCCCCGGACTCTCGATATGCCTCAACCGCGGCTCCTTCGATGCAGCGGTGGGCGTACCGGAGCCGGCTTATCCTCCGGCTGATGGTCATCTCCTGCACGGGAGCATCAGGGAGTTGTGCAACAGCGGTCCGGTATATCTTGCATACTTCGTCCCACATCGATTCCAGTTCAGCCCGGGTTTTTGCTCGGCCCATGACGGCAAGCATATCGCCCTGCATCTTCCTGATGTAACCGGGGGTATCGTGCCGTCGTGCTGCAATGCCCCTGACTTTCACGCTCCCATCCGGCTGCCGGCCGTAATAGCGGTTGTATGCCCCAAACCCGTCATTGAGGGGGAGGAAGACCAGCCAGTCAAAATGCTCGGTTTCGGCAGCCAGCCGGGTCTCCCGGCAGATGCGCTCCTGCAATGCCGAGACTGATGGTCCCTGCACCCAGAGGCAGTCCACAATCCCGTGCAGCACTGTAAATCCCATATCCTCGGCGATCTCTTTTGTCTGCAGAAGAATCTCGCGGGACTTTCTGGTGATAGCCTCGTGAACCTCGATCCTCCCGAATTTTGCATTCTTGTATCCGGTATAGCCGAAGCAGGTAACGAGCATCCATTTGAGGACGGCATCGATACCCGCTGCATTGGGATCGGATCGCTTCCGCTGTTTTACCGTCTTTCTCAGGTCAAGCAGGGGTGCAAGGGCGGTGGGAAGGAAGCCCTGCTTTTCCTGATGCCCTATGGTCTCCGGCGACAGGTTTGCGAGAACGATGATTGAAGGATACATTGAGGTGAAATCGATCTCATCCACGTCAAAAAAGATCCCGGCTTCCGGCTGGAACATCATCCCGCCCCGATCCGCGCCCCTGAGCAGGGCAAATTTCCGCAGTGCTTCAGCATCGCTCTTGCGGAACGGTACCACGATACCTCTTCGCACCGCTTCATAGGTCTCGTAACCGGAGATGAGTGTACCCGGGGTGAACCGGGATGCGAGATTGGGGGAGATCCCAGAAAGCCTGGCGGCCAGGAGCACGCCAGAGAGTCCACCCTCCCGGTACACAAGCGACTGCTCGGTATCAATCAGTATCCTGCCGTCGGGAATGAGTGCTGCATCCTTGTGTTCTACCCTCCCGTAACTCCAGTACGAGCGCGAACCGATGGTGCGGTATTTGCCCGTCCGGCTTATGTTCAGGGAAATGTCCAGCGCACGGGTCCGTGCCTGCAGTACCGCCATCCAGCGATCCGCGTGGGGCATGAGAATCACATCCGGGTCGCACGCATCAATCAGCGTGAAGAGATCGGACAGTACCTCCCGCTCGGATCCGGCAAGATGTTCGTTCTGCTCGTGGACGATGCTCATCTCTGTAAAAGTACCGGCCCGGTCCGGGTGGCCGGGGATCTGTATTTCTATCCATTTCAGGTCATGGGAGATATCAGGGGAGAAGCGATCGCCCATATCATTACAGCAGGGAACGATCCCGTTCTCGGCCATGAAGCACTGATCCTTCCTGATGTCTGCATTGAAGATCTGCGCAGCATATTCTGTCTGGTGCTCGATTGCTTCAGCTACGGTCCGCCCTGCAAAAATTTTGTACCCCTCGCGTTTTCCAAAGATTGTCCTGAATGTGCAGGCCTCAGCCCGGTAATCTTCTTCCAGTGCGGTAATCATGGGGTGGTATGCGTCCGGATCGGGAAGATACAGATAGAACGGTGGATCGTACTCATGGTGGCTCACCTGTACCGATCCCGCTTTGCACCACAGATCCACGCCCCCTCCGCGGTAAGCCGAGTCAAGTATCCACATCCGGTCGGCCTCCTGTATCCCTATTGTCGGTATGCTGGAGCTCGACAAGCACCGAGAAAAATGCAGCTTCCAGCGGGGCTTCACCGCTGTAAAACGCCTCGCTCGAATGTCTTTTTGCCTGATCTGCGAGAAGTTCTCCGCATAATTTTCTTCTGCCGGGCAGGGTACGTGCGAAGCGTGCCCAGCGGCCTGCTATTCTGTTTACGCCTTGCCGTACACTCTCAACACTTCTGCCCATCAGGTAACCTCCAGGGTCTTCTGGCCTGTCAAGCCCCCCCGGCTCCCGCGGCACATACGTCGGGTGGGGGAGTTTGGCAGACCGGTCAAGGGTTCACCGGTAGTGATCTCGATGATCCGGTCAGCCTGTTGTGCCAGAATGGAAAATGAGCGGTCGCTTGCCGGCGCCCACAGGATCACCAGAGCCTCGCGCCCGGCCTGCTTCAGTGCTGATGCTGCCGTATCCAGCATCCGTCCTGCCCCGTCAAACAGGGTTGGATCGTGCTCGATGAAGAGTACCGTATGGCTTGCCTCGTTTACCACGGTCAGGAACTGGTCTGCGGTAAACGGCCTCCTGACTTCAAAATTGTCCGATGTGCGGCTGATACCGGAAAGGATGCGGGAGTAGTTGCCACAGACATACAGGAAAAGGAATCTCTGGAGATCCCTGTTGCTGTTGAGTGCTGCGAGGATCTTGTTTTCCGGTGCAATTACTGCGGCAAATGCACCCTGGTTGAGGAGGATCCCTTTCGAGAGTTCGATCTGCATGGCACCGGATCCCTGCTGTGCCGGAACAATAAAGGCTCAGGCTGGCGGGGTGTGAAAGTGTTGGCGTGGTATGCAGCAGTCTATCGCACACCTGCTGAAGCCGAAATATCTTCGGTTTACGGATCAAAATCCGTTCGTTCCGGTGGTTCAGCCGGAGAGATACAGGGATGTGAGCCATATTCTCCCCGGCTGCGTGGATATAAAAAAGATCCACACCCTTGGTGATATCCTCTGGTTTAAACGATCTCTCACCCGGAGCTTTACCAGTTAAAAAATGCGTAAATCTTTGAGCGGGAAAAAGGGAACTATCTCGCTTTTAATCTTACCCTGATATAGTGAAGGTTTATGGGACCGCCGTTTTGTCAAATCGGGTCAGTCCTGCTTGTACCGGCAGTCTCGACAACGTGCATTGAAAAAAAGACGGCTATTCCGTAATGGTGGACAACAGCACCCCCTTTCTTACGGGCATACCTCGGCTCGTTTCAGCATACTGTTCAGGAGCAGACCGCAGTTCTTCAACACCAGTTTCCCCGGGAAAAAGAACGTATGTTTCACACCCCCGCGATCGACCTCCCTTTGACTATCCCCCGGTAATCAATGTGCCGGATTCAATGCTTTGCTCCCGTTATAATGGATCATCTTGCCATTCTGCGATCGTGTCAGGACGGGTTCCCGCTCTCCCTCACATCGATCTTCCGCCCGCAGACCGGGCACTGGTATACGGCTTTCCCATGACCATCTGACCATACCCGTTTCATTGGAGTATTGTCGTGATTGCAGGTCGGTATCTGGAATTCGTCCATCAGGTTATCACTCAGTTACCCTCTCCTGCCGGATATATGAACTTTGTAGTCCGTAATGTCGGGATGGACGCAACCGGTAACATCTGGATTCCCATGGGGCTGTTATTGGAACAGGGAAAGCCGTAATACCCAAAAAGATCCACACTCCGTACGGAGCAAACCAGGATGGCCGATATTCAGAATTTCATTGGCTTTGCACAGGGGGAACGCCTCATCAAGGAATATTCCGGGTTCAAAATGTTCTCTCCGGTAAAGGCAAGGATCAACCTTTCCGTGACCAACAAACGGGTGGTTGTCTATTCCTCTGTGAAGAATTTCTTTGTGCAGGACCAGGCCTCGCTCTTCCAGCAGATTGCCATAAGCGAGATCCGGGGGCTGGATATCCTCCAGGGCACCCGGTACAATATTCTCCTCCTCGCGGGTTCGGTGATTGCCCTTGTGGTGGGCCTTGCTGCAGCACTTTTAGGATCCGCTCTTGGAACTCTTCCGGTCATTGGCAGCAGTATACAGGTTGTCGGGATCCTGCTCTCTGGTATCGGGATTGTCGGAATCATCCTCTTTGCGGTGCGGCCAAAAAAACTCTTCCGGTTCATTATCCGGGGATCTGGAATTGATCTCAATGTCGGGGAATTTTCCCAGGCACACCCGGTCATAAGCAGTGGCCCCGATCTCCAGGGAATGGTTGAAGAACTTGGGGCCCTGGTCATTCAGATCCAGGAAGGAACGGTCTGATCCCGACCGCATTTTTTTAATCGATATCTCAGTGGAGGCGGGTGACGGATCCCCCGAGGCTCCCGACCGATCGGGTGAGATCCATGGCAACCCCGTTTGGTGGCCGGACTTCAAGGTGGATGGTATCGTCTTTGACCGGGGGCTCGGAGGGGCAGGCACTGACCATGAATTCCTCGCCCGACCCGAGCTGGTTGTTGGCATTTTGGCTGTTGATCCGCTGGTACACCGCCCATGTCCCCGAGTTTGTCTGGCACCCTGCCGGGTTGTAGGTGGCCGGGTCCATACGAAGGGTCTCGAGCAGGGTCCCGTTGTTGTAGACAATCGTCACGCGGCTGAAGTCGATAGGCGTTGTCCCGAATGCGAGCCGGCAGGAGAAGTTGATCTTCACCAGCTGCCCGGAGGCCGGATCCGTGACGCCATAGACGCCCCCGATCGGCCCCATTGCCGAATCCGACTGGGCAACCGCCGAGTAGATGACATCCTGGCTTTTCTGGGTTACGAAGAATCCCGTGTTGAGAACAACGTACGAGAACACGGCCGAGACAACCACGAAAGCGATGAGGACCACTGCAGCCTCAAGGCCGGTAAATGCCGAATCGTGTGTCCGCCCCTGCATGGAAAGATACCTCTGCTGCCCGGAATACCTCGCAGCTGTCTTCAACACGTTTGTCCGCGAACGGCTTATGTATATCTGTTTGCCAGGATTCCTCGTGGATTGGGCACTTTCACCCCATGCCTGCCGCGATCTCATGAGTCCTGTCGATCCATGGATTCTCACGTGGTCCTATGAAACGCAAGGAACTGGACGAATTAATTCTCCGATGGAAAAATACAACCCGGGCACTGAAAATCCACGAACAGGCGTACGGGAAGTATCTCACGGAGATCCTTGAAAAACGGACCGACCGGGAACTGGCCCTGTTCAGTGACCCGGTCGAAGCTGCCGCCTTCTTCTGCCTGCTCGATCTCGTGGAACGGAGCGCTGATCTGAATAAGCAGCGCCCGTGCGGACGAACTGTCATCTTTGATCGGGAATGTGACTGAAAAGTCCTTACTGATCATCTTCCGGTTCGTCATCCCACGGGTGCAGCAGGCGCCCTTTGCGGATGGTGATCTCGGGAGCTGGTTTACCGAAGCCCCATGAGGGATCATCCAGCAGGGAGTCCGGCTCTGCCCGGATAACCGTAACCACGGTGTCCGGCAGTTCGTCATCCCGCAGCGGCGGCAGATCTACCGGGCATGCCATCTCCCGGAGTTCATCGCGGCTCAGATCCTCTGCCTGGATGGCAAACTCGGACGGTTCCGGCTCACCCTCCAGTGCAACCGCCGGCATCTCAGGCATTTCGTAAGGCCGCAGTGGTGGCATAACGATCTTCTCTTTCTTGTCCATCCAGACTCCTCCCGTACCAAGGTTGCAGGGTGAAATGATAAAGTGATCTGCCGCTCCAGGGGGTGCACTAAGTAATCCCCCCGGAACCGGGTATTGCCGGCATACCCGTGCGAACCTGCGGGGAAGTCCCTGTCTGGGTATTTATTGTTGAAAGACAAGAGTTCCCTTCTGTATCATGCATGTAACGATCGACCGCTCGTCCTGCATTTCCTGCGGGGCCTGCTGGAATATCTGCCCGGAGGTCTTTTGCCAGAATCCTTGCGATGGGTTTTCCGAGATGGCCGAGGAGTTCCGGTTTGGTAATGACCGGGCAGAGGGTTTCGTTCCGGAATCTCTGGCTTCCTGTGCACGGGATGCAGAACAGTTGTGCCCGGTTCATATCATATTGATCGAATGCGGGTAGTTATACCGTGCAGGGGAACGCTTTCCTGCACATTCCTTTTGTTTTTCAGGAGAACGGTTCCCTCTCCCCGGGAATTGACATCTCCTCGGCCTCATACAGCCAGTTGGCAAACACCTTTGTAAGTGCAGGCATTGCTGCCCAGGCAAGAACGGGTATCAGGATGGTAGCTGAAATAAACTTCTGGACGAGCAGATCCTGCGATCCCACGATGGGGTTTATGCAGAGTGCAATGATGTAGGTGAGCGGAAAGACCGCAATCCACGAGATTACCGCCTGCTTGAACCTTTTAGGGGGTTTTACCACATGCTGCCCGGGAAGGGTGAACCAGGTCTCAAGGCCGGTGAGCACTTCCATGCGGGGCGGGGCGATGGTGAGCCCCCGCTCGGTCTCAAGCCAGGTAAGGTAGGTTGGAGATGTATGCCACCGGTCGAGTTCCTCCTTGGATGCAAACTTGTAAACAACCCGGTACACCCCGTCATGGTGTTTTCCCGGCCGGAATATCGTTATGCCGAGGTTTGCCGGGAGGGAGGAAAAGACCTCCATGAGTTTTTTCAGTTCGGCTTCGAATTGCGGCTCACAGCCTTCTTTCACGTAATGGATCCGCACGACCGTTATGGGGTTGCTCGGGGAATCTGCCAGCGTCATCACCCTCTCATGCATACATGGGTGCATCAGCTTAATGGTGATATCGAAAGACCGCGTTTTTAGAGATCTCAAAAGAGAAAGCAGACCGGTTCAATGGCCCGGCTTCTTGTAGACTTTTTCTGGATCGAAGACCTTGGTCCCGACAACATTGCCGTCCAGTGTCCGGTAAAAACAGGACATATATCCCGTGTGGCATGCAGCGCCGGTCTGTTCCACCTCGTAAATGAGGCAGTCCTCATCGCAGTCCGTGAGGATCCGCAGGACTTTCTGGAAGTGGCCGCTCTCCTCGCCTTTCTTCCAGAGTTTCTTCCTGCTCCGGCTGTAGTAGTGGGCAAAGTCGGTCTCCTGCGTGAGCCGGACCGCTTCGTTGTTTGCGTATGCCATCATGAGCACTTCGCGGGTCTGTGCGTCCTGCACGATCACCGGAATAAGTTCATCTGCAAATTTCAGGTTCAGCATGATCTGGTCCTCAGATAACAAATTTCATGATTGCAAGGAGGAAATCTCCAAATATTATTGCCGTGATAAAGCCGGCGGTTATCGGAATTATGAATGGTACTGCGTAGGAGATCCACACCGTGCCGGCTTTTTTGTAGACGGCAAGCTCTTTGGAGAACTCTTCCGGGTGTTCCCGGAGATCTTTTGTGTACACCCGGCCGGTCCCGGCGTACATCCTGCGGATGGACTCGAAGAAGCCGATGAACTTCCGGGAAACTGTCCCGTTCTTCTCCTCGAACTCCTCCATCACGAAACCCCAGGAGTCCTGGATCTTATCCCCCTTGACCGGAAAGCCGAAGAACATGTACCTCAGGGGAGCCCGGTTGCCCCGCAGGATATTGATAATAAAGATCCCTGCCGGGGCAGCGAGGTTGAGGATGAGAGCATTGATCAGCACCGAGAAGGACAAGAAGCCCAAGGGTGGATTTCCAAAGAGCGGGGTGAACGGAAACGTGGGTACGGCAAACGAGATGAAGATGAGTGCCCAGGCATCCGCCCCGCCAAAGAAGTGCATTCTCCCGAAGAGGTAGAAAACCCCGCAGAAGACGGCAGGGAGCATGACGAGAAGCGCTGGTGAGCCCCAGCCGCCAGGGGTGATGAACTGGATCATGCTCGTTATTGCGAAGATCAGGATGATCAGGACAAAATACCATCGCTCGATGGCTTCGGATACATTGGTCTCCGGTTTTTTGCCTTTGCGGGCTTTTACCGGGGGAGTACCTTTGTACTCACGGTAGCTCACGTACAGGAAAATCCCTGCAAACATGGCATACCAGGGAACCAGCTGGACATTCACCGAGGGTGCGAGGACAAACCACGAAAGAGCCGGGAGAATGAGCACGACCGCAAGGTAATACCAGATGGCCGGTTTCCGGTAATACCCCGTAAGACCCATGGAATCCGTCCTGCCACGGTTGTCAAGATAATCCGCGTACAGGAAACTGGTGACAAGAGCCAGGTAACCAAGAAGGAGACTTGCATTTGCGGTTGTCTGCCAGATGAGCCAGCCGGTACAGATAATCCCTATGACAAGCATAGGGAGCCAGTGAATAAATGGCACCCGGCGATCCCTGATATCCAGATATGAGGTATAGATCAGGGTGGCAAGGACTGCGATCGCCGAGATCACCATCGGGTAGAATAATTCCATACGTCCTCTATAGCGTTTTTTCTTGGAGCACTTATAGTACCGCGATGCCCCGGGTGCAGCGACCGCGTAACTATAAAAATACCCGGGTGCGAATATCTCACCGGATGTGATGAGGGAGTTTTTCTCTTCCCCGTATCTCAAAGATGGAGTGATCGTTTTTGAAAATCCGGCCGGAACTTGACAAGATGATCAGTGCATCTCCCAACATGGGAACATTTTTCCTGCCCGAACTGCTCCGCCTTTCCGGGGAGAGACAGATAAGCGGTCTTGCCATTGCAAAGGATAACGAACGGGTATTTTACCTCGCAGTGATCAACGGTGAGCCTGAAGGGGCTGTATATGCCGATGAAAACGGAGAACTCTATGGCGATAAAGCCATTGTCCGGCTGACCGGGAAGGAACGATATTCCTTACACGATACCGGGGAGGATCTTACCCGTGCACTGGTTATGGGATGCAGGATCTTTGAGAAATCCCATCTTAACATGAACCTGACCGCCGCGATCCCCGAGTTCGGCAGGAAATCAGATGGTATCGGCGTCTTGGTTCTTACTGTGAGCCATGATGGAGAACCCCGGAACGGGTACCGTGTCTCTGTCCGGAAGGACGGCCGGATTGTGGGCAGCGATGTAACCACCCTCGACGGAAGTGTCCGGTTCCGCCTGATGTATGGGGAATATGACTGCATTGTGCAGGATCGTGCCGGTTCTGTCCTCTCATCCCGCATCATTTTCGATGACTCCCACTCCGTTCACACCGTTGCAGTCTGATCTGGATTTTATCGATCCGTATGTTCCGGAAGTGTATGCCGCGGGTATTTTTCCTCTCCTTGTCGGATAGATCTGAACCCCTGTTTTAAATATTTCACTTACCTATTGTAAAACGAATTATAGCGCAGTTCAAGGAATACCCATGCCTCCGATACCACGGATTCTCATAGTCGAAGACGATGAAATCATCGCCAACCTGATAACCACGATGCTGGAGCGCAAGGGGTATGCGGTCATAGGGAAGAGTGGATCGGGAGAAATTGCGATCCGCATGGCTGCTGAGCTGGAACCCGATCTCGTTATCATGGATATCAATCTCAACGGCAAGCTCGACGGGGTTACCGCAGCCCGGTATATCTTTCAGCTCTTCCATGCACCGATCATTTTCTTAACTGCCATGTACGACGAGTCCCTGCTCGAGCGGGCCAAGGGAGCCCAGCCTCTGGGATATATCCTCAAACCTTTCACGGACAAGGAACTGGGTTCGAACGTGGAACTTGCCCTCTATAACCACGCGTTCCGGAAGAAGTTTCTCGATGCGTTCCCTATAGGAGATCCAAAAAAGATTGTCGGGGCACTTGAAGCGATCCTGATCCTCGATCCAAAGGGGATGATTGTTTATTTCAACCCCTATTCGGCACGAATCCTGGATCTTCCCGAAGAGCAGATCCTGATGCGCCATTGGCGGGATGTCCTGATGCTTATCAATGACCAGACCAATGAGGAGCTCAAGGATCCCGTGACGGAAGTCGTCAAACAGATGCTCGTTGTGATAAATGAATTCAATACTGCTCTTGTAACCCGGACCAACAAGAACCGTAAAGTCAGCGTGATTGTACGCCCGATCAAGGATGATCACAATGATCTTCTGGGCATCCTGATGCATATCAAGGAGAAAACACTCGACCAGATAAAAATGGCAAGAAAGTTTTAGCCTTTTTATCTTTTTTCTCGTCTTTTTTCAGATATCGGACTTTTCTGTATCTGTCTTATCGCAATTAAAATATCTGCCAGACCAGGTATCCCTGTGTGGACCGTGATACCTAAGGATCCGGGTTGAAAAACAGAGAGGGATTATGGCTGCTGTTTTTTCCTGAAAAGTGCTTTTGTGAACCGGTCAATAAAGCCGGGCTTCGCCGGGACCGTCTCATCCTCAATGGAGTTCAGGCCCGTCATTTCATAAGCGATCTTTCTGATGGCTTTTGAGGCCGGGGAATCCGGATATTTTATCACAATCGGCGTTTTTGCGGCAGATGCCCGCCGGATATTCGGATCCTCCGGAATGATCCCTATCACTTTTGCACCGAGTGCTTTCTCCATTTTCCTGGTAATGAGATCGGTCTTCTCCTGGTCGACCCTGTTGACGATGATCCCCTTGACCTGTCCCCCGACAACCTCGGTGAGTATCTTGGTTTTGAGAGCATCGACAATTGAGGAGAGTTCCGGGTTGACCACAAGGATCACTTCATCGGCAATCGCAAGCGGTATGACCCCGTCCCTGCTGATGCCTGCCGGTGCATCGATCAAGAGGAACTCGCAGCGTTTTACAATCTCGGTCATGACATCCCGGATCCGGTCGGGATCCGCCTGCTGGAAACCCTGCAGGGAGATCCCGCTCGGGATAACCTTGAGGCCTGCCGGCCCTTCGTAGATGGCTTCTCCAATGGTTCCTTTACCGGCCAGGACCTCATGCAGGGTCATCGGTGCATCCTGCAGTCCGAGAAGAAGGCCGATATTTGCCATGCCAATATCTGCATCCATGAGATAGGTTTTTTTCCCGAGTTCTGCAAGCATGGTCCCGAGGTTAACAGAGACCATGGTCTTGCCGGTTCCTCCTTTTCCGGAAGCAATGGTATACACTTTGACCATGGTGTCCTCGCAGGTACGAAAAATCTCCTGTTCAGGATATAAGCGGGTTATTCAATATTCGTGTATATTCATGAGTCTAATATACCTTTTGTGTCATTTCTGATATTCTGGGAGATTTCGCCCGATATCTCTGTATTTACCCTGAATTTTCCCGGTATGGTTGTATCCCCCGGTTCCGGACAGGATCCAGAATACCTCCTCACGGGGCTGTCCCGGTTCGTGAGGGGATCACTGTTCAAGAAGATGTTCGAGGTTGAGCTCTTTTACCTTGTTTCTGCAATCGGTCCGGATTTTATCGGTAACGTTCCCAAGATCCATTCCGTCGAGGGTCTCCATATCCTGCTCAAAACCGGTTGGATCCTGCGGGGGGATTATCTCCTCTCCTGCTGGATGTGCCTTCTCATGAGATTCGAATCCGGTTGTTTTGAGGATCTCACCCTTCGGAATCTGCATTGTGACTAGTGTGTTATCGGATTCTAAATAATTTCTTTCCTGACAACAACTCGCTCGGGTGAGCAGTACCCTGGTATTGGTAAACAGTTCTGGCAGAGAATAGATATACTCAGAGGCAAATTATCATTTAGCCAAATGAGAATGCCCCGCAGCATGCAGGGGAAATGGCAATTCACGCGATTTCCGCAGGGAGGCTATGAATGGGAAAGGATGACGACGATTCGCTTGACGGGGTGAATTCGTTCATGAAAAAGATTGGCAGGGCAAAGAAAACACAATCTGCTCCTGTTAACCCCCCGGAGTCTCTCTCCCCAGACAACCCGGAGCCTACGGGTGACTTCTCCCTTCTGTTGAAAAAGATGCAGCCTGCCATCCCGTCCGATCAGACCCCATCAGGAATTCCCGAGTATCTACCTCCTGATAGATCTGCCGGGGATTCCGCAATGTCTCTTGACGACCTGCTTGAAGATGATGCAGAAGAGATCCCCCTTGCCACTCCGCCCCAGCCCAAAGGATTCCCTGAGCAGATCGACACCACGGCGTCCACGCCCCTGGAGACTTCTCCGGGACCGGAGCTGGAATCTTCCATCCCCACCCCATCCGGCGCCCCGTTGGCAAAACCCGCTCACGGGAACGTAACCCCTCCGCCAGTTGCGTCAGATCCTATGGATGTGCCAGCAGCCCGGGCAGGGGCATCTTTGCCGGAACCGGACGTGTCGGAGGAGGATGAGAAGATCATAACCGTTGATCAGATCTCCAATATCTCCGGTCTTATCCTTCCCAAGGGTACAACATTCAGTATCGATGAACTCCGTCTGCACGGGAATATCAGCTCATATGCAGGATTCGGCACGGGAACCCTCCCGACCGAGATTGATGAGCTCTGGAAGAAAAACTTCTCTTCTGCGGGGTTCAAGGATCTCGATATCGGGCAGGATCTTCTGGATGCGGAATCGAAAACCTCAAAAGAATTAAAAAAATTCAGTATCGGGTCGCTCTTCAAGGCCATCCGCCAGGATCAGGAAGAATATGATCCGGCAAAACACGGCCCGCTTGTAGACCTTACGTTTCCCCCTCTCTCCAACATAGAGGAGATGGAACTGTACCCGGTGAACGAACCCTATGCATACATCCGGGTAACCTATGATCACTCCACCCACGAGTATACGTACCATGTACTTGAGCCGGCCCTGACCGATCCGGAAAAAGAGCTCCTCAAGGAACTCAAGGAGCGGCTCTTTGAGACGCTCGACATCAATACCAAGGATATCTCCAAGGATGAAGCGAAGACAAAGCTCCGAACTGCAACTGTGGATATCATTCACGATTATGGTATCCGGCTCTCGCCCCTGCAGCGGGAGAAGATCCATTACAATATGTACAAGGATTTTCTTGGTGACGGCCTAATCGACGCGATCATGCATGACAAGTATATCGAGGATATCTCCTGCGACGGCGTCCACACCCCGATATTTGCGTTTCACTCCAGCTATGAGTCGATGAAAACAACGCTCCTGTACCATACGGCGGAGGATCTCGATTCATTCGTTACCAAGCTTGCCCAGCGGGCCGGCAAATATATCTCGATTGCGGAACCGATCCTGGATGCAACCATGCAGGACGGCTCCCGTATCCAGATGACGCTCGGGACCGAAGTGACCGCCCACGGTTCAACGTTCACTATCCGCAAATTCAAGGACGAACCTATCACCCCCACCGATCTCATCGAATGGCACACCTTCTCCCCCCTTGCCATTGCCTACATCTGGCTGGCCGTGGAAAACGGCAAATCTGCCATCTTTGCCGGTGGAACTGCATCCGGTAAGACCACGGCCCTGAACGCGATCTCCCTTTTCATTCCCCCCATGGCAAAGGTGGTCTCCCTTGAAGATACCCGGGAAGTCAAGCTCCCGCACCCGAACTGGATTCCGAGCGTAACGCGGGACTCGTTCGACACTGCCGGAAGGGGGGAGATCAACATGTATGAACTCCTTCGGGCAGCGATGCGTCAGCGGCCCGAGTATATCATTGTCGGGGAGGTCCGCGGCAAGGAATGCCAGACCCTCTTCCAGGCAATGAGCACCGGCCATGTCACGTATTCGACTACTCACGCTGACTCGGTTGCGAGCGTTGTGCACCGGATCGAGAATCCCCCGATGGATGTGCCCCGGAACATGCTCTCGGCCCTGGATTTCATCTGTGTCCAGGTCCAGGCGCGGGTTGGCGGGAAACGGATTCGGCGGAACAAGCAGATTGTCGAGATCCTGGATATCGATCCAAGGACGAACGAGCTTATCACCAACGAAGTCTTCAAGTGGCGGTCTGCAACTGATGAGCACACATATTCGGGAAAATCCTACCTTCTCGAAGAGATCATGGAGGCTAAGGGCTGGAGCGAGAGCCGGATGCGGGAAGAACTCAAGCGCCGGCAGGAAGTGCTCGAATGGATGCGGACCAAGAAGATCCGGCACTACAAGGATGTTGCAAAGATCCTCATCTCCTATCACCGGGACCCGGAGGCGGTCATCGAGAACGTGAGGAAAGACCTCTATGAATAGTTACGAGCGGTTCTGCTTCAATCTCCTGAGTAGCCGGATGAAAGGCCAGAGGGAGCAGTATGCCCAGCTCAGAAATGATCTGATCTCTGCCCGGTTCAAGACCCCGTTCGAAGTGTATATCTCGACGGCGCTTGTCAGTTCTGTTCTCGTCGGGTTCCTTTCAGCGTTTGTTATCGGCCTTTTCACGTACCTGCTCAAACTCCCTCTCCTGATCAAGTACAAAGGTGCAGTTCCGACTCAGTTCCTTATCCTCTCTCCCCATGCACTTCTCCTCGGGACGATTGCGATCACTATCTTCTCCCTGATCGTATTTGGCGGGCTCACGTATGCTGCGTTCATCATGTACCCGGGTATCGAAGCCGGCAACCGGCGCAGGAACATCGATGCAAGCCTGCCGTATGCAATTAATTACATCACCTCCATGTCCACGGCAGGAATTACACCTGCGGAGATCTTCCGGCTTCTCGGGGACAGCCCAATCTACGGGGAGTGTTCGGTTGAAGCCCGGTATATAGCCCGTGAGATCGACATATTCGGCCGCGACCTGATCGATGCCATCCGGCTTGTCTCGGCAAGCACTCCCAGCAAACGGATGAAGGAGTTCCTTCAGGGAGCTATGGCCAGTATCTCCAGCGGGGGTAATCTTACCGATTATTTCCGGACCAAGGCCGACCAGTATGCCCTTGAGAACCGCCAGACCCAGAAACAGTTCCTCGATATGCTCGCCCTCATTGCAGAGTCGTACGTGACGGCGATGGTAGCCGGGACGCTCTTTCTTATCATCCTGCAGTCCATCATGTCCGTCCTGTCCGGGGACAACCGCCCGCTCTTCCTCTATGCCGTTGTATATATCATGATCCCCATGGGAAGCATCGCGTTTGTTGTTATGATCAGCACCATGACACCGGAGTCCTGATATGGGTTTCAAGGAGATCTTCAACCACCTCAAGAGTCATGGTCCTGAGAGCCCGCCTCAGATGAAGGCTGCCGAACTGGAGGTTGCGGAAAAGGAATTCAGCGAGATAACTCAGAAACTGGAACACGAGCGCAGGAGCCGCGAAGGATTCGGGCGTTTCCTTAAGCATCCCCTACGTGTACTGACGGAAAAGCCCGTTAATATCCTTATCGTATCCATTCCCCTCTCGCTCATCATCTTTTTCGGGGGATTTCTCTCCCTTATCCAATCGCACGGCATCTCTGTCATCTTCAAAACCACGACCGTTGATGATGTAGTGATCTTTGCAGTGCTTGTTGCCATCATTCCTCTGGCAGTCCTGGATTTCCTTGAGCAGGCCCGGATCAGGAACCTTGAAAATGCCCTGCCCAACTTCTTCCGGGATCTTGCCGGCATGAATGATTCCGGTATGACCCTGCCGAATGCAGTCCATCTAGTTGCCTCGGCCGAATACGGGGCGCTGACGCCCCATATACGGAAGCTGGACAACGAGATGTCCTGGGGGGTCACTTTTGTTGAGGCACTCTATCGTTTTGGCAAAGGGCTCGGGACAAAGATGGCGGACCGTTCGGTTGACCTTATTGCCAAAGCGAGCAAGGCCGGTGGCGATGTGAGCGAGGTACTGCGGGCAGCAGCAAAAGACACGTTCGAGGTGGTCAACCTCCAGACCGAGCGGAGCAACAACATGCTCATCTATGTCATCATCGTCCTCGTCTCGTTTGCTGTATTCCTGTTCGTTATCGCGATCCTCGTCTCGTCCTTCCTCTCGACTATGGCTACTGCGGGGGCGGCAGCAGCGGCAGCCGGGGCCAGCGGTTTTATGGGCAAGATCGATATGTTCACGTACAAGCGGCTCTTCTCCCATGCAGCAATACTTCAGGGGTTCTTCTCGGGTCTTGTAGCAGGGCAGATGGGGGAGGGGCGGGTCACCGCCGGGCTCAAGTACTGCGCACTCATGGTGATCATCGCCTGGATCACGTTCCGGTTTTTCATCTGAATTATGGGTGCCGAAAGCCTGCACGGATACCCACAACCGTAAAAATATCTTGAAAAAAGCGAAGAAAAACTGGCAGAGCTGCCAGAAAAAAGATCAGGAAATATTTTCCGTGCTGTAGCCTTTGAGAGAAAGGAGTTCCTTTACCCGGTCGCGGTGGTTTCCCTGCAATTCAATGGAATTGCCTTTGACCGTACCGCCGCAGGCCAGTTTGCCTTTCATATATTTTGAAAGGTCTTCCAGATCGATATCAGTCGGATCAAGTCCTTCGATGACGGTTACTTCTTTTCCGTACCGGCGTTTGTTGACTTTGACATTGATCCGCTGCTGTTCCTTTGCTACCTCCTCACAGATGCACAATTCTTTCGGTAGACCACACGTCGGGCAAATCCCACCAATCATTACCACTATTTTTAAGGTTCTCTTTATTTATTACTTGGCATTGCCCGAAGAATAAATCCCGAGAATCTTCTTGTTTTTTTTGTATCCGTCAGTTTTTGGTTTCTGCGTTCTTTTAAGATATGTGAATTCCGCAGTGTAAAGAGCATCAGTTTTAATGATCCGGGTATACAGTACTACAGCCGCCATGTCGTTGTTTGTTGTCGGGACCTCATCCCATGTTGGCAAGAGCGTGACCGTTGCTGCTATCTGCCGCTGTCTGGTGCGCCGGGGAATGACGGTTGCACCTTTCAAGTCCCAGAACATGAGCCTGAACTCGTATGTCACTCCCGATGGGGGAGAGATCGGGATGGCCCAGGCCATGCAGGCCACGGCGGCAAAGCTCCTGCCTCATACGGATATGAATCCGGTCCTTCTCAAACCCAAGGGGGATTCTACCTCTCAGGTGGTTCTCAACGGACGGCCCTACAAGGATGTCCCTATCGGTGAATATTACCGGGAAACTCCGTTTTTACTCGAAAAGGCCCTTGACTCCTACCGCCGCCTTGAATCCGAGTACGGGCAGGTTGTCGTGGAAGGAGCCGGTGGTGCTGCGGAGATCAATCTCTATGACCGGGATATTGCCAACACCCAGCTGGCAAAATGCCTTAATATTCCCCTGGTGCTGGTTGCCGATATCGAACGAGGCGGGGTGTTCGCCCAGGTTTATGGTACGATCTCGCTTTTACCGGAGGATATCCGGCCCCTTGTCAGAGGGATCATTATCAACAAGTTCCGGGGAGACCCGGCAATATTTACCCCGGGGATACGGCAGATTGAGGATCTTTGTGGTGTGCCGGTGCTGGGCGTTGTTCCGTACTTCTCTCTCCCGCTTCCCAGCGAAGACTCTCTCTCTATCGGGGATAAGAGACCCTCAGCTGCAATGATCCGGATAGCGGTCATAAGGCTGCCCCGGATCTCGAATTTTACGGATTTTGAACTCCTGGAACAGCATGCTTCGGTCGAATATGTCTTTCCTGGGGCTTCCCTTGCAGCATACGATTGTGTGATCATTCCGGGTACCAAGAATACGATCGAGGATCTTCAGGAACTCAGAAAAACCGGAATGGACGATGAACTGCGTCGGGCCCGGGAAAAGAAGGTACCGATTATCGGTATCTGCGGAGGGTACCAGATGCTTGGCACCACTCTCATAGATGCGGGGTTTGAATCTGCAGAAGGGACCTACGAAGGTCTCGGGTTGCTGGACTGTGTCACCCATTTTATCTCATATCAGAAGACGACAACGCAGGTCACCCGGGCTGCCTGCAATGTTCCGCCCATCCTGTCCGCTGCAGGGGAGGTCACCGGTTATGAGATCCATATGGGAACAACAGTCAAGAGTTCCGGCCATGAAGCCCTCCATGGGGATGGCCTGGCGAGTGATGACGGCCTTGTTTTCGGGACCTACTTGCATGGTTTTCTCCAGAATCCGTCAGCGGCAAACGCTCTGCTCTCCTACCTGTACGCAAAGAAAGGGCTGCCATTTGATCCTGTTAAGGCTTCAGCCGATCCGTATGACCTGCTTGCGGAGATCTATGAGAACCACGTGGACATGGATGCTATCGAGGCGCTTGTAAAGGGCGCATGAAGCCGGACTTCGTGAAATGGGTTGTTTACCGTGAGCCGGCGTCCACATAACAGGTGGATTCGACGATCTCCGTTTTGGTAAACCCGAGTGCCCGTGCAATCCGCGCAAGTTCCCCCGGGGACGCCGGCCGTACCTGGTCATCTGTACCCGGCCGGTCCAGGGTATTGAGCTGCACCCGGTCAGGCTGAATGGCGTATATTGCATCCCGCAGCCCGGCCAATTCCAGATCAGACGTGTTGAGGCCCGGAATGATGAAGATCTCCAGCCAGATCTCACCCCGGTACTCCCCCCGGAATCGAAGGAGACCTTCAAGAATAACAGCAGGATCCATCCCCGGTACGGGTCGGTGCATGGCCTGGAATGTCCCGTTGATCGCAGTCGAGAACGTGGGCAGCACGACATCGGCCGGCATCAGATCAGTCCTGACCTCGGGATCGGAAAGGAGGCTGCTGTTGGTGAGAACCGCGATACGGTATTTGGGGAACCGGTCTTTGAGGAAACGGATGACCTCGCCGATACCCCGGAAGAGCGTGGGTTCACCGGAACCGGCAAAGGTGATATAATCAAGGGCCGGGGACGAGGAGAGGAAGTGCGAGAGTTCAGAGATGACTTCCCCGGTCGGGATGAACTCCTGCCGCTTGCTGGTTGCATTCGTTGTTTTGCCGCACTCGCAGTACACGCAGTCATAGTTGCAGGTCTTCAGGGGGACGAGATCCACCCCGAGCGATCTTCCAAGCCGGCGTGAACTCACCGGGCCAAAGAGATAGCGGTAGTGCATGGAGTACGGTTGATTGACCTGCCAGCAGGATAAAACCAATGGTAAAAACTGGGAATATGCCAGTGCCCGACCTGGGATCAGCTGATGATATCGGTGATGCTATGGAATCCCTCACCCTGCCGGTCAGCACATTTCACGGCTTCTGCTTTTGAGAGATCCACTTTTTCCGTGATCCTGCACTTCGTACAATAGGCCAGCGAGGGGGATTTGACATATTTCCCACCAACCAGGAACTCCCGGCAGTGTATGCAGAAACTGCAGTTCTCAAGCGGCTCTTTCTTATCGGGAAGGCACTGGACCCTCCCCTTTACTGCCGGAAGCACCCGGTAATCCTCATCAGGCATGGGGTTGTTTCTCCTCGTATAACGTATGTCTTCCCGACTATAAAGACACCCGATGAGCCGGGAATCACTACAATTAAGAGCCATACAACCCGATTACTCTGGCATGAAGGTGTGTATTATGTGCGGGGGGGAAGGCACCCGCCTCCGCCCGCTCACGTTCGAACGGCCAAAACCCTGTATCCCCATCGTCAACCGCCCCTCTATCCAGCATCTCGTCGCACACCTCACGAATCTGGGATTCCGTGAAGTGGTCCTGACCCTGGGCTACATGGGAACCGCGATAGAGGAAGCGCTTGGCGATGGATCGTTCTTCGGTGCCGAGATCACGTACGTTCATGAAACAACGAAACTCGGTACTGCCGGCAGTGTGAAAAATGCCCAGAAATATCTCGACGGCCAGGATTTTCTTGTCGTTGGTGGCGATCATGTCACGGATCTCAATGTCCTTGAATTCTACCGGGCCCACCAGAAAGAGAAGGCCATGGTCAGCATCGGCCTCATCTCCATCGATGATCCCGGCGAATATGGTATTGCCGAGATGGATGTCGGGTATGAGATCCGGCGTTTCAAGGAAAAACCCGCTCCCGGTGAGATCTTCTCGAACCTTGCGAGTACCGGGATGTATGTCTGCAGTCCGGAGGTGTTCGATCATATCCCTGCCGAGACAAAGTATGATTTTGCCCGGGATCTCTTCCCCAAACTCATGGGCGAGGGGCATGTCCTCAAGGGCTGGTTTGCCCGGGGCAACTGGACGGATGTCGGGAGCCCCCATTCACTCCGCCAGGCAGAACGGTGGAAATTGCAGGATATCGAATTCACGGATATCATCGGCGATCTCTCCATGCATGGTGCACAGGTTCACGGCCCGGTGCAGCTTGGGGGGTCTATCACCCTTGGGAAGAATACCAAAGTGATTGGCCCGGTGGCAATTGGTTCCGGGACAATCATCGGCGATAATGTCCTGATAGGCCCTTATACGAGCATTGGTGAAAAGTGCATTCTCCGGAACAATGTCAAGGTCTTCTCCTCCTCCATTTACAACCGTGTTATCATCGGAGCCAATACCACGGTCTCAGGCAGTATCATGGACAATGATACGCACATCGGCGAGCACTGCAGCATTGAGAACGACACGGTGATCGGGCCCAGGGTTGTCCTGAGGGACCGTGTAGTTGTCCACTCCAAGACCCGTCTCTGGCCGGAAGTCGTGATTACCGATGGGACGGTTGTAAAAGAGCATGTTCTCAATGACAAGTTTGACGTGCGCTGCGAGGGGTCATAACAACCCCCGAAAAAACTGACTTTTTTATCTTTTTACCAGCCGGTGGGTGATCGCCACCAGCGGGTGGCGGGCATAATCGAGAACCTGGATATCGTCCAGTGTCTTCAAGTTCATCGCACGCGCCGTCCTCTCCATCCCGAGTTCGATATCCTCGCGAATTTCAATGATATACGCATCCAGTGCGGTGAGGCCCATCCGTTTTGCTGCAACTGCCCGGTGATGGCCGTCGACGAGGATGATCTTGGTGGGACGCTTGACGACAATAATCGGCTCGGCAAGTCCCTTCTTGATCTCGTAAATCCGTCCCTCCAGTTCGTCCTCGTAGATCTTCGACTGGGTCGGGAGGAGATCCTTGACCGGCACGGTTCCCCGGTCAAGTGTGGGATCCACACCATAGAGTTTCTTGAGGGTGGTGATAAAATTGAAGACCTTCTCCGGAGAGACGTGTTCGATCTGCGACCGGATCACATCTGAATTGGAGATGATTCCAAGAAGGTGGTTCTTCTCGTCAACAACCGGAAGTTTCTGGATGCCGGAACGGAAGATGACCCGGGCAGCATCGTTGATATCCATATCGGGGTCGGCAACGATCAGGTTATCCGACATGACCTGGCTGATTGGCGTCGAAGCTTCCACGAACAGAAGGTCCCGGGCGGAAATATATCCTACAACAACCGAACCGTCCACGACCGGGAACCCGTCATGATGGGTCTTTTGTATCTTTTCGATGACGTTTTTGGCTGTGCCGGTGAGATCAACACTGACGACGTCGTAGGTCATGTAGTCCTTGACCTTCTTTTTTTCCATCTGTAGAATTATTGGTGCCAAATAATAAAAGGGATTGCAAAAACCAAAAAAGAGATAAATGGTTGAGGGATTTTAATGCTTTTTTTTTATTCTATCTCGATCCGGGAACGGGATGGAATTGCTGTCTTTTTGAGCCGGACTTCCAGTACCCCGTTCTTGAACGAGGCTCTGGAACCCTCATCTTTGACATCGGTGGGCAGCGCAACAATCCGGCGCATCGATCCTGATACGCGTTCCCGTACATAGTAGTCTTTGCCTTTCTCCTCCTTCTCGTTGCTCCGGTCACAGGATATTTCAAGTGCTCGCGGATTCAGGAGCTGGAGCGATACAGTCTCTTTATCAGCGCCCGGGAGATCTGCAGCAACAATAACTTCATCGTCATGCTCCCGCACATCGACTCTGAATTCGCCGCGAATTGCAGGAAGCATGCGATCTCCGACTCCTCCGGCGGGAAGGAGCCGGTGACCGGATGAGGCGGTCTGGAACAGGGTGTCGAGATCCGATCTCATCTCTTCCATCTCACGCCACATAGACTCGAATGGATAACGTCTCCATACCATGGTTTTTCCCTCCTTTCTGGATGTCTTTACCCGCATTGGCTTTGGGGATAACTCAAAGTTAGTAACTATTATATATAAATATTTCTCGAAAGCCGGAATAAAGCGGAATAGTTTATGACGCTCTGATTCTGATGTAGTAGGGAGGCACAGAAAGCATGGGTGAAAAGAAACGAAAAGAAGCCGCGACAAAGAACTGGAAAAAGATAGTCGCGATTGTTGCCGGGGTACTCTTTGTTGTACTCATGGTAGTATCATCGATGGGATCCTCATGGATCAGCAGTTTTGCGGTTGCAAAACCCGGGGATAGTCTCACGCTTGATTATACCCTTTACGACTCATCCGGCAGCCCGATTGTCACGACCGACCAGCAGATCTTCAAGAATGCAGCCGCGAAAGGCGGTGCTATGATCTACTCAAAACAGTTGTCCGTTATTGCCAACCAGTCGTACACTGATTCGGTGTACCCGGTTGATGTATATACAATCGGGAACGGCTGGGGCAACCAGTTCGCGTTCTTCCCCAACGAGTACACCGCGATCAGTTCCGGTATCGTTGGGATGAAAACCAATGAACAGAAGACGATCCGTCTTCCTGCCGATTCCTCCATGACCCAGCTCTGGACTACGGATCAGCTCCTGCGGAACAATGTCAACCTTTCAAACATCAGAGTCGGCGATGTTCTCGCCATGGGGGTCTCAAACAATCCCCTGGAAGAGAAGAGCAATACCACCGCCCTCAACTTCCGCGTTGCAGAGATTACCGGGAAGACAGACTCCGGTGCAACCGTTGACTTCGGGTACCCCCGGATTGACGTCAAGGTAGCAGCAATCAATACAAAGCACTGACCTTCAACCAATCTTTTTTAATCTCATTGATACTATCTAGGCTTCATGGCACTGCAAGTACTTTGCTTTTTCCAGCCTGGATGCATGGGGTGCATGGAGCAGGCTCCTATCAATGCCGGGGTCCAGAAAGCACTCAACCTCCCCATCGAAGAGATTGATGCAGTAAAAAATCCGCAGTATATCAAACAATACCAACTGACTGCAACCCCGACTATCCTCGTGCTGAAGGATGGCAAAGTCCTTGAGCGGTTTGAGGGGGTTGTCCATGCAGAACAACTGGAATCCGTGTTGAAAAAATATCTATAACCGGGTGCCGTAAATCCGTTTCACGCGGTGGGCCACGGTCTTCCAGCCCTCTTTTCTCATCAGCGGTCCGTCGCGCAACTTGAGGTGGGATATCTTGAACCGTTTCCCGGAGACTACATACATCTCTCCGACAACAAATGCCTGTTCCCCGTCGCAGGGCATATAAACGGGAATGGTTTTCCTGCCGTCGTGGATGGAGATCTTGACTACCACCTGCTCGATGGCCCGGGTCCAGAGCGCGGTGATATCCGCAGCTTTCGCACGCTGGGGGCGCTTGTCCCCGCATTCGATGGAAGTAACCTCGACCCCGAATGCATCGTCCCCGCATTCGGCCACAAGGTGATCGTCAATGCTGCACTCGTCATCTTCGGCAAGTTCTATCCCGCAGACCCTGGAGGTTCCTTCGCGGGAGACGATGGCCTTGATCATGAGCGCCTGCGGTTCGCGTTCCTTTGGGATCCGCTGGTGATGGCCGCAGGTTGTGCACCGGACCAGAAGATCGCGGGATTCCGCCACGACTTCGTGTTCGGTCTCATCATTGCACTCCGGGCAGGGGACGGTGATAAACATTGAATATGAATGGCAACCCTCACATGATAAAGCATGGAGGCGCAGGAGATCATCCGGTGCCGGGGGCATCCGCTTGTCCTTGGCACCCACCCGACAACGTTTGAAGTGACCCGCGAGGATCACCTGACGGCAAACGGAAACTGTATCGTCGGTATCGCTGCAGATAAGGGGTGTAGCGGGCTTTCCTCAGCATTCAGAAATCTCCTTGCCCACAATGATGCCGTGCTCCGGACCACCCTCGAATGCGAGGGGCTTTTGGTCACGATCCAATCAAGCGGGTCATCGGAGATGATCCTGGATCACCCGACCGATATGGTCTGGCGCAGGAGCGGTTTTGTCTGCGGGCGGACTATCGGCATTCGATCCGATACTGTTGCGCTGACCCTGCCCCGGGATCTGATAAACAACCTGGTGCAGGGAAAAGAGATGGTCGTTACCCTGACGGCTATGCGTCCCGGCTGAGGGTTGTGATCTTCAGTTCAGCTTCCGCAAGCAGGGATTCGCACTGCTTAACAAGAGCTGCGCCCTGTTCGTAGAGTCTCATGCTCTCTTCGAGGCTTGTGTTCCCGTCTTCGATCTTCTCAATGATGGTTTTTAAGTGTTCTATTTTTGTCTCATATGTTTCTGTCATAATCCACACGCTCCACGATCACCTGGCTGCTGCCATCAAGAAACCTGAGTTTCAGCCGGTCGTTCACGGCAAGTGTCCCTGCACTTTTCTGAAGTTTTCCCTCCAGCTCTGCCACACAATATCCCCGCGCCAGTACGGAGAGCGGGTTTGCTCCCTCAAGTGCGGTTTTCATCTCGGAGAGGATGAGGTGTTCGCGCTCGAGACGGGTCGTGCATGACCGCTCCAGCCTCTCTGCAAGATCGGCGGTATTCTGTTTGCGCTCACCGATCTTCCGCACGAGCCGCTGCGGGCGGAGCCTGTCCCGGAGTCCCTGCACTTCCTCCTTTGCCCAGGACACCCGTCCCTGCAGGGCCATAAGCAGCCTCGTGTTCTGGTCCCGCAGGTGGCGAAGGAGGACGTTCCGGTCCGGAACTGCCAGTTCTGCTGCAGCAGAGGGTGTCGGTGCCCGCATATCCGCAGCAAGATCGGCAAGCGTGACATCCACTTCATGCCCGATGGCACTTATCACCGGCATCGGGCTGTTGGCAATTGCCCGGACAACATCCGGGTGATTGAACCCGAAGAGATCCTCAAAACTGCCTCCTCCCCGGGCAACGATGATCACATCCACGAGCCTCTCGACCCTCCGTATGGCTGCAGCGATCTCGGTGTGGGCGGTCTCTCCCTGAACTGCTGTGGGGGAGATGATGATCTCGATCGGGTACCTCCGTTCCATGACATTCCGTATATCGTGAATGACCGCACCGGTCTCGGATGTCACAACCCCCACTCTTCTGGGAAATGAGGGGAGGCTCCGTTTACGATCCTGGGAGAAGCGTCCTTCCGCGGCAAGCTCTTTTTTCCATTTCTCCACAAGCAGGTACTTCTCCCCAAGCCCGGCTTTTTCCATTCCTTTGACCTGGAACTGGTAAGCCCCGTGGGGTGCGTACAGGGTGACTGACCCGGACAGGATCACTTCCATCCCGTCTTCCGGATTGAACATGAGCCGATCTGCATCCGAGCGCCACATCACGCACTTGATGACTGCAGCGGTGCTTCCCCCGCCTTTCTCTGAAAGGTTGAAGTACCGGTGACCCCGGCCATGGTGCTTGTAGTTTGTAATCTCACCCCGGACCCGGATGTCCTGCACCCGTGGGTCATCGAGCAGACCGGCTATGATTGCAGACAGTTCCGAGACGAGCAGGGGTTCGGCTATCTTTACGGCGGGTTCCTCCGGGGTGTTGAACCAGTCCATCAACAATTATTAGGCTAAAACCGCATATCAAGTAGTACTACCATGGTGTCTTACTCCGTTGCAAGCATGTTCTTTCACGAGTACACCATTGATGAGATCTTCTCGTTTGTATCCCGGTCCGGCCTTGACGCCATCGAGTTCTGGCTCGAAACCCCGCACTTCTGGCTCCGCGATCTTCCGGTTCACGAGGTGCTTGCCGCCCGGAATGCCCGTCCCGAACTCTCGCTCCTGACCGTGCATGCCCCGATTCTCGATCTCAACCCCTGCTCCATCAACCCGGAAGTTGCTGAAGTCTCCGTCGGCTATGCGGTCCGTTCGATCGCCATGGCCGAAGAGTTCGGTGCCCGCGTCCTCACCCTCCACCCGGGGCGAAGGACGGCAAAGAGGCCTCCCGGGAATGCGGATTTTATTCGGTTCGACCACTATATTGAGAGGATCCGGGAGACTGCTCTTCAAAATTCCCTGAAGATCAGTATGGAAAATATGGAACCCGCCGTCAATTCCCTTCTCTGTACTCCGGAACGTATGCGGGAACTCCTCGATGCCGAACCCTGGCTGTATTTTACCCTTGACGTTTCCCACGCCCTCGCGGGGTCCGATGACGGACCCCTGCGGTATATCGAGCTCTGCCATGACCGGCTTGCAAATGTGCATATCAGCAGGGTGAACGGAAGAACCCTGCACCTCCCGCTTGACCGGAGCCCGGCCATGGCGGCGGTGATGGAATCCCTCAAGGATCACAAGTATAAGGGGAGCCTGACCCTTGAGATCGAGGACCTGACGTTCGATCGTACCCTCTCATCGGATGAGAAAATTGCTGTTCTTGCCCGGGACTGTACTTTCATGCATGAATGCATGGAATGAGCGCTGGGTTTATCTGATACTCTTCCGAATATACTAGTGAATTTCAATAACCGGACAGGAATTTTCTTTGCGTGCACCCGCACGTTGTGAACCAGAATGATACAGGACGCTCTTGAAATAGTTCTTTTTATTGTCTGCATTCTCCTCTCCGCGTTCTTCTCCAGCTCGGAAGTTGCGCTGATCTCCATCACCCGGGCAAAAGTCCGGACGCTGGTCAACGAGGGACGTCCGGGATCTGCTGCAGTAGCCGCTCTCAAGGAATCCCCGGAACACCTCCTTATCACGATCCTTGTCGGGAACACCATTGTAAATATCGCTGCTGCGGCTATCGCTACCGCGATTGCCATCCAGATGTTCGGGGATCTCGGTGTCGGGATTGCCACCGGGTTTGTCGTGATCGTTCTCTTAGTCTTTGGGGAAGTCGGTCCCAAGATCTATGCGGCAAGAGCTTCCGAGTCCTTCGCCCTGATGATAGCCCCGGTCATTCTTTTCCTCTCCCGCCTGCTGACCCCCGTGATCTGGCTCGTGGAGCGGGTCAGCCCAAGCCTTGGAATCGGGAAAGACGTGGCTGAACCGGCCGTAACGGAAGAAGAGATCAAGGAATGGATCGACGTGGGCAAGGAAGAGGGGACCATCGAACAGGACGAGCAGGACATGCTCTACTCGGTACTCGAGTTCGGCGACACAACTACCCGGGAGATCATGACTCCCCGGGTGGACGTGATGCTGATCGAGGACACCCTCAGTTTCGAGGAAGCGATCCGTGTCTTCAACGAGAGCGGGTTCTCCCGGATCCCGGTGTATCATGACCGGATCGACAACATCACCGGCATCCTCAATGTCAAGGATATCTTCTCTGCCATGGTCTCCCACCGGAAGGATTCTACCATCAGCGAGGTCATGTACGATCCCACGTTCGTACCGGAGACCAAGAAGATCGATGACCTCTTGAAGGAATTGCAGGTCCATCGTGTCCAGATGGCGGTTGTCATTGACGAGTACAGCAGTTTCGTGGGAATCGTGACTGTCGAGGATATTCTTGAGGAACTTGTTGGGGATATCCTGGACGAATACGACAAGGAGGAGCCCGAGGTCCAGGAGCTCTCCCCGGGTGTCCTTGTCGTGGATGCCAAGATGTGGGTCGAGGATATCAACGAGAGTCATGGACTCAACCTTCCCACTGACGAGTCCTATGAGACTATCGGAGGTCTTGTCATCGACCGGCTCGGCCACCTGCCGCTTCATCCCGGGGAGAAGGTGGAGCTTGATTCCGGCAAGACCACGCTTGTTGTATTGCAGATGCACGGCCACCGGATCGTGAAGGTCAAGATCGTTATCCACCCGAAAACCGGCGATGCTGATAATTCAGGGAACCGGTAAGATGGAAACGCAAAGAGTGGTGTTGGTCGGGGGAGATATCTGATGAAACGCATCGCTGTCATAGCATCAGGTAGGGGATCGAATTTCCAGGCCGTGGTGGATGCCATCGGAGCGGGGCAGATCCCGGCCACCTGCGTTGCACTTATTACCGATAACCCGAAGGCCTATGCCATCGAGAGAGCAGAGAAAGTTGGCATTCCCCGGGTTGTCATCGATTATGCCTCGTTTCCTTCGCGAGAGGTATATGAACGTGCGCTCCTCGCCGCAATGCAGGATACCCGTGCTGATCTCTTTGTCCTCGCCGGCTACATGCGGATCCTCGGATCCGCCATAGTCCGGGCATTTCCCGGAAAGATGGTGAACATCCACCCGGCGCTCCTGCCCAGTTTCACCGGGCTCCATGCCCAGCGGCAGGCTGTGCAGTACGGGGTTAAAATTGCCGGGTGCACGGTCCATTTTGTTGACGAGAGTCTCGATGGCGGCCCGATCATCCTCCAGCGATGGGTTCCGGTGCTGGATGACGATGACGAGGACTCCCTTGCGGAGCGGATCCTCAAACAGGAGCACATCGCGTTCCCGGAAGCGATCCAGCTCTTCTGCGAGGGCCGGCTCGAGATTGTCGGACGGAAGGTAGTAACCCGCTGACTGCGCCCCCGTCCCCTTATCCCCTGCATGTCTGGGGAGGCGCTTTTTTTATATCCATGACACTGATAGTATGCACACATAAGTTCCCGGTGACAGCAGCATGAAGGTGCGATCCAAGAACCCGGCATCCAAGAAGATAGCGCGGGAACGTATCGGGGTGCTTTTCGTGCAGGCAGGGCTCGTGCATGCGGCTCACCCGGAACTGAGCAACCGGTACGTGGAACTCGCCCGGAAGATTGCCATGAGGCAGCGGATCCGGATCGACCGGGAGTTCCGCCGCCGCTACTGTCACCATTGTTATGCCTACCTTGTACCGGGAAAGAACATGCGGGTGCGGGTGCACCGGGGCAACGTTGTTGTCACCTGCAAAGCCTGCAAAAGAACAACGCGTTACCGCGTGGTGAGACCAGATGGAAAAACAAGCTGACAATTCCATGCAGGACCTCAAGCCGACCGTCTGGATCGGCAAACAGGGCTGCACCGGGACCATGATCGAGGAGATCGTGTCCCAGCTCAAGAAGCGCAAACTGATCAAGGTCAAGTGGCTCCAGAACACGGAAGTGGACCCGGAAGCGATAGCCGCGCAGGCAAACGCCAATCTCGTGGAAGTCCGGGGAAGGACCATGGTCCTTGCAGAGAAAGGCAGATCGGCAGGAACCCCGTCAAAAACCCCAAAAACTGCCGGTTCCCGGCAGACCGGGAAGATGCAGCCGGCAAAGAAGTGATCTTTTCCGGGGCCGGGGTCTCATCCGCTGCAACCGGATCGTTTTTTTAGCCCGGCGGGGCGAAAATATGCCCTCCGTCGGATTTTTCTCCTTGGAAATGTATAAGAACCCTCCTGTCCTATAAATTAAGACTGTTATTTCATTATCAACAGTGAGGTATTAGATGACAACAGTATATGACGTCCCCGCGGACCATATCATCAGACGGACCGCCGAGGAGCTCAAGAAGCGGAAGGAGATCGTTCCCCCCGCATGGGCTGCCTTTGCGAAGACCGGGGTACACAAAGAGATGCCCCCCGAAGATCCCGACTGGTGGTTCACCCGGGCAGCAGCAGTATTAAGACGTGTCTATGTCGACGGCCCTATCGGTATCGAACGGATGCGGAGTTTCTATGGCGGCAAGAAGAACCGCGGTTCAAGACCAAACGCATTCCGCAAGGGAAGCGGGTCTGTACTCCGGAAGTCCCTCCAGCAGCTTGAGGCTGCAGGTCTTATCATCCACGACAAGACCGGACGCAGGATCTCCCCCGCAGGCATGGCATTCCTCGACAACCTGTCCCAGGAAGTCAAGACCAACCCGCCGGCACCCGTGCCCAAGCGTGTCAAGGCCGTAGCCGAACCCGAGCCCAAGAAAGCTGACAGCAAGAAGGGCGAGAAGAAGGCAAAAGGCGGCGACAAGGCTGCCGAAGGCGCTGACGGCGCAAAGGCCGAGAAGAAGACTTCCAAGAAGAAGTCTGAGAAGACTGAAGCACCCCAGTGAGGTGACGTATGGGAGACGACGAGCTAGCAGAACTCCGCAGACGCAGGATGGCACAGCTGCAACAGCAGGCTGGCGACCAGCAGGGCATGCAGGAAGAGCTCGAACGCCAGCAGCGGCAGAAGTCTCAGATCCAGATGATACTCATGCAGGTTCTCGAGCCCGATGCACGCGAACGGCTGAATACCATCAAGCTCACCAAACCGGATTTCGCCGGTGCGGTCGAGCAGCAGCTTGTCCAGCTCGCACAGAGCGGCCGGCTGCAGAAAAAGATAACCGATGCACAGCTTAAGGAGCTGCTCAGGCAGCTCGCGCCTGCAAAACGGGATTACTCCATTACCAGAAGATAATGAAAATTGGAGTGCTCTACAGCGGCGGAAAGGACAGTTCCCTTGCAGCAATCCTGCTGGGTACGTATTATGAGGTCGAACTCAACACGTTCGTGTTCGACCCTCTCCGCCAGATCCCGATGTTGGAGGCTGCGGCTGATGCGCTGGGGTTTCCCATAAAGAAAAGAGTATTCAGGAAAGGATTGCTGGACGAGATGGCAGACCTGGTAATTTCGTGCGGATACCCGAACGATGCAATCAACCGAGTGCACCAGGAAGCTGTCGAGTCGCTCGCAGGTGAATACAACGTGGTCGGGGACGGTACACGGTTCGAGGACCGCGTCCCGATGCTCACCCGCGAAGCAGTCCAGAGTCTTGGCAGCCGGAGAGGATGCTCGTACGTGCGACCCCTCCTCGGGTTTGTCAGGCCCGAAGTCAACCGCCTCGTGGATCGGCTTCTCGTTGTCCAGTACGGCGAGACCGGGACCATCCGGAACGGGGACTACGAAGCAGAGATCAGGGAAGCGATCCGGGCCCGCGGGCTCGATCCGGCTTCCCTGTTTCCTCCCCATCATGACCAGTCTCTGGTCGTTGGCAGGAAAGGATAATTTAATCAGGTGAGAACATGAGCAAATTAAGCAAAGGCAGGAAGATCCGGCTGGCAAAAGCATGCGACCAGAACCGGCGCGTGCCCCAGTGGGTAATGATCAGGACCAAGCGCTCCGTTGTTGCGCATCCAAGAAGGCGCAACTGGCGCAAGAGCACGCTGAAGGTGTGAGCAATGGCAGAACAGATGCAGGAGCACGTATATATCATCCCCCTGCGGGATGCACGGCGGATGCCCCGGTGGAAGCGAGCCAACGGCGCTATCAAGGATATCAGGAACTACCTTGCAAAGCACATGAAGAGCGAGGATGTAAAACTCGACCAGGCCATCAACGAGAAGGTCTGGGCCCGGGGCAGCTCGAAGCCGCCATCAAAGATCCGGGTTCGCGCCATGAAGATGGAGGACGGGCAGGTTCAGGCAGAACTTGCACCGGAATCGTAAGATGGATCGCACGATCACATTTGCCGGCGATCCGAACATCGGGGTTTTTGCCCGGGTGGTCGGGGACATCGCCATAATCCCTCCGGAGTCTCCGGAGGAATTCAAGGCCGCGGTACAAAATGCTCTGAATGTCAAACTCGTGGAGACCACCATCCAGGGAAGTTCCATCATTGGATCTCTTGTTGCCGGCAACAGCCGGGGGGTTGTCGTATCCGGGCTTGCTACGGAAGAAGAGATCGCCGTGCTCTCAGAGCACCGGGAGGTTCTTCTCCTCAATGAGTACATGAACGCGGCAGGCAACGTGATCATGGCAAACGATACTTTTGCTGCAGTTCACCCGGACATGCCGTCCGATATGGGAAAGGCTATTGCGGAGTTCCTTGGTGTCGAGTTGATATTCCTGAGTCTCGGCGGGGTCAAAACCGTCGGGATGGCAGGGGTTGCCACCAACAAGGGGGTCATCGTTCACCCGAGGGCCACCGCAGCGGAACTTTCACGCCTTGAAACCGTTGCCAAGGTGCCGGTCGGTACCGGCACGATCAACATGGGCGGCAATCTTGTCGGGACGGGCCTGCTCGTCAATGAGAGCGGGTACCTGGCCGGCAATGCAACGAGCGGGTTTGAACTGGGCAGGGTAGAAGACGTATTTGGATTTCTGGAGTGAGGTCGAATGGTAGATCAGAAGTTTGAAGTGAAAGGCACATTTTTGATGGGCGAGGACTGGATGCCGTACACGAAGGTGATCGCGGCACCCAACGAGAAGCAGGCAACCGAGAGGACGTTCGCCGTCATCGGCAGCAAGCACAACTTAAAGCGCCGCTACATCAAGGTTGACGCCGTCAAGGCTGTATAATTACAGCCTTTTTGAATTATTCTCTTTTCTTTAAAGCCGGTCTTTCCTGCAGTCATACCAGTACTTTTGGTTCTGGTGTTATTCCGGCAGGTGGATGGCATTTTATCACAGTATACCGGATATTTCAGTATGAAAGAAGAGACCCGCTGGAAAGTGATGATCGGGATCATTCTCATCAACGTAACCCTGCTCCTGATGATCATCCATTTCCTGCTCTTCCACGATGCTGAGCACCTGTTCATATATTTCGTTGGCGATCTTGTTTTCCTCCCGGTGGAAGTCCTCTGCGTGACCCTGATAATCGAAGAGATGCTGGAGTCACGGGAACGGCAGCAGCGGATGGAGAAGCTCAACATGGTGATCGGGATCTTCTTCTCCCGGGTCGGGACGCCGCTCCTTGCCCAGCTTGCAAAGGCCGATTCCTGCTCCGCACCCCTGCGGGAACAGGTGTCCCTGGGAACGAACTGGGATGCGGGAATGTTCAGGGCAGCACATGCGGGTCTTGGCCATTGGAAGTGCAGTCTCGATCCAACGCAGGTCGATCGAGATGCCATGAAGACGTTTCTTGCCACACATGAGGATTTTCTCCTCCGGATTGTCGAGAACCCGATGGTCTTTGAGCATGAATCCTTCACCGATCTCATCTTTGCCATAACGCACCTCACCGCAGAACTGAACGCCCGCAGCGATCTTTCCCGGCTTCCCGCCACGGATATTTTGCATCTCAACGGCGATATGGAGCGGGTGTACCTTCGGATGGTGCCTGAGTGGCTGCATTACATGGAATACCTGAAACGCTCCTACCCGTACCTGTTCAGCCTCGCCATGCGGCAGAACCCGTTCGATACAAAGGCAAACGTTGTTGTGGAGTGAGGATCCCCTATCCCTCAGTTTTTTGACCCCCCACCCGCTCCGGACCGGGCAGGGGGGGTCACCCCCCATCTCATTTTTTCTGGGAGGGAGGTGGGGGGTAGCCCCCCTTCGCAAAATTGAGTAACTCCCTCTTTTCCACAACCGCAAACCCATTGTTTCGTGTGGAACTTACTCTTGATATCTGATCCCGGTAAAGGTTACCAGAAATGAGTTGGTCCTGGAATTTTTCCTGATCGGGAGGGGGTTACCCCCCCTCCCGTATCCGGAACGGAACGTTATCCCCCGCCAGATGAATTCAATCAACGGTTTGCAGGACCGCGATACAGGTGCGTGCCGGAAACGGGCGATGAGCGATCCAAAAAAAAAGAGTTTTCAGGTCTCCCGAAAGACCAGGTCTCCCTCGTGCACCCGCTCGACAACCCTGATACCGATATCCTGCCCCGTATCCGCTTCCCGGATCGGGATATGATCGAGTTCCATCGAGGTCACGGTCTGGTAGATGTCCTCGTGCGGTCCGTGGATGTGGATCCGGTCGCCTTTCTCCAGGTGGTTGTCGAGAATGACTGCGGCGACACTCACTTTGGGGTAATAATGGGTTACCCGTCCAATCATGGTCTCCATCTCTTTCCTCCTGACACATGACTGATATCCGGCTCAGGAAATAAAACTTGCCCCGGATTATTCCGGTTATTATTCTGGTGGCCGGGGAAGGGACTGCATGAGTGCGTAGAAATACTCCGGTTTTTTGGTGGTATAGAGCCCGTACCATGCCTCAAGGGTAGCTGGAAGCATGACACCGAGTCTTTTGAAGACCTGGTACGCGAACTCGACCGGTGCCATGCCGCTTGCCGTGATGAGGTTGCCATCGGTTACCGCCGGTTCATTCACGTAGAACCGCTCTCCCGTATAGTGCGGGCAGAACATCTTCACTGCCGCCAGGTCGTTGCTTGTGTGCGGACGGTTGTCCAGCAGGCCGGCGTTCGCAAGACCAAACGTTGCCCCGCAGATCGCAGCCACTACTGCGTCACCCTCAAGCACCGTACGGGCCTTTGCAATAACCGGTGCCTGTACCGGGTCAAGCCAGGTATCTGCTCCGGGCAGGAGGAGCAGATCGCCCGGCCCGGGGTGGATGTCGGTAATGAGCACCTCCGGCTTCAGGTGCAGCCCGCCCATGGTGGTAATGGTATCCATGGTCCGGCCACACAGGACCAGATCATATTTCATGGACGGGTCTTTTAAGTAGTGGCCGGACCGGAGTTCGGCCAGGACATGAGCCGGCTCCCAGTCGGCAAGCGTGTCCAGAATGTATAAGTAAATCGTTCTCATGGCTATTCTTTTGCCGATGAAAAGGGAAAAAAGTTGGGAATCTCGTGGGGGGACGGATTCTTCTGCATCGGTAGAAGGTTTGGATTCGCTGCCGGTATGGATGAAGACGTTATTTTTGCCTATCCTCCAGTCCCGGCTCTCCTGTAACCCCGTGTGTCCGAGATCGACAGCCCCAGTATCCGGGCGGGCTTTGGAAATACCCTGATTAAATAAAAAGGGTTTTCATCTGACGTAACAAAAAGATAACGAAATTCACGACCGGGAGATCCTGCCGGTGCTGCCCGGCAGGCACGGTAAAGCGCTCGCGGCCACGACCGCCAGCCGTTATGATGGCAGGTACGGTATCATGGTTCTCATCACCCTTCTCATCGCGTTCTGCCTGGTCTCCGCGTTCATAACGTTCGGCCTTGGGGTATTTGTGTACACGAAGAATCCCAAATCCGATGTCAACCGTCTCTTTTTTGCCGCCATGCTTGCGGCCACCTACTGGGCGCTCGGGGAATTTCTGATCTGGAATTCTGCGGATTATATCGGTTTCTTCTTCTGGCTCAAAATCAGTTCACTCTGGCCGTTCGCCGCAGTTCTGATCTTCCACTTTGTGCTCGCGTTCACCCAGCACCCGCTCTCAAAGCCGGAGAAGGGCTGGGTGCTTGCCCTCTTCCTGTATCTTCCGGCGGCAGTCTTCTCTCTTGTTGCGATCCTCACCAATACGGTTTACACCATCGAACCCGGATGGGAAACCCCTTACTGTTATCTGCCTGTTCCGGGAAGCCTCCCCCATGAAGCAGTCTCGCTCTACATTGTTCTTCTCATAGCATGTGCTATCCTGGCCTGTTTTCTGGCCTGGCGACGATCTCCCCGGGGAAAATCCCGCAGGCAGACCCGGCTGGTCACTGCTGCTGTTACCGCCGTGCTCCCCTTTGGTCTCCTGTCAGGAATTCTCCTCCCGCTGTACGGGTGGTATCTCCCCAACCTCATCTTCATCGGGATCGTCCTCTTCTCGGGGATCATCGTGTATGCCATCCTCCGGTACGGCCTGTTTACCCTCACCCCGGAAACAGCCGTATCCGATCTCATCCGCATGATGCCGGATGGCCTGATCCTTTCCGATATGGATGGCCGCATTCTCAAGGGAAATGGTTCCGCTGCCCTGATCCTCAGGATCCCGGAACGGGAGCTGGAGGCCGGCCAGGTCCAGAAATTCCTGCCTGCCAGCGCATATTCCGATCTCAGGCAATCCCTCCTTGCAGGAAAGCCGGTTCTTGATTTCGAAGTCCTGCTCGATCCTGTTCTCAATACCATCATCAGCATCTCCGGATCGACCGTCAGGGACCCGGAGGGAGAACCTGCCGGATTCATTCTCCTCATCCGGGATATTACCGACCGGAAAGCTTCTGAGAAAGCGCTGGCCCTGGCAAACGAGAAGATCTCCCTCTTAACCCAGCTCACCCGGCACGATATCAGCAATCTCATCACCGGCCTTGACGGGTATCTCCTCCTCCTGCAGGAGAAGAAATCGTCAGCGGAAGATGATGCATATCTCCGCTCCTGTATCGAGATCGTGGAGAAGATCGGCCGCCAGCTCGAGTTCACCCGCGAATACCAGGAGATCGGGTCTCATCAGCCCCTCTGGCAGCCGCTTGGGAAGATCATCAGCCATGCGGAAAGCAACCTGTCGTCAGGGAAAGTATCGGTCACCAGGACCTGCCAGGAAGTTGAGATCTTTGCAGACCCGCTGGTTGTCAAGGTTTTTTACAATATCCTCGAGAATGCGATCCGCCACGGTGAACACGTAACGGAGGTCCGGATCTCAACGAGCATTTTACCGAACCGGGAACTTCTCATAACTATCGAGGACGATGGCGTTGGTGTTCCTGACAAGGACAAGGAGCGGATCTTCCGGTACGGGAGCGGGAAGAATACCGGTCTTGGCCTTGCCCTCTCCCGCGATATCCTCTCGACAACCGGCATCCGGCTCATCGAGACCGGCTCATGGGGAGTCGGGGCCCGGTTCGAGGTCCATGTCCCGGCCTCCGGCTGGCGAGACTCCTGATTTGATCTTCTCGATCCGGTTTGGAATGAGGGGCGGTTCCCCAATTTCCATCCCCCCATGCTTTTCTGTGGGGTCGCGGGGTTCTGAATAGTACGCGGATGTGCCGGGAACGTATGCGATATCAGTGCTGCCGTTTGCGATCCTGCGGGACCGGGTCTTTGTTTCCACCAGCCATAAGGAAACCGCCCGTTCCAAGCGCCCAGAGAATCAGGCAGTAGGCAGCGATCCTCTCCATACCCCCAAATCCAAGGCCCAGGTAAACTTTTCCGGCCATGAAAACCAATGCTGCAAGCGAGATGATCCCAAGAACCGGACTGATCCAGCCCCATGGCGGGGAGAAGATCTTTGCCGAATAGATTGCCGAGACCCCTCCGAAGAGAAAGACCGTGATTGCAGCGATCACATGGGAAGTTCCCGTTGTTTCGGGAAACAGGCCGGTACAGAGTGCACCGGTTCCCGCCAGTGCCAGGAGGTACAGAAATGTCCTGTCCATGCCCTCTCGTGACAGGAAAAGGACTGCCAGAAGAATGAACAAGCCGAATATCTCAATGGATGTGTTGAAGATACACGCGGTAGATCCCGTCCCGAGATCGCTTATCGCCCGTGTCAGGGAGTACCCTGGTGCGAGGATTTCCGAGATGGTAATGCCGAAAAGGAAGACCGCCGCTCCAAGAAAGATGAGTATGCTGGAAAGTGCCTTTTTTGAATAGTTCATGCAGCCACACAACCTCAGGAATAAAAACTGGTATCCTGATATCCTTTTCCATCTCGGTTGCGGCCCGGGTCCTGCCTGGTGTGCCGGGAAAAACGGCTTTACCTTTCCCTGTCCAATATTCCGGATAGCAACCAGCGACCGGTGATGATATGACAACTGTCCAGGACTGTCTCCAGTGCGGGAAGTGCTGCGAGAAATGGGGGTGGGGCCAGAAAGGAATACCGGAGGATCTGGTACCCTGGATCCGGAACAACCGGCAGGATATCCTGCAGCACGTGGGGATACGCTTCTCCGGTGGAAAACGACGGACCGGGAAGAACCTTGCCCTCGCCGATCTTCCGCGGGTGACCCGCATCGATTACTGGGTCGATCTGGCCGGGAGCACCATCTCCTACTGCCCGTTCTATTACCGGGCCGGCGATGGCAAGGTCTACTGCCGGATCCATGATACAAAACCGGCAGTCTGCATCGGCTTTACCCCCTGGAACGAGGGGATCCGGGATTATGCCCTCAACTGCCCGGCCTGCCGGCTGAACGCCCCGTGAACTCTTCTGATACTCGGCGATGCCTCTTTGCGTTGGAACCAATTGCCGTAGTTCCCGTTTTTTGACCCGGCTCCTCAAACAGAAGCAGTGGCACGGGAAATGAATACGGCGGGTATACGCATTCCGATTCTGATTTCATTGGGAATGTCCAGTCCTGTAGCCCGTCCGGTATCCCGGAGGATCAGGCCAGACCTTTTTGTCCGAACTAAAAACCGTGTTTATGCTGTGGATAAAAAAAGGGAATCGGGGACCTGGGTTGGGTCCCGTATGGTTTTGTTGTTACGCCGAATCACTGCATTGGGGTGATACCAAGTTTCCTCAGATCAGCAACGGAAAAATCCTTTGCAGCGCCCGACTTGAAATCACCGTTATCGATCTCAGTCTGGTATTTCTGGTTCCCCGACAGGACCGCTTCTTCGAATGATGCCGAGCCGGTCATCGTGGTCTCGAGGCAGGTAAGGGAATCGGGTGCGTTTTCCTTTGTCTCATAACAGACGAACGCGTGGCCGGGTATCAGGATAAGATGGGGGGTCATGCCGATGGATTCAAGTGCCGATGCATACAGGACCGTACCATCGATACAGTTGGCAGATTTGGATGTAAGGGCCTCTGCCGGCAGCCGGATACGCTGGGGATTGTCGGACTCCTTTGCAAAGGCAATAGGCGAGTTGATGTACGTGATCCCGTAATCGTTCTTGAGCGCGGTAAAGATCGCCTTCACCTGTCCATTCGTGTCTTCCTGCCACATTGCATCGGTGCAGGTTTTCCCGCACTGGTATCCGGTGATCGACTTGTCTGAAGTGTACTCGGCAGCCTTGCGAACGAGCGGGTCGATCCCTGCTGCATGCGGGGTCACCCATGCACCGATGTACGGTGACATGTCGTTCCACTCTCCCCCGTCGAAAACCTGCCAGACCATCGTGTCCTTTGCATAGACTTTGATGGGTGCGGTCTGCTCATCGATGCGCGTCCCGTCGGCAAGGGAGACCTTGACGTGGAGGGTGGCGGTTGTCATCTCACTGGGAATTGCACTGGTGCGGAGTGACGGTGCCTGCCCTACCGTAATATTTCCACGGGCCGGGACATCGATCGTGTTAACTGCCTTCTCGGTAAATCCGGGGATCTCCGATTCCACGATGACCGTTTTTAAGCTGTCCGTCGGGTTGATGACATTGAATTCAATGAAATGCAATTTGAGATCATCGAGCTGGACGTACGTGGAGGGAACAAGGACATTCATATAGTTGGTTTCGACATATACGCCGTTGGAACTCGTGCCGGTTGCTGAAGGTTTGGCGGGAGTTGACGATGCTGCCGGTGTTGTTGGAGCGGAATCGCTACAGCCGGCAGATAGGATAAGTATCACAAGGAGTGCTGATAGCAAGAGAGAGATGCTGAATTTCATGTAAGGTTCTGTTATGGACGTTTCAATATATGAGTTTTGGTTTTACGGCGTAAAAAGGCTAAAATGGGAAAAAAACGTAAAAAAAAGAAAAAATTACTTGTTGATATGGATCACTTTTGCGGGCGGGAACCCGTTAAAGTAGGTTGATGAGGCATGCGAGTACGCCCCGATATTCTCGGAATAGACAAGGTCGCCGATATCAAGATCCGGCAGTTCCGCGGAGAGGGTTATCGTGTCGAATGCATCGCAGGTCGGCCCGAAGACCGCCGAGATCTGTGTCTCGCCACTCTTGAATGGCAGGACCGGGTAATTGATATGATCGAAGACCTGCCCTGAGTACGTGTGGTAAACCCCGTCGTTGATGTAGTAGCAGGGCTTGCCGTCGCGGACTGCTTTTCCAACTACTTTTGCCACAACTGTGCAGGTGTTGGCGACCAGGAACCGGCCCGGTTCGGCAAGAATCTGCATATCTTTGGGGAAGAGGCGCTTGATCTCGGTATTGAGCTTCTTTGCAAGCGTGCGGATGGATCTGATGCCCGGGTGGTATTTGACCGGGAATCCACCCCCGATATCGAGAATCCGGATCTTCTTGCCGGTCCGGTCTTCCACTTCCTTGATGATGCTTGCCGAGATCTGCAGGGCCTGGACGTAATTGTCAAAATTGGTGCACTGACTCCCGACATGAAAACTCAGGCCTTCGACAACGAGACCGTTGTCGAATGCTTCGACGATCAGATCAACCGCTTCACCCGGGTGAGCGCCGAACTTGCTCGAGAGTTCAACCATGGATCCGGTGTTCGGGACCCGGATGCGCAGGACAAGGCCGGCATGGGGGGCATGATCGCGGATCTTGAGGATCTCGTGGTGGTTGTCAAACGTGACCAGCGGCTTGTATTTGTCGAGTGCCTCCAGGGTCTCGATCGGTTTGATGGTATTGGCGTAAATGATCTTGTCCCAGATCCATTGCTGCCGTTCCTTTGCCGGCATACTCTTGATGTTCTCGTACACGATCATGAACTCGGGCATCGATGCCACATCGAAGCTGCACCCGATATCAAAGAGGGTCTTGACGATCTCCTTGTTGGAGTTGGCCTTGACGGCGAAATAGACCTGCACGTCGGGCATGTGCTGTTTGAACTCCTGGTAATTGTCCCGGAGTTTCTGGTGATCGATTACGAAAATAGGGGTGCCGTGCTCGGAAGCAAGTTCCTGTAAGAGTTTTTTGCTGACCGTTCCTATGTGGGGGACGGGTGTCTCTTCGGTACTTTTCTTCTTTCGCTTTTTCTTGGTATCCACCGCGACTTTTGTCATTATATGATTGATTTATTGCACGAATAAGAAGTTTTTGAATTGCCAGATATCTTCCCGGTCATAATTGTTCTCCGGGTTTTCCTTGAAGTAGATGGCACGGTTTTTCAACGGCGTCCAGTCCGAGGGTCCGGACCAGAACTCCCCGAGGTAGGGTTTTGCGATATCAAGGACGAACTCGTGCGGCAGATCGTCGGGAAGGCAGAAACCCTGCCGCGGGTGCGCGATCATCCACATCACGGCGCTGACGACCCCGAGGGCAACCTGGATGGTTGTGGCATTCTGGCCCGGTGCGAGCTTCTTGGCCTCATCAATCGGGAGAATGGAGCCTGTCCACCAGGATTTGTAGGGGTGGCCCATCAGGAGCGCCCCGAGGATGTCGGCACCGGAGACTATCTCCCGGTCGCTCATGATCCGGAGCTTCGGCTGGAGCTCGTAGTTGCGTGCGCGCAGTTCCTGGATGGATGCGATCGTTGCATCGCAGGGCATGTACGCATAGTGAACTGTCGGGCGATAGATCGGCTGCCCGTCTTTCCAGACCGTCCACCGTTCGGAGATGCCAAAGGCCTCCCCGTGCCGGATGACCATACCGATGATCTCCTGGTTGGGGACCCAGGACCGCACCCAGGTATTGATGCCCATCTTGGGGATGAGAATCCCGTTCTTCGGCCCCACCGGGGGAATGATGGCCAGAGGGGGCAGCGTCTTCTCATGGGTGCCCCAGCCAATCTCCGCAGGAGCTATGCCCTCCTCCCGGAGACCTTCTATGCACCAGGTACCGACAAACTCGCCCACTTTCTTGGGGGACCGGGAGATCTGGGTATCGTGTTCTGCGCAGTGGATGACTTTGATGCCCGTCTCCATGGCGAGCTGGGCAAAGTCCCGTTCATTGATCAACCGCTTGATCCGTTCCGGGTCCTTAGCAATCCCGTCGGCAATCATCCGCTCTGCAATATCCACAAGGCCCTGCTTGGCAAAGTGGGAGATGAGGCCCGGGTTGGCTCCGTGGTCAACAACGCAGGTTGCGGCATCTTTCCAGTCCTTTGTCAGCTCCATGAGCCGCATCTGGCGGAAATAGAGGGTTTTTTCATAGGGGCTGGCGGTTGCAACCGTTGCGTCGGGATCCCAGGCTTCCACGGAGGTATTGACATAGAGGACATTGTTGTCATGGCACCACTGCGCCACCTCGCAGCAGTCGATGTTCCAGGCAACATCGATCAAAAGGCCGCCGGGTGACAGGTATTCCGAGAGAACTTCGGTCAAGTTTTTGGGGAGGATCTTCTTTTTGACAAAGCGTAATCCCCCGGCAGTCCAGGCCTTGAGATCTGCGGATTTATCCTTGAAATCAATGATCGTGATGTTCTCAAGCGGTACGCTCACATGCCGGAGCAGGATGGGAAGCATGCACTTGGATACCGCCCCGTAACCGATGATGAGTACTCTGTTTTTGAAATCCATGATAACCCTCCTGTTATCCGCAGGTTTCTTGTGATTCTGTATGTCCCTGTTTTGTAATAAAGCAATGAGCGTGGACAACCGGTAACGCCCGGATAGGGCAGAACAGAGCGAGAAACTCCCCCTCCCAAAAGTCCCGCGTCACCTCTGGCACAATGATGTATTTATGCTCATGGACGACATACATATCCTGAGTCAGAATACATCTGTATCCGGGACGCTTTTTACGGGAGGAGAATTATGGCAGATACCATGCAACCAATGGACCAGCGTGAACTCATGACGCTCCAGCACTACCTCAAGGAATACGGCCAGCAGGCAGAGATTTTTGTCAGCCAGCTGGAACTTCTGGAGAACGGGAGGATGGAGGCGCATGCAGCTATCGAGGCTCTCGAAGCAATGCTTGCTGCAGAAGACAACACGGTCCTTCTCCAGATTGGCGGCGGGGCCAGTGTCAGGGCAAAAGTCCTCGAACCCGAGAAGGTGCTTCTCGCCATAGGATCGGAAGTTGTTGTGGAACGCTCCAACAAGGATGCCGTTGAGTTCTTGAAAGAACGGATCATCGAGATGGAAGCTTCCCAGAAGAAGGTGGCCGAGACCCTCGACCGGCTCCGCTCCCAGATGAACGAGATCAACAAACGGATCGAATCGGGCTACCAGCAGGCCATGGCCGGACAGGAAGCCGAATAACGGGGCAGCACGCGTTATGTTCGGGGCTCTTCGCGATAAACTCAAGGCGGCACGAGACCGGCTGAGCGGGAGCATCCAGGCTGCCGGGGAGAATGCGGAACCTGAAGCGCCGGAAACACCGGTTGCGGCGGTCCCTGCCGGTGCTGCACTGCCTGAGCAGTCATCCCCCGGAGCAAAGCCCTCGTTTGTCGAGAAAGTCAAAATCCTCATCAAGGATCGGGAACTGATCGTTTCTGAGAAGGATGTGGCGGATGCGCTTGACGAACTTGAGGTGGTCCTTCTCGAAAGCGACGTTGCCCTGCCGGCAACGGAAGCTATCATAGCCCACGTCAGGAAAGGGCTTGTGGGAAAGCACCGGAAGATTGGCGAATCCGTGGATAATCTCGTTGTCTCGGCACTCAAGACCGCCCTTCTGGAAGTGCTCGGGAGCGGTTTTGACCTTGTCGGGTATATCCGATCTCACCAAAAACCCGTAAAGATCCTCTTCACCGGTGTCAACGGTACCGGCAAGACCACCACGGTTGCCAAGATCGGCTCCTACCTGAAAAAGCAGGGCCTGACTGTTGTCATTGGCGCCGGTGACACGTACCGGGCGGGAGCCATCGAGCAGATCAGCGTCCATGCCGAACGCCTCGGGATCAAGGTCATCCAGCACCAGGAAGGTGCCGACCCCTCGGCGGTCCTCTTCGATACCGTCCAATATGCGCAATCCCACAAGCTCGATGTCGTCCTTGCCGATACTGCCGGCCGGTTCCATAACAAAGCAAACCTGATGAGCCAGCTTGAGAAGATCAAACGGGTGATGAAACCCGATCTCGTGGTATATGTTGACGAGGCGGTTGCCGGCAATGATGCCGTGACCCGCGCCTTCGAGTTCGACAAGACCGTTGGGGCAGATGCGGTCGTCCTGACCAAAGCGGACATGGACTCCCGCGGCGGGGCTGCCATCTCGATTGCCCACACTATCGGAAAACCCCTGATGTTCCTCGGCGTCGGCCAGGCATACGATGATATTATGCCTTTTGAGCCGGCACGGGTAGTTGACGAACTCCTGGGAGGCGAATCCTGATGCTCGACGGACTATCCTCATCATTAAAAGACGCTCTCAAGAAACTGGCCGGAAAAACAGTGGTTGACCGGGCAGCGGTTGACGAACTCGTCAAGGATCTCCAGCGGGCCCTCCTCTCATCCGACGTCAATGTCAAGCTCGTGATGGAGCTCAGTAAATCCATCCGCACCCGCTCTCTTGAGGAAGAACCCCCAAAAGGGATGAATGTGAGGGAGCATGTGCTCCGGATCGTGTACCAGGAGCTGGTCCGCCTGGTCTGGGCCTCAACCGATGTGAAGCTTGAGCCCCAGATCATCCTCATGGCCGGCCTCCAGGGAAGCGGCAAGACCACGACTACTGCAAAGCTTGCCCGCTACTTCCAGAAGAAAGGCATGAAAGTCGGGGTTGTCTGTGCGGATACGTTCCGGCCCGGTGCCTTCGACCAGATCTCCACGCTCTGTACCAAGATCCACGTGCCCTGCTTCGGTAACCCGCAGGAGAAGGATGCTGTCAAGATCACCCGCGAGGGGCTTGAAGCGCTCAAGGAGCAGGAACTGATCATTGTCGATACCCAGGGCCGGCATGCCCTTGAAGCGGATCTCATCAAGGAGATAATCGAGCTGAACCTGCTCACCAAGGCAACCCATCGCTGGCTCGTGATCGATGCAGCACTCGGCCAGCAGGCAAGCGACCAGGCCAGGCGTTTCCACGAAGCGATCAACATCGACGGAGTCATCATCACCAAGATGGACGGTACCGCAAAAGGCGGTGGCGCCATCTCGGCAGTTGCCGAGACCAAGAGCGGGATTGCGTTTATCGGTAACGGGGAGACGATCGAAGATCTTGAGCGGTTCGATCCCGACGGCTTCATCTCCCGGCTCCTCGGCATGGGGGACTTAAAAGCCCTCATGGAGAAGGCGAGCGAGGCCATCAAGGCGGACGACATGGATGTCAACGCCATGATGAAGGGCAAGTTCACCCTCCGCGACATGTACAAGCAACTCGAGGCCCTCAACAAGATGGGTCCCTTAAAGCAGATTATGGGGATGCTCCCGCTCGGGAACATGCAGCTTCCCGAAGGGGTGTACGATGTCACGAGCACGAAGATGGTCCGGTACCGGATCATCATGGACTCGATGACTCCCGGTGAACTCGACGACCCTGCCCTCATCAACAGCTCCCGCATGCAGCGGATAGCCCAGGGTGCTGGTGCAACTCCCGATGAAGTGCGGGAACTTTTAAAATATTACAAGATGATGCAGCGCACCCTCAAGGGATTGCGGGGTGCAAGCGGCGGGAAATTCAACATGCAGCGCCTGATGAAGCGCTTCTCGGGAATGCAGTAATATGACTGCGTTTGCGATTATCGGGCACCGTGCCCGGACGGATGGGGAATTCTCGCTCAACGATTTACCCGGAAGCGGCGGCCGGATGGATGTCCTCTGCCGGTGCGTGAATGCCTCGCTCTTCCTCTCGCACGATCTCCGCAGGGACGTGGACTGCTATCTCGTCCTCCCCGGTGAACCCAAAGGGCCAAAGACTATAAAATTCTCGGGAGCTACTGTCTGCTCGCTTTCACCGGATGAGCGGAGTGCCGGTGCCCTGATAAAGAAGGTGATCGACACTCCCTGCGGCAATGAATTCCGCGAGGCCGCCCAGGGAGTATTTATCCGGAAATGCGGACTTGAACGGCTCCTTGCCGACCACCGTTTCGCGGTGCTCGATGAAAAGGGTACCGATGTGCGGGGATCTGCGGAACTTCCGGGCGCGTACCTCCTCTCCGATCACCTGAATTTCACGGGGGAAGAGGAGGCGCTCATACGGGATTGCCCGCGGTTCTCGGTAGGGCCGAAATGTCTCCACGCGGATCATACGATTACTGTATTGCACAATGAACTGGACAGGAGGAGTTGCTAACATGGAACTACATGATCAGGTAAAAGCTATCCTTGCCTATGGCGAGTGCTGCGATCACTGCCTCGGGCGGTTCTTTGGCAAACGCTCCCATGGGCTCTCGAACGATGAACGGGGACGCGGGCTGAAGATCGCCCTTGCGATTGCCGAGAACCAGCCATACAAGAAATTCACGGGCACCTGCTGGGTCTGCGGGAACTTCTTTGACGATGTCCCGGTCTGGGCGGAACGGGTTATCGAGACCACGAAGGGCATCGAGTTCTCGACACTCCTTGTCGGCTGCCGCGTCCCGCCCCTCATTGCCGAGAACGAGGAGATGGTCTGGAGCGATCTCTCGCTTGCCGAACCCGAACCCTTCAAGTCCGAAGTGAACCGGGAAGTGGGCAAAGCAGTATCGGCCAGGATCGGCAAGGTTGTGGACTTCAAGAAACCTGAGGTGGTTCTCATCCTCGATGCAGCGAAGGGAACGGTCGAGGTCCAGATCAACTCTGCTTTCTTCTACGGGCGGTACCAGAAGTTCGAGCGGGGCATCCCCCAGACCCACTGGGACTGCCGGGCCTGCAAAGGGGCAGGCTGCGAGAAGTGCAACTTCACCGGAGCCCAGTACCTGGACTCGGTCGAGGAGTTGATCGGCCGGCCGGTGATCGAGATGTTCGATGCCGAGAACGCCGTGCTGCATGGCGCGGGCAGGGAGGATATCGATGCCCGGATGGTGGGAACCGGCCGTCCCTTCATTCTCGAAGTGGTCTCGCCCAAGAAACGATCCATCGACCTTGCGGAACTGGAAAAAGAGATCAACCGGACCGCTGACGGGCGGGTTTCCGTTGCGATCCGGCGCTGGGCGGATCGTGCAGAGGTGGAAACCCTTAAATCAAACAAAGCGCATAAAAAATACAGGATCCTGGTCGAGGTTGAAGGCGCATTACCTGCGGACGAGTTCGCAAAAGCCGTAAAAACCTTGCAGGGCGTCACAATATACCAGCGCACGCCCGAAAGGGTCGCTCACCGGAGAGCCGACAAGATCCGGGAGCGAAGGGTTCTCGATATCGAGTGTGTGGGGCAACAGGACGGCAAATTTGTTGTCGAAGTCCTGGGCGAAGCCGGCCTCTACATAAAAGAACTCGTATCCGGGGACTCTGGCAGAACAAGTCCGAGTCTTGCCGAGATCCTGAAAAAATCGGCTCACGTCACCAGCCTCGACGTTACCCAGGTTGAAGGAGCACAGGAGGGAGAATAACATGGCACATCACAATGGTCCAAGAAAGAAAACACGGTATAAGTTCAAGAAAGATTTAAGAGAACGCGGGCTGCCTCCGTGCACCAGCGTTATCCAGAAATTTGAGGTAGGGGACCGGGTGCACATTGTCTGTAACCCCAGCGTCCAGAAAGGTATGCCCCACCGCCGCTTCCACGGGCTGACAGGAACTGTCATCGGCCAGCGCGGTCGCGCATGGATGCTCACCATCCGGAACGGTAACGCCGACAAGGTTGTTATCGCCAGACCACAACATCTAAAAGCACAAAAGTAAATTTCACTGTCAGGTGATTGGCATGAAAGTTAAGGGTATAATTAGCGAAGAGAAGGTTACGCTTCCGGAGATGCGGGGAGTCCTTTTGGGCGTAGAGTCTGAACGGATCGCTGCTGAAAAGGAGATGTCCTACGAATTCCGGCGCAGTATCGAGCATGCCAATCAGCTTGCAAAGACAACCCCCGATAAAGCAGAGGCGCTCGTTGCCGATCTCCTGAAAATGGAGAAGATGAAGCCGGAGATCGCGTACCGTATTGCAAATATCATGCCAAAGACCCGGGATGAGGTCAGGGCTATCTTTGCAAAAGAGCGGTACACGCTCCAGCCTGAGGAACTCGATTCGATCATCGAACTGGTAATGACACACTTCTGAGGTGTGGCAGATGAAGGCGGAGAAAAAAGAGGTAAATGCGGTCGTACTCGATGTGCTCCTCAAAGGGCACCCTGACGACCCCCGCCCCCCTTTTAAGCGAGAACCGATCGTCCAGGCCATGGGTGTCGAACAGTTCAAGCTGCTCGAACTTGTGCCGAAAACCGGTGTGCAGATCCAGATCCAGGAGAAAGTCTATATCGGGGATGCCGAGCGGCAGAAAGTCGAACGCGTCAAGCGCCGTGTCGGGTACGAGGAGCTCACCCCGACCGCCCGCGGCGAACTGCCGTTTGTTATCGAGAGCGTTGTAAAAGAACGCGAGCAGGATTTTGTTACGTTCTTCAACAAGGCCATCTCGATCACTCCCAAGCTTCACATGCTCCATCTCCTTCCGGGCATCGGCAAGAAACTGATGTGGGAGATCCTCGACGAGCGCCAGAAGAAACCCTTTGCAAGCCTTGTCGATATCTCCACCCGGATCAAGTCGATTCCTCACCCGGAGAAGATGATCCAGGCCCGGATCTTAGAGGAACTCCAGGACAAGGACGTCAAATACCACGTTTTCACCACGAAATGAAAGCGCACAACGACCAGCATTTCCTCATCGACCAGAACGCCATCAGCCGTATTGCCGAGATCACGGATGTGAACGGCAGAACCGTGCTTGAGATAGGTCCCGGGAACGGGGCGCTCACCCGCGCCCTGCTCGAACGGGGTGCAACCGTCCATGCCATCGAACTCGATGGCATCCTCTGCGAAGAACTCACGAACACTTTTTCTGATGAGATCGCCTCGGGGCAGTTCACGCTCCAGCACGGGGATGCGACCCGGTGCCCCATTCCCCCGTTCGATCTTTCGGTCTCCAATCTCCCGTATTCCGTTTCATCGAAGATCACCTTCCGGCTGCTCGATATCGGTTTTGAAGAGGCGGTGCTGATGTACCAGAGCGAGTTTGCCGACCGGATGATAGCCCGACCCGGGACAAAAGACTGCGGCCGGCTCTCCATCATGGTCCAGACCTATGCGGCAGTGCGGCAGTGTTTCCGGCTGCCCCCGAGCTGCTTCTCGCCCCGGCCCGAAGTCAATTCAACGGTGGTCAGGATCGTGCCCCGGGAACCGCTCTTTCCGATAAACGACCGCAGGCTCTATGCCGACGTTGTCCGTGCGCTCTTCTCCCACCGGAGAAAGACGGTGAGGAACTGCCTGAAAGGATCGGTCGGGAGCATGCTATCCCCTGTCTGGGTGGACCGGGTGCTGCAGGAAGTGTCTTCCGAGATCCTCCAGAGCCGGCCCGAAGCCCTCTACCTGGAGGATTTTGCAACGATTGCCAATATTGCGTGATAACGCTGTAGGCACCCTAAAACACCGGGACGGTGAGCAGGAATGCGGTGGAAAGGCTGGGAACATCTCCCGCTGGAAATTGCTGATCCGGATTCTCTTAACGGAACGCGATCGGTAGACGCAATTGCCCCGCTCATCGTCTCCGCCAGCCGCTCCACGGATATCCCGGCATTCTACGGGGACTGGTTCATGGCCCGGCTCAAATGTGGGTACGTGAAATGGAAGAGCCCTTTTGGGGGCAACCCGGTCTTTGTCTCATTTGCAAAAACCCGGGTCTTCGTATTCTGGTCCAAGAACCCTCTCCCGTTCCTCGACCATCTTGACTCTCTTGACCATCTTCGGTATGGTTATTACTTCCTCTTCACGCTCAATGGCTACGATACCGAAGGGCTCGAACCCCGGGTCCCCCCGGTGGACGAGCGAATCCGGACCTTTATCCGGCTCTCGCAGAGGATCGGGAAGGGACGGGTTGTCTGGCGGTTTGATCCCCTGGTTATTTCAGACTCGATCACGGTAGATTCCCTGCTCGAGAAAATCCGATCCATCGGCGATCGGATCTCCCCGTACACACGCCGTATGGTCTTCAGTTTTGTTGATATTGCAAAGTACCGGAAGGTTCAGAGGAATCTCCAAGTACAGGGATTTCCCTCGGTACGGGAATTCACGGAGATCGAGCGGAACCGCTTCTGCGAGGGTCTTACCGCTCTCAACCATCGCTGGGGTCTTGCGATCTCTGCCTGCGGGGAATCTGGCGATCTCTCCCGGTACGGGATAGCAAAGGGGCAGTGCATCAGTTATTCCCTGCTGACCGAAGAGTTCTCGCAGGATCCGGCCCTGATGGACTTCCTCCGGCCGGAACGTCAGCAGGCTCTCGATGGAACTGTTGACCCCATCGTCTCTGCCCGGCAGCTCAAGGATCCGGGACAGAGGAACGCGTGCACATGTATTGTATCAAAGGATATCGGGCAGTACTCCACCTGCATGCACCTGTGCGCCTACTGTTATGCGAATACGTCACCTGCGTATGTTGCGGCAAACTATGAGCGCTGCAAAAAAGATGCAAAACGGGGGATCTTCCACGATTCCATAACCGGGTAATCCCGGATGGCGGGATGCCCTAAAAATCCCGCATGATCTTGATTGCGCAGAACTCCCCGCACATCGTGCATTCGCCATCGCCGTCGGAAAGTTCCCGGGCCCGGGCGGGATGCATGGCACAGCGGATCTGGCCTTCCCGGTCAAGGGATGCCCGGAGGCGGGCCACTTTTTTGTCTTCCGCATCCGTTTTGTATTTCACGGTGTCGCCGACATGGGCGGCAATCCGGAAGGCGATGAGCCCGTCCCTGACCGCATCCGGGCCGGGAAGGCCGAGATGTTCGGCGGGAGTGATATAACAGAGATAATCGGCACCGGCCGCACTTGCCACACTTCCCCCGATAGCCCCGGCAATGTGATCGTAGCCTGCGCCGATGTCCGTTGGCAGGGGGCCGGCCACAAAGAGCGGGAACGGGGATGCCTTCCGGTACTCCCGGATATACCGGCCGATCCGGTCGCTCCGGATATGGCCGCCGCACCCTTCGATGATCACCTGGATTCCGGCAGTGTGGGCACGTTTGGCAAGGGCAGCATTGGCCCGGATCTCCTCGCGCTGCATGGCATCCCGCTGGTCATGGATGCATCCGCTCCGGGCCGTATTCCCGAGCGAGAGAACGATGTCGTGCTTCCTGCAGATCGAGAGAACTTCTTCAAAGTTTTCGGTATAGGGATTCTCGCACTGGTTCTTGAGCATGAAAGCGCTGGTGATCGATCCGCCCTTTGATACCAGGCCCAGGATCCGCTTCTTTTTCCTGTACAGATCGAGCATGGTCCGGCTTACGCAGTGGACAACGCAGGAACTGATTCCCTGCTCTGCCTGCATGCGGAGGGTATCCAGGATGTCATCTGCGGTCATCTCTTTGAGGCCATGCTCCACCACGGTCTGGTATATGGGAACGGTTGTTATCGGAAGGGTGGTCTTTGCAAGGATTGCCTCCCGGATGGCCGTTATGTCCCCTCCCATCGAGAGGTCGCTGATGGTGTCGCCTCCGAATTCTTCCGCAATGCGGGCTTTTTCAAGCTCGTCCTCAAGGCAGACTTTGCCGGTAGACGTGCCCAGGTTGACATTGATCTTGGTGCGGAGATCCTTACCAATACCCACCATCCGCTTCCCGCGCTGCATGATGACTACCCGTCCTGCTGCCACATGCCCGCGAAGTATCTCCGGATCAATGTTCTCCTCTTCCGCAACCCGGTGCATCTGTGGTGTGATCCTTCCCTTTTGTGCCTCTTCGACCAGTGTCCGCATGCGTCCTCTCCCTTCTCTTACACCTATTGGGGGCGGTTTTGATATTTCTGCTGAATCTCCGGTAACCGTTTTTCCACGGGTATGATGCTGGGGTATTTCCCTGTGGTTGTTTCCCGGATTCAATTATTTTCTTAAAAATGGAATTATCGGCCATGTTTCCGATAATAAACTACCGGCAGGTTTATTGTACATCGCATTTTTCTGAACTGCTCTTTTGCCGGCCGGTGGTTTCACTGCTGACGTGAGGCAATCCCTTTTTGCCCGCCCCGTTGTATCATTCAGGGACAATGTCCTACGATCCCGCCCAGGTTTACGTGCCGGAGGCCGATACCTTTCTTCTCCTCCGGGCAGCACAGGCCGAGGTACGGCCCGCTGACCGGGTGCTGGAAGTGGGCACCGGTTCAGGTACCGTTGCAGCGGGGCTCCCAAAAACGGTCCGTGTCCTTGCAACGGATATCAACCCGCATGCTGCAGCCTGTGCCCGGGAAAAAGGGCTTGACGTGATCCGGACCGATCTCTTTTCCGGTCTGAAGGGATCCTTTGACCTGATCCTCTTCAACCCCCCTTACCTGCCCACGCAGCCGGAGGAGCGGATCGATGACTGGCTGGAGTACGCGCTTGACGGGGGACCCACCGGGCGGGAAGCCATTGGGCGCTTTGCAGGACTGGTGGGAACGATCCTTGCACCTAACGGGCGGATTCTTCTCCTTGTCTCGTCCCTGACCGGTGTCCCTGAAGTCAGTGCTATGTTCGAGCGGCTCGGCTACCGGGTATCTCTCTTTGCAGAAGAGCCTGTTGAGGATGAAATGCTGTATGTGCTCCGGATAACCCGTCGGGACTGAGTTTCTTCTTTTCTTTGGTCAAACGATCAGGCGCTTTTTCATCAGGTTGATGGAGAGGATGCAGACGATAGTCGTAAAAACGAGAATATAGGCGAGATGGATGAGGAGCATCCACGAGAACGAAGGCAGCGTGAACATCCGCATGATCGCAACGATATGGGTGAGCGGCAGGACCAGGAGGGCCACGTACTGGAGCAGCTGCGGCAGGAGCGCAAGCGGGAAGAACGTTCCCGAGAAGAGCGTCATCGGGGTGATGAAGAGGAATGCCGGGTAATTGAGCGTGTCGATCCCGGGCGTTATCGCCGTAAAACACATCCCGAGACCCGCAAACAACAACCCCCCAAGGAATGCGAGCGGGATGGCAAGCAGCGAGGCGGGGAGCGAGATGACCCCGAACGCTGCAAGGACCGGGAGCATGATCGCGACATACATGACCGAGCGGGTGGCTCCCCAGAGGATCTCCCCTGCGATAACGTCCTCTATCGAGAGCGGGGTTGCGATCATGGCATCGAAGCTCTTCTGGTAATACATCCGGACATAGGAACCGTACGTGCACTCGAAGAACGCGGAGTTCATCACGGCAATCGCGAGAATTGCGGGTGCAATGTAGTTCACATAGGGAATTCCGTTGATGACGCCAATGTAGGCCCCGATCCCGAGACCGATGGCAAAGAGGTAGAGGAAGGCCTCGATGAACGGGGGAAAGAAGTTCACTTTCCAGGTCCGGACAAAGACCCCGAGGTTCCGCTGCCAGACCCTGACGGCACGCCGGGTGATCCTTGGCAGGGTGAAGATGGGTACTGCGTTCATTCCCTGAGTGTCCTCCCGGTCAGTTTCAGAAATACATCCTCCAGCGATGCAGGACGGGTGAGCACTTTTTTGGGCTGGCACCGGTCAAAGAGGAGCCGCGCCACATCCCGGGCGGATCCGGTTGCGATCTGGATGGTATCCCCGAAGGTTTCGTAGGCGATCTCCATCCCGTCAAGGCAGGCAAGCACCCCGGGGGTGTTCTCCACTTCCACGATCTCTTCGCCAACATGCTTCCTGACGAGATCCGCAGGAGTACCTTCTTCGAGGATCTTCCCGTTGTCCATGATCACGAGCCGGTCGCAGAGCCGGGCCGCTTCGTCCAGGTAATGCGTGGTCATGACGATGGTTTTTCCTTCTGCCCGCAGGAGCCGGAGTCTCTCCCAGATCAGGTGCCGGGCCTGGGGGTCGAGGCCGATAGTCGGCTCATCGAGAATGAGCAGGTCCGGGCTGTTGACGAGCGCCCGGGCAAGGATCAGCCGCCGTTTCATTCCCCCGGAGAGTTTGTCGACCGACACATCCCTTTTCTCCTGGAGCTGCACGAACTCCAGCAGTTCATCGGCCTTTTTTTCAGCAGCCCCGGGCAGAATGTCGAAATACCGGGCATACGTGAAGAGGTTGCCGAAGCAGGAAAAATCCGGGTCGAGATTGGTCTCCTGCGGAACAATGCCCAGCCGCTGCTTGATCTCTGCCGGGCTCTTGTCCGGGTCCATGCCGAAGACCGCAAGCTCTCCCGAGCTCCGGGGCGAGATGCAGGTGATCATCTTCATGGTGGTTGTCTTCCCGGCCCCGTTCGGGCCGAGAAACCCGAAGATCTCCCCCTTGTTCACGGAGAAGCGGATGCCGCTGACTGCAACGGTCTTCCCGTAATTCTTCCTAAGATCCTGTGCTTCGATGATGGCCGGCATAATCCTGTTTTTTGTTTGCCCGTTGTTGTGTCCCGGAAGAGATCAGCTGCTCCCTTCCGGCTTGATGAGCACAATGCCTGCGATCAGGACGGCAAGGAGGGCAACCGTTCCCACGAGCACATACGGGTCAACCGATCCCATGTTGTACACCAGGACATGCCGGATCATGCCGGTCAGGCCGGCGGTGAGCAGGGCCCGCACTTCCACGTGCTTTGTCCTGAAGTAGACCGTCACGGTCTCGAAGAGGACGATGATCGTGATGGTCAGAAGGATCGAATTGATCACGCCGATAATCAGGTTATTGGTAAAATCCCTGTTTGCGATCATCTGGGCTATCAGCTGTGCAGCATCGTAGACCGAAAACAACGCGATGATCGTGAGCATGACTGCCACGATCATGTAGAAGATCATCGGTACTGCCGAGAAGAATTTTATGATAAATTCGGCAGGCCCCATCTGTTCTGCCATATATCAATCACCGGTTCGGATGTGATAGTGTTGCCAAGAGTCTATGATAAAATATTGGGTGGATACAGACCCGGTATCTCGCGGGTTATTTCCCAAGTCGCCTGACCGCTTCGGAAGCTGCATCCCTCACATCGGAGAACGGATCGCGGGAAAGTTCCCGCAGGGGTTCGAGCGCCCGCCGGTCCATAAGCCTGCCCAGTACCTGCGCAGCGCCGATCCTGACCTGGAGATCCTTGTCTTTCAGGCAGGCTATGAGTGGCCCGGCAGCGGCCGGGTCCCGGATCTTCCCAAGGCCGGCGATTGCCGCGGCCCGTACGGAGGGGTCGGGATCGTCAAGTGCCCTGACAAGGAACGGGACCGCTGCGGAATCCCCAAGCCGGCCGAGGGAGAGGACAACCTCCATCCGGACCGGCCCGCTCGTATCGTCAAGGGCGGCTCCCAGCGGCCCGGCAGCAGCAGGATCGCCGGATTTGCCCAGCAATGTTGCAGCTTCTTTCCGTTCTTTTACCGTTGCGCCGTTCAGCCCGGAAGCGAGCCGGCCAATGTCCGCCATAACGCTTCGGAGCCTCAGTGTTCGCAGGAATACCCGGACTCGTAGGCATCGATCACTTTCTTGGCAATCTCCGGCGAGAGCCGGTCGTGGACGAGATGGACGAGCGCCTCGACGTCCTCGACCGGGAGGCAGCCCATGCTCTCCTCGCCCTTTTCTATGAGCCCGGTGATGTAGGTCAGTTCCTCGTCGCTGAGTCGGCCGATCCTTCCCAGAAAGTCATTGCTGTCTTCGGAGAAGTGGTTGGAGACCGGCGGGAGGATCGAATGGAACGTATGTCCCGAACCCGAGCAGGTCAGCTCGCCGCATTCGGGGGCAAGCTTTTTGAGAATGGCAATATCCTTTTCTGAAAGATCCCGTGGCATGGTAACCGTCCTGAAATAGTGTTTGCGGGTGCGAGGCATATTCCTGCCGATGGATACACAAAAAAGGATCCGCCCGGTACGATACTACGAAATCCCGCCTGCAGGAATGACGCCCGTTGGAAAAAAAGGATCAGAAATATTTCCCAAGCCAGCTCTTGATGCCGGCAAAGAATCCGCCGCTGTTCCTGGAACCGCTCTTGGAGCCGGAGGAAGATCTCCTGATGGGCTTGGCCTCTTTCTCGACCCTTGGCTCCAGAATCTGCTTCTCGGGCCGGGTGATGGTCCGCCGGGGGGCCGGGGATTCCCGCACGGGAATATCCCGGAGATTGCCCTGGGGTTCGTCATCCATGGGTTCAAATCCCCAGGCAAAACCGATCTTATATGCCTGTTCATTCTGCCGGATCCAGTTGGCAGCGTTCATGTACCCGCGATCTTCGGCCTTTTTAATCGTGTCCTGGTGATCCTGCGTGAAGTGAATCTCGCGCTGAAGGGCGATTAACTCCTCATACGCTCTTCCGGGAACCTTGATCTTCTCCCTGCTCATAACTCTTCATATAGGGTTATGCAGGGATAGACTATAAAATGTTTCCTCATAAATACGCGGAAATTACGGGCTATTTGGTATCCGGATTGTACGAATCGGTCAGAACACGCATCGCACAAAATTGATAAGGATTCCGGTCAATTGTCCACCATATCAGGTTTGGAGGAGGACCATGACAAAAGTTACCTATGAAGGAGACGATTTCAAGCGGATGCACAGGACCGACCTGCTTGCCCTGCAGCGGCTGGTCGATGCAAAGAAGTACGGTATCCACGAGGTCAAGTACAAGGATACAACGATCAAGGTTGAGATAAAAAAGAAGGGCCTGTCGGATATCGTTGTCAAACGGTTCCGGGCGATCTGACCGGACCGGTCCCCGGATCGATCCCCTTTTACGCATTTTCCTTTTTTCGGTATGAAGTATCTCAAGACCGGTCTCCGGGAACCGGCTGTTTCCGAAAGGAACGGGCGTGTTGATCTCCCGGCAGTTACGGTCCGGTGGATTTGTTGGGGGGTCTGTGGTGAAAAAATATTGTGCACCCGCTGGCCATGAATCGAAATTGTCCGCCGTAATTTTAGATTTATTACTGCATTTTTGGAGAATGAATTTCCAAACTTTCACCACAGACCCCCCCATGCCCCGATCATTTTTCCGTAAAAAATGAGTCAACATTATACCGGAGAACCAGGGCTCTTTTGAGTTTTGCAGGTGAGGGGGGTCGGGAGGGATAATTTGCGCGAGCCGTCGTCCGCATGGTCAGACCGTTCTCCGGTGCACCCTGTACGCAATCGGCTTTTTGTAGACCGGGCATCAACCGGTAGGTGCTCTGATGACCTACCTGAACTGGGGCTGTGATCCCTTGAAAGAGGAATGTGAATCCTGCCTCGATGCCCTGTGCAATGCGTGTGCGGAACGGTTCAGGAAAAATCCCGGAAAAAACGAACCTCCGGAGGGTCTTGAAATAATCGGCGAGGACTTCCTGGAACCTGACTGTGACAATTGCGATCTGGAGAAGAAGCCAGACTGTCCTCACTGTGAGATTGTCCTGCATGTCTGCCGGAACTGCCGGGATGCGGGAACCTGCGAATTCAGAATCTGCTGAAAAACGGATCCTGGCAGATCCTTCCCATGGCCCGCCGCGATATACGGACCCTGCCTGCAGCCTATGCATCCTTCTGCCGAACCGTTCCCGCAACTGTGGCGCGGGCACGAAAGAGAAACGGCCGTGTGTGACCGGTTGTTACCCGACACCCTCAGGAGTCGGATGGCGCACGCTCTCCGGGAAAAGTTTTACAGAACCGGACCCTGAGCGCAAAAGTGCTGCTATGGGGATTCGAACCCCAGTCGCGAGCGTGAGAGGCTCGCATGATTGGCCGGACTACACTATAGCAGCAGTTGCTCACTAAAATGGGCGATATTTTTACTTAAAGGTTCTCTGTCTTCGCCCTCAAGGAACCCGCCCCTGCGGGAGGACCCCTTATGGTCAGGCTCTTCATGGGGGATGTCCGCGCAGTAAATGCCTAACCGGTGACCGGGTGGCGATCCCTGCCTGCGATCCTGTGATTCATGCCCGGGATACCCTGCGGTAACCGCTCTTCTGGACATGGATCTCGAACCGGGCCCCCTGCTGCGGCTCCCCGGTCTCCCGAATGGAGAGCCCGGTGATGGAGAGGATCTCCCGAGCAAGGAAGAGCCCGAAGCCGGTGTGCCGGCCAAACCCCCGGTCAAATATGCGCTCCTTGTCGCTTGCAGGAACCCCGATGCCATCATCCTCGCAGACAATGACCAGATCCTCCCCGGTCTCCCGGTACGAGAACCGGATCCTGGTGATCTTCTCGCCATACCGGAGAGCATTCTCGATCAGGTTGTAAAAGACTTTCACGAGCAGCGGATCTGCGTAAATCTCAATTGCGTCAAGATCCGCTTCGAACCTTACGCTGCCAAACGGCAACTGGATGGCAGCCTCCCTGACGGTATCTGCAACCTGCTGCCACCGGGGGCTGTTCACCCCGATATCCTGGTACATGCCGGTGAACGTGATCTGGTGCTCAATGTTCTTTGCAGCGGTCTCTGCCTGCCGGATGAACTCCTGTTCCTTCTCACCCGGTATCCTTTGTTTTAAGAGTTCCAGGTACCCGGACACTGCGGTGACCTGGTTGATGATATCGTGACGCGTTATGCTGCTCATCAGGTTGAGCTTCTTGTTGATCTGCTGCAGGGCCTCCTCGGCATGTTTCAGGTCTGAAATATCGACAAAGGATGCAACGCTGTTTGAAGAACCGGCAATCACGTCTACATAGACTATGCATTCATGGACTGCTGCCGATGCATCGACGAGCCGGGCCTCGTACCGCCGGGGAGCAAGGGAAGGATCTTTTCTGCGGGCATAATGATACTGCTTCATCCGTTCCACGTCCTCGGGATAAATGAAATCGGTCCAGCTCCTCAGGTTCTCCTGCTCCTCCTTTTTGACCCCGGTGAGATTCTCCCACGTGCTGTTGGCAAGGAGGATCTTCGTATCGGGGGCGATGATGATGGTTGCCGCCCCGGTGTTCTCGAAAATGGACCGGTAGAGGTTTTCAGATGCTTTCAGGGATTCCTCCTGGCGCCGGCGTTCCGTGATGTCCCGGATAATGCCTTCAATCCCCTGGACGGTGCCTTCAGCATCCGAATAGACCTGGCTGTTGGTGGATACCGTGACAACGGAACCGTCTTTTCGTCTGAGGTTCGCGATATAATCCTTCACGGACCCGGTCTCTTTTATGGTTTTGAGCAGTCTGGTCCGGTCAGACGGGTCTGCATAGATCTTCTCCGCAATGTTCCATCCCAGGATCTCGTCAGCGGAATCGTATCCCAGCAACCGTACCCCGGAAGGGCTTATCATGACAAGGTTTCCGTCCCGGTCTGACCGATAGTACGCATCCTGGATGTTATCCAGGATTGTGCGGTATTTCTCTTCGCTTCCCCGGAGATTCTTTTCCGTGTTCTTCAGTTCGGTAATATCATTCAGGGTCTCAACTGCGCCGATGACGGCTCCCCCTGCATCCCGGATAAGGGCTGCAGTGAAATGAAGCCAGGTCCCCTCTGGTCCCATGTGCGGGAAGAAATCGGTTGCTTCGTACCCTCCGTCAATGAGCGTCGACCGGGTATATTTGTCGGAGTACCACACGGGGATCTTCTCAACCGTGCCGTCAATAAGGAGATCGGCCAGACAGGGACGTTCCTCTTGATAAAACGCCCTCCACTGCTGGTTTGTCCCCGCTACATCCCTGGCGAGAATTCCGCTGTACTTTTCCAGGGCCCTGTTCCACTGTATGATGCGGTGGTCTTTGTCAATGACGAACTGGGGGATCGGCGATCCCTGTATTATAGCGCTCAGCCGGCTCTCGCTCTCGTGGAGAGCCACTTCGGCCCGTCGCCGGTCGGTGATGTCATGGATCACCGAATAGAAGAGCTGCCTTCCTCCAACGGTTATCGGGCCGGAATAGATCTCAACATTCCGGTCTTCGCCTCCTGCCAGATAATGGGTGGTGAAAAAGTGCTTCTCTTTTTTGCTCTTTGCAACCTGGAGATCCTGAAGGACTTTTGCTCTCGCAAGCCGGTTGATATCGTAAATCCCCATCGATGTCAGTTTTTCGAGGGGATAACCGTAATATTCACAGGCCGCCGTGTTGGCGTCAACGATCTGCCCCGATTCCGGGTCGATGAGCAGGGACACAGAATAGTTCTCGTAGAACAGGGATCGGTACTGTTGCTCGCGTTCCCGGACTGCGGTTTCATTGGCTTTCACCTCGGAAACATCTTCGAGCGTCTCGACAGCACCGATAACCTGCCCCTGCTCATCGTGTATCGGTGCAGCGGTGAAGTAGAGCCAGGTTCCCTTTGGTCCCATATGCGGGAAGAAGTCGGTGGCCTCGTACGCTCCTTCAATATACCTCGACTTGCTGTATTTTCCTTGGTACCACTGCGGGATCTTCTCCACTGTACCGTTCACCAGGAGATCTGCCATACAGGGGCGTTCGGATGGGTAAAACGCCCGCCACTGCTGGCTGGTGCCGACAACCTCTTCCGCTTTCACCCCGCTGTACACTTCGAGTGCCCGGTTCCAGCTGATGACCTTGTGGTCCCTGTCGATAACGAACTGCGGGATGGGAGATCCATTGACAATCCCCTGCAGTTTTTGCTCGCTCTTGCGCAGGGCATCCTGCCCGAACCTGAGCTCCTCGTACTGTGCCCGCATCTCCTCTTCTGCGGCAGTGATCTGTTCGTAGGCAGCCCTCAGCTCGTCAAGGGTCTTTGTCTGTACCGTGACATCCTTGAAGATCCCTTCGATTCCCTGGAAATTGCCGTCAGCGTCAAAATATTTGTGGCTGCTTGTTATGACCGGCACCGCTTTCCCGTCCCTTCTCTTCAGGGTCACTTCAAAGTTCGTTACCGATCCTGTCCGGTTGATCTCGGCAAGGAATTCGTTTCGCTGCTCTGGATGGAAGTAGGTGGTGAGTGCGATGTTCTTGCCGATAAGGTCGGATGCGAAATCATATCCCAACAGGGGTGCAATGGAGGGGCTGGCAAGGATGAGGTTTCCCTCCGTATCGCTCCGGTAGTACACATCCTGGATGTTCTCCAGGATGCTCCGATATTTGGTCTCGCTCTCCCTGAGTGCCCGGATTGCGGCTCTCTCTGCAGTGGTATCCCTCATCGTCTCGATGGCGCCTGCCCGCCTGCCGTTCTCGTCATAGAACGGCGTGGCTTTGATCCAGAGGACCATCTCTTTTTCCTGCGGGCGGGCCCGGGTGGTCTGGGCGATCAGGGCTGAACCCTCGCGCCGGATATCTTCATATCCCAGTTCTGCGAGCCTGGCATCGTCCGCGTCTATCAGGTCGATGAGCATGGGCCTTTTTGTACCGTAAAACGGAACCGCATAGAGAGAATCGCCTTTCTCCAGGATATCTGGTGCCCTGACGCCGGTCATCTCTTCTATTGCCATGTTCCATGCAATGACCCGGCTCTCATGGTTGATGGCAAAGGTCGCCTCCGGCAGGTGGTTGAGGATCTCGGCCATCCTCTTCTCGGACTGGCGCTGGAAATCCTCAGCCCGCTTCTGCCGGACCGATTTGATGATGATATTTTTCAGTTCGGCAAACTGCGATGTCGGATCTCCCCCTTTCTGGAGATAAAAATCCACTCCGCTGTTGAGCGCCTCGATGATCACCTCTTCCCTGCCCCTGCCGGTGAAGATGATGAACGGGATCGTCTCTCCTCTCCCCCGCAGGGTCTGCAAAAAGCCGATGCCGTCCATCTCCGGCATCTGGTAGTCGGATATGATGGCATCGTACTCTTTTTTCTCCAGAACCTGGAGCGCCTCAGCTGCAGAAAGAGCTGTATCTACCAGAAAATCCGGTGCCTGTTCCAGGAACAGCTTGGCGATCTCGAGAAGGTCTGCCTCGTCATCAACGTACAGGACCGAGATCATGGTATTCACACACCGGATGGGCAAGCATCACTTTCCCTGAATCGGTTATAATAGTATCCCCCGCCGGAGGTGGGGTTTTCACTGTCCTTGCAGGTCCACTCTGGCGGCAGGGTTCCTGCTTCCATGGACAACTATATCTCGGACGTGCGGCGAATAATATAGGAATGAGTAGTCTTGAGGAACAGATCAAGGAGCTTGAGGACGAGTTAGTCAAGACTCCCTACAACAAGGCTACCTCGAAGCATATCGGGCGGGTCAAGGCCAAGATAGCCCGGCTCAAGGATGATGCCGTCAACCGGGCCATGAAGGCCGGGGGCGGCGGGGAAGGGTACTCGGTCAAGAAGTCCGGGGATGCAACGGCTGTTCTTGTGGGGTTCCCGTCAACCGGTAAGAGCACGCTCCTCAACAAGCTGACCGGTACAGAGAGTGCGGTTGGTGCCTATGCCTTCACCACACTCACGGTCGTTCCCGGGGCCCTCGAGCACAAGGGAGCCAAGATCCAGCTCCTCGATATCCCGGGGCTCATCGCCGGTGCGGCCATGGGCAAGGGCCGGGGCAAGGAAGTAATCGCTGTGGTCCGGGGGGCTGATATCGTCATCATTCTCGTGGATGTCTTCAACGAGCGGCACTTCGACGTGCTCATCAAAGAGCTCTACGATGCCGGGATCCGGATCAATGTCCCGAGGCCGGACATCACCATCAAGAAATCCTCCCACGGGGGTATCCGGCTCAACGCGGTCGGCACACTGGATCTCGATATCGAGGAAGTGCGGTCGATCCTTGCCGAGAGCAAGATGATGAACGCCGATATCCTGATCCGCGGCAATGCCACGCAGGACGATCTCATCGATGCCGTCCAGGGCAACCGGGTCTATATCCCCGCATTTATTGCCGTCAACAAGGTCGATCTCGTGGACAAGGAACGGTACCTCGAGATCGAGCATGATATTGCCGAGCGGTTCGGGAGTCCGCCCCTGATGATCTCCGCTGCAGCCGGGTACCATCTCGAAGAGACGAAGGATGCTATCTATGACTGCCTGGGGTTCATCCGGGTCTACTTGAAACCCCACGGGGGAGAAGCTGATCTTGAGGAGCCGCTGATCATCCGGAGGGGCAGCACAGTTGAGGATGTCTGCACCAAGCTCCACCGGGACTTTGTCCAGAAATTCCGGTACGCCAGGATCTGGGGAAAATCCGTCAAGCACCCGGGCCAGCGCGTAGGGCTTACCCACCAGCTCATTGATTCGGATCTTTTAACGATTATTGCCGAGCGCTGATTGCGTCAAGGATGACCGGCAGCGGGGCTTCGGTCTTGATCCCGTACCCGGAGAAATGGGTGCGGGTTGCCGGGTATCCCGCTGCCCGGATCTTTTCAAGAACCGTGTTGATATCCGGCGGCGAACAGGCAAGCCGTTTTGCCAGGACATGGTAATCGTAGAAACTTGACGTGGGCAGTTCGTCCCGGCAGACGTCGAGAAGTTTTTTGATATCTTTTTTGGATCCCAGTTCCCGGCTCTCTGCAAGGGTGCTGAGCTCTTCTGCGATCCCGTCTTTCCGGATGCTGCCCAGCCAGAGCGGCCCTATGGGCTGGAGCTCTTCGCCGCAGTGGGGACAGACCGTTGTTCTCGGGAACCGTCCCTGCTGCTCCTCCCGGTACGGGCAGGACGGGCACTGGAGGACAAAACCGAGGCTTCTGAGGGACTGGTCGGCAGCTTCCGCCCCCCGGAGAATCCGGAGATGGAGCCGTACGAAATGTTCCCGGGCATAGCAGAAGACCGGTTCAATCCCCCGGTCGTATTTCACGGTCTCGCGGACAACAAATCCGAGGAGGATCCGGAGACCGACCTCGCTGTGATATTCCGTGTTCCTCGGCAGGGCCCCGTAACGTCGGATCCCGGCTTTTAAGTGTGCCCCGCAGAGCGGTGCAGTATCGGTGGCGGTTACGAAGAGGTACCTGCGGCATCCCCGGATCGCAGCATCGATGATCCAGGCAGGTGTGCCGAACGGGTCGAGATCCACACAATCGAACGACTGCTCCGAGAGGAGTGCGTTGACATCCCGCCCGGTGACGGTTATGGGCAGGTTCGTCCGATCGATATTCTGCCGGATCAGGTCCACGGCTGCCGGGTCCCGGTCATTGATCGTTGTCGGGATACCACACTCGTTGGCCACCCGCATGCCCCGGATCCCGGTTGCGCCCATGGCATCGAGGTAATCGGAAGGCTGGAGATGGGACAGAAGAAGGATGGTGATATCCCGGTTGATCTCCATCTTCCGGTTGAAGAAGATCGGGGCCGATCCCGGGGGAAACTGCGTTGTATCGTCCTGGACCGGGACAAAGAACGTGGTGCTTCCTTCTTTTGACTCCTGTACATCCATTGCGTCAATGATGTTGCTGCGCGCAAAACTTATACATATTCCCCTGCAATGGATATGAGCAGGGCGAGTGGCTTAGCCCGGACATAGCGTCAGCCTCCTAAGCTGAACGCCGGGGGTTCAAATCCCCCCTCGCCCGTATCCTTTTTCGCGCATTTTATGTGCAAGTCTGCCGGAGTCTTAACCAATGAGCCTGCACGGATATTTCACGATCCTCCGCCCGGTAAATGCCTTTGCTGCCGGCATTGCCGCCATCGTTGCCTACCTGATTGCGACCGGAACCGTCATCCCTGCTGTTCTTTTGCTCTTTGCGGTTGTTTTCCTTGTCACCGGTGCGGGGAACGTGATCAACGATTATTACGATGCCGAGATCGATGCCCTCAACCGGAGCGACCGGCCCATTCCCTCGGGACATGTTCCCCGGCGAGCTGCATTCTGGTACGCCATTCTGCTCTTCCTTGCCGGCATCCTGGTCTGCCTCTTCACAAGTCCCCTCTGCATCGCCATTGCACTCTTCAACTCCCTCCTGCTCGTGGCCTATGCAGCACGGCTGAAGGCAACCCCGTTTTTCGGGAATGTTGCGGTTGCCTATCTTTCAGGAAGCATGTTCCTCTTTGGCGGGGCACTAGCCGGTACCGCGGGTTTCTTCCACATGATCCCGATAGCCCTTGTAACGTTCTTTGCCATGATGGTCCGGGAACTCTTAAAAGATGCCGAGGATGTGGAAGGGGATGCAGCCTGCGGTGCTTCCACGCTCCCGATCCGTATTGGAATCCGGAAAACCTCCCGGATTGCGTTTGTCTTTATCGTTCTCGCTGTCATCACGAGCCTGCTGCCCTATGCCTGGTGGGGCCTCTGGTACATAGCGGGGATCCTCGTTGTCGATATCATCCTCATTCTTGCCGCGGCACGGGCCCTCCCGTGCGATACCCCCGCCTGCATGCGGGAGTCAAAGGCCACATCCCTTTTGAAGTACGGGATGTTTGCATCCCTCGTTGTCTTCACCCTCTCGGCGATCTTCCTCGGGTAACCTCAGGCTCACATGGGAGCAACAAGTTTATCCCCTGATCGTTCCAGAGGTACCATAAGAGACCCATGCCAACGGTAATCCGGAAAGGAACTACGTATTACGCAGAAAAAGGCTCGTACTTCGAAGGGAACGTGAAGATAGAGGGCGATTTTGTTGTTCCCCCCCATACGCACTTCTGGGGCAGGCTCAATGTCACGGGCAACCTGGAACTGGGCCCCCGGTCCAGCGTTGCGCTCGATATCTCCTGTTTCAGTGCGGTCATAGGCAGCCAGTGCCGGGTCAAGGGGCCGATCTTGGCAGGAGGAGATGTCACGATACTCGATAATGCAGTTGTCCATTCGGTCGAGGCAGGGGGAAAAGTGATCCTGCGCACCGGTGTCAGCGTCGGGGATGTGACAAGCCGGGACACGATCGTAGTTCACGGCCACATAAAGAGCGGGAACCTAGTTGGCAAGAACATGAAGGTCCTCGGGAATTGAGGCAGGATCGATCCCGAGAATTGCCACTTCATAGACATCCGGCCAGTTCACAATCGTCTCGACGCAGCCCTCTTTTATGGTGACAACTCCCATCGCGACAAGACCCATCTTGTCGGCCATGTCGATGCCTTCCTTGATTTCAGCAAGACACCCTACCCCGATGATGGCTTTCGGGCGGTACTTCTTGACCATCCTTTTTATGAACGAGGAACCGGGGACGATGAAGATCCTGTACCCGAGGCGTTCGAGCAGAGCCCTGGCTTCGCCAACGCTGCACTGGCCGCAGCTGCGGCACTTGAGGCCTTCCGGCGTCAGGTGGGCCGGGCAATGGGAGGATCGTAAGCACTGGGGCATGAAGACCGCTCGTTCATTCACGGGAATCCGCTTGAAATCCGCAGTGTTCATGGAATTGTGCAGTTTGATAAAAAAGGCAAACATCTCCCGGTCCTCAAGTCCCAGGAGCCGGAACATGGCTTTCATCCACCCTTCGAGAAAGACGAGCCCGGCTTTTATGACCCGCGGGAAGTAGAGTTTTCCTTTCCTGATGGAATAGAGCGAGATGATGACGAGGATGAACGCTATGGCAATAGCCCCGAGTATGAGAAGGACCGTTAATTCCCCGATGAGATACATCAGGTGGTTCCAGGTAGCGTAATCGAAGTCCATGTTCGCCTAATTTAGTTGTGAATCATATCGTGCCCGTACGGGATAAAAGTGCGGGAATATCCAGCGGAGGCCGGACTACTCCGTGTTCTGTCACAATGGCAGTGACAAGTTCCATGGGCGTTGCATCGAACGCCGGGTTCCTGACGTGTGCCCGGTCGGGAACAAAGACCCGGTTGCCCATGGTTGTCACTTCATCCCGGCCCCGCTCCTCGATGATAACATCCCTTTCGCGCTTTTCTTTATCAAATGTCGAGAGGGGTGCCGCCACATAGAACGGGATTTTGTGGTGGCTGGCGCAGACCGCGTGCATGTAGGTCCCGATCTTGTTGAAGACGGCGTCCCGGGTGATCCGGTCTGCCCCGACAACAACGGCATCGATGGCACCGGCCCGCATGAAGTGGGCTGCCATGGAATCGGTGATCGTGGTGACATCGATCCCGTCCTGCGCAAGCTCCCACGCGGTCAGCCGGGCCCCCTGGAGAAGCGGCCGTGTCTCGCAGGAGATGACCCTGACATTTTTTCCCTCTTCGACTGCCGAACGGATCACCCCGAGGGCTGTTCCCCACGAAGAACAGGCAAGAGCCCCGGCATTGCAGTGCGTGAGAACCGTGCAGGTATCGGGAAGGAGGGCAGCGCCGTGTTTTCCTATAGCATGGCAGCAGTCCGTATCTTCGCGGGCTATTGCCTCCGCTTCCTTAATGGCTATCTGGCGGGCGGTGCGGATATCGTCTACCGGCATTATTTTCTTCAGTACCCGGTCAATGCCCCACGCAAGGTTGATGGCGGTCGGGCGGGTTGACCTGAGCAGGGCTGCGGCAGCCTGAACGTCTCCTGAAAAAATCCGGGGATCCTCCTTTATGCAGGTAACTGCCGCCAGGGCAATGCCATAAGCTCCAGCAACCCCGAGAGCCGGCGCTCCCCGGATCTCGAGCCTGCGGATGGCGGTGGCGAGCCGGTCAACGGATGTGCACTCGATGATGGTGAATTCACCGGGCAGGACCGTCTGGTCGATATAGCGGATGCTCTGCGAGGTGGCGTCCCACCAGAGTGTTTTTGTTCCTTCCTTCACGTGGATCGCGTCCTGATGGCATCGATATAGGCCCGCATGGCCGCAGATTCCCCTGAAGCTACCGTGTCCGGAATATCCCGTGGTGCGGTCGCGGTACCGGCAACATAGATCCCCGGGCGGATAGTTCCCACTGTATCCACGGCATCGTTGACGGGGCGGATGAACCCGGAGTCCTCGACCGGAATACCGAATTTACCGGCAATTTCTGTGGTCCCGCTGGCAGGCCCGATGCCCACTGAAAGGACGACGAGATCCGGGTGGAGAGTCTGGACTTCAGCAGTTTCGGAATTTTCGACCTGGAGGATCATGCCGTTTTTATCCGGAAGAACATCGGAGGGCATACCCCGGAGGAAGCGGATGCCGAGAACTTTTGCCCGCTCGAAATACTCCTCGTATCCTTTGCCATAGGAACGGACGTCCATGTAGCAGATGGTGATCTCCATCTGCGGGTTCTTCTCCTTGATGAGCATCGCGTTCTTCAATGCCTGCATGCAGCAGACACAGGAGCACCAGGGCCTTTTGATCGTCATGTCCCGCGAACCGACGCACTGGACAAAGATGATCGACTCCGGAATTTTGCCGTTGCTAAGACGTCTTACTTTCCCGCCGGTCGGCCCGCTCGCGTTGATCATCCGCTCCAGTTCCAGGCTCGATACAACATCCGGGAGAACGAGGTGGCCGAACTGCGATTTTTTACCTGCATCGAAGACCGAATACCCGGTTGTGATGACAATGCTGGCTGCCTCCACTACGAGAGTCTTCTCTTCGTCTTTTCGCAGGACAGCACCGGGCCCGCACTCATCGTAACAGAGGCCGCATTCAATGCAGTGCTCCGGATCCTTGATAACGAGATCCGGCACAACCTGCGGGTGGGGCTTGTAGATGGCCTTGCGGACACCGATCCCTGCATCGAACCGGTTGTATACCTCAACGGGGCAGATCTCAATGCAGTCCCCGCAGCCGGTGCAGGTGTCTTCATCGATATACCTCGGATGTTTTTTCAGGGTGACCTGAAAATGTCCTACGTCCCCCTCAATGCTCTCCACTTCCGTACAGGTATGGATGGTGATGTGCTGGTGGCGTGAAACATCGACCATCTTGGGGGAGAGGATGCACATCGAACAATCGTTTGTGGGAAACGTCTTGTCGAGCTGAGCCATGTGTCCTCCGATGGTCGGCTCACGTTCGACAAGATCGACGTGGATCCCGTGGCCGGCGATGTCAAGGGCAGCCTGGATGCCTGCTATTCCCGCACCGATGACGACAACGTTACGCATGGCTGGCGTAATCTCCTGCAAGTTCCACATAGGATGCTGCGTTTTTCAGGATATTCTCTTTCTGGGCATCGCTCGCTTGCTTGAGCACTTTGCCGGGAACCCCGAGCACGACGGACCCTTCCGGTACGTTCATGCCCTCGGTAACCACGGCCCCGGCTCCCACAACGGTGCCCTGTCCCACGTGTGCTCCGTTGAGAATGATTGCACCCATACCGATGAGAACCTGGCTCTCAATAGTGCAGCCATGGAGGATGGCCCCGTGGCCTACCGAGACATCACACCCTATGGTGACCGGGAATCCTTTGCTGGTATGGACAACGCAGTTGTCCTGGATATTGGACCGGTCCCCTATGATGATCCGATCCTTGTCAGCCCGGATCACGGCCCCGAACCAGATTCCCACCTGCCTGCCGAGGGTGACATCACCGATGACCGTAGCATTTTCCGCCTGAAAAAGCGGCACGCCGGAGACCTTTGCATCCATATGCATAATAACATAGGAAATTAAGAATCAAAGAGTATGAAGGTTATGGTAGGGGGTACCTTCGATCCGCTCCATGACGGTCACAAGCAGCTGCTGGGCCGGTCATTCGCACTCGCGGGAAGCGGCGGGCAGGTCACCATCGGGCTGACCACCGATGCCTTTGCCAGCCGGAAAGTCCACCCCATACGATCGTTTTCTGTCCGGAAGAAGGAGCTTGAGGATTTCATCAACCGGAGCCGGTACCCGGCATCCTGGCACATCGATCCGCTGAGCGATCGCTTTGGCCCGGCGATCGATGCAGATTTCGATGCTATCGTGGTATCGGAAGAAACCCTCCCCGTTGCCGTTGAGATCAACAAGCTCCGGAAGGAGAAAGGGGCAAAGAAAGTGGATATCCACCAGATCAGCTGCGTGCTTGCTGACGATGGGCGCTGGATCTCGAGTACCCGGATCTACCGGGGCGAGATCGATATCCACGGCCACCTGCTCCACTAGGCACGTTTCCTGTTTTTATAAAAATTGCCCTTCCTGCAAACGGGCGGATAAAGTAAAAAAGATTATTTTCTGGTCAGGCCCACTGCCGCAAGAATCCCGATGGAGAGGGCTGCAACGGTGACGGTTGTCGGTAATGGCGACTTGGTCGGTGTTGCTTTTGGCGCTGCGGGTGCTGCAGGGGTATCTGAAATCACTGCAGCGGTTGTCTGCACGATTGCAGGTGTAGTGGTAACTGCAGGCAGGGCTGCTGCCGGGGCGGCATTGCCGCTCTTGAACATCGTGTCGCTGCCGTACTCGTTCGTTGCAGTCAGGCTCACATCATACGCTCCTTCACGGAGGTAGATGTGGCGCGGGTTCTGCTCGGACGAGGATGTCCCGTCGCCAAAGTTCCAGCTCCATTTGGTCGGGTTTCCGGTTGAGATATCCTTGAACTGCACGATGAACGGGGCTTTTCCCTGCTGGCGGTCAGCAGTGAAGTCTGCCACCGGTGCAAGGGTTGTCACAATATATCCGACTTTTGCCGTTGTGTCCTGCCCGTTGGCATTCGATGCCGTCAGGGAAACGGTGTAGACTCCCAGTGTGGTATATGTATGCTGAGGGTTCTGCTCGGCTGAGGTTGCACCATCGCCGAAATCCCACTTCCATGCAGTCGGGCTGCCGGTGGAATCATCAGTGAATCTGACCGTTAACGGAGAACCGCCGCGGGTCTTGTCAGCAACGAAATCTGCACGGGGGATGTTCAGGACCGTGATGTATGCCCTCTTGGTTGCCGTGTTGGTGACCGAGGGATTGGATGCAGTCAGGGTGACATCGTAGGTCCCGATTGCACGATATGAATGGTCGGGTTTCGAGCCGGTTCCTACACTTCCGTCGCCAAACTCCCATACCCAGTCGGTGGGGGTGTTCTTGGAGAGATCGGTGAACGTGACGATCCTTCCTACGCCAACAACGGTCTTGTCAGCGACAAAGTCAACCGCTGCGCCTTTTCCGACCGTGATGAGATCCTTCCTGGTCTTCGTGTCGGTCCCGAATGCATTCTTCACCGTTAAGGAGACCGTGTAGGTACCTTCGCTGGTGTACGAGTGTATCGGGTTCTGATCGTTTGAGGTCTGTCCGTCACCGAAGTCCCAGGACCAGGAGGTTGGGTTGTTGATCGACTGGTCGATGAAACTTACCCGCATCGGCACCTTGTACTGCTCATAGGGTGCATAGGTGGGGATAAAGTCGGCTTTTGGGGACATCCCGATATTGATATAGCTCGTCTTGGTCTCGGTATCCTTTCCGTTATCATTCCTTGCGGTCAGGGTTACGGTGTAGACTCCTTTGAGCTGGTAGACATGGTTCGGGTTCTGTTCTGTGGAAGTTGCTGCATCCCCGAAGTCCCATGCCCACGAAGTGGGGGAGTTTGTGGACTTGTCCGTGAACTTTATCGTGTCCATCTGGTTGGCTGAGACTGGTGTCCCAGCAAAATCCGCAACAGGGACGCCGCCGATGTTCACAACCTGGGTCGAGGTATCCGAATCAATATCCCGGGAGATCGTGAGCTTGACATCGAATGCACCGCCGGTGTTGAACGTGTGGGTGGGATTCTGCTCTGTTGATGTTGCACCATCGCTGAAATCCCATTTCCAGGATGTTGGGCTACCGATGGACACATCAGTGAATTTCACGGCAAGGGGTGCCTTGCCTGAGTTCGGGTTTGCCATGAACTTTGACTTGAGGCCCCCGATTGCATTGATGTATTTGACTTTCGTGACATCCGATATGCCGTAATCATTGGTCACGGTAAGGATGACGTTGTACACGCCGGCATTCCGGTACGTGTGGACCGGGTTCTGTTCTGAGGAAGAGATCCCGTCCCCGAAATCCCACTGCCATTTCGTAACCTGTCCCTTGGTCAGGTCGGTGAATTTTACCGCAAGCGGGACATTACCCGATGTCGGGTTGGCCGTGAAGTCGGGAGCCGGCGCCATACCGATCGAGATGAAATCCTTCTTTATCGCTGTGCTGGTGCCGTACTGGTTCGTTACGGTCAGCTTGACAGTGTAGGTTCCCCTCGCATTGTACATATGGCTGGGGTTCTGTTCTGTTGAGGTTGCACCATCGCCGAAATCCCAGGAATACGAAAGCGGGGTTGATCCGAGGGAATTATCCACGAAATCAACTCTGGTCGGTATCGTTGAGAATGCATAGTGCGCATCAAATTGCGCGACCGGGCTCAGACCAACAACAATGTAGCCAGTCTGTGCGCTGTCCGCTGCCATAACCCCGGGGACTGCCAGGGCCAGGAGTATTAAAACTCCTGTTATGAAGAAAAAACTACCGGTTCTCATACTGATCACCAGAGAACCTTATTCTTGGTATCATATTTAATTCCATCCCTGATCATGAAGTGGTACTAGGGAAAAAAAACATGCAGGACCAGAAGAGGTACAGGGTCGGATTGTGGCCGGCAGGAAAAAAGGAAAAAGATCTGTTTAGATGATATGACTTGTCAGGTCCTTTGTTATCATCCAGTCGCAGTACTTGCAGTGAAGTCCTTTCTGCGTTACCTCGAACTTGGTTGTTATCGGCTCGCTTGTATTGGAGATGCAGCCGGGGTTCGGGCAGCGGACAATTCCTTCGATAACATCAGGGATCTCAACGCCTTTCTTCTCCCAGACTTTGAAGTTGCGGATGATGTTGATGGTGGCATGGGGTGAGATGAGCGCAATGCGGTTGACTTCCTCCTTCGAGAGTTCGCGGTTGGTGAGTTTCACGATATCCTTTCTCCCCATGTTCCGGCTCGGTACGTTTGTCGCAATGGAGAGGGCTTCCTGGGTTGCACCGGTGATCCCGAGGATCTTGACCACGTTGAGGGCCTCCCCGCCGTCGATGTGATCGATCACGGTGCCGTTCTTGATCCTCCGGACAAGGAGCCCCTCGTTTTCGGCAGCCTCGCTTGTCTTCATTTCATCACCTGGAGGAGCATCGCCATCCGGACGGGAACGCCGTTTCTGGACTGTTCGAAATATTTTGCATGGGGAGAGGTGTCAACTCTCGGGTCGATCTCGTCAACCCTCGGGAGGGGGTGGAGGACGATCATATGCTTCCTGGCATCCGCGAGGAGTTCGGGCGTGATACGGTTGCTGGAGGAGACATTGAAGTACGAGGCCGAGTCGGGGAACCGCTCCCGCTGGATGCGGGTGACGTAGAGTACATCAACATTGGGGATAACCTCGCTGATATCCTCATGTTCGATAATCTCCATTCCCTTGTCCCTCAGGTTCGCGGCAAGGGTTGACGGGAGTTCAAGGCCCGTGGGTGAGACCGTGTGCAGCCGGGCGTTGTAGATGGAGAGGGCCGAGGCCAGGGAGTGTGCGGTCCGGCCATAGCGGAGGTCCCCGACAAGAGCCACATCGATGCCATCGATGGGCATCGACTGGCGGATGGTGTACAGGTCGAGCAGTGTCTGGGACGGGTGCTGGCCGGCCCCGTCGCCGGCATTGATGACCGGGACGGTCGAGAACTCTGCCGCAAGCCTTGCTGCGCCTTCCTTGGGATGCCGGATGACGATTGCATCCGCATACCCGCTCACAACCCTGATGGTATCCGCGAGGGTCTCTCCTTTTGCCATGGAGCAGGCATCAACGCTCCCGACCGAGAGGGAAGTGCCGCCAAGGCGCGCCATGGCCGATTCAAAGGACATCCGCGTCCTGGTGCTCGGTTCAAAGAAGAGAACGGCAAGGATCTTGCCGACAAGTGCATCCGGGTCAAACTTTTTTTTGTCGATCTGCCCTGCGTGATCCAGCAGGCGGTCGATATCCTTCCTCTCAAAATCGCCAATGGATATGATATGCTGCGTTCCCACTCCTCCCGTTTCTCGTGTGTACAGGATATCTGTCTTTCCTGCCGTAATTATCTATCCTTCTCCCCGGACGTGCAGAATATTTCTCCGATCCCGGTTCCTTTCTGACCCGGCAGGAATGATATTATTGGATGGTTACGCACATTTTTATACGATTCATCTGATGTTGTGAGGAAATAATCGTGGACATTATACCAGTTGCACGGCCGGCCATCGGTCAGGAAGAGATATCGGCGGTGACCGAAGTCCTCGAATCCGGGATGCTTGCCGCAGGCGAGCGGGTTTCACAGTTCGAACAGAAGTTTGCGGATTATTGCGACACAACGCACGCGATTGCCATCAATAACGGCACTGCCGCCCTGCATGCTGCCCTGCTCGCGCTCGATATCGCCCCCGGTGATGAGGTGATCGTTCCCTCGTTCTCGTTCATAGCAACGGCAACCGCGGTCTCCATGTGCGGCGCCAAGCCCGTTTTCGTGGATGTCGACCCGGAGACCTTCAATATTGATCCGGCCCGAATCGAGGAACGCATTACGGAAAAGACCCGGGCAGTGATTGGTGTCCACCTGTTCGGCCAGCCGTTCGATGTCGATGCGGTAAAAAAAGTCTGCGAATCCCGCAACCTGAAGCTCGTGGAGGATGCAGCCCAGGCCCACGGGGCAATCTACCAGGGTGCCAAAGTCGGCGGGCTCGGGCACATTGCCTGTTTCTCGTTCTATGCGACAAAGAACATGATCACAGGGGAAGGCGGGATGGTCACTACCAATGACCGGACACTCGCGGATCGGGTGCGCCTCATCATCAACCATGGCCAGAAGGAAAAATACCTGCACACGCGCCTCGGCTACAACTACCGTATGACCGATCTTGCGGCTGCCATCGGCCTTGTCCAGCTCAAAAAACTCGACAAGTTCAATCTCCGCCGGAGAAAAAATGCCGAATATTTCAATGCAAATCTCCATGCCAAAGGGCTCGTTCTCCCAAAAATCATGCCCGGTGCAAATCCCGTGTACCACCAGTATGTGGTCCGGCTGACCGAAGAGTTCCCGATGGACCGGGCGGGATTCATCGACTATCTCAAGCTCAAGGGTGTCGGCTCCGCGATACATTACCCAATCCCCATTCACCGCCAGCCGCTGTATAATACGGAGACCGGTCCGGATCCCTGCCCGGTTGCAACCCGGCTTTCCGGGTCGGTCCTGAGCCTCCCGGTTCACCCGCTCCTCGATCAGAAAGAGCTCATGCACATCTGCGATGTCATAAACCGGGTGAAATGAATGGATGTCGGTGTTATCGGTACGGGGCTGATGGGGAGAAACCATGTCCGTGTCTACACCGAGCTCAAGGGTGTGGGATCGGTCGGGGTCTATGATCTCAACACCGCTGCCGCAGCAGAGATGGCCCGGCAGCATGGGGCAGTTGCATTCTCGTCGCTCGATAAACTTCTCGATGCCTGTGATGCGGTCAGTGTCTGCGTGCCCACGCAGTTCCATGCCGGGGTGATACAGCAGGTCTTCGATGCCGGTGTATCCGTGCTCATAGAAAAGCCGATCTGTGCAACCTCTGCCGAAGCCGAGGCGCTCACCCGCCACATACCTGCCGGCATCACGGTCGGCGTGGGGCATATCGAGCGCTTCAACCCGGTTGTCCTGGAGATCAAAAAGATCGTAAAGACGCCTCTGTATGTCGAGATGAAACGACACAACCCGGCATCCGCAAGAGTGACCGGCAGCACCGTTGTTGAAGATCTGATGATTCACGACATCGACATCCTCATTCACCTGTTCGACATGCCCCGTTCCATTCACAGTGCCGGCAGTGTCGATGTCTGCAGTGTGCTTGCAAGCTGCGGGACAATGCCGGTGGCCCTTTCAGCGAGCAGGAAATCCTCAAAGAAGATCCGGATGATCTATATCGAGGAAGAGGAGTTCACGGTTGAAGGTGATTTCATGACCCAGGAGATCACCATCTACCGCAAGCCCGGGCAGTACCAGTTCGAAGCCGAGCGGTACGTGCAGGAGAATATTATTGAGAAAGTCATGGTCAACAAGCTCGAGCCCTTAAAGCGGGAACTATCGACTTTTGTTGAGTGCGCACGGGACAAAAAGCCGTTCCCGATCACGCCGGAACAGGCCATAAATAACCTGCGGATGTGCGAAACCATCCTTGCAGGACTGAAGGTGAACTGAATTATCATGCTGTCGGATTTGATCAGGAAACGCGGGCCGATCAAGAAGATCGGTGTCATTGGCATGGGATATGTCGGGATACCGGCTGCGGTCCTTTTTGCGGACGCACCGGTCTTTGACCGGGTGTACGGGTTCCAGAGGGATTCCCCGTCTTCCGGCTACAAGATCGCGATGCTGAACCGGGGCGAGAGCCCGCTCAAGGGCGAGGAACCGGGCCTTGAGGAACTCCTGCACAAAGTGGTTACTGCCGGCAAATTCTCCTGCACCTCAGATTTTGCAAAGCTCCGGGAAATGGACGCTGTTACGCTTTCTATCCAGACACCTTTCCTGAACAAGGAAGATCTCCTGCCGGATTTTTCTGCTCTGAAAGAGGGAATCCGGAACGTGGGGAAATATCTCTCCCCAGGTATGCTCGTTGTGCTGGAATCGACCATCACCCCCGGGACAACCACCGGCCTTGCCCGGGAGATCCTTGAGCAGGAATCCGGCCTGAAGGCCGGTGTCGATTTTGCGCTTGCCCATGCCCCCGAGCGGGTGATGGTGGGCCGGCTGCTCCGGAATATCCGCGAGCATGACCGGATTGTCGGGGGAATCGATGATGTGAGCACAGCGCGGGCGGCCGAGCTCTACTCTCCTGTCCTCACGCTCGGGAAAGTCATTCCCATGTCCTCGACCGCAGCCGAGGTGACGAAGACCGCGGAGAACACGTTCCGGGATCTCCAGATCGCGGCTATCAACGAGCTGGCGCTCTATTGCGAAGCAATGGGAATCAATGTGTACGATGTCCGGACCGGGGTTGACAGCCTCAAGGGCGAGGGAATCACCCGGGCCATGCTCTGGCCGGGAGCCGGTGTGGGCGGCCACTGTCTGACGAAAGATACTTACCACTTGGAACGCGGGGTGCAGATGCTGGGCCCCGATCTGCTCGATTATCCTTCGGGTGAGCCCTCGCTCTTCGTGCTCGCCCGCCATATCAACGACTTCATGCCGGTCCATATGTTCCGTCTCACCATGGATGGCCTGAAACGTGCCGGCCTCTCTCCCAAAGGTGCGAAGATTGCGCTCCTTGGCTGGGCGTTCCTGGCAAACTCTGACGATACCCGGAACACTCCTGCCGAGCCGTACCGCGATCTCCTCATTCAGGAAGGTGCCCTTGTCAGCATCCACGACCCGTACGTTGCCGAATATCCCGGCCTGACGTTCGAGCCGTTTGTGGAAGATGCGGTCCGCGGTGCCGATGTGATCGTTATCTTTGCCGGCCACAACCTTTACCGTGGCCTGGATGTCCCGTATCTCCGGAATCTTACCGGCAGGAAGCACCCGGTCATTGTTGACGGGCGCAACCTGGTTGACGCGGATGCCTGTATAAAGGCCGGGTTCATCTACAAGGGCATTGGCCGGGGCGACAAGAACTCGCATCCCTTGGTGGAATAACTTTTTTTCTCGCCGTAGTTCCGATAAGTTAATCTGGCACTGATCCGTATAACCTGAAAACGGAGATCGACTGACCCATGGTGCACCCGGATCGGCAACGAAAGATTCAGCTCTTGTTCATTCTCTGCATGGCTGTAGGATTCTGTATTCTTCCCTGCCAGGCCGGAACCCGGTATATTTCCGGGGGTCCGGACCTGTACGTGTCTCTGGACTCCACGAACCAGCTGGTCCCGGGAACAACCACGGAGCTGCCTGTTATCATTGAGAACAAGGGCAAGAACACGATGGAATTGTATAATGCCTTCACCCTCCAGCCGGATTACCTCCCGTCAACGGCGAAATTCGCAACCGTAACACTTCTTTCGGGGGATGCACCCGTCCGGGTGAAATCCAATCCGCAGATCGTCGGGGATATCGCATCCGGTGCCATCGTGCCGGCAATGTTCGTTGTCGAGATCCCGCAGGATGCCAAAGCCGGCACCTATACCATGCAGGCGATCGTCTCCTACCAGTACGTTCCCCAGGCTGAGCAGGAGACCACTGCCGATATCACCTACTATTTCAAGGATGCAAAAACCACTCGCCCTGTCCCGGTTGTTGTCCGGCCTATGGTCGTCCTTGCCGTGGACGAGGTCCAGAGCCACAATCTCCCTGCCGGTGGTGAAGGCTATATCACGTTCACCATCCGGAACACCGGCCAGGACACGGGCAACCGGACCTCCGTTTATCTCGTGCCCGAGGGTGCAAGCCCGGTTGTTCCCTACAGCAATGGGATCTACGTGGGATCCCTTCCCCCCAATGCAAGCGCCCCGGCTACCTTCAAGGTCGCCGTCTCATCCAATGCCGATGCTGCCCAGATCTATCCGGTCTCCCTGTATGCCGTGTACCGCGATTATGAAGGCAATACCGTCAGTTCGCCCCAGGTAAGCACGGGCGTAAAATTTTCCCGGAAAGTGACCTTCAAAACAACGAGCGCTCCGTCAGTGATCACCCCGGGAAAGACCGGTATCGTCAGCGTGACATACCAGAATACCGGAAATTCAACGGTGCATAATGCCCAGGCCCGCATCAGTGTCATCGACCCGTTCTCGAGCGATGACGATACCGCATATCTCGGCGAGCTCAAACCCGGTCAGTCCGCAGTTGCATTGTTCAGCGTCAAGACCGATGCCGGGGCAACCCTCAAGAGATACTCCGTTGCATCCGAGATCCAGTATACCGATTCCGCGAATAATGCCTTCATCTCCGACAATATTCCGGTTCTCGTCGACGTGCAGCCCTCGTATGGGATGATCCCGTTCATCGCACTTGTTATCATCCTTGTTCTGGCCGGCGGGGCATACCTCTGGTTCCGCAACAAGAGAGCAGCAGAGCAGAAGTGAGGGTCCCATGGCCCCTCCTTTCTTCCGGAAACCGGTGCACTCCCTGCGCCCGCTCGGCCCGGTGCTTCTTTTCCTGGCTGTTGCGCTGGCCATCTTCTGTCCTGTAGCGTCTGCCGCGGGATGGACGTATCTCGATCCCGGGGTCCAGCCTATCCTCTCTGCGCATGCGGCCAATGATACCCGGTACTACCCGGGCGACTCCTTTGCCATGACCGTTGTCCTGACCAACCGGGGCAAGGAGACGAGCATGCAGGTGGCCCCGCTCATGTCGCCGGGCATTTACGATCCCAGCACTGCGCTCGGTGTCACGGTCCGGCCCCGGGCCGCCGATGCCCCGGTCACCCTCAAGAGCCTCCCGGTGATTGCCGGGGATATCGGATCTCTCGGCCAGGCGCCGGTGGTCATCCGGGGTACCGTTCACCAGAATGCCTCCCCGGGCATCTATGGAATTCCGCTCGAGGTAACGTACCAATACGTGTACGCCATCCCCATGGTGGGTGCCGATTTCAACACGATCGACATGCTGTATCATGAAAAAACCCAGACGCTCATGGCAACCCTCAGGATCCAGGCAGAGGTCCGGCCTGCAATCATAAGTGAGAATGCCACCAACCTCGTGCCCGGGACGCAGGGCTACCTGACTGCGAATATTGAAAATATCGGCTATGCCACCGGCAACGAAGTTGCGTTCGGGATCGTTCCCGCCGACAATGTAACGTTCCAGATGGTAGACCAGAGCGTGTACATTGGAACATTCAGCCCAGGAAACGTCACCCCGATCCGGGCGAGGATAGCGGTAAAAGAGCATACCGGTGCCGGCTCTTATCCCGCAGTCCTCGTGGGGCAGTACCGGGATGCCGACGGGGTCTTCCGGGCAACCCCCGAGGTCCCGCTCGGGATACCGGTTGGTAAGGGGGCCGTGATCGATGTTGTGACCAAGAACATAACCATCACCCCCGGCGGGAAAAAGACCATCTCGGTCTCGTACCGGAACACCGGCGATGCGCCGGCCCGCGGGGCAGCAGCCCGGATCATCGGGAACCAGGTTCTCGTGCCGGTCTCCGACAACGTCCCGCTCGGGGACCTGAACCCGGGCGAGACCCGGGCGGTCTCCTATGTCCTGTCCACCGATTCCGCTCTTGCAGGAAAGGAGTACGTCATCGAGACTGAAGTGAAATACCGGGACGGCCTGGATGCCCTGATGCTGTCCGACCCGCTCAGTTTCGGGGTGCGCGTCCAGGATCCCACGGGTCTGAATGCCATACTCTCGAACCCGGTCCTCATGATCATCATCGCAGGGATACTTGTCATTCTTGCGTACTGCCTGTGGGAACTGCGCCGGAGAAAACAGCAGGTATCGTAATTGCGGGAATCCCGCAAATCTCTTTTCTTTATTTCGTCTGTTTTACGGGTGCAGGGGACTCTTCTAAAAACCCGGCCCCGGGTTTCCTGATTCCATCCGGAAACCGGCGTACAAACTACGGTTCCGCACACCGGTCATGCCCGCCAGGCCTGCGGATCAGGACGATTCAGTCTTTCCAACGCTGCCCGCAAGTGCCAGCGTTGCCGGCATGATGACGATCGCCCCGATGAGCGAGAAGACGACAACGATCACCGTTGCAAGACCGAATCCCGAGAGGACCGGAAATGTCGAGAGCATCAGTGCCGAGAATCCCGCGGCAGTGACCAGACCTGACACCGAGACTGCCGAGCCGATCTTCCGGACCGCCTCCCGGATTGCCCCGGCCCGATCCCCGGTCTTCTTACGCTCTTCCAGGTACCGCTCCATGACAAGGATGGTGTATTCCGATCCTACACCGATCGTCATGGATCCGAGAACGGCCGTCATGATGCTGTAGTTCTGCCCGAGCGCTATCATGGCAAGCGGGTTCCACCCGATTACACAGATGAGCGGCACCAGCGGGGTCAGCGCAACGCCCTGGCGGTAGATGAGGACAAGGAAGATGAAGATCAGGACAAACCCGAGGAAGGTCATCCGGTCCTTGTTGAGCACGATCTGGTCGGTCAGGATCGTGTACAGCGTGAAGTCCCCGGTGGGGACGATCTCTGCCCCCGGCGGGGGTTCGAGCCAGGCGATATCCTTCACGATATTGTCCGAGAGTGCCCGCTGCTCGTTGATGCCCATCGAGATGGTGCTGATGGTGATGATCGATGTCGTACTGTCAAGCTGGTACAGCGCCAGCTGGTCCGGGGGGATGGAGGCAAGAACCCGGTCGAGCTCGGCCTGGTTGGCAGGAATTACCCCGTTGTTGTAGGACTTAACCAGGGTCGAGACACTGGAGATCCCCGAGATCTGGCGGTAATTCTGCGACAGCTCCGTGCAGAGCCGGTCGGTCCACCGGACCCCTTCGACCGATTTCGTATTGACACCCCGCAGATAGAGCGGGAGGGGGGTGAACGATGCCCCCACGGACTGGACTTCGTCGGCCACCAGCTGGGCCGGGAGATCTGCAGGGCCAAGGGATTTTTCGGAAGCATCCACGGGAATGCTCTTGTCCAGGACGATGCCTGCCGATGCGATGACGATCGCCACCAGCACGACCGGGGCTGCTATCCTGATCACCCGTCCGGCCACCCTGGAGAGGGTTGTGTCGTACGCGGTGGCAAGCCGTTCGGTGAGAGAAGTTCCGGGGGGTTTTGGCGTGTAGTTGAGCAGCAGGACAAACGCCCCGAAGCCGAAGAGGGAGGTGAGGTAGCAGCAGACAATGCCGAGAATCGATACCGTTGCAAAGGTCTGGATCATCGGGATCGGGGTGATGTACATGGCAACGAATCCAAGGGACGTTGCCCCGAGCGCGATGAGCACGGCAGGCCCGGTCTTGGTTATCGTCTCAGTGAGGGCAGCGGCGGCATCGCACTGCCGGATCTCATCGTCGAACCGCGAATGGAACTGGACTGCGTAATCTATCCCGAGACCCAGGAGGATCGGGAATGCGGCAACGGCCCCGTCGTTTGCCGGTATTCCCAGGATCCCCATGATGCCGAACGTGTAGAAGAGGCCGAACGTGAGCAGGACAATGGGCAGGATCCAGAACCGGATCTTCGAATACAGGAGTGCGAGCACGATGAGCATGAACGCCATGGATGCGCCAATCAGGACGCTGAAGTTAGCAAGCATGGCATCCTGCAGCTGGATATTATACGGGGTGTTGCCGGTCAGTTCGACCGAGACGCCCGGCGGCAGGGTGGCCTGATTGATGGTGCTCACGACAAACGGCTCGATGTTCTGCGATGCATCGGTCGAGACGCCCTGGTTGATGAAAACGTACGCAAGTGCGGTCTCCTTGTCCGGCACGAACTCTTTTTTCGTAGCTGCGGGCAGGCTTGCGATGATCTGTTTGACCTCTTCCCGGGTTGCGGGGATTGTCCCTCCATGATTTGCAGCAACGATATCGGCGACCGAGGCAGTCGAACTGACCTGGCTGATGCGCCCGATCTGCTTTTCCAAAAGAAGGATGCGGTTCAGGAGCTCGGGATCGGTCTGGTCGGGGGCCTTGATCAGGAGGATGTAGGTATCCTGTCCATAGCGGTTGTTGTACAGGTTGTACACAACCCCGGAGGAGGACTGCTTGTCCATGAAGGCGTCGGATTCTGTCTGGGAGGGGATCATCGTCATGAAGCCGATGGCAATTATCGCGAGAATTACCATTATGGCAAGAATCGCTTTGGGGTAGCGGTTCACAAATGCCGCAACCCCGCCATACATACCCTCGACGCTCACAACGGATTCCTTCCCTGCAGGTACCTTTTGAGTGATGGTTTGTTATTGGTTCTTATGTGTTCCGGATAACGGGATCTTCCGTCCCGGCACCGGGAAGCCGGTCCTGCGCTGATCCCATTCCTGCTCTGTTGTCATCAGGTGCGGGAATGCCGGCCGTACGGATCAGACCGGGGGGTCTCCTCCGTTCTCTGCCGGTTTCCAGCCGGGTTTTCTCAACCGGTAGATGATCAGCGGGACGGCCACAACGGCAAGCACGCCGATGATCATGAAGAGCACGTAGCTTACGGGTGAGAAGCTGGTGATTGCAATCTGGCTTGGCGGTATCAGGGCAAGGATGAAGAGGAAGACCATGGCGGCAAAACCCCCTCCTGCAACAAGCCACATCCCCGCTTTCCCGCCGGGGATGACAAACGACCGGGGCACTTCGGGGTGGCTGTACCGGAGCCGGATCGCTGCGGCATACATGAAGAAATACATCACGATATACACGATCGTTGTCAGGGCCAGGAGAACCCAGTACGAGCTGTTGACTCCCCCGGGGAGGACTGCATAGACTCCCACCCAGAACGTGAAGAAGACTGCCTGGAGGATCATCATGTTGACCGGTATGCCCTCGGCATTGGTCTTCTGCAGCACGGGCGGCAGGTTGCCGTCGCTCGCGGTCGAGGCCAGGCCCCTCACCGGTCCAAGGATCCAGGTCGAGGCTTCTCCTATGGACCCAAGCACGATCAGGAGGGCGATGAGGGGGAGGAGCCACGGGTATCCTGCAAAGAGGATCCCGAATGCCTGCATGATGCCGGTGAGGATGTCCAGGTTGCCGGCAGGCACCAGGAGCGCGACAACGAGCGATCCTGCAATGCTCACGACGGCCATCACCAGGCCGGCTATCAGGATTGCCAGGGGATAATTCCTTTTGACATTTTTGATATTGTTCGCATGTGCGGCGGTCATCTCAATCCCGATAAAGAGAAAGACAAAGGTCAGCAGGAGGACGATGCTGCTCATGTTGGAGAAATCCGGCATCAGGTCGTGCAGTGTCGGGTGCAGGGTGAACTGGACGGGATTTCCGAGCGCAATGTACCGGATGCCTCCTGCGATCAGGAGAGCTGCCGGGATCAGCATGCCGATGACAAGGAACGACCAGCTGATCCGGGTATAGGTCTTGAGCCCCCGGAAATTCAAAAACGTCATGCCCCACCAGATAACGACACTTATGATGAACTGGTAGAGCTTGTTGTCGGCAACCTGCGGAATGAAGACGTACGCAAACGTAGCTGCGATGAACGTCAGGGCAGCGACAAAACCGATCGTCATCTGGAACCACTGGAGCCAGACCGCAACAAACCCCCAGTGCTGGCCAAAGGCCTCCTTGACCCAGACATAGACCCCGCCGGTCTGCGGCCACCCGGTTGCGAGTTCGGCCGAGACGAGCGAGGCCGGGATGAGATAGAGGAGGATGGCGAGCAGGCAGAACGCTATCAGCTGCCACTGGGTCTCCGCCATGTTGGGGTATTTGCGGATATTGAAGAGGGCGGCAAGGGTCAGTAAGGTGAATACCGCAAGGCCCATCCTGAAGGCCGATCTCCTGTCATCGCCCATGTGGCAAGCTAACCCCCGCTCCTCTCATGTCTCCTGTCCCTCTGCCGGTCCATTCCTGTACCGGGTTACTTCTCGTTCTCTATTGCCTGTTCGATCTTCTTCTTCATGATCTCAAGGTAGTTCTCCCATGCAACCGGGATATGCTCCGAATGGGAGATGAACGGGTTGAGGACACAGATCCGCAGGACGTACACGGATTTGACCCGGTTCCATTCCTTCTCCGGAATCCCGAGGCGCTTGACAAAGGCCTTGGGGGCAACGCCGTAATCCTCATCGCTCAAGGCCGTCTTCGAGGTGATCCAGTCATTCTTGTACACCGGGCCGCTGATGTAGGAGGATTCATTGTAGATGGCTTCGTTGAGCTCGTTCATCCTGTCGAGATTTGTATTGCCTTTCTCGTTGAAGGCCATGCAGACGATATTGAAGTCCGGGGTCTCAACCAGCGGCTCGATAATGAACTCCCGTCCCTTGACTTTGAGGCTCTTTGTCTTCTGGAGAGCCCGGGTGAACATCTGGGCCCCTTCGATGGATCGGCCTATGATCTGGCCGTAGCCGGTGATATTTAAGGGAATGACCCGGTGGCTGGCCCAGACCGCCGCCGCAGTTGCACCGGCTTTCGAGCCTTCCATGATGTAACTCCCAAGAAGCGTGGGGGCATTTTCGCCGGATTCGAAGACATAGGCAGCGAAGTAGGAGATCAGGTCGAGGATGCGCCGGTCCTTAACTGCAATGCCCCCGGCTGCATACGGGACATAGCCCATCTTGTGGGGATCGATCGTGATCGAATCCGCCTGGCCCATCGCCTTGTAGGAGTCGTAGGTAAGCCTGCTCGGATACGTGTGGTCGTGGATAAAGATCTTGTCGGATTTCAGGCGCTTCCTGAGCTCATCGTATTCCATGAACCGGCTGTTCTCGTCCAGGTAGAGCGCCCGGGAATAGCCGCCATACGCCGCATCGATATGGAAGTAGAAGGAGATCCCTTTCTTCTCGTATTCAGCCCTTAGTTTTACGATCCGGGCGATCTCATCCACCGATCCCTCTTCGGTTGTTCCCACAACCGCCACGACGGCGATGATCGGGATCTTCTTTGCAACATGCTCATCGATGGTCTTTTTCAGGACATCCAGGTCCATGTGGAAGTTGTTGTTCACCTGGATCTCGATCAAGTTCTTGTTCCCTATCCCGAGAACATCGGCTCCCTTGACCCAGGAGTAGTGTTTGGACTGGGGAACCAGGACAACCCCGAGCGTTCCCTTTCCGACCCCGGTGCCCCGGACGGTCTCGTTCCTGACCGCATCGAAACAGCCGGCTTTTCTCACTTTGTCCACGAGATCGAGTATTTTTCCCGTGGGCATGTTCTGGAGCTGCCAGTCGTCCATCCCCTTGACCAGTTCGGGTTTTACCTTCTTGACCGCAAGGGGGAACGACTTGATGTTCCGGGCCATCCAGAGCCCCTCATAATTGGCAATCGTGCCATCGGTAGTGATATGGCCCCAGGATGTCTCCGGGTCGAGCCCGAGCATGGTTGCCATGTCCTTTCCCGCCTCGATCTCGAGGACCGTGGTCACGGGCGAGGCTTCATAGGCACAGTTGTTCGGGTTGTAGAGGATGGTGGCCATGTACGCCAGGTTTGCGACCATGAGGGTGTCGCTGTTCATGTGCCCGAGGTACCGGGCCGAGAACCAGGGCATGGAATCCTCCTTGAGTTTTGCGGAGAGATCCAGGAGTACTTCCGACGTCCGGTCAAGGGTTGCCTGGAAGTGCTCGCTGCGCATCTCGACAGCCGAGGTCACGTTCGGGTCTTCCGGGTGGAAGTCCCGTCTCCAGTGGAGGTGCTCGTCCATGAGGAAGGTGAGCATGTTCTTGAAATAATCCCGGTTCTCCGACCGGGGCCCGAGGAAGAGGGCTTTTACTTCAACATCCTCTGCCTTTGCCGTGCTGCTGCCAGCGGCCTTTTTTATTGCTTTTTTTGTTTTCTCGACCATGATTGGATCACCATTTTTTGTTGTTACTCATTCGTTTTTGCGGGAGTCTTGCTGATCTTCCAGGACGGTTTCTTGAACGCGTAGATGAGCAGGGGAACGACTGCCACAAGGACTGTACCCACAACCATGAAGATCACAAAGCTGCTGCCCTCCTTGATCTGGGTTGGCGGGAGCATGGCCAGGAGGAAGAGGAGGACCATCATGAGGAACCCGAACCCGGCAACCAGCCACATGCCGAGCTTTCCACCGGGAATCGTGAAGGCCCGCTTCACGTCAGGCTGGGTATAGCGGAGTTTGACCGCTGCCGCATACATCAGGAAATACATGACTATGTAGACGGTTGTTGTCAGGGCAAAGAGCATCCAGAAGGAACTGTTCACGCCGCCGGGCAGGAGCACGTAGACTGCGCCCCAGAATGTGATGAGGATGCCCTGGAGGATGAGCATGTTGACCGGGATGCCGTTCTTGTTGACCTTCTGGAGAACAGGAGGAAGTGTACCCTCGGCAGCCGTTGCAAAGAGACCCCGGACCGGGCCGAGGATCCAGGTCGAGACCTGGCCGATTGCCCCGATTGCGATGAGCAGGGCAAAGAGCATGGTCAGCCAGGACAGGTGCAGGCTCACGAAGATGACATTGAAGGACTGCATGATCCCTGCCAGCAGGTTGAGGTTGTTGACCGGAACGAGCATGGCAACGATGAGGGCCCCGATGATGCTCACGACTGCCATGACAACGCCGACAATGAGAATCCCGAGCGGATAGTTCTTCTGGACATCCTTGATCTCCTTTGCATGCGTTGCCGTCATCTCGATGCCGATGAAGACGAAGACGAAGGTGACGAGGAGTACCAGGTTGGATGCCGAGGACAGATCGGGCATAAAGTCGCTGACCGCAGGATGAAGGGTGAGCTGGACCGGGTTGCCCGCAAGGATGTACCATAATCCCCCGATGATCAGCACGGCTGCCGGGATGAATGTCCCGAGAACTACCGACCAGGAACTGATCCGTGCATAATCCTTGAGCCCCCGGAAGTTGATGAACGTGAGACCCCACCAGATGACCACGATTACAATGAACAGATACAGTTTGTTGTTGGCAAGATCGGGATTGAAGAGGAACGAGAAGGTTGCGGCAATGAACGTGAGGATGCTGATGAACCCGATCGTCATCTGGAACCATTGCAGCCAGACCGCGGTAAAGCCCCATTTCTCCCCGAAGGCTTCCTTGACCCAGACATAAACACCCCCTTCCTGGGGCCACCCGGTTGCAAGCTCTGCGGACACGAGCGATGCAGGAATAAGGTAGATAACGATTGCAAGGAGGCAGAAGACGATCGACTGCCATCCGACAACGCCCTGGGTCGGGAACGTCCGTATGCTCATCAGGGCTGCGGCAGTGATGAGAACGAACGCGACAAGCGTCAGTTTGAATCCGTTTCCAGTGGTTTCAGCCATTGAATCACACTTTTTGAGAATGAAGTAGGATAGTACTTATAATTGCCGAATAGTACCGGCGGTGCGAAGGGTTGGATCTTTATATTATGCAAAACCCATTACTGGCGGCCTGACGGGCGAATCCCCGGCCTGGCTGCCCAATCGGATACAATGACCGATGGCTGAGAACGAGGTTTAAGAGAATATCCGGAACCGGGTGATATATCAAAAAAGGGTATTGTGTTATCCCATGCCCGGGGGCATGCCGCCCATTCCGCCGGGTGGCATCCCGCCGGGGGCTGCTGACTTCGAGGCTGCGATGACATCGTCAATCCGCAGGATCATGACCGCTGCTTCTGCAGCGCTTGAGATGGCCTGGGTCTTGACCCGGAGGGGCTCGACAACGCCGAGCTTGAGCATATCGGAAGGCTTCTTGGCATCGGCATCGACACCGAACGTCTTCTTGCCGGCTTCGTGGGCAGCCCGCATGTTCACGAGCATGTCGATGGCATCGAGCCCGGCATTCTCTGCAAGGGTCTTTGGGATGATCTCCATCGATGACGCGAAGGTCTCGATGGCCAGCTGGGCCCGGCCGCCGATGCTTGCCGCGTACTCGCGGAGACGGAGCGAGAGTTCGGTCTCGGGTGCCCCGCCGCCGGCAACGATCTTCTTGCCGGAGATGACCACGGAGACTACCATGAGGGCATCGTGGATGGCGCGTTCGAGCTCGTCGACAACGTGCTCGGTCCCGCCCCGGACAATGATGGAGACCGCCTTCGGGTTCTTGCATTTTGCAATAAAGATCATCTCGCCGCCCGAGATCTTGCGCTCCTCGACAAGCCCGGCAGTGCCGAGATCCTTTGGCGTGATCGTGTCAATGGTGTTGGCGATGACCGCCCCGGTTGCCCGGGCAAGGTTCTCGCAGTCGCTCTTCTTGACCCGGCGGACCGCAAGGATGCCGGCCTTGGCAAGGTAGTGCTGGGCCACATCGTCGATTCCTTTCTGGCAGAAGACAACGTTCGCCCCGCTTGCAACAACCTTGTCCACCATGCCGCGGACCATGTGCTCTTCCTCGTCGAGGAATGCCTGCACCTGTTCGGGGGTGGACATGTTGATCTTGGCATTCACTTCGGTCTTCTTGAACTCGAGCGCCACGTTGAGGAGGAGGATCTTGGCATTCTTGACGGATTCGGGCATGGAGGGGTGGGCCCGCTCCTTGTCGATGACCATGCCTTCGATCAGTTCCGTGGCATCCGTTGACGCACCGACTTTCTTCTCGACATTGATGTGGGCGAGATCCGCTGTCCCGTCCGCATCGGTGACCGAGGTGACGGCCCGGACAATGATATCGCTGAGGAGCTCCTTGGAGACCTCGGCATTCTTGCCGGTCAGTGCGGTTCCGGCAATCTTTTTGAGCATCGCTGTATCGGTCGGTTTGACCGTGATGGCAATACCGTCAAGGATCTCAAGGGACTTGGCTGCAGCCATCCGGTAGCCTTCGGTGATGACCGTCGGGTGGACGCTCTGCGTCAAGAGCCCTTCGGCATTCTTGAGCAGTTCGCCGGCAATGATGACCGAGGTGGTGGTCCCGTCGCCCACTTCGGCGTCCTGGGTCTTGGCAACCTCGACTATCATCTTCGCGGCCGGGTGCTCGATGTCCATCTCCTTGAGGATGGTGACCCCGTCGTTGGTGATGGTGATCTCCCCGATCCCGTCGATGAGCATCTTGTCCATACCCCGGGGGCCGAGGGTTGAGCGGACTGCGGCTGCAACGGCCTTTGCCGCTGCAATATTATTGTTCTGGGCTTCCTGCCCGCTTGACTTGGTTGTTCCTTCCTTGACAATGATGATGGGTTGTTGCCCGAGTTGCTGTGACATGGTTTACCTCGCTCGTTTGTTTCTGATTAGTGTCCGCCGTTATCTGACAGAACCCCCTTGCAGCTGCTGCAGGGACCGTTTTTTTGCCCGGAACGGGTATCAGGGAGGAAAATCCCCTTCGTTTCCGATGATGGATCTTCTCTCACCGGGAAACGCTACATCCCGTTCCTGCAAAACAGATGGCCTTTCTTGAGGTTCTGGTATCCTATGGCGGACTTCATCGCCATTTGCAGAACATCGTTGACCGTGGTCCGACTAATAGTTTTCTTTTTCCCGCAGGGATGGGAGGGGCAAGACCGGCAGGATAACTCCTGCTGTCCGACTCCCCGCCATACATCGGACGGCATTTACGGATCATCAGTTCAGTTCAGGTACGCTGTCAGCCCATGCCTCTACCTTCTGGCGGATCGCATCGTCCGCGTAGGATGAGACGGTAATCCGGTTGCGGGCAAGGCTCACGTAGTAAAGCTCGCCCGAGGGGTCGTGGCATTTCAGGGTCACGGAGAAGAGATCGGCGTCTCGGATGTGCTTCACCCTCCCCCGGTGGGAGGCGATGTTCGCCATGTTCGTGATCATGGACGCAATGCCCGTCTCGTAGCCCTCAGCCGAGTCGTAAACCTCCGAACTGGAGCCTACCTGCTTTCCTGTTGCATCGAGGTACACGAACTTTGCCGTATAGCGTTCGCGCACCGGCATGAGCGGGGGAAAATTCCTCTTTTGGGCATAGTATGACGTGCAGCCGAGCGGGTTGTTGAGTTGCAGCGCCTGGACAACTGCTGAAAATGCAGCACTGTCCGGGAACGGGTGTTTCAGCCTTCTCGATGCACTCTTGGATCCGGGTCTCTCGCGGAAATGGGTCATGATGTCTCCTGCCCTCTTTTTGTCCTGCTCTCGTGGGGTGAATCCCCCAATTCACAGGATGCCTGAGTAGGGGAATGAGCGAAACTGATAAATCCTTGGTGGTCAGTTGGACGAGGGCGACAGGGGGTCGCGTGGGTACACAATGCTGAGCGGCTCGTGGATCCGGAGCCCGTGGGTTTAGCCCTATCTGACCGGAGTCTCTATCGATAAATGGAGGGTCCGGAAGGGAATTATGCGGTCTTTCCAATATGGTGTCGCGGGCGCCCAGAATATTCTTGTACCCACGCGACCCCCCCATACCCCTTCCAAATTTTGTGCAAAATGAGTGAGATTTTACTTCAGTAATGTGTGCGAACATGGGGATTTGTGGTGAGGGGGGGTCGCGTGGGTACAGAAATAATCGAAAGGAAAATCCTGGAACATTCAGGAGTCTTTTTGTATAGTGTAACATGGTGTGTCTTTCGAATTTCACCCATGAGCATGAGAATACGGCAATTGCATTGCGATGAACGCCCCCGCCACCGAAGGGGCGCCCCCGCGGCGGTACAGTGACTGTTCATTTTTGGAACGCTGGTAAGTGCGTAGCGCAAAACCCGATGAGGTGTTTTGCGCGTGGGGAATCGCAATTGTGATACCAGATTTATATAGAATAAGTCACAGCACTTTTAAACATAAGGGGAATTTTCATGCTTGAAAATGTAACATGCCAAATTTCAGATTCAGGAAATTGGTGGAATTATGTATCTCTAATTATTTCGTTGTTAGGTAGTTTTGCCATCGCTTATTTTACAATTCATTTTACACAATACCTTCGAGAAAAAAAAGAGTTTGAGACCTCTATGTTGTGGTTTGGTCGTGAAGGGAGTTACCTTAAGGATTGGTTGAACGCATTGAAAATAGCTATTGATAAAAGCGTTGAAGAAATGAAGTTAGACCCTGATAACGTAGTAATTGATTCTCTCCGTTTTCCCGATCTCTCATTAAATTCATATGATCATATTGCCTCAAAAGGATATATCGAACTATTAGAAAAAGAACCATTAGAGAAAAACTGCTTTTTGAATATAATAAAAATAAAAGAAGACGTCCTTAATTTGAAAGATTATCAGAATAGTTACAATCAACTTTGGATGCTCTCTTCCCTAATTGGCAAAACTCCCGGATTCAGTATATCACATTATAATGAAATGAAACGTATCATTTTTGACGATATAAGTAAAAAAATTGATGAGTATGTCATGGATTATAGTGCGTATAAACCCCCAAAATATCCCAAATGGTTCTCTCTCTAAAATTTTTTAAAAAAGGGGATCATTTCCTCGCAATCGTCACATACCCCGAGTGACAGACCGACGTCGATGGCCGGGTCCCCCGCTTGGACCTGGTCATCTCCCGCTCGATGAGCTCGTGGGTGTGCACCTCGCGGAAGAGCGGGGTTGCCGCGTCCACGACAATTGCCATCTGCTCCAAAAACGGCGTGTAGCATGCGAGATAACCCCCGGACCGGAGCAGGGAATATGCATGGGTCACGTGCTCGGTCTGAATCTGGAGATCGAGATGGACGACATCGAAGGACCCTTCAGCGTCAAGAAAATCCTTTGCAACCGCTTCCACGTTCTGCAGCTTTGCCTCGGCGATGTTCTTGATCGCGAGCGTGGAGAACTCCGGACGGATCTCGTAGGTTTTTACGGTCTTTGCAACCCCGCCAAAATAGATGGCTGCAATGCCGCTGCCGGTGCCTGCATCGAGCACATCGTCGTTGTGGTTCATCCCGGTATAGGCGATGACGAGCCCGATGTCTTTGGGCAGCATCGGGGCTCCCGAGCGCTTGCCGTACGTAAAGAAATCCGTTGGCCTCGGGATGCGGATAACGAACTCCGAGCCGCTGTGGGTGGTGATCACATCCCCGCCGGCTTTCCCGACCAGGGATTCGAGTTCGATCTGCCCCTTGTCGGTGCCGAGCTTTCCCGGCCCGGCTTTGACCCAGAATTCCCTGCCTTCTCCTGCGAGAAGAACCCGGTCGCCTGCTTCGATCATCACTGGGCCAGCTTCATGATGGCTTCGGCAATATCGCCTTTCGTTGCAATGAGGGCTTCCTTTGCCTTCTCCACAGGAACGTTCGCCTGTGCCGCAACCATGGTGATGTCCTCTGCCGGGATCTCGATCTCTGCCGGGACGAACCGGGGTTCGCCCGTGATCTGGTAACTGGTGGCACCCTGCATGGTCATTGCCGAGACCTCGGCGGAATCGAAGATCCAGCTGCCCTTGGGTGTCTTGATAACAATACTCTGTACGTCTTCAATCTGCTCGACGTTCATGCCGAGCTTCTTCATCATCGCCTTCATCTGGCGCGGGTTGATATTTCCCGGAAGCATCTTTCTCACTCCCCTGCCGTACTTTTACGGCTACTCCGTAATTAAATGCAAGCATCTCGGTGCCTGAAACAACCGCAGCCCCGCAGGCAATCAGGCGATCGTCCCCGGCAACGACGAGAACATCGTCCCCCGCGCGGATGGCGGGGTCGGCTCCCACAACATGCTTGGCAAACGCGTTCTTGCCCTGTGCCACGAACTCCGCAACGTCGTCCCGGATTACCACCCGGTATGCCGGGGCCGGAAGGAGGGCGTGCAGTCTCTTTGCTCCCTCGATCCCGATGGTCAGCCGGCCGTCCGATGCCCGGATGGTTGCAAGCCGGGATCCTTCATAGAGAATCTGCCGGATCCTCCCGGTAGTTGAGAGAAGGAAGGTGCAGCCTTCGGGAAAGAGCCCTGTCCCGATTCCCCCGCCGAACTGGAAGTCAGCGATGACCTGGACCCGCCGCAGTGAACTGTTCTCCGAGTAACCTGTTGACACGATAGACAAACTCCTCTTCTGCTGTTTTCGGGATGTACGCTCCCGCCGCGATCTTGTGACCCCCGCCCCCGCCGCCGTATTCGGCCGAGGCATCGCTTAAGGCTTTCTGGAGATCGATGCCCTTCTCCACGACCCGCTCCGTGGTCCGCATCGAGACCTTGGTCAGATTCGTATCCTCCGGTACCTCGCACATGATCAGGATGGGCTTGTTGGCATTGAGCTTCGAGAGCGCCATGCCTGCCCCGATGCCGACAATGGTGTCGGGATATCTCCCGCCCACGTGGAGATACTGGAGGTTGTCGAGCTCTTTTACCCCGGTATCGATGATGTACTGGAGCAGGCTCCGGATGATCGCCCGGTGGTTGTTGAGCATGTGCTCGGCCTCGCGGTAGGCCGTGCCCCGGTCGCCCCGGAGGATTGCGCCGCCTACCTGGGGTTTCGACCAGCGCCCGCAGGCATTGAGCATGGTGGCATACTCCTGGGCATTCCGGAGCGGGGTCCGGGGGATCTCGTCCGGGAACCCGTAGGTCTCTGCCAGGAGCCGGTCGACCCGCTCGCCATTGGCTATGAGCTGCTCGGCCAGCGCCGAGATGATCGTCCGCTTCTCCTCGTTCGATATCTCCTCCCAGACATACCACCGGCCGTCAGGAGTCTGCTGACGGATCCCGAGTTTCTTCAAGAACTGGCGGGCGCCCTCGGGATTGTTGCTGATCCCCTTGATGAACGGATCATCGTTGTAGGCAAGCGAGAGGTGGACCGGGCGGGTGGCGGTTCCGTAACAGTTGAGATCTTTCTTGCGGACCTCCACGTTCCCGCTTTTGATACCGTCCTCGACAATGATCTCCCGTGCCGGGCCGACAAGCCCGCACTTCTCCCGCGCCATCATGTCTCCGACATTACCGATGATGGCAAGCTTGGCCAGATCCGCATTCTTCGGGTCAAGTTCCTTTGCTATCAGGTAGCAGACGCCGGCCGCGCTCATGCGGGTGTGGCCGTACGGCAGGCAGTTGACCTGGGTGTAAGAGATCCCGGCCGGCTGGCTCACGTGGTGATCCACGATGATCACGTCCTTTTCCGTAAGTCCCCGCTCTTCCAAGAGGTTCTGCTGTCCGGCGCCGAGATCCGAGAAGATCTTCAGGGACGAATCAGAGGGAACCTGCGGCATGGTCAGGGGTTCGAGCTGGCGCACGAAAACCGATCTGACCGTGATGCCCTGCCGTGAGATTGCCTGGGAGAGAACCGCCTCGCTTGCAATGCCATCGGCGTCGATGTGGGAGATGATGGTAATTTCCGGTGCTGCCGCGATCTGTTCAGCGGCTGCTTTCACATCATCACAAAAACCCATTGCATATTATTTAGGCATCTTCATACACATCAATTGTACTAGAGTTATGCTTCCCGAACAGATGAACGGCTTTTTGGAGGAGGGACCGATCACCGCTTCCCGGATGCGGGCCGTGGACCGGAACGCCATGGCGCTCGGGGTTGACGAGCTCCAGCTCATGGAGAGTGCCGGCAGGGGGCTCGCCGGCCAGGTGCTCCTGCAGAACCCAAAGCGGGTCCTGGTGCTCTGCGGCAAGGGCAACAACGGGGGGGACGGTATGGTTGCCGCCCGGCATCTCCAGCGGGGCGTTGAGACCGATGTTGTCTATTACGAGGCACCGGACCGGAGCCCGTCCTGCACCCACCAGTTGTCCGCCCTGCGGCACTGCCGTCTCGGGCTTCACCCGTTTTCTGCCCGCGAGGATCTCGCCCTGCTCAAGCCGCTGTTTGATCGGGCGGATGTGATCATCGATGCTCTTCTGGGAATCGGCATCACCTGCGGTATCCGGGAACCGTTTGCCACCTGCATTGCGATGGCGAACGACTCGCCTGCAAAGATCATTGCAGCTGATATCCCTACTCCGGGCATCCGTGCGGATCAGATCTGCGCTTTCCACCGGGCCAAGACCGCGGGTTCGACCGTGATCGATATCGGCATTCCTGTCAGGGCGGAATGCTGCACCGGCCCGGGGGATCTTCTGCAGCTCTCGCCCCGCGATCCGAAAGCCCACAAGGGTATCGGGGGCTCGGTGCTGGTCATCGGCGGGGGGCCGTACCAGGGCGCCCCGTATCTTGCGGGGCTCGGGGCACTCCGGGCCGGGGCCGATATTGTCCGGATCGCATCGCCCGTTTTTGAGCCAATCCCGGATCTCATTTTCGAGCGATTGTCCGGCGACCGGATTACGGAGGAACATACGGAGCGCCTGATCGCGCTCGCTCAGAAGGCCGATGTGGTTGTCTGCGGGAACGGGATGGGTACGGAGAGCCATGCGGTAGTCTCGGCCATTGCCCCGCATTGCAAAAAGGCAGTATTCGATGCGGATGCCCTGCGGCTCCCGATCCCCCATGCCCTCGGGGAGACCATCTATACCCCGCATGGCGGGGAATTTGCCCGGATCACTGGCTCAGTCCATCCGGACGATACCTTCGGCCGGGCCTGTGCTGCACGGGATGCAAAGATCGGCGGGACCGTCATCCTGAAAGGGAAGACCGATATCATCACGGACGGGCGCCGGGTCCGGTTCAACCGGACAGGAGCTCCCGGGATGACGGTCGGGGGAACCGGTGACGTGCTGGCAGGGATTGCCGCATCGCTCCTCCACCGGCTCCCGGCGTTCGAAGCAGCATGCATTGCCGCGTATGTCAACGGGCGGGCCGGCGAGCTGGTGGGATTAGAGCGGGGCGAGGGGATGCTCGCGTCCGATCTTGTGGACAGGATACCGGAAGTATTATTCGGGAACGGTGTTTGAATGGTGAAGTTTACCCATATCGAGAATGATCGGGCGCAGATGGTGGATATCAGCGGAAAAGGCGATGTTACCCGCGAAGCAACGGCAGCTGGGAGGATCTATCTCCGACCGGAGACGCTTGCTGCGATCCGCGACGGCAAGGTTGTCAAAGGCAATGTGCTTGCAACAGCGCGGGTCGCAGCAACGATGGCGGTCAAGAACACTTCCGGGATGATACCCATGTGCCATCCCATCCCCATCAGTTCGATAACCGTCGATTTCACCGAAGGCGACGGGTATATCGAATCCACGGTGGTCGTGAAGATGACCGGGAAGACCGGGGTCGAGATGGAAGCCCTGACCGGTGTGTCCATTGCCCTTCTGACCGTGTGGGACATGGTCAAGTCAGCAGAGAAGGATAAGGACGGGCAGTACCCGGTCACCCGTATCACTGATGTGCGGGTTGTGGAGAAGAAGAAGGGGAAGTAACGGCGCTTCTTTCCCTCATAAGAATAGCAGCTTGGAGAGCGCCTTGCGGATGAACGAGTTTCACGCCCCGCCCGTGAACCGGTAGGCCCCCATCGGGACAACCATCTCGAACCGGGCACCTTTCCCCGGCTCGCCCGTCTCGGCAATGGTGATGCCGGTGATCGAGAGGATCTCCCGGGAGAGGAAGAGGCCGAGGCCGGTGTTTTTCCCGAAGCCCCGATTGAATAACCGGGCCTTGTCCTCGTGCGCGATACCTTCCCCATTGTCTTCGCACGTGACAACGAGCCCCCCACTCACCTCCCGGGACGTTACGCGGATGACTGTCATGGAGCCCCCGCCATATTTCAGGGCATTGTCCATGAGGTTGTACAGGACTCTCTCGAAAAGGGGATCGGCATAAATCTCCAGGTCCCTCCGGTCGACTTCCACCGTTACATCCCGCATGGGCAGCGCGGCAACTCCCCGCGCGATCGTGTCCCCGATATTCTGCCACGTCGGCGCCGTTGTACCCATATCCTCGTATATCCGGGTAAAATCGATCTGCTCCTCCAGAATCCCGGCAATCCGCATCTCTTTCTGTACATATTCCGATGCGGGGAGGGCATCCCCGGTGGCTATCCGTGAGAGTTCAAGGTATACCGAGAGGGCTGTGATCTGGTTCTTGATGTCGTGCCGGGTTATGGATGAGAGGATCGTGAGTTTTTTATTGACCCGGATGAGCGCGTCCTCAGCGGCTTTCCGGTCGGTAATGTCGGTGATCACGGACAGGAATGCCGAAATCCCCTTGTCTTCGATGGGCACTGTCGCGATGATGCCGTGCCGGATTGTTCCGTCCGGGAGCAGGAGATCGATCTCCCGCAACGGGGCCGCACCGCCTCCGCCCCGGGCTGCGCTGAGCGCCTCCCGCAGGGCACCGGCACTTGCCGGCGTCAGGAGGGTATAGATCGACTGCCCGGCAAGAGTCTGCCGGGAGGGCCCGGCAAGCAGGGCGGCTGCCGGGTTCGCGTACCGGATGAACTCCCGGTCATGGATGAGGACAAAGTCCGGCAGGTTGTCCGCCAGGTTCCGGTACCGCAGCTCGCTCTCCCGAAGGTCTTCCTGCGACCGTGCCATGTTGAGCATCAGGAAGGAGGCCGTACCTACGATATCCATCAGGATGGTTACGGTAAAGAATACGGGGTTGAAGGGATCCGGGCCGTCCAGCGAGTAGTCCCCGGGAAGGATAGCAGCCCTGATGACCAGGGTGGTCCAGAGGAGGCCCGTCACCAGGAGGGACGCGGCGAACATGTACCGGAGCGATCGGGTTGCGGGATCCGGTGCCCGCAGGGCAATCAGGGCGGTAGCAACGAATGAAGGTACGATGAGCGCCCCGATGATGGCCCCCCTCACGATCAACGATTCATCAGCGAACCTGAACCACATGAGCAGGAGTGCGGCCGGTACAAGGATGCCGTAGACGAGCCTTGGGAGCGGCCTATCCCGGTAAAATCTCCAGACGCTGTCGAGCCGGAGCATGACCGCGATCACGATCATCAGATTCCCGAGAATTCCGAAAGGAAGAATGGATCTCGGACTGATGTACAACAGGTATCCGCCAGAGACGATCAGCAGGGAGAGCATCCAGACGCTGAACCCGTTGTAGGTCTTCTGTGTCTTCCAGAAGATGAAGAGCAGGAGTGCGAGCATGAGGTTGACGAGCAGGAGGATCAGAAAGAGGGTCCTGATATCGGGCAACCACATGGGTGTACTCCAGAGGGGCATTTCCCCGCTATAGCATTAGTGTACTGTTGTAGCCCGGGGATATCTTGTTTTTTATATAGATTTTGTAAAAAGGTCCAGGGCAACGGGGGAATATCCAGTCACCCGGATTACGGATGTCCAGGTCATGGAAAAAAAGGGGAAGTAAAAATTTTTACCACGCTGACGACAGCCGCCGCCTTGAAGAGCACCCCGCGGGGGCCTCAATTACCTTTTAATTTTCAGAACCGGTAATCTGCCCGGCCGTGCCCCGCGAGGGGCCCTGAGACGGGAGCCCTCATGAGGAGCAATGGGGAAGCAACAAACGCAGCGATCAAGAGAAAGTTTGGAGAGATGCTGAAATCAAAAAAACTGTTTGCACTGGTTGACGAACTTCTGGCAAAAATTATTATGTACATCTGGTGGTTATTATTCGCGAACTATACGAGAACGGGATTCAAAGCCTCCCCCATCCTTTATTATCCCCATCCGTCCTATGTATACAGGCACACGGGATCCGTCCCGTTTGAAAGAAAGGCATGTAGCCCTCTTTGGGCCGAACCTTAGGAGAATACCATGGTAAAATCAATGTACGCCTTCGTCAGGGAGGCATGGAAAGTACCGGCAGACAGCGGGGTCAAGGAACTCCTCTGGAACCGTATGCAGGAATGGCGCCGCGAAGGCAGCGTTGTCCGGATCGAACGCCCCACCCGTATTGACCGCGCACGGTCGCTCGGGTACAAGGCCAAGCAGGGCATTGCCGTTGCACGTGTCCAGGTACGCCGCGGAGGCCGCCGGGCATCCCGGTACGTCCGCGCACGCCGTTCAGCCCGCATGGGCAAGAACCGCCTCACTGCAGGCAAGAGCATCCAGCGCATTGCCGAGGAGCGCGCGTCCAAGAAGTTCCCCAACATGGAAGTGCTCAACTCCTACTGGGTAGGACAGGACGGGAAGCTCAAATACTACGAGGTCATCCTCGTTGACGGTCACCACCCCTCGATCCGTGCAGACAAGAACCTTGCATGGATGGCAAACCCCACCCACCGCGGTCGTGCAGAGCGCGGTAAGACCCAGGCCGGTCTCAAGGGCCGAGGTATGCTGACCCGCGGAAAGGGTACCGAGAAGACCCGCCCGAGCATCCGCTCGCATGCAAACCAGGGCAAATAATCTTATTCTCTTTTTACGAAGTCTCCTTTCATGAATATCACCGATGCCGCAGTTTTTGTGCACCCGAACGGTGACTCGTCAGTCCGCAGGATGGCGCTTGAAGCAAAGGCTCTGGGCTTTGACAGCCTCGTGGCCATGGATGCACCCTCGTGCGAGTACGAGGGTATTACGGTTTATGCCGGCCGCTGTATCCGCGACCGTGCAATGCGCGATGTGATTGCCCGGGTGAAACAGGCCCGAGCAACGGATGCTGTCATCTCCGTCCAGGCCGGCGACAACGGGTTCAACCGGGCTGCGCTCGGGTTAAAAGGCGTGCATATCCTCCGGGGCATCCAGACTGCCGACAAACACGGGTTCGATCACGTTGCAGCAAAGATTGCAGCCGATAACCGGGTTGCAATAGACCTTGATTTCTCCGTTCTCATTGCAGCCCGGGGTATTGCACGCCAGCGGGCCATCCACCGCTACCTGGACATCCTTGTTCTCGAACAGCGGTTCGAATTCCCGCTGACCATCTCGTCCCATGCCCGTTCCATCCTCGATATGCGATCTGTACGGGAGATTACAGGCCTTTGTTCCCTCCTTGGAATGGATGCGGATGATGCAGCCAGGGCACTCGGCGGTATTGGCATCCTTGAGACCCCTCCCCCGGCACCCGTGCGGGTGATCGGATGAGTGTCCGGCCCCCCACCCTGCGGGAGAACCGCAGGTATATCCTCGCCCGGGTGGTTCCTGCCGGAACTCCCATCGACCAGAAGGATCTCTACTATGCGATCTCCGATGCCGTGACCTCTCTCTGGGGCGACGGCATGGCCGCTCTTATCACGCCTGCGGTTGTTGCTGCTGAAGGTGACTTTGTCTTTATCCGGTGCCGGCGCGGGACCGAGCGGGAGCTCACCATTGCCCTCTCGACCGTTACGGTCTGCCGCGAGACCCGGCTCGCCCTCCGCACCCTTGCGGTATCGGGCACCATGGAGAGTCTGCGGGACCGGATCCGGCGGATGCCGCAACCGGCATCTGCACCGGCCACCCCCTCTCCGGAACAGCCGGCACCCGAATCAGCGGGCGAGATTCAGAATTCGTCCATTCCGCCGGCTCCCCCGGCAACTGGGATTGTTGAGGAATTTCCGATAGGGGGAGTCACGTATGCCGTTTCCCATTGTGACGGTCAGAAGATTGATGTAATTGAAAAGGGATTTAAAAATACAAACCGATTGTTCTTAACAAGACAGGATCTGGAGACGTTATAATGCAACCACAATATCAGATGGGATATGACCGGGCGATCACCGTTTTTTCACCCGACGGAAGGCTCTACCAGGTAGAGTACGCCCGTGAAGCAGTAAAGCGCGGAACAACCGCTGTTGGTATCAAGGCAAAGGACGGCGTTGTTCTCATTGTTGACAAACGCGTCAGCTCGAAGCTGCTCGAAGCCTCTTCGATCGAGAAGATCTTCAAGATCGATGAGCACATTGGGGTTGCTTCATCCGGTCTTGTCGGCGATGCCCGGGCACTCGTTGACCGGGCCCGGGTCGAGTGCCAGATCAACCGCGTCTCGTACGACGAGCCGATCGAAGTCGAGGCCCTCTCCAAGAAACTCTGCGACCACATGCAGTCGCTCACCCAGTACGGCGGCATCCGCCCGTACGGCACCGCTCTTCTCATTGCCGGTGTCAGCGATGGCGAATGCAGGCTCTTTGAGACCGATCCTTCGGGAACGCTTCTCGAATACAAGGCCACCGGCATCGGTATCGGCCGACCGGCTGCCATGAAAGTCTTTGAAGAGGAGTACAATCCCGAAGCCGTTGTCAAGGATGTCATCCTTCTCGGTCTCAAGGCCCTTCATTCGGCAACCGAAGGCAAGTTCGATGTGGACCAGGTCGAGATTGGTGTTATCGGCAAGGAGAGCCCGGTCTTCCGCAAGATGAGCCGGGAAGAAGTTGCCTCCTTTGTCGAGCAGTTCAAGCCGTGATCCTCCATGATTCCGCTTGACAGGTCCGTTGTTGCGCGTCTGGACAGTTTCGGGGAGCGTTTCGAGATCCTCGTTGACCCGAACCAGGCCGCACTCGTCAGGCAGGGACAGGCAGTTGATATCGAGGACGTGGTTGCGGCCCTCAATGTCTTTGGCAATGCCTCGAAGGCTACCCGCGCTTCCGATGAAGCGCTGATGAAAGTCTTCCACACCACCGACTTTGCCACGGTAGCAAAGCGGATCATCGAGAAAGGCGAGATCCACCTCACGGCCGAACAGCGCAAGCACATGGTTGAAGAGAAACGGCGCCAGGTGGTAACGTTCATTGCAAGGAACGCGATCAATCCGCAGACCGGCCACCCCCATCCCCCGACCCGGATCGAGATGGCCATGGAAGAGGCCCGCGTGAACATCGATCCCTTCAAGCATGTCGATGAGCAGGTCAAGGAGGTTGTGAAAGCCCTCCGCCCGATCCTCCCGATCCGGTTCGAGGAACTCCGCCTCGCCATCAAGATCCCCGGTGATTATGCTGCAAAGGCCTATGGTGATATTGCAGCAGCCTCGACGATGGAGAAGGATGAATGGCTCAAGGACGGTTCATGGGTCTGCGTTGTGCGGATCCCTGCCGGCATCCAGGTGGAGTTCTATGACCTCATCAACAAGCTCACCAAAGGCGACGGGCAGGTCAAGATTCTCAATCAAGTATATTAGTTCAGAGGACAAATAAGAGAAGACAAATTTGGGGTCACCCATCATGGCAAAATCATCAACTCATAAGGCAAAGGGAAAAGTCACCGGTAGTGCAGGACGTTTCGGCTGCCGGTACGGACGTTTTGTGCGCAAGCGAGTGTGTGATATCGAGAAGATCTCCGGGGCGCTCCACCGCTGCCCCAAGTGCGACATGGAATCGGTTGCACGCAAGGGAACCGGTATCTGGGAATGCCGCAAGTGCGGATACAAGTTCGCCGGCGGCACGTACCAGCCGGTTACGCCGACGATGAAGATCGCGCAGCGCGCGATTGACCGCACGACTGAGCAGATCAGGAAATAAGCGGGATCCTGAAAATGGCAAGCACATACAAATGCGCACGGTGCAAACAGAAGGTTGAGATCGACGTTAATGTGCGGTGTCCCTACTGCGGCCACCGGATTCTCTTCAAAGAGCGCGGCGCGGCGATCAAGGAACTGAAAGCCCGCTAACCCCGTGCACTGCCAACCGGGTTTTCCCGGAAATACGCATATTTTCTTTTGTTAGTTTTTTACAGGAGGGTACCCTATGCCGCGCCATGAAGCTGTCTTCCGGTTCACAACGCCGATTGCAGAGCAAATTCTCCGGTCGCTTGAGCCCGAGCTTGCCGATGAGGTGAATCCCCGGTCCCGGATCTCCTGCCGGCTGGATGGCGGTGACACGCTTGTCCTCACTGTGGATGCTGATGACACTCCCTCACTCCGGGCAGCCCTCAATATGTACCTGCGACTCGTGAATGTTGCCGACGAGATGCAGCAGCTGGGATCCGGCGCAGGGCCTGCGGAGAATTCCCCCCCGCGGGAATAACCCTTTTTATCGATGGCAACTGATAGTGGTACAGGAGTTTCTTATGAACAACATTTCACCCAAGATGCAGAACCAGCTTGCCATGCTCCAGCAGATCCAGCAGCAGCTCCAGACCATCCTCCAGCAGAAGGCCCAGTACGAGATGGCTGTCCGCGAAGCCAAGAGGGCAGAAGAAGAGATCAGCGAATCTGCCGAGGATGCAGTCATGTACATGACTGTCGGAACGGTCATGCTGCAGAAGAAAAAAGAGGTTGTGAAAGCGAAGCTGACCGAGAAGGTCGAGACTCTCGAACTCCGGATCAAGTCCCTTGAGAAGCAGGAGAAGATGCTCCAGGGCAAGTTCGAGCAGATGCAGGCCCAGCTCAAGGCTGCAATCGAGGGCAAGGGCGCCCCGTCTGCAGCATAATCTTTTTTTTTTACATTGCCCAAAACCCGAAACGCTCATCGTATCCCGGGTCCCAGTTCTGGTATGGATGCACTGGCAGATTTCCTGACGACCGATCCTGCCCACCGGCTCCTGGTCATCAAGACTGCCGCCGATCATGCTTCCCGCGCCCACAAGGGGCAGCTGCGCAAAGACCGGAGGACCCCGTATATCACCCACCCGGCCCGGGTGGCAGGGCTTGTCGGGACGTTCAACGGGTCGCACGTGGCCATCATCGCTGCCTGGCTCCACGATGTGTACGAGGACTGTTCGCCGGACTGGATCCTGAGAACCGATAAACTTGTTGATTCCCTCCCTCTCCCGGTTGGGGAACGGCAGGATATCGCTGCAATCGTCCGTGCACTGACAAAGAAGAATACGATTCGCGGGAAATCAGCACGGCTCTCCGACAGCCTTGAACGGATTCTCGACGCGCCTCCCGAGGCGACGCTCGTCAAGCTCTGCGACCGGATTGACAATCTTCTCGATTCTGCAGACCGAAACGGCGGTTTTACAAAACGTTACCTGGCTTCAACGGACGAACTGATTAGTACCCTTTCCGTGCGGGCTTCTCTCTACGGGTACGATACCGCTCTGGATATTCTCATGCAGATCCGGAACTCGAACCTGAAGAAACTGTGAGAGAAATTTCAGGATTGATTCGGCTATTTTATCGTAATCACGATAAAAAATGAGGTGTTTTTAAAAATAAAGTATGCAGGAGAAGAATGTATTCCCGTCACTGGCAGGGCTCATATTTTACAACTTCACCGGTTATCGCATCAACATAGACCCATCCGCCACGATGGTCTTCCTGTTGATTCTGGTCTCTAAACCGGACTTCCAGATTCACATCCCATACATCCCTGTGATCCGCCATGATGGCAGATTGGGCAGATGCGTCTTTATAGGTAATATTGTTGATCTTCATTGTCTCAATTACATATCTTGTTGCAGTCTCGATAGCCAGGTCTTTTCTAATCGTTCCCGGCTCGATAGTCGGGGGGAACTTATCCCGTGCATAATAGGATAAGACCCTGCCTTCAGTGTTGGTGGATATTCTGACTGTGTTGGTAGTGTTAATGTTCATTGACTGTTCGCTCCACTTGTATGAGTACTCAATTCCAGCGACTCCGTAATCCAATTCTTTTGATTCCGTCAGCTGCATATTTCGGGAAATAAAGTCATTGTAGTGGCGCACGGCAAACTCTCTGGCACTGCTCTCGGCCTGTTGCAAGTATACTTTTTTACTTTTCGTCATCGGAACAGAGAAAAAACTGGCACTAATTACTGATCCTGTGTCAGAGTCAACGGTAAATTGATCCCCGTTCACCCGGTAAGTATCGTATGGTTCTCCGAGAACGTTCTTGTTACTTTTTTCAAATACTACGACGGCATCCGGATCCCCGATGAACTGGCGGACGGACTCTGTTGGATCAACTGCTTTTTTTGCTGCAAATGTTCCAAACGCTGCAGCATATGCAATACAACCTCCAATTGCAAGTATCACAACTATTCCAATGATAAGATTGACTCGTTTTTTCATTCAGCAGCACCGGCACACGGAAGATTGGGTCCAATAAAATAAGGCTTATAAATATTTTATTATTATGATAAATATGCAGATCTGGTTATACTCAGGAAAATGTACGGAAAAAGAAGAAACCGGGGATGGTTATGCCCGGTTGACCAGGTTGATGGCATTGACAAGCGCCTCGACCGAGGAGAGGACGATATCGTCGCCGCTCCCGCTCGCATCGAAGATCTTCCCGTACTCGTTCTCAACCGCGATCGTCACATGGCACATCGCATCCGATCCGCCCGATATGGCCTCGATGGAAAACTCCTTGAGCTGGAGTTTTGCAGGGGTGATCCCGAGGATCGCGTTCAGCGCTGCATCGACAGGGCCGTTGCCGACCGCCGAGAAGACATGCTCCTTCCCGTTCACGAGTGCCCGGACGCTGGCAGTCGGGATCGCGTGGTTCCCGGTCATGATGGCGATATCCTTCAGGTCGAGAGCCTTGTGGCTGAGTTCAATGCCCATAACGGACTCGGCAATCTCGTACAGGTCCGCGTCGGTGACCCTCTTGCCCTTGTTTGCAACGGCCTTCACTTTCTCGACAATTGCATCCAGCTGGGTACCTTCCGGGTCGATGTGGACATCCTTAAGCATCTGCTGCACCGCGTGCCTTCCCACGTGTTTTCCCAGGGTGAGCCTGCGCCGGTGCCCGACCATCTCGGGGGTCATGATGCCCGGCTCGAACGTGGCTGAGTTCTGGAGTACGCCGTGCGAGTGGATGCCGCTCTCGTGCGAGAAGACATTTTCGCCAACCACCGGCTGGGTGGGGGGGATGCCGATGCCGCTGAACCGGGAGATCAGGCGCGAGGTCTCGACCAGCCGTTCTTTGGTGATCCCGGTCTTTATCCGGTACATCGACTCCATGATCATCACGGTCTGGGCAAGGTCGGCATTGCCGGCCCGTTCCCCGAGACCATTGACGGTCACCTGCACCTGCGAGGCTCCGGCTTCTACCGCTGCTATCGTGTTTGCAACCGCGAGGCCGAAGTCATTGTGGCAGTGGACATCGATGGGGCACTTCACTTCCCGGTTGATGCGGGCAATGAGCGTCTTCATGGCGGACGGCGAGATGACTCCCACCGTGTCGGGTACGTTGATGATCGTAGCCCCGGCATCGGCAGCAGTCCGGAATACTTCGATTAAGTAATCCCAGTCCGTCCTTGTGGCATCCATGGCGGAGAACATGCAGAGATCGGAGCGCTTCCGGATATAGCCGATGATGTCGGCCGTTATCTCGAGCACTTCCTTTCTCGACTTGTTGATCGTGTTCTCCCGCTGGATATCCGAGGTCGGGATGAAGACATGCACCATGTCGACATTGCAGTCAAGGCAGGCGTCCACATCAGCTTTTACGGAGCGGGCAAGCCCGCAGATCACTGATTCCAGGCCGAGTTTTTTGATAGCGCTTACCGTCTCTTTCTCGGCTTTTGAAGATGCAGGGAAACCTGCCTCTATGGCGTGTACGCCGATTGCGGAGAGCTGGCGGGCAATTTCAATCTTCTGTTCAAATGTAAATGCAATACCAGGGGTCTGTTCTCCGTCACGTAATGTCGTGTCAAAAACAGTTACTTCTTCACGAGCACAGCTATCGGTGAAGAAGACGATCCCCCGCAACATCCTTGCGAGCAGTCATACAAACAAATTGGGTATGCGAATTATTTAAAGAATCGCTGCACCACATGTGAAAAAACGGCCTTTTTGGGGGCAAAACCCGGATCTCTTACGATATGTTTAATAGGAAACTTGCCATACATTAGTAGCGCAGTGCCCCGCCTTAACTCAGCCTGGTAGAGTGCGCGGCTGTAGTATGGTTTACCGTTTGAGGTAACTGCGCGGCTACCGCGATGTCCCCGGTTCGAATCTGGGAGGCGGGATTACTGTAAAAATGCCCAGGTAGTGTAGTGGCCTATCATGATTGCCTGTCACGCAATCGACTCGGATTCGAATTCCGACCTGGGCGTAATTCTTTTAGTGTTTCCTCTGTGATTTGAGGAGACGTTTCAATTTTGTTTGGTTTACACCCCTCTACTGACGAGAGTTTTTTGACATTATTCTGTTGTTCTGAATCGGATGGTGTAAACTGCTTATTTTCTATTGCTAAAAAAAATCCACCATCGACTTTGTAGATTGATACAGGTTTTCCAATGAGTGCGCGATCATGACCCCAAGGAAACTGAATATAAGGTGCTAGAAAGCCAGCCTTGGGAGCCATCCTCTTGAAGGTAGTATCAGCAATCAACTCCATTCAAACCACCTCTTGCTTCTTCTGACCCTTTTGATTTCGCCCTTTGGGTTCCTTCTCCATAATTTTAACAAGTGTTTCAAGACTTTTCTTCATCCCATTCATTTCAACTTCCATGACAGAAAGACGATTTTCAATGCCTCTGGTGATATTGCGTCGGGCAACCCTTTCTGGAAGGATTGAATCATTATCCCCCTCTAGAACTAGCGTAAATACGCATCTACCAGCCTCATCTTTCGTTTCATAGATCGACACGTATTGGCCGATGATTCCAGCATAATCTGTGGGGAGACGCACAACTGGATATGTAAAATTTGCTTTGGGGGTCATCCTCCCAATTTTGAATCTATCAATAAATACCATTATGATATGTATGAGATGTATTTATTATTAAAATTTCGTTTAATAACTCATCTTAAGGTCATATGTTTAAAATCGATTTTATGTTCTTAATCTCTTTTATTAAAAAGATTTTAAAGCGATGAATTTTGAAAGTGAGCATTTCATCAACTGGAGAATTTTGTAAGTTATAAACATTCAAAATATATGATTTAAAGTTCAAATAAGGCATAATTGCTCAAATCGCCCATATATATTGGGGCAAGTGTATCGGAAATAAAAAAAAATTGAATAACCCAAAATGGGTCTTTTTTCAATAATTTTACAATACGAAAAACTTGCAGGAGAAGTGTAATATGGATAATATGAATTATTACGGGGAAAATGCCCCCAATACAATAAATGATGCACAGTCAGTAGAACAAAATTCAACCGTTCAACAGAAAGCAATGGATATTCTACGAGAGGGTGATCCTGTTGGATACCTCAAGAAAGAGTATGGGAAGATCCACGTTGGAGATGAAGATCTCGGCGAATTATTATTGATGACGGTTGGTTGCCAACTTTGTTCAAATACCGAAGGGCTTCAACCTGACCTATCTGGTGAAAGTGGTAAGGGAAAAAGTGATGCCTGCAAAGCGGTGGGTCACTTATTACCGCCAGAGTATTTCATCACAGGTAGCAATTCAACAATGGCACTCTTCCACCGTGAGGATATACCGGAGGGTGCCGTTATCTTTCTTGATGATGTAGAGAAGTTCGGAGATCGTGAGGAACAGTTGATTAAGACAATAACTTCACAGTATCAGTTGCCATATGTGCATACCTATACCGATATGAAAAAGACTGGTGCAAAGAAATCACAGACGGTTTCAATACGTCCGAGATTTACTTTTTGGATTACTAGTGTGAGTTCTTCATTTGACCCACAGATTCTCAATCGTTATATGAAGATGCAGGTCGATGAAGGAGCAGAGCAGGATATGGCAGTATTCCAGAAACAGAGAGAATATGCCAAATCAGGAATTAACCGCTTTGCAATAACACCCGATGTAGAAGTAGCACGCCAGATGTTAAGGCATCTCAAAAAACTATCCCTCTGCAATGTGTCAATAACGTATATTGATCTCATCGAATGGAAAGGCAAAGAAAACAGACGGAACTATCCTATGTTTCTTGATCTCATTCGGGCGTCTGCGGCATTCAATCAGTATCAACGCCATAGTCTACCTGATGGGTCTATTGTTGCCGATTTAAATGATTATGACAGGGCTGTAAGACTCTGGAGTAAAATTGAGAGAGCACAAACCACAGGTCTCACAAACAAAGAACAGTTGGTGTTATCAGCCATCATTGGAAGTGGGAGCGTTGGTTTAACTCAATCTGAAATATCGGAGATCTGTTTCATCGATAAAGGTACTGTATCAAAAGCCATTCATGGAATCAAGCAGGGTAATGGCACTTACAAAGGTGGGCTGATGAATGTACTAAAGGGTGGGCTTTCATACAACGAGTCTAAGAAAACATACTCTTGTGTAGGTCTTACAATGGGTGGAGAGAACATCGTCTCGTTGTCAAACCGTGAAGAGGCACAGGCTATGGTTGATAGTTGCACAAAGTTGCATGCAGTTGCAAACCCGATGCAACCTATTTTATCGACGTGAAATTAGTAAAAGTTGCAGAGTTGTATATTTTTAAGAATGTCAATGAGCAGTATCTGTGCTTTCGTATGAGAACATTGAGGGGGTAAAAACTATTCTCATTTAGTTAAGTATATTGGAGTAGGGGGTAATCTATGAAATTACTAACATATTTTGGTGAAAAATGGCCGAAAAAATATATTGCCCCCATTGTAAAGAGGAAATCATTGGTGCAACAAGGGACGTACAAAAATGTCCTCTATGTGAGGGCAAAATTGAACGGTTTACATTAGATTCATTTGCGGAAAAAAATATACATCTATTCGAAATAATTGGTATTTTCGGTGCTCTCGCCATTTTACTACCAACGATTATTCAAGGATTAAAAGACATTTTGAAGCATGATCCAACCGATCTTCAAAATTTCTCTTTAATGGTCACTCTCCTTCTGTGTTCGATGATTATTTTTATTTTTTGGATGGGTGTTCTTGCAAAAATCAGTGACCAAAGAAAGTTATCTCCTGTAAGAAAATTTTTATCAATTCGTGGAGAAAAAAATGCGTCGATAAGACATGGAGATGAACAATTTTATTTATTCATCATTTTCTTTATTCCACTGTTTTTTGTTTTAATGAATTTCCTTTTTACACTTACCTTAAATCTAGTGTTTGTTATTACAATTCCAATAGCTGGATTAGGGGTGATGAGTATGATATTTGATCATTTAAGTAAAAATCCGGAATAACGGCTCATTTTTTTAATCGTTAACCAATGTGTTCAAAAAATGCAACAATTACAAAATTCTCAAAGTTTTATCGTCATAAAAACTCTTTAAAATTTAGTTGCAATGCCCCTGCAACATCAATGCAACTAATGCAACTACGCGGCCCTCACAGGGCGAAAACTCATAACTATCAACCTTGAAATATGGCTATAAAGCCATGTTCTCTTTTAAAAAATTCATACGCATTAAATATAATAAAATGGCGAGTTTATATACTCCAATACGCATTCACATCTGATGCTGATACAAGGTTCATTTTACTATATTAAATTAGAAGTTAAATCAGCAATGCCTTGTTGCATGTAGGATTTATCGAAAAAAGGTAGACGTATCATTTTGCATTTTAGTTTAATGTTGTAGAAAGGTTTACTTTCAATTTTGTATAATTATATTAATTCTGTTTTTATCTGCAACACGCGGGCTAGTGCAAATATTACGAGATGCCGAAGATTATTAGGGGAAAAATGCAGATACACCCTCCAGCGATCATTCGTAATTAATTTCAAGTCTACAAGATCTTTCTATTGAGAAACAGCCGTTGCAATCATGGGTAGTCAATACAATATTCACAATTATCAGGGCAACATCATTTAGGCAAAAAATTAGGAGATTAACATTTAGTATAAACAATATTCGTTTGATCTTCTTTTAACGTATTTCCAGAAATTTTAAAGCTCGTAGTTACTTCAGTTCCCGGTTTCATTTTTGCTATTTGTGGATTTACAAAACTACCCCCATTACCGGTTTCAATTTCATTCTTATAAAAATTCAATTTACCATTTTCAATTTTCCATGCTCCATTATACAAACCATCTTGGGCAGTTCCATCACTTTTTATTATAAGCTTAGTACCATCACTCGCATATTGTGTCTTTCCACTTGGACAGTACGTTCCAACAACGCTTTGGGGTATTATCGAAGCAACTAATCCACCAGCGAATATGACCACTATCAATAATAAAAATACAATTGCTCCCCCTACAATCAGTAAGTTATTTCTACGCGTTTTTTGTTGGTTTCCCTCACTTGGTGTGTTTTGTGCAGGAATGATTATTGGGGGAGGTTCTGTTTTCTTTAGCGATTCACCACATTTCGAACAAAAACCTTTATTATCCGTATTTGGGGTTCCACAACTCGGACAAAATTCCTTAAAAGGTTCAACGGCCATATTTGATAATAAATTCATATATAAATATAATTTTTGATTTCTTTTATGAGCATTAAAGATAGGCCCAATTAGATCATCCCAAACATACTCGGAATCCATTATGAATAAAAGGGGAATTATGTTAAACGCGAATCGGTGTAAATGCACGAAACGTAATAATAGAATAACATGTATTGTGAAATCAGCACTGACGTAAAAGTATCAATTATACCATTTTCCTATATTATTTGCTAATTCAAATCAACAATCAAACACAATATTATCAAATGTGCATTTATGATGCCATGCACTATTTGCTACACTATTTGCTAATGCAGGAAGGATTACTTTTAATGTTGGGCTGATGTAACAACAAGCATCGTATTTCAATCTCACGCCCGTTGGGAACTTAAGTGAAGTGGCGAAAATCGTGCAGGATAAGATCCGGTTATTTCTTTGAGCAAGCGTCTACAAAAAATTTATAATTTTCCCAGATTATTCAATCCAATGATGAGTCTGAATATTGCACAAAGTTGCATGCAGTTGCAACCCAAATGCAACTACTTTATCGACTGTGAAATATGGAATAGTTGCACAGTTGCACACAGTTTTGATACAACTTAATCTATAGCGAATGAAGTAAATTTTAGATAAGAATTTCAATAACATATGGAAATCCTGCAAAAATAATTCCCATGACTGCTAGGGCAATGATAATTAAAACTAACCGACCAAGTGGCATATCAAAAAAATGCAATGTCGTTTTTAGGTCCTCTAATTCATCTGGTTCAAATTTTGTATTGAAAAAACGAGTCGAAAAAAATAATCCAAGGGCAACTAACGTCATAAAAATGGGAGTTAAATTTGTTCCTTTGTTTAAAATGAGAATAATAGGAATAAAAAAAACAAATGCTAATAAACAACATTTACCGATTGATCTTAAGTGGGTGCCAATAATCGGAATTTTTTTCCACGCTTGTGTGTTACTTTCATAAAATAAGCCAATCGATAAAAAAATCATTGCATAAACAGAAAGGGATTGGGCCAAACTCAAATTATCTGTGTTGTTTTTTAGGTTTACAAAAATTAAAATGCCACTTAATCCTGCAAGTAAAAAAGTTGGGGCAAAAAAAGCATAAATAAAAAAAGCAGTTTTTTTATCCACAATCGAAATTGAAATTAATATTGCATATATATTTCTCAATAAAAAGTTCTTCTTAATAATTTTATAAAGCAATGCAACTTATTTACTCCTTCCAATTATTTACGTCGTAAAAACACATTAAAATTAAGTTGCAAAGCCTATGCAACCAGTTTTATCGACTTGAAATGATTGAAGGTTACAGAGTTGCATGTTAATTAAAAAATGCTAACGGATTGCCGTTTTATTTTATTTTTTGGGAAATATTCCGTATATTGTTATTAATTTCTTTCAGACTATCAGATATCTCATGAACATCGTCATTTTCAGATCCTAAATTATGGATAATTGAGAAATCTATGAAGTAATCTTTAGTATATTGTTCATCGAAAGAACCTTTATATGTGACAGAAATATTAAGTTTTGGATAATCTGGATATTTGTAATCAGTTAAACATAGTAATAAAAATTTGAACTCCTGATTTGGACTCATATATGAAATACCATTTTTGATTAAAGGTAAATCCTTCAACAAATTCTCACCTTTTGTTAAACCATAATGAAAATCAGGGCTAACGGCAAATCGTATATTATATGCAATTCCCGGCCCAGTATTTTTGATGATTAGGTCAATTAAATTAATCCATTGTTTTTCAGGAGATATATAAATAGAAATTTCTGGTTGAACTTGAGTTATTCTCATTTTTTTTGTTTCGTTATATAACATAAATGTAAAATAGGCTAGAGCAATCGTCGCAAAAGCGAGAATTACTGTTGAAATTGCTAGGATAAATGTTGAGTTTGGTTCATTGAAGATCGATAAAAACGTAAGATTGTTGCCTAACATAAAAAATCAACTGTTGATTAGATTTTTAAGATTATTATTTTTTTGAAACAATGCAACTTTTAATCCTTCAAGACTATCCTATCGTCGTAAAAATGTGTAAATATCTAGTTGCAATGACTGTGCAACTCGTGCAACTACGCAGCCCTCACAGGGTGACAACTCATAACTATCAACCTTGAAATATGGCTATACATCCATGTTCTCTTTTAAAAAATTCATACGCATTAAATTTAAAAAATGAGGTCTTTAAATACTACAATACGCATTCACGTCTGATGCTGATACAAGGTTCATTTAGTGTATTAAATTAGAAGTATAACCCAGTAGTGATTTTATGCATAATTTTTAAGATTCAATATGGACTTACTTCCATCCAGTCCCCAAAAGTGTAGTCACTTCACGATCGGTGCATTGTATTAATTTCTTGTTTGTAATTTTCCAGCATGAACCGTCAACAATAACGAAAGGGTTGACATTTGATGGAAGTAATCCTTGTGATTCATAACCTCTCAATTCAGAGAGGGACATAGATTGAAGGGATTTTGATCCGATTGTTGGTGCTGATTGACTTGTTGATGATTGATTTGTGCATCCCGTTGTTAATATGAGGAGTAAACAAAAACCGCAGAGAAGTATAATTAGCGATATTTCTTTTTTCATACGTCTGAATTATATTTTTGAGCGATAATGATTTTGTTTTAGTTCTGTCATTTGAGAAAAGATTCCTTTTACTACATTAAATTAGAAGTTAATTCAGCAATGCCCAGTTGCATGTAGGATTTATCAAAAAAGGATAGGTGTGCCATTTTGCATGTTAGTTTAATTTTGTAGAGAGGGTTACTTTGGCTGATGCTGGAATAAACAATCGGTCCGCAACATGGGGCTAGTGCAAACATTACGAGGTGGCGAAGATCATAAAACTGAGTGTGTGAATAATCAAGAGAGCAGTTGTTTAAAAAAAATTTTGGTTGCCAGAAATCTCAGGGTTCTACGTAGGAAATCATACTCTGCAAATATATTACGACGTTAATTAGTACTTTCACACTTCAAATTCATTTCGAAACATTTAGGGTGGTTAACTGAACCAAATAAAAGAATGAAATTATTATATCGACGAAAATTTTTATTTGCAATAATTTTGCTTTTTGCATGTGTAACACCGTGTGTATCGGCATTTACTATATCATCATTTACTGTTAATCCATCAGGAACGCAGACCGCAGGGACTGCAATGACGGTAACAAGTAAAATTGATTTTCCTTTGAGTGGATCAACTACTTTTCCATCTAGTGACAATTTGCAATTGACCACAAATCTTGAAAATCCACAATGGACATATACAATAATTCTTGATGGTATTGAAAACCCAAGACCATCCGTAACCGGACAGACATTATCATTGACGGGATTCGAATTATCTTATAAATCGGGAGTAGCGGAGTCCGTAAGAGTTACGTTAACTGGGACTATCCCTACTAATCCCTCATCGAGTCAAAATTTATTGAAGGTTGTAGAGTACGATTCAAGCAATACCATTATCTCAAGTACCGTATATGCACAAACAATGCCTGTTGCAACAACCTCCCCGACTCCGACACCCACACCATCTGTTGGGAGTATAAGCGTTTCATCTACGCCATCTGGTGCTAACGTCTATGTGGATAATGAATACAAAGGGCTGACACCCGTCACACTGACCAATATTGCAAATGGAAATCGTGTTGTATTAGTCCGCCTTACGGGCTATCAAGATTGGTCACAATCGGTTTCTGTTCTGGGGAATTCAAATTCGCTTTCATCAACACTATTAGCAACAACGACTACGACAACTACCTCCACAGCAACTGCTCCGACAACCGCGGTCACTACTGCTCAACCTACAACGATAGTAACAACGATTCAAACTACGGTTCCAACAACAGAAATAACAACAATCCCCATAACTACAAAGTCAACGCCAACAAAAAAACCAACAACTAAAAAGACATTAACTCCGATACCCACATCCACACCAACACAAGCACCAGTTGGAGTTGAAGTTGCATTGCTGGCGGTTTGTGTTAGTGGACTGCTCCTAGTAAAGAGACGATAATTCTTTTTTTGTATTGTTCTTTGTATTGTAAATTAGCATAGAAAATGAAAGTCTATATTCAGATTAGGAAATCTACCAAATCAGGTTGTCATATGGTTTTAGTCTTTTGTTTAATGTAGTTGGGAATGTAGGAATTGATGTAAGCGCAATATGTATGAATATCATTTTCAATAGCACTCAAAACTATACGAAAAACTATCGTGTGAAATACAACAAGGATATCCGATATAAAAATTAAGGAAAGATTAGGTGTTCGAAACAATAGTCATTTACAAAAGAGATATTTTCTTGCAATCTTTGATAGAATTCTTGGGAAAGTACTTTTGTCTCACTAGTTAAACTGCTTGCATCAAAAAATGTTATTGCTGCTTGTTCCTCTCGGATATCGATGATCAATTCTCCATGTGCTAGTATATTCCTGTCAGTGATGACATTCATCAATTTCTGTAAAAAAATCTTTTTCTCCTTGTCAGTAACCGTTGGATACCTTTTCGAATGGTTTTTGATGAGGGATTCAAGTACTCTTTTCTTTTGTGCGAATGTGAAAAATCCTGTTCGGAGAATCAATTCAGAAAATATTTTAGTTTTCTCACTATCAAACTCAAAGAAAAACCAACTTATCGCGATACCTAATGCATAATCAACGTCGCCACATTTTGCGATAAATTCCCCACGTTTATGTTTTGCTTCGTCACTCACCTCATTTAGACGTCGTGTATATTCTTCTTCACAAAAAAGAGGCTTCCCGGAACCATCATAATAATTTATTACTGTAAATCCAGAACCCACACCTTTCATAATCCACCAGTATCTTGATTTAATACCCTCAAACAAATCAAATGGTTAGTATTCGTTGTGTAAATGGATCAGATAAGTTTGACATCCTCCCAACTCCCCATATACACCTTATACACATTTTCCGGTAGAAATTGTTTATAAGAAGTCCAATTGATTGAACTCACACCATGACTCATAATGAAGTTCTTGTTCGCATCAGTGAAGCCGATTTCGTCTGATTTCTGTTCGAAGAATTTTCTCAAGTCTCTTTGTTGAAGATTACCCGCTGTGTGTTTCATAGTGATTGAATGATACTTGAACCATCTCTGTAAGCCAAGATAGTCAAAAACTAAATCATTATCCTGTTTACCTTTAATCACCTGCTCTATTAGTGGTATAAGCACAGGATGTAACGGCACGTAATGCTCCATTCTGATCTTATCCTGTTCTGCTCTCACTGTGAGCACGGGTAGTTCTCGCGCCAATGCTGTTTTGAATTGACTTACTGTTAAGCGGGATGTCGTTATTGTTCTTTGACCTGAAAATGAGAGGAAGAGTATCGCCGTTCTGAAGTTCAGTTTCCTGGTTTCTGATAGTTCTGGATCATTGTCTATCGTATTTAGTGCCGCTTCAATATCCTCTTGAACGATAATGCGCGATGTCAGTAACTTAATTGTCTGTCGATTCTTCGGTCTTTCAAAAATAGAGTGGTATGATAGTATCTTGGGATTCATCGTGAGTTTATAGAGGTAGTTGAAAAACGCGCGAGTGTAATTAAAACACTTCTCTAGGGCGGAAGTGCTCTTACATTTAGTGATGAAGAAATCCGATAAATTCCCAAGGGTTGTTGTATTGATTACTCCGTTTAGGTTTGACCAAATCTCTAAACCGACTTTCTTAATGATGTTGATAGTGTTTTTATTAATTCCTCTAGAGCGATATTTTACAAAACTGTTCAACTCTTCTTGAGAAAAATAAACGCTTTGTGTGTCTGAATTGTCGAGCCTGTCACGCAATCGACTCGGATTCGAATTCCGACCTGGGCGTACCTTTTATCGGCTAATTTGCCTACAGAATTTTTAAAATTGCTTACTATCTGTTTTTGTCCGGGCATACGTCTGACATGAAATTGCCCGGAAAACCAAGTCTGTGCCTTCCATCCGCAACGTGTTTGTGCATCGTGGTTTGGATGGATAACATTGGCGGTGTTCTACGGTCAGGTTATTCTGCGATGGGGGGGCCATGGTGGGCTGCGTCGTCTTGCACGACCGCATATTCCAACAGATAGTTTGACCCGAACGGCATTTAATTATAAAGCTGATTTTATATAATCTGAGGTTCATGGTAACAATTAGGGGCACCAGTGTCACCAGTGCAATAGAAAAGGTCAGAACGTTATCCGCCCCGAAGGTGTGTAACCATGAAACCAAGAAAAATGGATCAGGAGAGCCGCGATTGGCTCGTTAACGATGAGCTGCCTCGCGAAAGATCCTGCATACTTGCAGGGGTAGATGATGCGGAAAAGAAGGAACTCTATCGCTTTGCAGTGTGGACCTCGCGTTTTTATTCTATTATAGAAAACGGTGAAATCCAGACAACCATCGATTCATCATCATGGACAAGTGACTGGGCTCTGCTCGATAAAACCCTGAAGAGAATGGGTGTGGAAAGACCTGCGGATGAATATTTGTGTTATCGAGGATCGCCGGGCATCTGAATTCTAGCGCAAATTTGTCCAGCTTCTCCAAATCCCATTAAGAGGATCTGTCCGGCTCATAGTGTTTGATCGCTTGGATCTCGAAAAAGCGATCCCACCTACCGGTTAGGCTGGATCTGGCAACCATCCTCTATGATCCGGATCCTGAAAGAGAAAAAGGAGTTTCAGCAGGATGCTGTCGGCTGAATGAGGAGACGGCCCCTTGAGGTGAGCCGGAGAACGATCTCGCTGCTCGATTTCCCTCCGTCGAGATAACGCTTGGAGAGGAGAACCCGGACTGCGGACCTGACACTGCTCTCGCTGTGGGCGGACTGCAGCGTGTGAACTACATGACCTATGTGGCAGCCCTGCTTGTCAGCAACTGTCTTGAGGATGTCGATGTGGGTTGAGGAAGGCACAAAGACTTCGGGAGTTTCGTAGGTGATTTTTTCCATAATTTGTCCTGGTGACCGGAAAAAGACAGATGACTATAGATTCTGTTGAACGAATCACCATGGTATTATATGGCGTATGAGATGAAGTAACCATGCCTCGTACTGCACGGGACCATTGATGATACTTTTCGGAAATGCCTGTTATTTCAGGGTATAAACGGGAATTTAAAACCGGGGAATAAAAAATTCCCGGGTTATAATGTCTGAACCCCGTAGATTCCACCTGCAATCCACCAGGTATCGTCAACGGCCTTTCCGTACATCAGCTTCGGGATCGGTTCTGTTCCCCTGGCTTCCGTATCCGGGAACATGGCCCGGGTAAACCCTGTTCCGCTCTTTATCGCATTGATATTGACAATCGTGGGTTTTGCACCATAGGGATCGGAGTAGTTCATCCAGTTCTTCCCAACGCCCTCCTTGAAGTACGGGTCGGCAAGGATAGTCCCGTTGAAATCCTCGGCCCAGACAAAGAGATCTCCTGAGACAAACTGCCCTTTTGGATTGTTGATCTCGGCAATGGCCTTCTCCTTCCCGGTTGTCCTGGCATATGCGACTGCCCGGTCGACAAGGTCGTACAATTCCGTGCGGGTATGGTTACGGATTGCAATTCCCGTCAGGTTTCCCTGCCTGAGCTGTTCATATTCGGGCACAATGATTCCCGAGAAGACCCAGTATGTTGAATCAACGGGTTCGGCATAATCGAGCTTGGGGGCATAGTACGTCTGGTTATCTTTTGTCACTGCCGCAACGGTATAGGAGAACCCCCCGCCCTGCTTTGAGAGGTCCCGCATCTCCCGGATCGTGGTCACGCCATCGGGGTCATGGTAGTTGATCAGGTTGATGTGGTTGTTCGCGGTCTCGGGCGTTATGGAATTTGCAAGCACCGTACCATTATAATCGACTGCAATGAGCGTCAGTTCCCCGTCTGCAAACTTCCCTTTGGGATCATTGAATGCAAGAAGGGCTTTCTCTTTGCCGTTCTCCTTTGCATAGAGAACTGCATCTTTTACGAACTTTGTAAGATCTGCCGTTGTGTAGGCCCGGGTTTTCGGGCCAATGCCGGTTGACGGGTAGATCATGCCGGATCCGGTATAGGCCCCTGCACCAACATAGTACGTGCCGTCCACATCGGCAGCAACCGAGAGTTTGGCTTTCATCTGCCGGTTGTCTTCGGGGCTCGGGTAATCGTAGCTGACGTACCCGATCCCATAACCGGCCGTCTCTTCAAGGTTCTTTACCAGGAAAACGCCGTACCGGTCGGTCATGTTCCGGATATTGGTCCCGACAAGCTCGTGCTCGAAGGGTTCGGCGAGCGCAGTGCCATTGTAGTCTTCGGCAAAGATATAGATCCCGTTTTTGACGAACGAACCGTTCGGGTTGTTGAACTCTGCAATGGCTCTCTCTTTGCCGTTCATCCTGGCATACTCCCGGGCGTTCTTTACCATGACCGTGAGATCATCGGGAGTTGTTTTGCTTCCCGGGATTATTGTTGCCGCGGGGGCCGGTGTCACGGTGCCGGTTGTCATGTTTTTATCGCCGGTTCCGGTGCAGCCGGCAGAAAACGCGGATGCTGCAAGAACGAGGATGATGATGAAGACAAAATATCGTCCCATGGACGAAAGGTCTCGGCCAGACTATAAAAGGGTTCTTTTCCGCGCCCGTTGACGGCCCTGCATGAGATTCTTCTGGTTCCGGTACATCTGTCAGTACGGGGTTCATTGCCCCACGGTAACGGTGGGGCTTTTTTTGGAAACGGATACGGATCGTTAAATACTAACCGGATGAACGTTCTCTCCATGCTGGATGCAATCATAACCCAGATCAGAGGAATCCTGGTATCTCCGGTTGAAACCTTCCGGAACTCACGGGATAATCCGGCTGAATCGGTCTTCTCCTACTTTCTGGTCCTCCTTGTCATCGACGCTCTCCTGACTTCTGTCATAACCGCACTCGGGGTAGGGGCAATGGCCGTGCTCCTCCGGTATATTCCTGCATACAGCAGTCTTCTCCCGGTGCTCGTCTTTGTCATCGTCCTTGTCGGGGGTATGGCCTGGGCACTCCTGATCAGTGCATGGATCCATCTCTGGGTGTACCTGGCGGGAGGCCGCAAGGGGATCTTCATGACCGTGAAGGCGGTCCTCTATGGCATGACGCCGGCCCTGCTCTTTGGCTGGATACCGGTCATCGGGTTCTTCTTCACCCTCTGGACGCTGGTTCTTGAGATCCTTGGCATCCGCGAGCTCCAGGAACTGGGTACGGGTAAAACGATCCTTGTCATGGTCATAGCAATTGTCATTCCCATGATCCTGGTTGCTCTTGCGGCAGCCTGGTTCTTCCTCTCGTCAGTTGCCACGATAACGCCGGTTACCGCCCCCATGGGGCCGTAATTTTTTACCTGTTTTCCCGTTATCCTCAGCCAACGCCTTCCTGTCGGTCATTCGACCCGGTATCCCCGTTCTACCAGGTACCGGCAGAGCCATTGCTCGGCTGCCTTGTCGTCTTTTGGACGGAGCCGTTCAGCCTCCTCCCATATTCCCCTCAGGCGCGGGTCATCCGAATGGAGAGCAAGCGTTCCGGTCACGGTCCCAAGGGCGTTTCCGGAGGAATCCGAGACGTGCATGACAACACACCGGTAGAATTTGCACTGGGCCGGGCTGTCGCGGTGGATCGTGCAGCGCACAAGGTTCCCGTCCGGCCGGAGGAACCGGCAGGCAGACGGATGCTTCTCCGGAAACGAGTGATCGGAAAAGATTGCCCTCTTGTCTTCGTCAACCTCTGCGGTAAATGCAGTTCCTGTCGAGACCGATTCGCATTCGAACGTGAAGGGGCCGGTCTGGCGTTCGATCACGATATAGTCTCCAAGATGCATGCAGCAGATCCCGCACTGGCGGCAGTTGAACGTCATGACAGGTACTCCCGATCGCTCTCCCGTCCTCTCCGGAACGGGATGAACGGTTGCTTATCCCTATTTTATTCCTGTCTGCACTCTAAAATGGTGGCATTTGGATCCGGACCCGGTTCAGGGCTCCCGAACGTGAGCTGGCGGGAACATCTTTTCCTGAAATGTATGGGAAAATGGGTTTTTTTTATCCCTTTCTTCCGGCAGTCAGCGAATCCTGTCGGCAGCCCGGATCGCAAGTGCCTTCAGGGTCTCGTAATCCGTAGCTGTGCCCCCCATGGTGATCTGTTCGCAGATATTGTTTTTTATAAAAAGTACTGAGTATACCGCACTGTTCCGGGGGGAATCCGGCTCAAGTATCCGGACGGCGATACTCTTGTCGCCAATCTTGGGAAAGGCGATCTCGTACCTTTTTGTGCCATTGGTCTCTTCGAGCAGGGCATCTTTCTCGATGCTGTAGACCCTGCCGATACTGTCCGCAGTGTATATCCCGACGACCTGCCGGATCGCAGTGATATCATTGCTCTGCCGGTTTATCCGGAAATAGACTACCCGGTAGCCCTGTATCCATCCCAGGTCGCGGGTGAGCTGGTCCGTCTCGCCATAGGCCATCACGGACCGGTCTTTTATCGTATAATCTATCGGGAGATCATCCCCGCCAAGTGCCATATCTGCAAGCGGGACCATCGTTACCGGTATTACCGGGGTGGGAGCTGCCGATACCTGCGCGACATAGGCCGGGGGCGCTCCGAACACTGACGAAAGGCAACCCGGCACCAGTGCCGTTCCTGCGAGGAGCGTGCAGAGAACCACGGTTGCAGGAAACCCTTGTATCATATCGTACTGCATGGCGAACGGGATTTATATTATGAGCGGATGGCACTGGTTATGCCCTCCCGGCAAAAGCACTATCATCTTCCCCGCGAGACTTCTGCACTGGTGAATGATTTTGGCAAGAAACAGCATTGCAATGCTTGACCGGGACCACCATATCCACCTTGTCCCGGCCGACCGGATCCTGATGATGAGCATAGAACATTCGGCCATCAGGAAGATCGAGAACGGGCATTTCGAGATCGAGTGTTTCCTCAAGCTGTCGGTGGAAGGATTCCCCCACCCACTCGAGGATGCGATCCGGTTCACCTTTGCATCCGTAAACGTTCCCGGCGCCCAGCTGATGACCGAACTCACATTTGTCCAGAACCACATCATCAAGCAGATCTTCGATAAGGGGCTCTCCGGCGAATTGTGCGCCTGCGAGCCGGATGATCCCCAGGCCCGGGACTGCGGGATCACGGTATCATCCGAGATCAAGAACCGGATGGCCGGATCAAAACAGGTCCGGGAAGTGCTGGCCCGTTGTGGTGCCCTTCCGGACAGCCTGACCTTCCTGAAGTAGTTCCCAGGCACCGGCCCAAATGTGCCGGGTAAGCCGGATTTTTTTTCAATCCGGCCGGAATCTGGGAATATTTTTTAATAAATATCTTTTTGTGGGGAGAGTGACAACCTGTACGTAACAGGTATATACGGGGTATTATATGGGCGACCCAGATTTCCGCAGTAATGAAAAAGTCCTTCTCCGTTCCGACGGGGTCAATGTCAAATCGGTTCCGTTCGAAGCTACCCTGACCGACCGGCGGATCGTGCTTGTCGACCGGGCGAGAAATGTACTTCCTCAGAAGGATATCCACCTGTCTGCCATCCGGCAGATAGCAACCGGAGAGAATGCGATCCGCGACCCGACTCTTACGGTATATGTTTCAGCGAACAATAACGAGACCCGGCAGATGGTCCTCACGTTCTCCCGCGATTCCGGGGGAAACCGCGCAAAGGAGCGCGATGAATGGAAAAAATTCCTTGAATATTATATCCCCCGTGCGCCGCCCGCACCTGTACCCCCGGCCCCGGAACCGGCTGCCTCATACCGGAACGATGCAGTAATCCCTCCCCAGAAACGGTTTACCGATACCGTCCCCGCCCGAATGCCTGCCCGGGAAACCCCTCCAGCCGCACCAGCGGCACCGGAGAGTTTTTTCTGCAACCGGTGCGGCAACCGGGTGAGCAAGGATTCTGCATTCTGCAACAAATGCGGCTCTCCGATCGTTCCTCCGGCTCCGTCTCCCTACGTGGCCCCGGCACCAGCAGGTACCTATCCGCCGGCTCCCCAGCCCCATACACCTGCTCCCGAGGCCCGGGTGCCGGAAGAAGCACCACCTGCCGTGGATGCGATCCGTATCTCAGACACCCCCGTTCGTCCTCCCGTGCGCATGGCTGATACCCGGAACCAGGGTATCCCCGCTCCCCGGAGACCTGCGGACCCCGAACCTTCAAAGAAACCAAAAAAACAGGGTTTCATCCCCTCGCTGTTCTCATCGAAATCGCGTTCAGCCTCAAAGAGAAACGACTCCCTTGCCCCTGCCGAACCGGCGCCCGAGAAATCCCGTCGACGCGGCGGTTCCGGGACTGCAAAAAAAGTGATCATTTCCGCCGTGGTCCTGGTCATCATCATCGCCGTGATCGGGGTCGGTGCCGTGTTTGTCTACCCCATGATCTCAAGCGGCGGACTCTTAACGCTCCCCTCCGGAGAATCGTCCTCCGGCGGAAGTTCATCATCGGGATCGGTCACTCCCACAACAACCCCGCAAGGCCAGACCACCCCGTCCGTCCAGACTTCCTGGACGCCCATTGCCGTTGAAACCACTGCGGCCATGATCCCCTCTACCGGTGTGCAGGTTCATATCAGCTATCTTGGCGGTTTCAAAGGCTCCTATGGCCTGCCGGCTGCACTGCAATCGATCCAGGCTTCCGGCGACCGGGTCTACCTGGTCGAGAATGCCACCGGAACGGTCCAGGCAGTTATCGAGAAGAGGGACAGTTCGACCAAGCACGATCTCCTTGTTGAGATCTACAAGGATGGAAAACTGCTCACGAAAGGTTCCACGAACGCTGGCTATGGCAAAGTGACCCTGGAAGTGGACACAAAAACCGGTGTAGCAAAGACCCCGATCACCAGCGCATCCGTTGGCACGGTTGCGACAACAGCGGCAGCAGCTGCCCAGAAAACAACCGCTCCCGCAACGAACACAACTACCAAGGCATCCTGAGTTTTAGGATCGACCGCTCTCTTTTTCATCAGCCTTTCATAAACGGTTCTCATAACTATGAGACAAAACCCGGAATTTCCGCTGAACTCCCCGTTCAGACCAGCAGCAGCGCTGAAAGCGAGCCTGACCGTGTACATTCTCCTGTTCATTCTCGTGATGCTCTTCTTCACGTTGTTTCCCCTCCTGCTTGCCGGTGAATGGGCACCCAATCTGGTCCTGCTCTGCGTCATCCTGCTTGTCATCATCATTGCAGTCTGCCTGGCCTGGGTGCATCTCTATTACAAGAGCATGTGGTACGAGTTGCGGGAGGACGAGATGAGCTGGAAGCGCGGCGTCTGGTTCAGGACAACGGGAATTGTACCCTACAACCGGATCACCAACCTGGACATCCGGCAGGGACCCCTGATGCGCCTGCTCGGCATTCATACCATTGCTATCCAGACCGCAGGGTACTCCGGCCAGACCACATCGGAGATCAAGATCGAGGGTGTTGAAAAAGCCGAAGAGCTCCGCGAATTCATCCGCTCCCTTGTCCGGCATACGGCAGGCACGGGGGATGGTACCGGTACGGAAGATCGCGTGAACGTTACAACCGATGAAAAAATTCTTTCTGAACTGACCCGGATCCGGATCCTGCTCGAAGAGCAGAAAAAATAAAAATTATTTCTCTTTTATCTCGGCTGTGTTCTGGCCCGGTTTCTTTCCTTTGTAATAGCGGTAAATACCGTACCCTATGCCGCCGATGATGATGAGCGGGATGATGGTTAAGAGAAAGACGATGATCGCATCGATCATGCCAAAGAATCCGGCTATGCCCTCGTTGAGTGTGGTGATGAAGTTATAACCGCTGTCGCCGCCCACCGGTTCCGGCTCCTGGAGGTTCACCGTTATCGTCGACATGTCGATCCTGCTGTTGAGGTACTTCAGTTTTCCTTCGAGCCGGTTGAGTTCTGTCTGGACGCGATCGATCTGTTCCTGGACCTTGATGATATCCTCCACCTTGGTACTCTGCTTCATGATCGCATTGTACTGGGCGAGCTGGTTCTCGTAGGAGGTCTTCTGGGCCTGGAGGTCTACATACTCCTCAGTTACATCCTCGCCCTGCGTGGATGCGGATTTTACCGTTCCCAGGGCTTTGACCCCAATGAGGGTGTTCTCGAACTCGGCCTGCGGCACGCGCAGGACCACGGTGCCGCTTAAGCTGTCTTTGTAGTTCTTCTGGACATTTGTTGAGGTGATGTAGCCGCCTTTCTGTGCAGCAATGGCTTTCAGACTCTCGACCGTGCCCGTCACGTCTTTTACTTCCAGCGAGAGATACGCGGTCTTGATGATCTTGGTGTCGGTTACTGCGGAGTCCGAACCGCTCCCGCTTCTGGCAGCAGTCGGAACCGCCATGGGTGCAATGCTTGATCCTGTATATCCCAGGCGCGTATCCTGGGATACTTTGCCGTAATTCTCGCTTGTAACAACAATCCCCTTAACGGATGCACTGTTGCTGGTGGAGGCGGCAGGGACTCCCATGCAGCCCGTGGCCAGGAGTGCAATCATCACCAGTGCCAGGAGTGCGATGACCTTGTATTTCATACACAATGCATTATTTAGGGAAATATAAAAATCAAGCGTAAACTGCGAAGAATTTGGCAGTTATTCAGCAATCCGGGATTAAATTGATGATCAGCCCGGGTATGTAACCTGCAGGTTCCAGGATCTAACCGGGGGAATATCATGAATATAAGTATGCTTCTGCAGACGATATGAACAGGATTCCCGGAAATCGCCGGGCATCTTACCGTAACCGGGGCACGTGAAGATCCTTATGAAAATATTCCACGTGATCCCCTCAAGAGTAAAAAGACTGCATCAGGGAGATCACGATCATGCACGCAAATCCTGTTCATCAATTCACCGCATCGCACGAGAGTATGACTGAACCGGGACAACAGGCCGTATGCATGCCTTCGGCAGATTTCCGTACGGACGAATCGGGCAGCTGGAAAATGGATTGTGGATCTTCTGTTCAGGTGACTGAACTGTTCCTGCTTCAGGATCTCCTGCTACGGGCAGTCCGGCTGAATGCATCCCTGCGATCACAGGGTGTGGATACCACCCACGCAGATGAACTGGTCCTTGATGCAGCCCGCTTATCGGAAGAACCGGGGACCCGTCCGTCCGGTACGACCGGCCGTAAGGATAATCCGGATCGTGCCCGGCTGGGAACGAACATCTCCCAACTACGGCATGATTACCGCCGGATTCTCATAAGGGAAGATCTGACCCCTGCCATTGCAAAGGAAGTGCTTGCCATGGCCCAGCAGCTGGATAAGATCGCCGGGAGTATGGGGTATTACTGAAATATCCCCCAAACGTTCATGAAATTTCCTCGTCACATCCCTTATATAAGAAAACAAAAGATAGTTCATGGAGATACTATGACTGAACTCAATATACCCGAAAAACCTGATAAAGCAGAAGAGATGGAGAAGCTGGGTCTTGAAGGGCTCGTCCAGAATCTTATGGACAGCACCGATCCCAAGGTACGGCAGTATGCCGCATACCTGCTCGGGAAAGCCAGAAACCCCCGGGCTATCCAGCCGCTTGTTGCGGCCCTTGGCGATTTCGACAAATCCGTCCGGGAACAGGCAACGCTCGCCCTTTCTGCCATCGGCCAGGCAGCTATCGAACCCCTTTCCGCCGCAATGAAAGAGCCCAAGTGGGAGACCCGCTACCGCGCTGCCGAGGCTCTTGGCAGGATTGCTGACGAGAAAGCGGTCAAGCCTCTCATCCAGGGACTCAAGGATAACCGCGACCATGTGCGGTACATGGCAGCAAAAGGCCTGCGCGAAGTGGGGGACTCCGATGCTATTGAACCGATGATCATCCTCCTAAAAGACGAGAACCGGTATGTCCGGATGATGGCAGTCCGGGCGCTCGGGGCGATCGGCGGGGACAAGGCAGGCGCAGCTCTCCGCGCTGCACAGGAAAACGAACCTGATGAAAAAGTCAGGGAAGCCATTATCGAAGCATTGCAATAATCCCCCGGTTCTCCCTTTTTACCGGTACTGGCCGTGAAACCGGAGGAATATTGCCTCCTGAATTTCAAATAACAAGCGTTTTTACCTCCCTGAACTGATATCAGATGTAAAGTATATGATACGTGGGAAATAAAGAACAGGATTACGTACATTGTTTTCAGGACTGACGGCAAAAATACCATTCATCCCGGATGGCATTTTAAAGACCGCAGATTCCATAATCCCCGGTACGATCTGTTCTGCAGTATTTCTCAAGAGTATCTTATTCCGGAAACCTCATGATTCAGAAGGATAGTCCCGTAACGGAAAGCCGGTCTCTCTTCCACTATATCCTCTTATTCATGATAATTCCCGTCATCTGCATCGGGGTGCTCCTTACTGCAAATGACTATTTTGTTACGAAAAACAATTTCGAGAACGAAGCCCATCATCTTCAGTTCCAGACCGAACAGAACATAATGGAAGCCCTTCACCTTACCGATACGGCGTCAAATATCCTTGATAACAGCATCAACGACCAGATGCAGAAAGGACTCGTTGCCGTCAAAGGCGAGTACGAGCGATCCGGTCGCAATCCCGCAGGAATGAATCTGACCGCTCTCCAGGCCGGCATGGGAGAAGGCTATGATATCTATGTTATCGATGAATCCGGCGTGATTGTTGCAACCACCTACCCGCCGGAACTCGGCCAGGATTTCAAGCAGATACCATATTTCTTTGAGTATCTCACCAAAATCCGCAATTCTGAAGGTTTTTTCCCGGATCGCGTGGTGCATGAACTCCTCGGATCCGGCCAGTACCGGAAGTTTGCGTACATGCCAACGCCGGATCATAAATATGTACTTGAACTGGGCCTTGCAGGGCCATCCTTCGATTCGATGAATGCAAAATTGGAAGCCCATAAGAATATCAAAAACATCGTGTTTTCCAATCCCTATGTTGAAGATTACCGGGTCTTCAATACCCTCGGGCGTTATGTGAGCAATGGCAGCCGGCCTGAACCGGAAATCCGGGGATACCTCAACGAGACGATAAGCCTGCGTTCAACCTATGAAGTCTCCGAAGCCGGCTCCCCCCGGACCGTACGGTACCTGTTCATCGATCTCAAGGATGCAACCTACGGCTCGGATCCCAGCAGGATCGTTGAAATCACGTATAACACGGGCCTTATGCAGCAATCTCTCAACAACCTCCTCCTCTCCCACCTGCTCATCTCCTTATCGGTGATCCTTCTGGGATGTGTTCTTGCAGTCCTTGTATCGCGGAGACTTATCCAACCGGTCAAATGTATCGTGAGCGATGTTGAAAAAATTGCAGCAGGGGATCTGGATCACCGGATCGGGAGCCCGCAGATCCAGGAGTTCCGCGTTCTTGAGAAGAGTATCAACACGATGGTGGATTCATTAAAAAGCGCATTTTTGAAAGTGAAAGACGACGAGATCTTCAAGCAGGAGATGATCGATCAGCTGCCGATTGCCGTCTTCATGAAGAATGTTGACGATGGCAGGTACGTGTACTGGAACCGGGCAAGCGAGACCCTGTTCGGCGCAAAGCTGTTGACGTGATCGGGAAGACCGATCGCGACCTCTTCCCCAAGGTAATGGTTACCCAGATTGAGAGAGAAGACTGCGAAGCCCGCCTCAACCGTATTGCCATGAATACCAAGACGGTTGCCCTGGAAGGACAGGGCGACCGGATCCTCCATATGATCATTGTGCCCATCTTCAGCTCAACAAGGACCGAGCGGTACATGCTGGGCATTGCTGAAGACTTAACCGAACAGGCTCTTCACCTCAAGACCGATCTGCTCTTCAGTATTACCCGCCACGATATTCTCGACAATCTTTCGGTCATCATGGAATCCCTTGAACGGGCGCAGCTCATGACCACACCTGAAGCGATGCAGGCATTTTTCGACAAGACCCTCCTTTCCGTGGAATCGATCCGCAACCAGATCTCGTTCATGCGCAGCATGCAGGACCGGGGAATAACGTCCCCGAAATGGCAATCGGTCCAGCAGTCCTTCTACAATGCGGTTGATCAACTTCCGGATAGTGATGTGGAGATTGAAGCAGATCTGGACGATCTGGAAATATTTGCCGATCCCTTCCTGCCCCGGATCTTCTTCACCCTGCTCCTGAACTCCTTCAACTACGGGGGCAAGCGCCTCTCCCGGGTCCATCTGCATGCAGCAATGGACGGGGAGAACCTCGCGCTGGTGTACGAGGATGACGGGCCGGGTATACCGCTGACGGACAAGGCAAAGATCTTCATTTTCGAGGAATCCCCGAAGACCTGGCAGGGCCTCTTCCTCATCCGGGAGCTCCTCTCCTTCACCGGTATCTCCATCACTGAATCCGGTGCTCCCGAAACCGGCGTGCGGTTTGTCCTGCTGGTTCCTGCAGGCAAATTCCGGTACCGCGGCTGACCTCAGCGGGGTAGTTTCACTCGTTCCGGTGTTTCGTGCATTTCATGCCGACTGTTGATGTCGGGGCTCCCACGTCGTATATGTGGAACGCCTGGCATGGTGTACCAGAAAACTCCTAAATAGTCATCTTACTAACATTACGTAAGGATGAGCGAAGCTGCTGAGGTTGCCCGACTGCTTGACATTCTCGGGAACCGGAACCGGAGACGGATTATCGAGTTGCTGAGGCAGAAGCCCTGCTTTGTTACCGAGATATCCGAGACTCTCATGCTCTCACCCAAGGCGGTTATCGACCATCTCCAGATGATGGAGAGGGAGACTATCCTTGCCTGCCAGATGGATGAACGGCGCAGGAAATACTACTATCTCGCAAACGATATCCTCATCGACGTCAGTCTCAAGGAGATCCGGATCATCAGTTCCGCAGAGGAAGAGGACGATGAGAAGAACGAGCGGCTGAAAACCTCCGTCTCCCTGCTTGGCCGGATGATCCGCTCTCACGACCAGATCCTTTCAAACCTCGAACAGATCAACCACGATATCGAGATCAGGATAAACGATATTGCCCATAACCATAAGGATTTATTCAAAAGCGAACGAGAGATTACCGTAATCATTGCCCTCTCTCACGAGTCCCTGACCCTGCCCGAACTGGAGCAGGCAACCACGCTTCCTGAGAAAGAACTCATGGAGATCCTGAAACGGTGCGAGCGGTCGGGGATTGTAACCCGGGAGGATGAGCGGTACATGCTCCGAGGTGTCCATGCAGAATAACCCGAACGGCCCTTACGATGAAATATTCAGCAACCTTGCAAAGATTGTTGAAGATCTTGTCCGGAATATGCCTGAAAACAGGCAGGCGCGTATCGTTGGATATACCATCATCACCCGCCACCCCTCCGATGACCCGGAGTTTACAGAGAATGGAAGCCTGGGAGATGACGGGGAGATCCCGTACGAGGTTGTAGAAGCCGGAGACCAGGTATTCATCACGGCATCTCTTCCGGCAGATTCAGAGACCGCAGCGTTTGCGGATATCGAGACAAACTGCGTCAGGATCTGTGTGGATGACCGGATTACCACGATCATGCTGGACAATCCGGTTGACCGGATCCACAGTTTTTACCGGGTCCACCGCGGGGTCATGGATATTTCCTTGAAAAAGCAGCCCCTTCCCGTGCAGTAACGGGATCCCGTTTTTTATCTTTTTCGTCTTTCTCCCGGAAGCAGCCCGGCACCCCGTATTCATTATCCGAAACCGGACGCGTGCTGGATGTCTGCAGAACGGCTAGCCCAGTTTCCAGATCGCCGTGTCATACCCGTTGAACGCGATCCGGACATAGGCTTTGTCCAGGGTCAGCGATGACGGGACCTCGTAGATGATGTAACCGTCGATGGCATTGCTCTTCCCCGGGTACAGGTACGCCGTCTGGGTACTGTGCGAATAGCCGAAATCCTCCACGTATTCCGAACCGAAGAGTTTCGGAAGATATTGGATCTCTTTTACCTCTATTGCGGTTGCCTTGACGTTCCTGCTCCGGTCCGGGAGGTAATGGACAGGATCCATGGAGTACCAGACCCCGTCATAATAGACCCTGATGTTATTCGATGTCGGCGGCCAGACCCGCGTTGTCCCGTTGTTGAAGACATTGACAAATACAGCCAGGTATTTGTTTCCCGCTTTTGGTTTCTGGGTATAGTATCGGTTGTCTATGTCGCTGTGCCACTGGTAGGTGTCGTTCATCCAGACGCGGTACACCGTGCCTTCGCTGGCAAGTTCACCGGATCCAAAGGGAAATGATTCTTTGAGTTTGAGGGCACCGGGAAACTGTTCCGGGACCGGTGTGGGAATGGTGGTTACCGGTTCATGTGTTGGCGTAACCGGGACCGGGGTCGTCACCGTGGGTACTACCGGTTCTGTCTTCTGCAGGAGTGATCCGGGAGAACCCGCTGGCAGAACGAATACTGCAAGGACTGCCACGATAACCAGAATCGCAACAATACCGGCAAGTATGAGAACGCGGCTCTTGTTCGAAGGGGATGGAGATGGCTGATCCGGTACCGGGAACCGATCCGCGGGAGTGGTTTCCTCTCCGCTCTCCGGTATGACTGGCATGTCGGTCGGTGCTCCGCACTCAGTGCAGAACTTCATCTCCTCCGATAACTCAGCACCGCATACTGTGCAGAACCTGGTTCCCATCTCCCCTCATCATCCCTGCAGGTTTTGTAAAAAAAGCATTGGTCCGGATCATCAGTCCGTTTTCATGCCTTGACAGGCAGATCCGCCGGTGTCCAGTCCGATATCGCTTTCTTCTTGTCTCCCATCTCATGGAACTGGCGGAGCGAGACGGTGATGTCCCGGGTGAAGGCAAAATAGCCGATCTGCGTATTGCGGCAGAGATTCATTGCCATATCCATGAGACCACGGGGATCCGGCCTGGCTTCCCCGAGCCAGATATGGAAGATGTTCCCCCCGTCCACGATCGGGAAGAAGACATGTTCGATCTCCATTCTCTTGGTCAGCGGGATGTCTGCACCCGGTGCAACATGGGTGCCGTTCGTGTAATAGATCGGAAGATCGCGGCTCTTGCCGAGCTTGAGGAGGCCGAGATCGACATCCCCCTTGATGACCTTCTTTGCATGTTCATGGTAACGCCGGTCGAGCAGATCGGCAACCGCGAAGCGCTGCCCCGTCGTCTCGGCCGGTGTGCGGGCAAGGGCTATTGTCATATTGTATTTTTTGCTCAGCTCCCTTCCATAGAGTTCCATCTCGGTCATCGCCCGGATGGCGAGCCGGAATGCTTCCCTTGACTCGTGGAGCTGCTTGCCGGTATGATGCTGGACCATCTCGTTGACACCGACAACGCCTATTGTGTAGACCAGTCCTTCGAGATCGACCGCTATTGCCCCCCGCTCCCCGGTATTGGGATCCTTGGGGCGCTGCATGGCAAACGGCATGCGGCTGTTGGCCCGGATATGGTCCATCCAGCGGCGCTTGATCTTGAAGATCTCAACCGCCACATCCATGAGTTTTTTCAGTTCTGCAAAGAGGCGGGCATCATCGCCTTCCGCATTGTAGGCAGCCCGCGGGCAGTTCACGGAAACAACCTGCCAGGACCCCATCGAGAAATGTTTCCCCCCCTGGAAGATGAGTTTCTTGTCGAAATCCGAATCCTCATCGGCAACGGCCGAGAACTGGTAAGCGCAGCACTGATAACAGGAGATGCCCTTCCCCGCCCCCCGGTAAGCGGGAAGCTGGTTGTCGTAATACGGAGTGCCGAATTTCGAGGCCAGTTCGAACGTCATCAGGTAGAGTTCCTTGAACGTGGGAAGGTCGGGGTTTGCCTTGTTGAACTCTTCGCGTTCGTTCATGAAATCCGGCTCGATCGAGATCTCCGGTTTCGGGAAATTGAAGGGCTTGCCCCAGTAGTCCCCTTCGAGCATAACTTCCATGAGCGCCTTGAAGAGGAGACGCACTTCGCGCTCGAACTCGCCATAGGTCCTGAGTGGTGCCGATTTGCCGTCCCAGACCTTGCCTTTGTACACGCAGGGTTTGTCCTGCCAGAGGGAGGGAACCCCGGGAGAGAGCTGGATCGATGAGAAGACGAGCTGGCCGCCCCGGGCAACCATCATCTGCGTCATCTCGTACACGAACATCTGGACCATCTGCTTGATCTCGTCGTACGGCATCCCTTCCATGAACGGGGCAAGGAACGTGAGGAAGTTGTAATATCCCTGTCCCCCGGCAAAGTTGGTCTGGGCCGAGCCGAGCGCCTTGACCGCGTGAAGGATGGCAACTTCTGCCCGTTTTGCCGGGCCGGCAACCGAGGCTTTGGTACCGTTCCCGTCCGGCATCAGGCCGTAATAGAAGAAGTAACGCAGGTCCCAGTCCTGGCAGAACGGGCGCGTGCCGAAATATTCCAGGTCATGGATGTGCATCTCGCCCGACAGGTGGTGATCCGCGAGATCCGGCGGGAGCTGGAGGAGGTACTGCTCTTTTGAGATCTTGTCGGCCTTCTTCTTGTGCGAGGTCTCGGCATTCTCCTGCAGGTTGGCGTTGTCATGGGCTTCAAAACCCCTGCCCACATCGATGAGATGTGCATCGTAGACCGGGGTGCCGACCCGGGTAGAGACATTCCGGTACTGGACCATCCCTTTCTCAAGCAGGGTGATGTTCACGATCTCGCGGATGAGGGGGCCGGATAGCGACTTGAGCCCCATGTTTTTGATTCGGTTCTCCACTTCAAGGGCGATCTCCTGGGCAGTGGCCTCGCTGGCGCCCTCGTAACCGTAAAAAGTTTCAACGAGTTTTGTCTCTTCAACAATCTGCCGGACAATGCGGTTGCGATCCCAGTCAATGATATGCCCGTCGGTTGAGCGGACGTACGGGAGTGCCGGGACTGCTAGTCCCTCGAAAGTCAGCTGTTTTGTTTCCGGCCGGCGCGACATTACTCACCCGAGAGGAGTTTTTTTATCCGCGCTCCGTCAAGGTTGCCGGAGGGAAAAAGATCCTCCGATGTGTAGAAATCAAAATCTTTCTGGAGTACCGGGGCTTCGTTGACAAAGACCCCGTTGAGCCTGAGCTCGGTGAGGGATTCCGCGGTGGAGAGGTCGCGTTCAACGTACGTGCAGCCTTCCTGTTTTAAAAAACCCTTGAGTGTGTCGCAATGCGGGCAAAATTCAAGCGTATATACGATCAGTTCCGGATTCTTCGGCACAAAAACACCCTCACTCTGTATTCTATCCAATAGGCAGTCCGTGAATAAAAAAATCTTGGTTCGTGTTGCAAAGGGTGCGAGGATCGTGGAGCGATTATCATTAGTAGGTGAATGGAACAATAGTACCGTAATGGTCAGGGCATTTATTGCACTGGAGTTGTCCGAAGAGATCCGGACCGGTCTTGCCGGAGCCCAGGATATTCTCCGAGGCTCTTCGGCACGGCTTACCTTTGTGGAACCGGAGCTGATTCACATTACGGCAAAGTTCCTTGGCGAAGTGGAGGAACGCCGCCTGCCCGGGATTATGGAAGCCCTGCGAAACATCCCGTTTGATCCGTTTGTGGTAACTGCCGGTGAAGTCACGGTGAATAACCGGAACCGTCCCCATACGATCTGGAGTTCGGTAAACGATGCAGGAAACGGCCAGCAGCTCCTCCATGCTATCGATGCAGCGCTCGCCCCCCTGGGAATTGAGCCCGAGACCCGCAGGTTCACGCCCCATGCAACCATCGCCCGTGTCAAATCGTTCGATCCATCACTTTTTCCCTTCCTGAAGAGGCTTGAGGGGAAGTCGTACGGGAGCTGCACGGTCGCCGGCCTCCGGCTGAAGAAGAGTACGCTTTTCCCGAAAGGACCCGTTTATGAGGATCTGCTGGAGGTGAAGTGGTGACCCGGCTTCCCCTGGAAGAGGAGGTTCTTGTCAAGATTCGCCCGAGTGCTGAAGAGCGGGAGGAGATCTGCACCCTTGGAAAAAAACTGCTTGCTGCCATTGCAGAAAGTGGTAAGGCACAGGGCATGATTGTCGGATCCATTGCACGCCACACGTGGGTGCGGGGGGACCGGGACCTTGATGTGTTCATGCTCTTCGATCCATCGCTGCCCCGGGAGACGCTGGAAGCCGAAGGTCTTTCCCTTGCCCGCAGCATTGCCGCCGGTTTCACGGACAGCTACCATGAGAAGTATGCCGAGCACCCCTACATCAACGCATCCATTGACGGCGTCGACGTGGATCTCGTTCCCTGTTACAATGTAGCGAGCGCAGAAAAGATCCAGAGCGCTGTCGACCGGACGCCATTTCACACGCGGTACATCACGGACAAGATCAACGGACTCATCGATGATGTTCTTCTTCTCAAGCGGTTTGCAAAAGCCGGGGGGATCTATGGCTCGGACCAGATGACCGAAGGTTTCTCCGGCTATCTCTGCGAACTGCTCGTGCTCTATTATGGCGGCTTTACCGGTCTGCTGAATGCCGCTGCGGAATGGCGGCCCAGAACCATAATCGATCCGGAAAATCATGCTGCCAAAACCTTTGATGAACCCCTTGTGGTAATTGATCCTGTAGACCCCCGCCGCAATGTGGCTGCTGCGGTATCCGTTGATCGCATGGCTGAGTTTGTGGAGCTTGCACGGGGCTACCTTGAATCGCCCTCCTTGGCCTTCTTCAGTATTCCGTCTTCCCGGACAATCTCCCGGGAGGAACTCGGAGCACTTCTGCAGGCCCGCGAAACGCACCTGTTCGCGATCACATTCCCCACACCCCCATACATCGAGGAGATCGTCGTGCCCCAGCTCAAGCGCAGCACAGCGGCGATCTGCGAAGACCTGGAACGGAACGGTTTCTCGGTCCACCATGCACACTACATGATGAATCCTGAACGCTGCATGCTCCTCTTCGAGCTGCTCGTTGCCCGGCTTCCGAAGATCCGTACGCACATCGGCCCTCCGCTCTGGAACCGGGTGAATGCCAATAAATTCCGGGAGAAACACCTCGATTCACTTCTACCCGGCCCCTATGTCCGCGAGGCCCGGTACGAGATGGAAGTGCCCCGGGAATTCACCCGGGCCCGGGATCTGCTGGCTTCGGATGCACTCCTGCAGGTGAGCCTTGGCAGGCATGTCCGCCAGTCTCTTGCAAACGGGTGGCAGCTCTTTGAGGGAGAAGATTGCTGGCAGATGGAATTTGCAGAATTCATCGGGGATTTCTTCTCCCGCTGTTCTCCTCTCGTCAGGATCCGGCAGAAGAAGTAAATGTTCGTTTGTATCGGGGGTCAGCCGGGCGGATAGCCGGAAAACTTCGTTTGCCATCTTTAGATCTCGTGATGGGGGCTGATGCCCCCATACCCCCATTGCGATGGATGCCGCCGCCCCCGACGGGGCACCCCCGCGGCGGATCCGGAGCCGGAAAAACCCATCTGAAAATTCCTTGTCTTTTCTCTGGTGCTGTCCGGGCGCATTCCCTATTGGGGATTCCGATTTACGATAATACGTATTTCCGGTAACCTGAACATGAGGCATCGCACTGCGCCCCGTCCCCCAGTGGGGGACTGGCGGCGCAAGAGGGGGGCATCGTATAACCTGAAGATAATTTCAGGATAGAAAAAGAATCCGGGCGAGTAACTGGGTTACGTACTTCATCCCGGGAAAGGGAAAAAAGAAAATTTCAGAAAAAAGGTTACTTCTTTGAGTTCTTCTTGATCTTAGCCGAAGCAAGTTTCTCAATCGCTTTTGTATCTGGCTCGCCCGCAAGAGCGAGCATCTTGTTCTGCACCGCACTGTCGATGAAACCTTTGCCGGCAGGTGTGCGGACAAGGAGCGTTGTCGAACCCGGGGCGCTCCCGATAGCCCCGGCGGAAATATCTGCAAGCACGGCGGTGAGATCCGTGCAGTAATGGCAGCCTTTCCGGATACAGGTCTCCAGCTCCGCGAGCGGGACTACCTGCGTACTGCCATCGGTCTTCAGGATCTCCAGTTTCCCCTTCACATCCAGCTTCCGGATCTCGTGGGGCTCCAGTTTGTAATGCGACCGGAGTTTTCCGTCAACAAGCGCTTTGTAATCGAAGGTCTCGGTGCAGAACAGGCCCAGGACCAGTCGGATCGATTTTGCGTACGGCTTCAGGAGATCATGGTCGCTCTCCCGCATCCGGGCTACGGCCTGGACAACACAGGGAACGCCGATGACCGCAATCCTCCGGAACCTGCGCTCGATCACCGCTTCCTTGAGGGCCGCAAGGAGGGGCACCCACCAGCTGTACCGGCTGCCGGCCTGCTGCACGAGCACATCGGACTTCGTGATGATGACCGAAGAAGGCTGCATTGTCCAGCGGTCTTCGGTAACGGTTACGATCGCGTCGATGAGGCCCTCGTCGAGCGCATTTGCGAGGATTGCCGTGACCGCCCCGCCGCTCTGACGGTGGGGGATCTCGAACGTGGCTTTGGCAGAGACGAGTTCGAGATACTTCCCGAGGGTCTCGGCAGGCTGATCGCCAATGCGGGGGCAGACCGCATAACACGCACCGCAGAGCACCCCGTCCGTTGCCTGCTTGCAGTACCCGTTGCTCTTTGGGCTTGTCACCATCTCTCCCTCTTCAAACGAGATGGCATCGGCCGGGCAGACGGCCACACAGGCACCGCAGCCCGAGCATCTGCCGGTATCCCAGACTTCGGCTTTCAAATCCAGATAACTTTTTTGTGCCATTGCTCTCACTCCAGGGTATATTTGCTTGCAAACGGCCGTGCGCTGATTGCCGCGATTCGTGTATAGTCGGCTGCCACCAGGGGGGCCGCATCGATCCCGAACGTTTTTGCAAAATCCTCGATGATCGGGCGGATCATCGCTCTCTCGTCTTCGGTGACCGGTGCCTGCTTTGTCCCGTTCCCGAGACAGAGTTTGTCAACCGGGCCCCGCACAAAGATCTCGCCGCCGTGGATCCCGCTTCCCACGCCCTGTTCCGAGATCGGCTTCGTGTCTCCCAGGCCGAGCACAATGACCAGGCCGCCAGCCATGGATTCGCCCAGGAATGCCCGGGCGCTGCCGCCGACGACAAGGATGGGGCGTTTCTCCATGTACTTCTTCATGTGGATGCCGCCCCGGTACCCGATGTTGTCCCGGACATAGACCCTGCCACCCCGCATGCTGTGGGCTACGGCATCGCCGGCACTGCCATGGATTATTACTTTGCCCTTGTCCATGGTGTTGCCGGGCGCATGGTCCGCGTTGCCGTTGACAACGATGGTCGGCCCGCTCATGAACATCGCAAGGTCGCCGCCCGGTACGCCGTTTATCGTTATCGTGACATCGTCGCCCCGGAGACCGTCCCCGATGAATCTCTGGCCAAGGACATTGTTGAGGACAATCTCTTTTGTCCCTTCAGAAACGGCCTTCCTGATCTGCTGGTTCAGCGGCGTATAATGGATGTCTTTTGCATCGATCGTGAGCGTCTTCATCTTCAGGCCCCCACGGTCTTCACGTCAAGGACATTCAGGATGCCCTCGTCCAGCATGTAACCCCGGAGCCGGTCGCGGTTGCCCCGCAGGCTCTCGATGCTGTTGATGCCTGCCGCCCCCATCAGTTCTGCCAGTTCAAGGGTCCAGCCATGGATCAGGTTCTCGACCTGCACCGCGTTCGTCTCGGGATCGAGCCGCTTTGTCAGCTCGGGTTTCTGGGTGGCGATGCCCCAGGCGCAGACGCCCCGGTTGCAGGTTCCGCAGACCCTGCAGCCCATGGCCACGAGCGCTGAAGTACCGATATACACGGCATCGGCACCAAGGCAGATGATCTTTGCCACGTCGGCACTCTGCCGGATCCCGCCGCTTGCTATAACGGAGACTTCGTTCCGGATCCCCTGCTGGCGCAGCTTGGCATCAACGCTTGCAATGGCAGCTTCTATCGGGATGCCGACATGGTCGCGGAAGACCACGGGTGCCGAGCCGGTTCCCCCGCGGAATCCGTCGACAACAACGGCATCTGCCCCCGAACGGGCTATCCCTGCGGCAATGGCAGCGGAGTTGTGGACGGCTGCGATCTTGACAAAGACCGGCTTCTTCCATTCGGTTGCTTCCTTGAGCCCGTGGACCAGCTGCTTGAGATCCTCGATGCTGTAGATATCATGGTGGGGTGCCGGGCTGATGGCATCGCTGCCCTCCGGGATCATGCGGGTGCAGGCGACATCGGCGCAGACTTTCTCCCCCGGGAGGTGGCCACCGATACCCGGTTTTGCGCCCTGGCCGATCTTGATCTCGATCGCAGCACCGCGTTCGAGATAATCGATATCGACCCCGAACCGTCCCGAGGCTACCTGGACTATCATGTTCTTCTGGTACGGGTAGAGCGACTGGTGAAGTCCACCCTCTCCCGTGCCCATGAATGTGCCGAGACGGTGGACGGCTCTTGCCATGGCCTGCTGGGCCGGCAGGCTGATCGCCCCGTAACTCATATGCCCGATCATGATCGGGGTCTCGATCTGGAGGTTGGGCGTGAGTTTTGTTAAGAGCTCGACATCTTTACCGGGCTGCTCCCTGAGGGAGAGGGACGACGGCTTCTTGCCGATATAGGTGCGCAGCTCCATGGGTTCCCGCAAGGGGTCGATGCTCGGGTTGGTCACCTGGCAGGCATCGAGAACGAGCCGGTCAAAGATGATCGGGTAGGGCAGGGCATTGCCCATCCCTCCCGATATGATCTTGCCGGTCTTTGCCTGGTTGAAGACCGCTTCCCGGATCTCGCGGGTCCAGACCGGGTGGCTCCGGTAATCGCCCGGCTTCTCTTCGATCTCGATCGCATCCCTTGGGCAGAACGCGAGACACCGGTGGCAGGCAACGCAGTTGCGCGAATTGATCCGGATCCTGCCCGCCTCCCTCCGGTACACGCCATACGAGCAGTTCTCGATGCAGCGTCCGCAGTCCATGCACCGGTCGGGATCGATCGTGACCCGGAACTTCAAAGGCGTGCTCCCGATGCTCATGAGTACACCCTCCCGATGACCGGTTCGCCGGCCTTGGGCATCGTGATGTTGCCGACATCCGGGTCAATCCTGCGGATTGCTGCCTCCTCGCTTGAGATGAAGAGGCGATCGCCGCTCTCTCCTGAGACGAGCGGGCGGAGCTTGATCCGGTCCGTGAAGCCGACCAGCGAGTTCTCGTTTGCCACGCAGATTGCAAACGGCCCGTTCATGAGTGCGGGACCGTAGGTCAGGCGTATTGCCCGGTTCAATTCCTGCTCCTTTGGCGGCATCCGGTCGATCTCGTCCCAGAACGGGGGAGCGAGTGCCCGGACTGCCATCTTCTCGGAGAGCCCGTGCTTTCTGACGAGCAGGTCGACAAGGTATGCGACAACTTCCGTGTCGGTGTACATCGTGCATTTGTACCCGTAGCTCTCGATGTAGCGCCGGTTGGTGCCGTAGGATGTGATCTCCCCGTTGTGCACAACGCTCCAGTTTAAGAGGTTGAACGGGTGGGCCCCGCCCCACCAGCCGGAAGTGTTGGTCGGGTACCGGTTGTGGGCAAGCCAGAGGTAGCCCTGATAATCCTGGATCCGGTAGAAGTTCGCAACATCCTCCGGCCAGCCGGCTGCCTTGAAGACCCCGAGATTTTTTCCGGAAGAGAAGATGAGGGCGCCGTTTCTCTCGCTGTTGACCTTCATCACAAGGTGGGTGACGATATCTTCATCGGGTGTGGTACTCTTGGGCATCAGGCTGCGGTCGGGCCGGAAGAAATAACGCCAGGGTGTGTGGACCTTTCGGATATTGGGCTGTTCATAGGTCTTGATCTGTTCATCGTGAACGATCGTGCCCCATTTCTCCAGCAGGTTATCGAGCGGGGTCTTGTTCTCCCGGATATTGTCGAAAAAGACGTGAAGGGCATAGTAGTCCTTGTAATCAGGATAAATTCCGTACGCGACGTACCCGGCGCCCTCCCCGCTCCCGCGTTCGTCCATGGAGGCAAGTGCCTCTTTTATCTTGGAGCCATCCATGCACCGGCGGCTCCGGTCAATTACACCAATTATACCACACATATTATCACAGAGAACGTTGATCCATTAGAGTAAGCATTTCTTGAAATTGAATGTGAGCATTCGCTCAATAATGTAAGTAAAATAAATATAAATACGATTGGGTGGAATCTTTCTTCCATTATGTCAGCAGACGTAACGAAGATGCTCAAGAAAATAGAGGCGGACGGGGTAAAATTCATCCGCCTACAGTTCACGGATATCCAGGGGATGCCGAAAAACGTCTCGATCCCTGCCATCCAGGCTGAGAAAGCGCTCACCGAAGGGATCTGGTTTGACGGTTCTTCCATTGAAGGATTTGCCAGAATCGAAGAATCCGACATGATCCTCAAGCCCGACCCGGCAACTTATGCCGTTCTTCCCTGGAGACCTCAGGAAGGAAAGGTGGCCCGGTTCATCTGCGATGTCCAGACGTACGGCAACAAGCCTTTCGAGGGCGACCCCCGTTACATCCTGCGCAAGACCATGGCTGAAGCAGCCAAGGCAGGCTATACATTCAATACCGGTCCCGAACTGGAGTTCTTCCTTTTCAAGATGTACGATGGTGTGCCCACCACCGAGTTCGAGGATCATGGCGCATACTTTGACCTTGCCCCCACCGACTCAGCGGAAGATGTCCGGCGCGATGTCGTTCTTGCGCTGAGCGAGATGGGCTTTGAGATCGAAGCCTCGCACCACGAAGTTGCTGACAGCCAGCACGAGATCGACTTCAAGTACGGCGATGCACTGACAACCGCAGACCGGGTCATCACGTTTAAGTTCGCAACCAAGTCCATTGCCCTCCAGTACGGACTCCATGCCTCGTTCATGGCCAAGCCGATCGCCGGCATCAACGGCAGCGGTATGCACACCCACGGCTCGCTCTCCAAGAACGGCAAGAATGCCTTCTTCGATGCGAACGCGGAACTGCAGCTCTCCGACACCTGTCTCTACTATATCGGCGGTCTCCTCAAGCACGCAAAGGCCATCACGCGTGTGGCAAACCCGACCATCAACTCCTACAAGCGCCTGGTCCCCGGCTATGAAGCCCCCTGTTATCTTGCCTGGAGTGCGGCAAACCGCTCTGCCCTTGTCCGCGTTCCCGCAGCCCGTGGCAACAGCACCCGTGCCGAGTTCCGCAGCCCGGACCCGATGTGCAACCCGTACCTCACCTTTGCCTGCATGCTTGCAGCCGGTATGGACGGCATCAAGAACAAGATCATGCCGCCGGAGTCCACCAACACCAACATCTACCACCTCAATGCAAAAGACCGCAAGAGGTTAAAAGTCGAGATGCTCCCGGCGAGCTTAGCAGAGGCAAACGCAGCGCTCCTGAAAGACGAAGTGATCTGCAATACCCTTGGCGAGCATGTGGTGACCAACCTCACCCGCATTGCCGAGATGGAAACCGATGCCTTCCGGCTCGCGGTCCACCCGTGGGAACTGGAAAGGTACCTGGCAACCTACTAATCAAAAAATTTTTTAGAATTTTCGGCGATGTTTGGACTTGTAATCCCGTAACGGTCGGCCGATCGTTCTGTTAATTCTCTCAAGCCCGGGCTATGGCTCAATGGTGAGTGGACACGGAGTGTCACTCAGGATCAATTTGGGATTTGATCCGGCCGGATGAAACAGAACCTCTGCAGATTCTCAAATACGGTGATTACTATGGCGATGGATACTGGTGTAACCTGCTGGCTTCTCGTATCAGCACTGCTTGTCATGCTGATGACTCCCGGTGTCGGCCTTTTTTATGGCGGACTTGTTCGAAAGAAGAATTTCATCTCGATGATTGCGCTCTCGTTTGTGAGCCTGGCGCTCGCGAGCATCCATTGGATCCTGATCGGGTACTCGCTTGCATTCGGGCCGGATGTCGGGGGGTTCATCGGGAACCTGGATTATCTCGGGTTATCCGGAGTGAGTGCAAGTGCCGGGACGGGAACCTATCCCCCGCTCGTCTTCATGGCGTTCCAGCTCTTCTTTGCAGCGGTGACTGTGACGATTGTCACCTCGGCAGTTGCTGAGCGGATCAAACTCTCCTCCTATATTGTCTTCTCGCTTGTCTGGCTCACGGTCGTGTATTGCCCTCTTGCACACTGGGCCTGGGGGGGCGGATGGGCGCAGCAGATGGGACTCATCGATTTTGCCGGGGGAACGGTTGTTGAGATCTGTTCCGGGTTTGCAGCTCTTGCGCTCGCTCTTGTCATCGGGCGCCGGGCCGGCTTCGGGGAGCATGCCCTTGAGCCCCACAATATCCCGATAGCTCTTCTGGGTGCAGCGCTCCTCTGGTTCGGCTGGTTCGGGTTCAATGCGGGCAGTGCTCTTGCCGTGAACAGCAGTGCGGCAATTGCCTTTGTCAATACCAACACTGCCGCTGCAGCCGGTACCCTTGCCTGGATGGTTGCGAGCTGGTACCGCGGCAAGCCCAGCTCCCTGGGGATGGTGAGCGGCGCTATTGCCGGGATGGTGGCGATCACGCCCGCCGCCGGTTTTGTCACACCGCTTGTTGCCGTGCTTATCGGGGCGGTTGCCGGTGTGCTCTGCTATTACATGATGCTTGTACGGATCTCCAAAAAGCTGGACGAGAGTCTCGATGCCTGGGCAATCCATGGCATGGGCGGGCTCTGGGGAACGCTTGCAACCGGCATCTTTGCAGCAGCAGCTATCGGTGGATTCACCGGTCTTCTGGAAGGAAATTCCTCGCAGTTCCTCTACAATGCCGTGGGGGCATTTGCAGCTCTTGCGTATGCGTTTGTCGTCACCTGGATCATCGGCATCGCGATCGATCGGACGATCGGCCTGCGCGTAACCGCGGATGAAGAGTACGTGGGTCTTGATATCTGCCAGCATGGGGAACGGGCCTAGAGAAGTCATATCCCGTATCTCTTTTTCGTCCTGTAATCGTCAGTGATGTATTGCCGGAATTTCCGGTTTTTTTGTAATGTTCCCTTTTCTCATCCAGCGCTTTTTTGCGGTTTTCTTATCCGGTAAATTGCAGAATTAGAAATATTTTTAAGTGTAGGAATACAATTTCCTTCCTACAATTGTACCAACCCTATGATTACACAAAGCAGAGCAGAACAGGAGTAAGAATCTCTGGCCTGGTATCCGCCGATTCCCCGGACTTGAAATCCGGCATGGGCGTTCTGGTTCAGATTCACTCCTTCTCCGGTCTGGAGAATGATTAAGAGCAGAAACAACAATGCAAAACTGGTTACAGGTGAATTGAATGGCTATAGATTCTGGAGCAACAGCATGGATCCTTGCCTCAACGGCGCTTGTCATGATCATGACGCCGGCGGTGGGATTCTTCTATGGGGGGCTCGTGCGCAGGAAAAATCTGATCTCCATGATCACCCTGTCGTTCGTCGCCTTTGCACTGGTAAGCATCCAGTGGGTAGTGATCGGGTACTCGCTTGCGTTCGGGAGCGATCCGTCGAGTTCTCTCAACGGGTTCATCGGCAACCTGCAGTACCTTGGACTGAACAATGTGGGGATGGACCCCGGGCCGTACAGTCCGGCAATTCCGGGTTTACTGTACATGGTATTCCAGCTGGTCTTTGCAACGGTGACCATGGCGATCGTAACATCCGGTATTGCCGAGCGTGTCAAGTTCAGTGCGTACCTGGTCTTCGCACTCATCTGGACAACGATCGTGTACGATCCGCTGGCCCACTGGGTATGGGGCGGCGGCTGGGCTGCACAGTTCGGCGCACTTGATTTCGCCGGCGGTACCGTGGTCCACATCAGCTCAGGGTTTGCTGCGCTTGCGCTTGCGCTTGTCATCGGGAAACGGGTCGGCTTTGGGAAATATTCCATGGAACCGAACAATATCCCGTTAACGATTCTCGGGGCTGCGCTCCTCTGGTTCGGCTGGTTCGGGTTCAATGCCGGCAGTGCGGTTGCAGCAAACGGTCTTGCGGCAAGCGCATTTGTTACCACCAACACCGCAGCAGCGGCCGGTGCAATGGCCTGGCTTATCGTCAGCTGGCTTAACGGCAAACCCAGTTCACTCGGATTCGTGAGCGGGGCTGTGGCAGGGCTGGTTGCCATAACGCCTGCAGCCGGGTACGTGACCCCGATGGCCGCAATCCTTATAGGTGCGGTTGGCGGTATATTCTGCTACGGCATTATGCTCTGGCGCATCCGGAAAGGTCTTGACGAGAGCCTCGATGCCTGGGCAATCCACGGCATGGGGGGTCTCTGGGGTGCGCTCGCAACCGGTATCTTTGCCGTGGCAGCGGTCAACGGTGCATCCGGCCTTCTTGAAGGAAATGTGCACCAGTTCGTTGCCAATGCAGCAGGTGCCTTTGCAGCGGTCATCTACGCGTTTGTCGTGACCTATATCCTCGCAGTGGTCATAGACAAGACGATTGGCCTGCGTGTCACAGAAGAGGAAGAGTATGTCGGTCTTGATATCTCGCAGCACGGGGAACGCTGCTGAAGTGGGAGGCGATGAAGATGAAACTGGTAAAAGCAGTCATCAAACCGGAACGATTCGAGTTTGTTAAAAAGGCACTGGAGGACAAAGGGTTCAACGGGATGACCATAACCGAAGTCAACGGTCGCGGGGAACAGAAGGGGATCTCCCTTGAGTACCGCGGCGGTCTTATGACGGTCGACCTCCTCCCCAAGATCCAGATCGAGATTGTTGTGAGGGACAGCGATGTTGATTCCCTCATCAGCACCCTTTCCGAATCGGCACGAACCGGCAAGATCGGGGATGGCAAGATCTTTGTTATCCCGGTGGAGAAGGCGATCCGGATCCGCACCGGTGAAACCGAAGTATAAATCTCTTTTTTTTATTTCCGCGGCCGTTCGCTGATGGAAAAGGCGTCCAGCACTTCGAGCGTTATCCGGGCCCCGAGCGTGGGCTGGATGGTCTCAAGCCAGAGGAAGAATCCCACCTTTGGGGGGGTCGGGCGCTCGAATTTGAAATGCCCGTCTTTCATCTGGATGAGCTTGTGGTATTCCTTCTTCTGCCGCGATCGCAGGTAGATGATCAGTTCATAGCCCGGAAGGTCGGTAGCGACAATCGCTTTTGAATAGAGTTTCGGGAACTCTTCAAACGTGATCTTCTTCCCCTTTACGGTAATCCCGTACGTGTCGCATACAGCTTTTATTGCCGGGGGGAAGAGTCCGCCGTACAGGACTTTTTTTACCAGTTGTCCGGTCGTTTCGGTAATCTCCGGGCAGATCCGGCCCGGTTTGTGCGCAATCTCCGTAAAGATCCTGTTCTTGACTTCATCGTGGTAGCGCTTGTAATCGAACGGGTGTTTCATCGGGATCTCGGTTGCCCGGATCAGCTTGGGATGGTTCTCGGGAAGGTTGTAGATGATGCGGGGGCGGTAATGCTTGACAAGCGATTTGATCTCCTCGCAGGAACTGGTGTGGATGATCGCGTTGGTCTTGTCTTTTGCAAGCCGCTTGACAACGGAATAATTCGAGAGATCGAATGACGAGACGAGCAAAAACGGGGTAATCTTCTGCCCATAGAGGTACCCGAGCAGTTTTTTCTTGTACGCGATCTCCACTTCGAACTCCTTGAGATCGGAGGGCGAGGTGACGACTTCGGCAAAAGCCACGTGATTGTCCCGGTCCACGAGCATCATGTCGAATTCGGCAAGATCCTGGCCGTTCCCCCTCACCGTGATGTCGCCGTATTTTGAATAGAACAGGCCGTTCTGGCCGATCCGGACATCCCCGCGATTCGGGGGGGCGTCGGCCCCTTTCATTGCCAGGTATTTTATGGCATCGGTCTTTTTTGAGATGTCCAGGAACATCTCGTACACGATTGCCTCGAACCAGCGGCCTTCAGCAGTCCGCATCGGTTCGATATCCGGGGAAAATAATTTTTTCCGCTCGATCTTGTTCATGTGCCGCGTGGCATTGATAGCGATTGCCGCTGTCGGTTTGAAGTGCCTGAAATTGGAATTGAGCCACGGGATCATGATAGCAGTAAAGAATCTCTGCCGTAATAGTAGATAACAATCTTCCCTGATTCCTTGAAAATCCGCAGTGCTCTCAGATCTCAGGAAAAATCCCCTTAATAGAAAACTATATATTTTAAAGAAAGAAATTGCCTTCGTACCTCAGATCTGTTCACTACTACAGGCCTGGGATCAGGGAATGGGGAGGGAACAATGCCTACTGCAAAAAAGATCGGCGGCATCGAACCCCTGCCACGGTATATCATGCCGGATGCATCGGTTCCTGCGTATGATGAGATTATGGAGCAGCTCCAGGAATATCACCGTTCGCTCATCGGATCGTCCTACTTCTATGTCCGGACTGAGAATGACAGGATAAGCCTGTGCCGGATCGTGCCCGGTGCGGGAAAACTATTCTTCCACGAAGTTGTTGATCATGAAAAACACGGGATATCCGAAGATGACCTGGAAGAGGCCGTCTCGCAGGGCGAGGGATCATTCACCACGCCCGGTTATTATCCTGTATCAGCACATATCGAGACGAAGCTAAGGGTGCTGCTGGATTATCCGTGAAATTACAAAATATTTTTTTTCAGTTTTTATGTTGGGGATGGGTTGGATCAAACCACTGCGCCGTGAGTTCTCAACATCAAGAATAAAAATGCTTACTCCACCAGACCCCCAGTTCGGGGGGGTTTACCGTTGGGAGGTGAATCTTAATATTGCGTTTTTGACCCGTGAGGGGTGAACCTCCATTTTCCGGAAAAAAGGAAATCCGGGCGCGCAAAGGGCTCTGTTTCATCTTTTCCTTAGGATCGCGACCGGATCATTTTGGCCTTTTTAGGGGGAGTTTTTCGGAGAAACGTACTATCGTTTCGGATTGCCCAACCGGGGGTTATACGCTGAGAATAACCAGGGAGTGTATATCTGTTCCAGCAGAGGTTCGGGACATGGGGCGTATTTCTGGTTCCGGGGGGATATGCCAAGGAAACGCGGTTTCGGGGTCTTAGGGGCATTAATAGTCTGCCCTTTGTCACATGAGGTTGGATAGAAATGAGATCCTGTTGATTTACGTACAGGCAGAATATCGCTGAAGTTTTTCCATCAAGAGTTCTGATAGATACAATCTGTCTTTTGTTAAATACGTGTAATCATTTGGAATAATATGGGTTTTTCCCAAAAAAAAATCACCGGGGTCATCCCCCGGCAAGCAGACGTAATCGACCGAAATGTCAGCGTTCAGTCGAGCAGCTGGCCCATGGCCTCGTCGTACCGGGCGGACATGACGTATTCGATGCCCGATACGCCGGCTGCTTCCTCGGTCAGTGCCATCAGGTCGTCGCGGGTGATGGTCGAGAGCCGGAAGTTCCTGCTGCCCGCCATGAGCTGCTGGAGTCCGGTGCGGAACTTGGATGCATAGGTGTAGACCCCGACTGCGCCCATGGGGATCTCCTTCATCTTGGTGCCGTACTTCTCCTTGAGCTCTTCGTAGCAGACAAAGATCTCGTTGATATTGTTGCCGTACTTCGAGACGGACTTGGGCAGGTCGCCTTCCTTTACCCACTTCTCGATGTTCTTGCCCACAAATCCGGGGATCATGAGGCCGCGGCCCATGCAGACCGCCTTGAAGTACGGGCTGCCCATGGCAAGTGCCTTGAAGACGCCGGGCTCATCGGAGAACCCACCGGCCATGGCGAGGTCGGGGACGCGGTAGCCCTTCTTCTCGAGTTTCTGGGCAAACTCATAGGTGAGCGCCTGCAGGTAGAACGTCGGGATACCCCACTCGTTCATCATCGGCCAGGGGCTCATGCCGGTACCGCCGGGTGCACCGTCGATGGTCAGGAGATCGATCTTGGCTTCCGAGCAGTAGCGCAGCGCCATGGCGAGTTCGACCATGGAGTACGCGCCGGTCTTTAAGGTCACGCGCTTGAAACCGATGTCGCGGAGCCGGTCGATCTCTTCGAGGAAACCCTCCTTGGTTACAAAGCCGAGCCGGGAGTGGCGCTCGAATTCCTTGATGGCGCCGGCCTTGAAGGCCGCCTGGTTCTCTTTTAAGGTCGGGTCCGGGAGGACGATGTAGCCGCGCTTCTTGAGCTCGATTGCGCGTTCCAGGGTCTTGACCTTGATCTCGCCGCCAATGCATTTCGCGCCCTGTCCCCACTTGAGCTCGATGGTGTCGAGATTGTGCTTGCTTGCAACGTACTCGGCAACGCCAAGCCGGGTGTCCTCGACGTTCATCTGAACGAGGATCTCACCGTACTTGTTGTGGAATTTCTTGTACAGGCTGATCCGGCGGTCCATCTCGGGCGACTCCTTGACTTTTTTCTTGGCGTCGAGTTTCAGGCCGGGGTCGATACCGCAGACGTTCTCACCGCAGACAAGGGTGATGCCTGAGATCGCTGCACCGACAGCGAAGTGCTCCCAGTTTGCCCGTGCTATCTCGGTTGAACCGAGTGCCCCGGTAAAGATCGGGACTTTCATTGCGACTTTCTTGCTCCAGCCGTATTCGGTCTCGGTATCAACGGAGGAGAAAACCGCTGAGTCCGGGCCTATCTCGGTTCCTTCGGGAAGACCTTTTGCCCCCTCTGCATATCCCTGGATATTGAGGTGGGAGTAATCGATCGGGTAGTTCTTGTCCGCGCCTGCGGTGATCTCGCCGAACGGGCCGGGGTACAGGACTTCCCTGCCGCGGAATGAGGCTAACCAGATCTCACAGCTGCCCTTGCATCCGTCAAGGCAGCGGGTACAGATACCTGAACACGGGGCAACATTCCGGGACCGGTTGACCGTTCCCGTTGCCTCGTTCGCATTTGGCTGTCTAAGATTCATGAATACACTTCCTCTTGAAATTGCTGTAAAATTCCTTGGTGAAAACACGAAGGATATGTTTGAGCGAATTACTGATCTCAAACAATTTTGTTTAAAATCTATTCGCTAATAAGCGCTTGCTTTCCACCATCTTATAAGTCTTTTGATTTTTTTTGATGGTGGAATAGAACTTCCATCCAATTTTCTCTGAAAAATGAACAAAAAAATCAAAAATCTGAAAAAAGGAACTATGCGAATTAAAAATCAGATTGTTATGAGATCGTACATCCGCGACCCCATCCCGATCTCTTCTGCATATTCCAGCTGCCGGCAGCCGTCCGTCTGCGGGTGGACGCCTTTGAACTTGTCTTCGCCTTGGTGATGGTGGGCGGTCAGATCCGAGTCCTCGTATCCCTGCTGCTGGTTCACGAGATCGAAACTTGCAGCATCGATGGCAACCGGGTCCTTCGATGCAAGGATGCCGATATCCGCAACGATCGGCGCATCGCTGAACGGGAAGCAGTCGCACTCCGGGGTGATCCGGATGAGGAAGTTCATGTACCCCACTTTGTTCTCTTTTCCAAGGACCGCCCCGTAGGCATATTCGACCATCCGCTCCATGAACTGCGGGATCTCGGTCTCCCAGTCGATATCGATGGCATTTTCCGGGCACGCGTGCATGCATTCGAAACAGCCGATGCAGAGATCGCGGTCAAGTACCGACTTTTTCTGCTTTACGGTTATCGCTTTCTCCGGGCAGACTTTCATGCAGGATGCACATCCCGTGCATCTCTCCGAGATCGTGAACGGCCGGGCATTATGCTGGGCCCGTTTCCCCTCCGGGGGAGCACACCCCATGGCAAGGTTCTTGATGGCCCCGCCAAAGCCGGATACTATGTGACCCTTGAAATGACTGAGCACGATCAGGCTGTCGGCGGCCGCAATATCACCGGCGATCGAGACCTCGTTGAAATGTTTCTTCCCGATTGCGACCTTCCGGATATTTTTCCCGTTGAGCCCGTCGGCAATTATCACCGGTGCGCCTGCAACCGCATAATCGAATCCGTGAAGAATTGCGGTTCCTATGTGCTCGACCGCATTCGACCGGCCGCCAAGGTACAGCGTGTTCGTGTCCGTCAGGAACGGCAGGGCCTTGCACTCTTTTACTTTCTCCACAACCTGCCGGACATAGACCGGGCTGATGAACCCGTCGCTGCCCACCTCGCCGAAATGGAGTTTTATCGCTGTCTTCTCCCCATGTCCGAGAAGCTCAGAAAAACCGGCGCGATCGAACAGCCGCTGCACCTTGGCTGTTGTCGATTCCTTCTCTGAATGCGCTCGTATGGAAGCAAAGTAGACCGGGCTTTTCATGGATGCATCTCTCCTCTGACAGGAGTATTCTCGCCCGGAGTAGTAGAATTGATCGGTCTTTTTTGACCTGCCCTTTTTACCTGCCCGGTGGAATCAGCGTTAAGGGCTTCCCGTCCCACAAGCGGAGTGATGAAAAACTAAAAAAAAACCTGAGAGAAAAAAGAGAAGGAATTATTCCCGCTTGCCGAGATGGTGATCGAGGTAGAAGAGGTGGCCGGGAACATCGCCGACAATTTTTATCTGGTTTAAGATATCGAGCGCCTGTTCCTCCTCTTCAACCTGCTCTTTGACAAACCACTGGAGCATCTCGAACGTGGCATGATCCTTCTCCTTGATCGCAAGATCAACGAGTGCGTTTATCATCCCGGTCACTTTCTGCTCATGGGAATAGACTTCTTCAAAGACTTTTCCGGCGGAAGTCCACTTGGCTTTCGGGGCTTCGATCTCCCCAAGCGTGACCTTGCCGCCCCTCGCATGGATGAAATCGTAAATCTTCTCGGCATGCGCCCGCTCTTCCTTTGCCTGGACCCGCAACCATTTTGCAAACCCCTTCATGCTGGTGGTCTCACAATAGGCGGACATAGCAAGGTACAGGTACGCCGAGTAATACTCGCGGTTGACCTGTTTGTTTAACGCTTCTTCCATGGTTTTGGAAATCATACCAGTTACTCCCTGATGAACGTTCATTGGTTTTCCGTTTTATAATGCTTTCGTATGGCGGCAATTCATCAGGAACTGCGGTTTTACAAAAAGAAAAAAAAGGAAAAGAGCAGGAAAAATGAGGCCGGGGAAATTATTTTTTCATCCGTTTCTGTTCGGCTTCCATATCGAGAATAATTTCCAGTTCAAGGGATCTCCCATAGGCAACCTGGGCTTCATCGCTTCTTCCCAGTTCATCGAGACAGACCCCCTTGATATACCAGGCTGTTGCATCATTGCCGTTCAGGGTCGATGCCCGGGTGCTGGCGTTCAGGGCAGCCTCGTACATCTCCAGCTGAAAGAGAGCAAGCGCTTTTTTCGACCAGGCTTCCTCATAGTTCTGGTCGAGCGAGATCGCTTTTTCGCAATCGGCGAGGCCCTCCTTGTACCTGCCGGTCTCGATGAATACCGATCCCCTCTGGCACCAGGCCTCGGCATAGCGTGCATCGATGCTCAGGGCTTTCTCGTAGTAGGCAACCGCCTCCTTGAACTTCGTCCTCTTGGCAAAGGTTTTTCCTTTCTTCACGAGCTCGACTGCTTCTTTCAGCGGCATAGTTCGACCCCCTCTATGTCAGGGCACTGCGTCATCATGAACCCTCCCATGCGTCGGATATAAGATCGCCGAAGATCCTCTTGAGCGCTTTCTTCTCGTAATCGGTCTTTTCCTCATGTGCCCTGAGGAGATGCTTTGGCTCTTCCCAGACGAACCAGTCCCGCATGGTCATATAGGACAGAAGGCTGTCGGTTAACAGGACGCCGACTTTGTAGAGATCATAATAATAATCAAGGGTCGGGGGGTCGTTCCATTTGACCGGGCCGAGAGGTTTTTCAATGATTTCCAGCATGTTGTCGCCAAACACCTTGGACTGGTACCAGGCCGTGTGGGTCCACCGGGTGGTGAGCATCTCTTTCACTTCGAGATGGTTGAATTTTTTCATCTGGGGAATGTTCAGGACCGGCATGAGTTCGTCCGCCGGCAGGGTTTTTGCAAGGAACATGTCGCGGGCATAGAACATGGCTTTGTTCAGGACGAAATACCGCCGGGGAACGATACTCTCCTGCTCCATCATCTCGTCCATATCGTTCTTGCTCTCTTTCATCACATGGTAGAGCTGGGTCTTCCTTATCTTCGGCATCCGGTTGTACACGCTGGCGTTCGTGATCGCGCTCCAGGGAATATCATTGACATCCTCATTGAAATGGGAGAAGAGGATGAAGAGCATCTGGATCAGTTTCTGGACCGGGAGCTTGTTCTCTTTCTTGGCCTCGTCCTTGAGAGCATCGATATAGATCTGGCGCATACCTTTGTACACCGATTCTTCGGTATAGGAACAGACCAGGTACCGGGCTTTTTTTGCAGCAGCGCCTTTGATGAGCAGGTTTGTGCAGTGTTTTGCAATGATGAAATCCTTGAGGAGACCCACGTATTGTGCCGGGAAGATGATCACGTTCCTTTCGATATCATACGTATAGATGTCGACCAGCGTCCCCCCCGGCTCTGCCTCGGGCTGGCGGAGAAGGGAGATCTCCGTATCCAGGGTCTCCTCTGTATGGTGGAGAAATCTGCGTATGGGTTTTGATAAAGGCATTTCTGTTCTCATCGATAGGTCTCCGGGGTCCTGCTGCTCCGCTTACAGGGAGATGGTATATCCTCACTTGGCGGCAAATCCACTTAAATTATCCTGATGGATCGCTGGTGGATAAAAAAAATTATTTCTTCTTCTGGTGGTCCGTGATCGCATGGAACCACCCGGTGATGGTGTTTGGTTTCTTCTTCCGGAAAACGCCCTGGTTCACGTACCGGATGTCCTCGATGGAAAAGAACGCCTGGGGGTTTGTGGCCTCGATATGGGCGGTGATTGCCGGGACATCCGTCCGGTTCACGAGCGTTATTATCATCTTGACATCCCCCCGCGAACCCGTAGCATCCAGGCTCGTTATCCCGTAATTTTCCGACTGGAGAAAAGAGATGATCTCGTCCGTGGAATCGTTTTTGGTAATGATCCGCATAATGACCATGCCGATCGACAGTTTCTCTTCGATAACGAGCCCGATGTAGGTTCCCATGGCAAAACCGAAGGCATAGGCAAAGAAGTTGGCGATGTTGGAGAGATCGCTCATCACGACTTCCATGGCAAGCAGCCAGATCACGATCTCGAAGAACGCGATGAACGGGGCGAGGTACTTGATCCCCTTCGAGATGTAGATGACCCGGATGGTCTCCATGCTCACATCGCCGATGCGGGCAAGGAAGATCAGGAGCGGGAGAATGACCCAGGAATAAATTTCCGGACTTATGATGAAAAATCCCATGATCCCGCCTTGTCCCGGATTCAGGACTGGTTAGCTGGAAAAAGGTTGCTGCCTGTTCCTATATGAAGATTATCCGATAAAACGGTGAAATGAGATGATTCTGTCCAGATAACCCACAACGCGCGGAGAACCGGGGTTTTTTGTCAGATATATTTCTTGGGATCCGCATCGAATTTCTTTTTGCAGCCGGGAGCGCAGAAATAGTATCTCTTGCCCTGGTATTCGCTTGTGAATTTCGCGGTCTTCTCGTCAACCGTCATCTTACAGATGGGATCGATTGCCATATCCTGCCTCAGATATCTGCTTTTTCTTTACATCAGGTATATACTTTTTCAAGAGAAGCGAGAGGGAGACGACCGTAACGGAGCTTGCCGCCATTGCCAGGGCAGCGAGTTCGGGCCTGAAGGTGATGCCAAACGCCGGGTAGAGCACCCCGGCCGCAACCGGGATGAGTGCGGCATTGTACGCAAATGCCCAGAAGATGTTCGTCCTGATCCGTCCCATCACTTTTTTTGCAAGCTGGAGGGCCGCCACGGCATCAAGGAGATCGTCCCGGATGAGGACGATATCCCCGCTCTCGATTGCAACATCCGTGCCGCTGCCAATGGCAATGCCCACGTCCGCTTTTGCAAGCGCGGGGGCATCGTTGATCCCGTCCCCGACAAATGCCACCACTTTTCCTGCCTGCTGGAGCGCTGCTACTTCCTTTTCCTTATCTGCGGGAAGCACTCCCGCAATCACCCGGTGAATATTCAGATCCGCTGCAACGGCTTCTGCCGTGCGCTCATTATCCCCGGTGATCATGATGATTTCCAGGCCCATCTCTTCCAGCCGGGCAACCGCCTTCCTGCTGGATTCCTTGATCGTGTCGGCAACGGCAATGAGGCCGGCCGGCTGGTTGCCGGTGGCAACCAGGATCGTTGTCTTTCCCTTCTCTTCGAGATCCACCAGGTGTTTTTCGAGATCCGGGGCAATCGGGATCCCCTTGTCAGCGAGCAGGGACCGGTTCCCCACAAGAACCTGCTCGCCAAGGAATGTGGCAGTAACGCCCTTTCCGGCGATCGTGTCCACGTGAGTGACGGGTTCGAACAGGATATTGAGGGACCGGGCTTTCCGGACAATCGCCTGGGCAAGAGGATGCTCTGAGTCTTTCTCAACACTTGCAGCAATGGAGAGCAGGGTCTCTTCTGATATGCCGAGGGGGATGATGTCGGTGACATCCGGTTTTCCCTTTGTGAGCGTCCCGGTCTTATCAAAGATGATGGTTGTTATGTGTTCTGCGGCTTCAAGTGATTCGCCGTTCCGGATGAGGATGCCGAGCTCGGCCCCCCTCCCGAGGCCTACCGTAATTGCTGTCGGGGTTGCAAGCCCAAGAGCGCAGGGACAGGCTACAACAAGGACGGAGATGAGGGCCGATAACGCAAAGATGAGTGTTGCATGGAATACGAAGAACCAGAGAGCAAATGCTCCCGCTGCTATCAGGAGCACTGCCGGAATAAAATACGATACGGCGATATCGGCAATCCGCTGTACCGGGGGTTTTGTTCCTTGCGCCTCCTCGACCATGCGGATGATCTGGGCAAGCATGGTATCCCTGCCGACTTTTGTTGCCTGGACGGTGAGCACGCTGTTGGCATTCAGGGTTCCCCCCACCACCCGGTCCCCGCTTTTCCTGAGAACCGGTATGGGCTCGCCGGTGATCATGGATTCGTCGATGTAACTCTCCCCTTCCGTCACCATCCCGTCCACCGGGATCTTGGCCCCGGGCTTCACGATGACCAGATCCCCTGCTATTACTTCTTCCAGAGCCACATCGGTCTCGGTCCCGTCACGGAGCACCGTTGCGCTCTTTACCTGGAGACCTGCGAGTTTTTTGATGGCATCCGAGGTTCTTCCTTTTGCCCGGGCTTCGAGGAACCTGCCCAGCATAAGGAACGCGGCCAGCATGATCGCCGTGTCATAGAACATGAATTCATGGGTGAGGACGATCCCGAACGTTCCAAGCACGCTGGCTGCGTACGCCACCCCGGTTCCCATGGCATACATGACATCCATCGAGAGGGAACGGTGACGGAGCGCCGTGAACGCGGCGCGGAAGATGGGATAGGCGACATAGACAAAAACCGGCGTGGCGATGATGAACATCAGGTAGGCCAGATTCTGCATGGAGAGCGGGAGCGGCACATACATTGCGAGCATGAGCGGGATACTGACGGCAAACCCGATGACGAACCGGGTGAACTTGTCATGGAGATCCGCGTCCCGTGCCTTCTGTTCCGCTTCCTCGCTCACCTCGCCGGCAATCCCCAGGAACTGGTACCCGGCATCCTCGATTGCTCTCTTGAAATCCGGAATATCAGAAAGGGAAGGATTGTAGGTCACGTACGCGTTTTCCGTTCCAAGGTTAACCCTGACCCCGGCAACCCCGGGGAGTTCTTTCAGGGCGCTTTCGATCGTCTCAACGCAGGTGGCGCACATCATGCCGCCGACTCTGATGGTGACTTCCCGGTTGATGACCGTATACCCTGCATCGTTGACGGCTTTTTCAAGTGTTCCCAGAGTTATTTTCTCCGGAAGGTACTCCACATGAGCGGTATCTGTCCCGAAGTTCACTCTGGCAGCGACCACTTCCGGGATCTGCGATAATGACTCTTCGATAGTTGCAGCGCAGGTGGCACAATGCATCCCCGATATTTTGATTTCTGCTTTCTTTGTCTCCGGCTCCGGCATGGCGTGATCCCCTCATCGGGCCTGTTCTTTCCCGATGGAAATCTTCTGCTCTTTGCTTATTACTCTATTGAAGTTACCATACCGATCCGCCGGGCAATCCCTCTTTGTCCCCATTGTTCACCCGGAAAAAGGATGATCTGTCCGATTCGCCGTGTTACTGCTCAACGGCAATGGCGGACCCCATACAGAAAGCGTTTAAAAGACTGCGGCATACGCATCTGTATCCAGAATTCCAGGATGAGACCCGTGAAGATCCGATCCCTTTCTCTTGCAGTGCTTGTCTGTCTTCTCCTGCTCACGATCGGGTATGGTTCGGCAGCAGTCACCTTCTCATCCAGCACTCCCCAGATCATTGCAAAGGGAAACGATCTCACCCTCAAAGGAACCGGTGCAACGAACGGAACGGTTGCCCTGTGGATTGTTGGCAGGGATTATATCGATCGCATCGTCCTTATTCCTGACATAAAAGGAAATTATATCCATACCATCAGTTCCGAAGACACCCGGCAGTTCACGAGCGGGCAGTACTCGTTCGTTATCCAGGATTCCGGTCCCAACGGGAAACTGGATGTTGAATACCGGGTTGCAGACAACGGCGATATCATCCTCCAGAGCCAGGGAAAGACCTTTGCCGATATCGGTGCCCGCGAGAATATCAAGGCGAACCTGGCTCCGCTCATCAGCGCATTTTCTGCAACAGCGACAAATCCCCCGACCGATGATATTTTCACGTCGCATTACTTCTTTGTGGAAGATCCCTCCATAGGATTCGATCACACTTCCGCATCGGGCGAGGGGCAGCTGCCGGACGTTACCGCAGGAAACCCGGTTATCCTGGGCGGCCCCACCAACCTGGCCCCCCATGAGATGCTGCATGCCGAGATCCGGGATCGCACAAGCGGGGCCCTTGCTGCATCTGCCGATTTCTCCGTTCAGCCCGGCCCGACCGTGAACCGCTGGAGCTGGACGGTTGAAGCCCCGGGCCTGCCGCCCGGTTCCTACGAGGCCCGGATCTGGCGACCCAATGCCTATGTGAACTGTTCGGGGTCGTCATTTTTCACGGTTGTATCCCAAGTTACCGCAACAACCGCCCCGGGTAACAGCACGGCCGCAGCATACCCGTGGTCACAGGATCCCAATCTCCCGTTTTTGATCCTGTTCGGCCTCGCCCTTGTCATTGCCTGTATCCTGTACACGTTAAAAAACCGGTGAAAAAAGATAATCTCCTGCTTTTTACAGGAAGTACAGGACATTTGCTCCGGATTTTCCGTGTCCCGGTTTTTGCGGGGTTGTGCCCGCACAGGAAAATTTTGCAGAAAATGGTGTATGGGAACCAGGAGACTATCTTCTCCGGAACCGGTTTTCCGGAATATCCAGGAGGGTGTACTCCCGCAGGAGGGCTTCCTTGTATTCCGGCATCTTTTTTGACGGGATGTAGTTGAACTGGGAAACCCGTTTTACGATCTCATCCGCGATCGCATCATCGCTCGTCAGGTGCAGATTTGCAACCTCCTGCAGGATCCAGTCGAGCCGGTCGATGCCGGTCTCTTTTCCTTCGATCGGGATCTTCTTGATCTTGATCTGGTCCGGGGGAATTCCCCCGCAGATGGAACAGTAGTATCCGTCCGTCTCATTTCCGCCCACGAGTCTCACTCCTTGATCATGACAAGCGTCATCTTGAACCGGGTTATTGCCGAGAGTGCATGGGGAGCATGTGCCGGGAAGATGATCGTCTCTCCCGCTTTCATCCGGGATGTTTTCCCGGCCACCCAGACCTCACACTCCCCGTCAAGGATCGTGACAACCGCATCGAAGGGTGCGGTGTGCTCCGATAATCCTTCGTTCTCGTCAAACGAGAAGACCGTGATGCTGCCGCTTGTGCGGTTGACGATCATCCGGCTTGCAACGGTGCCGTCCGCGTAATCCACGAGATCGCCCAGATTCAGGACTTTTCCCTTGAGCTCGTCGCGCTTTTTGTCCGGCTTGTCCGTATGCTCCAGCTGGAATTCTGCCATTCGATTCACTCCCGTATCATGGTCAGTGTCATCTTGAACCGCTCCCGTGCCTGCACTGCGTGCGGTTTGTTCGCCGGCAGGATGATCATCTCGCCGGCCTTGACCGTGAACGGTGCGCCCGCAATCGTGACATCCGCTTCCCCGTCGGTAACGGTCAGGATGGCATCGAACGGGGCCGAGTGTTCTGAGAGTCCCTCACCGGCATCGAATGCAAACAGGGTGATGGTACCTGCAGGTTTGAACACGATCATCCGGCTTGCCACCGTCCCGTCCTGGTACTGGACCAGCTCGTTGACCGCGAGGACTTTTGCAACGAGATCTTCGCGTTTTTTCTCTGCAGTTGTCTTTTTTTCGGGTTCTGCCATGCCATCTCCTCTCTGGTGGGTACGTGCGGGGGGATAATATTGGTATTCCCCGTTTCTTGTCCCGCTTATGCAGCAGGGACCATTCTTGTTACGTCTGCCTCGACCGTGCTGTTCTTCTTTACCTGGAAATTGTTGACGAGCACATCGAGTACGCCGGGCGATACGAACGCCGGGAGTTTGGGCCCGAGGGTAATGTCCTTAACGCCAAGGTTCAGGAGCGCCAGGAGGACGAGCGCGGCCTTCTGTTCGTACCAGGCAATGTTGTAGGATACGGGCAGCTCGTTGATCCCGACCCCGAAGGCTTTCGCGAGCGCCTGGGCGATCACGACCAGCGAGTAGCAGTCATTGCACTGGCCGGCATCGATGACCCGGGGGATCCCGCCGATCGTTCCCAGGTCGAGGCCGTTATACCGGTACTTTGCGCAGCCCGCGGTGAGGATGACCGTGTTCTTCGGGAGCGCCTTTGCAAACTGCGTGTAGTAATCCCGTTCGCTCTGCCGGCCATCGCAACCGGCCATGACCACGAACCGCTTGATGTCACCCGATTTGACCGCATCGATAACGGTTCCCGCAATCTGGAGAACTGCACCATGAGCGCAGCCGGTGATGAGATCCCGGCCCGGGGCATGCAGGTCCTGCGGGGGCTGGCACTGCTTTGCATGGGCAATGACCGCCGAGAAGTCCTTCTTCCCATCCTTTCCTGCAATGATATGTTTGACGCCGGGAAATCCTGCGGGACCCGTTGTATAGATCCGGTCCTTGTAGGAATCTTTCGGGGGCACGATGCAGTTGGTGGTCACGAGCACCGGGCCGTTGAACTTCTCGAACTCTTCTTTCTGGTGCCACCACGAACTCCCGTAGTTGCCGACCAGGTGGGAATACTTCTTGAGGGCCGGGTAGGCATTGGCCGGCAGCATCTCGCCGTGGGTGTAAATATCCACGCCGCTGTCTTTGGACTGCTCCAGCAGCTGCTGGAGATCTTTTAAGTCATGGCCGGTGATCAGGATGCCCGGTTTCGTGCCAACCGAAGTCTTCACGCTCGTGATCTCCGGGTTGCCATAGCTCGTTGTGTTGGCCGCGTCAAGCAGGGCAAGCGTGGTGACACCGACCCCACCGCATTCGAGCACGAGCGCGGTCATATCTCCCGCGGAGAGATCGTGGAGGGTGGAGGCGAGCCCCTTCTGCATGAACTTCTCAACCGCGGTATCGGTGTGCCCGAGCACAGCCGCGTGGTGGTAGTATGCAGCAACGCCCTTGAGCCCGAAGAGCAGGAGGGCCCGGAGGGAGTGCACATCATCGTTCTTGTTCGCCGCTTCTGCGATCTGCGCTGCCTTTGCGGCAATGTCGGCATCGCTCTTCGGGGTCCAGGTGCAGGCATCGGGCTCGGCAGCCCCGCTCTTCGGGAGTGCATCCCGCAGGGCAACTGCCTGCGTGATGAGTGCCCGGAGCCGGGCATCGTCAAAGTTGGTGTTGGTCAGGGTGGCAAACAAGGCTTCGGCAATGAACATCCCGACATCCTTGTTTGCCTTCCCGGTCTTCTCTGCGGCAATGTTGCGCTCGGCAATTCCCTTACAGATGTAAATGAGCACATCCATCAGGCCGGCGGTCTCGTCTTCCTTGCCGCACACGCCTTTTACGGTACATCCGGTTCCTCTTGCGGTTTCCTCGCACTGGTAACAGAACATTTCAGACTCCTTCGTATGTTTTTACTACAAAGTTTCTTTTGTATACTAGGGTTAAATAGGAAAGAGTTTCAGAAACTATACCATGGACGAAGCCTGCACGGTCAACATGACCGTGAAGTACCTGACAAAAAAGTGGACCCTCCTGATCATCCTCGAACTCTACAAAGGTCCGGCTCACACGCGCCGTTTTTCGGAGCTGAAGGATTCTCTGGGGGATATCACGCAGAAGATTTTATCGGAGCGGTTGAAGGAGCTTGAGGAAGAGGGGATTGTTACCCGGCGGGTTGATGCCACAAAGTTCCCTGTTAAGAGTGAGTACACTTTGACGAAGAGCGGGCTCGAACTGGTGGATGTTATTCGGGGGATCAAGCACTGGGCGCTGAAGTGGAAGATTGATAATATTCCGTGCGGCGGGCAGGATTGTAAGGTGTGCGTTTTGTAGGACGCTCTTTTGAGGCTTTCGCCCCCAGCCTCGGGGGATGGCACCCGGGGATGCGAGGATGTGGCATTACTGGAGTTTTGCATCTCTATTGAGTTCATATTTGACCATTGGTCGCGATGGTAAATGGCGGAGAGAATTCCGCGGGGGTCGGTTGTGTGAATGATGTGTATGTGAGAGTGTTCGCTGGAAAACAAGATATCCAAATACTGATATGCAGCAAATCATAACGGTGTATAAATAAAACATTGCCATATGAATCGGATTGAGGGGACGAATTTTGCTTCAAATTACATCAGGAAAATTTTTTAAAACGGAAGATAGGTACATTTTCGAAGGAAAAGGAATTCTTTATTCAAATTATTCTTGGGTACAGCCGATTGAAACTTGTATCGCGAAACTTGATCCAGTCGATGGTGGAGTCGGATTATTTCCCCCCTATATTATCACTTTTAAAAATCAGCTTGAGAAAGATCCCAATTCGCCATTAATCGGAATGGCTGATCATATTTTTATAAAAGATTTTCAAATAGTCAGTACATTTGGCCTGAAGTCACTATTTATAAATGATAAAAAGTTTTTGGAATTTTTATGCCGTAAAACAAAGAATAAAGAGGAATGGTATATTCCCTCAGAATTAGTTCCGAGATTTTTTGATGAGTCCATTCATGGTACTATTGAAGAGAATCAAAAATTCGTCAATTTTATATCGAAGATAATAGGTCTTCCAAGGAAAAAATATAATGTTATTAAAACTTGTTTAGAGGCTTTTTCTGATTCCCTGATTATTTTAAATTATAATTTTGAGCTTGCGTATTCTTTATTGGTTTTTTGTTTAGAAACGGTAAGTCAAAATTTTGAATCATATGAAGTAAAATGGGATGACTATGATTCAAAAATTCGAATTTCTCTAGAAGATGAGTTTTTGAAAATTGATAAAAAAAATGTGGAAAATATTAAAAAAATCTTATTAACATCATCTCATTCAAAATTAACTCAAAGATTCATAGATTTTATCGTTACTAATACTTCAGATAATTTTTTTACCGATGAATCTACGACAATTTCTCCTGCTATTCGAAAATCAGAATTTCGACGAGTGATAAAAAATACATATTCTATCCGGTCACAGTACGCACATGGTTTGAAAACGATGATGCTGCATTCGAAAATGCCAAATATCGTTACTGGAGATGTATATCATTTGAAAAACGAACCTTATCTAACGTATCAAGGTTTGTTAAGATTAACTCATCACGTACTTTTAAATGTTATAAATAGTTGCGAAATTTTAGAAAAAGAGGAATATAACTGGCAAGGAGAAATCCCTGGTTGTATTGAAATGGAATTGGCATCTAAATACTGGATAAGTAATGTAGATTCATTTGAACCAAAACTTACATGTTTACGTTTGAATGCATTCTTATCCCAAATTGAAGCATTTTTCTTACATGGGAATGAGGTATCGGATCTTGATAATTTGATGGATAATATCGAGATACAAATAAACCAGGCAAGTCCCGATGATAAAATTGATATGTATATCTTATATTTTTTATACCATCTTTTAACGAATACACGAGATAAAAGGATCCATTTTCAATCATTTTTAGATAAAAATCAACAACTCTGTGAGAAAAAATGTATTGAAAATATGGTACCCTATATTTTTTTAGAGAAAGACTGGTCATGGTCTCCTAATGATTGTGCGATAATGTATGATGAATATCAAAAAACAAAATTTTCCCGTCATTCGATACGATTACCTCGACTATTTGAAACCGCTTTAATAGCAAAAATTGCAAATTCTTTCCTCAGTAACGGCGATGAAGAATCGTATGTGAAATGGGGACGTTTAGCTATTGCGGAATCGAGTGGTTTTGCAGATATTCAAAAATCTCTTTTATATTTTTTAGAGAGAAAAGAATTGATTAGTATATCCTCAATTATTCTAAAGAAAAAACCTAATATTGAGAATAATGCATAATCATTTTTTGGTAAAAGGTTTTTCATCCATCAAATAGTTCTATCTCATAATGAGTCTTATCGATTTTTATGCATCCTTTCAAATCTACTATCACGCATCTGATATTGATGATTTCCGATTTTGGTTAAAGAATACTTATAATGTCGAAGACTTCAATTCTTTTTTCTTAGGTTATTGATATTTTTTTGAGATTAGTTCCCTCCTCGACATCGAAATCGCGATGGCTTTCAGAGATTTGTGTATGAGAAAAATGACACAATCTTGGGGAAGACCAATAGTTACTATTTCCATGTTAATTTTGAATCAATAGACAATAAAGACGTTTGTGGCATATCGATATTTCCCTCTGATGAACCTGTTTTTTTTGAAAAATAATACTGATTCTGAATTCATTATTCGATCCGGTAATGCGTCTAAGAAATTAACGACTCAAGATTTTTTCATTATGTTCTAAAACACTGGGGATTTGAGGAAAATAGTTTAATCATTTAACAATTTTTTTTATGCTGGGAAAAAACGAATTTATTTATATTATGTTAATTTAACAATGAATAATATAATGAATCGATTAAATTTTCTATCTAAATATCTCGGTGATTACACAATAAAAGCCGTCAGAAAATTAAAAATCCGTGATGATTTCGATAGAATATATTATGAATGCTCAAGACCGCTATTTGCTTCGAATGATTTTGGACTATTGAATTATGATTATCAATTTTGGTATGAAAGAGCTATCCAATTTGGAACGAACGTTAAAGCGAATAATCCAAATTCAGAAGCGATTAAAACAATAGAAACAATCGTTAAGAAAATTGATTTTATTGACGCTATTAACGATATAATCGACAATTTGTTAAATCTAATACTCATAATATCAGGTTTATTCGGAATTGCTATTCTAATCTTATTTGGATTTTCGTTCTCTGGGATATTTCAGAGTTTACTATCGATAATTACAATTATTTCAGTAATCATTTTTTGCATTACACTTTTTTTAAGAATTTCTAAAAAAGTATTAATTTTTGAGAGAGACTTGGAAAAAACAGTCACTCGCAGATTAATTATTTCAAAAGATGACCTAGATAAGAATTACTCAAATATTGACAAAATATTCATTGCAAACGTCTGGAATAATTCTTTAAAAAATTACAGTTCTCTCTCTGTGCTATTCTTTTTTGTGTTTTTCAAAAAATGGTTACCAAATCTCTATGAGGTTTTAATTCTTGCATTATGCCTAGTAATTCCCGAATGCATTCCCGAATATTTTATTGATCACAATAAACGAAAACTCATAATTTGCATGTTTAAAGGTTTTTTTTTCAGACACTGGACAGAAATCAATCAAGAAATTATTGAGAGATTTAGTGAGAGAATCCAACTTTGGAGTTCGGTGATTACAGGTTTTTTTATAATCTTGTTAATCATTTCTTTCGCGTATCAGAATTGGACTGCAATATATATCGAAAGTATTGTCATTTTTTTGGGGGCAATTCAATTATTTTTTAGTGCATATAAAAAATGACGATTTATCTTCCTCTCACCGCTTATATATTTGCACAGACCTCTTTGATTTGCTATCCCCTCTTTGTGTAGCCCATTCTTACCCTCTACTTAGATTCGCAACATAAAATTTTCAAATTTGACAGGTCATCACATTAAAAGTTAAGAAAAAAACCTTCAGTTTTATTCGAACGACCCAACGAATCTCGATCAAAAACATTCGACCCGTGCTCAAAAAATTTCTGCGACCCCTTACAGAACTTTTTCACAAAATTTTTCCGGTAAAGAAAAAAATTTCCTGAAAAAATATCACAGAAAAATTTCCGGGCCCGGCCCCAACAAACCCGGCGCCAAAAATTCCCCATCTCAACGCCGTAAAAACCACCCCCGGAACCACCGTTTTTCCCAATCCACACCATCCCCAATCCGGGCCCTATACGGGCTCCGTTGTACCACTTTTCCGGAACGGAGCCCGATACGTGCCCGGATTGGGATCCGCCGACCCCCTGTTTAGTACGATCCACCTGGAGGTTTTTCACAAACAGGGGGTCCGGATGATAATCTACGACGGAGATGCAGATTTCACGTCGGAGATCATCCCTGCGAAATACCCCCGGGATGATACCGTCTCCCCAACCCCATTCTCCGACGGAGAACTATGCCGGGAAGCCCAACCGGGCCGGTCCGGTGTGCGTAATGGGGGAAAATTGGATGTAAATTCATTTTAATTTGCCCTTAAAATGCCCGGATCTGGAAAAATACCCCGGAGGTTAAAAGTGCGCAAACAGGCGCAATTGGAGGGCCGATCTCGTTGCAGACGGGCTATGCTGCGGGAAAATGAAAAGAATCCCTGTTTTAGCAGGGGATATTACGTCGGAGAGTGGGTATTCTCCGTCGTAACTGGGTGAAATTCCTGGCGGTTCGGGGACGGGGAACCTGACCCGTAACGAATCCGAATCACCGGTCCATCTTCCTGCTATCAGCCATCACCAGATTCCCGCTCTTGCGACCCGGCCTGCGTATCAAATCAAAGAGGGTCCAACTCCCGATCGAAATTTTTTCAAGACTCCCTTTCCCTCAGCAAAAAAATTCAGCGAGCCCGTCCAGAATTTTTTAAAATTTTTCCCGGACTCCCACAGAATTTTTCCCCAATTTTTTCCACAAAAAATCCCAAAAATATTTTTTAAAACGTTTCAGAAAAATTTTCCAAAGAAAATTTTCCTTTCTCACATGCCAATAGCCGATTTACCGCCGTTTTTTATCCCCTGATGATCAGGGGGCCGGATACGGAAAGACGATCTCGAACCGGGTTCCCTCTCTCCGGTCAAGGGTGATACGTCCATTGATCTGGTGTACTAAGGTGACAACCAGTTCCATCTCGATCGAATCCGGATTGTCAATGTCGAAGGTTTCCGGGAGCCCGGCCCCGTTGTCCGCAATGCTCAGGACAATCTCGTTTGCATCCCCATGGATGTTCACATCAACCTGCCCGCTTCGATCTTCAGGGAATGCCTGTTTGAACGCACGGGCAACCAGCAGGTTGAAGAGCAGCCCGATCGGGATAGCGGTATCGATATCGACCCAGATCTCATCGGCCCGGAATTCTGTTTTCACCCGGGCAGGATCAAGGTTGTACGAACTGTACAGGTCCCCGTTCAGTTTCTGAAGATACGTGGGGAGGGGGATATGGTTGATGTCATCCGACTGCGTCAGGATCTCGTAAATCCGGGCAAGTGCCATTATCTGTTGTTTTTCTTCCCTTAGCAGTTCCCGGCAGGCCGGGTCGATAAGGGGATGTGCCTGGAGATCGATCAGGCTTGAGATAAAATGCAGGTTGCTCCTGATCCGGTAGTTTATCTCTTTTATGAGGGTCTCCTTCTCTTTGAGCGAGCGTTCAATCTGGGCCGTTGACTCCCGGATAGCCGTTACGTCCCGGCCGACAAGCTGGTATTCAACGATCTCTCCTTTTGGATTACAGATGGCTCTTGCAACCCACTGCATCCACCGTATCTCATGTTCAGGAGTAACAAGCCGGTTTTCGAAGGTGGTGATGGGGTTGTCGCACGAGAGTTGTAAAACTTCCCTGACCGAATATTCCTGATCCTCATCCACAATAAATGAACGGAGTTTCTTGTCCAGCAGAGCCTCTCTGCCTCTCCTGAAAAACCGGAGGCATTCCTGATTTACGAACGTGATCGTCTCATCGTGCCGGATCCTGCAGACCAGTTCAGTCTGATCTTCAACAATCGCCCGGTACATGGCTTCGCTTTTTTCAAGAGCCTGCTGGGACCGGATCTGTCCTGTTATGTTTTCGAGAATTACCGTAAGCGCAGCCGTACCATCCTCAAAAACAGTCGGGATCAGTTTTCCCCTGAGGAAGAGATCCTGGTTTTCATTCTGCCATGTGATCTCTGTTATCGTTGAAATTCCCTTCAGCGCATCCGTAAGGCTTGCAACGATTTTCGCATCTGAAAAAAAGGGGATTGAGGATCCCTGGATGGAATTGCCCATCAGGGTTTCCCGCGATGTTCCGGCGAGTGTGAGAAAATTGTCGTTGGCCCGGACCACAGCAAGATTTGCATCGAGAATCACAATAGCATCCGTTGAAAAATCAAGCATTGCTCTGAGGGGCACCCGTTGGGAGAGGTAATACACCTTTGCAGCGGCATGGGTTTTCATCTCCACTTCCCCTGCCACGAGCAGCATATTCACGTATTTCGAGACTGAATTCCGGTTCAGATTGAGTTCCCGGGATATATCCGTGATACTCATTCCCCGCGGATTCTTCCGCAGCATTTCCTTGATAGTGATGAGTTCTTCATTTTCACACAACATAACTGCAACCGGGCCCTATTTTCAGATTTGTGTAATCGTTTTCACTCTACCTATTTATGCCATACACCTGGTTGCGTGCAGATCTGGAATGCAAATAAGGAATTCATAAATATAATGCCATCCAGATTTGCCTATCAGAATTGCATATCAAATATGCAATGCAAATCAAGTGTTCATCAGGAATATTGTGAAACTGGAGAAATACCCGGAATTCCTTCGGGGCACATCCCTCCTGTAATGAATCCCCGGACTCCTCCAAAGACGCCTCTTCGGCCAATACAAGAGATGAAATTATGACAGAAAACAGAACAGGAAATGAAAAACAACTACAGCAGGAACTGAAGAAAGCCGAGATCATGTTCAATGAAAACCCCGTGTCCATTGTATTGTACGATCTCGATCTGAAAATCACCAATTGCAATCCGGCTTTTATCAGCCTGACCGGCTACAGCAGGGACCGGCTTCTTGCCATGAAGGTCAAGGATTTCACGGTTGTCAGGATCGATGGGGAGGGGTCAACTGAGGCCAGGAGATCCCGGAAGAGAGTCTCCGGGAAGATGACGGTGGACTTCCCCTCAGGAAGGAAGATCATCAGCACCCACACGCTCCCGCTCCCGGATGAAACAGGCGAAATTGCCGGGTTCATGGGTGTTTATACCGATATCACGGAGACCGAACAAAAAGCCCAGGAGATCGAAGCCTACAAACAAAAAACCGAGATCATGATTGAGGAGAGTCCCTGCGCGATTCTTGTTGAAAACGCAAAGATGGACATTCTCGCTACGAACAAAACATTCTGCAGGCTGACCGGATATCCCAAAGAAAAAGTCCTCCGGATGAATGTACTCGATTTTAAGGTGATCAAACGGGAGGGTGGATCAGCTTCCGATGCCTTCAGGGACAAACGGGTGGTGCATTCATCCATGACGATCGATGCCCCGGCAGGCATACGGATTCTGGATATCGAGTATATTCCGATTCTTGGAGAGAACCGTCAGGTTGACGAAGTATTCGCGATTATGATCGATCTCACGGAAATCAAACAAAAAATCCAGGAAATTGAAACATTCAAACAAAAAACCGAGCTCATGATCGAGGAGAACCCGTGTGCAATCCTCGTATATGATGATAAACTGAATTTTACCTCGACCAACAAGGCATTCTGCAGACTGACCGGGTACTCAAGGGAAGATATACTCCGGATGAATATCCGGGATATCAAAGTTACGAGCCGGAATGGTGAATCCGCAAGGGATGCGATCGAGAAAAGGCGTGTTACGCATGGCCGCATCACGGTTGAAAATCCTGCCGGAACATCGATTCTGGATACCTATTACATTCCTGTTATCGATGGAACCGGGAAAGTGTACGAAATTTATTCAGTAATGATAGATCTCACGAAAGAATACCGGGTCCAGAATTACATGGAGCACGAGATAAGCGAGATGTCCACGCGATATGAAAAGATTGCAAACGGGGATCTGACCATCCGGTATGATCTTACAAAACCGGATGAGCAGACGCAGGAAGTCTACAACCAGATCTCCAAGCTGCACCTCGCGGTCCGTGCCATTCTCAACAACCTCAGGACCAATATACGGGATGTCAATGCAGGGATGGAGGAACTCGTATCAACAAGCGGGGAAGCAGCCCGGAATCTTGAGGTAGCAACGAGCACTACCGGTGCGGCTGCAGTACAGCTGGGCAGGGTGAGCAAAAACACCGACAAGGTGAGCGACAACATCGAGCAGGTCTTAAAGGCAATGGAGGACATGTCTGCCGCAATTGAGGAAGTGACCTCCAATATGGAGGCTGCATCCCATCTGGCAAAGGAGACCAACGAGCTTTCCAAGAAAGGTGAGGAGAAAGCGGGGAAGGCCGGGGAGAGCATGGGCAGGATAACCGAGTCCTCCCAGAATGTACAGACGATCGTCAACGACATCTCCAAACAGATGAACGAGATCATCAAGATCGTCGGGTTGATCCGCGACCTTGCCAACCAGACCAACCTCCTTGCGCTCAATGCGGCAATCGAGGCTGCCCGGGCCGGCGATGCAGGCCGTGGTTTTGCCGTTGTAGCGGCAGAAGTAAAATCGCTTGCCCAGGAATCGCGGAATTCCGCTGAGAATATTGAAGAGATGATTGCGGGGCTCCGGACAAAATCGCTGGAAGCAACCACGGCAATGGATGAGTCGGCAAAGGCGGTCAAAGTGGGGACCGAGGTGATTGCCGAGACCCTCACCTCATTCAAAGAGATTGTGACCGCGGTAGAGAAGATCACCCATACCAGCGAAGAAGTGGCGAGCGCTGCCGGTGAGCAGGCTGCCACGGTTGAGGAGATCACGGCAAGTGTCCATGAGGTTGCGCAGCTCATGACAGAAACTGCAAAGGAGGCAGGGGATGTCATGACCGGGGCGCATCAGGTATCGGTCATGATTGGCGACATAGGGAAAGTTGTTGATGGTGTAAACCGGATAGCTGCCGAGTCCCTTGCCGCGAACAAAAAATTCAAAGTTGCCTGATGGTGCTGACAATGGCAGCAGCACAAAAGGGTATAAACGCAGCTGATGAGGAAATTGCCCGTCCCGGCAATGTCCAGGTTGTGGAATTTGTCCTTGGAGACGAACATTTTGCCATCGATCTTTTCGATGTGAAGGAGGTAGTGGAGTATACCCGTATAACAAAAATTCCCAACACTCCCTCCTATGTCAAAGGTATCATCGATCTCCGGGGAGAGATTACAACAATCATCGACCTCAAACTCAACATGAACATAACCGAGAAAGAGGAGATATCCGATGAGAACCGGAGAATTATCGTCCTGGATGATACAATCACGCGATCCAAGATCGGGATCATGGTTGATGACGTATCCTCGGTTTCAACGTTCAGCCCATCCCAGGTTGAGAAAACAACTGCCGCAGTGAACAGCGATGACACAAATATCCTCGGAATCATACGCAAGAAGAGCCGGGTCCGCGACAAGGAACACACAGAATTAATTATCTGGATCGATATCCGGCAGATCCTGAATACAACTGATATAGCAAACCTGGCGTAAACCTGGTGAATCGGTGCATCATGACCAGTCATTCATTGTTATCAAAACCCTATATCCCGAATAATGTATTATCTGCAACCGAGACGGGCAGCAACAAACCTGCCCCGGTCTCTGTCCTGTATGTCGATGATGAACCGGAATTCCTGACCCTCTGTAAAATTTTTCTCGAACGTTCGGGGAATTTTGTTGTGGATACCGCGATTTCGCCGACCGTAGCGTTAAAGATGATCCAGTCTTCGGACTATGATGTGATAGTATCAGATTATCAGATGCCGGAAATGAACGGCATTGAGTTTTTTGCAGAAGTAGCAAAGACCCACGGGCATTTGCCCTTTGTTCTTTTCACGGGAAGAGACAGGACTGAAGTAACTTCCCCGTTGTCAGATGTCCTCGTGGATTTTTACCTCCAGAAGAGCGTACATGCCCGCGATATGTTTGTTGCATTGGCTCTGGTAATCAGGAAAGCAGCTGAAAAAAACAGGTGATGAAATGACAAGAGAGACGAATCGTAACACAGGTAACAGCACAAGTTCCTTGAGCAGTCCGGTTTACCGGGATGGACTCCGGGCACAGATTGAACTTCTCGATGAGATCTCACTGAAACTTGACGAGTATTTTATGCTGACACGGTTCAGAGAAAACGATAACGATCGCCGCTGATGCTCGACGTTATGGGTATGAAATGAGGAAAAATTGCTGGCCCGGAGAGGAACAGAGAACCTGATGATCACCCTCTCCATCATCTTACACCGCCGGGCCGGCTCTTTGTCCGGTCTGAAAACAGCAATACTAAACCTCCTCAGAGCAATGTACGTGTCAATGGGATCCTTGATTGTTACCGGGTTCAATGGCGGTTTCGTACAGGCCATAACGGGTATCCCGGATGGGACGAACAAACTTTTTCCATATCGCAGTATCCATCCCGCTGACCCCCATGAAGAGTATCCGTGCCCGGAGTCCGGACTCCGCAAGAGTAAAACCGCGGCCTGAACTGGTAATAACTGGGATCATTTTCTGTGAATAAAACCCGTTTCCCGATTTGAACAGACTCCTGTATTTCTATGATAAAACGCTGTATTGCATCTCTGAAACGGGCTGGAACATCTCCACGCGGGCAGGCAATTCTCGTGGCGGCACTTGTTTTTGCCATAATTTTATTTCCCCTCTGGTGGATGGGAACCGGCTGGCTTTCCGGCCGGTTTATTGCCGATGAGAAAATCTCTGCGCAGCAATATCTTGTCACCGTCAAGGACAATTGCGAAAAAGCGCTTCGCCAGGATTATAACATCCCCGCCCGGCTCTCCGGTTCCATGATGATGAATTCAACGCTGTTGGATTCACAAGAGGATTTTGTTACCTATTCCAGGCAATTTTCCTATGCAACGGAAGTCCGGCATATCTTACTCAAACCAAAGGGGAATGATGCATATGAATATTCGCCCGCTGCAGATGCTGCGACTCCCCAGACACAAAATGAGACTGCCAATATAATGAGACTGGTCTATATCGGCGGGAATTACTGGGGATATGCTCTCATCACGATTGACCTTCCCCACCTTTTACAAAATGCCGATCCCCTGTCCGGAAAATCCGGTCTCGGTTTTATTGTCATGGACCAGAATGGACAGGTGCTCACCGGCGATCCCACGGTGCTGGATCAGGATCCGGTTTTTGCGGATCTCATTATTCCCCCGGATCGTACATGGAAGATGGGTGCAGTTGTTTATGGAGGATGGGAGTCTGCGCTGGAACCCAAACTCACCCGGCTGCGGTATCTGGGCTTTTTGATTATCGTGCTTATCACCCTCCTTATCGGTCTTATAACATATCGCCACGTATCTATGGGCAATCAGATTAGGGAGCGGGAAGCGTCTTTGCTGGAATCAAACGCTCACCTGCGGCGGGAAATTGAGGCGCATAGGGAAGCAGAAAAAGCCCTCAAAATAAGTAAAAAGAAATATTTCACCCTCTTCAACAGCGCCAATGATGCGGTTGTTCTCTGCGCACGAGGGGAAGATCCCCTCTGCTATCCGGTGATCGAGGTCAATGATGGTACGAGCCGGATCATGGGATATTCGCGGGACTTCCTCCTCTCTTGTAATCTCTTTGATAATGTCCTGCCCGGTTCCCGGGAGCGCATACCCCGGATATTCGAAGAGATAGACCGGAACCATCATGCGACATTTGAAATGGATTATCTGGCCTGTGACGGAAGAACCCTCCCACTTGAGATGAACAGCCACCTGTTCACCCTTGAGGGAAATACCGTTCTTTTGACCGTGGCAAGGGATGTATCCGCACGAAAGAAAACTGAAGACGACCTCCGGCAGTCGGTTGCGGAAAAGGATGTACTGCTAAAAGAGGTTCATCACCGGGTGAAGAACAATCTCCAGGTGATCTCAAGCCTGATCGATCTCCAGGCCGGCGCTCTGAGCGATCCTGATGTACAGAATCATTTCCGCGAATGCCAGGATCGGATCCGGTCCATAGCGCTCGTGCACGAGAACCTGTACCAGTCCAAGACTTTTTCCACGATAAAGGCAGAGGATTATATAAAGATGCTTGTTGATCGGCTTGTCCCGTCCTGCAGCGCGTTACCGGGTGTTAATGTCTGTTATGACATTGACGATATCGATATAGACCTGGATACCGCCATTCCCTGTGGACTGATAATCAACGAACTGGTGACGAATGCTCTCAAACATGCCTTCACCGGCAGGGACCGGGGGATTATCCGGATCTGCCTGAAACAGGCACCGGATGATATGCTCACCCTGATTGTCGAAGATGATGGCAAAGGTTTTCCGGAATCGGTCAATTTCCAGGAGACCGAGTCATTCGGGCTCCAGATCGTGACAGCTCTCTCCTGCCAGCTGGATGCAGACCTGTCCATGACGGGCGGGAACGGGACCCGGATAACCCTCAGGTTCTCAAAAATACGCGGAAAAACAGGGGTCTGAAACCATGACGAACATTTCCCTCTTGATCGTAGAAGATGAAGCAATCGTGGCAAAATGGATACAGAAATATCTTGTCGCTTCCGGGTATACGGTAATCGGTTCCGTTGCAACCGGCGCTGAAGCGCTCGAACTGGCTGCAAGTCACCACCCGGACATCATTCTGCTGGATATCCGGCTCAAAGGTCCCCTGGATGGGATCGAAGTTTCCCGTACTGTCCGCGACCGTCTCGGAATTCCCGTCATATTCGTAACGGCATTTGCTGATAATGACACGATCGAGCGTGCGAAGGAGACGGGTCCTTACGGGTATCTCATCAAACCCTTCGATGGGAAATCCCTCTTTTCTGTTGTGGAATCAGCCCGGTTGCGTATCGAGCGGGAAAGAAACGGTGAGATGGAATGATCCCCGGCTGAGCCAACTCCCGGCCCTTTAAGGAATCAGTCCCGTGCAGTAGTCTCCGATGGAGATTTCAATCCGGAGGAACGCCCTGCGAAATACCCTTGCGAAGATCCCTTCCCCAAACCCTCATTCTCCGATGGAGAACGGGACCGGTGTCTGCCCCTGGGGAGATGTCCAGCTATGAATCTTCCCTAATTCCACCTCGTCTTCTGGATCTCCTTTCCGAGTTTCGCGATTCCTTTCCAGCGTTTCCTCTCGGACCGGACGAGACCGATCTCCGCTTTGTCCTGCTCGAACGCAAGTTCCCGCACGAGCCGATGGAAACTTTCCAGCCGGGACGCTGAGAGGATGCCGGCCTTCACGGCCTCCTGCACGGCACAGCCCGGCTCCAGTTCGTGCCGGCAGTCCGAGAACCTGCAGCCCGCCGCCAGCTCCCGGATATCGGAAAACGTGTCGCCAATGCCGGCCGAAGCGGTACCGATGCCCACTTCCCGGATCCCGGGATTATCGATCATGAGCGCACCGCCCTCCAGGACAAAGAGCTGGCGCACAGTCGTTGTATGCCGGCCTTTCCCGTCATCCTCCCGGATGCCTGAGATCTTCTGCATCTCCTGGCCGAGGAGCCGGTTGATCAGGGTGGACTTGCCAACCCCCGATGAACCGATCAGCACGATCGTTCTGCCTGGCCCGAGGTACGGGTCAAGCAGGCCGATCCCCTCGCCGTTCATCGCACTGATGAGAATAACCGGGATGCCGGAGGAGACCGGCACAATCTCCCTGGTGAGCGAGGCGGGATCCTCCGCGAGATCGGATTTGTTGATGACGATCACCGGCCGGGCGCCGGATGCGTGGGCAATCGAAAGGTACCTCTCGATCCTGCGGGCGTTCAGGTCAGGACCGGCAGCGGTCACGATAAAGACCGTGTCTATATTTGCTGCAATGACCTGATCCGTTCCTTCCCGCCCGGCAGCTCCCCGCGTGAACACCGTCTTTTGCGGAAGGATTGCAACGATTGTTATGGATCCGGCTTCCGGCTGGTGAAGCAGCACGACAAAATCCCCCACGGCTGGAAAACGTCCGAGTTTTTTTAAGGCTCCGGAGATCCCGGCAATGACCGGTCCGCTTCCGGTAAAAACTTCCCAGACGGTCTTCTGCCTGCACGCAACGCGACCGGGAATGTACGGGTGTGAAAATTTTCTGAATGCTTCCTTGTGTTCTTCTGTCCAGCCGAGCTGTTCCAGGGTATAAGGATGCGCTTCTTTGCATCCGGGAATGGGTGGGTTCATAAAAAAACCTGAACTTTTGTGATGACAGGTATTTTTTTGCGGACCAAGTGCTTTGTGGTCACGTTCTCCTGATGCGGTTCAGGGTTTATGAAGCCCCCTGCAGTACGGTCAGTGGCGATCCAGCGGTCTGTTCAAAAAAAAGATCGAAATGAAAATTATTTCCCGGTTCCTTTCTCGTATGCGATAATGGCTGCGATCTCATCCTGCAGCAGTGGAATTTTGTTGACAATAATGTCCCAGAGAATTTCCAGGTCAATACCAAAATATCCGTGGATGAGCGCGTCACGGAACCCTGCAATCGATTTCCAGTCTGTTTTGGGATACCGCGATTTTAAGTCTCCGTTCAGGTTTTTCGTTGCCTCTCCGATGATCTCAAAGTTCCGCACAACTGCATCGATACGCATCTGATCGTTTTTGAACTCGTCAAATGGCATCGTGCCGACATAGGACCGGATATTTGCTGCAGCTTCGGAAATATCGTGGAGGTACAGCAACTCGGATCTAGGCATACACGACTTCCTGCAGGATAGGGTCGCGGATGAGCGGCTTGAGTGCGGCGTCCGTTACCAGATCGACTTTTCTTTGGAAGAGATCTTCAAGATAGTATTTCGTCCCCATGAAGTTGTCGAACGTCTTCTTCCCGTCACGGAACGTAACAAGGATGTCGATATCACTTTCCGGCCGTTCCTCTCCGCGTGCGAATGATCCGAAAATCCCGATCTTCGCAACGCAGAACCGCAGTTTTAATTCCGGTTCATGCTCGCGAAGGAGCGTGAGTGCATCCATAGGTCTCTGTATGTGTGTTGTTGGCGTGTTCTGAATATTAATCCATTGACGGTGAGGATATTCTTTTTACAATTCCGGGCAGACGCGGATAGTTTGGTTACGTCCCTGCCCGAGCAAAAAGAGTGCTGTGAACGAAGTCTTATTCTATTAATGGACGAGCAGCGCTTAATGAATACAAAATGTATTCAATTGAGTAAAAAATGTATTCATTTGGGGGAATGCCCCTACCTTTCGATCCGGGAGACCAGCTTACCCCACCACCGCCAGCCATCCCCAGTACACCAGCACCTGCAGCACGGTCAGCGGGAGCCCGACTTTCATGAATTCAAAAAATGTCAGGGTTGCTCCCTGCTTCTCCGCGTTCTGGATGATGATCACGTTGCTTGCAGCCCCGAGGATCGTGAGGTTGCCGGCAATCGTGCTCCCGGCTGCAAGCGCCATGAGCTGGGCTGTTGTTCCTCCAGCCTGCAGAACAAGCGGCTGGAAGAGTGCAACGAACGGGACATTGGAGATGAACTGGCTGATGACGATGCTGGTGCCGAGCAGTGCCGGGATGGAAGAGAGCATCCCTCCGCTCACCAGGGACTGGAAGATGCCGGTCTCCCAGACACTTGCCATCAGGACGAACATGGCTGCAAAGAAGACAAGCGTGCACCAATCGATGGCTTTGATGATGGCAAACCGTTTCTCCGAGAAGATCAGCACGGGCAGGGCGGCACAAATCGCGATGAGCGGCAGGGTCACGAGCATGGACCCGGTGAAGAACGAAGCAAGGATATTGGCAAGCGCGAGCAGCAGGACAATGGCAAGCGATACTTTGGCAAGCAGAGCCAACCGGCGATCCGAGGCTGGGGCAGGTTCTTTTTCATACTCCCGGGGCAGGAACTCTTCGCGGTAGAACCAGCGCAGCACTGCATACGCGATACCGAGACAGATGAGCGTTGGTATGGCCAGGTAGATCGCGAACGTGACAAAGGGCGAGGCCATGCCGGAGTTGATGGCAACAAGCAGGTTCTGCGGGTTGCCGATCGGGCTCATCACGCTGCCGGTGGTGATCGCGAAAGCCAGCGCGAGCAGGAGCAGTTTTTTTGAGATGTGACGGCCCGCGGCCAGGGCCAGGACCAGCGGGGTTCCGATGACGGCGAGCGTATCGTTCATCAGGAGCGCCGAGAGAAGACCCATACCGAAGAGGATGCCCAGGACAACCTGATCCGGATTGTGTGCCCGGGCAAAGAACCGGTGGGCAAGACCGGAGAGGTACCCGCTCGACACGAGCGCCTCCCCGACAACGAACATGCCGAAGAGGAAGAGCAGTACGTCAATATCGATTGCGTGAAGCGCGTCAGGCAGTGCGATCTGCCCGGTGATGAGGACCGCAACGGCTCCGCCAAGCATGATCTGCCAGATCTTCAGCTTGAACCTGCCCACCTGCCGTATTGCGATCAGGATGAATACCAATGCCAGGATGACGACTGCGAGGTACGTATTTTTAGTATTCAGCATACCGGGAGATGAGGATTGGGTTCTCCCTCATCCCGTGAATCAGGAGTGATCCGATCCTCCGTGAGTCAGACTGTTACCATAACTCTCAAATATTCAGCCGGTGGAATTGTTCATATGAAGAGAATATTCCTGTATATCGCAGCAGCACTCATCATAGCAGTACTCTTTTCCGCGGGATGTACATCCCCGGCAGCGCCCGCACCGGCTCCAACCACGGTCGCGACACCGGTTGTTACCGATGCGACACAAGAACCGACCGTAGTTGCAACAACTGCACCCGTTGTTGCAAAAACCACCAGTTCCCTGGTGCCCCAGCCTACGGATGTTGTTCCCGAGATCCAGCAGGTGACTGTCAGCATCGAGAAGGCCGGAACCTACTCAACAACCATCATGACCTCCCTCAATGGCGGCAAAGGACTCATGTCCGTATCCAAAATGGATGTCAAGGTAACCCACCCGGACGGATCCGTTGTCACGGGCAGCATTGACAAGCCCCGCATGGGATCCATTGTGGAGCTCGAAGGCACGAAAGGAAGCGACCGGGCCGAAGTGACCCTGACGATGACCTCCGGCAATGTGTACAAGGTCATCGACCAGCTTGTACCCTACAAGACCCGGAGTTAACCGGGAATAATCCCCGTCTTTTTTTACAAAAAAAATTTATCAAAAAAGAATGCCGCTTCCGGCATGAACGGCCATTGCCCGAATCTCCCGACAGTTATTCCATATGCCGGACTTTCCAGTGCAGGAGAATCCCCATATCCATCCGGTGGACTTCGATGAGATCGAGACGGCAGAATTCCGTCTCCTTTACCATGCCCGGCCCGTCTGCAAGGGTCGGGGCATCCTTTCCCCCGATGACGATATTGCCGATATATGTATAGATCTCATCAACAAGGCCGGCTGAGATCAGGCCGGCGAGAAGGGTTCCGCCTCCCTCCACCATCAGGCGCCGGATTCCCATGGCACCCAGCTGTTCCATGAGCTCTTTGAGATCGACTTCAGTCTCCCCGCTTTCCAGGATTGTTGCATAGGGTTTCAGTTCAGCTACCCGTTTGTCATCGGCCTGCTTCGAGACCGCTATCACCCGTTTCCCCGGGCCTTTGTTCAGGATTGATGCGGCAATGGGAGTCCTTGCCCTGCTGTCCACAACAATCCGGACCGGGTGCTCATCCGTACCCCGGTCCGTCCTGAACCTGCGGCATTCCTCTGATTTTACCGTGAGCGAGGGATCGTCGGCAAGTACGGTGCCGATCCCCACCATGACCGCATCGCACCCGGCCTTGAGCCGGTCAACCCGGGCAAAATCCTGGGTCCCGGAGATCTTTACCTGCCGGCGTTCACGGGTCGAGATCTTTCCGTCGGCGCTCATCGCTGCGTTGATTACCACATACGGCCGCATCCGGTACCGGGTTGCCCTCCCTGTTATATCAAATCACTGATCTGCAGGCTTTTCCCATCCTGGTATATCCCTCTGGCAGACCCGGTGGTTTTTATAGTCAGTCTCCTAATACAATGAATATCGTATGAGCGGTACAACGATATCCGGTGCAACCTTCCGCGGACATGATCTGCGGATCTCCCACACAGATCTGACCCGTTTTTTTGTCATCTTTTCCCTTTCCGTCTGCTGCATAATCATCACCGCGGTCTCGTTCTCCCGGTCCTGGGGGTTCATCAGTTACCCGCTCTTCTTTATGCCGATAATCTATGCCGTCTATTTCTACCCGAAGAACGGGATCTATGTCGCGGCAGTCTGCGGCATTGCCTTCCAGGCCATCGGCTATCTCTTCAATTACCCCGATTACCTGGTGCTTGCAGGGCTGACAACCGAATCGGTCTTTCTGGTACTTGTTTCCGTGGCCGTTGCCTATATTATCGACAGGATCCGGTCCGGGGAGGTCAGGTACCGCTCGGTCTTCGAGCATTCCCAGCTGGGAATTGTCCTCTTCAGCAGAAAGGATCTCTCCGTGATCCAGTCCAATTCCCGGTTCCTGGACATGCTCCATTACGAGGCCTGTGAGATCCAGTCCCGCGATCTCTCCGGCATGCTTCATAATCCCCGCGAGAAGGAACGGTTCCTTGAACGGATCCAGAAGGAGACAACCTCCGAGGACTTCGAGACCCGGTTCTCCACAAAGGAAGGGGATGCCTGCTGGGTGAACCTCTCCTGGAGCGCCATTGATGAGGACACCTTCACCTGCACGGCCATCAACATCAATGGCCGGAAGCTTGCCGAGAAAGCCAACAACGATAATATGATGAAATACCGGCAGCTGACCGAGTACTCCCCCATCTGCATCGTTATTGTCCAGGAGGGAAAGATCCGGTTCTCCAATCCTGCCTTTGGTGCCTTCTCCGGCTTCAAATCCCCCGAGATTGCGGGAACGGATATCCTGCAGCTGATAGATCCCGGCGATCGCGAGCGCTTCTCGGAGTTCATAAAAGCCATAGGAAAGAATCCGCAAAGTCCGGACAAAGCCCGGTTCCTTTTCCTGACAAAGGACAACGAGACGCGGATAGGCTCCCTCTCCACGATAGCGGTGATGCATAGCGGAAAGCCCGCAACCATGATCAATATCGAGGACCTGTCCGAGAAGCAGCGGCTGGAAGAGAAGATCCGGCTGGACAATGAACGCAGGCGGGGCATCATCATCACGGTTGCCCACGAGATGCGGACCCCCCTCCAGCCGATCCTCGGTTACCTGAACCTTCTGATCTCGGACCCCGCCGGCTTCGGCATCACGGACGAGACCAAGAAGATCCTTGAACGCTGCCTGGCGAGCGTGGACCGGGAACGGCAGATCATCAACCAGATGCTGGAACTCTCGGTGCTGGAGAGCGGGAAACTGGAGCTCAAGTATTCGGATTTCAATATTGCAGACCTGGTAAAGACCGTCCTGGATACCAGCGGATACCCGGCAAAAGCAGAGATCGCTCTGGATATTCCCGATACTCTCGTCCTGCATGGGGACAAGGACCGGCTGCACAGCGTCATCGACTCGATCCTTGCAAATGCGGTGAACTATTCCAAACCGCCGCGAAAGATCCGCGTTTATTATAAGGCTGCGAAAGATAAATCAGAGCATATTATTGCCATAGAGGACAATGGGGTTGGTATCCCGAAGAACGCTCTCGCATCCATCTTTGAGCCATTCCAGCTCGCCGATGCAGCAAAGCTCTCGCGCAAATACGATCGCATCGGCCTGTCGCTCTCAATAGCGAAGAAGGTAATTGAAATGCACGGTGGAGATATACTCGTGGAAAGTACAGAAAACGCCGGAAGTACCTTTGCCATTCACCTGCCCATGGAGGCACCTCATGACGCATAAGATCATGCTTGTAGAGGATGACCAGCCTATCCTCGAATTGATGGAGATCCTGCTGCGCCGGTTAGGCTATGAACCGGTCCTGGTGCCGGATGTAATCGAAGCACTGGAACAGATCAGGAAAACCCCCCCGGATCTCCTCCTGCTGGATATCATGATGACCCCCATGAACGGCTGGGAAGTTCTTGAAAAGATCCGCGTGGATTTCAACAACAAGGATCTTCCGGTCCTCCTCTTTACGGCATCTCCTTCCGTTGATGAGAAGCTCGCCCTCTTCAAGGATCCAAAACTAGGGGTGCTCCAGAAACCCGTGACGCTTGCGGAGCTCAAATACGGGATTGAAAAATTCTTAAAAAAGAGTTCCTGATGGGACTGAACCGGAATCATTCCTCTTCGGCTGCAGCCGGTGCTTCCGATCCCTGAAATTTTCGGGAGATCGCAGCACCCGTCCGATCGATATCTGTTTTCAGATCCCCGATCTCTTTTTGGATCTCGGCTTTGCGGATCTCTTCTTCGGTCCTGCGGCTCTCTTGTATGATACTGTCCGGGATATCCATTGCAGCGATTCTCCGTAGTTACTTTATTGTTGCCCCCGCAGGAATAATATCTTTTTACCTGCGGTTTTCCTCCCGCTCTCCTGCAGTCCGGCCGGTTTAAAAAAAATTCCGCCAGGAAGCCTGCACGTTACTTGTAGATCAGGTGATTGATCTCTTTTCTCTCCCGGGGCTTTGCCGTACCGAAGAGGATCGTGAGGATGCCGGCAAGGATTGCAAAGATGCCAACGAACGTGACGAGCACGAACTCGTCAACGATCTTGGGGGCAGCAAGGATCAGCAGGCCGGCAAGGAGTGTGAGAATCCCGGTTGCGGCCTTGAAACTGCGCTCTGCATCACTGGCGGAACCAAAGACAAAAATAAGATCGCCTGCACCGGCCACAATTGCCCAGATCCCGAGGACGAGCAGCGCCGAGACTGCCATGATCCGCGGCGCGACAAGGATTGCAATCCCGATACAGATCCCGATCGCACCGGCAACGGTGAGCAGCAGGCCCTGCATACGGTTCTCTTTCTGCAGGCCGATGCCGGTCATGACCAGGCTTGCCGACATGACTACCGCGTAGATCGCAAAGATATATTCTATGAAATAAAATGCCAGCACCGGAAAGAGAAGGGCAACGATTCCAAGAACAATCGCAGCAATCCCCGCAATTATGCTCATCTTTCCTTTCGGAATATCCCACGTGCTCACGGTATACCTGCCTCTATCCACTGATGGATGATGACCCTATTTATCGGTTGCGAAAACCCCCGGAAGGCCTTTCATGTGACAATGCCGGGTGCACGATCCGGCCTGATATCCCCGGGCATTATTCGCAAGAGCTCGGCGACTTCCAGGTAGTAGGCGGCAAAGCCCCTGAACCGGCCCCAGCGTTCTGAAAAAGCCCGGGCCTCATCCGGGGATACCTTTGTTCCCTCCCGGTAAAACCGGGAGATAAACCTCCGGACCGCAATATCATCGGCCGGAAATGCATCCGGGCGGTGAAGGCCCCGGAGTACGGCGAGTTCGGCAGTCCACCTCCCGATACCCCGGATCTTGTCGAGCTCGGAGATTATGGATTCCGTATCCCTGCCGGTATCGGCTCTGAATATCTCCAGGTCGAGCATCCCGTCCAGGATCTGGCGGGACACGTCCCGGATGTACTCGCCCTTGCGACGGGTGAACCCGCAGGCACGGAAGACCGGATCCGAAACTTCTGCAAGAATTTCCGGTGTCGGGTAGCAGTACCAGAGTACGCCTTCGGATTCAAGGGGAGTTCCAACCGCTTTGATGAGCCGGTTCTCGATGCCCCTCGATACGGCAAGGGAGATCTGTTGTTCGATTATGGAATCCACGAGCGCCTCGAAGACGGTGGCGGTTGCCGGGCACCTGAGCCCTTCGAGCCTACGGGTGAGCCCGGCCATGGTCTCATCGCCTGCCATTGCTGCATAAAACCGGGCCGGGTCATCCTCTGTGCTGAACAAGGTGGCAACCGTGCTCCGGATGGCCTCCTTCAGATCCCTTCGGATCGGCGGGTCTGCATGGCAGGTTACGCGGATCTTCGGCCGGCTGGTTGTGCCTATGGAGCTGATCTCTATGAGGACCGGAATTCCGTTCACCGCCAGTGCCTGCCGGAAGCAGCCGTCCCGGTAGATACGGATCTGTGGATCGCCGGAAGCGAAGATCGCGGCAGTGAGATCGAGATCGAACGGCGGAACCGGATCCATCGTGAAGCTGATCATGGGACAACTACGCTCAACTGGGATCTGTTTAGAAACGTTCCTGCTATTCGCTCTTCCTCGCAAACAGCGGCAGGAGTTCCCGGGCGGTCTGATCGGTTATGAACGTGATGATAACTTCCCCCGCAGCCAGTCTCCGGTCATCGGGGACGTTGCTCGTGGTCTTTCCCTGGCTCCGGATCCCGACTTCGAGAATGCCAAACCGGGGCCCGAGATCCAGTTCCGCAAGGGTTTTTCCTTCCGCTTCCGATCCGGGCTCGACAAGGAACGAGTGCACATGCCGGTCCTGGTACATGAGATTGGGATCTGCGAGCTCCGCCTCGCCGTTGGCACTCTTCGAAAACATTGTCCTGCCCAGCGATTTTGCCCGTTTGATGATGTAGCCGATCTCTTCGTCGGGAATCTCGTATCTTTTGAGTGCACGGGAGAAGATCTCCAGCGACGCCTCAAACTCTTCGGATATGATCTCGTCAGCCCCCAGTTCCAGCAGGTGCCGGGCCTGCCGGACATGTCGTGTCCGGGCTAAGATATGGATGTCGGGCGCCAGCTTGCGGGCAGTATGGATTATCCTCGGGATGGCCTCTTCCTCCGAGACCACGATGACCAGTGTCCGGGCCCGGTGGATGCCGGCATGTTCCAGCACCTCTTCCTGCACCGCGTCCCCGAACATGAAGTGGGGGCGGAACGTGGAACGCTCCTTCTGGATTATCTCGGGGTTCAATTCAATGACCATGTAGGGGATGCCTGCGAGCGCTGCTGCCCTGGCAACGCTCTTACCCGTGATACCGTAGCCGGCTATGATGACATGATCGGAAAGTTCCTGTTCCGGCTCTTCTGCAGGCTCTTTTTTGCCACGGGAGATTCGCTTCGGTGCGATCCGGTAGATCAGGTCGACAACCCGGGGAGAGGCGTTCATGGCAAACGGGGTGAGTGCCATCGTGATGATGGCCCCGGCAAGGAAGATCTGGTAGACCTTTTCCGGTATAAGCGCGGTATCGAGCCCGTTCTTGGCAAGGACAAACGAGAACTCCCCGATCTGGCAGAGTGCAAGGCTGCAGAAGACGCAAACCCGGGTTGGCATCCCGAGGACCTTTGCCGCAACAGCCCCGGTCAGGATCTTCACCCCGATGATGATGAGCACCATCATGGCAACGTAATAGAAATCGACAAAGACGGTCTGCGTGTTGAGGAGCATCCCAATCGATAAGAAAAAGATGGCTGCAAAGACATCCCGGAACGGGATGATATGGCCCAGCGCATCGATGTTGTATTCGGACTCCCCGATGATGAGGCCAGCGATGAAGGCCCCGAGGGTGAACGAGAGGCCGGCCTCGCTTGTCAGCCATGCAACGAGTATGCAGGTGCCGGCAAGGGTGACGAGGAAAAGCTCCCGGTTCTTCTCCTTTGCAACCCGGAAGAGGAACGCCGGGATGATCCAGCGGGCCATGACAATGATGACAAGGATGATGAGTGCGACTTTTCCTACCTGGAGGGGGAGCGCATTCATATCGGGCCCCCCGCTTCCCACGAGCAGGGGAGTGATGAGCATCATGGGGATGATGGCAAGATCCTGGAATATGAGGATCCCAAGCAGGGTCCGGCCCGGGAGGGTATCCACCTCGCCTTTCTCCTGCAGGATCTTCATGACAATGGCCGTGCTCGAGAGGGAGACGATGAACCCGAAGATCAGGGCCTCACTAAACGGCATGCCGAAATAACTGGAGATGAGCGTGATCGCAACGATGGTTGCGAGGACCTGGATGGTCCCGCCGATGATTACCGTCCGCCAGGAACGCATGAGTTTCTGGAACGAGAATTCCAGGCCGATGGTGAAGAGGAGGAGCACAATTCCTATGCTGCCGAAGGTGTCGATGGCGTCCTGGTTGGTGATGAGCTGCAGGCCATAGGGCCCGACCAGCATGCCGATGACAAGAAAACTGACAATGCTCGGGAGTTTGAGGCGCTGGCCGATATACAGAAGAGCTATTGCAAGCAGCAGGATACTTACACTGGCGATCAGCAGGTCCATATACAATCCTCCGGCAGGTGGGGGCCGATACAAAGACAACGATAGGATTGATTTTATACTTTATGCGGCGGGAACCCGTCTGCCCCGTTATTGCGTAGTTCCCCCGATACCCCCGGGGGGGTTTTCGGGGCGATCGAACCCCCTGCGCACGAAAAATACAACGGTTTCAAGCGTAAAACAACAAAAGAAGTGCCCCAGGCCTGATTTGAACAGGCGACAACTAGATCTTCAGTCTAGCGCTCTCCCAAGCTGAGCTACTAGGGCAGGACTATAGTGTTGTCACTTTTGACTAATAAATGATCTGTTCCGGCCTGCCCTTTTCGCTCCCGCTCTTTTTTTATATGCGGGAATGACAGTATTAACCAATGGCGCTCCCGAAAGAAGGTGCCGGGGAATCCGGACTTGCCCAGGCGGTAAAAAGCCGCACGGCGCATGTGGTTCACTTAACCCACAATGATCTCGATGCCGTGGGAGCGGATGCAATCCACCGGATGAAGTTCGGAAACGACGGGGTGTTCACTATCTGGAGTTCCGTTGGGAAATTCTCCGAACTCTTCAGCCTTGTTGCAGCCTGCGAAGGCAAAGGCGATCTCCTCTCCATCTCCGATCTCGGGTATCACCGCGACACAGAAACTACCGCAAGAAAAGCAAAAAAGAACGGCTGGATCATCGAATGGCGGGATCATCACCGCTGGCGGGACGAGGAAGTGCAGAAGATCGAGAGCGAAGTCTCCCTGCTCCATATCGATACTTCCGTGTGCGCAACCGGGATCGTTGCCCGGGATCTTGCACCGGAGAACCCGGTGGCGGGCGAAGTTGCCCGGGTTGTCTGCGATTACGATCTCTGGAAGCATGCCGACCCGCGCTCTGCCGTGCTCGGGCAGGTGCTCCAGCGCAAGAAGAACCGCGACCATGTCCGCGACTGCCTCTTACAGGGGGAATTCAGCGACGAACAGATCGACCGGGAATACCGGGAGATCAAGGCCGAGATGGAGGAGATGATGCAGCGGAGCCTGAAGCACGCCACCTTCCTTGGCACCAAGTACCGGATCGCGTTTGCCCCGCTCTACGGGTACCCGAGCGAGACCGCCCATTTCATCCGGGACGAGAAGAAGACGGATATTGAAGTGATCATAGGAAAAGACGGGAAGTTCTCGGTGCGCTCTGTACCGCAGATCAGCCACATCATTGCCCGCGAGTTCGGCGGGGGTGGCCACCCGAACGCGGCCGGGGGATCGTTCCGTTTTACCGTCATCGAGCGGTTCACCTGGTGGCTCTTCAAGAAGAGCCGGCATTTCGATGAGTTCGTCCAGGTTGCCGAGAAGAACTGATCCCTGCAGTTTTTTTACCGATCTTTTTCTATGAAACACGAAGCATATAATCTTGGACTTGTAATCTAGATACCGATACACTATGAAACGGGTTTATCTTATCATCGGATGCCTGTGCCTTCTGGCGTTTTCTGTCATGCCCGCCCAGGCATTCACCGCAAAGACGCTGACCGTTGCGCTCGCCCCGAATGGCGATGCGCATATCACCATGCAGTACGATCTCAATTTCCTCGAGCAAAGCGCGGTCTTCTTCCGGATGGCCGACCCTGCAAACGAGCTCAAGAAAGCCTTTGACAGCAACACCAACCGACAGGTCACCGTCAACAGCGTGACGAGTTCATCGGCCGATTTCGTTGTTCCCTCCTATGCCCAGGTTACGCAGGGCAATGGTACAACAACCATGACCTCCCCGGAGATCTCGTTTGCCCGGGCACAGGAAGTCCTGAAAAAATACTGGTTTGCCCCGCTCATATCGGCTAACTTCGCCCCGCAGGTAACAACCATCACCTTCCCGGATGGCTACCAGGAGACGTTTACCAACTCCATCACCATGCCATCCATCACCCACACGATGAACGTGTAACGGGCCGGATAATCCTTTTTTTTACATGCATTAAATACCCGGATCGTGCCGCGGGCAGGGCCGGTTTTGTCCCGGGATCTTCGGATTTCATATATTACTTATACAACCCCGATCCACATTTCCGTCAACAACGAAACGTGATGCCAACCATGTCCACAAAGTGTGTCATTCTTCTCTCGCTTGCTCTTGCAGGTCTTTTAGTATTTCCTGTGTCGGCCGTCCTGCCCGGTGGCGGGACTGCCCTTGTCTTCCAGTGCGATTCGTTATCTTCCACGGCCTGCACGGCCAACGGGGCGCAGGTCTCCGTTGATGGTTCCGTGAAGGGAACGATCGCGGACGGGCTCCTCGAAATCCCCTATGTATCCGGGTATTCTTCGTACGTGATCACAAAAGCCGGCTATTATGACAAATCCGGCACGATTCCGGAACCGGCCCCCGGCTCGACTTCAGACATTGCCGTAACCGTCTCTCTTACCGAGAAACCCACGGGGACCGGCAAGGGATGGCTCAAGGTCCATGCCAATGTTGCCGACGCCTCAGTTGCCTTCAATGGCAACTCCCAGGGAACGATGAGCGGCACAACCGAGAAATCCTTTGAAGTCACCCTCACGGGAACCCCGTACACAACATTTTCCGTCAGCAGGAACGGGTACGTGACCTACGAGGGCGCGATCGCCCGGATGCCTTCCGATGGAGAGACCGTTGACCTGTATGCCACCCTCAACCCGGTCACGACAGCAGTCACCACCGTTCCGACAACGTCATCCGCTCCAATCGGCGGGGATGTGGGCTGGATTGCCGTGCACGAGAGCGTTGACGGTGCCTCCGTCTATTTCGACTCCACGTACAAAGGCGCAATCTCCGGGGGAATTCTTACAGTCCCGGTCTACACCACGGGCACACCCTTTACCACTTACCGGATAGAGAAGAGCGGGTATGTGACCGTTTCCGGGTCCCTGCCGGCTGCTCCGGCCAAGGGGCAGACCGTTGGTGTCTGGGCAGCAACGCTGGTTCCCGTATCGGGTCCGACCGTTGTACCTACCACGGTTGTGGCTCCGGACGGGAGCGGACAGGGATTCATCGTTATCCACTGCAGTGTTGAAGGCGCAAAAGTCCTGCTGGGCGGGAACTCCGTTGGCTTCTCCCACAACGGTGTCCTGAAGATCCCGGTCTCCGTTACCGGCACACCGTTCTCCGAGTTTACTGTAAGCAAGGACGGGTACTCGACCACAACCGGGACGATTCCCCGGCAGCCCGCGGTTGGTGAGACCGTTGATGTCTATGTGACGATGAATCCCGCAGCCCCGACCCCGGCCCCCACAACCCAGTCGCCGGTCTCCCTGCCGGTGATTGTTGCCGGTATTTTTGGCGCAGCGCTCATCGTTGCCTGCCGCAGGAACTGATTGCAGGGAAACCCCCTCTTTTTCTTATGGTTTAACCGCCGGGTTCTGATCCGGTGCGTTTCTCTGGGATCTGATAAACGTCCGGTAATACATGGTCGGGATTTCCGGCTGAAACCGGTTCCCGCTGTTTTTTGGATTATCTTAACTCCGGCCATCCAACCAATTTTTAACCCGGGGTCATCAACACCGATCTCCATGAAGAGAATCTATCTCGCGGTGATCGGGCTTCTTCTCATGGCATGCGCCGTGATGCCCGCATCGGCGTTCACCATGAAATCCCTTACCATGACCCTTGCAGAAAACGGCGATGCCCAGGTGGAGATGACGTACGATCTCTCGCTCCTGGAGCAGACTGCGGTCTTCTTCAGGATCGCCGATCCTGCAGCCCAGCTGAAGTCTGCGTTCGATGCCGGGGGGTTCCAGCAGGTAACCGTCCAGGATGCCTCCAGTTCCTCGGCCCATATGACCATCCCGTTCCTTGCCACGGTCACCCAGACCGGTGGGAAGAACCCGTCTCTGACCACGCCCTCGCTCTCGTTTGAACATGCCCAGGCAGTGCTCAACTCCTACTGGTTCGCCCCACTGGTGTCGCCGGATTTCTCCCCGGGGGTAACGACCATCGCGTTCCCTGACGGGTACAAGGCCATCTACTATGACCAGATCACCATCCCGTCTGTGACCCACCAGTTGTCGAAATAACGGATCCCTTTTTTCTCCGGCAACCGGTTCCGGTGCCCGATTCAAAAAAAATCAGCGTAAACAGAACGCTGCCGCAACCAGGTCTTTCCAGTAGTCAGCATTGTCCGCAGTGCAGTATCCCCCGCAGGCAACCTGGTCCGGGTCGAGGTGCGCCAATGCCAGGCCGATGGACTTGGGATCCGGGTCGATGATGAAGATCTTCTGGATGGTATATTCATCCGAAAGTTCGAAGAGGCGCTCCAGGCAGTCTTTGCCAACCGCAACCTGCCGCTGGTGTTCGAGCAGGGCTGCAAGGCTTTTTTTGTCTGCCTTCTGCTGGAAGAAGAAGACATTCTGCCGGGAGAGTGCGATAAGTTCTGCTTTTTCCACAGAATCGCAGAGAAGGACGTGACCGGCAACCCCGGTGTCCCGCATGGTCCGCATCAGGGTGCGGTACATTCCCGTGAGGGCGTCGCTCCATTCGGCCTCGTCGTCGTAGTATGCATCGGCGATCCCGAGAATATGGGGTGCGGGAAGAGCGCACCAGGCCCCTTTTCTCTGCACCACGATACCGGCGGCATCCTCGATCACGTCAGGAGTATCCAGATAGAGTTCGCCAACTGCCCGGCAGTCCTCAATCCCGGCAATACTCTTGCGGATACGGTCCGCGTAGAATTTCCCGCCGGCACAGGGTGCCTGGATCCCTGCATCGACCTGGGGGGCAAGCGAGCGATCGAGCCGGAAGGTTGTGATATCCGCCATACGGCCCCGGTGTTCTTTTATCCAGGCCGCCAGCGCGGCTACATCCGGCACTCCGGGTTCCGCACCGAAGGCCCTCGTTGCCAGATTCAGCCGTTTTACCATGTAGAGATCTTATTACTCATAAACATCTAAAAAGTACTGATGAATCCACAGCCGCTGCTCGTCACCTGCGGGCTGCCGTACACAAACGGCCCCTGCCATTTAGGTCATCTGCGAACGTACGTCCCTGCCGACGCTTACGTCCGCTACATGCGGCGGGCAGGCGAAGAAGTTCTCTTCGTCTGCGGCTCGGATAACCACGGGACCCCGATCGTGGTCTCAGCAGAGGAAGCCGGTATCTCCCCCCGGGCGCTCTCGGAGCGCTATCACAAGCATTTCGACGAGACGTTCAAACGCATGGGCGTCATGTTCGACCGGTTCGGTATGACCGACGACCCGGCAACCCACCACCGGGCCCGGGCCATTGTTGCCGAACTCGAGAAGAACGGCTACATCTACAAACAGATCGTCCACCAGGCCTACTGCACGAAGTGCAAACGGTTCCTGCCCGACCGGTACGTGGAGGGGATCTGCCCCCACTGCGGCAAGCCCGCCCGGGGCGACGAGTGCGACCAGGGGTGCGGCAAGCATCTTGAGCCGGGCGAGATCAAGGACCCGGTCTGCAAGGTCTGCGGCACGAAAGCCGAGTTCCGGGACCAGGAGCATTACTTCTTCAAGCTCTCGGAGTTCCGGGATTTCCTCCTCCCGTACCTCGAACAGGTCCGGGGCACGTCCAATGCCAAGAACTATGCCATCGGCTGGATCAAGGACGAACTCCACGACTGGTGCATCACCCGGACGCTCGAATGGGGCGTCAAGTTCCCGGGCCGCGACGACCTCGTGGTATATGTCTGGGTGGATGCTCCCATCGGTTACATTGCGTTCACCGAGGAATGGGCCAAAGCGAATGGCAAAGACTGGAAGCGCTACTGGTGCGGCGAGAACCGGGTCACCCATTTCATTGGCGGTGACATCATCTACCACCACTCGATCTTCTGGCCGGCGCTTCTCAAGGGTGCAGGCTACGGCGTGCCCCATGCAATCGTTGCAAGCGGGATGGTGAAAGTCGATGACCACAAATTCTCCAAATCCCGGGGCTACGTGGTCTGGACCAACGACGACTATCTCGACAAGGGCCTCCCCTCCGACTACCTCCGGTATTACCTGCTCGCGTACACGAGCCATACCAAGGAACTGAACTTCTCGTGGAAGGTCTTCTCCGAGCGGATCAACAACGAGGTGGTCAATATCTTTGGCAACTTCGTGTACCGCACGCTCTTCTTTGCCCAGAAGGAGTTTGCGGGCATCCCGCCGGGCCCGGTGGATCCCGCGATCATGGACGAGATCGCAAAGACCATAAAAAATGTCGACTCCCTGATGCGGGACTACGAGTTCAAAGGGGCAGTCGACGCGATCATGGCGCTCGCCGCGTTTGGCAACACCTACATCCAGACCAATGCTCCCTGGAAACTGATCAAGACCGACCGGGCAGCAGCTGCCCAGGTGATCAAGAACAGTGTCCAGATCGTAAAAGCCCTCTCCCTTCTCATCCAGCCGGCCATGCCCGATGCAGCCGAACGGTGCTGGACTATGCTCGGGTTCACGGACCGGGCTGCGGATCACCCGGTGAGCGATGCCCTGCACCCGGTCCCTGAGATCTGCATCAGTGCACCGGCCCCGCTCTTTGCGAAAATGGAAGACGACCAGATAAAAGAGCTCGACGCCCTGCTCCAGAAACGCGTATTCGAGGCGAACAAAAAGATGGAAAAGACACCCGCAATATCAATCGAGGAATTTGCAAAAGTTGAGATGAAGACCGGCATTGTCCGGGCCGCCGAAGCAATCCCGAAATCGAGCAAGCTCTTAAAATTACAGGTGGACCTCGGCGGGGAGACCCGCCAGATCGTGAGCGGGATCGCCCAGTTCTACAAGCCGGACGAGCTCGTGGGCCAGAACGTGGTAGTCCTGACCAACCTTGCCCCGGCCAAGATCTTCGGGGTCGAGAGTAACGGCATGATCCTTGCAGCCGGGGATGCAGCCTCGCTCCTGACGCCCTTAAAACCGGTGGAGCCGGGAACAAAAATCCGGTAACTTTTTTTTATAAAATCAGGACTGTTCCGATATTCCGGCCTTTTTGCCTTTTCGAACAACTGCTTCCCGGCTGGCTGTTTCTCCCGAAGAACCGCTCTTCCGTATCTCAATTTTTTCCTGGATATACTGCGAAAAATAGCCTTTGTACCGCTCCTGCAGTTCGGGAAGCTTCCAGTCATCTTCGGTTATTGTCTTCCGGCAGAGCGGAGAGTTGCAGGCGCAGTTCATCCTAAAGACCATATCGCTCCCCACCGATTCCGAGACCGTCATGCCATAATCGAAAGTGATCTCCTCACCGGCTGCGATGTCCCGCATGGCCACAAGAAAGATCTGGCCGGAGAATCCGCTGTTGGGGTCGCAGCTGTGATTGAAAAAATCCGTATCTTCCGGAACGGTACCGGCGGGCCCCAGGACAAACCGCTCTTCGATCTGCATGGTATAGCTCTGCAGGGTTTCGGGAATCTGGTACATGTCATCGATGGGCATGATCTTTCCGCCGAATATTGCCAGCCTCTCGCCTTTTCTGATATCGGCATTGGTAAAGACCCCGCAGCCGTCTTTATCGGAACATCGTTTCTCAAGATGAGGATTCATCCAGCTGTTTATGTTCATGCGATCTCCCTTACGGTTGAAAGTGTTGGGGGTCTTTAGTTTTCATCATTGCGGGCCGGAAGCCCTTTTTGGATACATTCCGGGATCATGCCTTGTGATCGTTCTGTAGTCCCGGTGCGGGAAAGAATCGATCCCGATTGGAATTATCTTAAAAAAGGTAAGAAAAGCGATCCGGCTTGTTGTGCCGGGACGCAGGTCCCGGCCGATCTTTCTGGTGAAGAAATGCTCGTTCCTGCTGGTCTGTGATTCAGATATGGGGCTTACGGGCCGCACGGCGGGCGTGTCGCAGGAGGCTTGGTGCGGGACGCCGTTTTCTGTGCAGCTCTCTTGTATGTGCATGGATGCAGTCTGATGTCATGGGGGAATCTCCGGCCGCGGTCCTGCCCGTGTGCAGGCGGGCAAGACTGCGGCCTGTAATTTTTCCTCCATTACCGGGGATCCTGCGGGACAACCTGCCGGGGAAAGCGATCCGGCCAACTGTCCTTTTCTGTGGATCTCCGGGTGGGGAAAACGAGTGCATGGGAGGTTTTTATTTCCACACACTCTGATCAGGAATCTGCTGTTGCCCCACTTATATTGCTAAAATAGTCCGGGTGCGTTGGTTGTACTTCGCGGTTCAATGAACGAACCGCGATCGCAAATCCGGAATTGCTGCACCTGCCGGAATATCCGATTGAGAAAACCTCGGCCGGTCCTTATTCATCGGCCTGCCGGCTGGTGCAGTATCCCTGCCCGCATTTTTCATAGAACTGCTGGTGGCAGTCTTCGGCAGGCCAGAATCTTGCTGCCGGCACGATCTCGGTCACCACCGGCCTATCCCCGTACGTTCCCGACCGCTGCATGCGATCCCGGGATGCGAAGGCCGCTTCTTTCTGGCCGGGATCATGGTAGTAGATTGCGGACCGGTACTGGGGGCCTGAATAATCTCCCTGCTGTTCCTGGTTTGTCGGGTCGTGCATTGCCCAGAAGAGATCGAGCAACTGATCGTAGGTGACAACCGCCGGATCGAAGATGATATCCACGGCTTCCGCATGGCCGGTTCTTCCTGTGCTCACCAGGTCGTAGCTGGGATCCGCAAGCTGGCCTCCGGTATACCCGGCCGCTGTTGCCACGATCCCGTCAAGCCTCCTTACTGCAGCTTCAGCGTCCCAGAAACACCCGGCGGCAAACGTGGCCCTCCGGTACCGGTCAGTTTCATCCATGCGTACTCTCTTGGGCCCGGCCATTTTTGGGTGTTGCGATCCCGTATGGCTCCTGGAACCCCCTGGGGCCACCGGCATCTTTTTACTCCCGCACATTCCAGGTTCTCATGGTTATGGTGGCGGAGGATTGTAAGGACGAGCTGACCGACGCAGCCAAGAACTGGCTGGCGATTGACGGCCTCTGGTTCCAGGCAGTCGAGCAGGCCTATGGCATGGACCGGGCAGTGGCAATGGACTGCGCGGTCTGGCAGCAGTTTGCAATAATTGAAGCCCGGAGGATAAAGGAACGCCTCGGGCTTCCCGAACAGGGCGGTCTCGAAGCCCTGGAGATCGCATTTGAGAACCGGCTCTTCACCCGGGTCAATGAGTACGGGATCTCCCGCCCGGATCCAAAGACCCTGGTTGTAACAACAAAGACCTGCCGGGTCCAGGCCGCACGGGAACGGAAAGGGATGCCGTTCTTTCCCTGCCGGGCGGTGGGGCTGGTTGAATTTCCGGTCTTTGCCCGGACTATCGATGCCCGGGTGGTTTCCGAATGCCTGTCATGCCCCCCGGAATCGCACCCAGGAACCCCGTACTGTTCATGGAAATTCACCCTTGCGGATCCGGATAAAGAATAACGGCAATATTCCATGACAAGGGATCCACGAACAGGATCATCTCAAAATAAAACGGGAGATTCCTAAATCTCCCGCAAACATCCGGTCCAGCCCGTTACCGGACCAGTCCTGCCATCTGTTTTGCCGTGAGCAGCCAGTGCAGTTCGCCGGACGGCCGGCTGGCATACGAGAAATTGCGTATCCGGGCAAGCCCCCCTTTGGTCATGACGATGCCCGCGTCCTCGCCGCCGGTGATGATCCTGGCGATGAGCATCGAGAGAAGAGGCTCGTGGCCCACGAGCAGGATCCGCTGGTCTTCCGGAGAACGGCTGATCTCCCGGCAGACGGTGTCCGGGTTCCCGCCCGGGACAAGGCTGTTCCAGGTGACGAGTTTGTCCGGCTCCCCCAGCGTTTCGGCAACGATGGCTGCGGTCTCCTGCGCCCGGGCGAGCGGGCTTGCCGCTATCAGATCGAAGAGATAATCCTGCGATGCGATCCACCGGGCCGTTCCTTGGATATCGGCCTGCCCGCTTTTTGTGAGCCTGCGCTCAGCATCGGTCATCCCCTTGCCGGCAGTCTCGGCTTTCCCGTGACGGAGAATGAAAAGATCCACACGATGACTGATTGCTGCAGGGGAATAAATCTTGCGAAAAAAATTATTCAAAGAGCCGGTAATTGGGCGCTTCGTCGGTGATCATGATATTGTGCGGGTGGCTCTCGGTCATGCCGGCATTCGTGATCCGGACAAACCGGGCCTTGGTATGCATCTCGGGAATGGTTTTTGAGCCGGTATATCCCATAGCGGACTTGAGGCCGCCGACCAGCTGGTAGATGACCTCGCTCACGTGGCCGACATACGGGGTGACCCCTTCAACCCCCTCGGGCACGAACTTGGTGCTGCCGATTCCCTTCTTCTGGAAATACCGGTCGCTGGACTCGCCGCTGTTCATGACCCCGAGGGATCCCATGCCCCGGTACTGCTTGTAGCGCCGGCCTTTCATGCTGATCACTTTGCCGGGCGACTCGTCGGTCCCGGCAAACATACTGCCCATCATGACCGTGTCGGCACCGGCTGCGAGGGCTTTTGCCACATCCCCGCTGAACCGGATTCCCCCGTCCGATACCACCGGCACATCGGCAGCCTGCGCAACATCCGCCACCTGGGCAATGGCAGTGATCTGCGGGACGCCGGTTCCGGCAACGATCCGGGTCGTGCAGATGGAGCCCGGGCCGATACCGACTTTTATCCCGTCAACGCCTGCGTCCAGGAGGGCAAGGGCCGCTTCCTTTGTTGCAATATTGCCGGCCACCACTTCGGCCTTGACGCTGCCCTTGATGTCCTTGATGGCCGCAACGCACCGCATGTTGTGCCCGTGTGCAGTATCCACCACGAGGACATCCACGCCGTTCTGGTCGAGCAGTTCGGCCCGGGCAAAATCAAACGGCCCGACCGCTGCTGCCACCCGGAGGTTTCCCTTGGCATCCCGGCAGGCCAGCGGGTACTGGCGCTTCTCCAGGATGTCCTGCATGGTGATGATCCCGATGAGTTTGCCATGCTTGTCGACAACCGGCAGGCGCTCGACCTTGTTCGTGTACATGATCTCAAGCGCCTTTTCGGCCGTGATGTCCTCGTCGGCCACGATGGGCTTCTTCGTCATGATCGCGGTGATCTTCTCGTCCCCCCGCTTCTGGACAATGGCCCGGACATCCCGCCGGCTGACAATCCCGATGATCTTGCCCTTGTCGATGACCGGGACGCCCCCGATGCTGTACTGGTGCATGATGCGCTCGGCATCGGAGACGGTTGCCGTATTCTCCACATACAGGACTTCGCGCTCGATGAGCTCTTCTGCCTGTTTGACGAACGTGACTTCCTGCAGGGACCGCTCGGCGGGCATATTCCGGTGGATAACGCCTATCCCGCCCTCGCGGGCGAGGGTAATTGCCATGGTCGCTTCCGTAACCGTATCCATTGCTGCGGAAACGAGCGGAATGTTCACATTGATCTTCTTCGTGAACCGGGAGCGGACATCCGCTTCGGAAGGTTCGATCCACGAGGCCTGCGGTTCGAGCAGCACATCGTCAAACGTTAATGAGAGGGGAACATCCAGTTTCTTGGTGTACATGATTCACCTGATGAGGGAGAGGGCGGTCTTGATCAAGTCTTCGCGGACAACCGCATTGCGATCTCCGCCGCAGACCATGCCCCGGACACCGATGATGTCCGGGTCTATCCGTTTCAGTGCATCGATATCTTCGAACTTCAGTGCACCGGCAAGGGCAGTCCCGAGGCCGAGTTTCCTGTTCTTCTCGGTGAACGTGCGGAGCATCGCCTCGTCCATGAAAGCAAACGTGCTCTGGCGGTCTTTTATGCCGGTGTCCACCATGGCAAAATCAGCCCCGCATTCCGCTGCAATGGGAGCCATATCGAACGGGGAGATGGAGTGCATCCGCTCATAGTCCGAGTAGGCAGCGATCACGACATATTTTTCCGGGAACTCGTCTTTCACTGCCTTCACCACGGCATCGATGACATCGTTTGCCTGTTCCTGCCCCTCGAATGCAAGACCGATCTTGATATAGTCAGCACCGGCACAGGCCGCCCCGTAGGCAGCCAGGGAAGCTCCGCCGGGTTTGTAATCGAAGTCGCCGATAGCCGCGCTCACCGGCTTTTGTGCAAACGCTTTGATCTCGCGGATCACCCAGGGAAAGTTGGCGCCCAGTGATCCTTCGGATGGCTTTTTCACATCGATTATGTCAGCGGCGGTGGAATGTCTGGCTTCAGATATAGAGCTTGGGCTGACCAACAATTGCATAAAAATTAATGATCCGTTACCCGGGGAGCAGTAGATCGAAAGATCTCTTTCAAAATACGAGCCGGGTAACTAGATACATCCTCCTTTCCTACTTGTATGATTGTGAGGGAATAAGGTTTTTCCTTCTGTATTTTTATTAAAAAATCCGGTTTTGTCCAAAAAAACCGGCAACCGGAGTTCTCCGGCAGTTGGGGAAGTCAGAGAATCCGTGTGGAGGTCAGCAGCACCTTGTCTTCCTGGGAATGCGATCCATAGAGAAAGCACTCCACCGGGTCGCTGTTTCCGGAACATTTACCGGTCTTCCGGTCCCGGCAGTCATTGCAGGTCGGAATGCGGTTCTCCCCCAGCTCGCCAAAATATTCACTCCACATGAGCTTGTTGATCTCACCGGCTTCGAGCAGCGTTTTCAGGGTGTTTATATTGTAGGCCATAGCCCCTCGTTTTTAATCGTGTATTAATATTTAATTTCTGATTAATATGAGCTGAATTTCTCCCGTTATATTTTTATGTATTTTGATCCGGCCTGGTGCACACCCATGCAGCGGGATTGCGGGTGGAAGAGAACAGATAAAATGCATGAATGAGCATATTCCGGTATCATATGCAGGCCGAAGGCAGGCAGATACCCGCAGAAACGTCCGGTACTTTGCCTGGTTTCCCGTTTGCGTTCTCATGCCGGTAATTGAGAAGTGAGGGGATTTGCATTCCGATGGATCTGATTCTTGCCATGGATCTGAGGCAGAACCTGGTAGTTCACGGCAAATCCGGGCATCGCGAGACGTACAAACCGCTGGACTGGGGCTGTTCGCCAACCGCGGAACCGGCCGGGTTTGTCCGGGCCATCCGGCCGAAGTTCATCTACATTGCGGATCTCGACCGGATCGAGGGCACTGGATCCCACGATGCGATGGTAACGGAATGCGCCGACCTGGTGAACGCCTGTTATGTTGATCGCGGGTGCCGCTCTCCCGAGGATATGCTGCACGGCGAGCATATCGTCAACATCGTCGGGACCGAGACCGGGGGATCCCGGCTTTCCGAATACCACGGGGGGTATCTCAGCCTGGATATCAAAGACGGAACGGTCATCCCCTCCGGCAGCAGCCCGGAGGCCATGCTCCGCCAGGCAGGCTCCTGGGATTTTGCAGGATGCATAATCCTCAACATCGCGGCGGTCGGGACACGGGACGGCCTGGATCCCGGGCTCCTGGAAAACCTGCGGTCAGCGTACCCGGGCCGCCTTCTCTATGGCGGGGGAGTGGCAACGGTCACCGACCTGGAGCTGCTCAGAGCGGCCGGGTTTGACGGCGCGATCATTGCAACGGCACTCCATTACGGTGCCGTGCCGGTGGAATGGATCCGGAGGGGAACTGTTTGTTAATCACGCTCGAAGGCATCGACGGGAGCGGCAAGAGCACGCTCCATGAAACCCTCAAAGGACTGCTTGCCGATCTCGATCCCCTCTTTACGCGGGAACCGGGTGCAACCTGGGTGGGAGACCAGGTACGCCGTGCGATAAAAGAGCAGATCGATCCCATCACGGAGGCAACGCTCTTTGTCGCGGATCATGCAGCCCACCTGGCAAAAGTGGTCCGCCCGGCCCTTGCAAAAGGACGGCTTGTCATCTCCGACCGGTACAGCGACAGCCGGTTTGCGTACCAGGCCGTTACCCTGCAGGGCATCGTGCCGGAGCCGGAGAGATGGCTGCGGGCCATGCACAATGGCTGGACGATCGTTCCCGACAGAACATTCCTCTGCGTGCTTCCCGTTAACGATGCCCTGACCCGGCTCAAGCCGGACAGCCAGCGGGAGCATTTCGAGCGGCGGGATGTGCTCGATGCGGTCCAGAACAATTATCTCCGGTTCGCCCGGGCCGAGCCCTCGCGCTTTGTGGTTGTCGATGCAATGCTTCCCCCGGAGACGGTTGCAGGGTTTGTCGCAGAGGCGATCCGGGTGATGGTGGCCGAAGGGAAGAAGAAAGGGAAGCGGTAAAGCAAAACCGCTCTCACGGAACATCTCTATGGATCCGTTCCTGCATTGTTGTCCTGGGTAACGTTGTGAGTGAGCGACCCTCCGATGGGGATCGCTGCTGCGGGGGCAGCAGCAGGAAAATCAATTAGGGATGGATTATCAGCCAGTATCATTGTGGATCAGGAAAAATGCCGAATGATCCTGATCTCCGCATTATTCCGGGAATCGTTCAGGAACGAGCGATGATCCGATATCCTTCATGACCGGGTGCAGATCTTTTCTTTCATGCGCCGGTCTCTCCCGCATACCTGGTACGACAATTACATCGTGGACATCAAATTCCAGCAACCGGAACATTTTTTTCGTATAATCAAAATACTCCTGGAACATGCCGGGATCCGGATTGCCCTGGGTAAACACCAGAATCAGTTTTTGTTTTGTGGCTTTTTCTTTGTAATACGGTGAGAATCGCGGGGAGATTTGTGCAAACAGCCGGTCGGTAATTATCTTTGCCTGGGCACTCATCTGCCCCATGTACACCGGGGAGCCGAGGATAAGGGCGTCGGCTTCGCCGATTGCCCCGTACAATTCCTGCATATCGTCGTTGATAATGCAACCCCGGTTGCCTTCCTTGTGACAGCAAAGACAACCCTGGCACGGCTGGATGTCGAGATCGCTGAAATTCCAGGACCGGGTTTCGGCACCCTCTTCTTTCGCTCCTTCGAGTATTTTATTTACCGCCCAGGCAGTATTGCCCTCTTTGTGCGGACTTGCGATAATCCCGACGATTTTCATCTTCTCTCCCTGTACGTCTGATCGGAAAACATAATCTCTGCTTCCACTTCATTGTTACCCTGTCCGCAATACAACAGGACGGTATCTTCCGGAACCCCCCCTGCCGGTTGAAATCCCGTCCTGATGCCTGGTCTTTCCTGCCCGGGGCCATTGTAACATTGCTACATATTGCCTCATCAATTCCCACCATGGAATGGCGAATTGTTCCGGACAAATTACCGCATTTTTTGGAATTATTGCCTCTGTGTTCCGGGGGGTGAGGCAAAAGTTGTACAACCGGGGCTGTGGCGGGTTCGGATTTGGAGGGGGGTATCCCCCCATCCCAACAACCAGGGGCAGGGGGGGGTCCGATCGTTTTAAAAAAATAATGGTGGGGGGGTTACCCGGGGACCCCCCTTCTCAAAAATGGTATTGCACGTGTATTGCACACCAGATTGTATGCCCGGTTCCGCAGGTTTCCGGCGTAACTGTTTCCCTGGCGGGCTACCCGATCCTGATACGGGGGGGTCCCCCGGGTCCTGAGGGGGGAGGGGGTCACCCGCATACCACCCCCCTGTGCGGGTGGGGGGGTCCAGTGGGTTTTGAAAAATGAGGGAGGGGGGGTTGGCGGGAGACCCCCCCACTTGATTGCTGAAAATGGAGCACTGGTTCTGGTTGTTTTATTGGGTAATTTTCTTTTTTCAGATTTGCGATAGACGCCGCCGCCCCCGACGGGGCGCCCCCGCGGCGGATCAAGTTTAAAAAAAAAGAAACTGGTTGTTTTCACTACTTCGCAATCGTCACGATCACATTGTCAACGGTCAGAACATCCCCCTTTTGCACACTCTTCCCTGTAGGAAAAGGAGTCCAACCAAACGTTGATTATTCCTCCCGGCAATGATGGATAAGAGAATTATGGCGGATTCAGTGCTCAGCCGGATTATCGATGTCATTGTGGGGTCGCTCGATCCTGACGCGATCATCCTCTTCGGCTCACGTGCCCGGGGCAATGCCCGGGAAGATTCCGACTTTGATATATGCGTTTTGAAAAATAATATCTCCGACCGGCGGGAGACTTCACGCTCGCTCTACCGGGCGCTCTATTCCGTGGGGGTACCCGTAGAACTGATTGTTGAAACACCGGACTCCTTCAATAAATTCAAGGATAATCCCCACCTGATCTACCGCGAGATTGCACAGTACGGCAAGGTCGTGTATGAAAAACCGCATTCTGGTTGATCAGTGGCTTGCCCGTTCACAGAGCAATCTTGACCGGGCACGTGCGGGAAAAACTGGTGAAACAATCCTCTACGAAGACCTGTGCTTCGATTGCCAGCAGGCAGTTGAAAAATCCCTCAAGGGATTGCTTGTTGCAAAGGATCTCGAAAGCCCGCACACCCACATCATCGCAGCGCTGCTCCAGACCCTGGAACGCAACGGTTTTGTTATTCCCGATGAGATCAAAGCGTCATCAGATCTCACCGAATATGCAGTTCATACCCGGTATCCCGGGATGTATGATCCCCTCAGGGATGATGAGTACAAGGAAGCTCTTGCTGTTGCAGAACGGGTTGTTGCCTGGGTTCGTGCTGAGTTGCACAAATCCTGAATATAATTAATTTCCGGCCTCATACCCAATAATCCTCAAGCCCTCCGGCAAAATATTTTTGCGAGCTCCTTGTCAATCGGCAAAATGTTGCGTGAGTGACTCCCTTGTCAACAAGATTTTTAAGATGTGATGCCCCCCCACCTCAGGACCCCTCGTGGGGCATGGCGGGGTAATTACTTAAAAGGACGATCGGTGTCTACCTTTAATTCAATTAAAATTCTAAATTTTCTTCCGTGCTACACAGATCTTATCAAACTTATTTTGCAACTGTTGTCTCCGTTTTTGATATGACACAATTTCATTTGAGGTGTAATTCTTCATAAAAAACTCAAAGAAATCGTCTAACCCCATAAGCATGAATAAAATTTGATAAGAAATTGATCCGAGGGCTAAATTTTCATTGAATACTGCACAAGTATGAATAATACTAGTGTCCCTTTCAATTAAGTCATCATAGATGAAACTGCGTTTTTCAATTGTAATCAAATCAAAGATACTTGAAAAATTAGGGTGTGTGAAATCACAAAAAGTATCATAGATTTTCTTCATTATCGGGGATGTTTTGAGATCTTTAGCAACTTTACTAGGAGTAAATTGTTCATTCTTCAACCAATTTTCCGATAATTCTGGATGTTTCATTAAAAATTTACATACGTGGATCGATTCATAGATACTTCTTTGAATTACGATCGATTCATTGTAATAACCATTTTTTAAAAGGTTATTTGCACAAAGGGATGATTTGATTATCCTGGCATTTAGAGTAAAAATTACTAGTTCCTGTGTAGAGAAACATGATTCTTTATTAATTCGAGTTGCTAGCAACTGATTTGCATAAAACCGTGAAAGCGCATTAAAGAAATTTAATTCTTTTTTGAACTTTTCGCCAGTCCTTTTTTTACAGACTAGTTCTTCGGATTTAATCTCTTTAATATAATCCTGATACATGTAATTGTGTTTAACAGATTTCGATAAAATAAATCCTCACATTGTTTAATTCCCCTTCTAAACTCAATGCCCCGGCGCGACCCGACGAGGCGGCGCTCCAACCCCCTAAGGGGTGAGTTTCCTTAAAATTTTCAAAAAAATAGAAAAGAAAAACGATAACGAAAATTCTCTCACTGCCTGGCAATCGTCACGATGACATTGCCAATCATGAGAACATCCACGTTTGCCCCTTCTTCCATGCAGGATTATCTGGGCGTGAGAACATTCTCGGGCATTGCGGTCTCGGCACCGCTCGGCAGGATCGTCTTCGGCCGGTTTGCAAGCTCGCCGGGGGAGAGCGTTTTTGCCGCGTTCGCTGTACTTCCGGACATCGGCTGCGGCTTGGATGAACAGGCTGCCAGCCCTTCGTGCCGCCTCGGCTTCGCAGCTGAATGTGAAATAGTAAAAATGCCCGATAACCAGGTTAACGGGTTTTGGCTAAAAAAAATCCGGGGCTTTAATTACTGTGCCGGAAGAGCCATCTGCGACTTTTTCAGATTCGTTACATCATCAACAGCAACAAGAATGAATCTCGCGTTGTCGATCGAGACCGGCTCGGCATTCACTCTGAGCCAGCACGGACAGAGCTTTCCATCGATCCTGAGGGTAAGTTCAATCATCGCATCCCGGATGCTGCACCCGGTTGCAATCACCTGTTCCAATCCCTTCCGGAGCGGACACGACGGGCACATCGTTGCATAACCGCATCCTTTTGGATCCTCCTCACTATTGATGCACCCCAGTCCTCCCCCTCCCCGTTTTCCGATCACGTCCGCCGGTTCCCGCAAAACCATCCCCGCAAGGGACCGGCTTGCATGGGTGATGACGGTATCCTCGTCCAGGAGCAGGACCCCCACCGGAAGGGCTGAAAAGATCTTAGTGAGGTTATCGACCGATCGCTCCGCATTCTTTCTTAAGATCGCCTGGAGGGTTTTGTGCCCGAGATCTGCATACTGGGCCGAAGGCTCCCCTCCTTTCTGGACATAGAAATCTGCCCCATTATTGAGGGCCTCGATCACGATCTCCTCCCTTCCTTTCCCGGTGTAAATAATGACCGGGATATCCCCGTACTGTTTCCGGATCTCAATTAAGAACTGGATACCGTTCATCCCCGGCATCTGGTAATCGGTGATGATCGCATCATAGGTCGGAATCGTGGATGATTCCAGCATCTTTTTTGCCGAATTACTGGTATCAACCCGGAAATTCCCGCCCTCTTCGAGAAAAATCTTGGTGATATCAAGAATATCCGGTTCGTCATCAACATACAGGATGGAATACATGAAGCGTACCTGCAGAATTCTCATTATCATTGAACCCGCCGGACTATGAGGATTTCGTACTGATACCGTCCTGGAAACTCCATCGTCAGCTCGAATCGTTCATATGGGGTCAGATGGCGGGACATCTGCCGGGCGTGATTCATGCACCCGTTTAGCATTTCCAGCAGTGTTGCCGAAAGAAGTCTATTAAACCTTCACATGAAAAGAGATCAGTATCCTACACCACCTACCGGGAAAGTGAGTTCATATGGGAAAAGTATTGGTTATTGACGATTCCTCGTTCCAGCGGAAAATTATTTCCGGCGTATTAACCCAGAACGGGCATACGGTTATCCTGAAGGAGAATGGCAAAGAAGGACTTGAGCAGGTACTGCAGGAAAAGCCCGACCTGATCTTTACCGATCTGCTGATGCCGGAATATGACGGGTTCTGGCTGCTGGAACAGTTGAAGTCCCATGACCAGTCTGTCCCGGTCATTGTCCTCACCTCTGACATCCAGAAGACTACCGAGGAGCGGTGCCGGGGTCTGGGGGCTGTAACAATTCTCAACAAGCCCGTGAACAAGGAGCAGGTGGTCTCTGCGGTCCGCACAATTCTCGGGAAGCAGTGATGCCCGTGATGATCGATAACGACTCCCGTGATGCCATTACCGAGATGATCAATATCGGGGTGGGACGGGCTGCCGGCATCCTCAATGAGATCACGGGCTCGAACATCAAACTCCGGGTCCCCAATCTCCACATCATCCGGTTTGGCGATCTTCCGGGTGCTCATCTCAATCTTATGGGAAACGAGCGGCTCTCGACCGTCATGCAGGAGTTCCATGGCAATTTTTCCGGAACCACTTCGCTTGCATTTTCCGCAGAGAGCGCAGCCTCGCTTGTACAGTTGCTCTCCGGCGAGACCGGGCCGGCACCGGATATGGATGCCGTTTCGGTCGAGACATTGAAAGAAGTGGGAAATATCATCATCAACGCGGTGATGGGCTCGATCTCGAACGTTCTTGCAGAAAACCTCGTCTTCACCCTGCCGGAATATTGTGAAGGGAACATGACCGAGATCGCCTCCGGCCGCCATGCCATCAAACCCGACGACTGGATCATCCTTGCGCAGACCCAGTTCATGATCGAGTCCATGAGTATCGAAGGCATGATCCTGCTGGTGCTGGAAGTCGGTTCGCTCGACCGGCTTGTTCAGAGTATCCATCAGCACCATTCCTGAGGTTAAAAGGATGAGCGGGACTGAAATCAACCGGGAATGTCTGTTCCTCTATGATCATCTCTACATTGGCATTCTTGTTGTACGAAAGGATCACACCATCTGTTTCTGGAACCGGTGCCTGGAAGAATGGACCGGGATAAAAAGAGACGATGTCGAAGGTGCGAGTCTCTTCTCCCGCTTCCCGCAGCTCGATACCCCATCGATCCGTGCAAGGTTTCCCGCCGTGTTTGAACAGGGGCCCCCGGTCTTCCTCTCTTCACGGTTCCATCCCCACCTCATTCCGTCGCCCCTGCCCGACGGTTCCTTGCGTGTCCAGAAAGGATCCATCCTGCCGTTTCGGCTGGAAGAGGAGACATTCGCCATGCTCGTTATCGAAGATGTGACCGATCAGGTGCACCAGGTTACCGAGTACCGCAGAATGCGGGACATAGCGCGGCAGGAACTCTCTGAGAGGAAGAATGCGCAGATCGCTCTCCGGATTGCCAATGCGAAGCTCAGTCTCTTCTCGGATATTACCCTCCAGGACATCCGTAGTCAGGTGGTAGCTGCCCGGGGATTTGATCATTTACTCCGGATGAACCTGTCCTCAATCGAGAAGAGCAGGACGTATTCTGAGAAGATCGACGGGCAGCTGGCCCTTATTGAGAAATATGTGACAATGATGCTTGAGTTCGTCCAGCTGGGTGCAGCGGTTCCCACCTGGCAGCTTCTGGACCCGATCCTCCGGAAAGCAAAACTGGATGCCCAGCTTCAAAACCTTGAGATCGGCTCCGGGGTCGAGAATCTTGAGATCTTTGCGCCCCCTCTTCTTGACCGTATCGCAATAAACCTGCTGGAGAATGCACAGCAGCACGGGAAAAATCCAGAGGTCCTGGTAAAAATCTCGTTCCGGGAAGAGCCTGAATATGGCGTTCTCTTGTTTGAGGATAACGGAGCAGGTGTGAAGCCGGATGACAAGATCGCCATCTTCAAACCCGGCTTCGGGACAAAGGTCAAGCTCAGCCTTTACCATACCCGGGAGATTCTTGCCATTACCGGCATCACCATCGATGAGACCGGCATGTATGGAACGGGTGCCCGGTTTGAGATGCGTCTCCCGAAGGACACCTACCGTTATGTGCATACCTGATGCAGCGTCTGCTTCAGGTTCTCCCGTTTTATGCCTGTGTGCCCCGGCACATTTCATTATTCGCTTTCCTCCATGAGTATTCCGGGAAATGGACCGGATTGCTGGTAATCTGTAAAGATACCGTACCCACAGCTGAAATCGTCAAGTCCTCCGTCAATAAACGGTTACCGGACTGGATCCATCAGGGAGAACCTCGTACCCTGTACCCGGGGGTAACCGCCCATTAATTGTAGAGAAATGCAGCAATAACCGGCGATCTCTTTTGGGGATGGAGAATAGTTGGCAGGGGTTGCCGATACCAGGGCGCAGTTATTGATAACAGACCGTTTTCAAAGAAGATGTGTTGTTACGAGACATTGACCTGAAAAATGTGGTGTCCCGTCCGGGCATTTTCTTCTCACGTTTTTTACCATCTATTCGGTAAAAAAAAATGCTACTGTTTACTTTACTGCTTTGCAACCGTCACGATGACATCGCCAATCGTGAGAACATCCACTTTTGCGCCCTCTTCCATGTAGGAATATTTGGGCGTGAAGACGTTCTCGGGCATGGCGGTCTCGACACCATTGAGCATAATGGTCTTCGGTGGGTTCGCCAGTTCTGCCGTTGAGAGCGCTTTCACCGCGTCCATGAATGCCTGCCCCTCCTTCTTGAACGTCTTGCCGACAATCGAGCGGTTGAACTCGATATCGGTGATGGCCCGGTCGAGCTTGGCAACATCGGTGCGCCAGTGGACATCCGCGTTGAGCGTCCGGCCGGTATCGCCTTCGTCATTGACGGTGTGCGGGGCATAGATGGTGACTTTCCCGAGCGGGGCATTGAGGGCCAGGCCGGCGTCGTGCTTGTACTTCCGGACTTCGGCTACGACCTGCACGAGCAGGTTGCCTTCCCTTCGTGCCGCCTCGTCTTCGTACGTGAACGAGACCCAGGGCTGTTTGTGGACGCTCTCGCCTTTCAGGTACGAGTAACACTCCTCGGCAAAGTACGGGGTGAACGGGGCGAGCAGCCGGCAGAGGGCATCGAATGCGGTGTGGAGCACCAGGCAGGCGCTTCTCCGGGAATTGTCCTGCTGGTAGAGCCGGCCCTTGACGAGTTCGATGTAGTTGTCGGCAAGAACATCCCACGCGAACTCGCGGATGGCCTTGAGCGCGACATCGAACTGGTAATCCTCCATCGCATTGCTGACCTGCCCGACCGTGTCCGAGAGCCGGACCAGGAGCCAGCGGTCGGCAAGCGCCGTGACCGGTTCGTTCTCGTCAAACCCGCCTTTCTCGAGCTGCATGAGGGCGAACTTGGTTATGTTCCACATCTTGGTCTGGAACCGGGAGGCCGCGACCACGTCGTTCCAGTTGAACATGATGTCGGAGCCGGTGGCGGCTCCCATGGCGCCCCACTGCCGGAGGGCATCGGCGCCGTACTTGACCAGGATCTCCTCGGGAACAATGATGTTGCCCCGGCTCTTGCTCATCTTGAAGCCGTCTTCGCCGAGCACCATGCCGTTGACCAGGATCTCGTTCCAGGGTTTGGATCCGGTGAGCGCAACCGAGCGCAGGATGGTGTAGAAAGCCCATGTCCGGATGATGTCGTGGCCCTGCGGCCGGATCTGGGCCGGGAAGAATGGGGGCATGCCGGTGCCGTTCCAGCCGGTCACGTTCAGGACCGAGATGGATGAGTCCATCCAGGTATCGAGCACGTCTTCTTCTCCGGTAAACGCCGTGTTGCCGCACTTGGGGCAGGGGTGCTTGGGTTTGACCAGAGTCGGGTCGATCGGAAGATCCTTCTCATCAGGGAAAACCATCTCGCCGCACTTGGTGCAGAACCAGACGGGAATTGGTGTTGCAAAGATCCTCTGCCGTGAGATACACCAGTCCCACTCCATCTGCTCGACCCAGTTCTCCATCCGGCGGAGCATGTGCTCGGGATACCACTCGATCTGGTGGGCGGCCTTCTGGATCTCGTCAGGCTTGATCTTGACAAACCACTGCCGCTCGGAGAGGATCTCGATCGGTGTCTTGCAGCGCCAGCAGGTGCCGACCCGCTGGGCCAGTTTCTCCTGCCGGTGGAGGATCTTCTTCTCCTGCATGTCGGCAAGGATGGCTGCCCGGCACTCGGTGGTGTTGAGTCCCTTGTACTTGCCGGCAATATCGGTCATCCGGCCCTTGCGGTCGATGGCCTTCCGGAGCGCAAGATTGTGCTGTTTCCACCAGTGGACATCCTGCTTGTCGCCGAACGTACAGATCATGACCGCGCCCGAACCGAACGCCGGGTCAACCGCCTCGTCCTGGACAACCGGGACATCGTGGCCAAAGAGCGGCACTTTCATGGACTTGCCTTTCAGCTTGTGGTAGCGCTCGTCGCCGGGGTGCACGGCTACGGCAACGCAGGCCGCGAGAAGCTCGGGCCTCGTTGTTGCGATCTCCACGCCGTCGAAATCGAAATAATTGAGCTGCGTCTCGCGGTCCTCGTACGAGACCTCGGCAAACGCGATCGCGGTCTCGCACCGGGTGCAGTAATTGACCGGGTGCTCGCTCTGGTAGATGTACCCCGACTTCTGCATGCGCAGGAATGACAGCTGGGTCTTGCTGTAGTACTGCGGCATCATCGTGATGTACTCGTTACTCCAGTCGGTCGAGAACGCCATCTTCCGGAGGGTCAGGCGCATGGCCTCGATGTTCTTGATGGTGAGGTCGCGGCACATCTTCCGGAACTCTTCCCGGGATACATCGTTCTTGGTGATGTGGTTAAGCTCTTCCACCTTGACTTCGGTCGGGAGCCCGTGGCAGTCCCAGCCCTGGGGGAACATCACGTTGAACCCCTTCATGCGCTTGTACCGGGCAAAGAAGTCGATATAACACCAGTTCAGTGCGTTGCCGATATGGAAATTTCCCGTCGGGTACGGCGGGGGCGTATCGATCACGAACTGCGGCTTTTTCGAGTTTTTGTCAAAAAAGTGATCCTCATCGCGCCAGATTCCCCTCCAGCGCTCCTCCACTTCAGCGAAATCATAGTTCTTCGGCAGTTGATCTGATGGCACCATTCGGGAGAAGGTTGGTTTTTTGATAAAATATAGTGATCGTATCGGCATCCCGTTCTTTTGGATTATTGCAGGGCAGGTATCGCATCGCAACCCTGCGGGCGAGATAAAACTCTTTTTGCTTGAAAACAAATGACTGATTAATGCAGCGGCAGCGGGGACTCGGGTACGCATCGGCACTGGTGGGTGGCTCGATCCTCATCGGCCCCTATGTCCAGCCCCCGTGGCTGATGGCGCTCATCATCATCCTCTTCTCGCTCATCCTCTGGCGGTTCTTCGATACCAAATACATCAGTTATACGTTCTGTATCCTTGCGGCGCTCTATGGTATCGGTCTCCTCCCCTTCTTTGTCGTGGCCACAACCTTTGCAATGCTGGCCCTGGGAGAGCTGGTCTTCCAGCGGAGCGCCGACGATCTCAATACCTACCTCTATTATGTCATCTCAACTGCCTGGGCCGGCGTGCTTGTCATGACGTACCTCCACGTGGATGCGCTCTTAACCATCATCTTCGGTATCATCTCTGCCGTGCTTCTCAAGGTGATCCTGCTCAAGTACGAGGACTCGCTGATGATAGAAGGCGTGGGGATCGCGATGACCATGTGGCTGATCCAGGAGCTCAATTACGAGGCCAACCTCCAGATGGTGGTGGCAGCCGTCATTGTCGGGTTCACGTTCGGGTATTTTGCATTCCGGTCGAAGACTGCCGATCTCTCCGGTCTCTTCTCGGCGGCTCTTGTCGGGATCATCCTTCTTGTCTTTGCCGACACGCGTTGGTTCTTGATCATGCTCGTCTTCTTCATCCTCGGCTCTGCCGCAACCAAGTACAAGTTCGAGTACAAGAAGCGGATCGGCGTGGAGCAGGGCCAGAGCGGGGCCCGGGGCTACAAGAATGTGTTTGCCAACGGCATCGTTGCAGCAGCGGCAGCGGTTCTCTTCGGGGTCTTCCAGCAGCCGGTCTTCATCGTCATGTACGTGGGCTGCGTGGCAACCGCCGCTGCCGACACCCTGGCAAGCGAGATCGGTGTCACGGGAGGGATCCCGTACCTTATCACGACCCTGAAGAAAGTCCCCATCGGCACGAACGGCGGCGTGACGCTGGTTGGCGAGAGCGTTGCCCTGCTTGGGGGTTTCCTTGTTTCCCTTGCAGCCCTTCTCCTCGGGGTCATCACGCCCTGGATGCTCGTCATCTGCACGATTGCCGGGTTCGTCGGCACCAATATCGACAGCCTGGTCGGGGCTACGCTCGAGAACAAGGGATTTCTCGGCAATGCCGGTACGAACCTCCTTGCAACGATCGGCGGCGGCCTCTTTGCCCTGGCATTCTACCTGCTCGTCCCGCTTTGAACCCTCCACCGTAAACTATCCATGGAGTGACCATGGACTGACCCTGGAGTGGAAATGTGGTTCTTTATTGCCCGGTCCGAGTGACGGGTATTTCTCCGGATTGACCGGTCCTGAAGAGATAAAATGAAAAAAAGATCGGGAATTCTGTTTCTCTAATATTTGTACCAGCGGCCCTTGCTGTCATATTCCCCGGTAACCTGCTGTTCGATGGGGATGGTGCCGCTTGCCAGTTTTCTGAAAACACAGGCCTTGTAACTGAAGAGGATCGGGACGAGCACGAGGCCCGCGATGAAGAGGACTGCTGCGGTAATTCCCATGCTGTCCTTTCCGAGAATGGCAAGCATCTGGTCCGGTGTTATGGCCTGGATCTGGGCTTCGGTATACCGGGTGAGCGGCTCGAGTTTGTCGTACAGGAAGGCTTCCCAGACCATCATGAGGGGGAAGAGGATGCAGAATATGACAAGAGCGCTCATCACGCAATACACGATCACGTCGCCAAACCGGGATGTCACGAGCTGGATGCTTCTCTTGATTGCATCGAAGACCGGCCGGTCCTCGAAGATGGCCGCCGTGTCAAAGAAGAAGGAGAAGAACAGGACCGGGATCAGGACGCCGAACATGACGCCGCCTATCAGCGCGGGTTCTGAGGCCATGCCCGCAAGCGAGAGCGTTGCAATCAAAAGGAAGAAGATGAGCAGGATTGCAAAGACGACCACGAGCAGCGGGAGGAGCATCCGGAAATAGTACTTCAGCCCGTTCCTTACCAGATCGGCAGCGCCGGACGTATTCTCTTTTATCGAGGCGAGCAGGCCGGCTATGAAGAGGACCAGGATGAGGCCGGCAAGGACAAGCAGCCGGCTGGCAAAGAACGTGCCGCTGATTATCACGAGAATCCACAGGATGGCAGCAAAAGCGCCGGCAACGAGCCCGGGTATCCAGAGGACCGGGGACCGGATGAGAAGCCGGAGCGCTTCTTTCAACTGTTCAAATGCCATTGTTACCGGACCCTGGGCATGGCCACAATCTCGCGCACCTGGAGGTCAAAGAAATTTGCCGTGTTGGCCGGCCGGATCACGCAGACCGTATCGGCACCGGTTGCGGTTCCCCCGACTGCAATGACTTCTTCCTCAACGCTGATTGCACCGGTGTCGGTTGCAATCAGCACGCATTCCACGGCCACCTTGAGACCAACGGCCACAACTCTCCGGAGCGCTTCGGCGATAGCTTCCGTGCGGGAACCCCCGCCGACTTTGGGAGAGCGCGAGAGTGCGCGTTCAAGACCCGAGAGGGCATGGGTCCCGGTGACGATCGTTACTCCCTCTGCCCGCAGTCTCCTCGCAATCTCATCGGAAAACTCCCAGACGCCCGGTTTCGTGAAGCCGACAACATGGGTCACGACAACCAGCCGGAGACCCGATCCCTTCATGGCCGCAAAAAAAACCTCAGCGGACTTTCCGGAGCTGCTGGCGAGAACAATGGTCTTCAGGCCAAGTTCCTTCGCCCGCTCTATGGAGAACCGGGCAGCATCGGCAGTATTCTCCCCGCCCGGTTTATCGAAATAATAACACTTTTTCGCAACGAACGTCATAAGTACCTTTTAATAAGCCGGGATGAAAAACTTTGTCAGATTTTGTCCGGGCGAATGTTCCGGATTCTATTGTCAGATTTGAGGAATACCCCTATGATCACCCTTGCCCTTGCAGGAAAACCCAACTGCGGTAAATCTACCTTTTTCAAGGCAGCAACCATGGCCAATGCCGAGATCGCCAACTACCCGTTCACGACCATCAACCCCAACTTCGGGGTAGCCTATGTCCGCACGAAATGTGCCTGCGCAAACCTGCCGGTCAAGTGCACGCACTGCACGGACGGCAACCGCTTTGTTGCAGTGAACCTCATCGATGTGGCCGGGCTTGTTCCCGATGCGCACAAGGGCAAGGGCCTGGGCAACCAGTTTCTCGACAACCTCCGGCAGGCCAACGCGATCCTGCATGTCATCGATGCGAGCGGCGGGACGGACAGCGAGGGAAACCCTGTCGGGGTCGGCAACCATGATCCCGAGGTGGATGTCACGTTCCTCCTCTTCGAGATGACCATGTGGGTCCACGGGATCCTGGACAAGCACTGGTCCCGGATCAGCCGCCAGTCGCAGGGCAAGGGTGCCGTGATCGAGCAGGGGATTGCCGATACCTTCGTTGGCCTGGGCATAACTCTGGAAGACGTGCGCGACGTGGCCCTGAAACTGAAGCTCGATCTCGTGCACGCGAGCATCGAGGACCTTGTCCCGCTCTGCGCGGAGATGGTGAAGATCTCAAAGCCCATGCTCGTTGTGGGCAACAAGTTCGATGAAGCGCCCGAGTCCCTGCGCACGAAACTCGCTGCCCAGAAAGTTGCGTTTGCAAGCGCAGCCTCCGAGCTCGCGCTCCGCAATGCAGCAGCGGCCCATATCATCCAGTACCTGCCGGGCGACGAGCAGTTCAAAATTGCAAACGAAGCCTCCCTGTCAACCCCCCAGAAAGCCGGCCTTGCAAAAATTGCGGGTGTCATGAAAGAGTGCAAAGGCACCGGTGTCCAGCAGGCCATCAACCGGGCGGTCTTTGAGCTCCTGGACATGATCGTGGTTTACCCGGTGGAGGACGAGAACCACTACTGTAACAAGCAGGGCGATGTTCTGCCGGATGCCTTCCTGATGCGGAAGGGTTCCACGCCTCATGATCTCGCCTACCAGGTGCACACGGAGATCGGCAAGGGATTCCTGTACGCCATCGATGCCCGCACCAAGATGCGGATCAAGGAGACCCACGTGCTCAAGGATGGGGACATCATAAAAATTGTCAGCGCTGCCAAGTAAGATCCATTTTTTTTGTTTTTCAGTCCGTGAGTTGTTCCGGTTAGCTTAATCTCCTGCATACTGCGGGATGAAACACGGAACCTATATGGTAGCAGACTCTAACGTTTGAACCATGCAGAGATCCCTGGTTGCGGCCCTGCTCCTGGCCGCAGCCTGCATTGCCGCACTTTTCGCTGCCGGCTGTACCTCCCCTTCTGCGCCTGCGGTTCCCTCTGTGCCCGAAATGACGGCAGTCCCCTCGACTACTCAGGTCCTTCAGCAAACGATCGCGACACCGGTAGTAACAGCACCGGTCACGACCTCACCCGTTGCGATCATTGTCGTGACAACCACCGCTACCGCATCGGACCCGATCCTCCACCGCTGGGTGCGCATCGTACGGGGCACGACCCCGCAGTCAGGGTACGAGTACAAGTTCTATCCGGAAGGCACGGTGGTGTACCGTGCGGGACCCGCGAAGATGGTCTCGGGGAACATCCTGATCCAGGAACCGTACACGACCGATACATCCGGGACATGGAGCAAGATCGGGGATAACCGGTACCTGGTCAAGATTTACCCGGCCGGTCTCTCAGGGGCCCAGGTGGTCAGCGAGTACACGCTGGTTCCGGATTATGTGGACCCCGCATATCCCGGGGTGACCATCCGGGCCCATATCGAGAGCAAGGCCGAGACCGATGCGATCAACAAGGGGATTTCCCGTCACACGGACGAGATGTATTATCCCGAGCAGGCAAAGATCGATTGATCTTTTTCCGGTTCGATCAAAATCCGGGCCATTTTACCAACCGCGATAACGGTTCGAGTACCTGATAAAATTCCAGAGTGATTGGGATCGGTTGAGCGGTCCGGGGACAGGTATGTTTCCTTCCAGGAGATTACCGCAACAGTTATTTCGCTTTGATACGGAAAAGGGAACACATGGACCTGAATATTCTCTGGCTGGTACCTATCGCTTACTCCATCCATATTATCGAGGAAAGCCCGCGGTTTGTCCCCTGGGCGATACGGTATTTTTCGGCTCCCAAAACATTCGGGCAGTTCATTCTGGGAAACGTCATGTTCATGGCATATGTTATCATTGCCGTGTTCCTTGCAACAACATACCCTTCTGAATGGACACTGGTTTTAGGTTTATCCACTGCCGCCTGGATATTTTCAAATTTTACCATCCATGCATTCTTCACGCTCACATCCGGAGAATATTCCCCGGGTGTCGTGACCGCTGGCGCCATCTATGTTCCGGTTGCCCTGTATATTTTTGCCAGTTTCCTGCAGGCCAACCTGCTCTCCGGTGTTGATATTGTCATATCGGTTTTCCTGGGCGCTTTTATTTTCATGTACATTCCCGTGGCGATCCAGATGTGGCGGGGGAAGTGGAGAAACCGTTCGGGAAGTGCTGTATAATAATGGCTCGGTGCGGCGGGTTGCCGGCGGGGTCTGACAATTGTCATACTCCTGTCAGACAATTCCCCCGCCCCGTTGCCGCTCTTTTCGAAAAAGAGCCGTTCTCCTTCCATTTTTTTATGCCAAACGGGCACTTTTCCCACAAAGTTTATAACCCGATACAGTGAACAGGAGATTTACCGAGAAGACGAATAAACGGTAGGAGGTGGATTCATGGGTGGAGAGATATACCAGGCACAGGTGATTCGGAATTTCTTTGACTGCATCACCGGGACGGACCGGAACCTGACCCGGATTTACATGTGTGTCATGAGCCTTGCCAAACTCCGCATGGAGCCTCCCGAGAAGATGGCGGCACTGGTGGACCAGTTACGCAAAAGCAAGATCCAGAAGGAACTGTCGGTCGACATCCTCGACTACCTGTGCGATGCGGCAAACCAGCTTGAACTTGAGCAGGTGCAGACTGCGTTCGGGGTCAAGGATATCAAATCGGTTGCACAGGACTTTACCGGGATCAGTATGGACAGTCTGTAAGACGGGTTGTGAATTATCCTTTTTTTCAAATAACATACGGTTGACAGTTAATAATAAAAAAAAAAAATTGAAAATCAATCTTATACTTTTTCATATAAGTTTATTTTTTGCAATAAGAGTATCCCAAAATCAGTAATTCGATATCTTCCAGAGGTACTCGGAATTGCTACTTTTCCATTTGAATCTACACTAACAGAATCATGTTGATGAATTAACAATCCTAAATCCACTAAGTGTTCTCTGTAACTTTGATGAATTGTACATTTTTCCATTTCACTCTGTGACGAACCATAATAATTACGGCTATACATCAAAATTTTTTCATGTTTATTTCTAAATTCAATATCAGAATTACACGAGCTACACAAAGAATATCGGAGCCAAATAACTTCAATGTCGTTTATTTCACCAAGAACTCTAAGAACATGTTTAGATTCAATAAAATCTACTTCTTCAGATGTTAGACTATTCGCAATCACAGAAGCGATAAAGTCTCTTCGTTCATCAGACAACGACCTTATAGCTTGTTTTAAACTTTCTTCCATCAAATCTGTAAAATTTTCATTATGTAAGGCTAATTTTAAGATTGAATTATCTAACATTCTTAATTTTGCTTCTAATTGAGTGCTAAATTTTACTAATCTATCAAATCTTTGATTCGGAATCGTAATTCCGACTAACTCAATCATAAATGATCCAATGATCGGTAAAGCTCCCACAGCAGAGTTCATCGCAGATACGGCAATATCAACGCTATTTATTTCAAGCTCTGGGTTGATTTTTTCTTCCATATTGATATAAATAATTTCATGCTGTCATAAAAATCTCTTTTCATTATATTTATTTTATAGAAATGTATTCTTGAAATTCATCAGTTTTTAAAATTACAATGCCTGGAAATTCCTTCAAAATCCGTTTTCTTAATATCTTGTCATTTGTAACGAGATAATCGAAGCGATTTTTTGCTGTTATGGCAATTAAAGCATCTTCTCCGATTTGTTTACTGTTTTTTATAAGGGCCATGATATCTTTACCATCACTCAGTCCACATTCACCACAAGCTGAAATGCCACAAATTACACCAATCGTAGGAACACGGTTACAATAATTTTGAATAAAAAATTGAAGTTTTAATCGAAGCTCTGCTTCAGAATCACGAATTGCATTTACTTGATTCCGTTGAACATGTGTTACAAATAATGTAATCTCACCCGATTTAACGGAAGAAATGATTTGTTCAAAAAAGGTATTATGAGTCCCGATATAATTGAGAGCATCTGTATCTAACATGAATGTTGGCATGACCTTTCACGATTAGAGAATATGATAATTGTATCGATGAAATAATTTTTGCATAATTCCAAGAAATCTGAGAATGGTTTTCGTGAACACTGGCGCTATGACTTATTCTATATGCGCCAAGGTTGACCATCAAAGGTATTCGAAAAATTCGTAGGGCAAGTGTAGATAATGGAACCATTCAATAGCGTTACCAGTTTTTTCCAATCCACCCCGATCCCGGTAAGTGCGTAGCGCAAAACCCGACGAGGCGTTTTGCGCGTGTGGCATCGCTCTAGTGGAGTGAATCGGACCGGTCCTTTTAATCTCGCCCGAAAAAAAAAATTTCTGGAAATATTATCCATATCGCTGCTACTATTATTCTCTATCACATTGCGATATCTGCCGCCGCCCCCGACGGGGCGCCCCCGCGGCGGTTCGACACCGGAAAAATCTGATATCAGGTTCAGTCATGGGCGAGCCGTCTCTTCGCGTGCTCTTTCCATGCATCGTCCGGATTCTCGTGATCAATTTCAATTTTTGCTTTCCGGGGGATAATTTTGTCATCATCCGAGAAGATTGTCTGGTGATCCCCGTCATTGATGCCGAGATCTGATTGGATCTTTTTCGGACGGGAGACAATTCCCTTTGATGATTTTTTTACACGGGTTGGGTCAACCATGTGCACTCACATATGAGAATGTAAGATTCTTAGATTATTTGTATTGTGGGCATGCCGATCCGGATTCCGGTAAGCGCGTATGGCATCACAATGATTGGTGTAAGCAAACCCGGATTTTCAATCAAAGTCTGCTGAAAATTTTTCAATCAAGGTCCGGTTTAAAATTAAAAATCAAAGTCCGGTTGATCCGGATCAGATTTTCAATTGCGATCATGATCGCGATGAAAATTTTAAAATCAAAGCTTGCTGAAAAAATTTCAATCAAAGTCTGCCTGAAAATTTTCAATCAAGGTTCGATGATCAAAAGTTAACTACATCTGAATAAATATAAGCGCGGTGTCTCAGACGGTAGCATGTTTGTGGATGCTGTTTTTCAACCAGAGTCTGCTTAAAAATTTTCAATCAAAGCTTGCTGAAAAAATTTCAATCATGATCCGGTTGAAAAATAAAAATCAAAGTCCGGTTGATCCTGATCAGTTTTTCAATCGCGATCAGGATCGCGATGAAAATTTCAAAATCAAAGCTTGCTCGAAAATTTTCAATCAAAGTCTGCTTGAAAAAATTCAATCAAGGTTTGATGATGAAAAGTTAACTACTTCTGAATAATTCCAAACGGGGACTCTCTGACGGTAGCATGTTCGTGGATGCTGTTTTTCAATCAGAGTCTGCTCAAAAAATTTCAATCAAAGCCTGCTGAAAAAATTTCAATCAAGGTCCGGTTGAAAAATAAAAATCGAAGTCCGGTTGATCCGGATCAGTTTTTCAATCGCGATCATGATCGCGATAAACATTTTGAAATCGAAGCTTGCTGAAAAATTTTCAATCAATGTGTGCTCGAAAATTTTCAATCAAGGTTTGATGATGAAAAGTTAATCGCATTTGAATAAAATTAGACATGGAATCTCTTACCGTTATATGAACTTGGATGCGATTTTTCAATTGTGATCCGGTTGGTTTCTATCGCTTCAGCGTTGCATCGGGAAAACACCATCATCGTTTATCAGAGATCGTGAGCAAAACTTCTCCACCAGGTTGTCGTATCATGGACTTTTCCGTACTCACCCAGCTCAATGTGCTCCTGCAGCTCATGTGCGTGATAATCGTGGCAGCATACCTCCTGACCCGGAGTCGGATCTTCCCGGAGATCCTTGACGGCCGTGCCACATTCACTACCCAGATAATACTCGTCATCTTCTTTGGCGCCCTTTCCGTGTACGGCACGATAAGCGGCATCGAGTTCATGGGCTCGGTTGTGAATGTCCGCGACCTCGGCCCCATGCTCGCCGGCCTGCTTGCCGGCCCGTGGGTCGGCATTGGCGCGGGACTGATAGGCGCTGCCTACCGGCTCAGCATGGGCGGCATCACCGTCTACTCCTGCTCGGTCACCGCAGTTTTCGCCGGGCTCTTTGGCGGACTCATCTGGCTGCATTGCAAAAAGAAATTTGCCGGTTGGAAGATCGCGGTGGCCTTTGCCGTCCTCATGGAGATCTTCCATATGGTCTTAACGCTCCTCATCGCCCGGCCGTTCGATGACGCACTGGCAATCGTCGAGCGGGTATACATCCCCATGATCCTTGCAAACGCGATCGGCATGTTCGTCTTTGCCTATATGGTCCGGAACTTCCAGCACGAACAGGAGATCCAGGCTGAACGCGATGCCCTGATCCGGGAAAAGAAACAATAAGAACCGGGGACCGTCCTTTTTTTCTTAAAAAATAAAATTATTCAAGCCCCAGGGCTTTTTTGTAATCGCTCAGGATCCGGACTATCATCTTCCGGTGCTCTTCGAGCGCCTCTTCATCATCGGGCGATGTGATGAGCGCCACAACATAGACAAGGATGAGGGCGTTGTCGAGGTCGAGCGTTGCCGGGTCCTCGTTCTTGTCATTCCGGAGGACAACCGGGACCAGTGCCCGCTCGGCCTCGGTGAACGTAACGGACGGGTCCGGCTCCACCTGCGAATTGTTCCGGCTCTCGGCATTGGCACGGAGGATGGAGAGCGCTTTTTTCAGGCTCGCGTTCGGGGCACTGTCCGGGATGAGCGACAGGGCATGCGTGCATTCCTTGACCGCATTCTCGTACAGGCCGAACTTGAAGGCCAGGAATGACGATGCAATCTCGTGTGCCGTTTTCCCGGGAAAGCGGGGGAAGGCGGCTCTCGTACGTTCTATATAGTCATCAAGAAATTTTTCCATGAAGGTACCTCCGTTCGGTTCTTGTTTTTCGGCCGGTGTGACAGCAACGACGCTTAACTGGTTTCTCTAGTACGTTTGCCGGGGTTTCACATCAACATATGCCCGGGGAAATTCCTATGCATTGAACTTTTTGCATCCTAAGTATATATGAGAAAGAAGATCAAATAATTCCGATACCGCTATGGGTGCCATAATCTTTTCAGATGTGCACGCAGATGCAGAAGCTCTCGGCGCACTGGCTTCATGCATTAAGGATCCATCATTCTCTGTCGCGTTTGGTCCGGCCGAGCTTCTCGTGAACCTTGGCGATCTCCTGCACCGCGGCAGCAGGCCCCAGGAGACCCTTGAGAAGATCCATACCCTCTCGCAGGATTACCGGCTCGTCTCCGTTCTCGGGAACCATGACCATGCGTTCCTTCACGGGATTCTCGTAAGCGGCAGCGATGCTGCAAGCACCTACCGCCACGAACAGCTGCGGGACTCGCCGCTCCTCTCCATCTTCAATACCATGCCCATGGACTGGCCCGACCGGGACATGCTCTTTGTCCATGGCGGTCCGCTGGAGCTCGGGGAACAGACCCTCCGGCTGAAATGCTGGCAGCGCCTCTCCCACGAATCCGGCGATTTCTTTACCGGGTACCATTACACGGCAGCGATGGCGTTCGAAGCCCTGGAGAAGCGCGGGCTCACCCATCTGTGCTGCGGCCACCAGCACGAGAATATCTGCTGCAGGAAGACGGAGAACGGGATAGTCCAGCACAATCTCGATTTCCAGCCGCTCGTTCTTGAGAAGAACAAAAAAGTGCACCTGGAAGTTGCCCGGGTTCCCCTGGATGTCCCGACCATCCTCCGGGTCGGGGGCTGTCACGGGTATGCCCCCGAGTTTGCCTATACGGATTACAAAACATTCTCTTTTATCCGGATCATATCCCCGTGCTGACCCGGATACCTGCGGGCTCTGTCCCGCTTTGGGCAGGAGCTGCTGCCTGTTTTGAAACCTGGTTCAGGCGCCGGTTATCCGGATCTTCATGCCAGGGCCGGCAATGATCTCGGCTTTTCTTGCAAGATCCTCGCGGAGAACCGGGATCTGTTCTTCGGTCTTCTTCCGCCACTCCGCAAGTTCGTTCTTGTTCTCCCTCTCTTTTACAAGCATCGCCTGCTGCTGGGTCTTCTCGCGTTCAAGCGATCTCATGCGGCTGACGAACGGGTGCAGTGCCAGATTCTCTTCCGCTGCCCTGCAGGACTCCTCAAGCTTTCGTACGGTGTTGCCGGCAGCACAGATGTCTCTGCAGAATGCTGTGGTATCGGAGAAGACCGCCCGTTCTTCTTTGTTCTTCAGGGGGATCTCCATGGCTTCTATCATCCGCTCGGCAACCGGGCAGGCCCGGCTTAACGCTTCCACGAGATCCTTCTCCGGTGGGATCGTGTGATCGGAGAGGAGTTCCATCACCCGCCGGAGTGCATCGGTCTCGGGCTTGTTGTGCTGCTTCTGCGAGATCTTCTCGGCCTTCCGGAAGACATGGGATGCAGTCATCGAGAGTGCGGCATAGTGCCGGATCGCATCATCGCGGGAGCTTTCAAGTTCCCTGAGTGCGGATTTCTGCTCTTCGATCTCCAGGTTTCCGGCATCTTCCTTGAGCCCGGCAAGTTCCTTGTCAATGGCCTCGATCCGGGCAGAAAGTTCAGAGATCCTTCTGTCCGTTCTCGTATCCTTGTCAACCGACCGGGCAAGATCTTCGTTCATGGCAACGAGGGATGCATGGAGGGACCTGACTGCACTGCTGACGGCTCGCGCGTTCCGGTATGTGGACAGGGCCTGGGTGAGCGCATTGATCTCGCGGCCCATGGTATCGATGCCGGTCTTTACGGTCTTCATCTCGTCGGGAAATACCATCTGGAGATACCGGCCCTGGCCCCGCATGCTGTTTATGCAGCCCTTGACGCATTCCACTGCGGCAAGGTAGAACTCCTCCCGGTCATCCGGCAGTTCCTTTGCAAGCGAGGAGTTCATGGCCTTAACAAAAAGGGGCAGGGAATTTTTGGCAATGCTCTTAATCTTCGGGTGGAGGACCGGGTCGTCCTCGGCATCGGCAATGTTGTTCACCATGAGCTGGAGCTGGGCAGCGGCATTCCTGATGTTCCGGACCGGCTCCTCGGTTACGGAATTGAGGATCTCCAGGGATTTCTTCTCGTATTCATCAAGCCATGCCGGGATCCCGTCGAATGCGATATCCCGCATCTCCGGCTCTTTCTTTCCCATGATATTTTTTAAAAAATCGAACATGTAATTTCCCTGTCCCTAATCCTCGCGCACGATCTGGCGCAACCGGTTTACTCCATCGATCTCTTTGATGACCTGGACAACCGCGGGCGGGACCAGGTCCTCCCAGGGCTCTCCACTGATCATCCGGTTGCGGATCTCGGTTCCGCTCAGGATCTCCCGCTCGTACATGGCCGGGGACTGGACTTTGACGCCGGCTTCCCGGAAGAGCTGGAGGACCAGCGGGTTTGAGGAATAGCAGATATCGAACGGCGGTGCCATTGCCCGGACATGGGATACCCAGAGGGCATTACGCTGGAGATCTTCTATCGGGATCACATAGAACGGGCAGTCGAAGGATTTGAGCGAGCGGGTGATCATCAGGATCCGCTCGCCGGCCGTGAACGGGTTGTCCGGGTGGTGGGAGAGCTGCGCGCTCCCGACCCCTATGATGATCTCGTCCACTTTTCCTGCAATATGTTCGAGCACCGACTGGTGACCGTTGTGGTAGGGCTGGAACCTCCCGATATAGAACCCGCGTCTCTTGTTCATGATCCCCTCATAGTTGCGATCCTTGCTGCAAAGGCCCCGGCCGTGAACCCGGCATCGATGTTGACAACGGCCACGACCGAGCAGGACTGGAGCATGCTTGCAAGAGCAGCCTGCCCCTGGCCCATGTACCCGTAGCCCACGCTGACCGGAACGCCGATGACCGGCTTGTCGACAAGCCCGGCAACGACCGCGGGCAGCGTTCCTTCCCTTCCCGCGCAGACGATGATGGCGTGGGCGGCGAGGAGCGGTTTGAGCGCCGGGAAGAGCCGGTGGATGCCGGCAGCCCCGACATCGTAGGCGATCCGGACTTCGCAGCCCATCTCTTCGGCTATGACCCGGGCCTCTTCAGCCACCCGGATATCGGAAGTCCCGGCCGTGATGATCCCGACAATCCCGCCGGTCTGCGCCGGGGCCGGTGCGCTGCCAAGAATGAGAACCCGGCCGGACTCGCGGTGCTCGACCGGTATGTCCGCATCGGCGGCCCTGGTCTGGACCATCAGAGCCTGCTCGGCACTCACCCGGGTCACGACACAGCGTCCTGCGGACTTCGCAAGCCTTATCGCGATCTCGGCAAGATGGCCCGGGTCCTTTCCTTCGGCAAGCACGAACTCCGGCATCCCGCACCGGACATTGCGCCCCAGGTCGAGGCAGGCAAAATCCCCTACCCGCTCCAGCCGGAGGCCTTCGATGGCTTCGGCTGCAGCTTCTGCACTCAATTCCCCTTTCTTGTACTGGTCTAGCAGATCCTGCAATGCCCGGTTTGCTGGCATGGTTGTAATAATACAGATATGGACCGGCGTATAATAAGATAGTTCATTGAAATGTCGTATCTCGTCTATGTCGCCATATTCGGCGCGGTTGCAACCATCTTCCTCTGGCTGCGCGATGCCCGGATCTTCTTCCGGACCGGCCTTCCCGGCTACCGGAAAGCTGCGTACTGGGGCGTCCTTTACGGAGCTCTTGCCGGTCTCGGTCTCCAGATCACCTGGCATGCGCCCGATTACGAGATCCTGGGTCTCGGCCTGATCCTTGCCGGCATCTACCTCATTACCAACCAGAAGAAGGAGAAGGTCTGGACAAATGAAGGAACCTTCCAGCGGTTCCTCGGCAGCGTGCCGATAAAAAAGTCGAACAAGAGATAACGGGATACGACACAACAGGATTAAGGGATTTTTCACCATGCTCCAGAAACCACGGGGAACACGGGACTTTTTACCGGATGAGATGGAAGCGCGCCGCGCTGTGGAGTGGCGCCTGCGGGAAGTTGCGCGCCGGTGGGGCTACCGCGAAGTCTGCACGCCCGAATTCGAGGATCTCGAACTCTTCACCATGCGCTCGGGCGAAGGGATCATCGACGAGATGTACGTCTTCGAGGACAAGGGCGGGAGAAAGCTCGCGCTCCGGCCCGAGATCACGGCAGCCGTTATCCGGATGTACGTCAACGAGGCAAAAGTGGCTCCCAAGCCCCTGCGCTGGTGCTACTATGCCGACTGCTTCCGGTACGAGCGGCCCCAGAAAGGCCGGTACCGCCAGTTCTGGCAGTTCGGGGTGGAACTGATAGGCGCGGACACGGCCGCAGCCGACGCGGAGACGATCATGCTCGCCTCGGACATGCTGAACGCAACCGGCGTCCGGTACGAGCTTAAGGTCGGGCACCTTTCGCTCATGAGAAATCTTGTCAGGGACCTTGAACCCGTAATGCAGCGCAAGGTGCGGGCTCACCTGGACAAGAAGGATTTCGACGGCCTGAATGCAACGCTCGAATCCCTAAACAAGACCGAGCTTGCCTCCTCTTTAACCGCGCTCGTTGCAACACGAAACCTTGCCGAGGCGTTCGAGATCGCGGGAACGATCCCCGAGAAGGAGCGCATTGAGCAGACTGTGGCGTCGCTCGATGCAGCCGGTGTCAAGTACTCCCTGAACTTCGGCATTGCCCGGGGGCTCGATTATTACACCGGCATCGTCTTCGAAGGATTTGCCGACAACCTTGGGGCCGAGAACCAGATCCTGGGTGGCGGGGCGTACCGCCTTTCCCAGCTCTTCGGCGGCGACGATGTGGCCTCCTGCGGGTTTGCGGTCGGGTTCGACCGGGTGATGGTCTCCCTTGGCGAGACCGCGCAGAAGCAGAAAGACACCGTGGTCGGGCTGGTCTGCACGAACGAAGGCCGGGCCCGGGCCCTTGTTGTTGGCCGGGCTTTCCGCGAGGCCGGCATCCGGACCGAGATGGATCTCATGGAGCGGGGCCTCGGCGCCCAGCTGGCCCATGCCGCCAAGTCTGCGAATTTTGCCGTTGTTGTCGGGAAGCGGGAAGCCGAGACGGGGGACGTGACCCTGAAAAACCTCGAAACCGGGGAGCAGAAGACGGTCGGACTCGAAGCAGCCATTGCCGAGGTGCGTGCCCATGGTGCTCGCTGAGGAGCTGGCAAAGCAGCAGCGCAGCATCAGTGTAGCTGAATTTTTCGAGAAGAACAAGCACCTGCTCGGCTTCGACTCGCCCACGCGCGGTGTCATCACCACGATCAAGGAAGCGGTCGACAATGCGCTCGACGCCTGCGAGGAAGCGCAGGTCCTTCCGGACATTTTTATCAGCATAAAAAAGACCGGCACCGACGTCTTCCGGATCATTGTCGAGGACAATGGCCCGGGCATCGTGCCGGCCCAGATTCCCTTTGTTTTCGGCAAACTCCTGTATGGTTCCCGGTTCCACCAGATCCGGCAGACCCGGGGCCAGCAGGGTATCGGGATCTCGGCAGCGGTGCTCTATGCGCAGCTGACGAGCGGACTCCCTACGGTCGTCATCTCCCGGACCGGCCACAGGGAGCAGGCGCACCGGTTCGAGATCCAGATCAAGATAGAGACAAACGAGCCCGACATTCTCAAGAGCGAGGAGATTGAATGGGACCGGATCCACGGCACCCGCGTCCAGATCGAGTTCAAGAGCACGATGGCCGCCCGGAAGAAGCTCATCGAGTACCTCCGGTATACCTCGGTCGTCAACCCCCATGCCCGCTTCCGGGTGGAGCTGGATGACGAGGCGTTCACGTTCGAGCGGGTGAGCCAGGAAGTGATCGCCTGCCCGGTCGCCATCCAGCCCCATCCCCACGGGATCGAGTTCGGCCAGCTCAAGCGGATGGCCGCAGCAAGCGATGAGAAACTGCTCGACTTCCTGGTCAACGGGTTCAGCCGGGTGGGCAAGAAGTCCGCGCAGGATATGTGCGACCGGGCCGGCCTCAAGGGCACAATGAAGGCGAGCGGCCTCGATGCAGACCAGCTCAAGAATCTCCTTGCCGCCATGCAGGCCATTGCCGTGCCAGCCCCTCCCTCGTCCCAGTGCCTCTCCCCCATTGGCGAGGAACTGATCCGGCGCGGCCTTGACAAGGAGTTCCAGATGGACTTTGTTGCTGCCCGGACCCGGCCGAGCTCCGTCTTCTCGGGCCACTCGTTCATGGTCGAGGCGGCGATCGGGTACGGGGGAAAACTCCCCTCGGAGGGTAATGCGATCATCCTTCGGTTTGCAAACCGCGTCCCGCTCATGTATCAGCAGGGCGCCTGCGCGATCACGGAATGCATCTCGCGCGTGAACTGGAAGTCCTACAATATCTCGCAGCAGGGGCTCCCGACCGGCCCTATCCTGATCCTTGTCCACGTTGCTTCGACCAACGTCCCGTTCACGAGCGAGAGCAAGGACGCGATAGCAAGCATTCCTGAGATAGAAAAAGAGATCGTGCTCGCGCTCCAGGATCTCGGACGCGATCTCAAACTCTTCGTCTCCCGCCGGGACAAGGGCAAGCTGGCCGAGGACCGGGCCCGGGCGGTCTGCGCCATCATCCCGGAGATTGCAGAGAAAGTCTCCGAGATCGTGGAAAAGCCTCTGGTCGACACTTCGCCCATTGAAGGAAAGCTGATGAGGAAACTCATTGTCAAGAAAGCCACCCGGGACGGGAAGGTGACGATCGAGCTTGCCAACTACAGTGGGTTCGATGGCGAGATAACGGTCTACGATATCTCGACGGACAATGCTGCCGATGCAGTCCCGAAAACGGATTTCGTGAGCGAGATGGACGGTCAGTTCACGAAAGTCTGGAAGATCGTTGTTCCCCCCAAAGAGGTCTCGCGCATCATCTACACCGGGAAAGGCGGGGGCATTCTTGAGATCCGGGGCATAGACGACAACAAGAAGATGGTGGTGGATCTGGATGTCTAGGGAAGAACTGGAAAAGAAGGCGATGATCTCGCTCCTGAAGATCGCCAGCGCATGGTACGACCAGATGAAGTCCGGCGAGATCCCTTCCATCTCCCTGCCCTCGCGAACGAAATACAATATCGAATACGATGATTCGAGCGAGGTCTGGAAGTACGGCGACAAGGAGAGCATGCGGACGGCGGCGTCGGCAAAAAGCGCCACCCATCTCCTGAAGATGGCCTACGTTATCGGGTTCATCAAGCAGCAGCTCAAAGAGAACCGCTCGTCAACGCTGAGAGAAATGTACTATATCTCGGAGGGCTGGAAGCGGGCGAAGTTCGGGGCGCAGGATGAGAGCAACTTCTTAATCGAGGACCTCGAGATCCTCTCGGACGTGCCGCGCGAGGGCTTCCACCTCCATCCCGAGGAGAACGGGGCCTCCATCTACGGGCCTATGCGGATCCGGGAGGAGACCCGGCGCGGGATGAAGACCTTGCACTGCCAGGACGATGTCGGGCAGGCGGGATACACGATCCCGAACAATGTCGAGAATATCGAGTTCGTGGATCACGATGCCAAGTTCGTCATCGCGATTGAAACTGGTGGTATGTACGACCGTCTGATCGAGAACGGGTTTGACGAGGAGCACAACGCGATCCTCGTCCATCTCAAGGGCCAGCCGGCGCGTTCCACCCGAAGGATGCTCAACCGGATGAGCACAACCTGGAACCTCCCGATCCTGGTCTTCACGGATGGCGACCCGTGGTCTTACCGTATCTATGGATCGGTTGCCTACGGGGCCATCAAGAGCGCCCACATGTCCGAGCTGCTCGCAACCCCCCGGGCCCAGTTCCTCGGCCTGCAGCCAAGCGATATCCGGGACTACAACCTGCCCTCCGATACGCTGACCGAGAAGGATGTCGAGGCTTTGAAATCCGAACTGACGGATCCCCGGTTTGCCACAGATTACTGGAGAAAGCAGATCAACCTGCAGATCGATATGAACTTAAAGTCGGAACAACAGGCTTTTGCTGCCCGGGGGCTGGATTTCGTTACGAAGAAGTATCTGCCGGCGCGGCTCTCCGAGATGGGGATAATCTGATACGTCCCCTGTAGGATATTAGTCTCTGTATTCAGGTGTATAAATCCCACAAAGTTTTCATAGCCCTGTAACCCATGGTGAGGTGAACAATGAGACTCTGTTTTCTGGCGGATATACGCTCTATCCATACCAAGCGATGGATAGAATTTTTTGCTCCATCACATGAAATCCACCTAATCACCTTAAGTTGCTCTCCATCTGAAATGGGAAATGTTTCCCTAGAGGATTATACAAATCTTGGTGTAAAGATCCATATTCTCCCAAAATCATTTCCCTCGATTCTCTTCAATTCCCTGCGGGTAAAAAAACTCATCAGAACAATCCAACCGGATCTTCTTCACGCCCATTTTGTCACCCATTACGGGTATTGGGGTGCACGAAGCGGCTTTCATCCCTTTGTAGTGTCCGGCTGGGGGGATGATGTACTCATCCACCCCAAAAAGACCGTGCTTTCATACCTTGTCAGTCTCGCACTTCGATCTGCAGACCGGATTACCTGTGATGGGGAAAATTCATTTGAAGCCATACAAAAACTCGGCATTCCCCGGGAAAAAATACTGCTCATCACCCATGGAGTTGATACGAAAAAATTTTCACCCGGTTTCCGTAATCCGGCATTTTTTTTGAATATATTCAAAAATTCCTGGCCGGTGGTGACCTGCATACGGGGGTTCAATCCGATTTACGATCCTGAAACGATCATCCGGGCAATTCCCCATGTACTTAAGGATGCCCCGGAAGTCAATTTCCTGATTGGGGGGAAAGGGTATGAAGAAGAGAGGATGCGGGCCCTGTCTGACAAACTCGGCATAGGGCAATTTATTCAGTTCTGTGGCTGGATACCTCATGAGAATCTTCCCCCGTACCTGTCCTCCTCCGATGTTTACGTGTCAGCATCTCTTTCCGATGGAGGCGTTGCGGTCAGTTCCTTTGAAGCTATGGCAAGCGGACTTCCCGTAGTTGTTACTGATATCGGTGATAACCGGCTATGGATTAAGGATAACGAAAACGGTTTTGTCGTACCTGTCAGGCAACCCGAACTATTAGCAGAAAGGATTGTTCGTCTTGTGCGCAATCCCGATCTACGGAAGGCCTGCGGGCAGGTAAACCGGGGTCTTGTTGAAGAAAAACAGGATTACTATAAAGAAATGGAAAAAGTACATGTATTATACACAGATCTGGTGAAGAGGTAAAGGATGAAAATTTTAATTACCGGTGGAGCAGGTTTTGTTGGATCGCACCTGTGCGAGAAATATACCAAAAATGGTGATACGGTCTTATGTCTTGATAATTTCATGAACGGGAACCTGATGAATATCCGGCACCTGCTCAATCACCGGAATTTCAAATTGATTCAGGGTGATATCCAGGATTATGACCTGCTGGAGAAGCTCATGCGGGATGTCGATGCGGTCTTCCACCTTGCTGCCCAGATTCATGTTGACCGTTCAATAATAGAACCGAAACTCACGTACGATATCAACGTCCTCGGAACCCAGAATATCCTCGAGGTTGCACGCATGTACGATGTTGAAAAAATTGTTCATGCTTCAACCAGCGAGGTGTATGGCTCTGCTGAATATGCACCTATGGATGAGAAGCACCCGCTAAACGCTCCCCATCCCTATGGTGCCAGCAAGATTGCCGCAGACCGGATGTGTTATGCCTATATCGAGACATATGGGATGAACATCTGCATCATGCGCCCGTTCAACCTTTACGGGCCCCGGCAAAAAGACTCCGGATATGGTGGAGCCATCTCGATCTTTACCAAACGCGTCCTCTCCAATATGCCACCTATCATCTATGGCAGCGGGGAACAGACACGGGATTATACATATGTCGAAGATATCGTTCGGGCATACGATCTCATCCTGGCACATTCCAAGCCAATACGTGAACCGGTAAATTTTGGAACCGGTGTAGATGTAAAAATCAATGATCTTGCAACAAAGATCATAAGACTCTGCGGTAAGGATATGAAGCCTGTTCATGTAGATGGACGGCCCGGAGAAGTTGACCGGCTGATTGCTGATATCACAAAAGCGAAAAAACTCGGCTGGAAACCGAAGTTTTCCCTGGACATGGGTCTGGAAAAATTTGTTGACTGGTACCAGAATTACAAATTCGAGGAATGGGCAAAACCCCGGTAATTTCCGTTTTCCTGTACACTCATCGAGGGTATGACTGGAACGTGCCGGTAAAAAGATTAATAAAACGTGGTGATTCTCTAAATGAAGATTGTTTTCGTTCAACCCAATGTAGGTTTTAAGGGGGGCCATACCTGGGAAGCGCTCGGTGTCGGCTACATGGTATCCTATCTGAAAAACCATTTCAAAGGCCAGCTTGATCTTTCATTCTATTCAGCATTTTACGACAGCGATGAGGTGATCGTCAACAATACGCAGGATGCCGATATTGTCGCGTTCTCCTGTACAAGCCCCCAGTATCGCCATGGACTCCGGCTTGCACGGCAGATAAAAACGGATAAGAATATCATTGTTTTCGGGGGTGTACACGCATCTGCCCTTCCGGATGATGTACTGAAAGAGCCCTGTGTCGATCTCGTTGTCAAAGGCGAAGGGGAGCAGTCCGTTCTATCGATTGTCAACTCACTTTCCCGGAAAGAAAAACTCCCAAAAAAGATTGTCACGTCAGATTTTATTGAAGATATCAATACGATTCCGTTCCCGGACCGGGTTACGATAAAAAATGAACGCAATATCCAGCAGGCGTATGCAGACAACCATAAACGAATCACTTCGGTCCTGAGCAGCCGGGGCTGCCCCTTCCGGTGCAGTTACTGTTGCAGCCCGGTTGTCTGGCAACGAAAAACCCGTTTCCGCTCCCCGGAGAATATCCTGGATGAAATTGAGGAACTCGTGCGGGATCTCCGGATCGACTTCCTAAAGTTTGCCGACGATACTTTCACGGTCAACAAAAAAAGAGTCCTGGAATTCTGCAGCCAGAAGAACGAACGGGGAATCGACATCCCCTTCGGGGCCAATGCTCATATCAACACCATTGATGAGGAAATGTTGAAGGTATTATCCGAGAGCAACTGTCAGGAACTCTGGTATGGTGTAGAGAGCGGGTCCCCGAAGATCCTTTCCGACATGCACAAGAATACAAAAATTGATAATATCAAAAATGTTTTCCGCCTGACCCACGAGTATGGTATGAAAACCCGTGCCTATTTCCTCATCGGGATGCCCAACGAGACGATCGAGGATATCCATCTGACGGAAAAACTCTGTGATGAGATTGAGCCCGATGTTGTCGGTTTCACGCTCCTTGCCCCCTACCCGACGAACGAGTACTTTGATTATGCCACCATGAAGGACTGGGACTGGTCCACGTTCGATGAGTATACCAATGACTGGGTGCATACAACCACCCTTTCGAACGAGCGCCTGAAAGTCGAGCAGAGACGGCTCATTGAGAAATACCAGAACCATATCACGTTCAAGCAGAAGGGAAAGACTTCATGAATGTTCCACTGTTCAAGATCTTCTGGGATGACGAGGATGTCCGGTCCGTCACCGCGGCGATCCAGAAAGGTGCATACTGGGCGATTGGCCCGATGATCGATGAGTTCGAGAAGCGGATAGCAGAATATATCGGCCAGAAATATTGTGTGACATTCAATTCCGGCACATCTGCCCTGCATGCCCTCCTCCTTTCCTGCGCTATTTCTCCCGGCGATGAAATTATCGTCCCTTCATTCACGTTCATCTCCACGGCAAATTCAGCACTCTTTGTCAAGGCTAAACCTGTCTTTGCCGATATCGAGCGGACAACGTTCGGCCTCGATCCCACCTCCGTTGAGGAGAAGATAACAAAGAAGACAAAGGCGATCATCCCTGTCCACTATGGGGGATGTCCCTGCAGGATCCAGGAGCTTCGCGAGATCGCCGATGATCACAACATCCTGCTCATTGAGGACGCTGCCGAATCCATGGGTGCAATGCTTGGCGGGAAGATGGTGGGAACGTTTGGCGATGCCTCCATGTTCAGCTTCTGCCAGAACAAGATCATCGCAACTGGTGAGGGTGGGGCGATCACTACCGATTCAAAGGAGATTTTCGAGAAGCTCAAACTGATGCGCTCGCACGGGCGTGAAGACTGTGCCAATTACTTTGCAACGTCCGATTACCTGGAATACGTCTCCCTTGGCTACAATTTCAGGATGTCGGAGATCACCGCAGCCCTCGGTGTTGCGCAGATAAAGAAGATCGACCGGCTCATCTCCATGCGGCAGAAGAACGCCCGGTACTATGCTGCAATCCTCAAGCATGTGCCGTATATCCGGGTGCCTGAATTTCCCCCGGAGTACTCCAGCGTGTACCAGCTCTACACGGTCCTCATCAACGGGGGCCGGGCACAGCGCGACGGACTCATCGCACAGCTCGGGCAGAATCATGTGTCGTCGAAGGTGTACTTCTACCCGGTTCACCTGACCCGATTCTATCGGGAAACGTTCGGCTGTTCACCAGGTATGCTGCCGGTAACTGAGGAGGTCTCGGATTCCGCAATAACCCTGCCGATGTATCCCTCCCTGACAACCGAAGAGATGGATTATGTGGCCGGTGTCCTGGCCCGGTGCACCCTTTAACGATTTTTATGCAGGTCTCTGCCATAATTCCGACGAAGAACCGGTATTCCGATCTGGTAGCCTGTGTTCGATCGCTTCTCTTCCAGACGATGAAGCCGGACGAGATAATTGTAGTCGACGCGAGCGATACTGGCGGACTGGAAGAGGTACTCGATACAACGTTTGGGAATAATCCGGTGATACGGTACATCCACTCACGGCCGGGACTGACACTCCAGAGGAATATCGGAGTTCAGGCTGCGGGGGGCGATATTCTCCTCTTCTTCGATGACGATGTGGTTCTTGAGAAGAACTTTGTTGCGGAGATCTCCCGGGTTTTCGAGAGCGATACCGGGAAGTTAATCGGCGGCGTGTACGGGAATATCGTTCCTTCCTTTGAATCTGGCGAAGAGAAGAAGTGCGCCGGGGGGAAGTCTTCCCTGCTTCTTTTCGCATATTCCCTGTTTGCTTCCGTATTCTTTCTCTCGAAAGTCAGGAAAGACGGGAAGTTCCAGCCGACCGGTTTTCCAACCTACCCTTACGGATCCGATGTTATCACGACCGTCGAGTGTGTTCCAGGAGGACTGACCGGGTACCGCAGGGAGGTTTTCCAGGAATTTTCCTTTGACGAAAACCTCACGGGCTACGGGTACATGGAGGACGACGATTTCTCGTACCGGGTTTCCCGGAAATATAAAAACGTCTACACCCCTCACGCCCGGGTGATCCACAACGAGTCGCCTGCAGCGCGGGACCGGCGCTACGCGAGCCGGAAGATGATGATAATGAATTACTATTATCTTTTTGTGAAGAATATCCCGCAGGATTTTTTCCACCGGGCGGTTTTCTGGTGGTCGGTCCTGGGGTTGTTCACAAATGAGATTATCACACTTAATTATTCTGGGATCCAAGGTCTTAAAGATGGTCTTAATCTCCGAGGGAAACCATATAGATAGGATTGAGTTTTTCTGACCGTTAATTATGAAAAAATGAGTTATAGTGTTTATTTTTCGGCTATTGTGAGATCAAGACTAGAAAAAATTATTCTTTAAATTCCTTTAACATTTTATCCAAACCGGTCTGCAGTGATATTTTTGGTACCCAGTCTAATAATCGAGTTGCTTTTGTAATATCCGGATAACGTTTCAGAGGATCATCATTGGGAAGAGGGTGAAATTCAAACGTTGAGGATGAGTGGGTCATGGTTTTGATCATATGTGCAAGTTCCATGACTGTGTGTTCTTCAGGATTTCCAATATTGATTACTTCTCCTCTGCATGCATCATCTGCACTGATAAATTTCAGTAAACCCTCAATTTGATCCGTAACATAGCAAAAACTCCGTGTCTGTGAGCCATCACCGAATATCGAGATCGGCTCGTTCTTCATTGCCTGGGATAAAAACCTGGGAATAACACGGCCGTAGATCCCATCTCCTCTCATTTTTGGACCATAGGTATTGAAAATTCGGGCTATTCGTACATTCACATTATACTGACGGAGGTATGCCATGCAGAGTGCCTCTCCTGCCCGCTTTGCCTCATCATAACACCCGCGGATACCAATGGTGTTTACATTTCCCCAATAGGATTCGGGCGTTGGAAAAATCGTAGATTGACCATATATCTCGCTTGTCGAGGTAAAAAGGAATTTTGCATTATTTTTTCTCGCAAGTTCAAGGGCATTGAGGGTACCTATTGTATTTGATTTTAATATCTGAATGGGATATTTTTCAAATTCGAAGGGGGATGCTCTGGACGCAAGATGAAATACGTAATGTACGGGCTCATGCAATTCCAATTCTTCAGAAACATCCTGAGTGATTAGGTGGAAATGTTTATTATTGCGGATATGTATGAGGTTTTGTTCTCTTCCACTAGCAAAATTATCAACACAAATTACATTTCCCCCAATTTTGATCAGAACCTCACAGATCAATGATCCAAGGAAACCTGCCCCCCCGGTGATAAGTATGGTCTTATCTGCAAATGGGGTGGAGTCGATATTCTGAACAATGGAATCAACATCTTCCTGAATTGCCATGATACTTTTTCAATCCTCCAGTAATTTTAATAAAAATTTTTTCATCTCAAGTGAAAACTCATCCCGCTGAAGGGTAAGTTCAATACTTGATTTCATCCACCCCAGTTTATCACCTATATCATATCGTTTGCAGTTGGTTACAAGCCCCAGTGGTCGATCCAGATGAATAAGGGCATCCGTTAACTGGAGTTCCCCACCAAAACCGGGTTTAGTCTCTTTGAGGAGACTAAAAATATCTGGGGTAAGGAGGTACCTTCCAATAGCGCCCAAATTGCTTGGGGCGATATCCGGGTGGGGCTTTTCGATGATATTCTGAATCTGGTATACGTTGTTTTCGAGCGGAGTTCCATCAATTATTCCATAATCCATAATTTTTTCGCGAGGAACGGATTCAATAGCAATCACGCTCCTTTGATATTTATTGAATGTCTCAATCATCTGACTTGTACATGTTTCGTACCCTTCAAACGGAATAGTAATCGTGTCGCCAAGAAGAACAACAAAGGGATCGTCTCCACAGTGCCTCTCTGCAAGGAGCACAGCGTCCCCCAATCCTTTTGCCTCTTTTTGTCGGATGTAATGAATATCCACAAGATTTGATAGTTCTTTCTCGCGTGAAAGAACTGCAAAGTCTTTCTTTTCTTTTAATTTCTGCTCAAGTTCATACGAGAAATCAAAATGATCTTCAATTGCTCTTTTCCCTCGTCCGGTAATGATGAGAATATCCTCAATTCCGGAGGCAATTGCTTCTTCCACAACATATTGGATGACAGGTTTATCCACGACAGGAAGCATTTCTTTTGGCTGAGCCCGGGTAATCGGAAGAAAACGGGTTCCCAGACCTGCTGCGGGAATGACTGCTTTTTTGATTGAATTTTTTTTCTTATGCATACGAGCATTTGGTTTTTTCACCAGCAAATCCCCTCTATACCCTCATAAGATAGAATTCTTCTGCCCTCAATTATTATTTTGGATTTCATTAAATCAAACTCACTGTTCAGATACTGGAATTCCGGCCATTCCGTCATGATGAGCGCCGCATCGGCATTCCTGAGCGCATCTGCAGCGGAACGGTAATACTCAATATCGGGAATTATTTTTTTTGCAGCGTTAATTGCAACTGGATCATATGCAGTCACCCTGGATCCCTGCTTCAGCAGCGCTTGAATTACAACGAGTGCGCGTGATTCACGTACATCGTCGGTGTTATCTTTGAAAGCAAGTCCAAGAACTGCAATACGTTTGTTTTGCAGAGAACCTGTACGTTTTTCGAGCAATTCAATTATTTTTATAGGCTGGAGAGCGTTTACACGCATAACCGACTTTAAAAGAATCGGGTCCTCACCATGGCATTCCGCCAATTTGATGAGGCTTTTAACGTCTTTTGGAAAACAACTGCCGCCAAATCCTACACCGGCATTGAGAAAGTACGGAGAAATTCTGTGGTCCAATCCTACACCGCGCATGACATTGTTAACATCCAGGTTGAGTTTTTTACAAATGTTGCCAATTTCATTTGAAAATGAAATTTTTGTTGCTAAAAATGCATTTGAAGCATATTTTATCATTTCAGCTTCCATAATCGACGTTATGATTATTGGAGCTTTGAGGGGAGAATAGAGTGTATTAAGAATATTTTCCGTGCCACGGTCATTACAGCCAATCACAATCCGATCCGGATGGAAAAAATCTTCAATCGCCCGGCCCTCCCGTAAAAATTCCGGGTTGACGCCAAAACTCAGATTTTTATTGTTTTTTGAGGCAGACCGGGTTATTGGGATAACCAGATTCTGGGTTGTTCCCGGAGGGACAGTGCTTTTTACAAGAATCAGGTGGTTTGTTCCCTTATCCTGCAATATATCCCCGATTGACTCACTTGCCTGGCTTATATAGTCCAGATTGGCACTTCCATCTTCCCGATCAGGAGTTCCGACACAAATAATGGTTATATCCGTATTGAGGATTTCATGATATGATGCTGAAGCAGTAAGGTTCTTTTTGACATTGGATTTAAGATATGTTTCAAGCCCGGTCTCATAAATTGGTGGAATGCCATCATTAATTGATTTAACTTTTTGTGGGTCCTTCTCAATAATTACGACAGAATAACCTAGCTCCGCAAAACATACTGCAGACACAAGACCTACATATCCACCGCCAACTATGGAGATTTTCAGATGCACGAAATTAATTGGGTTGAGCAAGGAATATACATTTCTATAACGCAACAAACTGCTTTTATTATTTGAAATTGCCCCCGTTTACGCAGAAAATGTAACCGGATAATAAAACAGACAAATCCCTCTCCTGATAAATGTATGCGGTATTCAAGATATGAAAACACTTTTTGACCGAGAGATGCTATTATTGATGATAGGTTGATGTTAACATGAATAATACTGCACTTGTCTCGATTTGCATACCAACATATAATCGGGCAAATATGGTGAATCGGACTATTGAAAGTGCACTGGATCAGACCTACCCTCATATCGAAGTTATTGTTGTGGATGATTGTTCTACGGATAATACCGATGAAATCGTTGCATCTTTTAATGATCCCCGATTGAAATACGTGAAAAATTCGCGGAATCTGGGTCAGTTTCAGAATTGTAATCTGTGTCTTGAGATTGCAAAGGGAAAATATATCCATATACTTCATTCTGATGATTACATTGAACCCGATTTTACGCGTATTTGTGTATCTTTTCTGGAGGATCATCCCGAGGTCTCCCTCACATACTCGTCAGCCCACTTTACCTGTGGAGATGAAAAACAGGAAATCACCAATTTTCCTTCGGATATGACTTTTAATTCCCCAGATGGCTTCCGACAGATACTGATGCAAACCCTGTCTATAATAACTCCTTCTGTCATGGCCAGGAGAGATGTCTATAAAGAAATTGGATACTTCTCCCCGGAATACCCCTATGCTGCTGATTATTACCAATGGCTCAGGATATCGAGGAAATATTCAATTGCCTATGTAAGATCTGCATGGATCAATTATCGGATCGGAAATCATTCCGAATCTCATAATTATCTTTTCAGGAATCCGACCGGCTATCTGGATCTTATTAAAATATACACAAGGACTGTTGTAGAATTAGGTGATGCTCGTGATGAGTTCACGGATGAACTTAACTTTGCATTTTACCAGTTTATCAGAACAATATTATCTGCAGGTCTTACCCGTTCTGAACAAATATCCGCAATATCACCTTCTTTTTTTTATGGAATTGCATTGAGCACAATATCTCTTGTAAGGGCACGATCGATGAAGGAGAAACTCATAAAAATCAAATATATACTCATGATCCATTTCATTGGATTTTGTATGTCGTATTCAGTCACACGCCAGCTGATCCGGCCGTTTCTGACACACCCGCAACTTGGGTATTGATATTTTCCTCATTTATATGAAAAAATCTCTATTTCAGATTGATCCACTATCAGGTTTCCACATCTCATTCTCACTGATCCAATTTCCTATTATACCTAAATTGTGGGTGCTGAAAACAAACTTCTTCTTTGTGTGAGAAGGAAAAACCCGTTCTTCCTTTCCCAATTGATTCTTAGATTTTATATGGATTCGTTGCAGTTCGGGTAAAAAATTTCAAGGTGTAGAATCATATAGTGAAAGAGTAAAAAGTCATGATCAATCCATGTCATATTGGTTTATTCTATGTCGTTAATTAAATTCATAAAGGAATCTATGGCCTTTTTCATAACATATTCACCGGATAGCAGGTTTTTTTCCGAATTACGGTTCTGGTATTACAAGAAATGCCTGGAAAAGACGTCCGGCCGGTTTGATATCGGGATGGGTGTGATTATTTACAGTCCCGAAAATGTCCATATCGGGAATGGAACAATATTAAACCGGTTTATTGAACTTAGAGCGTCTCCGAATTCCAAGATTTTTATTGGCGATAATTGCCTGCTTGCTTCCTTTGTTATGATAATAACTGCAAATCACAACTTCCTTGACAAAAAATCTTTAATAAAGAACCAGGGGCACTCGGAAAAACAAGTCATTATCGGCAACGATGTCTGGATTGGTGCAAAGTCAATAATCCTGCCTGGGGTAACGATTGGGGATGGGGCAGTTATTGGTGCCGGGTGCGTGGTAACCAAAGATGTGCCTCCCTATTGTGTTGCGGTTGGCAATCCGGCCCGTATTATTAAAAATCGGGAACAACAGGAACGTAATCCTGATTATGAGCTGATGTGATTTTTACACTTCGTTCGTTAACTATCGAAACCCCCGATAAAGTAATGTATATGAATTTTTGAAATAATCACATGGTTCTTTCTTCAATATCGACAAAACACCTTTTATTATAATCTTTCCCGATCTTGAGGGTAATTGTCGTGTTAATCCAACCTTTTTTATATGTCTGCAAATGGGAGGGAAGTTTGTCCTTGAATCTGTTGTTTTTGCAAGGGATATTTTTAAATATGCCGCTCAAATATGGAATGGGTTATATGACATATTTCCGGTTTTGTGTTCAGGCCATTGGACAATTATTTTCTGATATTTTTGAACAGTTACTGATCATTGCACCGGATCAATACTATATCTTTAATTTCCGAAAAAAATACTGGCGGAAAAAATTAATGGCCGGATCGGAATTGAAGACAATCGGGAAATTCTCGGTTATCAAGAACCCTTCAAAAATATTCATCGGAAGATCGGTCATTAATAATTTTACAACGATAGATGCTACCCTGGGTGAGGGTATCTGGATCGGAAATGATGTATTTATTGGCTTATATGTTCTTATCGTCTGTTATGATCATTGCTTTTCTGATTCAGTTAAACCAATAGCTGAACAAGGGTATACGTCAGGAAAAATTGTCATTGAAGATGATGTGTGGATTGGCTCACATGTCGTTATAACAAATAATGTTACTATTGGTAAGGGAAGTGTTATTGGAGCCGGGGCAGTTGTAACTCATGATATCCCGCCATACTCTGTTGCAGTAGGTGTTCCTGCAAAAGTTATCAGAACAAGGATCATATCATCTTCTGAATAAAAAATGAGTAAATCCCATAAAATGGCGATTCACTTGATTTAGATTAATCGGGCCTAAATAGTAAAAACCGATAGATAATAAGTTTCCCCAATCCTAGAACATGGATATATTCCCTTATTTTTTCAAATATCAGAATAAATTCATTTCAATGCGTGTAGGGATTAATCAGTCACGATTTTTTTTAAGAAACGGTTATATGCGCTTAAAAATTACACAGATTTTTGCTATTTTTTTAATACTACTCGAAGGGATTTCACACAATTGAAAAAGGAAATGCAAATGACAGATGATTATTTTTTAGAATAATATGTCTGCACCCATTCAGTCATCAGGTTAATCCCTGTTTCGAGATCAGTTTTGGGATTCCAGCCAAGGGTGCTATTAATGAGTGAATTATTTCCATAAGCCCCAAACTGGTCCCGGGGTGTCGGACCGACAACTTCGACAGGATACTTGCCCGGTGTTTCTCCAAACGAGTTTATAATCATATCCAATAATGCCGATACACAGGTTTTTCTTCCTGTACATACGTTGAATGTCCTGCCTGTGGCTTTTTTACTAATCATAGAGAGGTATAATGCTTCGACTACATCATCGATATAAACGAAGTCCCGGAACCTTTCCAGTGATCCTTTAACCACTATGGGCTGATGTTGGGCTATGTATGCCATGTAAATGCTGATCATTCCCTGTTTCATATTATTCATATTTTGCCCGGGTCCGTAAACATTGAATAATCGTAAAACCGTAGTATCCAGACCCATGTCATTGAATATTGTAATATATTGTTCAGAAGCGCATTTTCCAACGCTGTAAAACGATTTTGGGGCAAGGGAATCAGTCTCTTTCAATGGACCTTCATGACCATCCCCGTATACGGTCATAGAGCTTGTATAGATGAATTTTTTCAGATCATTTTCATGAGCCCATTTCAGTAACTGCAATGTGCCCATTGTATTGGTTTTTAGATCGTACACCGGTTGTTCGTATGATATTTCTCCGGATGCCTGGGCAGCAAGGTGCGCAATAGCATCTACTTCCATATGATTCAGTTTCTCAATGAAATGATCGTCAGAAATATCCAGATGAATAATCTCTGACCCCCTCGGGATATTTTCAATATAACCGGCGGAAAGGTTATCTATAATAATTACTTCATGTCCTTCCTGCAGGCATCTGGTTGCAAAATGCGAACCGATGAATCCTGCTCCACCTGTAATTAAGACTTTCATGAAACTCTCCAATTATTCTCTCAATATTGTTTTAAACCAGAGAATAAATTCTTTATCGAAGCAAACGGTTATAATCGATATTAAAAAACGGAACCGTATGTTTCATTCAATAATTATTGAAAACTATCTTTGTAAATTCCCGCTTTCAAAAAGATATCTGATTATCCCGATTTGAACATCTGTTTATAGAGGGGGTCATTTTTCATTACCGTCTCTACAAATTTCAGGTCTTCCGGTGTATCGACACTGTAAGTATCCTTATCGGTAGGTATCATCCGGACCCTATACCCATGTTCCAGCACTCTCATCATATCGACAGACTCGATAATCTCAAGTGGTGTCGGGGCAAGAGAAGTATATTTGAATAAAAAATCCCGCCGGAAAGGTATGATACAAACCTGTTTATATTTTACAAAATCCTTAGCTCCTTTCTCTTTTGACGGGATCGGTTCACGGGAGAAATAAAGTGCATTATTCTCCAAATCAACAACAACTTTTACTTCATTAGGATCTTCAAAATCTTCATCGTTTTTTATCGGGGCCATAAGGTTTACGCAGTTGAGTGATGAATCGGCAATCATCGGCTCAACAGCAGCATCAATCATATCCGGATATACGAGTGGTTCATCCCCTTGGATATTAACGATAATGTCTGCGTCAACATTTTGTATTGCTTCAGCTATCCGATCTGTACATCGTTCATGGCAGATATCTGTCATGATCGCGTTTCCTCCGAATTGAGTTACGGCATTAAAAATTTCATGATCACATGTTGCAATATAGAGCTCATCAAGACAATTGCTCAATGCTGATCTTTTGTATACATGCTCAATCATCGGGATGCCGCAAATCTTTGCAAGAGGCTTTCCCGGGAATCGGGAGGATCCCATTCTTGCTGGGATTACACCAATCGTTTTCATTCGTGTAACTCCTTAAGAAACGGGAAGGGTTTGTAAGAAGATCCAAGGATTTCTTTCAGATCTCTCCGGCAAATCTCCGCAAGAAACAGTGAATCCAAGCTGTACGCAATAAATGAATACCCCTGCCGGATCTTTTCTTTCAACTGACCTGGTTCTGGAGGAACTACATGGAATCCGGCAGAAACGCCTTTATGATTTTTCATTGCGGCGTGGATTTGTTGCATCGCATCGAGGAACTCCGGATGATCAAATTGTCCTGGAATCCCCAGAGATGCCGAGAGATCATATGGACCGACAATAAACCCGTCGACCCCCGGAACCGACAAAATATTATTGATCTCTTTTACTGCGAGAATATTTTCTATCTGGACAATAACGATACTTTGAGTACTGTTCCACGTTTTATATTTTTCAAAATCGGTTCCGTACCCTTGTGCCCTCCCGAGTCCGACACCCCGGAATCCCTGAGGGGGATATTTGACTGATTTTACAGCATTTTCTGCTTCAGCCTGAGAATTCACCTGGGGCACGATAACTCCATGAGCACCTGCGTCCATCACGCGTTTGATTATGTTGGGGTCGTTATTTCCGACTCTGACTAACGGAGTGCAACCCGCTAGTTCAATAACCTGAATAAGATGTTGAGCCTGCTGAAGGGTAATTGCACTATGCTCCATATCGATTGTTAGCCAATCGAAGCCGGCAGCAGCCATAATTTCGGCTATTTCTGGATGGCCCAGCGTTATCCACGAACCAATGGTAAATGATCGGTCTTTCAGTCTCTGTTTCAGGGTTTTTTTTCCTTCATTATGGGTTGTCATGTTCAATCTCACTATATTTTTGTGATTCCATATCATTACGAATTTCTTTTAAGCAATCAAGAATCCCCTCACTGATATCAACATATGTTGAAAGGTTAATTCTTGTGGGGACTTCAACCTCGAATGCATAGGGAGTTTTCACATAGTGGCGATGATTATCCGATTCAGCATAGTGTATTGTGATTTTTCTTCCGAGAATTTCTTCAATCATATCGAAGAATTCTTTCATCTTTAGTCTTTGATGTCCGGTAATAAGGACAGATTTATTAATGAAGTCCGGCTCCAATGCGATTTTTATTGTTTCACGGGCAGCATCATTGATGTGAATGTATTCTCTTAGTGCATCCGGTGAACTCGGATAAGTAAACTCCCCGGTGAGCAAGAGTTCTTTGCATACATTATACATGAAGTTCCAATGATTCGGATCACGTCCATACAGGCTTCCATATCTAAGAATTGTAAATTCAAGTCCGAAGTCCTCAAAATAAGTTTTACATAATGCTTCGCCCGCTTGTTTTGAGACCCGGTAGAATGACCCCTTGTTACCCGAGGCATATACGGAACTAGCGTAAAGAAAACGTTTTACCCCGTTCTGCCGGGCAGCTTCGAGACAATGAACCGTTCCGAGAACGTTAATCTCCATGGTCTTAACAGGATTGCCTCTCGCAATATCAATTTCAGCGATTGCGGCAGTATGAAAAACAAAGTCACATCCCTCCATTGACTTTTTGAGGAGAGACTGATTTAGTATATCGCCCTGAATAAATTGGATGTCACACGATTTTGGGAATAATTTTTTTTGCGTGTCAATATCGATCCGATCATAAACTACCGGTGTTATCCCCTTTTTTAACAATTCTTTAATCAGATATCTTCCGACGAAACCAGCCCCTCCCGATACAAATGCCTTCATGATCTGATCTCCTTTATTGCTGCGATAAGATTGGTAACCGCTTCCCTCTCCATATTTTTTCGTGACTCAATAGTGTTTGATGCTACATGAGGAGTTACTATCACTTGGGGAAATAACAGGAGGGGTCCGGTATACGGCTCGTTGGCAAAGACATCAAGACCGGCGCTGGCAACCTTTCCCCTTTTCAAGGCATCTGAAAGTGCATCCTCATCAATCAGGGACCCACGTGCCGTGTTGATAATAATAACTCCATCACGACAATGATTAAAACTTTCTTCGTTGAATAACGGCATATTATCTTTTTGTGCAGGAACATGGAGTGTGATTATATCCACCTTGGAAATCAGATCCTCAAACGAGTTTTCTCGTTGCCAACCCGGTGATGTAGCCCTGTTCAAAAAAGGATCATAGAAATGAATGCAACACCCAAAACCTGTCAATAGCTCGCCAACACGGAATCCAATTCTCCCTAGACCCACGATTCCAACAGGTTTACCCTGTAAGATGGATGTAGCTTTTACTGAAAAATCGGAAGACCTGATGGCTGCATTATATTCATTTATCCTTTTTGTTGTACTCATGATGAGTGCAACTGTATGCTCTGCCACGGGTTGAACCGTGGACAATTGGGCGATGAGAACACGAATATTATGTTCCTTTGCTGCCTCAAGATCTATCGTGTCAAGCCCCACACCGACTCTTGAAATAAATTTAAGTTTATGGGCAGATTGAATCGTTCTGCGAGAAAATGGCTCCGTTCCGGCAATTACCGCTTCGGCATTCTGTATTGCATCTGAAACTTCGCATTCTCCGAGCCTGATTCCGTTCGAGTTGATATACAGAATCTCAAAAAAAGGATCTAATTGCTGTCTCAACGATCCATCCGGATCAAAGGATCGAATCGTAATTGCTAGCGTCCTTTTTTTCATAATCAATCACAAGTACCAATGTCTGATATGGGAACTATTTTGGCATAATAATTTGGATTAAGAATAATTGGTCCTGTCAATTTCATTCCACAAAAACCGAATCATTCCTTCAAATCGTTCCAGGTGTAATATATAACTACCAGTATTTCTTCTGATATTCTTCTGCCAATTTTTTAAATGCTAAATTTCCAGATTCTGAATTTTCTTCGGCTTTGCGGATATCCTCAAACCGTTCTTCAGGCATTTTTATGTATAAAGGGAATGTTCGAAGTAACCCGAGGATCTCATCATGGGTAATTTGTGGCATGTTCAGGGTGGAATCAACAATTGAATGAATTTTTTCCTCCAATTTCAGATATCCTTCCCTGACAGCAACTTCACGGAGATATGTTCCTTTATACGGCGTAAATGCAAAACAATTGGTACTGTCAATATTAATCTTACGGTTGAGGTGAATTGTATCAAAGATCAGTTCCCTTGTTTCTCCCGGGAATCCCATCATGTTATTGACGGTGACAGGAATCTTGTGTCTGCCAAGAATTTCAAAAGCTTCGAGCACTTGTTTATTCGTGAAATTTTTCTTCAATACTTCTTTGCGGAATATCTCATTTCCGTGTTCAATTCCAACTGATAACCTGTTGCATCCCATCTTTTCGAGCAGGGTAATTTTATTCTCTTTGATAGTTTCAATTCTCGTCTGACACCAGAATGGGAGATGAATCCTTTTTGTATATTGTTCTGCGAACTCTTGGAATTTTTCATCACTCAGTGCCAGGAATGTCTCGGAGTTAAAATAAATATATTCAGCCTTGTAGGTTTGTATCTGATGTTCAAGTTCACTGATAATCCGCTCATTTGTTTTTATCCGGTAATAATTTTGACCTGTCTCTTTCTTATACAATGAGCGAAGAAACGGAGCTGCGCAATATGTGCACTGATATGGGCATCCACGATCAATCTCGATGGGGATCATGCGGAAAATTTTGCCCTGCATTGGTCGGAAAAAGCGTTTTTCTTCGAAAATTGAAAAATCGTTATAGGGAATTTTATTCAGATCAACAAGGGGGCGCATAGGATTTTTAATAATCTGTCCTTTATTCTTGCTCCAAATGTTTCTGATATCATCAACACATTCTCCTTTTAAAAGACGATTGCAGAGCTCCGGAAGTGCTTCTTCCCCCTCCCCATAACAAATATAATCGATATCTTGGTACTGGATTGATTCATCCGGGGAAAGATTGACATAAACACCTCCTGCAATGACTGGAATGTCAGTATCCCGGATAGATTCAAGGAGTTTCAAAGCAAGAGGGATCGTATCCTCAACTATTGTGATGGCGATAATATCCGGTTTAAATATCTGGATTTTTTTCTGAAAATCTGTCAGTACATCTGTTTTCTTGTATTCTATCCCATATTCGGAATAATCAAAGGGACGTAACTGCAGGAATTGAACTCGTTTTTCATCTATACTTTCAGGATCTATCTGGTAAAAAGTAGTATCAAAAAGATCAACTTGGAACCCTTCCTTTTTTAAACAGGCAGATAATATTGAGATATTGCTGGGTAGGAGATTTATCATCTGGAGATTTGGATAGACAAGAAGAACTTTGAAATCTTTCATGTAAGAACGAATATCATCATAATAGTAATTATTTATATCGTGGGACTCCTCTAAAAATTAATAACTCTTATGGAGATCCGAATAAATTATTTCCAGGTTCAAATGAGATGAAACGATGTATAGCTCAATAATTCTTGATTTTGACGGCGTAGTTGTAGAATCCGTGGCGATAAAGACAGAGGCATTTCGAGAATTATTCTCATTCTCTCCGGAACATGTTGCTGAAATCGAAAATTTTCATCTACAAAACGGGGGAATGTCGCGCTATGATAAATTTGAATATATCTATCGGAATATTCTCAATGAACGCCTGACTGATGAAAAAAAAGAAGAATTATCCGAAAGATTCTCGATGCTTGTGATGCAGAAAGTGATTAAAGCACCTTTTGTTTATGGTGCAGAGATCTTTATCAAAAAATATTCCCAAAAAACATCCCTGTTTATTGTTTCAGCAACTCCCCAAACAGAACTTGAGCAGATTCTATTGGGAAAAGGAATCATCTCCTTTTTTAAAAAAGTATACGGTTCTCCGGTAAAAAAGCAGGATCATATCCGGAATATTATTTCCCAATCCCAGAATGATCCATCGTCTGTTCTTTTTGTTGGTGATGCGATCAATGACTGGCGTGCTGCAAACGAATGCCATATTAATTTTATTGCAAGGGATAATTCCGAAACAAAAAAAATGTTTCTTAATTTACCCAATGTTGAAAAAATTGTTTCTGATTTGCATGAGTTAAGCGAGTACCTTGGTGAATAAATGAAGATCCGCCTGTCATATCCGATTACCTTGACCTCTCCCTTGTATCCAGGAACGCCACCTACCGATATCAGGATCCAAAAATCCCTTGACCATGGGGATAGTGCAACAACCTGTATTTTTTCCGTTTCGAGCCATTCGGGTACGCATATCGATGCTCCCAGACACTTTTGTAAAAACGGATTTGGCGTATCGGATTTTTTAAATGTGGAAAATGATATTCATCCTGCCTATTGCTTCGAAGTAAAAAAAGGTCCGGGGGACTCGATAACATGTGATGATCTGTCCCCATTAATTTCCCATTGTCATGATGCCCATGCTCTCCTCATCCGGACCGGCTGGTACTCATATAGAGATTCAAATCCTGCAGCGTATATCATGGATCATCCGTATGTGCAACGTGATGTTCCTGCATTTATCCGGAAACATCTCCCCGATTTGAAGATTTTTGGAGTTGATACAATCTCGATTTCCAGCCCTGCGTTTCGTGAAGAAGGGCATATATGCCATCGGTCTTTTCTCTGTGACAATCCCCCGATTCTAATTCTCGAAGATTTGGATTTGTCAAATCCTGTACTTATGCAACGGAGTTTCATGCTCTCGCTGTATCCCTGGCTGGTTGAAAAAACTGATGGAGTGCCGGTTATGGTATTTGCAGAGGGATTTGAATCCAGGTGATTTTAAATGATGAATGGATCGATACAATGCTCATCAACCGGGGAAAGGGCATCGTTAACAACACGGATGGCTTTTTGAGACCATTCTCTTTGCTTTTCATCAGGTAACCTTATTATCGAATAAATGGTCTGTCGGATCTGTTCGGGGGTTGATGCGACCCAACGGATATCAGGAGCAATGTCGAGTCGATCAAGCGTAACAAAATTCTCCATGTGAATGCATATCGGGAAAACACCAAAATTTAGCGCTTCATAACAGACAGATGTTGTTGTATAGAGAAGGATATCCACACCCGTGAGAAGCGATCCAACCTGGTCATCAGAAAAAACTATATTCGGATGAATAAGGAAATCTTTCAGATCATTTTTTAATGCGAATATGTCTATGAGGGGATGACATTTTATAATGATATCAAATTCATCTGCTCCGGCACATGCAAAACACGTTTTTTGTATTAACTCCAGGGATTCCTCATAACCAATTGAGGTTGCAACCAGGATCCTCCAGCGCCCATTCATTCGTGGATGAGCCTGACAAATCTTCTGTTGATTCCATATGTATGAATGTCTCAAAGCGCATCCACAGGAAATCATTTCCTGAGAATACCCCGCTTGAATTAACACATTATAAAACAATCTCCCGTTTGTTACAATCCGATCGGGCAAGGGACGTATTTTCAGTTCATTTTTTGTATGAAATTTCGAGAGAAACATTTTTGAAAAAGTAACATTATCATACGCGATTATTTTTGTATCGGGCAGGGTATGTCGGATGGACCAGACTAATGCATTTTCCCAGCTTTGACCTTCATAGGTGTAGATTATTCTTTCTGGATAAATTCCGTGTTTTTTCATCCCTTCAATCAGTATTCCGTACAACAAGTTATTTGCAAGTGTACTCCGTGATTCTGCGAAATTCTCCTCAATTATTCCTTTAGCCGGAATGTTGTGGATAGTGAACGAATTATCAATTATCAGGTTGTATTGTTTTGATTTCAAATCACATCGGAACAGATCTGTCGATTCCATGAATGATTCTGGGAAGAGAAAAATTTCATTGATATTATGTAATTTTTCTACTGTCTCCTCAAATGATATCGTATTGAGAATTTTTGCCACATATGCCACGTTGTATCCCTTTTTTTTCAGCAGATCTGGCAGAGGGCCGAAATGCGGATCCTGGTATGTATCATCAGGTCTAAAATTTCTTTTATCGATGTAGGTAAAAAAGAGAATTGTCTTTTCTCCAGTAAAATTCTGGATAGGTTTGATATTTTTTCTTTTCAGAATCCGTTTACGAAAAAGGAGGTTTTCCTCCAGATAATCAGAATATCTGTGAGATATTGATTTTAAAGCTGGAATCGGCGGAAACATTTTAATAATCTGTATCAGTGAGGTCTCGAATCGATGAAACACCTCCCTTGACGTGTTATTATTTTTTATTTCAAAGACTTTTTTTCCATTCTTACTTGCATATTCTATCAAACCCTCAATAAGTGCAGGTGATGAAAAAATAATCAGTAATTCCTCCGTGGCATCAGAATCAATAAGATTTCTGCCGAGTCTCTCAAGACATATTCGAAGATAAAGTGGATTGTATGGGTCTTTTGAAGAGATTTCTGATGCCCACCACTCGAATGAATCATTAATTGGGGATAGTGAACCGATACTTTCAATGAATGAAGTGCGTAACTGCCTGGATGCACATTCAAGTTCTTCAGCTGTAGAAATTTTTGTTATTTTGTCAGAAAACTGATGTTCGGCTTTCAATCTCCATAATGTCTCTTCACCAAAATAAACCCATTTTTTTATGTTATATTTTTTTACTAATTCTAATAATGCGGGAAAACCAAAAGCGTTCTGGTGTACGGTGTAAATCATGGGATCTCCGGCTTTCCTGTAAAACCAATTCACGTAACTGTTTTTTTTTGGTTGCTTATTAATCCGATTCTTCTGTGAAGCAGAACAGTACTACTGACCTGATACTATTATACGAGTCAAATGCGTATACAATTGAATCAGGAGAATTTTTTCAGGCAACTGATACTGAAAAAATACATGAGGCGATATTACATGGTCTCTTACGAAATCAAGAATGCGACAGTATGTATTGTAGGTTTAGGATATGTAGGATTGCCACTTGCAGAATCGTTCGCGAAACATGTTCACACAATCGGATTCGATATCGATATTAAGAAAATTCAATCAATAAAAAACGCAAAGCCCTCTTTTTTTGTTACGGATAATCCCGATGAGATCAAGAATGCGGATTATATTATGATCTGCGTTCCGACACCGGTTACAATCACAAAACAGGCAGATCTGACCTATGTGTGTTCCGCAGCTGAACTCATTGGAAAGAACTTGAAAAAAGGTGCCACGGTAGTTCTTGAATCAACGGTATACCCCGGAGTTACAGAAGAAGTGATTGTACCTATCTTGGAACGATATTCTGGATCGAAATGCGGAGAAGGATTCCGGGTGGGTTATTCCCCGGAAAGAATCAATCCGGGTGATACAGAAAATATCCTTCCAACAATAACCAAGATTGTAGCGGGAATGAATGAGGAAACCCTCACAGATCTTGTCGAATTGTATGGTCTGATTACGAATGTGTACAAGGCCAAACGAATTCAGACTGCTGAAGCAGCTAAGGTTATTGAGAATATTCAAAGGGATCTGAATATCGCTCTCATGAATGAGTTTGCAGTAATATTCAATCGTCTGGGTCTTGATACAAAAGATGTGTTGGATGCAGCGGGAACGAAATGGAATTTCCTCCGTTTCTCGCCAGGTCTTGTTGGTGGGCATTGTATTCCCGTGGATCCCTATTATCTCGTCGCAAGGGCACAGGAATTTGATTACCATCCCCAGGTAATTCTCGCTGGAAGAGCAATCAATGACTCGATGCCAAAATATGTTGCGATGCTGGCTATCGAAGGTATAAACCAAGTTGAAAAGGTTATCAAGGGCTCGAAAGTTTTGATAATGGGGTTGTCCTATAAAGAAAATATCCCCGATATTCGGGAATCCCCGTCAATTGAAATTATTCATGAGCTGAAACGGTTTGGTATATGTGTATATGGTTTTGATCCGTTGTTATCTGATGAAGTCATAGAAAAATTCGGGATACGAAATTATCAAAAATATCCGGATAAGGTAGATGCAATAATTATTACTGTCACTCATGATCAATTCCGAAAGATTACAGTAAGCCAGTTTAAAGAATACATGAATGCTCACCCGATACTGATTGATGTACGGAGAATGATTAATCGAACTGATGCAGAGAATGCTGGTATTTATTACCAAGGATTGTGATGCCTGGTTATTACCAAAACGAATTTTGTCTCTATACGATAATTAAATATCAAATCTAGAACAATTTCCTTGAACCAATTATCAGAGATGGCTTAGAAGATGCTAAGAATAGGCGCAATAATCCAGGCACGGATGAGCTCAGAAAGACTGCCTGGAAAGGTATTGAAACATGTACATGGTAAACCCATGTTGCAATATGTTGCAGAAAAACTTACTCATTGTAAATCTATTAATGAATTTGTCATCGCAACCTCATCAGAAAAAAGTGACAACGCAATTGAAATGTTTTGTAAAAAACATTCCTTATCCTGTTACCGTGGCTCCTTAGACAATGTCGCCAGCAGGTTTCAGGAAATATCCGTGGACCTCAAGTGGGATGCATTCGTACGGGTTAACGGCGACAGTCCCCTGATTGATCCGCACCTGATTGACATAGGTGTCGAATTGTTCCGTGCGGGAGAATATGACCTTGTTACAAACACCTTTCCTCGGTCATTTCCTCCTGGGCAATCAGTTGAAGTTGTGAGATGTCGTACTTTTAAAAATATTTTTTTAAAATTATCAAAACCTGAGGATTTTGAACATGTAACTCGATACTTTTACCAGAATCCCAACGATTTTTCAATAAAAAATTTTTCCTCGGGAAATGATTATAGTCATATCCATCTGGCGGTGGACACGTTGGAAGATTTCAAATTGTTTTCCGCCATTGTATCTAGGATGGAAAAACCCCATTGGGAATATCATTTAAGTGATCTTATTCACCTCGTGAATCAGGATTAAGCGGATGATGGATGTGAATTGAAGATGAAAAAACTGTGTGTTGGTGTAATAGGTCTTGGTGTTGGGGAACAACATCTGAAAACATACCTAAGCCTTGCAGAATGTAATGTAGTGGCAATTTGTGATTTATCCCAAGAAAAACTTGACCGGTATAAAGAGGATTATCCGGGAATTGAACTGACAACAAATGCCAACGATATCTTTTCAAGAACAGATATTAATCTCATATCCGTTGCGTCCTTTGATGATGATCATGCAGAGCAGGTTATTGCCGCTCTAAAAACCGGCAAACATGTTTTTTGTGAAAAACCTCTCTGCCAGACAATGGATCAGGTTTCACAAATAAAACAGGTGTTAAAAAAATCGGATAACGATCTGAAACTGGGATGTAATCTGATTCTTCGACAAGCTCCTTTATATCGATGGTTAAAAAGGAATTTGGAGGACGGCACATTTGGAGAGATATACGCATTCGAGGGAGAATATCTCTATGGCCGACTTCATAAAATTACTGATGGATGGAGGAATTCTGTCCCTGATTATTCCGTAATGGAGGGGGGTGGGATACACCTCCTGGACCTGATGCTTTGGCTGACAAATGAACGCCCTACATCGGTCTATACATCCGGTAATAATATCTGTACTCGCAATACGAAGTTTAGGTATGCTGATTATGCTACTTCCATTTTGAATTTTAAGAGCGGGATGATCGGTCGTATTACCGCAAATTTTGGGTGTGTTCACAGACATCATCATGTTATCAGGATTTATGGTACAAAAGCGACATTTCTCTATGATGATGCGGGTCCCCGGATTCATACCTCGCGAGAGCAGGACATCTCGCCGGAAAAACTTAATATTGATCCCTTGCCTGCAACAAAAGGGGATCTGATACCTGAATTCATATCGGCTATTTTGACCAAGAAGGATATTACCGATGAAACTCAGATCATATTCGATGGAATAAGTATCTGTGCTGCGAGCGATCGCTCATTAAAAACGCAAAAACTCGAGTTGATTAAGTACTTATGACAGAAAAACGTGTAATTCAATTCGCAAAACCCTGGATTACGGATGATGAACGCAAAGCTGTACTGGAGGTTCTGAAAGGCGATATACTGACCCATGGACCGCAGAACAAGGCTTTTGAAGAAGAATTTGGGAACTTTGTAGGATCGGGAAAGGAGGAAGTTTATTGCGTTGCGGTTAGTTCTTGCATGGCGGCATTACATTTAGCCTACTGGCAGATGGGAATTGGTCCAGGTGATGAGGTAATTGTCGCTGCACAAACACATGTTGCGACAGCTCACGCTGTCGAGATCGTCGGTGCAACATCGGTTTTTGCCGATTGTGATCCAAAAACCGGCAACATCGATCCGGCGAACCTCGAGGCACTTATTACACCGAGGACAAGAGCAATCGGGCTCGTTCATTTTCTGGGAATACCTTGTGATATGGATGAAATTGTCGAGATTGCAGAAGAAAATAATATTAAAATTATTGAAGACTGTGCTCTTGCAGTCGGTAGTACTTTCAAGGGAAAACATGTCGGATTATTCGGAGATGCAGGTTGCTTCTCCTTTTATCCGGTGAAACATCTCACCACTGGGGATGGAGGGATGTTTATTACCCGTCACAAAGATTTAGCCGAACGGGCTTTAAAAGCCCGTGCTTTTGGTGTGGATCGGAATTTCGGTGAAAGAGCAATTCCCGGTATGTATGACGTTCCCACACTGGGGCTGAACTACCGGATGAGCGACATTAATGCATCTATAGGCAGAATGCAGCTGAGCAGGGTAATGGAAATCCTGCGAAGAAGGAAAGAAAATTTTTCCTGTCTAAAGAAAATGCTCTGCAAAATTTCGACAATTTCTGTCCTCGATTCTCAGAATAATGGTGCAGTGAACAGTCACTATTGCTTGAGCATTGTATTAAACGGCAGCCTTGCAAAAAAACGTAATGATGTTGTCAGTCTTCTTAATAAAAAGGGTGTTGGGACGAGTGTTTATTATCCTCAGCCTGTACCGAGAATGGCGTATTACAAACAAAAATATGGCTATGACTCTTGTCGATTCCCTGAGGCGGAACGCATTAGTGATCATTCAATTGCCTTGCCCGTCGGGCCTCACTTGACAACGGAAGATATGGAATATATCGCTGAAATGGTTATGGAAACATTAAAGGAGATGAATCAATGAGTCATGAGTTGTTGGAAATTAAGGATAGAAAAATTGCACTTATCGGGGGTGCCGGTTTTATCGGCCACAATCTTGCCCTGGAATTGAAAGCACAGGGTGCAGATGTTTCAGTTATTGACGGTCTTCAGGTAAACAATTTAATGACATTTGCCTCGGCAAGTTCTGATCAACCGAATCGTGACCTCTATCTGAAAATGATCAATCAACGTATCGATCTGATGCATGCTTCTCATATTCCTCTCTATATTCAAGATGCTCGTGACTATCCAGCATTAAGTAAAATTCTTGATAAAATAACTCCGGATGCGATTGTTCATCTGGCTGCGGTATCTCATGCAGGAAAATCCAATAAAGACCCTTATAATACCTTTGATCATAGCCTCAGAACTCTAGAAAACGCATTAGATAATTCTAAAATCCGTCTTGAGCATTTTATCTATCTCTCATCAAGTATGGTGTATGGCAATTTCCTGACACCGGAAGTGACCGAAGAATCCCCTCTAAATTCGATTGGTATATATGGAGCATTAAAAATCGCGGGAGAGAAGATGGTGACCGCATACAATCAGGTTTTCGATCTGCCCTATACAATCATTCGCCCATCAGCCCTTTACGGGCCCCGGTGTGTCAGTCGTCGTGTGGGTCAGGTATTTATTGAGAGTGCTATGAAGGGACAAGCGCTACGTGTTGATGGAGATGGATCAGAACGTCTGGATTTCACCTTTATTGATGACCTTGTTCAAGGAATTATTCAGACAATTCGTCATCCTGCAGCTCGCAATGAGACGTTTAATATGACATATGGGGAATCCCGTTCATTGAATGATCTTGCGAAGATTGTTCAAAAGGAATTCCCGGGGATTCCCGTAGAATACATCGAAAGAGATAAATTGATGCCATTCCGTGGAACACTGAGTGTAAATAAGGCCAAAAAGTTAATTGGCTATTCCCCAAAAAATCCAATAGATGTTGGATTTCCCAAATATATCCAATGGTACAAAGAATTAGATCCAAGCGGCAAGCTGTTTATCGATCGCAAGGAATAACATGAGGATAATATTTGCTGGAAATAAGGAACGAGGTATCTCCTGTTTAAAATCTCTAATCTCTGAAAAACATGAAATTGTTGCAGTAATCGCCCCCAAAGAATCCCCAGAATGCGGGAATTCAAATCTTTTTGCGAAAACTGCAAAAAATTTGGGTCTCGGTGTTATTCAACCCGATGATATTAACAAACCGGACATAATTGAAAAATTACAATCCCTTTCACCAGATTTAATTATTCTCGCAGGATACGGTCAGATTGTAAAAGAACCTTTTATTAAAATTGCACCCCTTGGATGCATCAATCTTCACGGTGGAAAGCTTCCGAAATATCGCGGATCCTCTCCAATGAATTGGGCGTTGATAAATGGTGTATCGGAATTCACGCTTACTATAATCAAGGTAGATTGTGGTGTGGATACTGGGGATATTCTTCATGAAAGAACATTTCCGGTTTCCGGAAATGATACCATAGCAGATCTCCAGAATCTTGCTAATATCCAGTTTCCGGAAATGCTTATCGAAGTTGTAAATCATCTCCAAAAAGGCACAATTTTTAGCAGGAAACAGGATGATGCCCTAGCCTCGTATTACCCACTTCGATTTCCTGATGATGGATTGATACTGTGGGATCAATTGACAGCACAACAGGTTCATAACAGAATTCGTGCACTGACAGATCCATATCCTGGCGCGTTTTCTTTTTTTAAAAAAAGAAAAGTAAAACTCCTCAAATCCTCATTGACAACAAATGACTATTTTGGGGAACCCGGTAGGGTATACCGGAAATCCGAAACCGCAATATTAGTATGTGCTTCAGATCGATGCCTCTGGATAGAGACTGCAGTATTTGAAAAGGATGGTACAAGTGCCGTTGATCAAATTCAAAGATATGATAAATTCGTCACTCTCGGGGATTTAATAATCGCTCGCTCTTCGGAGGAAAATCAATGATTATTGGTAATATTAATACGGATGAGAAGGTTCTTGTTATTGCTGAAATTGGTAATAACCATGAAGGGAATATAGAAGTAGCACGTCAGTTAATAATGGAGGCCGCACGTTGTGGTGTTGATGCGGTAAAATTCCAGACCTATCTGACGGATCTTTTTATTAGTAAACGAGATGTTGATCGTTATAAGCGGTTAACGTCGTTTCAATTAAGTTTTCGTCAGTTTCAGGAATTATCAGATCTAGCTCATTCCGTGGGATTATTGTTTATTTCCACCCCTTTGGATTTAGAAAGTGCACATTTCCTGAATGATATCGTGGATGCTTTCAAAATTGCTTCTGGTGATATTACCTTTGTTCCACTTTTGGAATATTGCACCAAGACCGGAAAACCACTAATCCTGTCAACGGGTGCAAGTGAATCAGAAGAACTCGATAAGGCTATATCAATAATAGAAACTTCCGGATCTGGCGAATCACGACATCAAGATCTTGGTATTCTTCATTGCGTCAGCTGTTATCCGGTTCCCCCTTTTCAAACAAACCTCGGAACAATACGATATCTCTCTAACAGATATCCGTATACAATAGGGTATTCCGATCATACTATTGGAATTGAGGCGTCCGTGCTGTCCGTCGGTTGTGGCGCAAAAATCGTTGAAAAGCATTTCACTCTTGATAAATCCTATTCCTCATTCCGTGATCATCAGTTGTCTTCCGATCCTAAAGATATGAAAGAGCTTGTTGAACGCATTCGTATAGCATCAATGATTATTGGAAAAGAAGGGAAGAATATCCAACCGTGCGAGAAAGAAAACATACCCTCGCTTCGACGATCTATTGTTGCTAAAGAAAATATTGCAAAGGGGCATAAAATCACTCTATCGGACCTCATGTGGATCAGACCAGGTATCGGTCTATCACCAGGGAAGGAAAATGAACTCATTGGGAAAAAACTAGTTCGTGATATATTGGCGGGAGATATTATAACTGTACCGGACGTTGAATGATCTTTGATTATATCCTAAATGTTTTATCCTTTATGAATCCAATATTTGCGTAACTTCGCTCTTGAGAGAATATAGATTAATCCAACTCCATATTTGGACTATTTATTATGTGTGGAATAGCAGGTTATTTTGGTTCCGGAAAAATCACGTCCGATCGTATTCAGAATTGTTTACATTTGATGAATCATCGCGGCCCGGATAACGCCGCATATAAAGAATGGATAAATCCTCAAGGTCGCAATGTCTGTCTCCTTCATACCCGCTTGAGTATTATTGATCTAGATCCCCGGGCGAATCAACCCTTGTCTGTGAACAAGAAATGGATCATTCTGAACGGGGAGCTCTATAATTTTACTGAGATCCGTAACGATTTGGAAGATGCCGGATATGAATTTTCTTCAACATCAGATACTGAGGTTTTTCTAAAAGCAATAGATATCTATGGCTGGGAGGTTCTTGACCGTTGTGAAGGGATGTGGGCATTTGCTGTTTATGATGAGTCTGATGGCTCCCTGACTCTTTGCCGGGATCGATTTGGTGAAAAACCGCTGTATCTGTACAAGGATGCCGATGGGATTTATTTTGGGTCTGAGATTAAGTTTATTACAGCATTACTGGGTAAAAAACTACCGGTTAATTATGATCACCTTTTCCGATACCTTATCAACGGATATAAGTCCCTTTACAAAGAAAACCACACTTTTTTTGTTGGATTATCAGAGCTCCCTGCGTCATCGGTGTTGTCTCTGGCATCTGACGGAACAGAAACTAAAAATGTGTATTGGAAATTAACTTCATATCCCGATGAGGGTATGACATATGACGCTGCGGTGAAGGGAGTCAGAGATCTTCTCATCCGTGCGGTTGATCTGAGACTTCGTTCAGATGTGCCCTTGGCATTTTGTATGAGTGGGGGTGTCGACTCAAACTCGCTTATCAGTATTGCAAAACAGGTTTTTCATTATGATGTTCATGGATTTACTATAGTAAATACTGATGAACGATATGAAGAACAGGAAATGGTGGAGTATGCTGTTAAAGAACTTAAAATCCGGCATACACAGATTCCCGTTGATACAAAAGACTTTCTAAAAAACCTCCGTGTGCTGATCCGTGAACATGATGCCCCGATCTACACCATCACATATTATGCACATTGGTTGTTGATGGAAAGTATCGCTCAACATGGATACCGAGTATCAATAAGTGGAACCGCTGCGGATGAATTATTTACCGGGTATTATGACCATCATTTAATGTACCTCTATGAAATCCGGAACAATCCCGAATTATTAAACCCTGCTCTTGATGCATGGATTAAATACATTAAACCGATCGTTCGTAACCCGTTCTTAGGAAACCCGGAATTATTTATTGAATCCCCTGATTTCCGTGATCATATATTTCTCGAAGCGGATGAATTCCGAACATATTTGCACAATGACTGGTTTGAGGAGTTTCATGAAAAAAATTATTCCGAATCCTTGCTGAGAAACCGGATGATGAATGAATTATTTTGCGAGAATATCCCAGTAATCCTTCATGAAGATGATCTGAATGCTATGTTTTTCTCCATTGAAAACAGATCTCCCTTTTTGGATCGCAATCTTGTTGAATTTAGTTTTACAATCCCCTCACGTCATCTCATCCAAAACGGAACAATAAAATCCATTTTACGTGATGCAATGAGGGGGATTGTTCCAGACAAAGTACTTGATAACCGGAGAAAAGTAGGGTTTAATGCACCCATTTTCTCATTTCTTGATGTAAATGATCCAGTTGTTCGTGAAGAGCTCTTAAAGGACAGTCCAATTTTCAGATATGTACGGAAAGAGAAGATTATTGATCTGATGAATAAACCGGATTTACCCAATAGTGAAAGTAAATTCTTGTTTTATTTTATCAACTGTAAGTTGTTCCTGGAGGAATTTGGCGAATGAAATATTGTAACCGGTGTATCCTTCCTGATACGAGACCAAATCTCACACTTGATTCAGATGGCATCTGCAATGCATGCCGCTCCCATGAATCCCGTCCCACAATCGATTGGGTGCAGAGAAAAAAAGCATTCCTGAAAATTGTGGAGAATGCAAAACTAAAAAGTGAAGGCTATGACTGCCTTATCCCGGTAAGTGGTGGAAAAGATAGTACCTGGCAGGTTGTGAAGTGCCTTGAATATGGACTTACACCTCTTGCTGTAACATGGAAAACCCCCGCAAGGACAGAAATCGGTTCACAAAATCTCAAAAATTTAATATCGCTTGGTGTTGATCATATCGATTACCAGATAAACCCCACTGTTGAAGGGAAATTTCTCTATCAATCCCTTGTTAAATATGGTTCAACAGCGATTCCCATGCACATGGCATTATTTAATATACCCTTAACGATAGCTGTCCGGTATAAAATCCCTCTTGTTGTATGGGGTGAGAATTCCGCTATAGAATATGGTGGAAATGAAAATGAAACAACCGGTTTCCGTCTAGATAAAAAATGGGTTCAAAAATTCGGTGTCACTCAAGGTACAACTGCCAACGATTGGATATCGAAAGATCTTACCAGGAAAAATCTTTCCGCGTACTTCGGCCCTGACGATAAAGAAATCGACAGTGCAGGTGTATCTGCAATATTTCTGGGATATTATTTTCCTTGGGATCCAGAAACCAGTCTGCATGTAGCAGAAGAACACGGTTTTCGAGTTCGTGAGGAGGGCCCAAAAACGGGATATTATAATTACGCAGATATTGATGATGATTTTATTTCAATCCATCATTGGTTGAAGTGGTATAAGTTTGGTTTTACCCGCATTTTTGATAATCTGTCCTTGGAGATTAGAAATGGCAGAATGACACGGGAGACCGCGATTGAAATTGTCCGAAAAGTGGGAGATCAAACACCTTATGACGATATTAAAAAATTCTGCGAATTCACACACATTTCAGAAGAGCACTTTTTTGAGGTAAGTGAAAAATTCCGCAATTCACGTATCTGGACAAAAACAAATGGCAAATGGATGATAAAAGATTTCTTAATTCCTGATTGGAGATGGAAATGAAAATTGCAGAAATTAAACCCCCTCGCGAATTTACGGTGGGTTTTCCAGAGAATCGAGTTGCTCTTCTGGATTGCGCTCATATCCATCTTTCAGATAATGAGCAAATCACATTGAAAACCCAAATGAACAACGAATTTGACATTGCTAAGAAAGAATGGGGTTTTTACGCAACACCTTCCTTGAACAACAGACTTATAAAATACAAACTCCATGCCGTTCTCGTGAAGAATCGTATCAATAATTACTATATACTTCTTGTTGAAGAAGGAAAAGAGCATCTTTTTCGGAAATATCTTGACCTGGAAAAACTGGAGATTATTCGCTGGCTTGATAATACAGAATCTTTAGCTCAAATAATTCCGGAGTCGCAAAATGGACAAAAATAATTTTTTCTTATGTCAGTATTGCGGGAATCCCGTTACAAACCGAGTTTTTCAATATTTTTCCCCTCCTGAAAAAGAGATTCAATTTAAATTTATCGAAAAAGGAAAATATTCCCGGGAAATTTATCGATGTTCCCTTTGTGGCCATTTCTACTCAAAACACTCGATGGATTCAAATGAATTATATAAGGGAGGATACGTTGACGCAAATTACGAAGATGCAGAAGGTATCAGAAAAACATACAATCGAATAATGGCCCTTGATTCAGGAAAATCTGATAATGTGGGAAGAGTACAATGTGTTCTGGCTTTTTCAGATTTTTATTATAAAGGCCTTGTTCCTCCAGTCTCTCCGCGATATGTGCTAGATGTGGGGAGTGGTTTATGCGTTTTTTTAAGCAGAATGAAATCTTTCGGATGGAATTGTACAGCTCTCGATCCGGATCTACGCGCAAAAAAACATGCGGAAACAATTGTTGGAGTACCTGCGGTATGTTGTGATTTCTTTGATTTTAAGGATAACAGAAAATTTGATCTTATTACTTTCAACCGGGTTTTGGAACATGTAATAGATCCTGTTGCTATGCTAAAAAAGGCAAAGGATTTCCTGCAAGCGGATGGTCTGATCTATATTGAGGTTCCTGATGGTGAAACAGCCGTAAGTTTCGGTTTTGATCGCGAGGAATTTACAATTGATCATCCGAATATATTCAGTTATCTCTCGCTTGTATTTGCAATAAAAAAAGCCGGATTAAAACCTCTCTTCATTCAAAGAATTCAGGAACCCAGTACAAAATTTACCCTCAGAGCGTTTTGCACGGTTGATGTATAAAAATAATTAGTCGTGGGAAGACAACGCCAATTATAATTAATTTCATGGTCAAATGATATTTATGACCGTGTTTGAATCAAATAATTATATAAAAAATAATCCCATCTACTCAAATACCAAAGAATACTCAACACCTAAAGAGTCTTTCAAATGTATAGTTGATTTAATTCAAAAACGATATGCCAAAACACCCCTGTCAATTCTTGATGTTGGTTGTGCAACCGGAGCCTTTCTCTACTATGCAAAAAAAAATCTAACTATCAAATCCAGCATAGGGATCGATGTATCCGATGAACATTTGATGCAGGCCTCGGCTAATATGCCGGATACAGAATTTATTGTAGAAAATATACTTTCTCCTAAGAAAATCAAAGGAAGAAAGGTTGATGTTGTTACATGCCTTGGAACTCTATCCATTTTTGATGAGATCGACATGGTGATGAAAAACCTCTTAGAATTGGTCAATGAAGGGGGTTCTCTTTATGTTCACGATTTGGTTAACAAATATCCCGTTGATGTCCTAATGCGATATCGCAGAGCAGATGATGAAAAAAACAGAAACTGGATGTCTGGCTTTAATGTCAGAAGTATGAAAACTTATGAATCGATTATAAAGGGAATTGATGAAAAGAGCACTATCTCTTTCTTCCCCTTTTCAATGCCATTCCAGATTCCCATATCCTCCGATCCGATGAGAGCCTGGACAATAAAAACGGAAGATGATCCCCATCAAATTATTGTCGGTACGATGCAATTATTAAATTTTATGATAATTGAAGTAAAAAAATGAATAGTCAATCTTATATTAATATTTTTGATTATTCTCTCCTTTTAGTTTTGATAATATTCTGAATTGTATTTGCTGCTCTAACCGCAGATTTTCCGTTATCATGATATGTCAGATATTGCTTGAGGAATTCATTATTGGCATTCTGGATTGGATTAAAAGACCCGGTAAAAGAACCTGAAGCCATTGCAGAACGGATGTCATTGATAAAATCTACTCCAGTCTCAGAAAGAGTGATTCGTTTTTTTAACATCTTTTTTACATTATCCGGCATATGAAAAACATCCTTATCTACAAATGTGATAATTGGATTGTCTGTTAATAATCCTTCATGGAATCCAGTACTGGGCATTTCATGGATTATCAGATTTGCGCCCAACTGCAACTCTGGCAGAGAAATATTATTTACAATCTTACATGATGGGCAGATATGCTGTAGCATATCCCGTGTGGGATCCACGGATGCCGTTGCAGAAAATGGTTTATATACAAATTGTACTCGGTTTTCATTTTTGAATATTTCAGCAACCTGTTTTCGAATTTCAAAAGTCCTGATATTCCGGAAATCATGATAACTGTATCTGAAAATGTTGGCCGGTAAACCCCCGGGAACATACAGAACAATCGGGATGTTACGAGATCCCAAAATCTGATGTCGAATCTTTTCAGCTTTTGCATTCGTATTCTGACGTCGAATTAAATCCATCCGGGCCGAACCAACGGGAATTGTTTGAACGTTGATATCGGAATATTTTGGCCGGTGATTATTGATATATTCAGATTCACCAGTTCCGTATACAAGCATATAATCACTAAAATAACGATCTGTGACATCCCAAACGGTATTTTCAACATCTCCCATATTGGCGCCATGCATGTAGAAAATAACCGGTATCTTTTTCATTTTTGCTGCTATTATCAACCCGAGATCTTTAATACCTGAAATATTGCTAAGCAGGACTGCATTTACTTTCTGCCTTTCAATTTCTCGTTGAGACAGGAGGGTGAAATGCCATAACTTGGGAATGATTTCAAACCAGAAATGTCTGAGCTGTGGTTCAATAACTGTTTTTAATGCCCATGGTTGCGTTCCATCACAATCCCAGAACCATCTCTCGCTGTTGATTTGCTCCCATGTGTTTTTTAACATGGAATCAAGATTATGGTCTTTTGGATATTTATCAGAAAAACCTATTGTAAAATCATCCAGATATGCAAATGAGAAAGAGTACGTCTTGAGGTAATCGCAAAGTTCTGACGTAATATCATAATGCGGATTTATAATTATTTTTTGAATTGTTTGTTTTGGTTTGTTCAATAAAAATGGTATTTCTTTTAAATTTCTTAAGAATCCGAATCCTTTTTTTTTCGGAATTAAAAGACTATCCTTGATTTTTGTAATACCTGAGTAATCTCGTTTCTGGTATTTTCTGTTTTGATACCATTGTTCATACGGAATTCCTGTTGTAGAAATTCCGTGATAATCTGCCCAAATCGGGATGCAAGAAGTTAAAACCGATTCCTGTGACAACAAATTATCATTAAATGCAGATTGACGATTGTTAGAGAAATATATTAATTCATCAATTGGATAATTTGCGGATAGTTTCTCTAATAAATTAGCACGATGTAAAAGCGTATCCCATGTTAACTGGAGGTAATAGAGATAATATCGTGCGGGGTGGAAGTTACTTTGTTGGAAATGAGGGATGTTATCCTGAAGAATCCGATCTGTCTTTTGTGCCCAGAGAATCTTCTTTTTTAATAATCCCTCAACAAATTCTGAAGATTCAGTTGTCTGAAAATTTTCAAGAGGGAAAAAATCTATTCCATTTTTTTCAAAGGCCCACGCAGCTTCAGCTTCCGCTGCGAAAAAATAAGTTATTGATTGGAAACAGGATCGTTTTTCTTTTAAAAAATTCACTTGGGATTCTGATTCGCAAATCGCTAACCGTTTAGCTACGCTCATGTCGTTTTTTTCCTTTCATCGGGAGAATGGTAAAAACCCGTTTTCAGTAAATGATCTCCATTCAACTGAATTTGTAACTCTTTTGCACATCGTGCAAGTTCCTTTTTCACACAGCTAACGAGTTCCACATCAGACATCTTTGTCATATTAAGATGAAGATCCTGACGATCTCCTATTTTTAATAAATATTCTTCCTCGTCAGTAATAAATCCGTTATCGATGGCATATTGATAAATTTCCGAACCCGGCTGTGGAAGCAGATATCCTGCGCTTGGGTATATCCGATTCTTTATACAACAATCAATGGTCTTTTTAATCGAATCTTCAGTCTCATTTGGGAATCCGAAGACGATGCTTGTTAATGTTGGGATACCCGCTCGTCTAAGCAACTCGACTTGCAGATTAAATGCATCAACGCTGGTTTTTTTATTCATCCACTTTAAGATATCGGAATCTGCGGATTCTAATGAGTATCCAAGTGACATACATCCGGATTGTTTTAATTTTTTCGCAGTTGCTATGTCTTCTTCCTTGGTAAACAGCCCACTTCGGCAATCTCCTTCCCAATAGACATTTAGTCTGCTTTTAATGAGTAATTCGGCGAATTCGTCCGCTTGTTTAATTGAATAGAATGTTAGTTCATCGCCGAATGAGAAGAAATTAATGCCGTATTTATCATGATATTTCCTCATTTCATCAATAACCGATGCAGATGACCGATGGCGATACTTATAATCTCTGAATGCATGATAACAGAACGAACATTTGTATGGGCATCCTCGGGCAGTATTGATGGGGAAATATCGGATCTGTTCTTTTGGAATCGGAGGTAAAGGCTCATTTGCTGAATTTGACAGGTTTTCGATGTATGCCTCAATATTGAATATCTCCCAGTCAGGCGATGGGATCTCATCAAGATTTTCAATTGCTGGCCGAGGTGGGGTGTTTAAAAGTTGATTATTTTTCCTGTACCAGATCCCTTTTACTCCGGCAAGATCCCGGGATTCTTTCAGGCATGATAAAAGATCAACGATTGTCTCATCTCCTTCACCAATCACTGCAATATCGACAGGTGTTTTTTTGAGTAATAGTTCAGGGATGGACGATGCAACGGTATTTCCAACAATTATTGTTGTATCAGGAAATGCCTTTTTTATTGCAGTGGTTATCCATTTTACGTGACGATAGCCGGTGACTATACATCCCATAATTACAATATCATAGCAATGTGTCTGAAGATATTGTTCGGTTATCGCCTGAGGTTGCGGATTAATATCGAGGTCCAATAAATCAAACGAAAAACCCGCAGCTTTTATTGCAGAAACAACATACCCAAGTCCAACAGGTGGCCATTTTCGAGCGGGAGGTGGTCGCAAGGAAATATTAATTACCAGTATTTTCATGTTTTTTCTCCGTCAATGCATTTTTTTATAAATAATATTCTATAGTTCGATTCCAAACGTAATTTGCCTAGGCTTTACTTTTGTATCCATTCATGTTCGATATAAAAAATGCCATCCCCCCCTTTCTTGACATTGTATCCAGATCCTGTTGGATCGCATTCTGCAACTGAAAATGTATATCCATTTTCCACCCGGTCAATAATTTCTGCTCCGTGAATATTGAGCCCACATTTAATGATGTAATCCCCGGCGTACAGTAAGGGTTGACTTAAATTGCATTCTATAGTATTAATCCCCGGCTTCAGGAATATATCTTTTTTATGCATAAACGAGGAATCAAACATACAAAAATTCTGAATCTCATCGGCAATGTAGAGCGTCGCGGAACATCTCACATCTGAATTTGCTGATACCTTCATTTGAATAATGAGTGGTTTAAAAGGATCGATAATTTCCGGGTTCTTTTTCTCATCAGAAATTACTGAAATTTCTATAATTTTTGCACGAAGCGAACAATAATGTTCACGAGGGCGATCTGATATCGGTATTAATCTCTCATTTGATGCACTAGTGGCATTCAGGTAATAAGCAACCGCTTCATCTGTATTCCCATCAAACTGGACCTGGCCCGAATTGATAACAATAGTTCGGTTACATAATGCCTTGATTGCAGTCATGTTGTGACTTACAAAGAGGATTGTTCTACCTTCCCTTCCAACATCCCCCATTTTTCCAAGACACTTTTTCTGAAAGCTTGCATCACCAACAGCAAGGACTTCATCTACGAGTAATATTTCCGGCTCAAGATGTGCTGCTACGGCAAACGCTAGACGGACATACATGCCGCTCGAATAGCGTTTGACCGGAGTATCAATGAATTGTTCAATTTCTGAGAATTTCACGATCTCGTCAAACTTACTATCGATTTCGCTTTTTTTCATGCCGAGAATAGATCCTGAAAGATAGATGTTCTCCCTGCCTGTGAGTTCCGGATGAAATCCGGTTCCCACTTCCAAAAGAGAGCCCACTCGTCCGTGGAGTTCGATGTATCCATTTGTGGGGGGGGTGATCCGTGATAAAATCTTCAACAGCGTGCTCTTTCCGGCACCATTCTTCCCGATTATTCCAATAACTTCACCTTTTCCAATCTCAAAAGATACATCTTTGAGAGCCCAAAATCCCTCGTTTGGCGAGGTGCGATGAATCTTTTTAAATGGAATTTTCAGAGTATTGACAATTGCATCACGAAATGTGTGATATTGCCCCTGTGGTCCACCAAGTTGATACTGCTTACCGAGATTGTTAATACGGATTGCAGTGGTGTTGTTGGTCATAATTTTTTATTCCATTTGTTTAGTATTCATAATTCATACAATATCTGCATAGTACTGTTCCATTCTCCTGAAGTAGAACATACCGGAAATAAGCAGAACTGCCACAACAAAAACGGAGACATATATTATTGCACTTGGCATCTCCGTCCCAAGAAGTGACCAGCGGAATCCTTCAATAACACCTGCCATTGGGTTCAGGCCATACAATGGTTGGATCGCTTTCGGGAGCATTGTCGCCGGATAAACTACTGGTGATGCATACATCCAAATCTGGATGATGAATGGAACCGTGTACTGGAAATCACGATACTTGACATTCAGCGCTGAAAGCCAGAGTCCAACCCCCAGAGAAGTCGCCAGAGCGAGAAGAATAAAAAGTGGGAGGAAAATCACATTGGTTGTTGGTACAAAACCATAGTATGCCATCATGACAATAAGAATCGAAATTGAAACGATAAAATCAACAAGTGGTGAAAGAATTCCAGAGATTGGCATGATCAAACGGGGAAAATACACTTTGGTCATGATATTTGCGTTAGCAACCATACTCATCGTGGATCGGGTGAGTCCTTCGGAAAAAAGCATCCATGGTAGAAGGGCTGCAAAGGAAAAGAGCGGATAGGGAATCCCCTCGGAGGGGATCTGTGCAAAACCTCCGAAAATGATTGTAAAGATCACCATCATAAACAGCGGTTGAATGATTGCCCATGCGAATCCCAGTCCTGTCTGTTTGTACCGGATCTTAATATCCCTCATCGTGAACGTGGTGAGTAGTTCCCTGTAGGCCCATAGCTCATGTAGATCAACAGGAACCCATTTCCTGGGTGGGCGTATGATCAGTGTTGGTGGCGCGGATTCTTGGTGATGCTGTGGATCCATTATAAACGTAACCACCTAGTTTATTTTATACCATGTACTCTCATAGAATTCGTTTTTTCCTTAATAAGAGATCCTTTTTCTTGATACATTCAACTTAATTTTAATTATAATTATTAAGAAAATGTGCGGTTAAAAGATATATGATGTTTTACTGGTAGTAAGCCTCAGCCGTGATTTGAACACGGGACCTGCTGATTACAAGTCAGCCGCTCTGCCAACTAAGCCACTGAGGCGCCATATACAATAGAATTTTTATGATAAAAAATGTGGTGTTGATAGGGAGTTTTTCCTTTTTTTGAAATATACCTAATTCTTCTAATCAACCTGATTACATCCATTCGTATGCATCTGTCAAAACTTTTTGATGGAGATCCCTTGGAGTAGTGTAACGACAATATTCAGGGCTCAAACTTCACCCGGATTTCCAGAACCCCGGGTGGGTGGTACGTTTTTTTGGACACGGTTGTCCGCCAGGTAATAAATGTCTTCAATAATCACCATTTTTGCCAAAATACCTGATATTCTTGTAGTTATGTTTTCCCTTTAACGGTGTTCTAAAATACCCTTTTTCAGCTATCTGATTCAGATAGATACTGATACAAACTGCCCGTGTATACATTCTATGACCCGATTTTTTACATCGGAGATTCACGTTTTCCTTCCATTGATAGGATAAGTGATTTGCTGAGTACTCCCGTTTTCATGTAACTGTACCCCGTTTCGGTTCTTTTTCTGCAAACATAAAAGTGAATTCAACTATTCCTCATCTGATAAAAACCGGGTTAAAAACCAAATGTCAAATATCCATTGCAATATGTTATACGCTCCAAAAAAAACCTACTAATAGCAATGTCACAGCTGACCGTGGATATCGGAGGGAGCCCGGGCATCAACTGCCGCGGTTTCTGTGAATACTGTTACTTCAGACATATCAAAGGGGTTCAGCCTCTCGGGTGCCGGTATTGTCTTCCGTTCAAGAAAGGGTGCGACTACTGTACCCGGGGAATCCGGGAGGAATATGCCGGGTTCAAGGACCTGAAAACCATTGCCGATGAGACGCTCGCAAACCTCCAGTCCCGGGCCGGAGATCTTGACCGGATAACGATCAGCGGTGGTGGCGACCCGAGCTGCTATCCGCGTTTTACCGAACTGATCGAACTTCTTGGGACCATGGAAGCCCCCCTGCATATAGGATACACCAGCGGAAAGGGCTGGGATGATCCCGCTGTCGCAGATCTGCTGATCGATCAGGGTCTTGCGGAAATCTCTTTTACGGTTTTTGCATCGGATCCTCTTCTCCGTAAAAGATACATGCACGATCCTACCCCGGATGCGTCCCTGAAGATTCTTGAGCGGTTGTGCGAGTCGGTTGATGTTTACGCAGCGGCAGTTATCCTGCCTGGGATCAATGATGGCGTGGTCCTTGAGAAAACCTGTTCATGGCTGGACGAGTGCGGGGCCAAAGGCATAATCCTGATGCGGTTTGCTAATGCCCGGGAGCAGGGTCTCATTCTCGGGAATGGTCCCCTCATAAAAGATCAGCCCGTTCAGTCTGTGACTTCGTTTAAAAACCTTATAATGAATTTACAGGGGAAATATTCCATGAAGATTTCCGGTACCCCCCTCTGGGATCCGGATATCGGATCCCCATTTGCGATCCTGAATGAACCGGGTCTGCTGAAAAAACTTCCCCGGGTTGAACGCCATGCTTCTGTCGTCAGCGGCAGCATCGCAGCACCGTTTATTGAACAGGTACTCCGGAAGTGCGGTTCAACAGACACGGTTATTGCCGTGAACAAGGAGATTGCCTGCCTGATCACGGGAGAAGATCTTCTTGAGCTGGATATCAAGGCGATGCGGGATACCATCATCATTCCCGGCCGGGCATTTGTTCATGATGCCGAACTGGAGGATATGGTTTCGCGGGATGGAATTCATCGCACTGCAGTTCGCGGCCCGGAGATGCTGACTGCGGATGCGGAAACCAGCATGGGAATGACCCGCGACGAAGTCCTGACTATGGAACTGGATGGTTTTGCAGAATTAATCCAAATGATAAACCGGTTCGGACACCAGTGAAAAAAATAGAAATCAGATTAATGCGGCAGTGATTCCGCCGATACCCGACTGGATGATCAGTGCAACAGCAATGATGACGCCGGCCATTTCAAGGGCAACTGCAACATTTCCTTTCTTGAGCTCTTCGAACTCATCGATTCCCTTGGTGAGTTTGTCGAGGATGTTGAGTGCAAGGTAGATTGCACCGACTGCAAGAAGGATACCGAGAATAAGCTGGATGAATGCGACGCAGATTGCGATGATACCATCGGCTGAGGTCAGACCGAGTGCGGTTGCTTTGCTGATACCAACGGAGATCCCTGAAACACCGGACTGGACAATCAATGCAATTGCAATGAAAATTGCTGCAACGACAACCCCGAAGGCAACGTTGCCCTTTGCAAGTTCTTTCTGTTCGTCAATCTTTCCGGTTACTTTTCCGAATACGGAGAATCCGATATACAGTGCAACCACTGCAAAAACGATTGCAATGATTAACTGTATAATTCCTACTGCTGCATTTACAAGAAGCATTTTTCACCTACAATTCAGGATCAGTGTTGGATCATACCGCACTTAAATTTTTTTAAGAAACCCGGAAAATACCAACAAACTATTTGCCAAAATGGATTTTGGGCGCATAAACCCGAGGATGTGTCCGGAAATAAATAGAATCCCTTATGCAGTAAATTGGATGCTGCGGGAGGGTTACGATCCCCCGATCTCCAGATGTCTCAAAGCCTGAACGATCAAACGCGTTCAATTGAACCCTATGAGTCTGGCGCCCTAACCAGCTAGGCCACCGCAGCACAAAAGTGCATAATAAAAACGCCGTAAAAATAGTTAAAGGTTCTCATACGGCGTTAATCCAGAGGTATTACTTTTTTTGCTGCTGCAGGTACTGGTTGACCGCAACGGTTATCGCCGCCACTTTTTTCCCCGGGTCGAACGATCCGGCAAGGGTAAGCATCCGTGTTTCCTCATCGCGTTTGTACCGTTCGAGAGTACTCAGGATATGTTCTTCCTGGAGGAAGTGCGTGTGAGTGTTCCCCTCAATGTACTGTGGGTTGTTCATGATGGCATAATGCAGCGGCAGGGTTGTTTTTATCCCCATGATGATATATTCCGAGATTGCGCGCCTCATCCTACGGATAGCTTCCCCGCGGGTACTGTCCCATGCGCAGAGTTTAGCTATCATTGAGTCGTAATTGGGAGGAATTGTGTATCCCATGTGGATGCCGCTGTCCACCCGTATGCCAGGGCCCCCGGGCGAGCGGTACCGGATAATTTTACCTGGATCGGCAGCAAAATTATTCTGCGGATCTTCAGCATTGATTCTGCATTCGATCGCGTGGCCCCTGATAGAGAGATTCTCCTGCTCAAAGGGAAGATTCTCCCCCGCGGAGATCGCGATCTGCTGTTTGACAAGGTCTACTCCGGTAATTATCTCGGTAATTGTATGCTCAACCTGGAGCCGGGTGTTCATCTCCATGAAATAATAATTTCCCTGGCTGTACAGGAACTCGACTGAACCGGCATTACTGTAATGCGATGCTTCTGCAACTTTGAGGGCTGATGCAGACATCCGTTCCCGCAATTCATCGGTCATAATCGGAGACGGCGCCTCTTCCACGAGTTTCTGGTGACGCCGCTGGATGGAGCATTCCCGGTCATACAGGTGTACGGCATGGCCGTGTTCATCCGCAAGAACCTGAAATTCAATGTGGCGGGGTTTTACTAAGTATTTTTCAATAAAAACCGTGGCATCCCCGAATGCAGACTTGGCAATGCGCATGCTCGCTGTGATCGCCTCTTCGAGTGCGTTCTCGTCATTGACAATCTGCATGCCAATACCCCCGCCACCGGCACTGGCTTTGACGATGACCGGGTAACCAATCTGATCGGCTACTTTTTTTGCATCGTCAATATTATTGATACCTCCATCCGTACCAGGGAGAACCGGAACCCCGGCATCTTTCATCATCTGTTTGCTGCCGATCTTGGATCCCATTGCCTGGATCGTCTTCCACTGGGGTCCGATAAATATGATATTTTCTTCCTGGCAGCGTTTGGCAAACCGGTAGTTTTCCGCAAGGAACCCATATCCGGGATGAACTGCTTCAGCTCCGCTTTTTCTGGCAATGTCGAGGATACGGTCCATATTGAGATAACTCTTGGAGGGATGTGCTTCTCCGACATGAAACGCTTCGTCTGCATATCTGACATGGAGGGCATTTTTGTCCGCATCAGAAAAGATAGCAACGGTCTCTATGCCCAGTTCGCGGCACGCCCTCATCACCCGGATTGCAATCTCGCCCCGGTTTGCAATCAGGAGTTTTTCAAAAAATTTCATTGAATCACCAGCAGGACATCGCCGTTCTGGACGACATCGCCGGCGTCGACAAAGATCTCGGTAACTTTGCCGTCACCCGGGCTGTGGATGGGATTTTCCATCTTCATTGCTTCAAGAACCACCAGAGTGTCTCCTTTCCTGACGGTGGCTCCCCTGTTTACCAGCACCTGGAGAACCATTCCCTGCATGTTACTCTTAATTCCCCCGGCAATATCTCCTCGGGGGGCCTTCTGCGGAGCAGATGAGACCGCTGATACGGCAACCTGGCTTCCCCCAACGGAGACGATCCTTACGGAGAACACTTCTCCGTCCACTTCCACTTCCATCTGGCCGGGGATATCTCCCTGGGGTTTGGCAGCAGCCTGTTTCTTGGGGATCTCTTCCAGGACTCTCTCGCCCTTGAGGAATGAAGGAGCGATAGCCGGGTACAGGATGTACGTGAGGACATCTTCCTCTTTTTTGACGAGGCCGGCTGCAACTGCCTCTTTTTTCATCTTTTCATAAGCCGGTTCGAGCAGGTCGGCAGGCCGGACCGTGACAACTTTTTCGTCCCCGATTATGATATGACGGATCTCGTCGCTGACCGGTGCAGGGGATTTCCCGTACAGGCCCCGGACATAATCTTTGACCTCCTTTGTGACGTTGCGGTAGCGCTCGCCATTCACGAGCACATTCAGGACTGCCTGTGTCCCGACAATCTGACTCGTTGGCGTAACGAGGGGTGGGTATCCGAGATCTTTTCTGACCCTCGGGATCTCCGCAAGGACATCATCCCACCGGTTCAGGGCATCCTGTTCCTGCAACTGGGAGACTGTATTGGAGATCATGCCCCCGGGGAGCTGGTAGATGAGCACATCGCTGTCGACCCGCTCTGAGATGGGGCTCACCAGTCCTGCATATTTCTCACGGATCTGCATACAGACATTTCGGACTTCCCGGAGTCTGATCAGGTCAATTCCTGTCTCATGGGGAGTCCCTATGAGGGATGCAACAATGCTCTCCGTTGGTGGCTGGGATGTGCCCATGGCGAAGGGGGACATGGCGGTGTCAAGGATATCCACACCTGCTTCGATAGCAGTCTGGTAACTCATGGGAGCAATCCCGCTCGTGGAATGGCTGTGCAGGCAGACTTTCACGTCTACTGCATCCTTGATCCCGGTGATGAGTTCCCTTGCAGATTCGGGCATAATCAGACCTGCCATGTCCTTAATGCAGATGGAATCCGCGTCAAGGGCATAGAGCTCTTTTGCCATCTCGATGAAAGATCGGGTGCTGTGAACCGGGCTCGTAGTGTAAGATATGGTGCCCTGCAGATGTGCTCCGACAGACTTGACCTGTTCCATGGATCGCTTCATATTCCTGATATCATTCAGGGCATCGAAGATACGAAAAATGTCGACACCGTTCTTGTGCGATGCAGAAATGAATTTATCAACAACATCATCAGGATAGTGCCGGTAACCGACAAGGTTCTGGCCGCGGAGCAGCATCTGGATGGGGGTATGTTTCAGCTCAGCTTTGAGTGCCCGGAGACGATCCCAGGGATCGTCATTCAAGAACCGTATGCAGGTATCGAAGGTAGCGCCGCCCCAGGCTTCAACCGAAAAGAAACCACACTGATCGATTTCCCGTGCGAGAGGGATCATATCTTCAGTTCGTAACCGCGTTGCGATAAGCGACTGATGGGCATCCCGGAGTGTTGTATCAGTAATCAGAACTTTATGAGGAGCGGCAGTGCGCATAATGGAAACCTCGGGGCTTCCGTAGAATCATAATAAGCCTCTCAAAGCTTCATCGGTAAAGTATAAAAAATTCACTAACGGGAACGAATGCGATCACACCAAGGCAGATAATGCTGATTCCGGCAAGGATGTCACGCCTTGCTGTCACAAATCGCGGACAGAATGTTCCCTGACCGCTAAATCCCCGTACTGCAAGGAGCTCCGTGGTATCCTCTGCCCGGATAAGCGCCCAGTTGACGAGGATGATTCCGGATGGAACAAAATTTTTTGGTCCCCACGCGATCCCTTTGAGTTTTTCTGCTATACGGATGCGCTCGATATCAGCGAGAAGAAGTTCGAAGGATTGCATGCCCATCTCTGCTATCAAACCCGTCTCAAAACCGATCCTGTTTCCAAAAAGCCAGACACAGAGACTGAGTAGTTCTCCCGGTTGCTGTTCATAAAGTATCCACATGCCGATGAGTACGATGACGCTCATTCTTACAAAATACGAGACTCCGCCGCTGTTTGTTATCTCGAGGATAAAACTGAAGAATGCGATCAGGATAAAGGCAGGATATGTAGTGCGAATCCCTTTCAGTATTGAATAACGCGGAGTAACAATCAGCCACCACAAAAGTGCGAGCAGCGCACCGGAAATGCTGAGAACTGCGATGACTGAAAGAACTGCTGCAGATCCGATCCGGATTCTCACATCCTGCATGCTGCCTCCAGAAGATCTTCAGGAGAAATGTTGCGCGGTGTCCTGCCGGATTCAACGAGTTTTTTTATCAGCGGGGGTGCGTGTTCCCATTGTTGTATCGCCTCCGGGGTCTTTCCAATGCAGAATAGGTGACCCTCGTGAATCTCCCAGAGGTAATCAACACGGGGAAAAAACGATTGTTCATGCGTCAGTATAATTGTTATTCCAGGGGGCTTATCAGAGAGGATCCGGCAATATCTCTCTTTCTCGCAACAGTCAAGGGAGCTGAATGGTTCATCGAGGATGAGGAGATCGTACTCTTTTTCAAGAAGACACGTCAGCAGGAGACGTTTCAGTTCTCCCCGGCTGAGCGTAAGCGGATCGCTGTCCGGGGTCCGGGAAATATGTGCCATCGACAGGAGCCGCGATGGATCAAGACCCCAGGATCGGCATTCCGCTGCAAGAGTCCTTCCCGTTATATGATAATCTGGGAACTGGAAGGAGATCATCTGCGATGAGATTCCATCTTTGACAATCGTACCTGACGTTGGGGAAAAAAACCCGGCAAGCATCAGTGCTAGGGTTGTCTTACCGCAGCCGACTTCACCCGTGATGAGGTGAACTCCTTCCTGGATATCCCCGTTTGCGGAAAGAGACCAGGTGCTCCGGTTCGCAAGGATATCATTCAGTACAATTTTCATTGCGCTATCCTCCAGGAAAATGGGTAAAACGGGGTATTTTTCAGGTTTGAAAAGACGAGTTGTGGAGTCCCGGCAGATGTTATTCTCCCTTCGTTGAGAAATATCACATAATCGCCAAGAGCTGCAGTTTCCATCTGCTGGGTGCACCGGATCACATGGCGTACATTGCTTATCCTGATAACCGTCTCGATCTCCCTGACTTTTTTTACATCCAGATGGGAATCGTATTCATCCAGGATAAGGAGCTCCGGCTCGTGAACAAGTGCTGCTGCAAGGGCAACCAGTACCTTTTCTCCACCGGATAGCTCACGCATCATCCGTTCTTTCATGTACCGGATGCCCATCAGTTCCATCTGGTCTGTAACCCGCACATCAATTTCAGCGCACGGGATATTCCGGAACCGCAGGGATGAGGCAATCTCATCGGACACGGAATTGAAAAGAATATTTCTATCGGGAAATTCATTTACCCAGCCGGTCTCCGTTTTCCTGGGAGGGACACCATCAATTTGGATGAACCCTCTCTCCGGAAGAAATATCCCGGCGCACAATTTCAGCAGGGTTGTCTTCCCGCTCCCATTTGCACCGATAACCGAGGTAATCCCCTCGGGTATGACAAGGGAATCAGTGGAGAGGTTTTTGCACAGGACGTGATCGAATGTTATCATGAGAACCGTTCTGCAATCAGGTAGGCCGCCGATGCCTTGATGGCATCGCCGATGACAAACGGCAGGACTCCCGTAGTGAATGCCAAAATGAAACTGAGTCCGAGGGAATACATTAGCCATGCGATACCACAGATGTAGATTACGGCTGTTGCTGCCACAAGTCCGCCGATTCGGGCCAATCGGGAATGACTTTCATACGCAAGTCCACTGATTGTTGCTGCAAACAGGAATCCGATAATATAACCTCCGGTCGGACCCAACAGGATGCCAAGCCCTGCCATACCGTTGTGGAATACCGGAAATCCCAAGATACCCATGAGGATGTAAATACCAACCGGTATAACTGCGTACCGTCGCATCACTGCCCCGGAGAGGAGAATAAAAAGTGTCTGGAGGGTGAAAGGTACCGGAAAGCACGGGACCGATATCCAGCCGCCAAGGGTAATCAGCCCAAGAAAAACTGCGGAATATGCAATAATCCGGGATTTCTGGAGGTCTCCAAACATCGTCAACCTAAAAAAAGAGGATGGTTGACGATAAAATGATATCGCTGTTACTGGTGATAACAGTCGCCGGCGATAACTCGTTCGAGTTTGCCATTCGGCTTTTTAATTATGAGAGCACCGTATTCGTCAATATCTACGGCTTCTCCCTCAAATGTATTGCGGAGTGTCCGGATCTGCACCTGGTTTTCAAGCGTACACGACATACTTTTCCATTCCTGGATTATTGTGTTGTATTCCCCGCTCTCAATCAGGAAAAGCCGGCTTTCGAATTCTTTGAGAATCCGCGCAAGGAACGGTGCTCTGTCAACGTCATGGCCTAATTCTGCCTGTATGGATGTGATATCATTCTTAATAACCTGGGAAAAATTACTGACAGGGACATTGACATCCACACCGAGACTGAGAAGGCAGTAGTGAACGGTATCCGCTTCAGCATCCAGTTCCAGTAGGAGACCTGCAACTTTCTTGTTCCCGATAAAAATATCATTCGGCCACTTGATCAGGGCACCCAAGTCAAACTCTTTCCGGATTGCGCGGGCAACGGCAATGGATCCGGCCATAGTGATCATGAAAATGTGATCCAATGGGATATGGGGCTTGAGAATTACTGTAATCCAGATCCCTCCCCGGGGTGAGACCCAGGCCCTGCCCATGCGGCCTACTCCACCTGTCTGTTCTTCAGCAATTATCACGGTTCCATGGATCTTGTCTATATTTCCTTCAGAACAGAGTTGTTTTCCAATAGCGATTGTCGAAGGGGTGCTATCGAGATATCGTATCTTTTTCCCGATAACCTGGGTTTTCAGTTTTTTATGAATCTCATACGGCAGCAGATTGTGACTGGAACGGGTCAGCATGTATCCTGCTTTCTGGGATGATGAGATGTCATATCCCATTATCCGAAGTTCGTTGATGTGTTTCCAGACTGCGGACCTGGTGATACCGAGCTCGTTGCTGATTGTCTCTCCGGAAATCGGTCCGCTGTTGCGCTCGAGAATTTCAAGGACCTTGAAAGCAGAATCTGCCAAGAAAATCACCTTTTGGAATCAATTTTTTCTGAAGGAAGCGGGCATGGATCCTTCCCGCATACCTGCTTGAGGATTGCAGTCTGGTGCTCCATAAGTGTGGCAAGATCAAAAATCCCCGTTATGTCTACAATCCCTATAGCGCCTATTGCATTTCCATCACAATCCCTGAATGGGGTCACCGTCACCGGGACACCTTTGTACGGTCCACTGGTGGGAGTTGTCTGGATCAGCTGGTTTCTCTCAATTGCTTCAAGGAGTACCGGGCCGTTATACTTACGATCTATCACTCTTCCGTCCTCGACCCGTATACCGTCATGCTCGCGGGATTTGGCCGTGACGGGGAGATGATGGATCAGGTCATGGACTGCAAGAACGATCGGCTCAAGATCGCCTGCCTCTGCACTGCAGGACATGGTGTAACGGTGCATTGGGATACCTCATAGTCTGGTCATTTTCTATCTAGAAGAAGATTGCGTCTTTACAAACCCCTTCCAGAAGACCAGATCGTCATGAGAGCAGATCCCGGTTTTTCTGTCTACGGAATCAGAATAGTGTTGGGAGCCCGGACTGGCAGAAATTTCTCAAAAATGCCCGCGATGGATACTCATGCACGGATGTAATAACAATGTTCCCTTTGCCAATCGTCTTCTCAACAATGACATCCGCATTTTCTGTCCTGCCGACACATTCTGCATCATGTGTCGGGAAGATGCCATCGCATTCAATATGCGCGGCATCGTAATCCTCGATGAGAGTACTGGCCATTTTTCCCGGAATACAGGAAATTTTCCTGGGTTGTACATCATGAACATATGTAACCGGGAATGACAACCAGTCATAGGTGTCTGGTTTGTCCGTTGCAGCCCCGAATACCAACAGATTTCCCCCGGTTTCAATGAATTTTTGGATCCTCGGCGAGGATGCCCGAAGTGCCGGAAGGAGATTTGAGTAGTGGGGGTTTGCAAATCCTGTGGGAATGATAATACAATGAAACGTTCCCCTGAAAAATGGGGCTGCAAGCATATGGGGTGTGATCAGATCACAGGATAGGCCGCAATCTTCGATATACCGGTTGAAGTGCTGCTTTGTCTCCCACACAAATCCTACCCGGCAACTCATCCTTTTATCACCCCGATCGGGGTAAGGCGGGCAACGAGCCGGGATATGCCCAGATCATGAACTACCCTGACGACTTCTTCACTTGGTTTGTAGACATCCGGGGCCTCGTCAGCGATCGCGTTCTCGTTTGGAGCCTTGACGATAATTCCTTTTTTGAGCAGGAGGTCCGTCACCTCTTTCCCGCTCATTCTCTTTTTTGCCTGGGTCCGGCTCATCACCCGTCCGGCGCCGTGGCATGTACTCCCAAATGTCCGTTCCATCGCTGTATCCGTACCACACAAGACAAACGATGACGTTCCCATACTCCCGGGGATGATCACGGGCTGCCCGATACCGGAGAGATCTGCCGGAAGATCTTCGGTGCCGGGGCCGAATGCCCGGGTAGCTCCTTTGCGGTGGACGCATACGGTCATCCGTTTCCCATCGACAATATGGTCTTCGATCTTTGCCACATTATGTGCTACATCGTATACGAGTTCCATCTCCTCATAATCAATGCCGAACATTTTTGCAAGAATCTGGCGGGTGGTATGGGTTATTATCTGGCGGTTTGCCCAGGCGTAATTTGCTGCCGCCGCCATAGCTCCGAAGTAAGCTTTCCCTTCCGGAGATGCTAGCGGGGCGCATGCGAGCTGCCGGTCGGGAAGGGTGATCTGGTATCGTTTCGTTGCAGCTTCGAGTGTTTTCAGATGATCGGTACAGGTCTGGTGACCGAGCCCTCTTGAACCACAATGGATCATGCAACAGACCTGACCGGTACTGATGCCGAATGCTTTTGCCACTTCGGGATTATAAATCTCAGAAACGATCTGGATTTCCAGAAAATGGTTGCCCGAGCCAAGAGTGCCTCCCTGGGGAACTCCGCGCTGTTTTGCTTTTTCAGATACTGCTCCGGTATCTGCCTCTTTCATATAACCCTGTTCCTCGCACCGGACCAGATCTCGCTTAGTACCGTATCCTGCCTCAACAGCCCACCGTGCGCCCTTGTTCATCATTCCATCTAGGGATTGTGTGGATATCTTCAGGGAACTTTTTGCCCCAACCCCGGTAGGAACTGCCCGGTATAATTCATTAATCAGGTCACGACGTCCTGTCACGTCCTTGAAGGCCAGGGGGGTTGTCAGCAAACGGACCCCACAGTTTATATCAAACCCTACGCCCCCCGGTGAGATTACCCCTTCGTTGAGCGAGAATGCAGCAACTCCGCCAATCGGGAACCCGTACCCCCAGTGAATATCGGGCATTGCCAGGGAATTTTTAACTATTCCCGGCATTGTTGCAACATTTGCAATCTGATGGATCGCGCCCTCCTCGAGAATTTTTCCCAGGGATTCTGAGAGAAAAAATTTCCCGGGAACTCGCATACCGGGGATAAATCCAATGGGGACTTCCCATTCCAGAGGTCCGTTTTGTCTGACTCCTTCAATCATGGCAGGTCTCAATTTTTATACATCAAATAGGATGTCCAGGATATAACCCTTCTCGTCTTGCCAGATCGAAAGCCCCGAGTAAGAAATCCCTTTTACTTCGGTCCCTTCCGAATGGCGTGCAGCATCAAATGGCTCCCCGTAAAGGATTGCAGTGAGATCTGTGCCGAGGATAGTGATATCCGCACGACAAAACACCATGCCCTCCACTTCTGATATGAAAAGGACTTCCGAAAGAAAATCTGCGAGGAGCGATTCACGGTCCGTTGAATGAATCTCTACAACCCGCTTCTGTTCGCCGGAACGGTTCTTTCCGAAGACTACTTGCATAAGGGCATTAAATGCTTCAGAAAAAAGTAATTCGGGGGTTTCTGCACGTGCGCGGATTTTCACATCGGCCGTATGCGGAATCTCTTCGTAGCTCATCCGTACTCGTGCCCGCTTATCTCTGGATCATCGAAGAATGGGATCATATCCATCCGGATGCTGTGGAGAAACCGTGCCTGGTGGATAGAAACATAAACCATGTGATTTCCGGCCTGTATCAGGAGATCCGTTTTCTTCGGGGGTTTGACCTGGACCGGGAGTAAAATGGGTCCCCCGCAGGATGTACAAATTCGGAAATCGCAGTCTCTTTTATTGATATATTCAACAACTTCCGGAACAATCGTGACATCGCTTATAGCTGCGCTGTCATGCGGATTGGTATACATGATGTTAGTAGTATGAGCAGCCGGCTCTAAAAACCGTTATGGATCGGGGGTTTATGAGTTACGCACCAACGATCCGTATGACAATATCGCAATATTTCTCTTTGAGTTCGTAGGAATTTTGCCCATCCTCATTCCGTATAGCCCTAAGTATACCAATACGGGAAGCGATTATTCCTACCATCGACGCAATTGCATGGAATGTGACAGAGAACTGTTTCTGGAGTGCGGTTACGAGTTCGGCAATAGTGATTGATTTGGATCGGAGAAAGAGCCTGAGCACCTCGCGTCGTATGCCGGTCTTGTCCTTGGACAGGTATGACCGGAGCCGGCCCTCAATTATCCGCTTGATCTCTGATGGAGATCTCATACATTTATTGTCAAAGGTCGCAGTATATATATTTTTTGATTTTGTGCAATATTCAATTCCTGATTGTAAAACGAGCCGATTTTTGAAGAGACTTTTTTTTTCTGCGCAAAATTGCTTCGTTCTCAAAAAAGGATCCATAGAATTGACGGATTCTCTTCATATCTGGTAACTATTTAATCGTAGTGAGCAGATGATTAAGCCATGGGATTGATCAATTACAATATCGAGAAATATTCACCCAAACAGCTGGTGATACTTCCCTTCGTACTTTTGGTAATCTCTCTTGTAATAATCGGTTTCAATGTGGCAACCACGGGCATGCCCGTAACCCCCGGCATGGAGTTTGCCGGAGGGTATTCCTATTCGGTTACAACCACCCAGACAGATGACCAGATCCATGCTGTCTTTTCCGATTATCCGCTGGTGAGTATCAAGGATGGTATAAATGGAAAACTGCTGCAGTTTGGCCCGATGGATCAGGCAAAACTCGACAGCCTCCAGGGCGTAGTGGAAAAGAATTATCCTGTACATGAAGCCATGGCGTCGATAGATCCGACATTTGGGAAGAGCAACCAATCGATGGCAGTCATCGCATTGATCATCTCATTCATTGGGATGTCGATTGTTGTTTTCGTCTCGTTCAGGACTTTCATTCCTTCCTGCGCAGTCGTCCTGTCGGCATTTGCCGATATGGCCATGACTGCAGCGGCGATGAGTCTCCTTGGCCTGACTCTCACTCTGGGTACGACTGCAGCACTTCTGATGCTCATCGGTTATTCTGTCGACAGCGATATCCTGCTGACAACAAGGGTACTGAAACGACAGGGCAAACTGAATGAGAAACTGACCGGGGCTTTCCACACCGGTATCATTATGACCTCCACAACGTTTGCGGCGGCTACTGCCATGTTTATCGTATCGTGGCTTGGTGGTGTCGAGATAATGTGGGAGATCTCCGCAGTTCTTCTCATCGGCCTTGTGGCTGATATCCTGAACACCTGGCTCACCAATGCCGGCATTCTCAAATGGTACGTCCTGAAGGCAGGTGGCAAATGAACGCAAAGGAAATCAAAAAGATTGTTTCGGACTGGAGAGTTGCGGCTCTCCTGATCCTCGTTGTACTATCGGTCATTGCTATCTACCCGCATTTCGATGATAAGGGAAATTTTACCACAAACCTCCAGTACGGCCTTGACCTCCAGAATGGCGCCTGGCTCCAGATGGAATTTCAGGCAGAGGTAGTCGGGTTTACTACTACTGAGCCTATCAATGATTTCACGGCCAACCTTTCCAAGAAACTGGATACTGAAGTGCTCCTGGTGGAAACCACCGATCCGACCCATCTTGAGATCCGGAAATATTATTCACGTGCTCAACTGGAGCCGATCTTTGAAAGCGAAGGTGGAAAACTCACATCCTATCAACAGGGTGTTTCAAAAAATACCGGTGAACTCGTAAAGAAGATCCTTGAAAACAAACTCAATTCCCTTGGTACAAAGGATACAAAGATCAATATCCTCAGTGGCATGGGCAATGTTGCACAGTACGTCCGGGTTGAAATGGCCGGCGTGGACATGAACCAGGCAAAGGATCTCGTCGGGAAGCAGGGAAAATTTGAAATCCGGATCCAGACCGTTGGGAACCAGAGTGAACACGTCCTGTATGGTGATGCGATCTCCAGCGTCGGCAATCCTGAAAAAGATCTCCAGAGAAGTGGTGTATGGGGTGTTCCATTCACGCTCAATGAAGCGGGTGCAACCGCACTCCAGCAGGCTGCGATCAAGTACGGTCTTACGAAAAATCCCGAGGATCATTACCTCCTCATGATCCTTGATAACAAGACGGTCTTTAACGCCCCGATGGTTGCGGATGCTGCAGCGAAACTTCAGACAACTCCCAACCGCCAGTGGTCTGCAACTACCGGAGCCGGAACCGCAGGCGAGACCGCTGCACAGACGCTTGATATCCACCTGCGAGCCGGTGCACTACCGGTAGAAACGAAGATCGTCGGAAGCGGCTCTGTTCCAGCTGAACAGGGCGCAAAGAACATGACGGTTGCGATCCTTGCTGGTATTCTTGCCCTTATCACCGTCGGGTTTGTTATTTATTACCGGTATCGTGAACCCAGCATCGTTCTTCCGATGGTGCTGATCAATGCCTCGGAGGTTCTTATCCTCCTCGGGTTCATCAGTGCGATCAAATTCCAGATCGATCTGCCGACACTCGCCGGCCTGATAGCCGTGGTGGGTACCGGTATCGATCAGATGGTCGTTATTACCGATGAGATCCTGCACGAAGGCCGTGTTCCCTCCCCCACGCTGTATCTCAAGAGGCTTGGTCGTGCCCTGATGATCATCATCATCGCAGCGGCAACGGTAATCATTGCCATGGTGCCCCTGATGCTGATGCCCCTTACCACACTCCAGGGATTTGCCCTGATCACCATCCTTGGTGTTCTGGTGGGTGTGATTGTCACCCGGCCCGCATATGGTAAGATTATCATGGAGATCCTCTCCAAGTAGTAATACCATAGATTTATCTTTTTTTTAATCGACTACTTTACCGGGTATATCAATGAGCAAACCGGTTTTACTTGACTTTTTCGCCACATGGTGTGGGCCCTGCAGATTACAGACACCTATCCTTGAGGAACTGGAGAAAAAAATGGGGGATTCGATTGAAATCCGGAAGGTCGATGTTGACCAGCACATGGACCTTGCTGAAAAGTATGGGATCCGTGTTGTCCCGACCCTGATCATTGAGAAGGATGGGAAGATCATCCAGTCCATGGAGGGTGTCACGGATGCTGCCACGCTTGAGAAAATCCTCAAACCGGTGTTGGGATAAATGAAGATAGGTATTGTCGGGGGCACGGGAGATATCGGCGAAGGGATCGCAATGCGCCTCTCACCGGTATTTGATGTTGTTGTAGGTTCCAGGGAAAAAGAGAAGGCTGAAGCGACCTGCACTCTTGGCAAAGACACCCTCAAAAAACGGGGATTGGACTGTTCATTGACCGGTGTCTCCAACCAGCAGGCGATTGACGCGGCGGAGGTAGTAATTCTGGCTATCCCCTTCAAACATCTAGTGGGAACTCTTGAGACTCTCCACGGTTTTGAAGATAAGATCGTGATCAGTCCTGTAAACCCTATGGAAAAACATGATTTCTTCACCTGCGTCCCGCCACAGGAAGGCTCCGCAGCCCTTCTCATCAAGAAAATGATCTCTCCTGAAGCAAAGATCTGTACCGCTTTCAATGCCATCGCCGCCAACCGGTGGAAAGCACTGGATGAAGAGCTCACCTACTCTGTCCCGGTCTGCGGTGACGATGCGGGAGCAAAGCACACCGTAATGGATATTGTTAACCGGATCTCTCATCTGACCGCCTTTGATGCAGGTCCTCTGGCTGCATCAGGAATGGTCGAGTCACTGACCCCGCTCCTTCTCAACATTGCCCGGTACAATAAAATCAAGGATGTTGGAATCCAGTTCCATTGAGAATCGGTAAGTCTGCCAAGGAATATGCGACAGAGTTGATGAGCGGAATACAGTAAATCCCTGTTGTTACTGAAAACGTTGCTATCGTTAAGCCTTGATTTACGATATAAAACCGGGCAGGAAAAATCATCTGGATCTTGGAAGAAAAGAGGGTGTGTGGCATGTATTCAGCAGAATTTGAGCGGATTGGAAAGCGGCTTTTTGCCGAACACCTTGTTGGAGGGAATTTCGGAAATATCAGTGTCCGGGCCGATGACGGATTCCTGATCAAGCGGACCGGCGTATATCTTGATGTTGCCGGAGAACCGGTGTTTGTTCCTTTTTTCGGGGACGCTCCCCGGGAAGCTTCCAGCGAATACCGGGTTCACCGCGAGGTATATAACAAAACGTCTTATCATGCAATTGTCCACGCTCACCCCCCGACGGCGATTGCAGCTTCGCTCATGCTTGACCGGATAGTTCCTGAAGACAGTGAAGGCCAGATGCTCTGTCCACTCATTCAGGTTGTAACCGGTGCTCCCGGCTCGCAGGAGATTGCGGATAATGTGGCTTCTGCCCTTATTCATTCCAGGTTGGTCATGGTACGCGGGCATGGGAGTTTTGCTGCCGGCAAAACCCTGGATGAAGCCTATCTCTACACTTCCTTAGCCGAACACTCGTGCAGGGTAATTGCGCAAAAAAAAGGCTTTAGTTGATTCAGTCTTTTTTGTTTTTTTTCTTTTCCTATCGGTATCTTTCAGATCCGTTGTCTAAAAATATTGCCGGTAGAAAAAATTACTTGGGTGGTTTTGGCGGCTGTTGTAACTGAATCTCCCGTATGATCTCACGGTGGAAGACCAGCAGCATGTCGCTGATCATGCCGAACATGAAGATCTCAATACCCACAACAATGAGGAGAACCGTAAGAATTGTCAGTGGTATGTGCTCAACATGATTGAGCCATTCGAGCAGGACGTACAGACCTACCAGCACACCAAGAAGTGTGGTAAACAATCCCATCATGCCAAAATAGAACATGGGATTGTTGACCCTGGCAAGCCGGTAGATAGTACTTACTATCTTGATCCCGTCATGGAACGGGGAGAGTTTTGTAGCAGTACCCGGGCGTCGAAGATACCGGATCGGTACAACCATGACCCTTTGGCCATTCCGGACCGACTCCACGGAGATCTCAGTCTCGATCTCGAATCCTTTTTCCGTGAGATGCATCTGGTGGATGGCAAGTTTCGTGAAGGCTCTGTACCCCGAGAGAATGTCATGCAGATCCCTGCTGTGCGCCACCTTGAAAAGCAGGTTCAGCATGTGATTCCCGAAGAGATTTAACCGGGAGAATGATCCCTCTTCGGCATTGATGAGGCGGTCGCCAATTACCTGATCAAATCCCAAAAATAACGGGGTGAGCATCTTCTCGGCATCTTTGGCAGAATAGGTTCCATCCCCGTCGAGCATCAGGATGTACTGCTCCTCGATGACTTCAAATGCTTCAATTATCGCATTTCCTTTACCTTTTCCGGACTGGGTTCGGACATTTGCCCCGGCCTCCCGGGCGTTTTTTACCGTGTTATCTGTACTTTTCCCGTCAATAACAAGGATATGATTATACCCCAGGCTTTTGAACTCCCGGACAACGCCCCCAATTGTCGGTCCCTCATTCAGGGTGGGAATTAAAATACATACCTCGTCTTTGTTGAATTTCATTGGTATAGTATTTTTAATCGGTTGTCATAAGTGCTTCTATGCATATTCCCAAGAAAGGGCTGCGGGCATTGGGCATTGCAGAAAGCTATACCGGCCGTAACCGCTCGAATCTTGCAGGAATTGTGATGCGAAAGGATCTCAGAATCGACGGTTTTTCGTTCGGACAGCCAACCGTTGGGGGTATGGATGGCACGGATGTCGTTCTTCAGATGGTTCGGGATCTGGACCGGTCCGATCTCAATATCATCCTTCTTTCCGGCTGTGCTATCGCATGGTTCAATATTCTCGATCCGGCTCGTATTCTGGAAAAGACCGAAATACCGGTTATCTGTGTTACCTATGAGGAGTCAGCAGGTCTCCTTGATGACATACGATATCATTTTCCCGGTGATGAGCAACGGATAGATGCGTACCTGCGGCTGGGGGAACGAAACCCGGTTGAACTGACGTGCGGAAATGTATGTTTTATCCGATCCTGGGGGATCGACAGCGATGATGCGGCCCGGTTATGCAGAGATTTTACTCTGGAAGGAAAAATACCAGAACCCCTTCGTGTCGCGCGCCTTTGTGCCCGTCATCTGCCCCACTGATTACGGAGACGTCCCATTGCCCGGAAAGAAGCATTCTTATGAATTAACTGGTTATTAAAATGTGTAAATTACCCGAATTGCGGAGTTGAAGGTACCATGTCACAAGTTGTAAATATGTCCCGTTGGGTCTGTCTCGAATGTCATTACATCTATGATCCGGTAAAAGGCGATCCCAAAAATGGAATTCCGGCCGGGACCCCCTGGGAAGTCGTCCCGGATACCTGGCGCTGCCCTGAGTGCAAAATCCTTAAAGTGAAAAAGGGTGTTTTCAAGCGCCTTGATGATTAACTATTTTTTCCATCTCACGCTTTTATCGTATGGCTTGAGATCACTTTTTTTATTGTATTGTCATATACCTCGAATGTCACCAGATCCCCTGGTTGAAAGGTCCTGTCTTCGTAATCGATTGCGATCTTTGCATTGGCATACCATGTATCCCCTTTTGCCCCACTCATATACTGGACGTTATAATGATGGGAATGGGCAATGAAATCCCCCCCGTTCAGTGTTGACATATCGCAATTCAGCAGTATCCCGTTTCTGTACGTTTTGGCAGAGAGAGATTCGCTTTTAAAATCCTTTGTTGCCGTATTCATGACAACCATATAACTGTCCAGGTTATATTTTCCATTCTCGTCTTCATGCCTGATTTTTATAATTTTAAAAATTGCCGGGATGCTCTGATCCTTCTCCAGATTAATAGCCGGCATCTGGCATAAGAGAAGAACAAGTATTGCAAGAATAACGGTAATAGCAAGTAGCAAAATGATTCCCAGTGCTACGGATGCAGCCGAATCAGAATGCAGATAGGATCTCACGACTTTATATTTTATTTAAACATTTATATTTTTTATTAATTAGTTGTTTTAATTTATTTTATGACTCATATTTTGTATAATATCTCCTTTCATTTACGGCAGCATTTCACCTTCTGGTATAAATACGACATGGACATACTAGTTTAAAAGGAATCTGGATATCCAAGGAATACATCGTATGGCATCAGTCCCCCCCGCATCGGATACATTGCATACCCGTAAGACTGCAAGGGATCTGTATCTGGAAGGGACTGCTCTCGGGAGGGAGGGGCTTCATGAAGAAGCTCTCACTTCTTTTTCACTGGCTCTTGCCCTGGATCCAAATCTTCCCCTGGCCTGGGTGGGCAGGGGATTTGCTCTCGGAAAACTCGGCAGGTTTGAAGAAGAGATTGCCTGCTGCGACAAAGCACTTGAACTCGATCCGCACTGCATAGAAGCCTGGAACGCCCGGGGATTTGCATGCGGGATGCTCGACCGGTTTGAAGACAAAGCTGAATGCTGCCGTAAGGCGCTGCAGCTCGATCCTGAAAATGCAACCGCCTGGAACAATAAAGGCGTCGCGCTGGGGATGCTCGGAAGATACGAAGCCGAGATTCGCTGTACCGAGCGCGCACTCGAGATCCGTCCCCGCTATCTCTCCGCCTGGGTGAACAAGGGATATGCGTACGGCAAACTGAAGAAATATGAGGATGAGATTGCCTGTTATGATCGCGCCCTCAAGATCTATCCATTCTACCAGTCCGCTCTTGCAAAAAAAGGAGCCGCGTTGATAAATCTGAAACTTTATGAAGAGGCACACGATCTGTTGGAACGGGCTGTCGCCCTCTCTCCGGACGATGCAAAATCCCTGTACCGGGACGGGCTTGCCCTGAGCATGCTCGGCAGGCATACTGATGCCGTGAGCGCTCTTGAAAAATCCCTTGCCCTGGATTCAAACAATGCGGATGCCTGGGTTGTCATGAGTAATTCGTGTTTCATGCTGGGGAGGCTTGAAGAGTCGGCGCGGGCGTTTGACAAAGCGTATTACATTGATGCAAAGGATGTCCGGATTCATATTGTCAAAGGTATGTCTCTCTTCAAGTCAGGAAAATTCGATGATGCGCTCCACTGTTTTTCTGATATATTTGGTATCCTTCTTCGGTGAAAACTGCCATCCGTCACCGTATCCCTTCCTTTTTTATTCCTATTTCACGTACAGAATGGTATGGATGTTGAGGAGTTTGTCCGAAGGAGACTTGCACAAGGTGAAGAAGAGTATACGATACAAAAGAGTCTCACCGATCATATCATCCGGATAAAAAAGACAAATTCCTCCTATGCCTCGGCATTTGCACAGGCAGTTATCCAGGAAGTGAAGAACAGCCGGGGATTATTCGGAGATTTTTTCACCTATGAACCAGCAGGTGTCAAAATGGGGGAATTCGGCGTGGGATCGCGGGGGAAAGGGGACTTTTTTGCGCACCGGCAGATTGCCCGCATTATCGGCAAGACTTCTGCCTCGGTGGGTGTAGATGAGATGGATGATGCCGGGGTTGTTTCTGCCGGTGGAAAGTACACCGTTTGTACCGTGGATGGTATGCATTCGCGCCTTTCGGACTTCCCGTTTCTTGCAGGATTCCATGTAACCCGCGCAACGCTCCGGGACACGTACGTGATGGGTGCAAAACCCGTTATGCTCTTTTCAGATATCCACGTGGCTGACGATGGAGACGTTGCGAAAATTTTTGATTATACTGCTGGCATAACCACGGTAGGCGAAGCAATGAACGTTCCTCTGGTGACCGGTTCTACCCTGCGGATCGGGGGGGACATGGTGCTTGGCAGCCGTCTCACGGGATGTGTGGGAGCTGTCGGCATTGCCGATCACCTGACCGCCCGAAAATCGACCGCCCCGGGGGATGTGTTCCTTATGACCGAAGGTGCCGGAGGGGGAACCATTGCAACTGCAGCAATTTACTCGGGATTCCCCGAAGTTGTTGAACAGACCATCAATCTCAATTTCCTCACTGCCTGCGAGACTCTCATGAAGAGCGATGTCTTCTATCGTATCCATGCCATGACCGATGTGACCAATGGCGGGCTCCGGGGAGATGCGTTCGAGATGGCTGAAACCGCAGGATGCCGGATCGTGATCGATGAACCGGCAACCGCGGATCTCGTGGAGCCGCATGTCCGTGAGATGCTTGAGAAACTCCAGATCGATTATCTCGGTGTCTCCCTCGATGCCCTGCTCATTGTTGCCCCGGCTGAATCAGCGGAAGAGATATGCCGGGTCATAAAAACTGCCGGTGTGAATATCAAAAAGATTGGGTACGCCGAGGCCGGTAAACCGGAGTCGGTTCTTATCGTGGATGGCAAAGAGCAGGATTTTGCCCCGCGGTTCCGGGAATCGGCATATACCCCGGTGAAAAAAGTGGCAGATACCGACGTCCGGAATTTCGATGAGATGAAAGAGAACGTGCTGCGGGCTTCTGAAGCAGCGATTCAGAAAAAACAACGCGTACTCGCAGACTTAATGAAGAAACAAAAAGGCAGTGGCAGTTAGTCTGCAGGCTTTTGTGCGCTGACAAAAATATTATACGCCAGCTGGGGGATGCGTTTCTCGACAAAAGGCTCCACCTTTTTTGCCAGCTGGAAGACCGGATCGATCATATCTATGTGGGCAAACGAACACCATTTTGTGGAGACATCACAGAATCCGGCATTTTCAAACAGATTGTTCATCTCGTTCTCGTCAAAGTAATGCTCCCCGAAATTTTTCATCAGGATATGGTTGATGTTCATTTTTTCACTGAGATAGTAGAGTGCCGGTATCCCTTTGGTGATAAGTTTTTTTCCCAGTGTGCAGATGGCAACGGATCCCCCTGGCTGCAGTACCCTATAGACTTCGCTTAACATCTTCTGCGGATCTTTTACATAACTGAACACGAGAAGGCTTGAGACTGCATCAAACGAGTTGTCGCAGAAAGGGAGGGTATCTCCTGATGCAAGTGTGAATTCGGTGCAGGTACAGCGCTTTCTTGCCTGGATCAGCATCTTCCTGCTGATATCAAGACCTACTGCACTACCGCCGTTTTGTGTATATTTCTCGATAAAAAGGCCGGTCCCGCACCCGATATCCAGGAGTTTTCCCTTTTTTGGCAGGGCATGGATCATATAATTGCTGATATGGTTGTGATAGTTCCTTCCCCGGTATTGATCATAATAATCATCATACGTATCAGCAACGGTATCGTAATGCTCCTGGATCTTGTCCTGTTTTACGGAACTCACGGGAATTGCTCCTGTATGCCGGTTGTAAAGGCAGATACCTGAATGAACTCATTGTTTGCATGCAGCGTGCGGTATTCCGCATCGGCAAGGCTGATGACAAGTTCTGGCAGATTGTATTCCCGCTTTATTGTATTCCGGATCTCACTATAGACTTCGGCTCCCGAAAGACCGTAATCAATCATGAGCGACTCAAGCCTCCGGATTGCACCTTTTGCATCTCCGGCCTTGAGGGTGGCAATCGCAGAATCCGTAATGGTTGCTGTCTCGGTCTGGGCGATCAAAAAGAGATCGCTGCAGCGTCCGGTCTGGAGTGCTACCTGGAAGAGCAAAATTGCCCTGCGAAGATCTCCCTTCGCTGTTTCAGCAATCAGTTCCATCTCATCATCGGAACACGGGTGGAGGTCCGGTGCCTGAAGATCCTTGATTGAACGAAGCTTCCGGAGTACCAGATCCTGACTGAGCGGGGCAAAGAACAGCGGGAGGCAGCGGGAGGTAATTGCAGGAATGAGTGCACTCTGGTTCGTTGTTGTGAAAATAAACCGGCACGTACTGCTGGTACGCTCCATGATCCTCCTCAGTGCCTGCTGAGCGTCCCTGCTCAGGGTATGGGCATCCTCAAAAACCATGAGTTTGAATTCGGCATCAAGGGGGCGCATGGAGGCATACCATTTGATGACATATTTGAAATTGGTGATGAGTGACTGGCTTTTCTGGTACAGGTGAGAGAACCGGTCATCCTGTTCGAGGAATGCTTTTCCCTGCAAAAAAACATCCGCGGTCGGAAAGACCGAAGTGTTCTGTTCCCAGTCCTCCCCGTAAATCGCTTTGGCGAAGCATTCTGTGGCAACGCTTTTACCGGTCCCGTGCGGTCCGGTGAGGATGAGATGAGGGACGGTCCTGGCTGCAGCAAACCGGGAAAGATGCTGCAGAACCTGATCCTGGCCCATTATCTGATCCAGGGATTCCGGTCGGAACTGTTCAGTCCAGAGCATGGGTAAGCCTCACGGTCATTTCACGTATTGCTTCAGACAAAAGATAATGATTGTTCAGGGAACTGATAATGGCGGGGCAGTCCTCGCGTGCAAGGCTGTGGCATGCCTGGGAAATTTCTGGAAGTGCTCGCGTGAGTTCGTCGACAATCGTGAGGGTTGCTTTTCGGGCCGTTCTTGAAAGGGGATTGAGATCGATTGCGATTACCGTCTTGCCCATGGTGACCAGTGCCTCGCAGCGATCCCCGTCTTCGAGCGGTATGAGAATGACGTCTGCGGCATACATTCCCTCGCGCCGGCACCATGCCCGGTCATGATCGAGAGGGAGGAGACGTTCGGCAACCCCCGTGGAGACCTCGGCACCTGCCGATCGCAGGAGGTCTTCTATCTGCTGCACCCGTTCTTCGGTCCGGTGGAAGAGGTTGACTTCCACGCGCGCACCACAGGCCTTCTGGAGTGCAGCAATCTCTGTTGCTGCAAGAGCTGCCGTGTTGCCGTTTACTGATATCACCGGGTGGCGGGCCGAGAGAAGCAATGCGGCAGCGGTCTTTTCGGCAAGCCGGGCACTGTCGGTCGTTCTCTCCCCGATAAGATAGTCAAATGCTTCACCTCTCCCGTGAGCCGTGAGGCCTTCCCAGGAAACAATACCGGTTTTTGCACAACCTGCAAGCCGCTCGCGGGTGACGAGTGAACGGTAGCGGGGATGACTGGAGGGAATCATGAAGTCCCACCTGTTATTCTTGCACCGGTCTTAGCCATACGGAACTTGTATACATGCCCAAACGGCCTCAGGATCTCTTCTGCTCCTTTACCGCAGGCAAATACGCCATCTCCCAGCATGGTCATACTCGCATGAATTCCCTCTTCGCTGCATCTGGCTAATACCCTTCTCGATTCAGCAGTCATAAGTCCGCTCTCGCTTGCAAACCGGCAGGAGATAGTAAAAAAATCCGTAAAATCCCTGGGATACGTTTTGGGAAATGCAGCGGAAACCCGTTCCATCTGATCCGGTGAGCCCAGAACGGACGGGGTATGGATGGGGCCAAAAGAGATTGCATACAAAGGATCCTCAATGTCAAAGATCCTCTCGATCTCTCCATCAATACCCGGGCCCTTCCGGACAACCCTCCCGCCCCCCTGGCAGGCAGAGACATCGCCAAGTCCTGTCCGATGAATGACTTCAGCCTCATGGGCCAGGAGTGCAATGTCGTGTTCCTTAAGGTTGAGCCCAAAAAGCCGGTTTACTGCAGTGAGTGTTGAGAGCAGTGCGGCTGCCGACAAGCCAAAACCAGCACCTATCGGGAGGTTGCATTCTGTAATAACTTCGGCTTTCACCCCCAGACGCCCGAGAACATATGATAGTGGCGGGGATTCAGTCAGAGTCACCGGTGCTTTATGTGTCGGGGAATGCTGCCGGATGCAGATCGTGGTTGTCTCTGATGGAATGACCGTGGATGTAACTCCCTCGCTGATTACAATGCCCGCCCCGATACTACCCGTGGTTACGGGGTCAGCTCCTGCTATGCGTTTGAAATAACCGGATATGTGTCCCGGGCAAAAGGCAGTAACGGAAATCTGGGTCATAGGGTTGGAACAAAGATACCGGATAGATTGGATGGTTTTCTATAAAGAATCCTCATGCCGATTGGGTGTGATCGCGGATCAGTGTCTCCCAGATGGCAGCCGCGATCTCCTCTTTTGTTCCACGGCAGGGCCTGCTGCCCCCGGAGCTGAGCTGAACGTACTCTCCGTTGGGACTTCCCATGGTTTCCGGGGGGTTCATGAGAACGAGGGAGACTCCTTTTTCTATCAGGGCTTTTGCCTTCTTCTCCGGTTCCCGGTCCAGTTTGAAAGCGACCACAAGGGGTGAATACTGTGCAATCACTTCATCAATGAGTTTCGGGAGGGGGGTAAGCTGTATCGTGACCGGCTTTCCGCTGGGGATCTTGGCCTTCTGTTTTTCCGGGGCAAAGTCCGAGATCGCTGCGGCGCTGATGTAGATGTCTGTGCCCTTCTGCTCTTTGAGCGTGGAAAGTACCGCCGCATGCATATCAGAGGCACTCTCCACTTTCAGGTTAGTGACACAGGGAAGGGAATAGTTATGGACTATTGTCACATCGGCACCCAGCCGGAATGCCTGTAATGCGAGTGCCCTGCCCATCTGCCCACTCGATCGCGTGGTCAGCACCCGGACATCATCGACCGGTTCCCGGCAGGGTCCGCTTGTTATGAGCACCCTTTTTCCAGCGAGTGCCGTTCCAAGAACTGCTCTCTCGCACCGGAGAATAATCTCTTCCGTATCGGCAATTTTCGCTTTGCCTTCTTCAATCCGTGGCTCTATGATGCCGATCCCCCAGGTTTTGAGCTTCCGGATATTCTCTTTGAGTGCCGGGTGGCGGTACATGCTGTGGTGCATTGCGGGGACAATGATTACCGGTTTTCCGCTCCCAAGAGCCGTGGTGGCAAATGTTGTAACCGGTGTATCGTCGATACCACAGGCAATTTTACTGATGGTATTTGCTGTACAGGGTGCGATGAGTAGGAGATCCGCGCTGCCTCCATCCCCACAGAACGTCACATGCTCTACGCGCCCGGACAGCCTTGTTATGGTATCCCTGCCGCTCGCATACGTAAGGGCGTCTGTGGAGATTATCTCCCCGGCAGCAGTACTCATAACCGTCTGGATCACGGCCCCGCGCCGGCGTAATGCATGAATGAGTTTTACGGTTTCGACAGCCGCAATGCTGCCCGTTACTGCAACTACAATCTCTTTTCCGGCAAGAGTCTGGAGGTTTGTCATCCGATAGTCACATCCTGCACAACATGCCATGTGTGCGGCCGGTACTTCTTGACTTTATGTACATTGATGGTTGCAGAAAAACCTGCTCCCTCAATTATTGACCGTATCGCCTCTTCAACAGGGCCGATACTGTGGAGATGAATGATACTACCCGGTTTTATGTGCGTCATGATATCGGGAAGTATATCGATCGCATCGAAATGACCCATGACAAGCCGGTCATATGTTCCTTCAAGAAGACTGCGGCAGTCCCCGAGCGATGGCTGAACCCTGCCGGAGAGGTTGTTCATGAGAATATTTCTCTCCAGGTACCGAAACGAGACCGGATTTATCTCCATTGCATGGACAGACGCCCCTGCCCCTGCCATGGGGATCGTGAAGTAACCTATCCCGGCAAACATATCTGCCACCCGGTGGTTTGGCCCGCTCTTTCGGATCAGGGATGCCATGCGCATCTTCTCTTCGCGGTTTCCCTGAGAGAACATCACCCGTGATGGATCGAGAATATAGGTGAACCCGCTTTCCCTGTGGGATACCTCTCCCCCCTTCCCCCAGACAAGATGGGTTTTCGGGAGTCTCATGACATCGTTTAAGGATTCTATCCAGACGATTCCCTGTGGGTTCCGGAACTCTGCGATCTTTTCAATTTCACTCGGTTCCGGCCGCTTTCCATGCACAACCGCAATATCCCCGACCATGTAATACCCGCGTCCATGGTAACGGGATCGTTTTGGAATATCCGTATCGAACCGTTCACCCTCTTTTACCGGCACCCATGCGGTTCCGTCTTCGATATAGGGCCGCCGGGTATGATCTACCCAGTCGGCGTTGTTGATCGCGTTTAGACCCTGTACCGGTACCCGTCTGACCCGCATCCGTTACCTGACTATAACGAGATTATCGCCATCCCGCAGAACTGCCACGTGATCGCCGGCTTTGACTTCCAGCCATCCGGGTTTCCGGTACTCGTGCGTCTGGCAGGAGACCGGATCCATGATACCTATTGTTGTGCTCTCTGCAAATGCCACGAGAGCGGATTCGGCACTCCGCGCATTTCCAAGAATGCGTTCGATATCGTCTTCCCGGATGGAGCGGGAGGATCCTTCGGCGAGATCGAATGTCCTGACATGGTGGGATTCGATACGCTCTATCTCGTAATACCGGTTTTTCACTGCCACGACATCGTATTTCTGGAACCGGGGAAGCCGGACCGAATAGGTTATCCGGAAGAGCTGGCGGCCGTTCTTCTCGCCAACCAGTTTGGGATGCGTGGAGTACCTGCCACCCAGCTGGGCAATGATACCCTGGGAGATCTTGGCCCCGATGTGCTGCGACCCGACGATGATATCGACCCCGTCCCGGGTCTCGTTCATATCGGAGATGAAAGAGAGACGTTCCCCTCCAGCCTGCAGGGAATCTTCTATCTGCTGGGCAATGGATGTCGACATCTGGCGTTCATACGTGCTCGGGAGCCGGCCTTCAGCCCGGACCTGGATGACCCCTTCATAGTAACTTCCGCTGATCCGGTTGCACCGGTCGCATTGTTCCTTGTGCCAGAGAATCTCGACCGAACAGGTGCCTTCTACCTCCTGTTTGTAGAAGGTACCATGGAGCGTGAGCATTGCACGGGACCGGTTGACCGTGAGATCTTCGATCCTCACTTCCATGGTTGGTTTCTTGACATCCTTGTGGAAGTGGACAGCAGACATCGCGAGTTCCGGTGCTATCTCGGAACGCTCCCGGTTGGAATCTGTCCAGGTATTCACCTGCTTTATTGCGCCACAACTGGGGCACTGGGTATTCTGTACACGATGATCGCAGGTGAACCACGGGGTGCTGCCGATCCTGCAGTCTGTACAGAGACCCGGATTTTGTGTGGGCTTGCCGCATTTTGGGCAGAAATTATCCTTGATTGTCGTTGTCATAGCTGGAAGATCTGTGCATGGGGAACAGTCCCAATCATAATACAGCCGGAACGGGTGATAAGTCCCATCTCTATGGCAAGGCTCACGGAGCGCTCACCCATGAGATTGATGTTCGCAGCCTTGGTTAATGCATCCCTGACTTCGTTTTCGGTTGACGGGCAGTTCCCGTAGAAGGATTCGGTGATGACCACGGTCATGTTATCATGCCGGATCGTGGTGTTGATAAGCTCGCGATCACACACCGCCACGACATCTGCCGTTCCCGGTGAATGATGTACCTTCAGAAACATTGATCACACTTTGGCGGGGAGGGAGAAAAAGGTGAGCCGGTAAAATCAGGTTATCTGTACCGGAACCCCATACACTTTTTCAACAGTCTCGCTATGGATAAAAAAACAGTCTTCTTCCGTGATCTTGCCCTGCGCGAGGAGATGGTTTGTGTAACGTGGCACGGATTTCGGGCCTATCACCGCGCCGGGACGCGAGTTCTCATCCATGTAATCGCTCTCCATGGTGAACGGGCGGTGTTCCCGGACCAGCTGCGCGAGCGACTCATGCTTTGCGATGAGCGACGGGTGGAGCGGAGTGTCCGGGGACCCGTAATGTTTCACAACATGTTCGATCGGGATACCGGCCCGGCTGGCCATATCCACGATGTCAGCACACGGCCCCGTCTCCGCGTGGATCTGGAGTGCGCACCCGCATTCCGAAGCAAGTTCAAGCGCATGCAGAAGGACCCGGTTCGAAGCAGCAAGGATATCGGGGGTCACATCATAATGAGGCCTCCCGCTCTTGAGCGCAACGGCTTTTCCCTCCCGGACGTAACCTGCAGCACAGTCAAGTCCGCCTTTCATGACCTCTACGGCTTCATCAAGGGTCATCCGCTCCGCGAGCCGGGAGATCTCGGCCGGGTGAACGCCAAGAATTGTATAAACAACAACCCCGGTTTCTGCAACCATGCCCGCGACCCGGAGGGTTTCGTCAAAAACCTGCGAATACTCCGGACCTGAACTCGGGTGGACTGACAATGACCATGAGGGTTTTGAGACAAGGAACATATGCGTTCCCCCGGCCCGGAAAAAATCCTTTGCCGCCTCTATTCCCCGCCCGTTGACCGGATCGATATGGATATGATCGTCAGTTACGGGGTACTTTGGGGATCTCATGGCACTCCACAACCTGCATGAGCGGGTAACTGCCGGACGGGCAGAGACGGGCGCGGCAATAGGAAAAATTGACCCTCGTTATGATCTCCACATCGAACATGAGGCCGGCGAGTTCGCTGTACCCGAAGGTGTTCTCGGTCATCAGGTCCCGGTTCAGCCGGACCGTAATCTCTTCAACAAATGGCTGGAGAACGACAGCCTTCTCGATTGCGGTCTCAACACTGGCAGCCGATTGCCTTGAGATCGGGGTTCCAACCCACTGGTGGTACAGGGCGCCCAGTTTTATTCCTGCTTCAAAGATGGCGGTTTCCTTGTCGTTCAGCATAGGTATCTCCTCTTCAGATCAGTTGAATCATGCCGGATTTCGGTTCCATGGCTTCCCCGTGCCGGAGCAGCATATCGATGCCTTCCCTGACTTTATCCCTCGGGAAACCTTTCGAACTCACCGCATCGATAACCTGATCGATCCCGGCACGCCGCCCTTCGCCGCCAATATCCCGGATCGCATCCTTGATCACCCGGACAATATCACGTTTTTCTTTGGAGATGCCGGTAACCACCTTATCGATATCGAATGTCCCGGTCTTGGCATCGTACGCAATCTGGCGCAGGCACGCATCCACAATATGGATTACCCGATCTGCATCGCTCAGTTCAATCGAACTGGAAAGACGGATCCGGGCACTGGCTTCCGCCAGTCGCACCAGCGCCTCGAGCTGCCGGGCAGTGACCGGCACAGGCTTGTTAGGCTCGGCAATGCCTCTGAGTTTGAGGTAGTAGTTCACCAGGGCTTCCTTTGCTTCGGCCGAGATTATCGGGAAGCACGAACGTTTTGCATAGGCGACATATTTGCGGAAGAGTGCCGGGTCGATATCCGGCATCACGGGCTTGAGCTGCTGTGCAATGTATTCGTCGGTCACCCCTTCGATGGGGGTTTTCCTGTGCTGTGCGATCAGTTCTCCGGTACTGTGGGCTTTGAGTATATGCTCCGCAATGGCCAGATCCCGTTTCTGGTCCGGCTGGTCGGTCATAATGAAGATGAGATCGAACCGGGAGAGGAGTGACGGGGGCATGTTGATCTGGTCTGAGATATCCCCGAACATATCGAACCTGCCGTACTTCGGGTTTGCAGCCCCGAGCAGCGCACACCGGGACTTGAGCGTTGCCGTGATCCCGGCCTTTGCCACGCTGATCGACTGCTGTTCCATTGCTTCGTGGAGGGCGGACCGGTCCCCTTTCTCCATCTTATCCATCTCGTCGACTGCCGCGACACCCATATCGGCAAGGACGAGCGCTCCTGCTTCCAGTGTCCAGCGCCCTTCCCCGAATTCATCCTTGACAGCGGTTGCCGTGAGACCCGCCGCAGTGGAAGACTGGCCGCTTGTATAGATTGCCCGGGGAGAGAGCTTTACGACATACCTCAGCAACTGACTTTTGGCAATACCCGGATCCCCTATGAGGAGGACATGGATGTCGCCCCGGAGCCGGCTCCCGTCCGGCATCTCTTTTGCAATGCCCCCGAAGAGCTGCAGGGCGATTGCCTGCTTGACATCTTCGCCCCCGTAAATGGTCGGTGCAATGGAATGGGTGATCATCCGGTAGATCATGGGATCCTTGCTGAGGCGCTGGATCTCGTCCTCGGCCTTCTCATCAATCTCGACTTCCTCGAACTCTTTCTCAGCTACCTCGATGGAATTGCATTCGAGAAATATGTCAAAGACCGTGCTTTTCTCTCCCTTGATGACCCGCTGCATGGACCGGAGGATGCCGTTGATAATGATCCGGTCCCCCGGTGACACGGTACCAGAGAGATCGTCAGTGACGTCTACGTCGAGTGTCTGGGGCTGCTCGCCGCCACGCAGGCCCTCAGGAGACTCCTGGATCCTCAGTTTCTGCGAGTCGACAAATTTCGAGCGCTTGGGCAGCAGTTCGATCTTCTTGAAAGTACATCCGTCCGTGGCACATCCGTCCGGCTCAACAAACTTGCCGTATTTCTGTTCCTTCTTGGTGAAGTGGCCGGCCGGGCAGCGGAAGACTGCTTCGACAATACGGGGCCGGACTTCTGTTGTTTTGCGCAAGATCCCTTCGACCGAGACAAACGTGTTGATGTCCTCAGACCGGATGGCCCGGATAGCCGTCTTTTTGGGAAGGTTGGTGAACCGGATGTTGATCCCTTTGGGCTCCTTGCCATCCTTTATCCTGATGAGCTGGTCGGTCTTGATTGCTTCCAGGACATCCTCGATAACCTTGCCCGGGTTCTCCAGGAGTTCATCGGCCAGCGCAATACCGGCTTTCCCGAACCTTTCTATCTCCCGGTAATCGATGAGAAGGGATCGTTTGTGCGGGTACTCCCGCGAGATCTCACCCAGTTGCTTTTTATATTTCTGTTTGAGCAGCCGGCTCCAGTCGGCTGTTTTGTCTGCCACAGGGAGATCGGGAGATTGTTCCATGGTCCTGCCTCACCGCATCCTCTGGGCAGAAAGGATGAAACGTGCAATGAGGGCTTCCATCTGGATATCGCTGCTGGCCCCTTCCGACAGCCGGAAATCCGCTTCGCCCAGATGATCGATCAGCTGGACTTTGAGCCCGCGGTCGAGATCCTTTTTGATGAGGGCCCGGTAACACTGGTTGATCAGTTCATTGGGGGCAATTCCCCGTTCGTGAAGGAGCTGGGCCAGAAGATACTCTGCACCTTCAAAGTCGCCTTTTAATGAAAGGCCGATAAGTTCATCGATCTCGTCCGGGCGGGCGGAGGAGGTGATAGCATAGATCATCTTCTCATCGATTGCGGCACTGATGATAGCAGCCCCCTGGACGGCGTTTATGGCCTTACGCATATCCCCCTGGGCAATATACACGATAGCGTCCATGGCGCTTTCCGAGATGGTCAGTTTTTCACGGCTGGCAATCCGGCGCACTTCCTCTTTTACTGCCTCCGGGGCGAGGGGTTTGAACCGGTATATTGCACACCGGCTCTGGATCGGATCGATAATCTTCGAGGAGTAATTGCAGGACAGGATGAACCGGCAGGTCTGGGCATAGCTCTCCATGGTCCGGCGCAGGGCTGCCTGTGCATCGGTGGTGAGGGCATCGGCCTCGTCCAGAAAAAGGATCTTGAACGCCGCACCCCCATCCGGCATGGTCCGGGCAAATTCCTTGATCTGGTTCCGCACCACATCGATTCCCCGTTCATCGGATGCATTGAGTTCGCGGAAATTTCTCTGCCACGAATCCTTGAAAAATTCCTTTGCCAAGGTAACTGCAGCGGTGGTTTTCCCGACACCGGCATTTCCCGTAAAGAGCAGATGGGGGAGATTTCCACTTTTCACATAGGATGACAACCGTTCAACAATCTCATCCTGTCCAACGATATCGGCAAGCCTGGACGGGCGGTATTTTTCAATCCATATCGTGTGGCTTTCATCCATGGCATTCCTCTCCAAAGCAGTATCCGGTTCTCTTATTTATTCTGTTGGTAAATGGTGTGAATAAGCACAGCATCAGAAAGAGGCAAAAATGGTACGCTCTTCGTGATGGATGTCATAATGTTTATCACGTGGGCTTTGAAATTACTTTTCATGCAAATCCCATATATTCTAACCGTTTTTATCGTGTTGTTCTTCCTCATTTCACCTGTCTCGGCAAACCTGAACAAGATCTCTGCCAACAGTCCTGTTTTTATCGGTGAAAATGATCTTGACATCTCTGTTGCCTTGAACGGCTGCCATACGATTGCGTGGTGGAAGAACGGGACCGATATCAATACTGCCACTCCGGATAAAAGCTCCCAGATTTACCCCATCAATACGGTAAACCAGATCATTTACCACTATAATATCACCCGGGATTTTTTTGGCGGTTCAACGGGTACCTGGTATTGTGCTGATCAGAAACCGTACTATTCCGTATTCACGGTAGAGGAGCCCCAGGTTGATATCAAAGTCTGGGATCTCGATCACAATACGGATGTAACCGGTAAAACCATTTCCCTTGGAACCAACATCACGTACCGTATCGACACCAATCTCTACAAGGTTTTTGTCCTGAAAAACCGTCCGGACAGAAATATTGACGATTCGCCGTTCACGGTCAAACTGATAAATCCCCAGGGAATTGCAATACCAAGTATCTATACCGGCAGCATGGGAAAGCCCAATACGCAGATTATTGCTTTTAACAATAAACCGTACGTAACTGAATCTCCCTACTACTGGAGAGATGGCGCCGAATGGGATCACCGGGCCCGCGACCTGCAGGGAACCACACTCTATCCCGACGGAACCTACTCGTTTGTTCTGAACCAGAACCTCAACCATATGCAGGACAGTTATGCCTCCACCCTGGCAGATAAGGAAGGTAAAACAACCAAAACGGCACTCGTTGCCTTTGAAAAAGAAGCTTTTGTTGCAACCGTGACCGAACCCGCAACCGCGGTACAGACCCCAACGACTTCTGTTGCAACCCAGATCCCGACTGCATTACCCTCGGAACCGGCAATCTCTCCTGTTGCCACATCCTCGCCTGTACCGAAAAAGACAACCTATTCTCCCCTTCCAGAATGGATCGGTATTGCCGGTCTTGTCATTGCGGGGATTTTCCTCATCAGGAAAAATGCCTGATTTTATTTCTTTTCTCACTTCTTTTTAATAGAACTGCGGTGTACACTAGTGGGATGAGCATATGACGAAATCAAAACTGTACCTGGTTGCCGGAATCGTTATTGCGATCCTGGTCATTGCTGCCGCACTCCTCGTGGTCTTACCTGCCCTGTCTACCGATCCCTCGGTGAAATTCCAGCAGGCCGGCTCGCTCTATACAAAGAGTGTGGATCTTGCGGGAGAAGGAAAATATACCGAAGCGCTCAAAGCCTCCGATGAAGCACTGGCCCTCAATGTGTCGCAGCTGGTACCTGTCATCCAGTCCAACCGGGCCGGGATCCTGGTCATGCTTGGCAGGAACGAGGATGCTATAACCGCTGCTGATGCGGCTCTTTCCTCGCACGATAACCTGACCACAACGTTTTCTATAGCATATTTCAACAAAGCCAATGCCCTGAAGAATCTCGGCCGGACTGATGAAGCAAAGGCTGCCTATGCCAAGGCGCATGAACTGGATTCATCGCTTGTTTCCCCCATCTGATCCTTTTTTCCTATTGCCACGTTCTTCTGGTGTCACTCTTTTGTTGTTCAGTTTTTTCGGAATTGCTTTTTATTTGCAGGAATTTTCCGGGTCTGCTGAAACTTTTTCAATCAAGGTTCGGTTGATCCGGTTCCGGTTTTCAATCGCGATCCCGATCGCGATGAAAAATTTGAAATCGAACCTTGACTGAAAATAAAAAATCAAAGTCCGGTTGAAATTTTTCAATCAAGGTTTGATGACCAAAAGTTAAGTACCTGTACATGCAAGGAAAATAACCGTTTACGACGAAAGTCAGGTTACCGATACGGTTTTTCAATCAAGGTGCGGTTGAATTTTTTTCATCAAGGTCTGGTTAAAAAATAAAAATCAACGTACGGTTGAAAATTTCAAATCAAGGTTTGATTGATCCGGTTCCGGTTTTCAATCGCGATCCCGATCGCGATGAAAAATTTGAAATCGAACCTTGACTGAAAATAAAAAATCAAAGTCCGGTTGAAATTTTTCAATCAAGGTTTGATGATCAAAAGTTAAGTACCTGTACATGAAAGGAAAATAACCGTTCACGACGAAAGTCAGGTTACCGATACGGTTTTTCAATCAAGGTGCGGTTGAATTTTTTTCATCAAGGTCTGGTTAAAAAAAAATCAAAGTCCGGTTGAAAATTTCAAATCAAGGTTTGATTGATCCGGCTCAGGTTTTCAATCGCGATCCTGATCGCGATGATCATTTTGAAATCAAAGTCCGGTTGAGAAATTTCAACCAGGGTCTGTTCAGAAAATTTTGGCCGGGTCCGTTTGCATAAAACCAATATGCGGTTGAAGAATATTCATCAACGAAATGAACACGATTCAATATGAGCCGCACCAGGATCGTAAAAATTCCCGGATCTGTTTTTGGGATGGTTCGCGAGCATCTTTCATCACATGCCCGGTTGTATGCCTGCACCCATTGGCAGGTGATTGAATCTGCGGGGGTGTCCATCCGGGTGAAGCGCCGTCCTTATCGCATCACCCGTCAGGTGCCGGATATTTTCTGGTTGGCACTGACTATATCTTGAATACCGCTGCCGGGTACATTATTATTGGATTATGGAAGGGGCAGTCCGCGTATTTGCAGGTGAGTTTGGTCGATCCACGCTCTCGGTTCCCGGGGAGGATGACGGGAGCAGCGCATTTGTCGTAACCCCCACAGGAGCGTACTGCCGGCAGATGTTCATTGCCGGAGCCCTTACGGAACTGGAGGAGAGCGGGGACTTCTTAAAAGGGCGGGTTGCAGATCCCACCGGTGGCTTTGACCTGGTGATCGGCGGGAAAAACACCGAGATCGTCACGCTCTTCCAAAAAATGCCTTTACCCTCGTTTGTTTCGGTCCTGGGTAAAGCCCAGCTCTATCGAAGGAATGGTACATCGGTCCTTTCGGTACGCCCGGATCATGTTGCAGTAATCGATCGCATGGTGCGGGACCGGTGGGTTCTTGCAACCGCTGCTGCAACGATGAAGCGTCTGGACAATCTGATGCGTGCGATACATGGCGGAGATTCGGATCCCCGAATTTCTGCAGCAGTGCGCCATTATCATCTGTGCGAGCGGGACCTCGATGAACTGGCCGCGATGGTGGAGAACGCAGTAGGGAGTGTCCGGCCTCCCGAAACCGTTGAGACCGAAAAACAGGATGTGAACAGTCTTGTGCTCGATCTTCTTGCAACATCCAAGGATCCCCGCGGGGTTGCAGTCCAGGATATTCTCGATACACTTGCCGGCAAAGGGATCCTGCAACAGGATATCCTCTCGGCAATTGAATCCCTCATTGTTGAAGATGAATGCTATCAGCCCCAGAAGGGTTTTATCCGCAGGTTATGAGAATTGAGTTTCTCCGGGACGGCCCGGCACTGGTAATTGAAGGAGAGCATCGCCTGCTTGTTGTCGCGGACACCCACTTTGGCATCGAGGCTGATCTCGCCTCCCACGGCCTGCACTTCCGGAGCCGGAGTGCAGCCCGGCTTGAACGTCTCCTGAGGACCATCGATCTGGCAGATCCTGAAGAGCTTGTTCTTCTCGGGGATATCAAGCACAGCATCCCTACCCTGACCCGCCAGGAATATGATGAATTGCCTTCAATTCTTACTGCGCTCCGGGACCGGATTCCCATCCGGGTCTTTCCGGGCAACCATGATATTGGGATTGAGCGGTTCTTGACGGATGGCGAGATCATGCCCCGGGAGGGGGCTGTCATCGACGGGGTTGCGTACCTGCACGGGCACATGTATCCTTCGCCCGGGCTGGGGGGGCGTCTGATCGTTGTCGGCCACCACCATCCCCTCCTCTCGATACGGGATGAAGTGGGGTGCGCGCTCCAGGCTCCTGCATATATCCGGGCCGGTCTCGATTCTGGAAAACTGGGTCTGAAGCCTGTACCGGAGACCGGCTCGGTTACCCGGGCCCTGTTCGTTCCTGCCTTCAACGAGATTGCCGGCTATGATATCCTCCAGATTGCAAAGAACCCGTTCTCCCCGATCTCGCGGTGCATGATTCACGATGAGACTGAGATCATCCTTGCCGACGGAACCTATATCGGCTCCTTAAAATCGATCCAGACCGATGAAGACGCTTGAAATTCTTGACCCGAGAGTCCGGTCCTGCATCAAAAAACGGGGTTTTACCGGCCTCTCCGATGCCCAGAAGCAGGCCATACCTCTCCTGGCTCAGGGGAACCATCTTGTCCTGATTGCTCCTACGGGAACCGGTAAGACCGAGAGCGCGATGTTTCCTGTGTTCAACGGGCTTCTCTCTCTCCCGGCCGGTGGCGGGTTCAAAGCCCTGTATATCACTCCCCTGCGATCCCTGAACCGGGATATCCTGTCCCGCATGCAGTGGTGGTGTGGGGAACTCGGCCTCTCGGTCGGGGTCCGCCACGGGGATACCCCTCTTGCCGAACGCAGGAAGCAGGCAGTGTCTCCTCCCGATCTTCTGATCACGACACCGGAGACCGTGCAGGCACTCTTCATGGGAAAACGTCTCCGCACCCATCTCAAGAATATCCGGTATGTCATCATCGACGAGATCCATGAGCTCGCGGGAAGCAAGCGTGGTGCCCAGCTGGCAGTTGCCCTCGAACGACTGCATGTGTATGCCGGGGAATTCCAGCGCATCGGTCTCTCAGCGACCGTGGGCAATCCGGAAGATATCGCCCGCTTCCTCTGCGGCAGCCGCCCATTCTCCATTGTCCAGGTGCCGGTTGCCAAACAACTCGATATATCGGTAAAATACGTTGGGGATGATTTTGATCGCCAGGCCGAGATCCTGAAAAAAGCCCTCAAACGCGAGGGCTCCACCCTTGTTTTTGTCAATACCCGGGTGACGGCAGAAGCGCTGGGTCATGCGCTCTATGAACACGGGAATGTCGAAGTCCACCACGGCTCGCTCTCGAAAGAGGTGAGGATCGATGCCGAAGAGCGGTTCAAGCGGGGAGAGATCAGAACTCTCATCTGTACCTCTTCGATGGAACTCGGTATCGATATCGGGAGGGTCGATCATGTCATCCAGTTCGGCTCCCCGCGTGAAGTTGCCCGGCTGGTGCAACGGGTGGGCCGGGCCGGTCACCAGCTGAACACGATCTCGAAAGGTACGATCTTTGCAACCAGTTTCGATGACCTGCTGGAATCCCTCGTGATAGCGAAAAAAGCTAAGGCCGGCGAGATCGAGAATGTTACACCCCAGCGCCAGGCTGCCGATGTTCTTGCAAACCAGGTGGCTGCCATTGCGGTGGAATACGGCGAGATCGAACAATCCCGAATTCTTGAGATCGTGGAGCGGACCGATCTCTTTCCCGACTGTGCAGCGCTCCTGGATGAGGTCTGCCGCCAGATGGAGGAGCACCGGCTGATCCGGATTGACGGGAGCCGGATCATAACTACGGCAAGAGCGCGGCGGTACCTTTCCGGGAACCTGTCGATGATCCACGATGAACGGAAAGTGCCTATCTTCGATATGGTCACAAGAAGGACCGTCGGGACTCTCGATGAATCGTTTGTGGTCGGGTGGGTACATACGGGAGCTGTTTTCATAACCAAGGGGCAGCTCTGGCGGGTACTCGAGATCGCGGATGGCCGGCTGGTTGTTGAACCTGCCCGCAAAGTCCAGGGAGAGCTGCCTTCGTGGGAAGGCGAACAGATTCCGGTCCCGTTCCCGGTAGCGCAGGAAGTCGGCCGGATGCGGAGGACCCGGGGCATAGCGGAATATACAGACGATCCTCAGAACACCTTGTTTGCCACAAAATTTCTCATCGAGATGGACAAGAACCGGTCCCTGGTTCCTACCGACCAGCTCATCACGCTGGAGAATACAGACGATGGCGTTGTCTGCAATGTCTGTGCCGGCCATAAAGCCAATGAAGCGTTCGGCCGGGTCATCTCCATCCTCATATCAGCCCGGTACGGAACCACGGTCGGCCTCGAACTGGATGCCTACCGCATGCTCCTGCGCCTGCCCTCCGCCATCCGGGCTGCCGATGTCCGGGATCTCCTCTCGGATCTCGATCCCGCCCATATGCCCGGCGTCCTCCGTCTGGCGCTGAAAAGGACGGCCCTCTTCAAGTGGAAGCTGGTACAGATAGCCAAGAAATTCGGCGCCATCGATCCCGATGCGGATTACGAGAAGATCAGTATCCAGCGCCTGCTGGAGTTTTTCGATAATACGGTTGTTCAGAAGGAGGCGTACCGGGAATTGCTCCTGGAATACATGGATATATCGGCAGCTGCACTGCTCGTGGACCAGATCCGCGAGGGGCATATCCGGGTCGCCCTTGGCCCGCACTCACTGATCGGGGCCGGGGGACTCCTGTCATCCCGCGATCAGATCCCCCCGCCAACCGCGGATCAGGCCGTGCTTGCCACGCTGAAGCGGAGGCTCGACCAGGACGATGTCCTGCTCTGCTGCATGAACTGTAAAAATTACAAGAGCCGGACTGTTGTATCCCGGGTACCGGATCACCCCCGGTGCCCCAAATGCGGTGCACGATTGATTGCGGCCCTCAAGCCGTACGAGGAAGAGCAGTATGCGATCGTGCAGAAAGCCAAGAAAACCTCCGAAGAGCGTGTTGTCGAACAGCGGCTCATGAAAAATGCAAACATCGTCCTGTCGAGCGGGAAAAAAGCGGTCATCGCCCTTTCGGCCCGGGGCGTAGGTCCGGAGATCGCATCACGGATCCTTGCCACTCTTGCCGAAGACGATGCGTTCTACCGGGAGATCCTCAAGGCAGAGAGAAATTTCATCCAGACCCACCGGTACTGGTCATAAACGAAAAAAAATATTTTGTCACTTACATTATGCTCTCGAGCTTCTGCTCGAGGAAGTCAAGGCCTTTCTTGATATCTTCAAGATTCTTGCCGCCGGTTAAGATGATCTTGCCGCTTGAGAACAGGAGTGCAACGATCTTGGGGTCCTTGATCCGGTAAACAAGGCCGGGGAACTGTTCGGGTTCGTACTCGATGTTTTCGAGGTTGAGGGTGATGACGACCTTGTTGAGGTTGATGTACTTCCCGATATCGTACGAGCAGACAATATTGGTGATCGCAACCCGGGGCTCGTCGAATGTATCGACACCTGCCTCTTTTAATGATTTGATGATTATGCCGAGTCCGTCGTTTAACGCTTTCTTGTCCCGGATTCCTGTCAGCACGACTTTACCGGAAGAGAAGATCAGGGATGCAATTTTCGGATTCTCAATCCGGTAGACTGCGCCCGGGAACCGTTTCGTATTGAGTTCGCAGCTCTTGATCTTACCTGATACCATTGCAAGATCAATGGAATCGGCGATGACTCCTGATGCTACGATGTTCTCAATTTTTAATGAAGCGTACTTTTTATCAGCCATCCACTATACTATGCAGTCCTCTCAATCATAATACTAATGCACAATCTTTATGTCCACATCCATAACTCCCTTTCCGACGATAATCTACTATAAATGTATCGGCCGGAAACCGATCACGCGCTTTTTTGGAATCCTCAAAGGCTCCTGATGAAAAGACAGATTGAAGTGGGCCGGCACAAAACATTGTTCCTGATTGCATGAAGAAGAGCGGGAGCAGCACCAACAGTTACGAGAAGATGTGCGAATCATTCGCAATCGATGTCCCTGAGTATTACAACTTCGGGTTCGATGTGATCGATGCCTGGGCGAAAAAAGATCGCAACAAACTTGCGATGATCTGGGTAAACCAGCAGGGAGAGGAGAAGAAATACAGTTTCCTGGATTTTAAAAATCTCTCCAACCAGGCAGCAAACGTACTCCTGAAATATGGGATAAATAAAGGGGATCGAGTTCTGGTGATGCTCCCCCGCATCCCCGAGTGGTGGATCTTTGCAATAGCGCTCATCAAACTGGGTGCAGTGTTTGCACCCTGTCCCACCATGCTCACCTCCCGTGATATCAAGTACCGGATCAACAAGGGAAAGTTCCGGATGGTTATTACGGATCTGGAGAATGCCCAGAAAGTGGAGGAGATCTGCAATGAATGCCCTACCCTGACCTGCCGGTTCCTGGTGGATGGCGACCGGAAAGGCTGGGCAAGCTGGCCTTATGAACTCCTCTACCCGGCACCGGTCTCGCATCATGCCGTAAGTATTCCCGATGGCCAGAAGACCAAAAGCACGGATCCGATGCTGATCTATTTCACGTCAGGGACCACGGGGGAGCCCAAGATGGTCCTCCACGATCACAGCTACCCGCTTGGTCACATCATCACTGCACGGCTCTGGCAGGATCTCAAACATAACGACCTCCACTTCACCGTCTCCGATACCGGGTGGGCGAAATGCGCATGGGGAAAGATCTTCGGCCAGTGGATCGAAGGCGCCTGCATCTTTGTCTGCAATTTCACCGGCAAGTTCCAGGCAACCGAAGTGCTCCCGCTGCTGGACAAGTACCAGATCACCACCTTCTGTTGTCCCCCGACCATCTACCGGATGCTCATCCTTGCCGACCTGGACCGGTTCGATCTCTCCTCGCTGCGTCACTGCTGCAGTGCGGGCGAGCCCCTGAATCCCGAAGTCATCCGGGTGTGGAAAGAGGGCACGGGCCTGACCATCCATGAAGGCTATGGCCAGAGCGAGACCGTCTGCTGCGTTGCCCAGTTCCCCTGCATCGAACCCCGCCCGGGCTCCATGGGAAAACCATCCCCCGGCTGGACGGTGGAGATCCATGATGATGATGGAAAGCCGGTACCCCCCGGGGAAGAAGGCCGGCTGGCAATCCGGTGCGAGCCCCGGCCCCCGGGACTCATTGTTGAGTATGTCGACAATCCCGAGGAGAATAAAAAATCGTTTGTCAACGGCTGGTATTACACCGGCGACAAGGTCCGGTCCGATGACGACGGGTACTTCTGGTTCGTGGGACGTGACGACGATGTTATCAAAAGCTCGGGATACCGGATCGGCCCGTTTGAGGTCGAGAGCGCATTGATCGAACACCCGGCCGTACAGGAAGCCGCGGTGGTTGGATCCCCGGACCGGATCCGCGGCCTGATCGTCAAGGCGTTTGTTGTCCTCAACAGCGGAACCGAACCCTCCGAGTCCCTGGTCCGCGAGCTCAAAAATTATGTCAAGAGAACCACCGCCCCCTACAAGTACCCCCGTGAAATCGAGTTTGTCCGGGATCTGCCCAAAACAATCTCCGGCAAGATCAAGAGAAACGAACTCCGGGCTGCTGAGATCAAAAAATACCAGGATAAGAACTAATCCCTTTTTTGGTTCACTTCTTTTTTGCATTATCATGCGCATAAGACCGGGCATCGGTTACTCAGTTTCATATGGTATATGGACGAGTTTTGGTGTATCAAAGAATCGAAAAGCGTAATAAGTGCACCACTAAATGAATCTATATGGTGCGATATTCCATCACGATGGACGACAATCTCACGCAGTCCATCGATAAATCCTGCGAGAAGAGAAAAATATCCCGGTCGGACTGGATCTCGGAGGCCTGCTCTACCCAGGTGAGTGCCCATGCGGGAAGCCCGATCATCGGCTCATCCACCCTCCCGTCTGCCGGTCCCGTGTTAAGCCCGGATCATCATAACATTCCCGACTATGAAGAGATGTACAGGAATTTCAACATCGAAGTTCCTGAATATTTTAATTTTGGGTTCGATATCATCGATGCCTGGGCCCACAAGGACCGGAACAAACTTGCAATGATCTGGGTGAACCAGGAAGGCGTGGAGAAGAAGTTCACGTTCTGGGACTTAATGCGCCTCTCGAACCAGATCGTGAACATGCTCATCAAGTACGGCGTCAACAAAGGCGACCGGGTCCTGATCATGCTCCCCCGCGTTCCGGAATGGTGGACTTTCACCCTCGGGCTCATCAAGCGTGGTGCAGTCTATTGTCCTGCCCCCACCATGCTCACGCAGAAAGACCTCAAATACCGGATAAACCTTGCCGATATCAAGATGGTCATCACCATGCAGGAGCATGCCGACAAGATCGATGAGATTGCAAAGGAGTGCCCGTCGCTCACCTGCCGGATGCTCATCGATGGAAAGCGGCCCGGCTGGATCAGCTACCCGGTTGAGCTGGATTACCCGGCTCCGGTATCGGCAAAGCTGGTCAACCTGCCCGGCATGAAAAAGACCAAGAGCACCGATCCGCTGGTCATCTTCTTTACCTCGGGAACGACCGGAGAACCCAAGATGGTGGTGCACGAACAGAGCTACCCGCTGGGTCATATCGTCACTGCCCGGTTCTGGCATGACCTGCGCATGAACGATCTGCATTTCACCCTCTCCGACACCGGGTGGGCCAAGAGTGCCTGGGGCAAGTTCTACGGCCAGTGGATTGAGGGATCCGCCATCTTCGTGTACGATATCCGCAGCAAGTTCAATGCAACCGAGATCCTTCCCCTCATTGAAAAGTACGGGGTTACCACGTTCTGCTGCCCGCCTACGATCTACCGGATGCTCATCCTTGCCGATCTCGACAAGTTCGATTTCACCGAACTGCGCCACTGCGTGAGTGCCGGAGAACCGCTCAATCCGGAAGTGATCAAGGCCTGGAAGGATGCAACGGGTCTCACCATCTACGAAGGGTACGGCCAGACCGAGACCGTGCTCTGCATCGGGACCTTCCCCGGCATGCAGCCCAAGTTCGGGTCCATGGGGAGACCCTCCCCGAGCTGGAAGATCGAGCTTCACGATGATCATGGCAAACCGGTCGGGCTTCATGAAGAAGGCCGGATCGCGATCAGCGTAAAACCACGGCCGGTCGGCATGTTCCGCGAGTACCTCAACAACGAAGATGAGAACAAGAAATCGTTCATCGGCGACTGGTATTACACCGGGGACAAGGCGTACAAGGATGAGGATGGTTATCTCTGGTTCATTGGCCGGGATGACGACGTGATCAAGGCATCCGGTTACCGGATCGGCCCGTTCGAGGTCGAGAGTGCATTGATCGAACACCCTGCCGTGCAGGAAGCCGCAGTCGTGGGATCCCCCGATGATATCCGCGGCCTGATCGTCAAAGCGTTCATCATCTTAAAACCCGATGTCAAGCCCTCGGAAAGTCTCATCCGTGAGATCCAGACCCATGTCAAGAACGTGACTGCTCCCTACAAATATCCCCGGGCCATTGAGTTTGTCGACTCCCTTCCCAAGACCATCTCCGGCAAGATCCGGAGAAACGAGCTCCGCGAGCGGGAGATGAAGAAATATACAAGCGAGAGCAACAACATCAGGAAGTCCTGATTCCTCTCCCTCATTTACCCTACCTTTATTAAATCCAAAACGTAATCTATACAGGCGCGAGGGAAACCGGGCCAGGATCGCTGGAACGGGTTCCCGTAATATGTCCATCAGGACACGCGTATTTGCGCATCAGCAGACCCCGGGAGGGTAGCCAAGCCAGGTCAACGGCGCCAGGTTCAGGGCCTGGTCTCGCAGGAGTTCTTGGGTTCGAATCCCATCCCTCCCATCATTTTTACAGATTTTTTTCGGCATGAAATCCTTGATGTATCCAGAACGCAGACATACTGTTCCAGCAACGAACCATGGACAAACATTTTTTCCGGTACGGGTCTGCCGAAATTAACCATTTGAAAAAACGTGACAAAAAACTCGGGCTTGCCATAGACCGGATTGGCATGATCGAGCGCACGGTTACACCGGACCCGTTTGCCGCTCTCGCAGCCAGCATCGTTGCCCAGCAGATCTCGGCAAAGGCTGCCGATACGGTCTGGAACCGGATGCAGGAACGGTTCGGGACGATCAGCCCGGAGACTCTTGCATCGGCATCCCCGGAAGAGATCCGGCAGTGCGGCATGTCACACAAGAAAGCCGGGTATATCCACGGCATCGGAACCGCCGTTGTCCGGGGCGATCTGGATTTTTCCGAGTTTGCAACCCTCCCCGACAGCGGGATCATCGACCGCCTCACTGAGCTGCACGGGGTAGGGGTCTGGACTGCCGAGATGCTGCTCATCTTCTCGCTGGAGCGGCCCGATGTCGTGAGCTGGAACGATCTTGCTATCCGCCGGGGGATGATGAACCTGTACGGACTTGAGACCCTCAGCAGGGATCAGTTCGTGCGGTACCGGAAACGCTATTCCCCGTACGGCTCCGTTGCATCGCTCTATCTCTGGGCGATCTCGCATGAGTAACAGGAACTGCCTGCCGGCAACCATTCTCCGCGTGGGTCAGCTTCGTCACGATCTTCTCGGATCCCGCCAGCTAACATGAAAGTTTTATTGCATTCTGCCCTGCAATCTGCCTCCGGACCTGACGGATAGTATCACCGTTCAGCAACTGCCCAGGCGCCTGAATGATTGAATGCATTGTCAAATTTTTTTCGACACGTCCCCTTTCATGACATATTTCACCGTCAGGAAGATCACAACGGCCACAATCACGAAATCGATGATTGCACCTACGAAATCGCCGGCAAGGAACTTGATCGGGCCGACCTGAAATACTGCTTCCCGCCAGTTCCCTCCCGGAGTGAGGACTGCCACGATCGGCATGATGACATCGGTAACCGTGGAGTTGACCAGTTTTGTTGCAGCCGCACCGATCACGAATGCAACGGCAAGCCCGATGACCTGGTACTTCTGGAGGAATTCCATGAACTCCTGGTTGAAACCTTTGGCCCCCTGGCCAATCGCCATCACGCCGCCGCCAATTGCTTTTTCTGCATCTTTGAGATCCTTTTCAGCCATGATATTTCACCTGCGCAAATCCCGGAGTGGACCGGCATCCTGCACATGCGTGAATTATTGAGAAATCCTATATCAGGTTTTGTATTGCCGGGATTCTGCCCGTTACTAGTCTGCGAAAAAAATCCTGTTGTAAAAAAGGGAACCGGTCGGGATCAGACCAGCGGTTCCGGCTGCTTGTCCCCAAGCGCCGGGAGTTTTGTCGGCTTGACGAGAAGCTGCTCATCGGAACAGCGGATCTTCTCGATGATGAGTTCCTTTCCCGCCCGGGTGATGGCAAAGATCGGGATGGCAATGCCGGCCTGCACCAGGGCCTTTTTCCCGGCAATCTCGCGGATGGTCTTCGAGGCACAGCTGGTGACGAGATCCGATGCTGCGACCAGCATCTCTGCGTCCCCTGCGGAGAGCCCGGTGACATGGACCCCGAAGATGAGGGTCCCCGGGTGTATCCTGCGGATCGCGGCTGCATTCTCCGGCAGGGCAACGGTGACTGCGATCTTCCGGAACCCTTTCTCAACAGCAAGGGCTACTCCGGCCAGCTGGTCGAGCGAGGCGTTCTCCCGGTCCAGGACAAACCCGCCATGGGCTTCAATCCGGTCCATCACGGATGGATACGGAGTTGTTGAGACGAGGCCGGACATCCGGCCCCCAATGCCCTGGACGAGAGCCGGCGTTGTGACAACAATGGTCCCGGCCCCGTCGCAGGCCAGGACCACGGCATCGATGAGCCCGGCAGCAAGGCCGAAACTGAGGATCTCGGATGCGCCGAATCCGACAAACTCCCGGTTGTCCAGGACTTCCCGGTCCGGCGTGCACATGCCAAACGCCTTGATCCGGTGTTCGATATTGGCTTTCACGGACTCTGACTTGATGTCCGGAACCGGGTACGCAAACCTTTTTGCCAGCGGGCAGTCGCGGATCTGCGCCTCGCCAACCTCGGTCACCACCCCGTTGCGGACAACTACCCGGCATCTCCCGATAGCCTCGATAACATGTTCGTCTCTTCCCGTATCTCTGGTCACGCCTGAGTTCCCCCTCACTGCCGGATCTCTTCTCTTTCAAGGAGTATCTGTTTATTGGTTGCGGATCCGATTGCATCAACTGATCCTCCTGCCGGGTTTTTTTCCCAGCCACGCTGGTCCAGGCGCTCAGGGACCGGGACGGGCAGACCCGGAAGCCCGTGTCTGCCGCAAACCTCCAAACACATATGTCCGACCCTGCCGATAATTCTGCATGAGTACCGTATCAAGGCTCTGGGAGATCGACTGTGCCCGGGGCATCGCGATCCTCATGATGATCGTCTTCCACACGGTATTCGACCTCAGTTTTTTCGGGATAGCTGCGGTCAATGTTGCAACCGGGTTCTGGCGGTATTTTGCCTATTCCACGGCAGCGCTCTTCCTTGTCATTGTCGGGATATCCCTTGTGGTATCGCATGCGAGGGCCGGACAGACGCTCTCCGGCCTCCCGCTTGCAAAGAAATTCGTGCTCCGGGGGGCGGGTATTTTTGCGCTCGGCCTCCTGGTCACGCTGGCAACATACCTGTACCTGCACGAAGGTTTCGTGATCTTCGGCATCCTGCACCTGATAGGCGTTGCAGTGATGCTCTCCCCCCTCTTCTTCCGGTTCGGGAAAGGAAATATCCTGATCGGGCTTGGGATCATCCTTGCAGGATTCTGTATTGCCGGGATCCAGGGGCCGGCGTATCTCATCCCGCTCGGCCTCACTCCGCCAGCCTTTTCAAGTGTGGATTACACGCCGCTTTTGCCGTGGCTGGGGGTTGTACTGGTCGGGATGGGAGCCGGGGAATTCCTGTACCGGGGCGGGGTCCGCCGGTTTGGTATCCGAACCCTGCCGGATCTGTTCGTGATCCCGCTCTCGTTCCTTGGCCGTCACTCGCTCGTGATCTACCTGGTGCACCAGCCCGTCATCATCCTGCTCCTGGCCGCGGTGACCGGGGTTCCGGTTCTCTGATATCCGGGCGGGCTACCTTGATTCGAGATCCCGACCCCCCGCAACCGGGACCGTTCCGGTTCGGCCGCCGCATGTGGATGTTGCGCCGGATCTTCCCATCATTAGATACGCGATGAGCGCCAATATATGGACAACCAATAACGGTTTTGTTGTAGGATCAGTTCCCTTCTGACTAGCCCTGTCGGGCAGTTCACTCCTCCTCTCGCAAAAAACCCTTTTTGTAGGAAAATTCCCGGGCAAGAGAGACACCTGTCCGAATGCACCGGGACCTGAAAAAATGGATAATTCACATGAAAGAACAAAGTAAAAAACCAGAAGTCAACGGCACCCGGGCCGGCTATATCATCCGGTTCACCTGCCCGTCCTGTTCATCCGAAAATATTATTGTCAGCCGCTCGCCCCGGGATCATTTCAAGGAGCGGCGGGATGCGAGCTGCAGCAGCTGCCGGAAGCGGTCATCCGTATTCACTCCCGACGCAATGCCACGGCGGCATTCGCAGCCCATCTCAACCACGGGGATCGGAACCCGGTCCTGAGACCCCGTTCGATTCTGGAAAGTATTTCTAGATGATCGTCCAAGAGATCTATTCAATCTGATTCAGGCGACACTGATGACTGGAGTTAAAGGCCATTTTGAACAGGGACGATGGGTGGAGGACAAAGAACCCGTTCCCGCTCCCACCGTGACCCCGACCCCTATCGATGCAAGGATCAACAGCGCAACAACCGCGATTCTGGATGCCATGGACGATATCGCGAACGTTACCCGGGACCTGGTGACGAGCGAAGAAGGCAAGAAGTATATCGAGAAGACGGTTGCGGATTCGACAACCCAGGTCCAGAAATCGATCCAGGATCTTCTGGCCCGGGCAAAATCTGATCTCGACCGGTCCATGAAATCGCTGAAATAAGCCGGGGAACCGGGGCCAGGCGCCCCACACCCTCGGTCGTCGCGATGAGGCATCGTCTCTCGGTATCTCACTCTGCCCGGGACTTCCCTTCCGGAAGAATCCGGCCTGCCGGCTCATTACATAACCACCCTTTTTTATCCTGCCGCCCTATATCAGGGCATGGATACGACCTCCCCGGGTACGAAACAGGCCAGTTTCACCCTCCTGACCATCTCCATATCCCTTGCCGTCTTCATGTCCTCTCTTGACGGCACTATCGTGAATATTGCCCTGCCCACTATCTCGACCGATTTCAACCTCTCGTCGAGCACCGTGAGCTGGGTTGCAACCATCTACCTGCTGGTGCTCGCCGGCTGCGTCCTCATCTTCGGCAAACTGGCCGACCGCGTCGGGTTCAAGAAGATCTTTCTTACGGGATTTATCATCTTCACGCTCGGGTCGTTCTCGTGTGCCGTTCTGCCGGATCTCCTGAATTCCTTTGGCGCGCTCGTCGGCTCGCGTGTCTTCCAGGCAATCGGCGGCGCCATGATAACCGCGATTGCGCCGGCTATGGTCACCGCGTTCATCCCCATGTCGCAGAAAGGAAAAGCCATGGGGGTCATCATGACCGCCGCTGCACTTGGGACGGCGATCGGGCCTACGATCGGCGGGGTGCTCACCCAGTACCTGTCCTGGCACTGGATCTTCTTCATCAACGTGCCGGTAGGAATCATCGCTGTCCTGCTGGGTGCAAAAGTCATTCCCCTGAATAAACCGGTTGGAACGCCGTCGGGTTTCGACAAGGCCGGCGCATTGCTGATCTTTGTCGGGCTTGCGGCCCTGCTCTTTGCGGTGTCTGAAGGCATATCGCTTGGCTGGACTTCCCCGGTCATCCTTGGCGCCCTCGCGCTTGCCGTCATCACGCTCGGTTACTTTGTCTGGCACGAACTCAAGGTGGCTGACCCGCTCCTCGAGCTCCGCCTCTTCAAGAACAAGAATTTCTTCATGACCAACCTCATCATGGCGCTTGTCTTCTTCAGCTTTGCTGGTATCAACTACCTGCTCCCGTTCTATCTCCAGTACGTGAAGGGGTACGGGGTCTCGGATTCCGGCCTGATCCTCACGGCTCTCTCGGTTGCCATGATGGTAGCCGGGGTTCTCGCCGGTATGTTATACAACCGGATTGGCGGCAGGAAGCTCTGTATTGCCGCGGGCGTCCTGCTCGTGATTGGGTATTTCATGATGACGCTTCTCCGGATAAATACCCCGACCGGCTTTGTAACCCTCACCCTGCTCGTGCTCGGGTTCAGCCTGGGCCTGATGGTCACACCGGCCTCGAACATGATCATGAATTCCGTCGGGAAGCAGTACCAGGGGATGGTCTCCAGCCTCACGAGCCTGGAGCGGTTCGCACCGCTGACGCTCGGCATCGCCTTTGCCAACCTGGTCTTCATGCAGGGTATCGCAGTCATTGCCGGGCATCGTGGGATCACCGAATCGGCACCGGCAAAGATCCAGATGGAACTGATGACGGCCGGGTTCGATCTCGCCTTCTTTGCCTCGCTTGTTGTCGCGGTCGTCATCCTCATCCTTGCGATCCTCGCAAAGCAGGAAGTGCACCCGGACTACCAGTCCGGCAATGACAAGGATGTATCGATGGGGCTGTTCTGAACAGATTTTTTTTTTAAAAGAGGGAATCCAATCGTTTTTTGCCCTGGTCCTAACGGTGCTGTCAGCGCCGACTATCTTCCCGGGCCAGGTAATCCCGGGGTATCGCGGGTTGCCGTGCGCCGGAACCATGGTAACCTGCCGTATGATCTGTGCCCCGCCCTGCAGGATACGCCCATGGGTTAGGAGAATCCCGATCACTGAATATCCCGATGCGAGATGAACGTTCAGGGGCAGGACTGTATCAGCAGAGGAGTTCCTGGAGATACCAAGCGTTCCGCTCCCGGATCCGATTGAAGCCTCTGCATTACGGAAGATCCAAAAAAGATTAAATGTACCGGTTTTTCCGCAGCCAGTCGGTCTGCGGTTTGAGGTACCGGAAGATAATATCGCATTTCTCGTCCTGGAAACTCCAGGGGACGACAAGGACCGTGTCGCCTTCGCGGATCCAGGCCCGTTTTTTCATCTTTCCCTTGATCCGGCCCATGCGGGTGATTCCGTCCATGCACTGGACGCGGATGTGATTTGCGCCGAGCATCAACTCGGCAAGAGCGAACTGTTCCCTGTTCCATTTTTTCGGCAGTCGTACCCGGGCAACAGGGCTGCCATCGGGGTTTACTGCATTCGGATCTGACGCTGCATCATTTCTTTTGTGAAAACTCATTCAACCAACTACGCAATTGAGGATTCAATGGTGGCTGACATGTTGAAGGTATGGTACAAGTTACAGTTTCTGAGACATTGTCCGGACCGGCAGGCCCTCTCCGTTCACCCGGTCTTATTGCCCTGTGCTCTCTGTGGCACCGGGGAAATTTTTCTTATCCTGACCGGCTGCTCCTCCGCCTCTTCTTTTGCCTCCTTTGCGGCCGGGATATAGAAGGCATTCCGCTCCAGCTTGTTCCGGTCCATCGATGGATACCGCTTCATTGCCGCGGAGAGACTTGTAAACACCTCAAGGGCATTGTTTCCGGTCCGGCTCCTGCTCATGATCGTTCTGAGTTCTTCCCGTGAAAAAATGGAATCTACGGCATCGAGATCTTTTGCATTGATATCGCAGAGGCCGAAGAGGGAGAAGATGAGGGGCAGGCCCCGGCGGTCATACACCCGGGAGAGCAGATGTTTGCCCGCCCTCCTGATGAGTACCGGTCTCACTTTCTTGTCGCAGGCCTCGACAAGCAGCTGGATCCCCGTGATGCCTTTATACTCAACGCCGGCGAGATCCTCCAGATCCGCTATCATGATGAGGGCAGCCCTCTCCATCTTCCCGCCGCTCGTTATCACGTCAATGACAAATGCGCCTCCGCTTGCACAGTCCGCTTTGATGAATTCCCGCAGCATGTTCTCATGGTCGTCCCTGAACCTGCAGTCCTCCTGCTGCATCTCGTCCATCAGCTCCTCGGGAGAGAGGAATATCGAGGCGAAGAGTCTTCCCCACGCATCCGAGAGGAGGCTGTATGGTGAGGGTTTCACACCGGTCTTCAGGCAGGTCTCGAAGAGGCCGAACAGTTCTGCGGATCCACATCTCTCTATCTTTGATACGTGGGCGTGGGGCAGGGGAGTCCGGAGCATCTTCATTGTCAGGAGGAATAGATTTTCCTTGTATATGATGATTGCTACCTGCATCTCTGTTAATGGAGGCGGTTTTGCGTTTTTTTGCAGGATTGTTGGAAAAATCCTTCGGTGGTCTCAAAACCCCCCATAAGGTTCTCTTTTCAGGCTGGCTTACGCCCGGAGAACCCCCTCTGTGGGATGGCCTAAAAATGGCGACACGCCCCTGGCCAGACCCGCCTGGATCCGTCAAACTCATCTGCAGTTCAGGATCTTTTTACTTCCAGCATCTCAAGGGCAAAACAGATGTCGGCAACCAGGTCTTCCAGCAAATGGGTTTCTTTGTCATTGAAAAAATCCTTCTCCCCGGAGTAAAACCGTACTGCACCCAGCATTTTTTTATCACAGTGCAGGGGAATGCTTGCGGAAGAACGGTAGCCCCGTTTTGCGGCTTCATCGCGGCAGTGAGCCATCCGTGGATCGGAATCAATATCATTGCTGATTATTGTACGGCCTTCCCGGATGGCGGTTCCGGTCAGGCCCATACTACAGGGTATGTTGTCGACACTGATCGAGAGCGTATTTAGGTATCCGTCAACGTACCCGCAGGCCGCAACGGGGTTGACCGTCCGGGTCTTCATGTCGATCATCCCGATCCAGGCCATGAGGAATTTTCCTTCTTCAACAGCAATCCTGCAGGTTTCGTTGAGAAGGGCTTCCCGGTTACGGATCCGGACAACGGCACGGTTGGTACTGGACAACACGGCATTCAGCCGGTTCAGGTGAAGGATCGTGTCGTGGGTACGTTTCCGTTCTACCGCCCGCTCGATGTTATGTTTCAGCTCGGCAAACTGGGACCTTGGATCTCCACCTTTCTGGAGATAATGATCCGCCCCGTTGTTCAGCGCCTCGATCACGATCTCCTCCCTTCCTTTCCCGGTAAAAATAATGAACGGGAGGTGCGGGTATTGCTCCCTCACGGCTTTGAGGAACTGGATCCCGTCCATTTCCGGCATCTGGTAATCGGAGATGACCGCATCGTAGTTGTTTGTCCGGATCTTTTCCAGAGCTTCTGCTGTCGATGAGAGAATCTCGACCTGGAATGCACCCGACTGCTCAAGAAAAAGTTTTCCCACGTCAAGGAGCAGCGGGTCGTCATCAACATACAGGACCGAAAGCATAGGGTATCATTCCAGGATAGCAGGATAATTCAATCCCCGTCCGGGTTTATGGTCCACGGAAGGACGATGTACCGGAATCCGGGTGCAAAACAGCCTCCCGGCCCGGGATGTACCCGGAGCATATACCGGGTACTCCCTTACGTGCAGGGTTGGTTTGTTCATACACGGAACCTCAGGTTTGCCCCGAGAGCGGACTGGGCAATGGTATTGACCTGCTCAACCATGCGGGATATGTCGCCAACGGCAACCGATAGTTTTCCGGTTGACGAGGCGGACTCTTCAGCTTCAAAAGCTGTTGCCCGTATCAGTTCTGCAATCTCGTTCACGCTTCCGGTAATCCTGCTCGTGGTTGAAGCCTGATCCCCGGTGGCCGATGCAACTTCTTTTGCGCTCGATGCGACTTTTTCTATATCGGCAGCAATCCGGCTGAAGGAATGCAGGGTCTCGGAGACTGCGGATGAACCCCGCTGAACCACGGTCTGGGTCTCTCCCATTGCAGAAGCAGCGTTAGCTGCTTCTCCTTTGAGGCTCTCAATCATCCCCTCGATCTGCTCCGCGGACCGTTTTGATTCCTGGGCAAGGTTTTTGACTTCGGCGGCAACTACCGCAAACCCTCGCCCGGCATCACCGGCTCTGGCAGCTTCGATCGCTGCATTCAGGGCCAGGAGGTTTGTCTGGTTTGCGATATCCCGGATGAGTTCGACAATTTTTGAGATATCTGCCATTTTGTGATCGATTGTTAAGACAATCCCGGATGTCTTCTGGGTTGATCTGGCGATCTCCTCCATGTTCTGTTCTGCACCCCCGGCAAGGCGTGCACCTTCCCGGGAAAGATTGGTTGCCTGCAGTGAGAGGGACGAGACCTGTTCCATGCTGGCCGTGATCTCCTCGACGGATGCACTGAGGTCTCCTACCTCATGGAGGATCTGTTCGATGCCGTTCGAGACTTTCCCGGCATTGGTGCTGACCAGCTGAGAATTCCGTGCAATGCTCCCGATTCCTCCCGAAGCCACCTGGATGCTCCGGACCGTTGTACCGGCAGAGGATGTCAGGGATTCCATCTCTGTGTTCACACTCCGGATATTTTTACGGAGGCTGTCGATGATTCCCTGGACTGCATCCCGCATCTTGAGGAGCTGGTCATGGGTGGCCCGGGTGTGTTCGTTTGGTGGGTTCAGATCGTACCGGAGCGTGAGGTCGCCTTCTCCCATCCTTGCATACACTGCGGAAAGGCCCGCCACTTCCTGCTCCATGTAGTGCCGGACTTCCATGATCTCATGGTACCGGGTGTCGAGTTCCTGTTCGCTTACTTTCCGGTCAAGATAGGTCTTGAGCATCTCAGCCAGAGAATTGATCAGGTTCCGTTCCTCTGCCAGGAACGGTCCTTCCGCCTCGGATGGTTTCTCCTCAAGATAGACAATATCCAGGATCCCCCGTTTTCCTCCTTTTACGAGAAATTCCGCTGACTGTTTCCACGGGGTATTTACAAAGTTCGGCGTAGTTACCACGATATCCCCGAACAATATCCGGGCAGCACAGACTTCGGGGTACTGCCATCCGGGCGGGATGAGCTGGACTATCTTGTCGAGAATCTGTTCATATTTTTTTGAATCATCCTGGATGAGCCGTGCGGTTGCGTAAAAGAGCGTCTGTTCCTTGACGCGTTCGCCATAATCATGGAGCAGTTTTTCCTGCTCATGGTACCGGGTGTCGAGTTCCTGCTCGCTTATCTTCCGGTCCAGGTAGGTCTTGAGCATCTCAGCCAGAGAATTGATCAGGTTCCGTTCTTCAGCCAGGAACGGTCCTTCTGCTTCGAACGGTTTTTCCACAAGATAGACGATATCCAGAATTCCGCGTTTTTTGCCTTTTACGAGAAATTCAGCTGACTGTTTCCACCGTGTATCGACAAAATTCGGGGTGGTCACCACGATATCCTCAAACTGAATCCGTGCTGCACAGACATCGGGGTACTGCCACCCGGGCGGGATGAGCTGGACGATCGTGTCGAGGATCTGTTCCCATTTTTTCGAATCGTCCTGGATCAGTTTTGCAGTAGCATAGAAGAGCGTCTGCTCTTTGACGCGTTCGCCATAATCATGGAGCAGTTTTTCCTGCTCATGGTATTTTTTCTGCAGATCCCGCTCACTAATCTTCCGGTCAAGATAAGTCTTGAGCATCTCAGCCAGAGAATTGATCAGGTTCCGTTCCTCTGCCAGGAATGGTCCTTCTGCTTCGAATGGTTTTTCAGAAAGGTAGACGACTTCGATTACTCCCCGGCTCCCGTCACGGGTTATGAATTCGGCCTGCTGTTTCCAGGGAACTTCCCGGTACCCGGAAGATCTGACGTCAATTTCCGGAAACGTGATGCGGGCTTCGCAGATCTCGGGGTACTGCCACCCGGGCGGTATGAGCCGGACAATCTTCTGGAGGATTGCGGACGGAGCATCCGAGTCGTCCTGGATCAGTTTTGCGGTAGCATAGAAGAGCGTCTGCTCTTTGACCCGTTCGCCATAATCGTGCTGCAGTTTTGCATAGGCTCCTGCCTGCGCTTCTGCCTTCCTCACATCAGGGGTAATATCCCGAAGTACCAGGAGCAATCCGCATGGAAAGCCAGGGGTTTTCGGAAACGGGATACCCTGCTCTTCCAGGATATATGTTCCTGTGCGGAAGCGCAGCGTGATCCTGGCAAAGCTGCACTGTATCTCTGCAATCGCTGCTTCCAGCCGGTCCCCGGCCCGGGAGACGAACGGGAGATCCGCGTACTTCATCTTGAAGACCGAGTCACTGTCAATCCCGCTCAAACGGGTAAACGCAGCATTTGCACGGACAATGCGTAACTCTTCGTCAACGATCAACGTAGGCCGGGAGTTTTTTTCACAGATATCCTCGAGCTGGTCCGGGTTCTGTGACTGATTCAGGAACGGTCCTGTATCGCGTTTTTCCATGTTTTATCACGACGGTAATGGTTGCAGGATAACGTTGCCTGCTTGCGTTTTCATGTGCCGTTCCCAGGGCCGCGCAAGGGCGTAGAACAGCCGAAATCTCTGGTGTTGGTGGAAGTAAACTTCTACCTTTTTATTAATAAATACTGCGTTTTTAATCCGGGGCAGAATTCCACAAATTTTATAATTCTGACAATAATTTTACGTTGAATTGAGATGATGTGGTCCGGCTGACCGGTTGGTTGTGAACCTGGCAGGGCTGGCGATACAGTGGCCTCCTTTTGGGGGCCACCAAAAACTCGCCGCCGGTTCTCCGGGCGATCACGAGTCCGGATAAGTTTCCGATCACCTATCCAAAAGGCGATAAAAAGACATTTTTTGGAACCTGAATTGCCCATCATATTGGGAAAAAGCGATGATTCGGACAGATTTTTAAAACGGTGTCCTGTAATTCGCCAAAAAAACACGACCCTCCCAAAAACCCGTTTTTAATTCGGGCTCCGATTGGGAATCCGGGCGTTTTACGTGGGAATTTATCGTATGCCTTTCAGGGCCGGGGGAAGCGGAGCCGGCCCGGCTCAAGGGATTGCGTGTTCAGTTACTCCCCATTAGTTACAAAAATTTCTTCGAACGGATTATTTCAGACCGGGTCGCCCCCTTCTCCGGTAGCTGTTCCCCGCGAAGTGCCGGGTGTTTGCATGGAAGAACCAGCTCATTACCCGAATCCGGGGAGGGGGGTGGGGGGGTACCCCCCTCGACCTCATTTTTGAAAAGGGGGTGACCCCCCCTCACCCGGATCAAAGCGGGTGGGGGGTATGGGGGGTGGCTGTGAGTGCAGGCTGGGACCGCGGGTGTGGCTGAGTGTTGTGAAGTAAGGGGGTACCCCATCCCCCACTCCCTTTTTCTTCCCGCACAACCAATCCTCCGGTGATACCCCCATGATCCGGTACGGACTCCCCAGCATACTGATAATCCTCCTCCTCACCGCTGGCTGCACAACTCCCCTCAGCCCGGCCAATACAACGGTGAACGCAACCGCCAACACCCCCCAGGTTCCCCCCCAGTCTGCGGCTATGTACAAGGTCACGGTTGCCCAGCCCGACGCGTACTCGCGGTTCATCCGCATGGATACCGATGTCTACAATATCGGCGAGGTGGTCGAGTTCGCGGTCGTCAACGGCGGCACTTCGGACCTGAAGAGCCCGAACGACAATCCCGGGTTCTCGGTGATATTCCAGACCGGCAGCGGCACCTGGGCAACGAAGATGGGAAATGAGAAGCCCGCAGTCACCAACGCGACCCGGCTCCGGCCCGGCGAATCCTCGAAAGTGTACCGTTTCCTGTCGGACGGATGGGAGGCCGGGCGGTACCGGATCGTCTCCGATTACGGGATTGAGCGCGATTTCCTGATCCGGGCAAGCCCGACCCCGACCCTTGCGCCCGTTTCAGCCTGCACGCCTGCCGCGAATGCCAGCCCCTGGATCATGATCAATGCCATTCCGGATCATGCCGCAAACGAGCAGTTCACGATTGCCGGGACCACGAATATTGCAGCAGGCAAACTATTGCGGTACCAGATCTTTGCACCCGGCAACGGCAATACGGTTGTCCCGCTCGGGGAGCCGGTCGCCCTCACGGTGACCGAAGGCTCCTGCGGGAACAACACCTGGTCGGTGAACGTGATGCTCCCCGAACCCAGCCTGTATCTGATCGGGATCACGGACGAGACTCAGAAAACATCTGCCATACGAAGGTTCACGATCCTTCCGCTGGCCCCCACCGGTACGGGCCCGGCTCCTGCGGAACCGGTTGCCCCCGGCACACCCGTTCCGGCCACTCCCCGGGCACTGCCATGAACCTCCGCATCTTCACCCTCCAGCTCGAACCGGAGAACCCGATAGCGTTCTCCATCGAGAGTCTCCGCTCCTTCTTCAACAAGGAGTTGCTGGCGTACATCGCGCTCAGGAATGACCGCGAAGGGTTCATCCACCGGTATCCCGCGGTCCAGTGCAAGATTGTGAAGGGCGAACTCATGGCTCTCGGGATAGCGCAGGGAGCGGACTTCCTGCACCAGCTCGCAAACGGCCCGGCCATGGGAACCGGTCCGGACACCTGCAGGGTCACCGGCCGGGACCCGGCAGTGAGAGAAGAACCGTTCGGGATTGCGGCCGAACCTGAAACCTACGAGTTCCAGACCGCGTGGCTTGCGCTCAACCAGCAGAACGCAAAGAAGTTCTACAATCTCAAGGGCAAACCCGAACGGGATGCCTTCATGCAGAAAATTCTCCTCTCCAACCTTGCCACCCTTGCAAAATCGCTGGACTGTCCTCTCACATCCCCGATAACCTGCGAAACGAAAGTCCGGTTCAAACGGGAGCGGATCGACCGGGAGAACATGATCGTCTTTTACGGCAAGTTCAGGACCAATCTTTCCCTTCCGGACTACCTGGGGATCGGCCAGTCCCTCTCGCAGGGCTATGGCACGGTCCGCAGGCTGGAGCCGGAGATCCAGCTTGCCGAGACCGGGTCCGCTGATTAACAGCCGCTCTTCGATCCGTCCCGCCACATTTTTCCCGCATCCCACAATACGTATGATCATCCCATGATAACGCTCAGGGAACTCCAGGCCGGAGATAGTGCCGTCATCAAGGCGTGGCCCCCGTACCCGCCGGACTGTACGGAGCTCGACTATGCGCTCCGGAACGGCGGCTGGCTCGATGAGTACGCAGGAAAAGCGGGAACCGAGATCCTCGTTGCCATGGATGGCGAATCCATCGCAGGCTTCTCGGTGCTCGAGCGGGAGCCGGGCCGGCGGGCCGAGTTCCGGATCGCGGTCCACCCGGAGAAACTCGGGCAGGGCCTCGGGAAGACGATCGCGCTCCTCACCCTTGCCCACGGGTTCTCCGATCCCGGCATTGATGTTATCCGGCTCATTGTCCGGAAGAGCAATCCCCGGGCGCAGCACCTGTACAGCTTCCTGAAGTTCAGGAGCACAGGAGAATGTACCGAGGAAGTCCAGGGAAATATGGTGGAATTCTACACAATGGAGATAGACCGGGAAACGTTCCGGGAGGCGAAGAGATCATGAAACAGGCATTGCTGGTCATCGATGTCCAGAACGAGTACTTTACCGGGAAACTCCCGGTCACGTATCCCGCGGGAAGTTTTGAGAATATCCAAAAAGCCATGGACTGGGCGCACACGTCCCGCGTGCCGATCGCGATGATCCAGCACGCGAATCTTGCCCCGGAATCCCCGGCCTTCAGGAAAGGATCGGCGGGGTGGGAACTCCACGATGAGATCAAGCGCCGGCACGCCGATATCCTGATCGAGAAGACCCTGCCCGGGAGTTTCACCGGCACGGGCCTTGAGAAATGGCTCGAAGACCTGGACATCGACACGGTCACGATCGCCGGCTACATGACCCAGATGTGCTGCGACACCACCGCCCGGCAGGCGTTCCACCGGGGATATGCCGTGAACTTCCTCTCCGATGCCACTGGAACGCTTGCGATCAACAATGCTGCCGGCAGCATCAGCGATGCCGATCTCCACAAGGCAATCCTCATCACCCAGCAGATGCGGTTCTCGCGGGTCATCAGGACCGACGAATGGATCATGGGACTCTGAATGTTCGGAGAGCTCTGCTCCACTCCTCTTTTCCTGCACTCCGACCCGGCCGGCAACCAATAAACCCTCCCGCACCCAAATGGTTGTATCAATGTACTGGGCTCTTCTTGCGGGAATCGGTGCATGCACCAATGCTGCGTACTACATAGTGAACCGGCAGTTTCTCCGGCGGATCGATCCTGATATTCTTGCCGCGTCCGGTTTTCTCTTCGGGGCAGTCTTCCTGCTCTCCCTGTCTATGGCAAAAGGGATCCCACAGACCGGCCCGCTCTTCCTGCCGGCCATCTGCATAACTGCAGGCATCAATATTCTTGCAACCCTCCTCACGTTCCGTGCGCTCACCTCCACCGACATCTCGCTTGCCGTACCGATGATCTCGTTCACGCCCATCTTCCTGATCGGGACGTCCGCTCTCATCCTCCACGAAATCCCGTCGTTTGTCGGGATTGCAGGGATAGTCATTGTCGTTGCCGGCTCCTATATCCTGAACACTTCTGAGGCGCACACCCGCCTTGCCGACCCGTTCCGCTCCATGGCAGCCCACCCGGGGGTCCTTGCCATGCTCGCGGTCTCGTTCCTGTACGCGGTTGCGGTCAATTTCGACAAGATGGGCGTCCAGAACTCGGATCCCGTTTTCGGCGCCGGTGTAACCATGCTCCTTATCGGTGCGGCGTTTGTCCCGATCGCCCTTTACCGCCGGCGCAGGAACCGGAGCCGGATTGCCCAGCTCCTGTCCGGCAAACCTGCCTCCCGGCCCATCGTGGTCTTCCCCTTCCGGAGGAGAGAGGCAACTGTTGCGGGAATCCTCGTCGGGTTCCTGATAACTCTGGAGGCAGTTACGATCAATTCAGCGTACACGGAACAGATTGCCCCGTACGTTATTGCGATCAAGCGGATGAGCATCCTCCTCATCGTGCTGTACGGAACCCTTGTGTTCCATGAGAAAGAGCTGGTGCGCCGCCTGGCCGGCGCAGGGATCATGGTCTTTGGGGCGGCCTTGATCCTGGTCTTTCCGTAACGCGCTTCATCCGGGGCCCGGTCCCTGGCCCGGCCCGGCGTTCCGGGATGCCAGGTACTTTTCCAGGAACTGCTGCACTTCCGGGGGCAGGGCATAGCGCATCTGTTTTCCGTCCCGGGTCACTGCAAGGAGCCCGTCGTCAGACAATCGCCCCGTGTGCCACGAGACGGTTGGACCGCTGATCTTCAGGCGCTTCATGAGATCGTTCCGGGTGATGGCAGGATCGTCCAGAAGGCATTCGAAGATCTCCCGCTCCCGCACGTTGCGCAGGCTGCGCAGGACTTTCTGCTCGGTAACGGAATACCGGCCGGAGTTCTCGAAATACCGAACATCCCCCCGGGTATTGAAGGCAACTATCTTGTCCGTGAACTTCAGCACCGCGAGATGGTACTGGAGTGTTGAGCGCTTCAGGCCGGCGATCCGCAGGATGTCATTGAAGAAGATCCCCGGGTTTTCAAAGATCGTATCATAGATCTGCCGGCGGGTTGCAGAATCCAGGACGCTTGCTGAAGCGATCTTCCGGTACCCGAGGTACGAAAAGATCTTGAGAAAGAAGAAGAACTCGATGGGGCAGGCGATGAGCGGGCAGAGGCCAAGGACGACCGATATGAGCATGACTCTCGGGGGCAGCTCCCAGAACGAGACCTGGACGGTCTCAAGCGGTTCGGCGTTCCGGATATCTTCTTCCGTTGCGGGGGTGACGACATACCCGTTGTCGATGAGGCCCGACCAGGGCGAGAGGAGCATTGCTGCAAGAATGACGGCGAGCGTGATCAGGATCGCATAATGGTCGTCATCCATGGATCGCGTGGGAAGTCCTATTCAATATGTTTTATGATTCTCATCGCATAAATCGGCGCGGGCATGCCGGATTCATTTCATGGTCAGCATTTCTGTGCGCTCCCGCGTCCCCTCTGCGCGGGGTCCTCCGTCAGTATATTTGCTCCGTGTGGAAAACCCCCGCGGAACATGTAGAGGAACGTACTAGAAACGATATATAAAAGGGGTTGGATATTTTTCATCAGGACAAGGTGCATTCATGCAACACTATCAAAAACCGATTATTTTAATTCTGGTGGTTCTTTCATTGCTTGTCGCGGCTGCCGCCGCGGCCGGTGCAGCATCGGTTGATTCCCCGCTTGGCAGTGCCGATACTCTGGTTGTCAGTACCGGTTCCACCGTTCAGCATGTAACTGATGTACAGGTTGCGGCAGTGGAAAGCGAGCCTGCTGCCAATTACACCAGGCTTGAGATCCTGCCATCCTACCTGAATTTTGTTGTCGAGCCGGGCGAGAAGAAGGAGATGACGGTGACCGTGCGGAACCGGGATGTCCGGACTGTCCATGTCCAGCCAAAAATCCGCCTTCAGCCTTATGGCGGTCCATATATTGCCGAGAGCTCCTGGATCTCGGTCTCCCCTTCGAGCGCTGATATTCCTGCCGGAGAGAGCGTGAAATTCACCTTTGCGGTCCTGGTCCCGCCCGACACCCTCCGGGGAATGTACTCTTCGACTGCCACGTTCACGGACGAAACCTATCCCACCCCCTATCCCCAGCCGGTCCCGAATTATATCCACACGCTCTCGCTCATGATCAATGTCGCATCCACCCCGGTCATCCAGATCTCGGATCCCTCCATCAGCGACCAGCTGGAGGCTGGCAGTGAATATACGTACACCCTTGACGTGAAGAACCGTGGAAAGTCCCCGCTTGCCCTGCATGCGAAGATGGGGGATGACGGCTACCCGAACTACGGGCCGTACGGGCCGCAGGAACCCCCGCTGACAGCGAAAGATTTCACCATCAATGCTCCCTTGAGTATTCCTCCGGGACAGAATGGGACGGTGACCGTGAAGGTGAGTGTGCCGCAGAATGCGAGCGGGTACTTCAACGGCAATCTCGATCTCGGTATCGATGACCCGTCCATACGCCTTGAGGAGGGCCGGATCAATCTCAATTTCCAGGTCTGGAAGCAGCCCGCTGGTGGTTTTACAAAAAAGTTTACCGTCAGGGAGGAAGGACCCCTCGCTGTCGAGCTGACCTCAGCCTACCCGATGATGAACCCGGTCAGTACTGAGGGCCTGTCCCGCACCATGGTCCGCCAGGAACCTTCGTTCTCGGTAACCCTGACCGGGCCTTCGGGTAAACAGAACCTGGTGCTCACCGAGAACGTGATCAGGGGATCCGTGAACCTGGGATCCGATCCATATCTTGGCTATGCTGACCGCCCGGGAACGTACCAGGAGAATGGCAACCAGTACGTCTTCACCTATTCCTCCCGGGTAAGCCCCGGCCAGTGGACGCTCTCGGTGATGCCGAGGAACACGCAATCGTTTGAGTATAAGATCACGCTCGGCGGGAGAGAGATCTCCCCCGCAGTTTCGCTCTTCACCGTTCCCTCGTTTCTCGTGGCGAATGTGACCGGAAGATGATCACCCCTTTCATCTCCCAATGTTATGAATTCCTGGAATCATTCTCCCCCTGCCTGCGATCAACATCCTTACGAGCCGGTACGGGGGCTCACCAACGCGGGAAACCGGTGATATTTCCATGAATTCACGCGAATGGATTCACGTGGGAGCAGGAATTGTTCTTGCAGTCTTTCTCTCCGGCTGCCTGATCCTGGGAGCCGGCGTAATCGGGATACCCGGCCATACCGGGGGATCGGCTCTGGCATCGATGCTCAGCCCAAAAGAGCAGATGCCCTCCCGTTCCCTGCAGTTTCAGCTCAATGCATCCCTGCCGCCCTCTCCCCCGTTCGTGCCTGCATACCGGGTTTCCGATGTTAAGAAGATCTCGTTCCGGTCCAATAAGACCCAGGAGATAAAGATGCGCATCCCCGGGGCAGGAGAAGCGCCGGGTATTGCGAAAGAGGCTCTTGAACCGTTCGGGGGGCTCCCTCCGGATGCGGTTCTTGTGGAATCCCGCCAGGTATTCTGGACCGACTTCAATGCCAGCACGGGAGTGGCGGATAAACGGTTCCCCATCTACACCCGGGTCCAGCACCGCATGCAGGCAAACCGTTCACCGGTCATGGGCACCGTGATCGAAGTCCGGCTTGGCGAGAATGGCGAACTCCTGGAACTGACAAAAGAGTGGTGCACGCTCGTATATGCGGGAGAGACTCCGGTCATAACTGCCAAAGAATCTTTTGAGAAACTGAAACGGCAGGATCTTCTTGAGACGATTCAGTGCTGTTCCGGAAGGTACAGCATCACCCGGGTAGAACTGGGATATCACGTGGAAACGTATACTCCTGACGCTTCGGACCGACCAGTATCTCCCGGTGTATGCACGCCGGTCTGGATCTTCTCTGGGATAAAGCAGGGGATTGATGAAGAACCATTCCCGTTTATCGTCAATGCTACGAGAGGATGAATGATGAGGACCATCATTTTCAGCGCAGTCCTCCGGACCCCGACCGCTGATGGCGAATTTGCCCCGTTCACCCTGCGGGTTGTGCCGGGAGGGTCATGAGGATGATGGGGATGAACTCAGGAGAAATAGACATGGGTGCAGCCGTTGGCTGTTCATTCTGGCATTGCAGGATTGAAATATACAAGAGAATACCATGAACCCTTCTGACAATAGAATGAACTGTACCCTTATTGCTGTCTGTGTTGCCCTCATTGCTCTCGGGCCTGGATCTCTTTTTTGGGGAATGGAGAATGGATCTGTAACGGGAATCTGCGGTCCCGATCACGGGATTGCGAACCTGTATTTTATTCCTGCCGGCATGTGGACCGGCTTTTCTTACGGCACCTGCGGGGCCGATGATATCCCGATGACCTCTCCCCGTGTTGCTACCCCATCATATACCAACCGTTCCCTGTATCTGTTCGGCGAGAGCGAACCGGCTAAGGGCCCGGGCATGCCGCTGCTGACCGATTATCCCATGCAGAGGCAAGTCGCTGCCCCGCTCATGACCCGGGCGCAGGTCAACGGCACCAAAAAAACAATCCCGGGGAAGAACGGTCCTGTCGTGCAACCGCAGGAGACTTTGTTGCTCCGCAATTTCGCACCAGAAGACATACCCGACCCGGAACTGGTGGCCCGGATAGCCCTTACGGATCGTTCCGCCCGGAGGATGGCAGATGCCGGGGGTGAGCTTGCGGGTGTCCGCATGGCGATCAAAAGGAGTGCTCGCGCAAATTCGAATGACGGGGGCGTTTTCCCGGCCCTGTTGATCCGGTACAACGGGCTTGAAGTGGATGTCATGGTGGACCCGGTCCTGCAGAAAACCGTTGGAAGAACAGTACAGGTTCCAAACGGTGCGATGATCACAGAAAAGGAAAACCGGACCGAGATTGAGTACAATGGCAGCGTACTTTTCACATTTGAACCGATGGAGGCAGGTTCATGAAGAACGCTACGTCAATCCTGTTCCTCTTTCTTATTCTCTGTGTGTCTGTTCTCACGGCAGCATGTACCGGTCCGGCTGATCCACCCGGTAATACCGGCAAAACCGGTGCCCCGGCAGTTCTGCAGCAGAGTTCCCATCCGGTATTGCCGGGACCCTCGTATTCGATGCATCCTCATACCGTCCCGGTCGAAACCGCGTACAACGAAACGGTCGCAACCTTCTGGAGTTTTGCTATCGCTGGTCCCTATAACACTGATCCCAACTGGACCGCTGCACACGTTGACCCGGATCCGGTTGTCATAGCAGAGACCAACGGCAGCCCGGAGTATTATGAATTCTCTCTGAAGAAGGATGATCGGGTTGTTGGATATTTCTGGACAGCGGCAAACCGGATTCTCGGGCACACTATCTTCCGGATCTACCCCTCGGCCCCGGCCTACAATCATTCGGCGATAGCGCAGGATGCCATATCGGTCGTGCTGGCCCGGAATACCGGCGATACGGTCCTGTCGGTCACGCCCGGGTTGTACGGCGGCAGCTACCCGCTCCTCTGCTCCATTATTACCGTTAGGAACACGAGCACGGGACAGACCGAACGGATCGTTGTCGATGCGTTCACCCATGCGATCATACCCGATCACTACTCTGAAGAAAGCGCCAGGCCGGGATATGCCTGGTCTTACTTTGATATCATTCCCGAAAGCGAGTGGCCGGCCCGCATCGAGCAATGGAGGCTCGCGGATACAAACGCCACAGCGGTCATCGACTATGCCATGGCCCGGGGGATCGATCCCCGGCTTCCGCTGTCGGAGAAGAATGTGAGCATTATCCGGGGTTTTTACGGCCCGGACCTGCCGGATCCCCAGCCTGTGCCTGGGGCTTCCCGGGAGATTACACCGGAGAGCCTGGTCACGGATAAGATGCTTGAACAGAATATCGTGCCGGTTGAGACTGCCCGCGCATCAGCGCTCGTATACCTCTGGCGGGCCCAGCTGGACCGGCCGGATATTAAAAGCTGGCCGTCGTGGCGGAACGCGAGCCTCAACATGACCGCGTATACCGTGATCGAAGATATCGGCGGAAGACCCTGCCAGTATCTCTTTTTTGTTGAACACGGGGGAAAGCCGGCCGGTGAAATCGTTGTCGGGGCGAACAAAGCACTAGGCGGGAGATATGGCGGAACCGGACGGGGCGATTACGATATCCCCAACGCGTCCCGGGCGGCGCACAATGTTCTCGATCATGATTTCCCGGGTTACCACACCATCTATGAACGGCCGGTGTCTGCCGTCGGGGAAAGCCCCGGTGTGTGGGTATTCCTGCTCGCGGAGGCGACCCGTTCCCCCCGGATGGTCCGTATCACGGTCAATACCGAAAGTTTTGAGACCCTGGTTGAAAATGCATCGATTGCCGAAGATCCGGGCCGGTTCCCCTCGGCATTCACGAAAATTACCCGGAATGATCTTCCCGATGCATTGGATCTGTGGGAACGGGAGAATGCAGAAGACAGGGATTTTCTGGCGTTTGCACAATCGCAGGGAATCTCCGGGGAGCACCCGCTGACCGAGAAAGAGATAATCTCGCTCGGAACGCATCTCTTCAGATCCGATCCGCAATACCGGCGGCAGGGTGAGCTGTACAACCCCTTGTCAGGACAGGGAGCCGGTCCTGCGCTTGGTGCGGAAACCCGACGATGGCATGACGAGTCAGAGTGGTTCAGCGCCATCCTTGTCGATGCATCGCTCGACAGGGCCGGAATTGAGCGGATTGTTCAGGATCATACCCTGCCCGGAAATTATACGCTCGACATCCACTCCCGAGGTTCGATGGGATCGGATTATTACCTCGATGTGCCGGAACCTGACTATGACCAAATATTCTCCAGACTCCGTGATGATGGCAGCGCATGGATTGCCGAACCGATCTCTCCGATGGCGGAATATGTTCAGGGAACAAAAAAGAGGAATGGTTCGATTCTTCTCCCGGTTGCCGTCAGCTATCCCGTGGAAGCCAATACCCGGCGTCTCATCTCATCCGGGCTTCCCCTGAAAACCATGAGAGAAGTCTATATCCAGTACGATTATCCGAACCTGCCCAAGAAGGCAGACAGGGAACGGGTGCTTCGTGAACTAGCCGCTGACGACCGGGTATTGTTTGCCCTGATGGAGTATCCCGGATGACCGCGAGGAACCCAGCTCGGGTTACTCTCATGGTATTGCCTGCCCTCATTCTCGCACTTCTGGTAATTCCCGTCCTGATGGCCGGGGCCGGGATCTCTGGTGCGGCAAATGTCCCCGGATCTGGTCGTTTCTGTTTTGGATCAACCGCTCTTCCATTCTGTTCCGATCAACACGCCCGCGATGTGTCTGCTTCCAATGTTACCCGGTGGATGCAGGAACATGCGGGAATGGAAGTCGCTGCCGGAGAATATCTGGATATCACCAACCCCGGTTACCTGGCCTCCCGGCCGCAGGAGGTCCGGGATGCGTATCACCGGATGAAGATCAGAGTACCGGATTTCAGCAACCCGTACCCTGGGAACAATGCTCGGTCACCTGGTGGACTGCAGTTTGGGGAACGAAGTGTTGCCATTGCAGTTTTTGGTTACCGGGAGGTACCGGGTGACAGCCAGGAGATGTTCCTGCAGAATTACACCGTTCAGTGCATCCTGAACGAGTCAATGATCGCCAGGTCAAACCGGTTGGCTGGCCGGGAGATCCCGGTCGGGACGTATCTTGAAACGGTCTGCCCGGACTTTTTTTTGGGCCTGACCGAATCCCGAAAAGAGGTATTGAACAACCAGTCCCTTATGATATCAGAAATTCCCGGTCGCGGGAATGTATCATCATTTGTCCCGCCACGGTCTCTCTCGATCAGCCGGATGGAACCCGTCCCGGGATGGGTGAGCCTGCATATCCCGGAAGATGGTTTCCTGAATTTTAACGCGAATCGGACATGGGAGGGGTCATAAGACCCGGAGTCTGGTTCAGTGAGGGTTTTGTCATGCAACAGCAACGTATCATTCTTCTCGTGATTTTCGGAGCGCTCCTTGCGCTCTTTGGGATCATCACCATGCAGTACCTGCTTGTACTGGTTGTCCTTGCCGGTGTTGTTCTCATCCTCATGGCAATGGATGTCAAAAGGTGGGTTGAAGGGCTTGTCGATAAAATTGCGGCGGGTAACCGTTCCGGGTCGTCAGATACTTCCGATATCCGCGAATCGATCCAATCGATCCGGTCCGAGACTGCCCGCATCCGGGAGCGGCTGGATGAGCTGGAAGAGAAAAAACGTAGATCCTCCGATACGATCCCGCCACGGATTCCGCCCCGTACATAGGTTCCGGGAACCGGCTTTCGTCCAATGGGTTCCGGTTACCGGTGCTTCAATTCCTCGTCCCGGACAAACAGCGGCACGTCCCGGAACCCGCGAGCATCGAAGATCCCCCGGTCGGTGATCCGGAGGTTGGGAATCACCGTCAGGGCCAGAAACGAGAGGTACATGAACGGATCCTCAATCCCGCCCATACGGCCGGTGGCCTCGTTCAGCTGCCCGAGCCGCCGGGAAACTTCCTCATAGGGGAGCGTTGACATCAGCCCGGCACAGTCGAGGGGGAGCACGGTTGTTGACGGCCCGGCAACTGCGGCCATGGCACCTCCTGCCGCTACCACCGCTTTGATGGCAGCGCAGATCTCCGCATCGCTCGTGCCGGCTGCAACAATATTATGGGCATCGTGCGAGATGCTGCAGGCAATCGCACCCTGCCGGAACTTAAAACCATGGACAAGACCGACTCCCCGCATAGTCTTCCCGTACCGGTTGCAGACCACGACTTTGAGGATGTCCCGATCGAAATCCGGAGCATCCGGATCCGCGATCTCGATTTGCAGCAACTCGGTGAGGATCTGGTGAGGAACAAGGCCGATAACCCGTGCAGTCCCGTGATCAGCGATCCGTATGTCCTCCACAGATGGAGGAACACATTGTACTTTTGTGCTGATATGCGTGGGCGTTGTTGGCCGGCCTGCGGAAACGGGCCTGCCGGTCCGGAACACCTGCTGCACCACAAACGTCTGTGGGGAATCAACAATGCAGAAATCCGCACGCCTTCCCGGGGCCAGTGCACCCCGGTCAGCGAGCCCGAACCGCTCGGCAGCCGAGAGCGTTGCCATACGGATCGCGAGTTCCGGTGAGAGCCCGCACGCGATGGCCTTCCGGATGCAGCGGTCGATGTGCCCGTCCCGCACCAGCAAATCGGCGTGGCAGTCATCCGTTGCAAAACAGCAGCGGGAGACCGTTATGGGAGTGACGACCGGTACGAGTTCGGCTATATTATGCTCGGTCGAGCCTTCGCGGATATAGATATACATCCCCTTCCCGAGTTTCTCCTCGGCCTCGGCCCGGTTCGTACATTCATGATCACTGTCCGGGCCGGCAAGGATGTAGGCGTTGAGATCCCTGCCGGTGAGGAACGGGGCATGGCCGTCCCGGATCCTGAAGAGTCCAAGTTTCTTTCCTATCTCCTCATCACCGGCAAGCACTCCCGGGAAATTCATCATCTCGCCCAGGCCGGTTACACCCTGCCGCCGGGCGAACCGGGAGTGTGCAGATGCATCCAGCACGGCACCCCCCACATCGAGCGGAGTTGCCGGGACACACGATGGGAGCATGTACTGGATATCAATATCTGCACCATCGCGTTCGGCCAACATGAACTCAAGTCCTTCGGTACCGGCAACATTGGCAATCTCGTGCGGGTCAGCAATGACCGTGGTCGTGCCATGCAGTGCAACCAGGCGGGCGTACTCTTTCGGGGCGAGAAGCGAGCTCTCGATATGGACATGGGCGTCGATGAGTCCCGGGACAATGTACTGTCCCTCAAGATCCCGCTCCTCCTTTCCCTGGTATTCACCCATCCCCAGGATCCTGCCGTCGGTGACAGCAAGGGATCCCTTGTCCCACGTGCAGGTGAAGGCATTGAATATCCGGGCATTGTGGAGAACCAGATCCGCCGGGACGAGCCCGCGGGCTGCATCAAGAAGATTTTTTGAGAACGGGGGCATGTTTCACACCCTGATATCCCGGATCACGGCGGTCCTGCGGGTACCGTTGTCAATAACGTAAACATACAGTTTGTATTCCCCGGGTCCGATCTGCCCCGGGACGATAACCCTGTTCTCTCCCTGGACAAGGCTGACCGGCGCACCGAATACCGCGGACTCCTCCTGCTGGAAGTCGGCTATCCGGAAGACGGTCACCTGGATATATGCATCAGCCTCTTTTGGGCTGGTGACGGTAATGGAAAAATTTCCATCCTTGTAAGCAACATCGCCCACGCTTGTCGAGATGCATCCGGCCAGAAGAATTCCCATAACCGTCAGGACAACAACCAGAATACCCCGGGAAACGCGGGCAGACATAGTTCAGATCTCATTCTCTCCACGCATAAACGTTCCGGGATTTTCCCGTTCCTTATCTGATAAAATTCTCACCGCCAAAATTTTATTTTAATAGATACATATAAAAAAATCATTTATTCATGGTATATCCTGATTGTCAAAAGGGGGCAATTTATCGGTTTTTGAAAAAAAATGGTCAGGTTTTTATCACCAAAACGTCCGGTAATCCCCTAAAATTGTACCCATGCAAAAGCAAAATTAGTTATATATTCAGTTATCAAAAATTCATTCAGGTGATATCATAACGATCATTACTTTTTCCCATCACAAAGGCGGAACCGGCAAAACTACCTCCTGTCTGAACATTGCCGGGTTCTGTGCCCGCGGAGGAAAAAAAGTACTGGTCGTGGACTGCGATCCCCAGGCAAATGCCACAACGGGCCTTGGCGTCACTCTTTCCGATTCCGATCGGAACATGTACGACGTCTTCCTGAGCGGGATCGAGGATTTTCCTGAAACCCGGATTGTCGATATCATCAAGCAGACGGAGTCGGGAATCTATCTGGCCCCTTCCCACCTGGACCTTGTGGGGGCAGATCCCTATTTATATCGCATACCCGACCGGGCTGGCATCCTGAAAGAAGCCCTCTCCCGGGTCAGGGAATCGTATGACTTTATCCTCATCGATACGCCCCCGAGCATGGGCCAGCTGGTCATCAACGGGCTCTATGCAGCAGATCGTATCATTGTCACCCTCGATTCGGGAACCTTTGCCCTGGACGGGATCGGGACCATGAATACGATCTTCGGGGATATCAGGGATGGTCTGGGAAAAGAGATTCACCCGGATATGGCGATTGTCACCCGCTGGGGTGAGGGGATCCCCCCGGTGAACGTGGGAGAGGTGCCTGCCGGGCAGAACGATTTCATGTCGCGTATTTGGAATCTTTTTTACAAAAAACCCGAACCCACACCTGCCGAACAGGAAGCAAAGAAGGAACGGGCAGCTGAGCATGAACGCCTGGAAGCAATGCTTGGCGAGATCCGCAAGCGTTTCCCCAGCGTATATACTGTTCCGTTCTCTCCTGCCGTATACGAATCCCAGAAACGCGGCCTTCCCTTATCTCAATGTGCTCCCGACAGCAGTGCAGGTCAGGCCTACAAAACCATAACGGATGACGTGATGAAATGGATCTGAAAGAGATCGAAGGAATTCTTGCCCGGGCAAATAATGGTAATTTTTCCGCCCGTATTGATGAGAACACGGTTGAACTCCCGCTGAGGCCCATTGCCCAGCAGGTGAACCGTGCAATTGACTTGCTGGCGGATGCAGCTGACACCAAACGCAAATCCGATACCATGATTCGGGATAACCCGCTGGCAATTGCCGTGCTCCGGAAAGACAAGAGCCGGATTGATATCAACAAACAGTACGAGGTTGCCTGGCGGGGCACCCGCGACGAGCTGATGAAGAAGAAGCTGTACGACTTCGATATCACCGTGCTCTCCGGCGAACATTTCTATGCCTGTTTCGAGACAAAAAAACTTGCCGTGACCGAGGCGATGGTCAAATTCCCGGACGGGATAAAAAAATACCTCACGCTCTATGCGATCCCCATGCTCGACAACAATAATGAGATTGAGGGGGCATTCTACGTCTGGGTAGATTATACCGAGCTCCATGAGAAGATGGATGCCGTCAGGAAGATGGAGTATCGCGTTGATCGCATGATCCAGGATAACCCGCTTGCGATTGCGGTGCTCCGGAAGGACAAGAGCCGGATCTCCATCAACAAACAGTACGAGATTGCATGGAAAGGCTCCCGCGAGGAACTGATGAGGAAGAAGTTGTACGACTTCGACATCACGGTACTCTCTGGCGAAGATTTCTATGCCTGTTTCACGACAAAAAAACTTGCCGTGACCGAGGCGATGGTCAAATTCCCCGACGGGGAAAAGAAATATCTGACGCTCAATGCGATCCCGATTCTCGATGATGCCGGTGAGATCGATGGTGCGTTTTATGTCTGGGTGGATTACACGGACGCCCACAAAAAGATCGATGAGATTAAAAAAGTGGAGTACCGGGTTGACCGGATGATCCAGGACAACCCGCTGGCAATTGCCGTGCTCCGGAAGGACAAGAGCCGGATCTCCATCAACAAACAGTACGAGATTGCGTGGAAGGGCTCCCGCGAGGAACTGATGAGGAAGAAGTTGTACGACTTCGACATCACGGTACTCTCCGGTGAAGATTTCTATGCCTGTTTCACGACAAAAAAACTTGCCGTGACCGAGGCGATGGTCAAATTCCCTGACGGGGAAAAGAAATATCTGACGCTCAATGCGATCCCGATTCTCGATGAGGCCGGTGAGATCGATGGTGCGTTTTATGTCTGGGTGGACTACACGGATGCCCACAAGAAACTCGACGAGATCCAGAATCTCATGGACAGTTCCCAGAAACAGGCAGATCTCCTGTCGCAGAGTACCGCCGGACTTGGGAAGGCAGTAAACTCCATGGCCCAGGGCGACCTGAGGATGCGAGCTGAAATTCTGGAAGGCGATCCCTTGGCCACGCTCAAGACGGATTTCAATAAAGCCCTTGATTCGGTCAGAAGCGTTATCGGTGAACTGGAACATGCGGTTCACCGGCTCGAACTCACTACCACTGATACCAGCAAGAGCACGATCGAGATTTCCAAGTCCACCGAGCAGGTGGCAGTCTCGACCCAGAAGTCTGCGGACGGAACCAAGAGACAACTCGACGAGCTTGAGAAAGTGAGTAAGGAGATCTCGGACCTTTCCGCATCCATTGAGGAGATTGCAAGTACCTCGCACACCCTCATGGACCATGCCCAGAAAGCAGCCACTGAGGGCAACCAGGCAGCCGAGCTGGGCAAGATCGCTACCGGTAAGATGGAGATGGTGGAAAAGATAGCGGGCGAGAGCGTAACCGAGATTACCGCTCTCAATGAACGGATGAAGGAGATCTCCAACATCGTCAAGATGATTGCGGATATATCGAGCCAGACCAATCTCCTTGCCCTCAACGCAGCTATCGAAGCTGCCCGTGCCGGCGAACACGGGCGCGGTTTTGCGGTTGTTGCAGGCGAGGTGCGCAACCTTGCCGGAGAATCCAAGATCGCAACGAACCAGATAGGCGATCTTATCAGCTCAATCCAGGACAACAGCAACAAGACTGCCGCCGCCATCAGGAGTTCATACAACGAGATCCAGGCCGGTATCGAGAGCGTGAACAAGACGATCGAAGGTCTGAACCGGATCACTGCTGAATCGAATATCGTTGCATCGGGCGTGACCGAGATCACAAAAGCAACGGAAGACCAGGCACAGGCCACGACCCGCGTTATGAGCGGCATGGAAAAGTCCAGCGCCATCACCCGCGAGAACCAGGAGCGGATGGAGGACATGGCCGCCCTTGCCGAGGAGACCAGCGCTTCCACTGAGGAGATCGCGAGTGCATCGGCCGAACTTGCAGAGATGGCAGAACGTTTAAAGAAGATGATGGAACAATTCAAACTGAAGTGAACTATGGCATCCACGATTGACGTTGTAGAATTCGAGCTGGGCGGGGAGCGCTATGCGCTTGACATCCAGCTTGTCCGGGAGATTGTCGAGATGATGCAGATCACCCCGATTCCCCGTGCACCGCCGTTTATTTCCGGCGTGATAAATCTCCGCGGGGAGATTACGAACATCATGAACCTCAACACACTCCTCGGGCTTGCGAACCAGCAGATCCGGGATAACCAGAAGATCATCGTTCTTGTCCCGGAGGCTGCCGGAGGCAGCAATGTCGGGATTATCGTTGACGATGTGAGCAGTGTCCTGCAGGTTCAGGAAGAAGATATCGATCATATCGGGGAAGGATTTGCCTCAGAGTTCTCTTCGTTTGTAAAAGGTATCATCAAGATAAAAACTGATGAATCGCAGAACAAGGGGACAAAAGAGAAGAACCTGATCATCTGGATCGATATGCAGAAAGTCCTGAGAGACGCTGCAGAATAGGATACATACGATATGCAAAAAAACCGGAAATCAGCAGCTAACACAGGCAGGGAATATTCATGACCGAACGACCGGGACGAAAAGCATTGTTCACCGGGGCGGGCGCCCCGGCAGCACAGAGCCATTCAGATGAGATTGCAGCACATGTCAAACAGCTCAATGATGAGATTGCGTCATCACTCTCGCGTGCAGTTGCCGGTACCAGTACCGACCTGCTCGAACCTTCGAGGTTCGGGGCTGAATACGCGACCCTGATCGCTGCCGTGAATACCGCATTATCCCGGTTTAAAACCCCTCAGCCGCCGCTCGTTCCCGCCCCCGTTGTTCCGGCAGGCGTTGCAACCAGTGCGGACGGATCCCAGGATGCCATTATACAGGAACTCCGTCACCGCCTGGACCTGATGGTTGAACGCAACCCGGTTCCCATGCTGCTGACCACCCCGGCCTTCTCCATCCTTGAGGCAAACCCTGCCTTCTGTCAGATGAGCGGGATCCGGGAGGAAGAGCTGGAGAAGTCGAATCTTACGAGTTTCAGGATCCTCAGCCAGAGCGGGGAAGGGGCCAAAGTTGCCCTCCAGGAACGCCGCCGCTCGTTCGGCATGGTGACCCTTGAACTGCCATCAGGGATACGGACCCTCGAACAGTACTGCATACCGGTTATTGCCGGCGATGGCACGATAACCTCCCTGCTCTTTGTGTATAATGACAGGACGGATCAACAGAAAAAGAACGAGGAGATCGAGCAGCTCAAGCAGCGGTCGGAGACCATAGTCCAGCAGAACCCGATGCCGATCATCCTTGTCGACAAGACGTTCCATATCCGTGTCGTGAACGAGGCCTATGTAAGTCTTACCGGAATACCCCGGCAGGAGCTGCTCAAGCGAACCCTCCATGATTTCCGTATCCTTGATCAGAGCGGGGAGAGGCTCAAGCAGGTGATCGGTGAGAAACGCCGTTCTCACGGGGAAGTTACGGTCGAGTTCCCGTCTGGCACAAAACGTCTGCAGCAGTTCGGCATCCCCATTGCGGATTCCCATGGCGAAATCGGGAGTATCCTGATCGTCTATAATGATGTAACCGATGAACGGCGCAAGATGGAGGAGATAAAACTCCTGCACCAGACCGCGGAGACCATAGTCCAGCAGAACCCGATTCCCCTGCTGATGGCCAATTCCCAGTTTGTCGTGACCGATGCCAACGAAGCGTACCTGAAGATGAGCGGCATCTCCCGCGCCCGCATCATCGGTATGAGCCTCAAGGAGATCCGGATCCTGGAGCAGAAAGGCGATGGGGCCCGGGTTGCTCTCGATACAAAACGGCGTGCGTTCGGGGAAGTCACGGTCGAACTCCCCACCGGCACCCATATTCTCGAGCAGTATGTTGTTCCGGTCCTTGGTGGCGACAAATCGATTGCCCATCTCCTGTTTGTTTACAATGAAGTGACCGAGCAGCGCAAAAGCCAGCTCGATCTCCAGAAGAAGATGGAGGAAGTTGCTGCACTCCGGCAGCGCTCGGATGTCATTGTCAAACAGAACCCGATGCCGATCATGCTCATGAACCCGGCCTTCAAGATTGTGATGGTCAATGATGCCTATACTGCCCTGACCGGTATTGAGAAGGACCGGCTTATCGGCATGAATGCACGGGATTTCAAGATCACCGGCCAGACCGGTGATGGGCTCAAGAAAGTCCTGACCGACAAGAAACGGAGTTTCGGGGAGATCACGATCGAGTTCCCGTCCGGTACCCGCATTCTCGAGCAGTACGGGATCCCGATGCTGGATACCAAGGGCGAACTCTCAACGATCCTCTGCGTATACAACAACGTGACCACCCAGCGCGGGCAGGAGAAGCGCATCAAGGAGATGATGGACGAGGCACGGGCGAATGCCGAGCTTCTCACCGCAAGTGCTGCCGAACTCCAGGCAGCAATGGCCAAGATTGCGGCAGGGGATCTCACGTACCGCCTCAGCATCGATGAAGCAGATCCCCTTGTCAAGCTCAAGGTGGATTACAATTCTGCAGGCGATGCGATACAGGGCGTTCTTGCAACCCTTTCCCAGGCAGTAATACGGCTCGATACTACCATCAATGACACCATCAAGAGCACCGAGGAGATAGCAAAGGCTACCGAGCAGGTTGCCATCCAGAGCCAGAAAGCAACGGATAATGCAAAGAGCCAGCTCTCCGGTGTCCAGAAGATCTCCAATGACATATCCGAGATCTCTGCGTCCATCGAACAGATTGCGAGCACGTCCCACGATGTCATGACTCACGCGGAGAAAGCTTCCAAGGAAGGGGTCCAGGCAGCCGAGATCGGGAACACCGCAACAAACAAGATGCAGATCGTGGAGAAGATCTCCAAACAGAGCGTTGATGACATCACGGCCCTCAACGACCAGATGCGCCAGATCTCCAAGATCGTCAACCTGATAACCGACATTGCCAACCAGACGAATCTTCTGGCGCTCAATGCCGCCATCGAGGCTGCCCGGGCTGGCGAGCACGGACGCGGCTTTGCGGTCGTAGCCGGAGAAGTGAAGAACCTGGCCGGTGAATCCAAGAAAGCGAGCGGCCAGATAGAGACCTTGATCAAGGCGATTCAGGCAAAGAGCGAACAGACCTCGATGTCCATGAAGAATTCGTTCGAGGAGATCAAGGCAGGCATCGACAGTGTCAACAAGACGGTCGAATCCCTCAACCTGATCATATCGGAAGCAAACATTGTTTCCCTGGGTGTGAACGAGATCACCAAGGCAACCGAGGACCAGGCCCAGGCAACGAACCAACTGATGTCGGGTATTGAGTCCTTCAGCAACCTTACACGGGACAACCAGCAGCGGATGGAGGATATGGCAGCCCTAGCCGAGGAATCCAGTGCCTCCACGGAAGAGATTGCAAGTGCGTCGGCGGAATTATCAACCATGGCCGAAAGCTGCAAGAATGTGATCGGCGGGTTCCGCATCAAGTGATGGAAGATATGAGCAGGATCCCTCTTTTTACTACGCTGTGCACGTGCGGGAAACTATATACTTTTCCTGCCAATGAGGATACATAGACAGGACCGGGAGATTGGATGGACGATTTTGAACTGCTGAAACGGTTTATTGAACAGACCCTGAAGATCCAGTGCGGGAACTACAAGGAGGATTATATCAAGCGCCGCCTCCTCTCCCGCATGCGATCGACCAACACAACAACCTATGGCGATTATCTCCAGTATCTCAAGGCCAATACCCCCGAGCTTGAGGTTCTGCGAAAAGCGCTCACCATCAATGTCACGGAGTTCTTCCGCGACAATGACGTGTATGATGCGCTTAAAAAGGAAGTCCTGCCCGATATCTTCAATTCACGGAAACGGATCCGGATCTGGTGTGCCGGCTGTTCGACCGGGGAAGAGCCGTACTCGATTGCCATGATCCTGCACGAGATGATGTTGCAGAACCCGGAGATCTCGGGCCAGATCTATGCAACCGATATCGACAAGATTGTTCTTGCCAAGGCTCAGGAGGGCATCTACAATGCCAAGGCGATGGTAAAGCTCTCGGAGTCCCAGACCCTTCGCCATTTCACCAAACTCCCGGACGGCAACTACCAGGTCAAACCGCATCTCAAGGAACTGATACGTTTCCGCCCCCATGACCTGATGGGCGGGACCCCGATTGCCCGGTGGCTCGACCTGATCACCTGCCGCAACGTGACCATCTATTTCACGGAAAAACAGAAAGACGATCTTGCCCGCCTGTTTCACGGGGCCCTTGTCTCTGACGGGTATTATATCATGGGGAAGACCGAGTACCTGGGCAGGCAGGTTGAGAACCTCTTCGTTCCCAAAAACTCATCGCTCAAGATCTTCGTCAAGAAAGAGTGATCTCCGCGAGAGTCGGAGATCAGCGCCTCCCGTCCCCTTCTTTTTTTGCCTCGTCCTCTCCTTTTCCCCTCTCGAAACCTTCGGTGAGCTTCCGCTGCAATTCCTGGCGTGCTGCGTGAACCTTGACCTGGTTCAGGACCGTCATGAAATTGACCCCGATGATGACAAGAACCAGAAGCAGGCTCACCCAGAGCATGACTCCCTGGGACGAGAGAAATGCTGCCCAGAGCAGTACGACAAAGGACAGGAGGTAAAAGAGAATCCATGTCCTCAGGCTTGGGAGCTCCATACTCAACGTTATTCCCCTCACGCTTAATAAAATATCGTCGGACTGGTCCGGCATTCCTGCGCTGTCGTCCCGGCTCTTATATCCACTTCCGGACTTCTGGAACCGGGATCCCGTTATTGGGGCGTGGTATCGTCACGTTTTATTACAAATGCTTCCATTATTATGTGTGGAAAAAGGGGATATCCTCACGGTCATTGGCGGACTGGTGCTGGTCGTCATCATTGCGCTCATCGCAAACCCGCAATACCTGTCCTCCCTATCACCCTCAACCCAGCCGGGAATTCCTGTTATTACCCCGATACCAGGGATGACTCCCCGGGAAACCCTGATCCCGATTGTCCTTGTCACTCCTTCGCCGATTCCCACCCCGGCTCCCATCCTTCCGGATGCCCCCCAGTACCGGATTTTTTACACGGACAATCCGTTCCTCTATCCCCGGTACAAGATGCCTGATAACATGGAGACGTTCGGGGCAACGGAGATAATCGCCCGCAACTCAAACCTAGTGCCTTTTGCCTATGTCGAGGATACGCGGGGTGGGGTTACCCAGAAGTTCTCGGTCCCGTATCCTCTCTGGGCTATCAATATAACGGTCAATGCCACCCGGAATCCCCAGTATGGTAATTTCCGCATGGTTCTCTGTTATGCCAGCAACGGTACCGTGATCGATGGGGCCGAGGTCCTGAACCGGGGTTCGATGCTCCGCGTCATCCAGACCTCGAATGTCGATCTTTACATGATAATTACAACCCAGTATATCGACTGGTACCGGATTGATCTGGAAGCCCCAAGAGACTATTACAATCAGTATCGGCCCCGGTGACGGGCTTGTCGGAAAAAAGGATTGATGCGGTCTTTCCTTGACCGGATCTTTATAATTTTTCTATGGTTATCCGCACCCGGTCTCCCGCTTTGAGTGCGTGACCTTTGGGGATATCGACATTGAACCAGAGAGCGCCCGGGTCGTCCTGGGTGGCATCCTGCGACATCAGGCAATCCTTCTGACTGTTGATGTCTGCAACAAATTCAATAGCCGATTCAAACTCGAGAACTTTGGTCATGATATGCAAAAGAAAGATGATGGATTATTAAATGGCACGCGGAGTAACCATCCAGGTCGTGCTGTTCGAATAGCTCCAGCGGATAATGTCAAGTTCTTTGCAGATATCTGCAAGGATTGCCATGTTTGTCCCTACCTCTTTGGGAGACAGCCCAAGGTCTTTTGCAATATATTTTGATTTGAAGTAGTGTTTGCCTTTGGTGATGCCTGAGTTGAGGTACAGGACAATCTTGTGCTGGGTCTCGTTATACTTATCACGAAGATTTTTTGTTGTTGACATGGTGTGCCTCAGCGTTAAAAATTCATATGAACTAATCCATATTTATAAGTATCTGTTTTTCGCGACAATTTTCCTGTCTTTTTTTTTTGTACCGGGCAATAATTTTGACCAGAAAGCATTTATCAGCCCTGCGTGTTGGATGTTTATTTCCAAGACCCCTTCAAATCCCCCTGGGAAGACTCTCATCCGGAAAACAAGCCCTGTTTTTCAAAAAAAGGAGATCATGAGGTTCTCTGGATCTGTGCGTCCGCGATTTTTGCAATCAGCGCTTCGAGCACCACATCGCGCATACCTTCCACGAATTTTATGCTGCCTACCACAAGGTGCCCGCCCCCGCTGATTCCGCCGCCGGGGATCTCGTTTCTGAGTTCCCGCACCATCTTGGGGATGTTCATCAGCACGCCGCGTGAGCGCAGCACGGCAAAGTCCGGGCCAAAGCCAATCGTGACAACCGGCTTTCCGGCATTCTGCCTGCAGAGCCGGTCATGCACCTCACCACTCGTCTTGCCGGGTGGGGGGAACGTGAACTTGTGGGCATGGATCTCCACATCGAGAAGGAAGAGGTTGGCCTCGTTTTTGAGCACCCTCGGGACAACATGGGGCATGGAAGCACTCATCTGGTCCTCGATCATGGTGTTTGCGCCATCAACAAGGAGTGCAACCAGTTTTTTGTGGCGTTCAGTGTTGCCGGTGATGTTGAGGATATCTTTTACGATCTCCCGGCCATCATTGAACCGGAGCCAAAACTGTTCGTAGTCGAGAGCAAGGGCGATGTCCTTGCAGGCATCCTCGGAGTACTGGTCGCGGACAAGGGCAAGGAAGAGCGCCCGCTCGGGGGCCTCGCTCCGGTCCCCGACACCGGCAACCGCCGGCAGGTGCCGGATCAGCGGCTCGACTTTCGGGTTGATGAGCCGGGCCACTTCGGTCCCGAGCATCCCAGCCGTGATCCCGAAATCCCCGCCAACATGGTACGGGTTGACATGGGCCTGGAGGTACTTGTCGATGGTAGCGTCCGGGTGGTGGTGATCGACCACGATGAAGGGGATGTCGTAAACGCTTGCGATCTTGTAGGAGGGTTCGTCTTCCTCGGTCGAACCATTGTCGGTCAGGATCACGAGCGGGATCTTCTGGCCGTACCGGACATTGTCTTTCAAGGAGAAATCCAGGTCCCGGGTGATGTCTTCGATCTCGTAGAACGGAGCTTTTGACGGTGCCCGCTTGAAGAGGAAGTACTCGGCATCGAAATCCCCGCCTGATTCGCGGATCAGGGAGACTACGGCCTGCTCGATCGCTACCGCAGAGCAGATGCCGTCAGCATCAGCATGGTGGCGCAGGATGATCGGCTGGTTCGTGAAGATCGCTTTTCGTATGAGTTTTGCAACTTTCCTCATTTCCGGGCGAAGTCGTTCCAGGACATCGCTTTCAACCAGCAGGGGGATATCTTCCGGCTCTGCCCGGGCATCCAGGGCTTTCTCGATCCGAACCCTGACGGCACCGGCTTCCTCATCGGAAAGAACGGTCAGGGCATCGACCTCGATCTGGAGCTGGCCGTTGCGCATCATGACCTCGCCGATGATCTTGACAATGTTCCCGAGTTCGGCCTGGGGGTATGCCCGGACGCCGGCTTCCACGAATGCGGCAGCGTTCTGGCTGCCGGTTTCGTCAACAATCGTAAAGATGGTGGGGCCGCTGGTCTGCTTGACCTGGGCTATCTCTCCTTCAACTGCAACGGTCTTGCCGACTTTACCGGAGAGGTCACTGATCCTCACGGTCGTGGATTTGCGTTCCACGTTCTGGACCTGGTACACCTGGATCTGGACTTCTTCGAGATCGATGTTGCCGTTCGGGCGTATCTGCCGGACCCGGACAAGGACCGAATCCTTCTCCTTGTGTTCGCTTTTCATGTTGCTCTTGTGGACAAGTCCTTTGATCCGGTCGTTTATCTGGACAAACATGCCGAAGGTTGCAAACCCCTGGACTTTTCCCTGATATGTATTCCCTTCTTCGATATCCGCGAGATCGCAGCCGGCCCCGAGCCGGTATACGAGTACATCATCCGTTTTGGTATCTTGCATCTTTCTCTCACCACACACAGTCGTCTTTGGCATATTGTTGCGATATGGTATTGCATCGTCAACGCTACGCGGTTTTGGATTATATCCCTATGATCATGAATGGGTGTTGTGAGGTTTAATTTACTTGTTATGGAGCACCGGCAGTGCCAAAAAAAGATCAGTCCCTGAACGGAACTTCAACCATGTCGAGGTCATTTGGTACAAGGATCGGCCCGGCAAAGGTTTTCCGTGCATCATTCACATGTGCCTGGCAGTCCGTGTAACGCGAGCTCGTGTGGACGAGGACAAGCGTCCGTGCATTCAGGGCCGTTGCGGCTTCTCCGGCCTGGGCTGCCGTGGCATGGTAGAATTCTTTTGCCCGGGCTGTCTCGGACTCATCATAGGTTGCATCATGGATCAGGAGATCGGCATCGTGGGCGATATCCTTGATCGCGGTATGGATGGCCCGGGTATCCCCGGTATATACGATCTTCCTGCCGGGCCTTGTCTCCCCCATTACCTGCTCGGGCCGGATCTCGGCTGCCGTGTCCCCGGAACCAACCTTCACGGTCTCACCCCGCTGGAGCTTCCCGAAGAGCGGGCCCGGGGGCACCCCGAGTTCAATGGCCCGCTCCCGGTTGAATCTCCCGGGTCGGGGGTCTTCCTCCAGCACATACCCCAGAGCGGGAAGCCCGTGGCTGACGCCAAAAGCGGTGACCGTATAGCCATCGAACCTCGCCCAGGATCCATGCCCGAGTGCAACGGATTCCATCGGAAACTTCAGGTTGAACCGGGCCACCTGGCGCAGGATTGCAACAAATTCATGCACCCATTCCGGGCCATAGATCGTGAGGGGTTCGGTCCGGCCATTGAACGACATGGTCTGGACAAGGCCGAAGATGCCCAGGAAATGATCGGCATGCCAGTGGGAGACGAAGATGGCATTGATAGTAAACCCGCACCGGGATCGCATCATCTGCTGCTGGGCCCCTTCCCCGCAGTCAAAGAGAAGTGTATCGGAACCCCGCCGGATCATGATGCAGGGCGGGTTCCGGGTAGGTGTCGGCAGGGCACCGGCCGTCCCGAGGAAATAGATGTGCAGTGTCTCCCCGCTCACACAAAACACTCCCGGAATACGGCGAGGCTCCGCTTTGCCTCGGGGATGGATCTCCCTTCGATAACAACGATACCGGAATAGTGTGCTGCAATGGATTTTCCCACGGTCTTCCACGGGATGGTCCCGTCCCCAAGCGTCAGGTGTTCATCGGAGACGCCGTGGTTGTCGTGGATGTGGATATGGTTTGCCTTGCCCACGTGCGGCAGGAACTCGTTCACTTTCCCGACCGTGTTGGCATGCCCGAAATCGAATGTCATGCCGATACCTTCGATCCCGTCGGTCATCCCCATAAGCTCCTCGGGGAACCGGCAGAGGAACTCCTTGATCCCGATCATATTCTCCAGGCAGGCAAGGACGCCATGCTCCAAGGCGCATCGCCCGATCTGCCTGAGGGCCTCTTTCTGCAGGTTCCAGATCTTCTCCGGCATCAGTTTGCCCACCGGGGACATGTACCCGGGATGGATGGTGACCCGGTCCGTGAGTTCCGATGCATGCTCAATGCAGGTGCAGATCTGGCGGACAGACTCCCGCCAGATGGGATCGTTGAGGGTTGCAAGGTTCAGGTCGCCGTAGGGGGCATGGACGGTAACCCCGAGATTTGTGCTCCCGATAACATCCCGGATCCGCTGCATGCAGGCGGGATCGTCAAGCCGGTAATTGCCGTCGGCAACGATCTCCCAGCCGGCATACCCGGCTTCAGGGATCCCGGATACCCATGATATATCGTCCCAGACCTTCGATGAGGAAGAGAAGTACGGTTTCAGGGTCATCATTCCTTCTCCAGGTTCGCAAGCAGGGTCCTTACGGCGAGGGAGAACTCGTCTAGGCTCCCTTCGTTTGCGAGAGAGATATCTGCCAGTTTCAGGGCATTTCCCAGGCCCCAGCCCAGTTCGCGCTCGTCCCGGTTTCGGAGGGAATCAGCGGAAGTGAAGTCATCCGACCGTGCCCGGGCAGCGATCCGGGCAAGCCGGGTATCGAATGAGGAATCGATGCTGATAAGGGTAAAGCCGGGGAAATGGTTCCGGAACAGGACAACTTCCGTATCGCCCCGGATGCCATCGACAAGAACGAGCGGGGCAGTCCTGGCCTGTATCTCGGGAATGCAGAGTCGTGCTATGGCATCCATTCCGCCCTCGGAGCGGAGCCGGTTTGCCGTCATTCCGAAATTTGCATCGGTCGGTTCAAGGCCGGCAGCTGTTACCGCTTTCCGGATCATGTCGCCCATGACAATGACCGGGATGCCCATGCCGGCAGCTATTCTGGAAAATTCTCCTTTCCCGCTTGCAGGAAGCCCTACGACACCGATAACCTTCATGAACCAACTCCGCCTTTATACTGGATTTCCCCTACTTCCCGCGTTCGTATCCGGACTTTCCTTCCTAGTTTGTCGGCAATCCGTTTAATCTCATCCAGGGTGATGGGATGGTACCGTTCCTGGAGATCTCTTTTCTTTTCCCGGTATTCGCCTTCAGTCATATTGGAGGGGATCTCTCTTAACCTTAGTATCTTGTGCTCACCCTGCTGGAGCACGAGGGGTATTCTTTCAATCAGGGATGAGATTTCCTCTATATACTGCTCGTTCTCACTGAATACGGTAATTACCACTTCGAATTCCTTTAAGATATCCTGTGCATAGGCATTTTTGCAGATCTTAAAGGATTTACGGACATTTCGTTCGTAATTTTCAAAAGGGAATTTCTTCATCTCCCCTTCGCCGGAGTACCCTTCAAAGCGTGATTTGAAATCGAGTGCCACCTTGTCAACGAGCTTTTCTTCCAGCAGGCCGGCGAGTGTTTCGGGAAAAAAACCATTGGTCTGGATCCCGACTGCTAGTTTCAGTTCTTTTGCATACCGGGCCAGTTCAAGCAGGGCATCCTTCTGCAGTGTGGGTTCACCGCCCGAAAAAACTACGCCGCTGACGTACGGGGATGATGACCGGATCATCTCTTTTATTTCAGAGAGTTCCCGAAAGTCTTCCCCGGTAAGAATACCCTCGTTCTGGCAATAGGAGCACCGGATCGGGCACCCCCGGAAAAAAACCGTGCATACGGCCCTGCCCCGCCAGTCAATGGTTGAGAGTGGAAGAAACCCCCCGAAATTCAGCTGGATACGATCACCGTGCCGGAGTATTTTATTGCCATTTTTATATGAGTGTATTGCGTTGTTGTGCAGTTCCCGCGATCCAAATCCGTAAGGATACGATCTAAGATTTTGGAATGTTGTAGTCCGGATAAAAAAAACGTAGCAAAAAGAGGGAATCAGAATTTGAAATGCCGGTTGACTATCTTGATTGCGCAATAGTCCCCGCACATGGTGCACCCGTCAGTGTCCGCGGGCATGCGCTCGTCACGGATGGCTTTTGCCCGGGCCGGGTTCATGGCAACGGCGAACTGCCGGTCCCAGTCCAGGTCGCGGCGGGCATGGCCCATCTCGAGGTCGAGATCCCGGGTCTTCTTGAGCTTGATCATATCGCCGACATGGGCTGCGATGCGGGAGCTCATGACGCCTTCGTACACTTCTTCCGGTGTCGGGAGGGCGAGGTGCTCTGCGGGGGTGACGTAGCAGATGAAGTCTGCGCCAAGCGAGGATGATATTGCGGCGCCGATAGCAGCCACGCGGTCATCGTAACCGGGGGCGATGTCGGTGACGATGGGGCCAAGCATATAGAACGGCTTGTTGTTGGTGACGCGCTTCATGAGCGTGACATTGGCTGCGATCTCGTCGATCGGGACATGGCCGGGTCCCTCGACAATGACCGGGACATTCTCGTTATGCGCCTTGTCGGCAAGTTCCGCATTGATAAGGAGTTCCTGGACTGCTGCCCGGTCGGTGGCATCGTGGATGGCCCCGGCCCGCATACCGTTGCCCATCGAGAGGGTGACCTCGTGCTCCTTCATGATCTCAAGAAGGTAATCGAATTCGCGGTAGAGCGGGTTCTCCTTCTCATTGTGGAGCATCCAGGCAGTCATGAATGCGCCGCCCCGGGATACGAGCCCGCCGTGCCTGCCCTGGTTTTTCAGGCGCTTGACGGTCTCGAAGTTGATGCCGGTGTGGATGGCCATGAAGTTGGTGCCGAGTTTTGCCTGCTCGGCCGTGATCCGGAAGAGGTCGTCCTCTTTCATGTGGACAACAGCTCCATCCTTTACCGCGGCTTCGATGAATGCCTGGTACAGAGGCACGCAGCCTACCGAAAGGCTGGTGTTTGCAATGACCTGCTTGCGGATCTCGACAAAGTCGCCGCCTGTCGAGAGTTCCATTAAGGTATCTGCCCCCGCACGCTCGGCCTGCTTTGCCTTCTCGATCTCCTCAGGAATATTGACGATATCGGTGGAAGTCCCGATGGATGCATTCACCTTGGTGCGCAGCCCCTCGCCGATACCGCAGATCTTCACTTTGCGGTAGGGGGAGGTCGGGATGACGATGTGGCCGCCGGCAACGCCGCGCCGGACAAAATCCTCGGTTACTCCTTCCTGCTTGGCGACAATTTTCATCTCTTCTGTGACGATGCCCCTTTTCGCATCTGCTACGATACTCATGCCTCTATGATTGCCGTAAAGACCAGATAAAGGCTCGGTTTTACAATTCTGGAGTAAATCTGGCTTGTTCTCTAAACAAGTAAAGTTGATTTGGAATAAGACAGATTTTTTTGTGTTAGGGCTCTTTACGGACAGAATCCGCTTTTTCCCCCGGGTCGGGCGGGATGCCGGTTGGCCTCGGATCACAGAACATTTATATAGAATTGAACGCTAACTTATGGTAAACCCCAAACAATACGAGGTGTTTTACGATGACAGAAAAAGAGTATTTCGAAGTTACAGTAAAGGAAGCAGCACACGATGATGCCGGGCGGGGTATTGCCCGGGTCAGCGTTGAGGTGATGAAGAAACTCGGCCTGGTCTCGGGTGATGTGATAGAGATCCAGGGCAAGAAGAAAGCCGCAGCCATTGTCTGGCCGGGGTTTGCGCAGGATACCGGGTATGCGGTCCTCCGTATTGACGGGAACATCCGTGGCAATGCAGGTACCGGTATTGATGAGAAAGTCAAGATCCGCAAATCCGAAGCCGAGTACGCCAAGAAGGTTGTTATCCAGCCCACCCAGCCCATCCGTCTCGTGGGGGGTGAACAGTATCTTGCACGGGTGCTCCGCGGACGGTCAGTCATAGAAGGCCAGACTGTCCGCGTGGATGTGATCGGGAACGCGATCACGCTCGTGATTGCAAAGGTCACCCCCAAGGGTATCGCCATTGTCACGGACTCGACCGAGATAGAGCTCAAGGAAGAGCCCTACAAGCCGGAAGACGGTCAGAGGGAAGTCTCCGATATCCATTACGAGGATATTGGCGGGCTCGGGCGCGAACTCCAGCTCGTCCGCGAGATGATCGAGCTCCCGCTCCGCCACCCGGAGATCTTCGAGCGGCTCGGCATCCAGCCTCCCAAGGGTGTGCTACTCTATGGTCCGCCGGGTACCGGTAAGACTCTGATCGCAAAGGCCGTTGCAAACGAAGTGGACGCCCACTTCATCACGCTCTCCGGCCCGGAGATCATGAGCAAGTATTACGGTGAGAGCGAGAAAGGGCTCCGCGAGAAGTTCGAGGAAGCGGAACAGAACGCTCCTGCGATCATCTTCATCGATGAGATCGATGCGATCGCTCCCAAGCGGGAAGAGACCAAAGGAGAGGTTGAGCGGCGTGTGGTTGCCCAGCTGCTGGCCCTGATGGACGGGTTGAAAGGCCGGGGCCAGGTCATTGTCATTGCCGCAACCAACCTGCCCGACTCCATTGACCCGGCACTCCGGCGCGGCGGCCGGTTCGACCGGGAGATCGAGATAGGCATACCTGACAAGAAAGGCCGAATGGAGATCTTCCAGGTTCACTCCCGGGGTGTCCCGCTCGCAGACGATGTGAAGATCGAGGATTACGCCAACTCAACCCATGGGTTTGTCGGGGCGGACATCGCGCTCCTTGTCAAGGAAGCGGCCATGCATGCCCTCCGCAAGGTGATCCCGCAGATCAAGATTGACGAGGATATCCCCAACGAAGTGCTCGACCAGCTGAGAGTGACCAACGAGGACTTTGCCGAGGCACGGAAACACGTCGAACCCTCAGCAATGCGGGAAGTGCTCGTGGAAGTGCCGGACATAACCTGGAAGCAGGTCGGCGGCCTCGAGGATGTGAAGCAGGAACTCAAAGAGGCGGTTGAATGGCCCCTGAAGTATCCTGATGTCTTCGAACGGCTCAAGACCAAGCCCCCGAAAGGAATCCTGATGTTCGGTCCACCGGGCACCGGCAAGACCCTGCTTGCGAAAGCGGTGGCAAACGAGAGCGAATGCAATTTCATCGCGGTCAAGGGCCCCGAGCTCCTCTCCAAGTGGGTGGGCGAGTCCGAGAAAGGCGTGCGCGAGATCTTCAGAAAGGCCCGGCAGGCATCCCCGTCGATCATATTCTTCGACGAGATCGATGCGCTGGTGCCCAAGCGCGGATCCTACCAGGGCAGCTCGCATGTCACCGAGAGCGTGGTCTCCCAGATCCTTACCGAACTGGACGGGATGGAGGAGCTCAAGGATGTGACCATCCTTGCGGCAACCAACCGCCCGGATATGCTGGACGATGCCCTGCTCCGGCCGGGCCGGCTCGAGCGGCACATCTACGTGCCTGCCCCGGATGAGGAGAGCCGGAAGAAGATCTTCGAAGTGTACCTTGGTGGTGAGACCGGCAACATCCTTGCAAAGGATGTGGACATCGATTCGCTGGTGAAGCAGACTGAAGGCTACGTGGGTGCGGACATCGAGGCGCTTGCCCGCGAGGCAAAGATGGCAGCCATGAGGGAGTTCATCGTTCAGATGGGCACCCGGACGGAACAGGAACGCATCGATGCGATCAAGAACGTGATGCTGACCAAAGCACACTTCGATACCGCGCTGACCCGGGTCCGGGGATCCCTTGACCGGGATGCAATCGAGGCCTCCGAGCGCCAGTCCTGGGCCATGCTCTACAACCAGGATCAGCGGGAGACGCTCGAGAAGGCGGTGCGGATCCTCAGAAGTTCCGGCCTGATGCCGGAGAAAGAGAACGAGGAGGCAGTTGCCGAGCTCCGCAGAGCCACCTACCAGAGAAAGAAGGACTTTGCCCGGATTGCGGAACTTGCAGAATCGATTGAGAATAAAACCGGAATGTAAGAAGAAGGTGAAAAAAATGTACGAAGATCCCCAGGACATGTTCCAGGAGATGGATGAGATGTTTACCCGGCTCGTCGCCCGCATGAACCGGGGAGGTGCCTTTGGTGAACCGCAGATGTTCGGCTACCATATTGTCATAAACGGCGGGGACCGAGACGGGCAGGTGACAGAGGAACCCCTCGTTCCCGCACGGGCAGGATCTGAACCGGTTGCGGAAGTCCACCGCTTAGGCGATGAAGTGAAAGTGGTGGTCGAGCTCCCCGGAGCAGCGGCAGAATCTCTCCGGTTGGATGCCCGGGAGGGGCAGCTAGTCATCGATGCGGAAGGATGCGGGAATTCCTACCACACAGCTGCAGATCTGCCTCCCGTTGATGCGGCATCGATGCAGTCCACGTTCAAAAACGGGGTGCTTGAAGTGACCTTCAGCGCCCTTCCCGGGAGCCAGGAACCAGCCGGCGCCGGGGAAATCTAGAATCCTTTTTTATCGTTTTCACGAAAAACCGGGTCAATACCGGTTATGGACGATCATACCGGTTATTTCAAATGCATTTTCAATATCCTGGAAATTCGGGATATTGTTGTCTTTTAATATCCGGAAGGCCGGCTTCATGCTGTCGCCGCCGGCCATGCAGCCGACAATCATCTTTTTTGTCTGCTTTGAGAACCTGACCACTTCCTGTGCAAGCAGCACAGGATCCGCAAGGGCGGACGGGACGATGATGATGAAGATGATGTCCCAGTCCCGCTGGTTCTGTATGAGAATATCAAAAACCCGTGCAAACCGCTCCGCATTCGCATCGCCCAGGATGTCCATGGGATTGTCATGGTTCCAGCTCGCCGGCAGGACTGCATTAAGCTGCTCACGCATTGCCGGCGTGAGTTCTATGAGTTCGATACCATAGCGCTCCGCATAATCCGAGGCAAGGACCCCGAACCCGCCGGCACTGGTGATCGCAATCGCCCTTTTTCCTTTAGGGTAGCCTTCGGATGCGAGAAGTTCCCCCACATGAAACGCCTGCTGCGTGGATCTGACCGTGATCATGCCTGCCTGCTGGAATGCTGCGAGATACACATCGTGGCTTCCTGCAAGGGATCCCGTGTGGGATGCAGCTGCTCTTTTCCCTTTCTTCGAGGAGCCGGATTTGATCACAATCACTGGTTTTTTCGGGGTCACCTTCGAGACCACTTCCATGAACCTCAGGCCATCCCGGACTTCTTCGATATACAGTATGATCGCCCGCGTGTGGTCGTCCTGTGCAACGAGGTTGATATATTCTTCGAAACCGAGATCGAGCTGGTTGCCGACACTGATGACCGCAGAAAAGCCGATATCTTCTGATAGGCTCCAGTCCACGAGCGTGGTGATGACCGCCCCGCTCTGGGAGATGAATGCAAGCCGGCCGGGTTTTGGCGATATGGGATCGAAGGTGGTATTGATTCCCCGGTACGGGAACATGACGCCCAGGCAGTTTGGCCCTATGATGCGTATCCCGAATTTCCGGGCAATGGTAAGCACCTGCTCTTCCAGTGCCCGTCCTGCATCTCCTGCTTCCCGGAACCCTGATGAGATAATGACAAGGAGCGGGATTTTGCACCGACCCGCTTCCTCGACAACTGCCGGGACTCCCGGGGCCGGAATAGTAATGACCGCAATATCTACCTGACCGTCGATTGCAGAGAGGGAAGGGAATGCTGTTTTTCCCAAAATCTCGCTCCTGCCCGGGTTTACAGGTGCCAGTCTTCCCGGAAACGAAAGAAGGTTTTTGCATACTGCATACCCGACTTTGTTCGGGTCAGCCGATGCTCCTACTACGGCGATGGTCTTTGCATCAAAAAGTCCCGGGGGAATCTCTTCATGTTCCCGGGAGATCGCTTTTTTTCCCTCAGTATCGAGAATAAACCGGGCATCAACGGCACATCCCCCGTGCTCGTAGAGAACGAACGGGTTGATGTCGAACTCCACAAGGTGCTTGTTCTGGTAAAAATAGGAACTGATCTTCATGAGGATTGCAATCAGGGCTCTCTCATCCCGGGGCGGTTCGTCCCGGTACCCGTGGATCAGTTTGTATCCCCACAACTCCTGGATCATCTCCCTGATTGCGTGCTCGTCCAGGGGGAGGATCCGGAACGAGACATCCTTTACCAGGTCAACGAATTTCCCCCCGATGCCGAAGAGAAGGACTTCCCCGAACGAGGGATCCGTCTTGCCTCCGATGATGAGTTCGAGGCCTGGGTCCATCTGCTGTTCAACAATGATCCCGTCGACCTGGGCACCCGGGCTATGGGAGTTCACGTTCGAGAGGATCTTTTCAAAGGAGAGCCTTACACCTTCTGCAGTCTTGATTGATGTTATGACCCCGCCAACATCGCTCTTGTGGCTGATTGCCGGTGATACCACCTTGAGAACCACGGGGTACCCGATCCTGTCCGCAGCAGCAACGGCCTCATCGGCAGTCCGGGCTATAGTATACGCGGGGGAGGGAATCCCGATCGATCGTAACAGTTCATAGCCTTCCGATTCGTCTATCCGATGCAGTGTCATTATCCGAACCCAGTGTACCCGTTTCCGGCTGATGGTTGATTGGTATTAATCCCCATAGACTATAAGAGTCTTTTCCCGGCAAACGATCTCCAAAATGTTGTGGTTATGGATTCTTCGGGATTCATCGTCCCCGGCTGGATAATTCCCGGTTCTCATTTTTTTAAGAAGATATTCTGCCAAATATTGCGATACTATTATTATATCAGGGGATATGGCATTATGCGAGGCACCGGCCCTTGCCGGGAGATGGATGTGCCGGCAAACTACGAGGTTATCCGGTCTTCGGAGTTACCAACATGAAGAAGTGGGTATATGCCTTCAGCGAAGGCGATGGAAAGGACAAGAAACTTCTGGGCGGCAAAGGTGCAAACCTCTGCGAGATGACCCGGATCGGTCTCAATGTCCCCCCCGGTTTTGTGATAACAACCGAGGCATGTCTTGCGTACCTCGAGAGTCCGGATCGGGTGCTGCCCCCGGGACTTCTCGAACAGGTAAAAAAAGAGTTGTCGGAACTGGAGAAGAAGAGCGGCAGGGTCTTTGGCGGGCGCGAGAATCCGCTGCTTGTCTCGGTCCGGTCAGGATCTGCAATGTCCATGCCGGGAATGATGGACACGATCTTAAACCTCGGTCTCAATGAGGAGACTCTCGATGGTCTCATCAGGCAGACCGGGGACAAGCGGTTCAGTTACGATGCCTACCGGCGTTTCATCCAGCTCTTCGGCAAGATCGCCCTTGGTGTGCCGGAAGAGGAATTCGACCTGGAATTTGAGAATGCCAAACAGAATGCCGGCGTGAAGAACGATGTGGACCTGTCTGCCAATGATCTTAAGGAAGTCTCCAGGCGGTTCCTTGAGGTTGTGAACAAGAACACCCGGAAACCCTTCCCCTCGGACCCGAGAGAGCAGCTGGAGATTGCCATAAAAGCCGTGTTCTGTTCCTGGGGGGGTAAACGGGCCGTCGACTACCGCAGGGAATTCAAGATCACTCCCGAGATGGCGAACGGCACTGCGGTCAATGTCATGGCAATGGTCTTTGGGAACATGGGCGAGGATTCGGCAACCGGTGTCGGCTTCACCCGCGATCCTGCAACCGGGGAAAATGTCCTCTTTGGCGAGTACCTGGTGAATGCCCAGGGAGAAGATGTTGTAGCCGGGATCCGGACTCCGAAGCCCGTTGCCGCCATGGCCCAGGAGATGCCGAGGATACACCGCGAACTTCTGGAACTGCGCAGGAAACTCGAGACCCATTACAAGGAAGTGCAGGATTTTGAGTTCACTATCGAGAAAGGAACGCTGTACTGTCTCCAGACCCGGAACGGGAAGATGAATGTCACGGCGCTCGTCCGCACCTCGGTCGACATGGTCGAGGAAGGGCTTCTTGACAAGAATGCGGCGCTGCTCCGGGTCCCTCCCGAGATGCTTGACCAGATGCTCTTTCCCCGCCTGGACCCCACGGTTACCAAAAAGCCGATAGCAACCGGGCTGCCTGCCTCCCCGGGGGTGGCAGTGGGGATTGCGGTTTTCGATGCAGACCGGGCAGAGAAACTGGGCCGGACCGGACAAAGGGTGATCCTGGTCCGGGAAGAGACCAAGCCCGAGGATATCCATGGTTTCTTTGCCGCCCAGGGAATCCTGACAAGCCGGGGGGGAAAGACATCCCATGCCGCGGTTGTGGCCCGGGGAATGGGAAAGCCATGCGTCTCGGGGGCTGAAGGGATCGTTGTCAATGTTCACACGCGCCAGGCCCGGGTAGGGGACCTGGATTTTGGGGAAGGGGCGCTCATCACGATAGACGGGACAACCGGGGCCGTTTATCTGGGGGAAGTCCCGATGATCGAAGCCGAGTTCTCCAGCCATCTCGCCACGCTTCTTTCATGGGCGGATGAAACCGCGCACCTGCAGGTCATGGCGAATGCCGATACCCCCGAGGATGCCGGGCGGGCGCTCACGTTCGGCGCAATGGGGATCGGTCTCTGCCGCACCGAGCGGATGTTCAATGGCACCGATCGCCTGCCTATCATGGTGGATATGATCGTTGCCGAGACCGTGGAAGACCGAAAGGAAGCTCTCGACAAACTGCTCCCCTTCCAGCGCGAGGATTTCAAGGCAATGTTCCGGATCATGGCGTCAAAGCCGGTTACGGTCCGCCTTCTCGATCCCCCGATCCATGAGTTCCTGCCATCCGAGCACCAGCTGGAAGGAGAGCTTGCAATCCTGCACAACCTGCGGGAGGTCCTGCATGGCCTGCATATCCTTGCCGATTCTGTAAAATACCTCAAACCCTCGGACGGGATCCAACCCCTGGTGGAAAAATTCACCGACCCGCAGCTGGTCGAGGATGTTATTCGGAAAAAAGAAGCAATGCTCCAGAAAGGAAGAGCCCTGCATGAAGTGAACCCGATGCTTGGCCACCGGGGAGTGCGCCTGGGTCTCACATTCCCCGAGATTTACCGGATGCAGATCCGTGCCATCCTGGAAGCGGCAGCAGAATGCCAGAACGAGGGTATTGCAGTCTCGGCCGAGATCATGGTGCCGCAGGTCTGCACCGTCCAGGAGCTCAAGCGGGTAAAAGTCTGGGTTGACGATATCCGGGCAGATGTGGAAAAAACCGTCGGGATCCGGCTTAATCTCAAATTCGGCTCCATGCTGGAGGTGGTGAGAGCCTGCCTCCGGGCTGACAACCTGGCGGATGAAGCCGAGTTCTTCTCGTTTGGGACCAATGACCTCACCCAGGCCACCTTCTCGTTCTCCCGCGAAGATGCCGAGAACAAGTTCCTGCCCCTGTACAACCAGACCGGCATCCTCCTTGACAACCCGTTCGAGGTGCTCGATGTCAAAGGGGTGGGCAGGATCATGGATCAGGCCGTTACGTGGGCCCGCCAGAGCCGTCCCGGCATGAAGATCGGTATCTGCGGGGAGCATGGCGGCCACCCGGCCTCGATCCGGTTCTGCCACTCCATCGGTTTGTCCTATGTCTCCTGTTCCGCCCCCCGGGTGCCCATTGCCCGGCTGGCAGCAGCCCAGGCTGTGCTTCTCGAAAGCCGGACGCGGGTTGATAAGGCGGCCTGAATTCTTTTTTCGGGAGATCCCTATCGACCGAACGGAACGGTGCCTGAATCCCCATCTCCCCTGTGCTGGCATACCGTACATTGGATTTTTTTGAGATCCGGGGAACCCAATGAAGCCGTACCCGTGGTTCTTTGGCAGATCGTTCTTTTCCGGCCCCGGAACGGAATGTGTGGGGGGGTCTGTGGTGAAAATTTATTATCCGGCTCGTACCTCAGGTTGCCGGATCTCTCTCGTAATTTTTTAATTCTTCAGCATCCAGGCCATGGTCTCTGATATTTTTTTCACCACAGACCCCCCAACTGGGCAGTCTGTTTAGGAAGAAAAATTCGCAGTTTTATGATGTAATATCAAATGACACACCCACGTTTTTGCCTGGGGGGTCCGTGGGGAAAAAATACCGGGTTACCGTGCCACAGGGCTGACTGATGGGGCGGGAACGGACGGGTTTTTCAAAAAAGGGTGATCCGGGTATCAATAAAAGCTGTTTTATTGAGCCGGATATCAGGCTCTCCCGTACACCCGCGTGAGATCGAGCAGCCGGTCGGTAAGCTCACCGGTCAGGCAATCCGCGGGCATCCTCCAGCACCAGTTTCCGGTGTCGGTTCCGGGAGTATTCACCCGGGATCCGGATCCACAGCCAAGCAGATCCTGCACGGGAATTATCACCGTCCCTGCAACCGAACTCATGGCAAGGCGGATAAAGATATCCGGCAGTTCTTCTGCAGAATAATCCCTTCCCAGGTAGCGGAACAGCCGCTTTCGATCGGCCGCGGTTGTGAATTCCCCGAACCATCCCTTCACCGGGGGATTGTCATGGGTTCCGGTGTACAGGAAGAGTTCCTGTGTCAGGTTGTGGGGCGCATGGGGATTGTGTGCCGTCTCATCGGTAAAGGCGAACTGGAGCACCCTCATGCCGGGAAGCCCGTGTTTTCTCATGACCTCGTGAACATCGGGTGTGATTATCCCCAGGTCCTCGGCAATTGCAGGAAACTGGAAGAAGGTCTCTTTCATGATCTTCAGGAACCGGTCGGCCGGGGCTCTGACCCACCGTCCACCGGTTGCATCGGCTGCGCCGGCCGGGATCTCCCAGTATGCCACGAGTCCCCGGAAGTGATCGATCCGCACCAGATCGAACAAGGAAAAATTCTGCCGGAAACGGTAGATCCACCAGGAAAAACCGGTTCTCTCGTGCTCCTCCCAGCGGTACAGCGGGTTCTTCCACATCTGTCCGGTCCTGCTGAAATAGTCCGGGGGAACCCCGGCAACAAACGCCGGCCTTCCATTTCCATCCAGCCGGAACAGTTCCGGGTGTGTCCAGACATCGGCACTATCGGCATTTACATAGAGGGGCATGTCCCCGATAATGGCGATCCGTTTCTCCTGGGAATATTTATGCAGCGCTCTCCATTGCCGGAAGAACATATACTGGAGATACTTCTCTCTCTCGATCTCCACCATGAGCTGCTTTTTTGTGCTGTCAAATGGCTTTTTCTCCCGGCTCCTGATAGCATCCGGCCATCTGCTCCAGTTCACGGTGCCGTAAAAACCGGCAAGGGAGATAAACACGGCATAGTCGTCCAGCCACCAGGACTGCTCGCGGCAGAATGCATGGTAATGGGGATCGGCCTGCAGGGTACGGGCGTGCTGTTCGTATGACTTGGAGAACAAGGCCCGTTTATACGGGATCACCAATTCGTAATCGATCCGGTCCGGTGGAAATGCCGGCACGTCTTCAATATCCACAGGATCCAGGAACCCCTCCTGCACCATCCGTTCCGGGCTGATCAGGTTTGTGTTGCCGGCAAATGCGGATGAGGACAGGTACGGCGAATTGTCACTGTCCTGCATTGTCGGATTCAGCGGGAGTATCTGCCAGTATTTCTGTCCGGATTCCGCCAGGAAATCCACAAACCGGTATGCCTCTGCTCCCAGGTCCCCGATCCCGTACCGGGTGGGAAGCGAGAAGACCGGCAGGAGAATGCCGCTCCCCCGTCCGGTCATAATCCTGCACCTTTCATCCGGAAAAAAGAACGGCTCTCCGGCCGGGCCCCGGAGGGACCGGCCCTCCGGTAATCCCCCGGCATCAGATACATTTCACCCCGAGCCACCTGCCCAGTTCAGAAAACCGGGAGATCCACAGGACTGCCCGGGCATCGCCCTTCTCTGCCCTGCGCTGCATGAACGAGAGTTGTTTTTTGCCGCAATAAAAATAATCATTCTGGGATTCCCAGAGATCGTACCTGAGGGAGAGCGGGGAAAGGATCCTGAAGAGGTCACAGATCTCCTGCATTGCAGCAACATCATCCGGGGCGCTCGTGAGTTTCTTTGTCAGGGATGCAATCAGATTCGAAGCGGTAAAATCCAGGGTATTTTTATCTGCTGAGAACTCCCCCCGGATCATCTCGCTGACCAGGTGCTGGATCTTCTGGCGGCTGATCTCCTTGTCCTGGAGTGCCATTTTCAAGTCTTTGTTGAGGATGTACCAGACCGGATCTTCAATCACCCGGGGAACCGGGATCCGCATCTCCCGCATTGCATGGATGAGCGTAATCTGATCCCGGTAGATCTGCCGGAACGACGACTCCAGGTCCTCAAGCGTGGAATCCATAAGAAAGAACAGGGTCTCCCGCTGTTCATCCTTGAAAAGGTGCCAGAGCGAGTAGATCTCTGTCCCGAACTCCTTCTCCATGAGGTTTACCAGGAGCGGGATATCGTCCTGTTGTATGGCGGCTTTGAAATGATCTTTCATCTGGGCAAAGGACGCGTCACCGGAAAACGTCCGGATCCCGCCAATGAACTCATAGGTGCCGAGGTGAATTACACTGTATTCGAGTCTGTTCTCTTCACCGGTGATCTCCGACCTGAGTGCCAGCGTCCCGATAACCAGCCTTGTCTTCCCGGATTCCGCTATCTCGTGCGATTCAGCCAGTTTGGTATAGCGCCGGATGGGAACGGATTCCGGATCTTTAACCAGAAGCGAGAGAGCGTAATTAAAAAGGATCCGCTTCTGGTCGACAATCGTTCTCCCGACATAATTCCGGTAGATGGCTGCGCCATCCCCGTGTCTGGCCAGGTTGCTCTCTGCCTCGATCAGGTACGACATGAAGAGCGGCTGAAGATCGATTCCCGATATCTCCTGTGCCAGCTGCATGGCCCTGCAGGCGTACTGCATCACCTGGACCGATTCTATACCGGAGATGTCGTCAAAGAACCAGCCGCAGGAAGTGTACATGAGCAGGGCATGCCGCTGCATCTCAAGAAGCCTGAGCACCAGGATCTTCTCCTCCCCGGTAAGAGCCCGTGCGGCATGCCGGAGAAGGAACTGTTCCCGGGCTTCCGGGGACCGGTCCAGGATGACTGCAATATAGTCGTCCCGTGCTGTCCAGGGATCCCGTACAAGCCCGGCCATCCGGGATTCATAGAGGGGGATGAGTTCATCCCGGAGCCGGTCCATGGCTTCCCGTAACCCCCGTCGCCATCTCTGGTTCCAGGTGGAGGGGGTTTTATCAACGGGTTTTTGTGTATCTCCTGATAGGGATGGATTCTGGGGAGGATAATCATCTTCCCTGAGGGTTGTCCCCCGCGTCCTGCACCCGCAGTCGCTTCTCCACCGTTCGATCCCATGGGGGCAGCTCCAGGAGGTATTCTCCCGTATCTCCACTTCGTACACTGGCGGGTGGGCAGCCAGATATTCCCCGAAGATGGTGATGGTTGTAGTCTGTTTCTGCTGGATGGAATACAGCGCATAGGCAAGTGCCATGTCGGCAAAGCGGTGGTGATGGCCGTAGGTCTCGCCGTCAGAGACAACGCTGATAAGGCCGGATTCCCCCATGTAACCCGGGAAGGATCCGACAATCCGGTCTGCAAATGCTTCCCCGTTCTCAAGGAGCGATCCGAAAGCCAGTTCCTGCCCGATCTTCTCTTCCATGAAAAAAACCGCAATCGACTTTCCCTCCCGGAGCCGGCAGGTGTACGGTATCGAACAGTCAAACGTATCTTTCTGTACCTCGGTCCAGCGGTTCTCATCAGGTTTTTTTACCCTCAATACTTGTGTGGGAGTGAGTATGGTATATTTGATCCCCTGATCTGCCAGCAGCTCCAGCGTTTCGAGATCAACTGCGGTTTCCGGAAGCCACATCCCCTCGGGAAACCTCCTGAAACGGAAGATGAAATCCTGGATTCCCCAGATGATCTGGGTGCGCTTGTCCCGGGTTGTGGCAAGGGGCATAATGATGTGGTTGTACCCCTGTGCAATGGCGGAACCATGCCCGGAGAAATGTTTCATGCTCTCCTTGTCTGCATCAAGGATGGCAGAATAGACCTGCGGATTGTTCAGTTCCAGCCATGCAAGAAGGGTTGGGCCGAAATTGAAACTGATCGTCTGGTAGTTGTTGACGATATCGATGATTGTCGTGCTTGCATCGAGGATGCGGGATGCGGCATTGGGAGCATAGCATTCCGCGGTGATGCGGGCGTTCCAGTCATGGTACGGGTAGGCCGAATCTTCCACCTCCACCACCTCCGTCCAGGGATTCTCACGCGGCGGCTGGTAAAAATGACCGTGAATACAGATATAACGACCCATCCACGCCTCCCCAAGTCCGGTGTTCCCCGATCACCTTACAACCGATCCTCTCGTGCAGTCCTTCCGGCAAATGCCCCTGTTTTATCAAAGTTTCGGATCATACGGGAACAGTTGCTTTCTGTATTCGGCGGCTCTTTTCAGGGCAGGATCATAGCCAAGCCGGACGTACTCTTTGAGCATGCGGCGGGCGGAGAACCGGGGGGCCGTGCACCGGATGGCCTCTTTCATCATCTTCACCCACAAGTGCGGGATCCCGTCGTCCGACTGCATATAATACAGCGGCACTACTTCGCGTTCCAGCACCCCGTACAACTGCTCGGCATCTTCGCGGTCATGGTTCTTCCGGGTGTCGGTCTCCCCAAAGGCCCAGCCGTTCTTACCGGAATAGGCCTCGGGCCACCACCCGTCCAGGACGCTCATGTGCAGAACGCCGTTCAGGGACGCTTTCATCCCGCTCGTGCCGCAGGCTTCCAGCGGGGGGAGCGGATTATTGAGCCAGACATCCACGCCATGGACAAGATATTGTGCCATCTGCTCGCCATAATCCTCGACAAATGCGATCCTCCCCCCCAGATCCCGCTGGAGGGCGTACTTGTAGATCTTCTGGATGATGCGCTTTCCTTCCTCGTCGGCAGGATGGGCTTTCCCTGCAAAGATGATCTGGACCGGCTTCCAGGGGTTGTTTACGATCTTTTTCAACCGTTCGATATCCTGGAATATGAGATCCGCCCGTTTGTACGTGGAGAACCGCCGGGCAAACCCGATGGTGAGAGCCGAGGGATCGAGCAGGGCACCCCCCGAGAGAACGTTCAGGGGATCCGTATTCTCCCCAACCCATTTCCGCCGCTTGTGCTCCCGGATCCTGTTGACCAGTTTTCGTTTGAGCTGGACATGGACCGACCAGAGTTCTTCATCGGGGATCTCCTGGATCATCTCCCAGAGCAGGGTTTTGTCATGCTCCGCGAGCCACTGCGGGCAGGCAGGCGAGAAGTACTTGTTGAGCAGCAGCTGCATCTTGGGATCCAGCCATGTGGGGACATGGACCCCGTTTGTTATATGCTGGATCGGGATCTTCTCTTCGGGAAGATCCGGCCAGAGTGGTCTCCACATGGAACGGGCAACCTCTCCGTGCCGTTTGCTCACGCCGTTCTTGAATGCACTCATCCTCAGGGCAAACGCTGTCATATTGAAATGGTCTTTTGACCCGGCTGGGGAATTTCCCAGGGACAAAAAAGTCTCCCGGCTGATGCCGAGCAGGGGGTAATAGTTTTTGAAATACTTGTCCATGAGCGCATGGGGAAAGGCATCGTGACCTGCCGGGACCGGTGTATGGGTCGTGAAGATGGTTGTTTCACGCACCCTCTCGAAGGCTTCTTCAAAATTCATCTTGTCAAGGATGCTCTCCCGGATCCGCTCAAATATGGTGAACGCCGGGTGGCCTTCATTCAGGTGAACGATGGAGGGCCGCACGCCAAGCACATCCAGGATATAACTCCCCCCGATGCCCAGCACGATCTCCTGCTTGAGTCGCTGTTCGTTGTCCCCGGTGTAGAGCCGGTACGAGATAGATCGGTTGGCCGGGTCGTTCTCGGGAATATCGGTATCCATCAAAAAGAGCGGGATGGTGCCTACATCGACTTTCCAGACCGCAACATAGATCGGGGGATCGATGAAGGGAATCCGGACCACCAGCTGTTCATCGTGGTTGTAGAACACCCTCTGGATGGGGGCCGCATCGCGGTCCAGGATCTCCTTGATATCCAGCTGCCAGCCGTCAGGTCCGATATGCTGGTGGAGATACCCCTCCGAGTACATGAAGCCGACAGCCACGAGCGGCAGGCCGAGATCGCTGGATTCCTTGAGATGATCCCCGGCCAGGAATCCCAGTCCCCCGGCATACAGGGGCAGCGAGTGCTGCAGCCCGTATTCAGCAGAGAAGTACGCGATATTGAGATCGTGATCGCCGGAATAATTCTCGGAAAACCAGCTGTGGTTCTTGATCATCTCGTGCTGGTATCGGGACATCACGAGATCGTAATGCCTCAGGTAGACCGGGTTTTTTGAGGCTGCAAGGAGCGTTTCTTCATCCAGGGAACGGAGCATCTTCACCGGATTGTGGATACTCTCAATCCATGCCTGGGGATTGAGCCGTTTGAATACCATCTTTACTTCCGGGTTCCAGCTCCACCAGAGATTGTATGCAAGATCGACGAGCCCTGATATCCGCTCGGGAACCTGCGGGAACATTTTCCTGATCTTATCCGGTGCCACGGTATTCCTCAGTAGTTGTGTAGTAGTTCCAGCACCTTCTTAATGGTATGGGAAACAGGAACGTCCATGACAGAGATGACTGCTACAGGGATAGTACGGTGGGGGATCTCTCCGTGTCAATGGTTTCTGGTGCAGATCGACACGGTTCCGCGGGAAAAAATCCCGTATGAGAATGGATCTCCCGTCCAGATATACGGTATTTTTCCCGGACCCTCCTCCCGGAAAGAGATCTTTCTCTTTTTGTATTCTCTTTTGAAAATTGAAGATACCTTTATATGTCTGATATTATGTTAAGTATCTGTGCTGGGCACAGGGACATCCCCTCCAAAAGACCATGCCACGGCGTACCTGATTTCACACCAACAGAACAATAATCCCGAATCCTTGATCCCGTACTTCCGTTCCAGTGGTAAAAACAGTCTGTCCCCGCGGCCTGTCTGGGAGATACTATCATGCCACCTATTTGTTTTGGATTCGAGGTTCACCAGCCCTACCGGCTCAATCGGATGTTCTCACCTCAACCGAACGTGAAAAAGAAGGATCTCTTTGATCATTATTTTGATGGTCTCAACAAGGAGATCCTCTTACGCGTTGCCGAGAAGTGCTACAACCCGGCAACCCGGATCATCCTTGAGAAACTCGACGAAGGTTTTTCCTGTGCCTTCTCTCTGTCCGGTGTTGTCGTCGAGCAGTTCGACAAGTGGAGTCCCGAGACTCTCTCCCTCTTTGAAGATATTGCCCGCCATAAAAATACCGAACTGATCGGGCAGACCTATTACCACAGCATTGCAAGCTGTTTTCCGGATAAATCCGAGTTCTGCGAGCAGGTCCGGATGCACTCCGACCTGATGTACGAGCAGTTCCGGGTCCGCCCGGTGGTTTTCGAGAATACGGAATTTACTTTCAACAACGAAGTCGCCGCAACGATCCGGGAGATGGACTTTTCCGGCATCTTTACTGAAGGGGTGGACCGGGTACTTGGGTGGAGGAGCCCGGATTACGTGTACCGGTGCCAGAACCTCCCGGTCCTTTTGAGGAATACCAAACTCTCCGATGATATCGCATTCCGTTTTGCCAACCGCAGCTGGGATATGTACCCGCTGACCGCTGACACGTATGCGCAATGGATTGCATCATCCTCGGGGGATATCATCAACATATTCCTGGACTTCGAGACCTTTGGCGAACACTTCTGGAAGGAGACCGGCATCTTTGATTTCCTCAGCGCTCTCCCTGGCGAGCTGAGCGAACGCGGGGTCGAGACCCTGCTGCCATCGCAGGTGCTTGCCCGCAAGACCCCGGTGGACGAGATCGATGTCCGGGAAACCATCTCCTGGGCGGATATTGAGAAGGATACGTCGGCCTGGATGGGGAACGACCGGCAGAAGACGGCATTCCACGCAATCCAGGCGGCCCGGCCATATGCTGTCGACAAGCCGATCTGGCGCTATCTCCAGACGAGCGATCATTTCTATTATATGGCCTCCAAGTACGGCACGTGCGGGGAGGTGCATACCTACTTCAGCCACCACGATGCCGATGATGCCTTCAAGACCTACATGAAGGTTCTTGCTGATTACGAGACCCGCAGCCTCCGGGTGATGAAGAACCGCCGATCGGCCAAGACCCTGCGGACCCTGTCGCCGGAGCAGGCCTTCCATTTCGCCGGGCCGACCGGTTTTATCGGCCATACTGCCTATAACCTGGACCAGTTCGAGGAATTGCTCTTTATTGTGCCGAACGATTCGATCCGGTACCATATCGAACGGGGTGATTTCGTGAACTGGATAAACGACGTGCTCGAGGATTCCTTCCTCGCCGAAAGTATTGCCGGTTTAAAAGAGCGTCATGAACTGACAAAAGCCGTAAAAGAGCGGAGGGAACTGTTATGGAGTCATTTAAGGTAGCCTTCTTCTGCTGGGAATCGATGTATGCCGAGCGGGTCGGCGGCCTTGCCAATGCGGCTACGAATCTCGCTGAGACGCTCGTGAAGCAGAATCACGAAGTGCATTTCTTCACCCGGGGAAGTATCTCCGACCAGGAAGTCAATGGTGTGCATTACCACTACTGCCGGCCTTCGGGAAAAAATATTGTTGAATATTGCGACAACATGAGCCTTGGGATGGTGGACCAGTTCCGTGTCCAGGACTTGGGATCTCCGTTCGATATCCTCCATTTCCACGACTGGCACCCGATCCAGGCCCTCCATCACTTGAAGGACCGGAATACCCTCCTGACATTCCATTCAACAGAGTTCGGGAGGAACGGGAACCAGGCTGGGGACTGGTGGGAATACAAGGAGATCTCAGGGAAAGAGTGGTATGGAGGTCTTATCGCAAAACGGGTGGCTGCCGTCTCTTCCACCCTCAAGCGGGAAGTGATGCAGCTGTATAATGTTCCCGAGGATAAGTGCGATGTGATCCCGAACGGGGTGGTGCCCCGGCAATACCGGACCGAGATCGATCCGGGCGAGGTGAAGAAAGCGTACGGGATCCATCCCTACGCCCCGCTGGTTCTCTTTGTAGGCAGGCTCGTCTTCCAGAAAGGGCCTGATCTCTTTATCGAGGCAATCCGTCAGGTCTGCCAGTACCGCTGGGATGCAAAGGTGGTAGTTGCCGGTGACGGTGGGATGATGCAGTTTCTCCGCGAGCGGGCACGCGACCTCCCGGTCAATTTTGTCGGCTATATCCCGGATTCTGAATATATCCGCCTGTTGAATGCTGCCGATGTTGTGGTGATTCCCAGCCGCAATGAACCCTTCGGCCTCGTCCTCCTGGAAGCCTGGAGCGCCGAGAAAGGGGTAGTGGCCTGCAATGTCGGGGGCCTGGGGGAGAACATCGATGCTTTTGTGAACGGGATCAAGACCGAACCCACCGCGGAATCGCTTGCCTGGGGCATCAACACCATGATCAATGAACCCTGGAATGCGGGCGCCCTTGGGATGCGGGGACGGAAGAAAGTGGATCGCATGTTCCTCTGGGGACCGATAGTCCAGCGGCTGACCGACACCTACGGCCGGGTATCGGTATGAGTGGTGTGCCTGACATGTCGGGGCCGGGTCTCCGTTCATTTTTCCCTGCCCCGGATCAGGCAGTACAGGAAGGCCGGGAGGCCCATGGTCCAGGTTGGCCGCGTCATTATTATTTCCCGTTATTCCCGGGTGGGGAGTTGCGGTTACCGAAAACATTCTGGAAATAAGAATCTCCTGAACAAGGATCGCAGATTAGGGCCCCCGTGTGAACATGCCGGTTGTGAATTTCAAGGACACCATTGCCGAGTCCCCGTACATCTTTACCATCGGTGTTGCCGGTGACAGCGGATCGGGAAAGACATCCTTCACCCGGGGGATACGGAGTATCTTCGGGAACGATCTGGTCTCGACCATTACGCTCGATGACTATCACCGTCTCGACCGGGCCGGGCGAGCGAAAGCCGGCCTGACCGCCCTTGACCCTGAAGCAAATCATCTGGACCAGCTTGAGCAGGATCTCATCCAGCTCAAACGCGGCGTTCCGGTAGAAAAACCCGTGTACAACCATGCGACCGGGATATTCGATCCACCGGTTATCTTCAGTCCGAAAAAAATTCTCATTCTCGAAGGGCTGCATACCCTGTACACCCCCATGCTCCGGAAATACCTGGATTTTACCCTGTTTGTCGACCCGGTAAAGCAGGTGAAGTACGACTGGAAGATCCGCCGCGACATGAAAAAACGCGGGTACTCGCGGGACCAGGTTATCGGGGAGATATCCCGGCGTGAACCGGATTACCTGAAGTATATCTACCCGCAGAAGGAGTTTGCCGATGCGGTGATCGGCATAGACTATTCCCGTTACGGCCAAAACCTGGGGGAAGAGCGCAATGTGTACCAGATAACCCTTGTGCAGAACCGGATGAGACATACCATCGAGAACATCGATCTCTCCCTGGACCTTTACTCAATCCTCTCCCTCTCCGAGCGGAATTTTGCCCTTCTGTTCGAGACGAGCGTTCATGACGGAGAACGCATGGGTCATCTCATCATCGACGGGGAACTCAGCGAGCACGTGGTCAAGAAGCTGGAACGGAGCATTGAGCGACAGACCCGGGTCCGCCCGATCTCCCTGTTCAAGAACCGGCACTATGTGACGGCCGGGGATCTTGCGCAATTGATCCTCTGCTGGCGGATCATCCACCGGCGGATCTTTATGGAGACGAGCCGGTGATTCGTATGAGCGGAGTACGCCGGGCCCGGGTGAGAGGAATGAACATATACATTGACAGGATATCATCAACACAGGAGAAAAAGCCGTGAAGACGATCGGTGTGCTGACCGGGGGAGGAGACTGTCCGGGACTCAATGCGGTGATCCGGGCGGTGGTCCGGGCAGGGATCAGGTACGATTACGAGACGCTTGGGATACGTAACGGGTGGCAGGGACTCATCGAGGGGGACGTTGAACCGCTGACGGATTTCTCGGTCTCCGGCATCCTTCCCAAAGGGGGGACGATCCTTGGCACATCCCGGACCAATCCCCTCGCAAACAAGGCTGATTTCCAGAAGATCCAGCACAACATGAAAAAATACGGGCTTCACGCACTTGTTGTGATCGGGGGCGACGGGACCCTCTCTGCAGCCCGCGATGTTGCAAAGGAGGGCATACCGCTCGTTGGTGTCCCCAAGACCATTGATAACGATATCGGGGGCACCGATGTCACGTTCGGGTTTGACACCGCGGTCTCGATCGTTACCGAGGCGATCGACCGGCTCCATACAACGGCTGAGTCGCACCACCGGGTCATTGTTGTCGAGGTGATGGGACGCAATGTCGGCTGGATTGCCTTAACTGCCGGGATTGCCGGTGGTGCCGATGCGATCCTCATCCCGGAGGTGCATTTCACTCTTGAAGAGGTCTGTGCCAAACTCCGGGCCCGGTACGAGGCAGGCAAGAAGTTCTCGATCGTGGTCATTGCAGAAGGAGCCCACCGGGAGGATATCGGTGAACATCCCGTACCCGAACATGCCCGGGATGAATGCGGGCACGAGAAGTTCGTTGGCGTGGGAAACCTGCTCGGGAAAGAGCTGGAGAAGTGCCTGGGGGTAGAGACCCGCGTCACAACGCTCGGGCATGTCCAGCGGGGAGGCTCGCCTACCGCGTACGACCGGGTGCTTGCCACCCGATTCGGGGTTGCCGCCGTGGAGCTGATCCGTGACGGGGAGTTCGGCAAGATGGTTGCCCTGCAATCGAACCGTATAACTTCTATCACGCTCGAGTCTGCAGTCCGTCAGCTCAAGACCGTCGATCCTGAATTCTATGATCTTGCGATGACTGTGATTGGCGGGAAAAAATGACCGGGAAGAACTCCGTTCCCGATAAGACGTTACGGATGGACATGCACCCGGTGAGCTGGGAGCATCCGCTTCCGGCACCATCCATCCGTTCTGCGGAAGATCTCAGTGACGTGCTTGCGGACCCGGGCTGCGGCTGCACCGGTCCTGTCTATGCCATGTACCGCGGGGTTACCGCATCTCCCGAAGACTGCCGGTGGATGGAGGAGCAGGATCTCCGCTTTGACATCACCGTGATCCCGCCCCGGGAACTCTGCGGGGAATATGTCAAGACCAAAGGCCACTACCATCCGCCGGATCCCCACGGGACCGGCTATCCGGAACTCTACGAGGTGCTGGCCGGAGTGGCGCATTACCTGATCCAGACCCCGGACTGCTCCGATGTTGTGATGATCGCAGCCCGGGCCGGGGATGTGGTTGTTGTTCCCTCGGGGTACGGACATGTGACCATCAACCCGTCCAGAAACCGGGTACTGGAGATGGCAAACATCGTCTCGTCCCGTTTCTCCAGCGATTACCTTGGCTATGAATCCCGGCGCGGGGCTGCCTACTACGAGATGTCCGACGGGAGATTTGTAAAGAACAAGGCGTACTCCGGGCATAATTCCCTCCGGCTTGTAAAAGCCCGGCGCCTCGCGGATGTATCCGATGCCTTGTCCGATCCGCTGTACAGCCTGATCCGGAAGCGGGATCCTGTGCTCGAATTCCTGAATTACCCGGAGAAGCACGAAGCACTCTTCCGTGATCTGTACCCGTAATTCTGCCGCGAGTACCTGGCTGATGACACCTCTCCAGCCCCTGCCTGCAGGATAATAATCCTGATAAGCCTCTGCATCCAAATCTACAATCAGGTTCCCCGGGTATCTCCACTGGATGAACCGGGATTGCTGCCCTATCGGGCGGCGGAAGGCGGAACAATGCTACTCAAAGATTTTCTTGTCGAAGCAGGAACAGATGAAAACTTATCTGAACTGATCCTCTTCTTAAGTGAGCAGGCCCGGGATGTTAAACAGGGTTTTTTCTGTACCATTCCCAGGACCCCTGCTGAAGAGGTTACACGCAACCAGTTCGGCGAAGAGCAGATGGAACTCGACAAGTATGCCGACGGGATCTTCATCAATGGTCTCCAGAAGACCCGTCTCGTGCGCTATATTGCAACCGAAGAGCAGAGCCAGATTCTCGAAGTCAAACACCCGAAAAACCAGTTCGGTGTTGTCATCGATCCCCTAGACGGCTCGTCGCTGATCGATGTCAACCTGTGCGTGGGTTCCATTATCGGTATCTATCCCGGTCATGTCCTTGAGAAGGGAGTCACCATGGTTGCCGCCCTGTATATCCTCTACGGGCCCCTGACCACGCTGACCTATACCACCGGAAAAGGCGTGCACGAATTCGTGATGAACGATTCGGGCGATTTCGTGCTGCGGCACAAGGATCTCAGGATTCCCGAGGGGAAGATCTATGCCCCCGGTGCACTCCGGAAAGATTACTTCCCCGCCCATGCCCAGTGGATTAAATCTCTGGAGGATGCAGGATACAAGCTCCGGTTCAGCGGCTGTTTTGTGGGGGATGTGCATCAGATCCTCCACAAGGGAGGCGTCTTCTCGTACCCGGGGTTCAAAGGCAAGGAGAAAGGGAAGCTGCGCCTCCTGTACGAGGCAAACCCCATGGGTATGATCATCTACCAGGCCGGGGGTGCGATCAGCAACGGCAAGGACGACATCTTGACCATCAAGCCCGAATCGATCGGCCAGACCACCCCTATCTATGTGGGTGGCAGGAAGGAGATCGCGCTCATTGAAACCTTAATGAATAATGCGTGAACAAAGTGGAGTGATCTGTCTATGAAGAACAAGGCATATGGTCCGATTCCCGGCTCAACCATCCTGCATGGTATCTCCGGTAAGAAAGCGATCGTCATGGCTGCAAATGTCCGGATAGCCGCGGTTGCGAAGGGTATTTTCCAGGCTGCAAAGGATACCGATTCTGCGGTCATCATGGAACTGGCCCGGTCGGAATGCGATCTCAAGGGCGGGTATACCGGAATGACGCCTAAGGACTTTTCGGAGAAGATGAACGCTGCTGCACAGGCCGTGCAGTTCGATGTCTGGGCTCTCCATGCCGACCACATCTCCATTAAGAAAGGGGATGCCGCGGAAGTCGAGGGGACAAAGCAGCTGATCGATGCCCAGATCCAGGCTAGCTACACCTCCTTTGCCATCGATGCCTCCCATCTCTTCAATTTCGATGGAAAGACCGTCAGGGCGGAGCTTGAGGATAATATCCGCGTGACAACCGAACTTGCCCATTACATCAAGAGCCGGATGAACGGGGGGGAATTCGGCCTTGAAGTGGAAGTCGGGGAGATCGGCAGGAAGGACACCGGTGGTCTCATTCTCACAAAACCCGAAGAGGCGGTCGAGTATATCCGGGCGCTCAATGAGAATAATGTCTTTCCCCACGCTCTTGCAATAGCAAACGGCAGCAGCCATGGTCACACCTATGATGCCCAGGGAAATGTCGTGGAACAGCTCTCCATCGACATCCCCCAGACAAAAGCCATTGCCGAAGCCCTCCGCAAAAACCACTTACAGGTGGGTATTGCCCAGCACGGTATCACCGGCACCCCCCGCGAACTGATCAATCTCCACTTCCCCAAGGGAGATATCATCAAGGGCAATGTCGGGACGTTCTGGCAGGATGTGGCGTTCAACACCTTCAAAATCTACGAACCGGCTCTTTACAAGGAGATCCAGGACTGGACCCTTGAGAAGTACCGTCCCCTGAACCCCGGGAAGAAGGATCGCCAGATCTTTGACGGGAACTGCAAGATGGCGATCAAAGAATTCTACAAACAGATCTATTCGGTTGAGGAAGCAACCGAGCAGGCCATGGTTGCGATGGCCTATGCGGAAAGCCTTCTCTTTTTCCGGGCCTTTGGGGCCTACGGGACTGCATCGGCAGTCCGCAAGTCCCTCCAATAAACCCTCCAATATGTTTTTGTCCCGTTGGGGCGATGTTGTAGCATGCCAAAGACAACCATCTCTGTGATCAAAGCGGATGTGGGCAGTTTTCCCGGCCACTCGCGTACCCACCCGAAGTTGCTCGAGAAGGCTGCAAAGATGCTCAAGGAGGAGAAGGGAAAACTCCTCATTGATGCGTTTGTCACTCACTGCGGTGACGACCTTGAGCTGATCATGACGCATTCCCATGGCCCGGACAATAAAAATGTGCACAAACTCGCCTGGGATGTCTTCATGGAGTGCACCAAGATTGCTAAGGATATGAAACTCTACGGGGCCGGCCAGGACCTGCTCTCCGATGCCTTCTCCGGCAATGTCCGGGGCCTCGGTCCCGGGGTTGCCGAGATGGAATTCGAGGAGCGGGGATCCGACCCGGTCCTCATCTTCATGGCTGACAAGACCGAGCCCGGGGCCTGGAATTTCTTCCTGTACAAGATCTTTGCCGATCCGTTCAACACCTCCGGTCTTGTCATTGACCCGAGCATGCACAGCGGTTTTGTCTTTGAAGTCCACGATGTCATGAAGAAACGCCGGATCCAGTTTAAAACTCCGGAAGAGACCTACACCCTTCTCTCCTACATCGGTGCCTGCTCAAGGTACGTGATCAAGCATGTCTGGCGAAAGGACGGGATGATTGCGGCCTCCACAAGCACGGAAAAACTGAACCTTACTGCGGGCAGGTACGTGGGAAAGGACGATCCCGTCATGATCGTGCGCGCCCAGAGTGGTCTTCCTTCGGTGGGAGAAGTCATAGAACCGTTCTGCACCCCCATCATCGTTGCCGGCTGGATGCGGGGTTCGCATCACGGCCCCTTCATGCCTGTCGGGCTCTGCGATGCCAACATGACCCGGTTCGATGGGCCTCCCCGCTGCATCTGCATGGGCTTCCAGGTAAGCAACGGGCATCTGATAGGGCCGGCCGATATGTTCGATGATGTCGGGTTCGATCGCGTGAGAGCCCGCTGCAACGAGATCGCGGATGTCATCCGGGACCAGGGCCCGTTCGAACCCCACCGTTTATCACTTGAAGAGATGGAATACACAACCCTTCCTGGCATCGAGAAACAGTTCCGCGACCGCTGGGAGGGAATACCCGAATAATTTTTTTTTGACTTCCCGATACGTTGGATTTGGCGCTTTTTGGCATCCCGTCAGCCCCCGGGTGCGGGTAATGAGCAAACTTTAATTATCTTACATCCCAAATTAGGGCAGATGGTTAACGGAATTGTTTTGCCGATAAAAAAAGTGTTTGCGCTTGTGGATTCAAAGATATCCGTCGAGATAAAAGATGAAGGCCGCAAGCTGCAGGGGCGCCTTGTCGCGGTGGACGAATATCTCAACATCCACATGGAAGAGACAACTGAGTTTGTCGATAACCAGCGGGGCAGGAGCCTTGGCACAGTTGTGATCCGGGGTAACAATATCCTCACTATTGCACCGGTAATCTGAATTACATCGGGGTGAAACGACATGGGAGATCCGGTAGATGAAGGACTGAAACTGATTCAGTCGAAGCCTGAAGGTGTACTTCAGAGCGAGCTCTGGAAAGAGCTGGGTGTTGACAGCCGGAAATGTTCCCGGATCGTCAAGAAACTGGAAGACAGCGGTCTCATCGAACGAATCGAGTTCAAGAAAGAGGGTATCAAGACCTACCTCCTGCGGGCCAAGCAGATGCCGGTCAATCCCTGCGATCTTCTCGCCGGTGACGAGCTGATACCCTGTATCGGCTGCGAACTTGAGTGCATTGTGGAAGAGTGCCACCCGCTCATGGACTGGATGTACCAGCTGGCAATCGTCCAGCACACGGAATAATCTTTTTTCACCGTTGGGAGGATCATTTTTCATCCTCAACAACTATTTATCGACCGGCCTTCCACCTGATAATAGTGAGTTCCACGCAATTTTCTCCGGGAGAGGCCCGATGATCTCAGTCCTGTTTATCGATGACAACACCGATCTTGTCATTCAAATCCGCACTTTTTTAGAAAAGACCGGGGACATGAAAGTGGAACCTGCCCGCACCATCAAGCAGGGCATCGAGAAACTCAAAGGCCGCACGTTCGATGTCATCATCTCCTGCGAACAGACCTCCGACATAAACGGGATCGAGTTCGTTGCCGATATGAACGGGATCGAATTTCTGAAGTATCTCAAGTCCCTTGGCATCACAACTCCTGTAATCCTCCTCTCCCGGCGGGGCCAGAACAAGATCGTGCTCCAGGAAGTCAACAACGCAACCGAGCTGATCCTCCCCAAAGGAGGGGATATACGGGCCCCGCTCTTTGAGATGGTCAATCTCGTCAAACAGACCATGCTCCGGAAGAAAGCCGAGCGGGATGTGAAAGTCCAGAACGAGCAGCTGGCAACCATCCTCTCGGCAACCCCCCTTGGCATATTCCAGATGCAGAACGGGATTCTCGGGTGGGTGAACCGCCCGTTCTTTACCATGCTCGGCACCGATGAATCGGGCCTTGTCGGGAAGAATTTCCGTACACTTTTCAGAACTGCCGAAGAGTATGAACAGGCCTGCAGGGAGTTCCTGATCCGGAGGGATGCCGAAGGACTCCTGCATGCGGATTGCAGGATTGTCAGGAAGGACGGGTCGCTCCTTCCCTGCCATATCCAGGTCCAGCCGCTGGACTCCCGGGACGTGACAAAGGGTGGCACATTCGTTGTCACGGACAACTCCGAGCGGCAGAGGATGGCCGATCTGGTAAAAGAGAGCGAGGCCAAGTACCGCGAGATCCTCCAGAACTCCCAGAGCATCATCATACGGATGGATACCCGGGGGAACATCACGTTCTTCAACCACTATGCCCTGACGTTCTTCGATTATGCAAGCGAGGATGTGCTCGGCAAGAACGTTGTCGGGACAATAGTCCCGGCAAAGAGCCGGGTCCAGCACGATCTCTCGATGATGGTCAATGACCTGGGTTTCAATGCCGAGGGATATGCCGTCAACGTGAACGAGAATATAAGGAGAAACGGCGACCATGTCTGGATTGCCTGGATCAACAAGGCCATCCGGGACGAACAGGGGCATATTGTCGAGATCCTCTGCATTGGTCACGACATTACCGACCGGCGGCAGAAGGAGCGGGGGGAAGTCCGGATCAGCACGGATTCCTGGAAGGATACCGTGATCCTGGATACCGATGTGAAAGATGAGGTCTTCGATGCCGTTTTCCATATCTGCACGGAGATCTCGATCGAAGGCCGGGAAGGAAAGCCCGTCGGCACAACGTTTCTCATCGGCGATACGAAGAATGTGCTGGAGAAATCCCGCCAGATCATCCTAAACCCGTTCGAAGGCCACCGGCCCGAGCTCCGGGTTGTTACGAATACCGAACTCAAGGAGAATATCAAGGCCCTGGCCCAGCTGGACGGCGCCTTTGTCATCACCGGGGATGGCTTTGTCGAGGCGGTGGGCCGCTATATCACCGTTGACACGTCCAATGTGTCGCTTCCCCCGGGCATGGGAACCCGGCACAACTCGGTTGCCGCGATAACGCAGGTTACCAATACCGTGGGAATCGTTGTCTCTCAGAGCGGCGGGGGTATCACGGTCTTCCGGCACGGTCAGATCCTCAAGAAAGTCACGCTGTGAGAACGCCCGGTTCTCACCCGGCAGTCCTGAACCTGCCTGCTCCGGCACAGGAATCTTCATCCCGCCGTCCATTTCTCTCGTCAAGTCCCGGCATAATCGTACTGATGTTCCCCAGTTTTACTTTGATTTGACGACCGATTCCCTATCCGGGTGATATTTATCCTTTTTTTTAAACCGGATCTCTGTCCGAAGCCTCGTCGCGCATGGTTTTTTGGGGAATTCTTCACTATTCTGTTTTTTTAAATCCATCCCATTCCCCCATTTTGAGCCGGGTTCAGGGTATTCCGGGTGGTTGTATGCCAGCCGGGTCGAAAGTCTGGCGGATATCCCGATCTTTCCCTCGGAAAAACAATCCGGATACAATTTTCCGGGGCAGATCAAGAGAGAAACAATAAAGAACGAAAACCCGAAATAGACAATTACGGACTGACTATCACATGAACCAGACCCTTAATGTACTTATTGTTGAGGACTCGCCCGACGATGCTACCCTTGTTGTCCTGGAACTCCAGAAAGGAGGACTTGTTGTTGCCCATGAGCGGGTCGAGACTGCCGAAGGAATGAAGGCCGCCCTTGCCCGCAAGTCCTGGGACGTCATTCTCTGCGATTACAATATCCCCAATTTCGGCGCCATGAAGGCGCTTGCTCTGGTCAAAGAGCTGGGCGTGACCCTCCCGTTCATTGTGCTGTCCGGGGTCGTGGGCGAGGAGACCGCAGTCAACACCATGCGGGCCGGTGCCCAGGATTTCATTGTGAAAGGCCAGTACTCCCGGCTCGTCCCGGCCGTGAAACGCGAGATCGAGGAGTTCGAGAAGGAAAAGATCCAGGCAGAAAAGATAAAAAAACAGACCGAGGAAGCAAAGAAGCAGAAGCAGCTGGCTTTTACGATGATGATGCAGAACCCCCAGCCGCTCATCCTCGTGGATACCGAATATCACATAAAGATCGCCAACGATGCCTTCCTTGTCCTCTCCGGGATAACCGAAGAGAAGCTCCAGAGCATGAGCATCCGGGATTTCAAGGTGCTGGAGAAGAGCGGCCACAACCTCCGCGAAGCTCTTGAAACAAAGAAAGGAGTGACGGGCGATGTCAAAGTCGAGTTCCCGACCGGTATCCATTACCTTGAACAACATACCATCCCGCTTCTCGACAAGGACGGGGCAATCGTTGCCCTGATGGCGGTCTACAACGACAACACCGAGAAACGCAAAGTTGAAGCAGCCAAAGCGGAATTCACGCAATACCAGAGCGACTATTTCAAAACCCTGTCCGAAGATCTCACCATGATGGCCAGGGGCGACCTGAACTTCAAGCTGATCCTGCCCACCCCCAATGCGAATACCCAGGCAGCGCATGACCAGTTCGTTGTCATCAACAGCATGATTGCGAAAGTGAGGGATGCGCTCCAGCTCATGATCTCGGATGCCGATATGCTTGCTGCAGCAGCCGTTGCGGGAAAACTGAACACCCGGGCCGATCCGACCCGGCACGAGGGGGATTACCGGAAGATCATCGTTGGTGTAAACAACACGCTCGATGCCGTTATCCGGCCGGTCAACGAAGCCCTGAGGATGTCCCAGGAATATGCCCGGCAGAACTTCTCTGCCCGTGTTGATGACAATCTCCGGGTTGCCGGGGATTTCCTCGTATTCAAGGAAGCCCTCAACAGCATCGGCATCTCCGTTTCCGCAGCGGTCAAAGGTGTCAACACCGAGACCTCTCGTCTTTCGGTCTCTGCCCAGGAAGCCCTCAACAGCCTCAACGAGGTAGCGTCGGCATCCGCCCATATCGCCTCCAATGCCCAGAAAGTCAATGAGAATGCTGACATGAGTTCGATGGGAGTCGAGCAGGTACTCAAGGCAATGGAGGACATGAATGCGGCAGTCGAGCAGGTCACTTCCAGCATGGAAGGCGTCTCGAACCAGGCCAAGCAGGCCAGCGATGCTTCAAAGACCGGGGCGGTCATTGCCGAGAATGTCGAGAAAGGCATGGGCGACATTGCCAAATCCACCGGAACCGTGTACGATATCGTTCACGATATCGAGACGCAGATGGCAAATATCTCCAAGATCGTGACGCTGATAAGCGATCTTGCCAACCAGACCAATCTGCTTGCCCTCAATGCAGCCATCGAGGCAGCAAGGGCCGGCGAGGCAGGCCGGGGATTTGCCGTTGTGGCAACCGAAGTCAAGTCCCTTGCGCAGGAATCCCGGGCCAGTGCTGAAAAGATCGAGGACATGATCTCCACGCTCAACAAATCCACAAGGGAAGCAGCGCTTGCCATGGACGATGCAAAGAACCAGGTGGTAAAGGGCACCCAGATGTCTGCCGAAGCGCTTGAAGCCTTCCGGAAGATCAAGGTTGCAGCAGAAGGTGTGGCCAATGCAGCTGCCGAAGTGGCTGCGGCAAGCCAGGAGCAGGCTGCCACCGTCCAGGAGATCACGGCGAGCGTCCACGAGGTCAGCTCCAAGATCGAGAGCACGGCAAAAGAGGCAAGCAATGCTGCAGCGGCTGCCGAGGAAGCAACCGCTTCGGTAAGCGAAGTGAACCGGGTTGTTGAAAACGTCAACAAGATTGCAGACAACGTATCCCGTGAGATGGCAAAGTTCACCATCTGACGAGCGCGATGTGCGGGAACTGCCTCAGGGCAGACGATATCCGCCATACTCTTTACCCCTCTGTCCGCAGATGACTCCGGGCTGCCCCGGGTTCCGGCCATCGGCAGGATCCCCGTCCGGGCGCAGGCCCGGAACCACGGATGCCCTGAACCGAAAATGGATGCGGGAGGATGTTGCCGGGCCGGCTGCGTCCGCTTTCACCTTCCGGGAGATATCCTATGACCTATGACAGTGCACTGCTCCTCATCGACGATGATCCCGAGTTTCTGAACGTAAGTGTCCATTTTCTCAAAGATCGCGGTTTCTGGGATATAACAACAACCCGGTCCTCAAAGGAAGCCCTCGCCCTCATCGGTACCCGGACTTTCGATGTCATTATAGCCGATTACGAGTTGCCCCCGGGGCAGAACAGCATCCATCTCTTAAAAACACTGAAATCTCAGGGAAACGAGACGCCGTTCATCATCTTCACGGGAAAGAGCCGGGAGGAGGTTGCAATCGAGGCGCTCAACAATGGTGCGGCCTATTACCTCCAGAAAGGCATCGAGATCGAGGTCCAGTACGCAGAACTCCACAACATGATCATGCAGCTTGCTGAGAAGAAGCGGGCAAAGGAGCGGGTCCTGCGGCAGGAAGTCGAACTCCGGTTGAAGAATGAGGAACTCGAGTCGTTCTGCTATTCCATATCCCATGACCTGCGGGCCCCGCTCCGGGTGATCGATGGCTATTGCGCATTCATCCTGGCCAAAGCCGGCAGTGATCTGGATCCCGGAATCCAGAGCTATCTAAACGGTATCCAGGGAGCAAGCACAAAGATGAACACCATGATCGAGAGCCTGCTCAAATTCTCCCGGGCCGGCAGGCTCGCGCTCGACTGCCAGGAAGTGAACCTCTCAAAGATCACCTGGGAGATCATAGCCCCTCTCCGGGAGCATAACCCGGACCGGCAGGTGACGGTGGATATTGAAGACGGGATGGTGGTACATGCGGACCGGACCCTCATTTCCATGGCTCTGCAGAACCTGATCGATAATGCCTGGAAATACACCGGTAAGACGAACCAGGCCGAGATCTCCATCAGCATGAAAAAAGAGAACGATCTGACGATAATCGCTATCCGCGACAACGGGGCCGGGTTCAATGCCGATCAGGCTGAAAATCTCTTTCACCCGTTCACCCGCTTCCATACGGAATCCGAGTTCCCGGGCACCGGCATCGGGCTTGCCACCGTGCACCGGATCATCGAGCGGCATGGCGGGCGCATCTGGGCAGAGAGTCAGGCCGGAAACGGGGCCATGTTCTCGTTCACCCTTCCGGTCTGCAGGAATATGCCGGGCAGGAATCCCGATGCCTTTGGGAACCCTCAGGCCTGCCCGGAAACGGGTACCGGGAAAAAATGATAGCTCGTTTATGACCCGGCAGTTTGTCAGCCATTCCAGCTGCGGTTCCCTTTCAGGCAGGCAGAGAGTTCAGCAAGCAGCGGGACTATGTCTGGCTCACCGGATAATCTCCGGGTCATGAGTTCCGCCAGGGAACCGTTCCTGATCCTGTGTTCAATCACGGGCAGGTACCGGCGCTCGTCAGCGGTTGCATTATCCCATGCTGTGGAGTACAGGTTCTCAAGCTCCGGCCTCAGTTCCCCGGTTCCCTTCCGGATGGCCTGATCAATTTGGTCGAGCAGGACTCCCTCGTCCGTATCAAGGGAGAGATCCCTGCACCGGACAAGGGATCGGACAAAGGCGCAGACTGCCATATCCGAATGAATGCATTCCTGCTCATCCAGGGCTTTTATCTCCAGGCAGTTCCGGGAGAACCGGATGATGAGCCCCGAGGAGTTGACCCACTCCTCGCAGAGGATGCCTGCGTCATGCTCCCGCAATGCGGAGTAGACCTCTTCCTGTGCTGTGCGATAATCGGCCACACTCCGGATCTCCCGGGGCAGGATGTTGTTGCAGATCTGCGGGATCTCCTTCTGGTTCTCCCGGTAATAGATGAGCCGGTTGTCGCAGGAGCCGGTAAGGTGTCCTTCCACCATAGGGGAGGATGCCGTCACCGCGATGAGGTACGGGAGGAGGGAGCGGATCCGGTTGTGGGTTCTTACCAGATCCCGCTCGCTATCATACGAAAGATTGATCTGGAGGGCCTGGATGTTCAGCCAGCCATGCTGGCGGATAGTGAAGAGCCGGTCATAGACTTCGTAGTATTCGCCTTCGTCATGGTCCCAGACACATGTCTCGTCCAGCCTGAGTGTCGGGTGCATGCCGAGACCGAGGAGCTGGTATTGATCCGGAAAAATATGATAGAATTTACTGATGCCCTGCTGAATCCGGGTTTCCAGGTCCAGGAGTTCCGTGGCAGGATCCTCCGGAACAAATTCGAGTACCGTCTTCTGGAGTTCCTTTCCGAGTTTCACAGAGCCAAAGGGGATCTCGCTCTCGAACCGGCCGCAGATGGATTTGAGGATCCGGTCCGAGACCGGGAGGGGCCGGAAGCGGTTGTCGTTGATCGAGTACTCGTGCTCGGTGCCGATGGTCATGGATCAGAGATATTGTCGCGGGATCTTCGCAACGAGCTCGGTCTCCGGCTCTTCGATTTGGCAGATGACATCCAGTTCATCCTGCGGGAGGTGTGCTACCAGGTGCGTGATGTGGGTGACTGCCTGATTGTATTGCTGTTCATAGGCTTCCGGCACATCCTTGAGAAGGCGGACAATGGGGCAGATGCTCTCGAACTTGAGGAATATCTCGATCGTATCCCCTTTCACATCAAACGTGAACGGGCCTGCCCGGCAGGTCTCCGGTTTGATGGCATGGATCTGACACCTGCCGTTCTTCTGCAGGGTGCACTCCCCGTTCTCCTTTGACCGGACAAAGCGGTACCCGTCTTTTCCAATACAGTGGGCAAAGTCGCCTCCTTTCAGGATGATTGCAATACGTTCGGAACTCAGCGGGGGCTGTGCGCCGTCGCAGCAGTGCCCCCCGCAGGTGTGGCAGATCTCTTCTGCCTTCAAAAGCCAGTTGTCGGTCATGGTATTCACGCTGGTAACAGGTGGGAGACGATCTGCTCGAATACCCTTGGGTAGCAGTCGTCTTCCCCGCTCTCGATGGATGGGTTGTCGTTCACTTCGATCACGTAGGCATCGCCATTGTTGTTCTTGATATCAACGCCATAGAGCCCCCGGCCTATGGCATTGGCGGCATCGATCCCGAGCTGGATCACGTGCGGGGGGACTGCTTCGGGAGGCACGCTCTCGACCCCGCAGTAGACGATATGCCCGTTCACGGAAGCCTGGATCTTGAACGTAACGGAGGGGATGGTATATTTACAGATATAGAGGAGTTTCCCGTCAAGGACGCCGACCCGCCAGTCGTATTTGCTCTCGATGTACTGCTGGACCACGATCCAGTCCGAGAGCCGGTTGAACCGGTGGGCAACCCGGAAGAATTCAGCAATATCGCTGACCTTCTCGACCCGGAGCGAGAACGAGGTGGAGGGTTCCTTGAGGATGAGGGGGGTGCCGAGTTCATCGAACAGGCGGGTGACGCACTCCACGTTGAGATCCTGTTTGGACAAGAAGACCGTTTTGGGGAGCGAGACGCCCCGTCGGATCAGGTGCGAGTACATGTTGATCTTGTCCCCGCAGATCTGGATGGACTGCGGGTCGTCGATGACCGGGATATTGTAAAAACTTGCCATCCGGGCTGCCACATAGGTCACGTTCATCGGGTCGGTCCGGGCCCGGATGAAGAGGGCATCCATCTTTTTTATCTTGTTGATGTCCACGGGAAAGAGGAATTCCACGTGATGGCCCAGGTTCTCGGCAACGTCCCGGCACCGGATTAAGGCATTGAGCTGCTCGGAGTTCGAGAGCGTCTTGCGGTCAACAAAGATGCCAAGCCTGCTCATAGGAATTCCTGGTGGGAGATATAGGCATTCAGAAGCGCCCGTTCTTCAGCAGACATGCGCGTGTACTTTGTCGGGGAGAGTGACGAGAGCCGGAACTGGTTTTCGCTCTGCACCATCACGATTGTTACAAGCGGCATGGCAAAGAGGCTGTACACATCCCGGGCAATGGCATTGATGGCTTCGGATCCCGTTGTGGTCCTGCCGAAGACCGAGATGCAGTGCCGGATCTCGGCATTGTCGGGAAGTTTCTGGTAACAGAACGGGTACTTGCCCTTGTTGGTGATGTGCTTGATCGCTTCCTTTGCTTTCTCGTTGTCGCTTACCACAAAGTAATCGGAGGTTGTGGCAAAGTAGTTCAGGCCGTACAGGATGGAGGGGAGGGGGGCGTAACCCTGCGAGATCTCCCAGTCGCAGATCGGGATGCCGGCAAGGTCTGCCCGCTCAAGGCAGACCGGTACCACATAGGCATCGAGCACCGCGTGGCTTGCGGGCCGGACCTCCTTTCCTTCCAGCTCGTGCCGGAGGATGGTGTAATACGGCTCAGTTTTGTAAAAGTAACTCTCGCTGATGATATGGACCGTGCCGTCCCGCCAGATGGCGACCTGCGAGTCCTTGAGAAGCGCCTGCTCTTTTTTTGCTGACAGCCGGCTGGTATGTTTCTTTGGCAGGAGACCGGCCGATCCGGGACCGGCCGCAGGTTCGTACTCCGCGTGGGGGACGAGCGGGACGCAGGAGAAGACAACTTCCCCTTCCATCAGGTTGCAGGCCTGGGGGTATTCACCCGGTCTATTGTTCATCCGGCAATCATCCCGGAGTGCCCGCTTGCGGGAATAATACCGGGAAGGACCGGTTGCACCCTGCAGCGCAGCCTGGAAACCCTGGAGATCATACCGGTTATGAATTCCGGCACTATCACAAAAGAGGAAAGGAAGAACCGATGGTTCCCTTCATCATCGTCATCGTTATCTAAAGCCTCGTTCATGCGGAACACTAATCCAATCATTGACGTTGGATTATCGATAACAGCTATAATCGCCTCCCCTATAATGAACCTTGCGCTTGGGGAGAAAATGAGCAGTGTGCATAAGCCTTCTTTCATAACGCACCTTTGGCCCTGGTGCGTTTTTGTCCAGCTGCACGTTATAATATCCGGCACCGGTTATCCGGGGGACCCTCAGGAACATTGATGTGGTTATATCACCATCAGTAATCAACGATGCATATCCCAACTCCCGAAGAACTCCGCTCACGCCGTGAGACACTCGGCATGAAGCAGACCGAACTCGCAAAACGCGCAGGGATCAGCCAGTCCATGGTTGCCCGGATCGAGGCCGGCAACGTGGATCCCCGGGTCAGCACGCTCAACAAGATAATAGCAGTGCTCAACAGCTCCGAGCCGCGGAAGATCCGGGCAATCCAGATCATGCATACGCCTGTTCTTTCCGTGCAGCCGGAGGACCCGATAAGCCGGGCTGTCGATATCATCGAGAAGAACAATATCTCCCAGCTGCCGGTCATCGAGCGGGGGGTACCGGTCGGGTGCATCTCCGAATCGGTGATCGTCAAGGCCATCGAGCAGCAGCGGCTGCACAAATCCCACCAGTTCTCGGTCCGGGATTTCATGGAGACCGGTTTTCCTACCGTGCCTCCCGACATGGATGTAGAGACCGTGATCAACATCCTCCAGCAGAATCATGCCGTCCTGGTTGTGGAAGGCCGGCTCGTCCGGGGGGTCATCACCAAGCATGACCTGATCTCCCTCATTGTCTGATTTTTTCTTATTTGGGCCGGATTGAACAAATCTTTATATGGGAAAATCCCCGAGGTATCTTTGTCGTGGCCTCATGCCACGCGGAGTTTTACCATGGCAGAAGAATCAGGCGAAATCAGCAGTACGACGGTGATCGGTATCGGGATTGTCATATTTGTCGTCATTGTAGCGGTCTGGTACCTTTTCCTGAAATAAATCAGAATCTTTCCCGCTTTTTTAAAATCAGAGTTTTGAGACCAGGTCCCGGAGAACGGTTCCCGGCTCTTTGGATTTGACCACGCTTGACGCGAGCAGGACCCCGTCGGTCCCGAGATCAATGGCAATTTTCACGCATTCCCCGCTCTGGATGCCGGCTCCCGTGAGCACTTTCACATTCGGGTTGACTGCACGGACGGCAGCAACGGATTTTCTGATAATATCCGGGTTGGCTTTCGAGACCGAGACCCCGCTCCCGATGAGTTCGGGCGGCTCGATGGCAACATAGTTCGGCCCAAGGGCCGCTGCACCGGCGCTTGTTGCCTCGTTGTTCGTGCAGACCACCGAGATGAGCTTGGCCGCCGCAAGTCCCCGGACCGAGGATTCGATCTCGGCTATGGTCAGGCGCCGCTCGGAATGGTTGACGAGCGAACCGGCTGCTCCTGCAGTCCGGATAGCTTCGACTGTGAGATGACCGGTGTTTGCTCCCGGCTCGCAGCCGTCAACGTGCTGGGCATAGACCGGGATGGCGAAATGGTGGGCAAGCGGATGAAGATCGATAAAGGACGGGGCAAGGCCTATTGTGACCCCGCTCTCCTGCATAACACGCTGAGCTTCGTTGGCTATCAGGTGGGCCCGGTTGCCCATGCCTTCCTTGTACGTCTTCAAGTTTACCAGAACCAGGGGTGATGTCATTTTCCGTCTCCTTTCTCGTCCCGTTGACAGGGACATGGTATGACAATTATATATCTGGCCCGGGCAGGATGAAAATTGTTGCCCCTCTTATTCCTTAAGCCCGCGGAGGAGGTGCCCGGCCGTTATCCCGCCCGCTGAGATCTGCCGTGCTTTTTCCTTGAGAGCCGCAAGCGTCGGGTCGCCGGGGGCCGATGTTACGGAATTGGTCCGGTCAACCGCGGCCCGGTACAGGGCGGTCATCTCCTTCGTATACCGTGCAGGTTTCCCGCGTGCGTCAACGGCCACTTCGCGGATCCCCGCTGCCCGTATCGCGGGAAGGTGATCGAGCAGGCAGAGTTCAGCGGAATTGCCAATCCAGGTCCGGCAGCTCCCGTCAGACCGGACCGGGAATACCCGGCCGGTCTCATCCCGGAGTCCAAGGAAACCGGCCTGAAGTCTGCCTGCATCGCTCGTCCTCTTCGGGCAGGTATCCGGAACCAGGCGCGGGATGCAGTCGTCCGTGATCATTGCCTCGGCTGCTCCCTGGACAACAAGGGAAAAATCCGGGGCGGTACCGGTGGCTTCTGCATGGAGAACGAGAGTCCGGATCTCATCAAGGGAGAGTTCGGAAGAGAGCGTGAGACTCCGGAGGAGGGCACCTTCGGATCCCGCTGCAGCATGGTTGAAGATGTTCAGCCCGGGACCGCCAGAGAGTGCAAGCCGGGGAAAAGTGCCGGAAAGGAAAAGAGCTGCCCCAAAATGCTCCACCATGCATTCCTCCAGACCTTCCAGGATGAGTAGGGGCAGGAGGGGAAGCACGGCCTCCAGGTACGCGTTGCGGGTGATCCGGGGCAGTTTCCAGACAAACCGGCAGCCGGACTGCCGGCAGATCGCGAGCGCTCTTTCCAGCTGCTCCCCCACCGGCAGCGGAGGTGAACGGGCCTGGCAGAGATGGTGCGGCATCGGGAAGTCGGGTTCAAAGCATAGGATCTGGGCGCCGGATTCCGCTGCTGCGCTCACCCCGTCGAGCGTATCGGTATACACGGCAAGGCGGAGAGCAGAATTATCATGGGAAACGTTGGTTGACATGGCTTCCGCTTCCTTGTACCGGATGCGGAAGGCATCTCCCCGTGCCCGGGCTTCCGCCACTGCTTCCGGTGCCGGCAGGGATGCCCCGATCAGCGCCTCCTCAGCAGCTGCCAGGATGTCGCGCCGGACCTGGTTGATCTTCGCTACCGGTGCAAACCGGTCCCCTGCATACAAAAGGGAGATCTCCCGGATAATAAACGGGGAACCGCCGGTCTTTTGGAGCTGCTGCAGGAACATCTCCTTTGTAAGCGGCTGCGACCGGGCCGGCTCCATCCGGAGATCCGGGTGGACAACGAACGGCACCGGCTCCCGGCCGGGACAAAGGATCTGTCCCGCTGCAGTGATACTGCCATCCGGCTGCACGCCGATGTCCAGGTGAAGCGGCACCGGGCGGAGCAGGTCCGGGGAAGGATCGGCAATGATCCGGTTGGCCCGGTTCTCCAGTTCCCGGGAGAAGGTGACCGAGACACGGGTCTTTGGCAGGATCTCCCGGGGCACCGCGATACGTATCCCGTCCTTTTCCCGAGCAGGAACCGAGTTGAGCGAGAAGCCCCAGTCTTCGCCACCCGGTGTTCCGGAGAAGAGAAGACCGTCGCCGGGTGCCGGAATATAGGATCCGCTGAGCCGGACCGAGGCGGTGCCGGTCTTCCGATCATACCGGGTCACAACTCCAATCTCCAGGCCCCGGTTGTCCGGCGCATCCCGGCCCATGAGGGCATCATGGTGATCGCCAAGAAGGTAGCCCCGGGTAAATCCCCGGGAGAACGAAAGGTTGAGATCCCGCATAGCATTGCCTGGTTCCGGGGCGTGTCCTCCGGCCAGAGCGTCCAGTGCCCGGCGGTAGGCCGAGACCACGACCGCAACATACTGGGGGGATTTCATCCGCCCTTCGATCTTGATGGAAGCAACCGATCCCGCCAGATCCGGAAGCCGGGGCCAGGTGCAGAGATCTTTTGGCGAGAGGAGATACCGAGCGGTTAAGGGGATCTCCCGTACATTCTGCGGCCTCCCGTACGGATCGGTATCCCCTGCCACAAGCGCATAGGGTTTCCGGCAGGGCTGGGCGCACATGCCCCGGTTGCCGCTCCGGCCTCCGATAACGGACGAGAGGAGGCACTGGCCCGAGTAACTGTAGCAGAGCGCCCCGTGGGCAAAGACCTCGAGGCCGATCCCCAGGTCGCATGTTGCCTCGGCTATCTGCCGGACTTCCGCAAGCGAGAGTTCGCGGGCAAGGACAACGCGCCTGAACCCGTGCGATGCAGCCCACCGGACTCCGTCCGTATTGTGGATGGTCATCTGGGTGGAAGCATGGAGAACGAGACCGGGTACTATCTCGCGGGCTAGGGCAGCAACCCCGGTATCCTGTACAAGGACAGCGTCAACGCCAGTCCCGTACAGCCAGATAAGATAATCTACGACACCGGAGAGTTCCCGGTCATGGATGAGGGTGTTGACCGTGACATAGACCCAGACCCCGCATCGATGGGCGTACCGGACCGCCGCTTCGATCTCCGCATCCGAGAAGTTGGCAGCGAATTTCCGGGCCCCGAACCGTTTCCCGCTTAAGTAAATGGCATCGGCCCCGGCTGCCACCGCTGCCCGGAACGCTTCGGGCGAGCCGGCCGGAGCAAGGAGCTCGGGGATAGCAGCAGGGGATTTCTCGACCAACGGGAATTTGCGGGGAGCGGTCATGGCAGGAGCACCTTGTACAGGCCCATGGTGAGAAGTATGGTGATGATGAGGGATATGACATATCCTGCCATGGTCACGAGAAGCGCCCGGTTCTCCTGCCACCCGAGCACCCAGGAGACCGGCGCACATGCATAGACCCCGAGAAGGATCTCGCAGGGAATCAGGGCAAGGATCCCGTATCGTTCCACCGAGGCCGAACTGTGGGAATACTGCCGGCTCTTCTCCAGGAATTGTGAAACGGGCTTGGAGGTCTCGCCAAGGGTATTGAAGACATCGTACAGCCCGAGAAAGAGACCGGTCTCGGTGCACATGAGGATATAGAAAACGATCCAGGGAGAGAGTTCGAGCGCAAGACCAACCGGTGCTGCCCCGTACTCGATAAGGAACCCGGCCGACATGACCGCAAGGATGGAAGCGGCAGGAATTCCTAAAAAGAGGGCCGGAACCAGCGGAAGGATCACGGCCACGAGCACGAAGCGTGCCAGTGCCCGCACGAGTTTTCTTACAACCCCTGAAATTGTCCCGGGCTCCATGATCTGGTATAGTGTTGCTGCCGCAAGGGAATAAACTGGTATCTTCCGGGAGGGTCTCTCTCATGAAATTCGTCACATGGCAAGTACGATAACGGGGGAGTTATGCCCGGTTGAACAATCTGTCTTCTGTCATGAGTCGAAATAAAAATTTCTGTGAGAGAATCTCTTTGAGAACTGCGTACTGTATCCTCCATTGTAATAACCGGTCGCTATTTTTCATTCAGTTTCTCTCAAACATTCCTTTCCATTCTTTACTCAGTAACGAGTGTGACCCCCTCTCTCCCCCAGAGGGGGAAGCAACGCAGGGGGGCTCCCCTGACCCCCCAAATGCGTTCCTGTCTCCCCAGAAATTTAACAGAACAAACAATCTTCGTCTTGGTTGATGAAACCGTACTAAGGCCGCCGCGGGGCGTCCTTCGGGGCGGCGGCAGCAATCGCTCATGGGGTATCAGCCCACATCGTATAATCATGCGAATAGATTTTTTCTTAGAAATTTTGTTTAATCCGGCAACTGGATGGTTTTCATTTTCACAAATTGGGGAATCACTATCCAAAGCAAAGAAAAAAATATAAAAAAAAATCAGTGATTTGTCACACAATTTTTTAAAATGAATCTTATTTTCGGGGATTATTATTTTTGAATATGAACCGGAAATTTATCAAATTTCTCTATAGGATATTTTCCGGTGACCACACCTTTTTGTGAGCCGCCATCCAACACCGGGTACATGAAGATCATTGCAGCGCTCACGGACCCGGCGGATGCCTCCCTTGCACAGCAGCAGGGAGCGGATATGATCGAGCTGAGGCTCGACCTGGTGGAGACCGGTCCGGAAGAAGCGGTGCAGCAGTGCAGGAAACACTCGAATCTTCCCGTCATCGCAACGTTCCGCTCTGCGCAGGAAGGCGGCCGGTATTTCGGGAACGGCGATGAATGGGAGAAGAAGATCCGGTCCGTTCTCCCCCTGGTGGAGTACGTTGATGTCGAGCAGCAGTTCATGCGGAACGCGGCCTGCGTGAAAGAAGCCGGAAAGAAGATCATCGCTTCCCACCATGCCCCGATCATGATGCCCCTCCCGGTCCTCTTCGTACTGGAACGGGAGCTCCGGGCATACGGCGATATCGTGAAGATCATCGTAACCCCCCAGAACGAGAACGACATCATCGAACTCATCGCGTTCACACACGAGATAAAAATGCCAATCTGCACGGGCGTGATGGGGAGCAAATTCCGGTTTGCCCGGGCAGTGCTGCCGCTCTTTGGCTCCGAATTTGTGTACTGCCATGTCGGGAAGACCACTGCCGAGGGACAGTACTCGGTCGAGGAGTTCCGGCAGCTCGTAAAATTGCTGAACGGGTGAGATATCCGGGCACCGTTACCGGTACGTTCCCTCCGGCAGGATAATCTCGAACCGGGCACCTTTTCCCGGGGTCCCGGTCTCCCGGATGGAGATACCGGTGATGGCAAGGATCTCCCGGGCAAGGAAGAGCCCGAGGCCGGTGTTCACCCCGTACCCGTGCTCGAAGATGAGTTCTTTCTCTTCTGCCGGAATCCCGATGCCGTTATCTTCCCACAACACCATCATCGCCCCATTGTGCGGGGCGACCGAGACTTTGATCTCGGACACATGTTTGCCGTACCTGAGGGAATTGTCCAGGAGGTTCTCAAACACTTTCTCGATGATCGGATCCGCGTACGTGGAAAGGTTCTGCAGATCTGCTGAGAACCGGATGGTTCCGGGAATCTCCGGCATGATATCGTTCAGCTCGAACCAGCCCGGGGTATTGCACCCGAGATCCTTGTAGATCCTCGTGAACTCGATCTGATGCTGGATCTTCTGTGCAATGGTATCCAGCTTGTCCATGCAGTCCGCTATCGCCGGTTCGGGATGTTTTTTCTTGGTATGCCGGAAATACGACCGCAATATCGTCACCTGGTTCAGGATATCGTGCCGGGTCACGCTGCCCAGAAGATTGATCTTCCGGTTCGCCTGCACGAGCGCCCGTTCCGCTTTTTTCAGCTCGGTGATGTCCTGGTCCGATCCATGGACCCGGAGGATCTTTCCGGCAGCATCGCGGATCACGCACACGCGGACCATCATGTCGCGGATCTCCGCATCCCTCCGGATGACCCGGTGCTCGAACATAGCCGTGTTCGCACCGGAGGTATCCGCGACGATCTTCTTCAGATCCGTGGTGAACGAGATGCGATCATCGGGATGGATAAATTCGCGGGAGAAGACCTCGGCAGGCATGCAACAGCCGCCTTCCTGTTCTGTCGTAGTTGCAAAGAGGGAATAGAAATGCTGATCGAACTGGAAGAACCCGGTGGCGGCATCATATTCCCAGCTGGCAATGTGCGCGAGATTCAGTGCATCTGTCAGGATCAGCCGGTTGTTCTCGAGAGCTTCTTCTGCCCGGTGGCGTTCGATCTCTGCGCCGGCCTTGAGGGCTATGAGTTCGATGCAGATCCTCACGATCGGCTCGGGGTGAAGCGGGCGGCGGCTCAGAACGCAGATGACCCCGATGGTATCCCCGGCATTGTTCCGCAGGGGTGTGCCGAGGTACCCCTGGATGCCAAGGGTCTTCAGATCCTGGCTTTTCGGGAAGAGCTCGAAGGCATGCTCCGGGTACAGGCAGAACCCTTTGGTGGCAACGTTCTCGCAGGGGGTATCCTTCAGCATATAGGTATGATCGCTGACTTTTTTCCCGTCAAGGAGCATGGAGATGACTTTTACGGTCTCGCCGTCCGGCAGGATCGTGCCGATCATGACGCAGTCGGCATCCAGCCATGCGCTGATCATCTCGCAGGTCCCGTCCAGGGATTCGAGCCCGGTCGTGTTCATGATCATATTGAACTGGTTCGGGAGATCGGACATGAACAGGCCGGAGAGCGGGACCTCTTTGACAATGCCGGAGATGTATGACCGGCCCTCTTCTGCAACAGGCACGAGGGTTCCTGCCGCATTGACCATCCTCCGTCCTTCTGTTCCGGGGAGTTCTATCCCGAACAGGATATTGAATTCCCTGCCGGGTTCCGTGAGATCCAAAAGTGCCGTCCTGAGATGTTCCCATCCGGGGACGGACGCGACACCGACCCGCTGCAGGATCCTGCCCTCCTGCGTCCATGCCATGCCAAGGATCCGGGCCGTTTCCTCGGATATCCTGAAGGTTCCGGTCTCCCGGTCATAGTCCCAGCTGCCGGTACGGCTGATGGCTTCCGCGCGCCGCAAAACAGCGATCTCATCCGACAAATCCACGTCCGATATACTTCTCAGTCTCATTCTGCCCTCATGTTATTGCTGACAACACGTCTGCCTGGTCACTGGTCTCATTACGCCGGATGAAAATTCCTGGCTGCAGGATGGGAAGGAACAGGCTTTTTTAAAAATAGGGGTCTGGCACCGGTGATTGTGCAGGAATTTTGCATAACGAGCGGGAACTCGTACCGGTGGCATAATTGCGGCATCTGGGAAGATAACGGGATGCACGGGTCTGTTCTCCGGTGAATGATGATTATTGTTTTCTCTCATGGACGATTTATTAAATCCTCCGATATGTTCCTGACCTGGTGTGACGCCGGGGGCAGGACACCAAACGGGGATTTGTAACCGCAACGACCCTGGTGCATCTGGCGGGAGGAACTGCACCGGAACTTCCCGCACTGCGAGCTGCGGGATCTCCGGGCTGGTTGAGATACCGGTGGTGCTCCTGGACCAAAACCCGCTTCCCGTCCGGTATTTTTAAAAAAACGCAAACGAGATATACGTACGCAGTGCAAGCCTTCTCTCATGAAACATGCAACATTCTTTCTGGCTGCACTCGCGGTAATTCTCTGCGTGATCGCTGCAGGCTGTACATCGAGTCCCCCGCCAGCCCCGGCAACCCCTGCACCAACTCCGGAACCGACACCGGTTCCGACCACCGTTGCAACGGTAGCAACCACTGCCCCGGGCAGCGAGCCGGTCCAGACCCTGCCTGCCGCCCAGCAGGTCAGTCTCTCCTTAACAAAAGACCGGCCCACTTCCGAGATCCACCTCCTGTACGAAGGCGGCCCCGGGAATCTTTACACCAACACGGTAGTCATGAGGGTATACAGCTCCCCGACCGTGTTCAAGGAATACACCATGAACGATGGCAAGAAACTTGCTGCCGGCATGGAGATCGTTGCCCCGGGAACCAAGGGTGCTGACCGGTGCGAAGTCTTTGTCACCTCATCCGGTGTCCGGTACAAGGTCATGGACCAGACCGTCCAGGCCATGATGTAAATTTTTTTTAGTAATACCTGAATTCCAGGAAAAACCGGTCTTGTGCACAGATGCACATAGGCCGGGTTTTATGAGATCTCGTGCGCTGAAGGCTTCTCCTGAAGGAAGCGGAGCGGTTAATCCAGATATGATGAGAAACCTGGTAAGCGTTCCATCTCCTGAGTGCCGCACGCTGCTGCCCCTCAATGGAATCCTTCGCAGGGGCTCAATTCCCGGCCTCCTCCAAAAACGGGCGGTTCCCGGGGACTCCGGAACCGCTCACGGGCAAGGAGACTTCGATTGATTAAAAAAAACTCTGGAGATGATTATATCCGGTACTTCTCCTGTTCCAGCACGGCATCCGCGAGCACCAGCGCGAGCATGGCCTCCGCAACCGGGAGAATCCGGGGAACAATGCAGGGATCGTGCCGGCCGCCGACCGCGATCTCGACAACATTCCCGTGCATGTTGCGGGTCTTCTGGACTTTTGCGATCGATGGTGTCGGCTTGACCGCGATCCGCACAACGATCTCCTGGCCGGTTGAGATCCCGCCCAGGATCCCGCCCGCATGATTGCCCGAAAACCCGTCCGCGGTCATCGGGTCGTTGTTCCCGCTCCCGAACCGGCCGGCAACCGCGAATCCGTCGCCGATCTCCACGCCTTTGACCGCCCCGATGCCCATCATGGCACCTGCGATCGCAGCATCGAGCTTGCCAAAGACCGGGTCGCCAAGTCCGGCGGGGCATCCCTTCGCCGTGATCTCCGCGATCCCGCCAACTGAGTCCCCCGCTGCTTTGGCGCCCAGGATCTCCTGCCCGATCTCGCCGGGTTCTGTTTTCCCGTGGACTTCAACAATCCTGCCGGCTACCGTTATGCCTTTACCGGCTAGGAACTTCAGGGCAACGGCACCGGCAGCTACCCGGCCTACCGTCTCCCTTCCTGAGCTCCTCCCGCCGCCCCGGTGGTCCCGTATCCCGTACTTCTCCTGGTACGTGAAATCGGCATGGCCCGGCCGGAAGACTTCCCGAAGGGCTTCGTAGTCGCCCGACCGCTTCTCTTCGTTTTTCACGAGGAGGGCGATTGGCGTGCCAAGGGTCCTGCCTTCGAAGATACCGGAGAGGATCTCCACCCGGTCCGCTTCCTGCCGGGGGGAGGTGAGGGGCGAGGTTCCCGGCTTTCTCCGGTCAAGCAGGGGCTGAATGTCCTCTTCGGTCAGGGGAAGATTTGCCGGGCAGCCGTCGATGACTGCCCCGACCGCTTTCCCGTGGCTCTCCCCGAATGTCGTGATACGGAAATTGCTTCCAAACGTGTTCATGAGATATACTTCCTGATGGTCTCCCTTGGGACATCGATCCCGAACCAGAGCCAGAACTGCTCTTTTGCCTGTTCGACAAACATGTCCGTTCCCGTGATGGTCGGGCAGCCGACTGCCCGGGCCATCTCGATCAGCGGGGTTATTGGCGGCGTGTACACGAGATCGAAGACGGTCATCTCTTTCTTGAGCTGGGCCGGCTTCAGCGGGCTCCTGACATCCGGCTCCATCCCGAGCGGGGTTGCGTTCACCACGAGATCCGGGCGCAGGTCGTCGAACGTGTCCCAGGCAGCCCACCGGCAGCCCGAGCGTTCTGCCAGGCTTCTGGCGTTCGCGGGCGTCCGGTTGAGGATCGTCACGTCCATGTCGAGATCCACGAGCGCATAGGCAGCTGCCGAGGCAACGCCTCCCGCCCCGAGCAGCACGGCCTTTGATCCCTTGAGGGAGACGAGCGGTTTCCGGACCCCGAGCCAGTCGGTGTTGTAGCCTATTGCCGAACCGCAGGCAAAGACCACCGTGTTCACGGCCCCGATGGACTGTGCCGCGTGTTCATCGATCTCGTCCAGGAGCGGGATGACCTCCTGCTTGAACGGGATGGTGACCGAGAGCCCTTTTGCATCGATCTCCCGGGCAACCCGGACAATTTTTCCGATATCCGGGTCCTCGAACCAGGTGTAGTGGCAGTTGATCCGGTAAAGATCGAAGAGGCTGTTGAAGAGCCGGGGGCCCCGGCTGTGGGCGCACGGGTAGCCGGCAACCCCGAGGATCCGGGTCATGGGATCTGCCGGCGTATCGGAGAGGAGGGATTCGAGTTTTGCCATGTTCGGTGCGGGGATCCGCCCGGTCCGGAAGAACGCGAGGGCGTCCTTTCGCTCTTTTGGCCCGCAGATGCCGGTCTTGAGGATATGCAGGATCTTCTCTGCCGCTGCAGCCGGGGTAGTATCGCTTGTGTCGATGCAGATGTCCGATGCGGCATGGTAGTTCTGCCGGCGCCGGTCCAGCATTGCGGCTATCTCCTCCTGCAGGGGCAGGTTCGTGAGCGGGGGCCGGGGTTTCCGGGCCAGCCGAACGCCTATCGTCTCCAGGTCTGCATGGAGCAGGACAAGCGTGCTGTCCTTCCTCAGGTGCTCCATGTTGTCGGGATCGGTTACAACGCCCCCGCCCGTGCTGACGATCGCGTCCGCTGCCGGGAGAGTTGCGATAACTTCGCGCTCGATCTTCCGGAACCGCTCCTCGCCATCCTCGTGGAAGATGTCGGGGATGGACCGGCCAGTCTTCTGCTCGATGAGCATATCCGTGTCGAGAAGCGGGAGATGACAGAGCTCCGCAAGGACCCTGCCTATCTCGCTCTTGCCGGTGCCGCGGAAACCGGTGAGCACGATCCGCTTCACGGGATGACCTCTTTTACTGCATCCCAGAATCCCGGGAAGGATTTGTTCACGCATTCCTTGTCAGTGATGGTTATTCCCCCGTTCGCGAGGCCCAGCACGGCAAAACTCATCGCGGTGCGGTGGTCGTTTGCCGGATCAATGGTGCCGCCGTGGAGGACCGCCGGCCGGATGGTGAGGCTGTCATCTCCCACATCGACCTTCCCGCCCAGCGATCGCAGGCGATCCGCAGTACCATTGATACGGTCGCTCTCCTTGAACTTTAAATGACTGATACCGGTTATGGTGGTGGGGCTCTGCGCCATCGCCGCCACCATACAGAGGGTCTGGACGGTGTCGGGCGAGGTGGCCATGTCGAACGTGATGCCGGAGAGTTCGCCCGATCGTTCGACCGTGATGAAATCCTTGGCGTACGTGACTGTGCATCCCATTGCCGCGAGCGCGTCGAGGAACCGCCGGTCGCCCTGGACCGAGTGCTCTGCCAGGTTCTTTACCCGGACCCGGCCCCCGCAGACTGCAGCGATGGCAAAGAAGTACGAGGCCGAGGAGTAATCCCCCTCGACCGTGTACCGTCGGGCTTTGTACCGGTCTCTGGGGCTGACCACGAACCGCTCATAGCCTTCCCGGGTCACGACTGCCCCGAAGGTCTTCATGACATCGAGCGTGATGTCGAGGTACGAGGCCGAGGCCGGGGGTTTTGGGATCACGACTTCGACCTCGTCCTGGGCATAGGGCGCAGCCATCAGGATCGAGGAGATGAACTGGCTGCTCATGGAACCGTCGATCGTGACGTTTCCTCCCCGGAGTTTCCCACTCACGCGGATGGGCGGAAAGCCGGGATTTTTAAGGAACTTGACCGAGCCGCCGAGCGCGGGAAGCGCATCTGCAAGCGGCCCGATCGGACGCTCCTGCATCCGTGCGCTGCCGGTCAGGACAACCGGGTTGTGGCAGAGGAGGGCAAGCGATGTGAGGAGCCGGAGGCTTGTTCCGGAGTTGTCGAGATCCAGGGTCGTGGGCTTCCGGTCCGGGATCGCCCCGCTACAGCCGGTGATCACCAGGCGCCGGTTCTGCTCCTCGATAATTATCCCGAGGGACCGGAGAGCGCCTGCGGTCAACTTTGTATCCTCCGCCTCCAGCGGGCGGAAGATGGTGGACTTTCCCTCAGCAAGGGTACCGGCGATTATGGCCCGGTGCGTGTAGCTCTTGGAGGGCGGGGCCGCAAAGACCAGGTCCACGTTCTCGGTTTTTTCCGGAGTAACGTTCATTCGTTCACCTCGAATTTCCGGTAACAGCCCAGCTCTTTGATCTCCGTTATCTTCCGGAGTTCGGCAAGCGCCTCGGCAGTCCTCTCTGACCACGCGTAATCGAGGAAGAAGACATAGTTCCCGATCCCCCGCTTGGATGGCCGGGACTCGATCCGGGTCAGGTTGACATTCCGTTCTGCAAAGACATGGAGGAGATCGTGGAGCAGGCCGGCCCGGTCGGTGCTCGGGTCGATCAGGATACTGCATTTCTCGGGCTTCTGGTCCCGGGCCGGGATGGTCGAGATCCGGACAAACCGGGTGGTGTTGTTCTTGTTGTTCTCGGTGTTTTTCACAATCACCGGCATCCCGTAGATGGCTGCCGCGGATTCCGAGAGGATGGCTGCGGCATGCGGGGTCTTCCGGGCTTCGAGAGCGCTCGACGCATTGCTGCTCGTGTGGATGACCGGAACCCCCCACTTCTCGATGCATTCGCTGCACTGCTCGTGGGTCTGGGGGTGGGCATAGATGATCCGGATCCGGTGGAGCGGTTCGGGCGAGGCCAGGTTGTGGTGGATGGGCATGTACATCTCGGCCGTTATCACGAGCGGATACCGGGTCAGCCCGTCCAGGGTCTCGCCCACGCTGCCCGCCTCGGAGTTCTCCATCGGGGCGATCCCGTCCCCTTCGCCTTTTGCAACCGCGGCAAGGATCGCGTGGATGGTGGGAACGAGCCGGACCGTCTCGCCCGTCTTCTCCGCTACCTTGAGCGCAAGCTGGTGCGAGAAGGTGCCTTCGGGCCCGAGCGTTATCAGGTTCATCGGTTCACCATGCATTCGATCAGCGCATCGGTCGTCTTCTGGCCCTGCTCGCAGTACGTGCCCAGGTGGCGGCTGTTCTTCTCGAAAAATTCCCTGAAGCGCCCGGGTTCTTTTGCTTCCACGATTGCCGCAAGATCCGCTGCCGAACTCCGGCAGGCTGCAAGAACCTCGGGAACATACGGGTTCTGCTGCAGGATGTCGGCATAGAGCGCGGGGTCCTGCGAGAGGAGCCGGCCCACGAGCGAGAGCTCGATCTGGTACACCGGGCTCTCGAACTGTTCGGTCTTCTGGAGATCCACGCCGAGCCGGCGCACGGTGTCGGCAACGCAGAGCGTGACGAAATGGGTGAGCCCCTGGACAACGGCAACGGTCCGGTCGTGCTCTTCCGGGCTCGCGATCGTGCAGACGGCTCCCTGCGTCTCAAAGATACTGGTTATCTCTGCCACCCGCGCTTCACTTGCCCTGGCCGGGCAGACGATGATGGTCTGGTTCCGGATGGATCTTACGGTTGGCCCGAACATCGGGTGGAGACCGATCACGTCCGCGTTCGATTCGAGCATCGCCTGGACCGGTCGTACCTTGAGCGACGTGAAGTCGCAGAGGAGCTGGCCCGGTTTCAGGAGCGGCGCGATCTCATGGATCACCCGGATAGTCTCCCGGATCGGGACCGAGACGATGACGATGTCGCACTGCGCTGCTATGTCTGTCGCGGTGATGGCGGTCTTCCTTCCCGAGAGCAGGACTTCGTACCCGGCGCTCTCGAACACCCGGGCAAAGAGCCGGCCCATCTTCCCGGTGCCGCCGATTATTCCTGCCTTCATGATCACTTCTCGCGGATCGTCTCTTTGACGGCCATGCCAAAATGCCTGCCGCCTTCGAGCGCACAGCCCATCACCTTGTCGCCGGGCGCAAGGGCCACGACCGAGATGGCGCTGCCGTCCTCTTTCACGAGCCTTATTGTCTCGGCGTTCTGGAGGATCAGGCTGACCTTTGACTTCCCGGCCGTTGCTTCAACAAGGAGGAGCGGCCGTCGCTCGATCTTGGTCCGGCCGATGATGGCGGAGTGCGCTTTGCCTTTGGCATCCGCTACCATCACTTCGCCGCCGATGGCAAGATCCGAGAGGTACGCGGTCTTCCCATCCGGGAGGAGGATGTAGGCATGGACCGCCCCGGCATTGACGCGGAACGGCCGGGGGGCGACATACGGGTTCTCCAGGGTCTCGGCATGGACGAGGAGCATGGCGGACGAGGTGTTCCCCATCAGCATGCCCTCGCCGTCCGAGAGGATCGAGCAGGTGTCCACGCAGACCCGGTCGCCCATACCGACCGGCTGGATCTTTGTTACGGTGAACGGGATGAGGCCGACCGTGCCGGTCGTTGCCTTGAGGAGACCGGCAACGGATTTCACCACCGCGGGATCGTCTGTCTTGAGGAGAATGCCGTGCACGCCTTTCTCCAGAACGTGGATGGCCATCTTCGCTTCCTCGATGTTCCTGACCCGGGCAATGATCTTATCGGACTGGGCCACCAGGTTCTCGAGCGGGATGACTGTCCAGTCGCTCGTTGTCACGATGACGAGCTGGTTTTTGCCGGCCGCTGCCGCTTTGTTCTCGCTCTCCTTGTCCGTGATGGTGACTTCGAGCACACCGGTGCCGGGCTTTATGTCCCCGTCCGGTGCCACGGTCGTGATCCGGCCAAGCCTCTTCACGTCCTCGGCCCGGTCAACCACGAGCGCATCGGCGCCGCTCTCGATGGCGGTTGTTGCAATATCCTTGTTCCAGGGGCGGATGTCCACCCAGAACTGCTTCATTCGTCGTGCTCCAAGGCTTTGGCGGGATCCACGTTGTGGTGCACCACCCGGCAGAGCGCGTGGACGAAGTTCTTCGTGTCCTTTCTCTGGAACGCGTTCCTGCCCACGCAGACCCCGGCGCCGCCGACCGAGACCGAGTCCCGGATGATCCTGAGCGATTCGAGATCGCCCGTCTTCTCGCCGCCGGCAATGAAGACCGGCACCGAGCAGGCTTTCACGATCCGCCGGAAGGCCTCGGGGTCGCCCGGGTAGTTGGTCTTGATCATGTCCGCGCCCAGCTCCTCGGCAACCCGGACCGCGTGGCCCACCGACTGCGGCGAGAACGGGTCGATGCCCTTGCCCCGCGGGTAGATCATGGTGAGGAGCGGCATGCCCCAGCGGGTGCAGTCGCGGGCAACCTTTGCCCCGATCTCGAGCATCTTGGACTCGTTGGGCGCCCCGAGGTTGATGTGGATCGAGACCGCGTCGGCCCCAAGAGCAATGGCTTCCTCCACCGTGCAGACCTGGACCTTGTCGTTCGGGTCCGGGTTCAACGATGTGCTTCCCGAGAGGTGGATGAAGAGGCCGATGTCCCGGCCATGCTTCCGGTGGCCGCGCTTGACCAGGCCCTTGTGGAGGATGATCGCGTTGGCGCCGCCGTTGCTGACATCCGAGATGACCTGCGTCATGTCGAGGAGGCCGTCGATCTGCCCCATCGAGAAGCCGTGATCCATCGGGACGATGACCGATCTTCCCGTGTTCCTGTCCATAATCCGTTCGATCCTGATATCCTTGCCAATCATGATTCCACCTCAGTTACGCCTTGAGAATTTCCAGAGCCTCTTCAACGCTCCTGTTCTTGTGCACGATACAGGCTGCTGCCCGGACAAACTTGTCCGGGGTCCGGTGCTGGAACGCGTTCCGCCCGATCGAGATCCCCGCAGCCCCGCCTGCCATCGCGCCTTCAATCAGTTCCAATGTTGTGCGGTCATCGGTCTTTGAACCTCCGGCCACGACCACCGGCACCGGGCAGCCCCGGGTCACTTCGCGGAAGGACTCGGGATCGCCCGTGTACACAGTCTTGACGATATCGGCCCCGAGCTCGGCTGCCACCCGGGCCGCGAGCTTGACCTGGTCGAGATCGTTGGCCTTTGCAATGTTCTTGCCCCTCGGGTACATCATCGCAAGGAGCGGCATGCCCCATTCCATGCATTCCACCGCAACGGCGCCTAAGTCCTGGAGCATCCGGGCTTCCTCTTCGGCGCCGATATTCACGTGCATCGAGACCCCGTCGGCTCCCATCTTCAGCGCATTCTGCACCGTGTTGACGAGCACTTTCGAGTTCGGGTCCGGCGCGAGCTTCGTGCTCGCGGACAGGTGCAGGATCAGCCCCACGTCCCTGCCGCCCTGCCGGTGCCCGTGGAGCGCAAGGCCCACGTGGCCGATCACCGCATTGGCCCCGCCGTCCGCAACCAGGTTGACCGACTGGCCCATGTCGATGAGGCCCGGGATCGGGCCGTCACTGACGCCGTGGTCCATCGGGACGATGATCGTTTTCTTGGTATTCCGGTTCATGATTCTTTCAAGACGAATTTCCTTTCCTCTCATAGTAACAACAACACCTCCCCCTGCATTCACACAACAATCTGGTGCAAACCAAGGGGCTTAACGATACCAGTAGTAAAACCGGTAATAAAAGCTAAAGAAGCTAAAAAAGCCGAAGACGCGGGACCAGACGGTACCGTCTTCGAGCGATAATTCAGAAACGGTTCTTACATTGCGGGCGGGTGCTCTAGAGATAAAGACATTCACGGGCAAAAAAACCCTCACGAATGCTGTGGCACTCTTCCTGCATGCTCATTTTGTATGGTGGTGCTTGTATTTAAGCGTGTGTGCTAGGGTGTAGCATGGCTATGGAAAAAATGCGAAGAATAAAAAAAATGGAGAAAAATTCTAGCGGGATTGGATTATTCGTTCAACTCCTTGTATAAAATGAAATAAACTCGTTGATTTTGGATTGTTTAAATCAAGGTGTGGTGAAATTTTTCTTGCCCATTCGAGTTTATCACTACCATCGCAATCTGAACACTTCTTTCCTAATGTTTCAGCTAAATGTTCCCATGCGCCTACGATAGAATCTGGAGGAATATTCTCAATTTTTTGAATTTTCGCTTTGGGGTACGCAGATTTAACTGCATGGAGGTCTGCAATAAACCAAGATTCCATCTCTTCAACAGCAATGCGGAATAATACGCAAGGTGGTTGATTGAATAATTGTTCATGAAGATTGATCATTTTTTCTTTTAATTGAATACAATCATCATCATCGGCATCGACAAGAACAATAATGCAATATTCATCAGGCAAATGAGAATAACCACGTAACTTGGCTGGTAATTGATGCAACAAAGAACGGTCTTTTGGATTGGGTAAGAAGTATGCAGACGATGGAAGTTCTCCTTTACCTCGATGATGGTGAATTTTAAAATCTAAATTTTCCCGTAAATTGAATCGGCGAGTAAAAATTTCCTTCACTGCAGGAATATCCGATGCACCCTCCACAAGAATTTCAAAGAACATGTGGATTGCCTCGACCGAAATGATCGCTATACCAGAGGCTACCGAGAGGTATTCCTTCATCAAACAATTCTTTTACTGTTTTTATATCTGCGGCCCTGACTGCGGTGGACACACCTTTTTCATTTTTCTCTAGAATCCAGACTTCTTTTGGGGTCAGTGCATCAATAAAATATGGTGAATGTGTTGTAATAATAATTTGAGGACCATTTTTATCAACTGAATAATTTTTCATCGTTTGAGCGAGCGGCTCTAATAATTGATGGTGTAATCCATTTTCAGGTTCTTCAATCCCAATCAATGGAAATGGAGAAGGATCTTCCAGTAATAAAAGATAAGCTAGCATTTTTAGGGTGCCATCTGACATATCCTGCTGATAAAATGGATTTTGATACCCCTTATCATTAAACTCTAATAATAATCGACCGTCATCGGTTCTTTTATGAGAAATTTTTTGTATTCCAGGAATATATCGTGCAATTCGGTCTAACATTTTGTCGAATTTAATTGAATCAGTACGTTCAATGTATTGTAAATAGTTCGCTAAATTGTCGCCACTTTGACTCAGATGTTTTTGTGCTCCAGCAACAGGTAATATGCGTGCTAGATTCGGTACAAAATAGGATAAATACCATCCTTCGAGAAATGTTCTAAATGCAACAATTCGTGGGTGTTCAGACAAATTTCCAAATGTGGTAATTCCTAAATACCGAGTGTCATTCAGCTTAATAGCAACTGATGTATTCTCTTCTTCTTTATCAGAACCGCGCCCAGCCCAAGCAGATCCTTTTCCTTTTTTAATTTCCAAAAATGAAAACGGCTTTCCGATCGTTTGCCCTTTTCTTCGTTGTCGTAACCGCTCATACACAACTACTGTGTGACCTGATTTATCCAAGTTAATATGTAATGAATAACTGATTGGACGCGAATTTTGATCTTGCCTGAAGTATAACTCAAATTCTATCGGACCTTTTTGTCCCTGTGTTCTTAATCTTTCAAAGCCCCCACGGTGTGGTTTATCGCACGCTTCCTCAACATTTGTTCGAAGGCAATCTCCAATAAAACCGAGTGCATCCATTAAAGCAGATTTTCCAGAACCATTTGGCCCGATAACTGCAATAAATTTTGATAGAGGGGCATTTTCGCGGTTTTCGAAAGTTCTGCCTAATGTGACATCTTGTAACGCACGGTAATTCTTTATTCGGATACCTTCTAACTGGGGCATGTCCTCAACTCTTGGATATACATATCTTCAGAGATTTGAGATAGATAAATCATTTGTAATAGATGATTGATGGATTTTAGAAACTGATAACAACTAATAATTATCCGTATTTACTGAAATTGATCTGCCATTGGGGGGGACCCCTTGCTGTGGCGGCGTCAATCGTAACATAAGAATTGATCCCCCCCGACCCCCCACCCCCTTCGATCCGGCTGAGGGGGGGTGACCCTGTTTGAAAAATCATTGGCCCGGGGGTGGGGGGTAGCCCCCCCTCCGCAAATGTGAGTAAGGGGCTGGTTTTTCCCTGCGAGTGACCGGTGCCTTGCGGGAAATTATCGCCGGCAGCCGCGTGGGGAACGGGCTTATCAGAAATGAGTTGGTTTGGGGATTTTCCCCAATGCCGGGGGGGTATACCCCCCACCCGCTTTGATCAGACTGAGGGGGGGTGACCCCGTTTCAAAAATTAGGGGTGAGGGGGGGAGGGGGGTACCCCCACCATGACTTCATCTCCCCCATGCCCAAATACGCTCTATACGGGCTCCGTTTCCCCTCCAACGATTTCCGGCCCCCCGTGGTGGACAGCAAATCGGGCCCGGATTTGTTTCGTGTGGAGAATTCGCAAGGATATTGCCCGGATTGCCAGAAATCGGCTGAAATGCACCTCGTACAATGGCCCTTAATGGTGGTCCGGCAGGGGGTTTTCCGGGAACTGGGGTTGGCCAATCCGGGAGGAGAAACGCGAACAGACCGCGAATATGAAGGTCGATTTTTCCGGGACCGGGGGTGGATTCCTGCTGGTTCTCCCTCGATAAAAACCGGGCCCGTATCGTGCCCGTTTGTACCACTTTTGCCTCACCCCTCTTTTTTGCAGAGGCAATAATTCCGGAAAACGCGGTAATTCTCCCGGAACAATTCATGGTTTTCAGGCGGGAATTAGTGAGGCAATATGTAGCAACGTTACAGCGGGCGGTGGGAGGGAGAGTTGTGCCCTTGTGACGTGTGGGAATTTGTAGGATCCAGGATCAGGCGCCCCAAAACCACCTTCCCACTCCATCCCCGATGCTCTTATCCAGAGAAAAAGAGAGATCGGCCCTCCATACTCTCCTCTATTGTCCTGGTTACTGTCATGGCCATGCCGCGACGTGAAAACGGGACCAATTCGGTGAAACTGTCATGGTAACTATCCAGCCAAAACGGTCCAGTCCGGGATCTGGAACGGAGGAATACGGGGCTGTAGCGGGGCCGGATGGGTGATGGCGGCTCCCCGATTCGAAAACCTGCACATATCTGCTACCCCAGAACTTTGAGATCCGCTGCTGGAAAGGATCTAAAAGGACACGTACGGAGCCCTTACTCCCCAGATTTTTTTCAGACGGAGTTCGTTTTGCACTTTACCGGAAATCGAGGACACATGAAATCGCGAATTCGACATGTGAGTTTATCCGGTAGGGGCGAACGGACACGGAAATGGATTCGAATTTGATTTAGGTTCAATTCTCTAAGGCTCGAATTTCTTCACTCATTGTTAGATATTCTCTAACTCTGATTGGATGATTCAGCCGGATAAATTATTTTATTCTTAAATACTTCATTGATTTCAAATTTATCGTTGAAATAGACTATTGGAGATATGTTTGAATAACTATCGAAAACCTTCTCCAAGATCGAATCCTTTTCAGTATTTTTATTTTTTATAATAATAATTGGAACTGATGACAATTGAGGCAAGAACATACTTAATGCTGGACCCACACCTTTTACATCAGAAATATCAGCGATTATAAATTGTGATAATTGAGCCAGGACACGTAATGTTGGAAAAAATTCTTTTTTTAGTGGTTTATCAAAATCTAAAAGAACTGGAACTTTGTTAAAATTTTTTAGTTGAGTAAAAATTACATCGATAATATCAGAGTTGTTATTGGAATAATGCCCCATAATCAACACAATCTTCGATTTTATGCCGCTTAAAATTTTATGAATGTCTTTGTTGTTTATTAAGAAATACATGAATTGAGCAAATTCAAGACTATCTATAGTGATTTTAGGCTCGTGAGGTTTTGTTATTGTTAAATTTGAAATCTTTTTTGGAGATCCTTTTAAATCCCAAGCGGAAATTCCATATATAGTACAATTTTCAAATACAGTTTTATTAATGTCCGATTCGACAAAAAGGGAATAAGTAAAGTCAGTTTCATTAAATTTTGTGCCTTGTAATTCTGCCCAACTCATATTTGCTCGACTCATGTTAGTGTTATATATTATTGCATCCTGTATCTTTGAACTTCTAAGATTAGTCCAAGTAAAGTCGGCATTACTTATATTCGAATTGTTCAAATTTGCGTCTCTTAAATGAGCCTTTTTCAAATTTGCCTTATTGAAATTTGACGCGTTAAAATTTACATTTCTTAAATTGGCTTCGTAAAGCGAGGCAGCATTAAAGTTTATACAGTGACCTTCGCTCTCACTCATATCTACCCAATTTAAGTTTGCATTAGTAAAATTGGCTTCAGAAAGATGTGCAAACTGAATTTTTGCACCTTGTAGATTTGCATTCTCAAAATTTGCTCGATATAAGTTTGAATAATCGAGTTGTGAATCGCTGAGATTCGATCCAAAAAGATTCGCATCGACTAATGCAGCATTTTTAAGATTAACCCTCATTAATTCGGAGTTAGAAAGGTCCGCCCTTTGAAGATTAGTATTTTCTAAATTTAAATCTGAAATGTGTGCATTTTTTAGTTTAACATTCGATAAATTGGCATTTTTGAAATTAACTCCAAATAAGTATGTATCAATAATTTCACCATTGGATAAATTGACATTTAATAGATTTGAGGTTGATAACGTTGAATCGATTAATTTTGCATTTTCCAGAGTGGAATTAAAAAGATCGACCCTAGTAAGATTGGAGGATTTAAATTGTGAATTTTTTAGATTTGTTTTTGCCAAATTAGATTGCCTAAGATCTACTTCAATAAATGTTATATTTTCGAAATTTGCTCCTTCAAAATTTTCATGGGTGAAATCCAAATCAATAAATTCGATTTTATGTGTTGGAAATGTCTGTCTAAGATCATTAAATTTTTGCACATTTTGGATTAAAGTTTCAGCAAATTTTTCATTTGATATTGGGGATATTTGATCACTCATTAAATTCACCTTTTTTATCCCTTACTTCTATAATAACGCCCTCTATATAATGTAATATATGCCCCAAATAATTCACAGAGAATTCGGGTGTTCCATATTTCCAATGCCAATCTACAGAAGTACTGTCATCCATTTTTATTCTGTTTTCTTCATAATATTCATGAAGTAATGTGCGAATGATTTCTTGAATTTGAGTTGTAACTTGAATTTCGATAGTAATTGGCACCTTTATTGTTCCTTGAAGTGGATGTTTTATTTCGATATTCTGTTCAATATTTATGTGCGCCGCATAGTAACCTTCAGTTCTAGCTTCATAATCACATTTGAATTGACTAATTTCGCCACTATTTTTCTTACTAATTTCTTGAAGAATTGCAATTATTTCCTCAACACCATCTAAATATTTCACAACAATCATTGTTCGAATAATATCGTGTATTTTTGAATACCAATTATTAGGCAATATAAATCCATCGGGAATTGTTTCATTGTTTAAAAATTTAGGGTTATTTAGTATGTTTTTCCTAAATGTTTTTAATAAAAAAGAATTGACCGGTTTAATTACTAATACTGGTTTTTCTTTATGAGCAAATAATTCGTAATTTGTTCTTTTACGGTAATCAGAATTATAATTCTCATAATTATCAATAAACTCTTTCCAAAAAGTCATTTTTTGGAAATCAGATAATATTTTTTCTGCAACATTATTGTATTGGTATTCAAAATCTTCTTCAATCGGAAATCCTTGCTGAATTATCCAATTTTTATACCACTCTAGCAATTGTTCTTCTGTTAAATTTTTTCCATTATTTGGTATTTTTGTTATTTCTAATGCGATTTTATCAAGAATCAAAGTTTTATGATTTGAAGCCATGCTATCAAGAACTCTATCGCTTAAGGTCGCATCCAATGCATATCTTCGACACCAATGAAGGTTCTTGTTGTCTTAACTTCGGAAAGTCCTTGGATATTTTCCATTACAATTTTATCAATTTCCTCCATTTTCTCTGCTTCAACTTTTGCGATAACATCCGTCTCTCCATAAACCGCACATGCTTCTTTAACAGCATCATAATTTTTTAGTTCTTCAACAATATTCCCGGATTTTTTTGCAGGGACCGTTATCAGTATGTAGGCAGTTACAACCATAAATTCCACTATATTTATGTTTCTGCTTCTAATATTTTAATCTAATTTATTTCGTATAATGCTCACATATGAATATTTAATTAATTAATATCAGGAATGAATTTAATACGCTGTGTTCAAAGTTAAAACAGGGAAAGTAATGATCCTAACAAAAATTGATAGATGGTCTTTTTCTTGTAGATCTAAAATGTCTTTCTCTGAACCTTGAGCATTTCAAGTGCATCGCGATATCCATTTTTTGTCGCATTTTCTGTTAGTGAATAAATCAATTGATCAGTCGATTGTCGGTATACTGAGCGGAATGAATCACTTTGACTCTTCCCATCCTCCAGGTTATCCATTCGGTCGCAGAGTTTAACCAGAATAGCTTGGTTCGGGGCATGTTTGATCCGATTCAAAGAATCAGTCAGTTTATTCATTTTATCGTGATATTTATTATTTTTAGTTAGGGCAGAGACGATAGAAAAAATTTCATCACAATCTTGTTGAGAGAGTCCACTATTTTTCAGTGTATCACGAACAATTTTTTCACCATTCTGACAATCTTCCATCACATCATGCAGCCAAGCTGATATAATGCCGATATAATTTCCCCCATAAAATTTTACTCGCTTTGCCACTCTTTCAGGATGGACAATATATGGTGTCGTACCATTCTTACGAAACTGACCCCTATGAGCATTTATAGCGGCAGATTTGGCAAGACCAATTGCACGTTTTTGGATTGAGTTCATAAGGGGTGATATCAGGGTTATAGTATTTGGGTTTGACGAAATGATTGGATACTTTGTCTTTGGGCTGGAACCATAAAAATTCCTGATTCCATTCCCTCCATTTACTATACCAAGATCCACTCCCTCCATCGCCGCTTTGGTCCGGATGCAAGAGATTTTGGCGGCTTAATATCCCATAATTATGCGCTTAAACCTCCACTATTGCCCACACATGATTTACTCCAGCCCAGCCATCCTCCCTCTCGGAAAAAAATCCTTGCGTCACTTGCGTCACATTGCATGCATTTTCCGGGATCTTTTTTCTGTACCATTTTCTCGTAAGACTTTCCGGAAAAAGGGTACATATTGACGCAAGTGACGCAAATTCCGGGCCGACCCCCCCTACCCCCCACCCCCTTCGATCCGGCTGAGGGGGGGTGACCCTGTTTGAAAAATCATTGGCCCTGGGGTGGGGGGTAGCCCTCCCTCCGCAAATGTGAGTAGCGTGCCGGTTTTTCCCGCAAGTGACCGGTGCCTTGCGGGGAATTATAGTCGGCAGTTGCGTGGGGAACGGGCTTATCAGAAATGAGTTGCTTTGGGGATTTTCCCCAATGCCAGGGGGGGTGGGCCCCCCACCCGCTTTGATCAGACTGAGGGGGGGTGACCCCGTTTCAAAAATTATGGGTGAGGGGGGTAGGGGGATACCCCCCTCCGGCCCGATCCCAAAGCAGGCCTTCTTTTCATTTCCGGTATGGTTGGTCGAGCCTGCCTGGGAAACGCCATCCAAACTCTGCTATACCTGCCTGGTCCTCTCCGCCGTAAAAAACGGAAAATCAGGGGAAACCTGGCTGCGTTTTCGCGAAATGTGGTTGTTGTTGTGCACCGGAATCTCGTCAGTGGGAGTGGTTTCCGACGGAGATGCCTGTGGCAGGAGTGTATGTCCCCGGGAGCCCCTCCGGGCAGTGAGCTTGCATCAGGATAGTATGAATTCACGCGGTTAGCGTGATCTTTCTTTCCGGAAGTGTCCGTTTGGAGAATTGCCGGAAAATGCAAAAAATAATGCACCTGAAACAACGATCTGACAGGTTGTAACCTCTTACGCAGATTCAACGAGCACGGACTTTAACGAAGCGGAAGGAACTTTTTCCGAAACCCGGAGGATCTCGATTCCCACGAGATTGTTGTTCTCGTCATAATCGAGAATGACTCCTGGCTTTACTTCTTCCGAGTCGCAGATACGGGTATCGGAAAGCCGCATATAGAGTGCGTCAGCTTCTTTATCAACGGTAAGTTTCATGGCTGAATTCTCCTGTCAAAGAAAACCGTGATAATGCGATGCGGAGTAACTGACGGGTTAAGGATAACCCTCAGGATCTTTTCCCCGGCATCCGGGATTCTTTTCAGATAGTGTCTCTCTTCTTCCCCTTTAGATTCAGTGAAATCGGGATTATTCACCGTCATCGTGATCCATTCCTCCTGAATCATTCGTTCCTGCATCATCGTCCTGGCATGGATCGTATATGTCAGGGGATTGTGCATGACGTACTTTTAGCATACCATAAGATATGTATAACGGTGGCTGCCGGTTTTATCCCTTGGACCCCTCCGGGCAAGAGTTCTAGGGGTTACCTCCACCTGGCCTGGTGGGATTCCTGTAGTACTCCCGGCGGCTGGCAGTTCCCTCCACACCGATCCCGTCCCCCGTTGTTCTACCTCATCTCCCCCATGCCGAAATACGCCCTATACGGGCTCCGTTTCCCCTCCGGTGATTTCCGACTATTTGTTGTGGACAGCAAATCGGGCCCGGATTTGTTTCGTGTGGAGAATTCGCAAGGATATTGCCCGGATTGCCAGAAATCGGCTGGAATGCACCTCATACAATGGCCCTTAATGGTGGTCCGGCAGGGGGTCTTTCGGGAACTGGTGTTGGCCAATCCGGGAGGAGAAACGCGAACAGACCGCGAATATGAAGGTTTTTTTGTCCGGCGGCCCCCCGTCAGGGTCCCCTGCCCCACTCCCCGGATTTGCCTCACGGAGCAATCTGACCCAATATTTTTCCCTGGACAACTGCGGATTGCTGCATTGAATATCCAGCCCGGAAAAATTGCAAAAGAATATCAGAAAATTATTGTAAAAAAGTGGTCCGGGCCTCACGGGGAAGGCACTTTTTTCTTCCTATCCATGATGCTCTTGATAATTTTATCCGGGTCTGTCTCCAGGATTTTTTTCCGGTCCTTTGTCCAGTCGCCGCTCCCGGTCTCATAGATCTGGAGGAACCGGATTGCATCATCAGGGCCAAGTTTCTCCACCAGTACTTCGAGGCCTTCCTGCTGGACCTGATGCAATGGTTTGGCACTCATCGTGTTTCCTCCTTTACCAGATGAACGGGTTCTCAATTTTGTACTTGTATGTCCCGGTGCGACTTAAAAAATGTTATCAGGCCATCATCCGTTGTGAGGAGCACCGCGCCGGCCCATTCGGCATCTCGGATTTTATCAGGGAGAATTTATCGCATTGCCAGCGTTCCACGATACCGGGATTTCTTTGGCCACTTCCATGTATCTGCTTTTAAGCGCCTGAACCGTATGGTGGATATAGATCTCAAGCACCTCGCTGCGCTGGAGGCGCTCTCCTTTTTGCCCCTGAAGTGAACAGACCAATTATCTTCTGTTCGATATCGATCTCTCAACATTCAAGCCGGATCTCTATGTTGTCAACGATACCGCGATGAACATTCCCCGGCTCGGCCTGTCGTATTTCTCCGTCCATGAGCCACATGTGCCGGTTACAACAATCCCGACTACCGGCCTTGACCCGGCTCTTGGCCTGCTGGGAATTGCAGGAGCGTGCGGTATGGGCCTGCTCATACGGAAACAACATCGATAATCCAAAGGGGTTCAGGTTTTCAAAGGCCCGGTGGAATTGCTCTACCCGGTCGTCCCCTTCTACCCTTCCCTTTTAATTCCCATCCATAAAGCGCCTCAAAGCCCACTTTTCGGAACCCGTAATCCCCATAATTTGACCCGACGATTTTATCATTCACAAAGGCAATTTAAAAATTTATGACGCAAACGAAGGATAACGTATCAAGGACGGTGTTTCTCCTTGCCTTTTCGGGAGGACTGGCGAAATACCTCATCTGATGACATTTCCTGAAAATCAGTCACCCTACCCATTGTAATTGCTATTATCTGTGCTATCGTAAGCGGATTTAGGGTATGGTATGCAACCAGAGTCTGTGGCATCATCTGATCCTGACGGAATGGGACAATAAAACAGGATTAGTGGGTTTCCACAAGGAAGATGTAATACTTCCCGTCATACTCCGAAACAAAGTACTTCTTCGGAAAAGCCTGTCGCTCGCCGGTTGTCATACCGCCCATTGACAAGAAACCCCTTGGGGATTTACGTTCCCCGGTCAGCACTTCGTTAATCGCAGGATATTGGGAAAGATCGTTGCCGGTAAGATGCGTTGCATTCTCAATGAGCGTTCTGTCGACATATTCCATAATGGAAGAGGTGCCGCTCCCATCGGGACTGAGCGTGATCGGGTATGCCCGGAGGGTTGACTGCCCCTCGTTCACGCTATGCCAGGAAATGTAGAGATACCCTGAAAGTAAACATGCCCCGAGAATAATGAACGCTGTAAGAATTTTTTTGTGTTCCATAGATTTTCCCAAAAAATTAGATGAGTGAGGCAATATTATTTTTAACTGCATTTATTGCCCCCGCATTGTTGTGTGATGTATCTCCATGATACGAAGGAGACGAATATTCATGCGTATTGATTGAAGACCCGTAATATCCGCTCCACATTACCGTGTACTGCGGCAGCGGGGTGTACCAGGCATACGCTTTGTTCGTTCCTGAAGAATCCTCATGGTCTGCATTGAAGATATGTCCGATTTCGTGGATAACACAATATCTGCGGGCATGTAGTGAGCCGTCATAGACATGAATTGGCAGACCATCATCGGTATCCGTGACCATCTGTGACCATGCGTACCTGCAATATTCGCCGGGATAACTTCCATATCCCCAGGCGGCTCCCTGATTTCCGGCATCGGTACCCTTTTTATCATATCCCCCAAGATAAACAGCGATATCAGCATTATTTGAATTAAGGTAACTTGCCGGGAAGATCGTGTGGAAAGTATTCAGAGGATCAGTTGTAATTGATGGATTGTTTGAGAGCAGAGTTCGTTTCGTGGCATCATAACTGACAATGTTGAATATCACCTGAATATCAGCGCGATCATACTGATACGATGCCATGGACATAATCTGGTTGGCAGAACTGACCCAGTTCGCTTCCTGTGTATAAAATGCATTATCGGTTGCAATGAGGATGTTCACCGTGGCATAACTTAATACAGAGTTCGTTGTCGCCAAATTCCTCACAATCGGCTGGGTACTCAGTGTTACTCCTGGGGGAAGTGGTGCCAGACCCTGGTCAACCGGGTTTGCTTTTTTACTATTGATCACGTTTTTCGAGCTGTACACAATATGAAGCGGATGGGATGCTTTCTCTGTGTTAATACGGTTCTCGACAGGGACAATCGTAATCGTCTCATTGTCAAGTTCCAGATACCCTTGTACTACTTTTCCGCCAAACGTAAACAGGGCAAGAGACTTATCCATCCCTTCGATTTTTCCGGAGTATGAATCAATCCCGTCATCAATATTTTCAAAGTTCATCCGCTCGAGAATCAGGAAATTCGGTTTCCCGTAAATCATTATGGGAATCCGGTTCGTCCCTTTATTTTTCAGCTGGATATTTTCAAACTGAATGATATCCAGACTCTTTATGGTCTTGGGTATATTCAGTTCAGCATATTGTTCCAGAGATTTCGTGGAATTGATATTGCTTGCATCAATTCCCGATGCGATAATCGTTGTTTTCCCCTCAATAGTCAATGGAATATTCTGGTATTGTTCACCCGTGGATATCATGTTAAAATCTTCCGCTGCGTTCACCATCGGTACCATCGCCATCCCGGCCAGCAGCAGTGCGAGCAGGACGACTACCGTTTTGTGTATGTTCATTTTTTGTCAACTCCTCGCATGTTTCCATGCGCTTCGCTCGCAAGGCACAGGGAAAACCTTCATAGGAATGGAAGATAATTATCTCATGCCTACGGGCGGGACCGGGTTCAACACAAAGTTCGTCGCTTGGTGAGCCCGTTCTCTTCTTTTTGGGACAACCACCGGTTATCCACAGGGAGCAATTTGTAAAATTATATTAAATATTTTATTACCCAGTACCTTACCCTTTTTGGAATGTTCCGGACTTCACTCCGTTGCCTGGCGCAATTTTCTCAGCATTCCCGGTGGCTCCTCCCGTCACCGACCCCGACGCCCGCACCGCGATCAATTGCATGAACGGACCGGGATCTTCTCTGGTAGCCCTCCCTCCGCAAAAGTGAGTAAGGTGCCGGTTTTTTCCCGCCCGTGCCCGGTGCCTTACGGGAACTCATCAACCGGCCTGATCACTTCCTTTTTATTCCGCATGTAACAACCATTAATCACGATGATCGACCTCCTGATTGCACGACTGAAGGGTTTTCTTCTTGATCCTGTTGAAACCTTCCGGAAGAGCCGCAACGATGACTCGCGTCTCCTCGTCATCTATTTTGGCGCACTTTTCCTGCTCAATGCAATCCTATCGGTACTCAGCGGATTATTTTTCGGGGTCGGGAATATGCTATTACCTTCTGGAATGTCCCTGGGAGCTGCGGCCAGGCTCACGGGTTTTTTCATTCTTATGATTTACAGTGTAATTTTTATCCTCCTCCTTTCCGCATGGATTCACCTCTGGGTGTATCTTTTTGGCGGGCGCAAGGGAATCATGCAGACCTTCAAAGCGATTCTCTATGGGGATACCCCAAATCTTCTCCTCGGATGGATACCGTTCATCGGGATCATCTTCACACTCTGGTCACTGGTACTGGGTGTACTGGGAATCCGCGAGCTCCAGGAAATCTGTACCCGTAATGCAGTCCTTGCCGTTACGATAGCCATCATCACCCTGCTCATTCCCGTCATTCTGCTGACAGCCTACTTCATGACATCGAATATGGTCTTTATTCCCGTTCCGGTTTCCCTGGGCACATAGGCTTATGACCGAATCCGTGAAGGTATATCGGAACCGGAATACATGGAAATGCATTTGCAGATCCGAATATTTCGGGGCAGCGACAGGAATATTCACCATATCCTTATAGTACGGGAATGACCAATTCCATACAGGGAGAGACATCTTGCCCGGACTCATCGCTTCATCCAAAAAGAAAAGCCCGGTCATAAAGAAACTGGCTGCTTCAGCACCGGCTCTTCGTACACAGTTCGGGGTGAGCAGGATCGGGATCTTCGGTTCATTTGCACGAGGGGAAGAGACCCGTACAAGCGATGTTGATGTTGTCGTGGATTTTGCCCAGGGACATGCCACGCTGAAAAATTTTGTCGGTCTCGCGGAACAACTCGAAGCCCTCTTCCAGCGCAAAGTCGATCTCATTACAAGCGAAGGGATCGACAAGTACATCCGCCCCCGGGTCGAGGCCGAGGTGATCTGGGTTGAAGGATGAGACGGTCTATCTCCGGCACATTCTCGATGAAATTGCATTCCTGGAAAAGATAGCGAAAGACCGGACCCTGAAGGATCTTATCGAAGACGATTATTTCAGCCATGCCGTCCGGAGTGCGGTTGAGATTATCGGTGAAGCCGCAAACAATGTCCCGCTCTTTATAAAATCCGAATACCCGGATGTTCCCTGGAAGGAGATGGCCGCCCTCCGAAACCGGGTTATTCACGGCTATTTCCGAATCGATTATTCGATTGTCTGGAACGTGATTGTCCATGACCTTCCGGATGTTGAGCCAAAAATTGCGGCCATTCTGCAAAAAATTGACCAGAAATCCTGAGTCCCCTCGCAACGTTATCCCGTCCCAGTTGATCACGGTTTTCTCGTCCCGGGGAGCCCCCCTGGGCATGGCGGGTAGGTGGTATCTCCCCTCCTGGCTGGGAGGGAGTCATGGTTCGGGCCCGTCAGCTTATTTGACTTCCCCCGGTGTTGAAATTATGCAAATACCGATACTCATCTGACAAACAGGTGTACCGATAGGGATTTGCGTGGGATTGTTGTGTTGCGTAACCTCGTAATTTTTTGGCACAGGCATTGTTTTCTGCTGCTGAATCTCCACGGTATACCAAGAGGCCCCGGCAAAGAAACTTCCGGCAATCGATAAGCAGACCATGAACAGCACAAGCCGTGCAAGCGTTGATGGGGTGGATTCAGACATGAGAGACTCCGGCCCGGAAGGTATCTATCCGGTTTTGATCTTCCATGGTATCTGGCACGGTATAAATCCTGGGAATTTTTACGGGATTTGCGGAAGTTTTACAGGGCAGCGGTCATTTCCTTTTGGATTGATGCAACCGCGGGCGTTCAACGGGGGGACTGTTCATCGCCCTGTGCTGGTGCGATATCCCCGCGGATCTCCTCACTCTTTCTTTCCCTGGAACCACATCACATAAGGAAATCCGTGTCCGCTCCTGCCGATGCCCAGATCGAAGAGTGCCAGCCGGATTTTTCGCGAGAGGGACCGGGGCTTCGTGCCGGCAAGGATGGACTCCCTCGTGACCGGGCCGGACGGAGGGACGAATGCCGAAGGCATGTATGGACATAGCGTTTGTGAAACCATAACATTTCGTGCATTAAGGGTTGATTCCATGACCGGTATGATTCTCGAACCCGACTCTCCACCCCCCTGATAACTCAGGTATGCCTCCGCGATCAGGAATGTCCAAGTGATGAAAAACGCGATCAGGAAGAACGGTGCCGGTTTGTACAGGGCCTTTGTGTCCATGCGGGTTTCTCCGTTCTGCCGGGGTTATTATCACATTCTTTTGGTGGTATTCGATCCCTTCGCACGGGGCCGGCTTTGCCTTTTAATCCTGTTCACGACCCTCTCGGCATCCTGGATCAGCTCAGCCGGGATCTCATCGCTGCCGGAATCCAGCAGCTGGTTCAGGCGCATGACCATCTCTTCCATTCCCAAATCTCCGCTTCCGGTCACGCAGGTCAGGATATCCGATGCAAGCGAGCAGGCTCTGGAAATATTCCCGCATTTGATGTTGATGAGCAGGATCTCGCCGTAGAAGAAATCGTACTGCAGCAGATCCCCGCTCTTTTTCCACTCAGCGAAGATCTGGTCACAGGACCGGTTGAGTATATCGACAAGAGCTGCCTGGAGTTCAGACACCGACTGGTACCGCAGGGCAGGATCCTTTTTCAGGCATTGTTCAATGACCGGGCTTAAGTCTTCTGCATCGGGGTTGATCTCAACCGGGCTTTGTGGCTCCCGCATGAGAATGCCGGTCATGATGTCCTGGGCGCTCTCCCCCGGAAACGGCTGTTCCCCGGTAACTAATTCATACAGAATGACGCCGAGCTGCCAGATATCGGTCCGCTCATCCTTGTGCTGGTGGTTGATCTGTTCGGGAGCCGCAAAGGAGGGCGTGAATATGGTTGTTGTCGTCATCGTGGGCTGGCCGATCTCCTTTGAGAGTCCCCAGTCGGATATCTTCGGGACCCAGTCCTTGAGAAGGATATTCTCCGGTTTCAGGTCACGGTGGATCAGGCCCTGGGCATGCGTGAACTTCAAGCCCTCGCAGACCCCGAAGATCAGCATCTCCGCCTCGATACAGGTCAGCGGCCGTGCAAGGCAGGCAAGCGAGGAGTCGCAGTACTCCAGCTCAAGATACGGGACCGGCATGATGTTGTAATCGTACACCCTGACAATGTTCGGGTGCGACAACTTGGTCCAGTTCTGGATCTCGGCGATAAAGGATTTGCCGGTTGTTGAGTTCATCACAAGGGGGACCTTGACTGCAACAATGTTCCCGTCTCTTCTTTTTGCTCTGAATACCGCCGCAAACCCTCCCTTGCCAATGAATTCTGCATCAGGGTACCGCTCCGACAGTTCCGGCGGCAGGTGCTGGAACGAGTCCTGGCGCTGGAGGTCCCGGTCGGGGGGGAGGGTGCTTGGCGCAACCACGGTCTCCCGGGAGGAGATCACGGGAGCCGGCGGGTCGTTCTTTGTGCTCTTTTTCCATCGGTATATGCCATATGATACGGCTCCAAGGATGCAGATCGCGACAAGAACGATGACTATGGGAAGAAGGGATCCCCCGTTGTTGGCAGCGGGGGGTGCTGCAGGGGACTGCTCGGTGGCAGATCCTGCAGTAGCAACTCCCGGCGTGTTTTTCCCTGTAATGCTGGTGTTCTTCTGTACGGGCGTTTCCACCGGTATCGTCTGGGTCACGGGTGCCTTGGTCGGGACTGTCGTTCCTGCGCCGGTTGTAGTATTTACGGTCTGTCCTGGCGGGCTGACGGGATTTTCAGAGGGCATCCGGTTCTGCTGCCCCTGTCCGGGACCCGCATTCGCCGGGGTGCCGGGCCCGGAGGGCTGTGCGTTCCCCTGTCCCTGACCTCCGCCGGGCACGACCGCCCCTGCTTCACCATATACCGGGACGATCAGCACCATAATGCAGAGTGCGAGAACGGCAGGGGCAAGTGCGTGTGATAACTTCATCATGGGATCCTCGTTTCGGATAATCCTCTCGTTACGGGAATGCGGGTTTGTCATGTAAACGTACAGCGTTATTATTTAAAGACCTGCGGAACTCCCGGCGCACGCACCGCAATCGATCCCATCCATGGATCTCCTTAACCGAAGATCCCACAACAGGCCCTTCTTTCATGTTCCGATACGAGTGGTCGATCCGGGAAGCGATCGCCTTCTGGAACATGGCTACATATGACCTCTCCTATCCGGCGGGAAAACACCATCAAATGCGAAAAACTCACCCGCATTTCCGGGAATTCTTCCCTCTGAATGCGACCCGGCAGAACTCCCGGCCGCAATTCTCCGACGGAGAATGGGTATGGCGGGAGATCCCCGGTCATCCGTTCGGCACCGGATCGTTCGCAGCATCAGGAATGACAATACCAGCACGGAAAAATTTACAGGGAACCTTAGTTATGTTGAATGCCCTTCCCGTTGCAGCGATGTGGCTGTATATACGGCTTGCATCCGACTGATTGACCCGCTCATCCGGATTCAGCAGGATAACGATCGAACCATCGGCGTTGTCCTTCCCATACCCGATAATCAGCCCCTGCGGGTAAAACCATGGGCTGACATCTGCTTTTGATGCGTTGATGAATGCATCCATGAGGGCAGGATTATCAAGAAAAACCGTTCGATCCGGATTACTCGTATCGAGGCCGAATGATGCAAAGACCGGTTCTTCAGGAGCGGATGATGGTTTCATGGACGGCGGGAATGGGGATGGCGACACATATGGTTGTGACGTATTTACCGTCATTCTCGGGACCTCGTTCTGTTTGATGGTATCGGGGACGAGAATACAAAGACCAATAATCACTCCCAGAATTATTATCCCGGTACTTACGTTTTGGTAAATTCTGTTCACCCATTTTTAGAGAAATCCTTCTTACTTCAGACCCGAAGAAAAAAGAACCGGCAGGATTTTTATGTGAATCCGGTTTTTTATTGTGGCAATCCGCGCCGGTTCATGCCGGCACGTGCTGTTGTACCCACGCGATATAGTGATCCATCCAGTTCTGCAGGAATTTTCTGCTGGCTTCATTGAGGTTTCCGGCCTCATCGAACATTCCTTCCCGGACCTGGAGATAGGCTTCCGGCTGGCGGAGCACGGCAACATCCAGGAACGAGAGAACATTGCGCAGGTGCTGCTGGGCCATGGCAGTGCCGGCAGCCCCCGGAGAGATGCCAAGGATGCCTGCAGGTTTTCCCGCCCACACGCTCTGGCCGGCAGGTCGCGACCCGTGATCCAGGGCATTCTTGAGCACGCCGGGGATTGAACGGTTGTACTCCGGTGTCACGATAAGGATGGCATCAGCCGACTGGATCTCCCGCTTCATCTTTCGTACGGTTTCAGCCGGGTTCTCATCGTCATCCTGGTTATACAGGGGAAGGTCGCCTATCCCGACCCGCGTGAAGGAAAAAGACGGGGGTGAGAGTTTCACGATGGCAGATGCAAGTTTTTTGTTGAATGAATCTTTCCGGAGGCTTCCGACAATTAGGGCGATCTGGTAGGTGCGCATACTTCCACTCTCTTGCTCACTATCCGTGTTCACTCGCAGCTTCATATAATTCACCATAGCCGGGTCCGGCATCGCACGAAACATCCGGCCGGGGCACAGCACCGGCCAGATGGCAGTCGGCCTTTCTTCGAACGGAAAAGAAGCTCTTTTCGGCGGGCGATCATTGCAATTTTGGATGAGCGAATCTGCCCCCGTACGGATTCCCGGTCTGTGGTATCACAAGAAGGCATATAACCTCATTCTGACAAGAGACCACGACAAGTCTGGTGAATTCAGCCAGGCAGGAGATCGTATATGGGTAATTATCATTTTTGCAGGGATTGTGAATACGTCAAGACCCGGATGGTTGCGGGCCTCAACGGGGCGACCGTCAAAGAACTGTCATGCCCGGCCCGGTTCAACCCGCGGGAAGGGAAGTGGCTTCCGGTGAATGGGGTAAATCCACACGAATGCCCGCGGAATGAAAATTTCATGCGAATCCAGAAACAGTCAGATGAACGCCAGCTCCGGTGAATATACCGTATTGAAAACTCATAACCAGCACGACCTTTCCGAAAAAAGGCCGGGTCTGCTGCAGAAAATGCGAACAACCAACCGATCATCATCCGGGATTTGAGTGAATGCAGGAAATAGAGGAAACTGAAAAATTAAGACTCCTTCAGTCTGAACGGGAATCGTTCAAATCCCGAACAAAACAGAGAGAACTGGAGAAGAAAGCGGAAAACCAGACCGAAACTTCCTGTCCGGAGTGCGGCAGCCGCGTGCTTGTCCACGACCGCGAACGGGCAGAACTGGTCTGCCGGAGCTGCGGGCTCGTCATTGATGACGAGTTCATCGACCGCGGTCCCGAGTGGCGGGCTTTCGATCATGACCAGCGGATGAAACGGGCCCGTACCGGTGCACCGATGACCCTCACCATCCATGACAAGGGTCTCTCCACCATGATCGACTGGCGCAACAAGGACTCGTTTGGCAGGTCGATCTCTTCCAAGAACCGGGCCCAGCTCTACCGTCTCCGCAAATGGCAGCGCCGGATCCGTGTCAGCAACGCCACCGAGCGGAATCTTGCCTTCGCACTCTCGGAACTGGACCGGATGTCCTCAGCCCTTGGCCTGCCGCGGAACATCCGCGAGAACTCAGCCCGGGTGTACCGCGATGCAGTTGACAAAAACCTGATCCGCGGACGGAGCATCGAAGGCGTTGCGGCAGCAGCGCTCTATGCAGCCTGCCGGCAGTGCAGCGTGCCCCGCACGCTCGATGAGATCGCGGAAGTCTCCCGCGTATCGAGAAAAGAGATCGGCAGGACGTACCGGTTCATCTCCCGTGAACTTGGCTTAAGGCTCCTGCCAACATCCCCGCTCGATTATGTGCCCCGGTTCTGCTCGGGCCTCGCCCTCCATGGAGAGGTCCAGAGCCGGACCATCGAGATCCTCCGGCAGGCCTCCGAGCGTGAACTGACAAGCGGCAGGGGGCCGACCAGTGTAGCGTCCGCGGCGATCTACATTGCCTGCATCCTGAGCGGGGAGCGGCGCACCCAGCGCGAAGTTGCGGAAGTTGCGGGAGTAACCGAGGTCACCATAAGGAACCGGTACAAGGAACTGGCAGAAAAACTGGATATCGAGATCAGTCTCTGATCCTTTTTTTTATTTGTGTCTCACCGGAAATGCTGCGGAAGATACGTGTGCCTAAAGCGGGCATAGGTGTATCCGGTCCCCTGCACCGGCCAGTACTCCCGCCCGGCCCGCCACCCCTGTATATATTCCGGTGAAGATTTTTCTGAATCCGGAATTCCCGGGCCGGGCAGGATTTCTGAAACCTGCACCCGTGTCTGTAGCCGCGAGAGCTTCTGCTGGCTGCGGGGGTTATGAAGTGTCCTGACTCCCGCTTTCGTGAAATTCTCTGTGAACTCTTTCTGCAAGAAGGTCTGTTTCCTCGGATCGTGAGTCCAGTCGTTGCAGCACAGCATCGATGGTGTTCAGCTGTTTAATGATCAGCCACCTGAACGGGAAAAAACCCAGGAAGGCATAACCTTTGATCACCTGGAGCGGGTTCCGGATCCGGTCGCTGAATGTCTCGAACTCCGCCACATTGTTCTCTACCTGCCGGCGGACTTCCTGCCGGATCTCCTCTTCCCGTGCCTTCTTTGAGGAGATATCGCGATACCGGATCACGACCCGGGAGGTACCGCTGGCAGGGTCCTTCACCGGATGGATGCTGGTCTCGAACCAGCGTTTTCCTGCCTGCACCACATTCTCAACGGGACGACCGCTCCGGAAGGCTCTGTCCACATCGCGGGACACGGCAGCGCCAGCATCAGGCCGGTGCAGATCTGCACTGGTGCAGCCTGCCAGGATATCGCCCGGGGCCCCGAGAAGTCCTTCCCCTCTCTCATTGGCAATTATAATCCGCCGGTTCCTGTCCACCACAACGATCGCGTCCGGCAGGGCGTTGACCATTGTCCGCAGGGCTTCCTCGCGCAGCCGGATCGTTTCATCGGTGCGGTGTTTGTACAGCGCCATCTCGATGGCCGCTATGAGTTCCTGTTCGCGTACAGGCTTCACGATATACCCGAACGGCAAACTCTCCCGTGCACGATCCAGGTAATGTCCATTGCTGCAGGTGATCAGGTAGATGACCGGCAGGTGATGGTGCAACCGGATATTCTCTGCTGTTTCGATCCCGGTCATACGGCCGGCCAGCTCCATATCCATCAGGACCAGATCCGGCTGCAGGTCCCCGATCCTGACCAGAGCAGTCTCCCCGTCGGGAATGATGCCGGCCACCGTATAGCCTCTCCCGACAAGGCTCTGTTTCAGGCTCATTGCTGCGACCGCGTTGTCCTCGACAATAAGCACCGATGCGGGCGTCAAGGTGCCGGGCCCCCCATGTCCTGTCTCCCGGTCATCAGTACCGGGTGTGCCGTTACGGCCGCTGCCTGGTTCTTTGGCGCTGCGATGGCTGCCGTTTCCTGTGCACCATTCCCGGAACCGGAGTCCGTGCCGATGAATGCCGGCAGGGTGATTCCGCACACGGGTCTGGTGATTGCGTCAGTCATCTGTTTCCTAAGTAAAAAATTGCCTCTGCAGGAGATAATGACGGCGTTGAGTGAAAAAAAATTTTCAGGATGCCCCTTGGGAACATCCCGGATACCTGCCCGGTGTGTAGTGATCCGGATTAACCAGTCCGTATGACCGTTCAGATCAGGACAGGATGATATACCCCCGGAATGTTTTTTTAATAAATAACCCGGGATCGAAAGAGGAAATGCGAGGATAGTTAACCCTCCGAATCTGCGGTTCAACTCACCTCATCCTGCTGGAACATTTTCCCCGGTTTTTTTCCATGTTCCTGCTGTTTATCACCCGGTACATGCAAGGACATCATAACGCCCCCAAGGATTGGGGCAGGAGAATTTCATGACAACCGAAGTATCAGCACAAACGGCACGCAATGGATTCGAAGCCCTTCCCGATGTCAGGAAGCGATGGTTCCTGATCCGGGTGCAGTCGCTGCTGCCAGTCCCGGCAAAGGAGAGACCGGCGCGGAACTGCCGGCCGGTTACGTGAGCGGGTTAACGCGGGTGAGCCGGCGTTCCGGCCCGGAGTTGCCGGAGATTCTGGTGACTCTCCCGCTTTCAGCAATCACTACTTCTCCGGGGGTTCCCGCACCCATTGCTCGAACCCGAGCCTCAGGTGCTCGATGGCGACCTCGTTTGTACTGGTGTCGGGACTCGGGACCGCACTATATCCGGTTACCCAGCAGTTGGAGAGGTGATATGCATACCCGACCTCCCCGTTCTCATCGCAAACCTCGATCGTGAGCGGCCGTTTGTATTCCGGGAGCAGGGAGCCTTTGCCTGTTGCCGGGCCAAAACTCCGTACCATGTTGACCCATTGCTGAAATCCGAGGTCGAAGGAGATTCCCTGTTCAAGGTTGATGAAAAACGGGGTTCCCTGGCCTTCCGGTCCAAGGGCCGGGGGCGGACCGCCGCTCTCCCGCCGGCGGGTGCTCTTCAGGTCCACCGGGAGGGGCGAGACCTCCGAAAAGCCGGCTACGTACCGGCCATTCCATTTCCCAAGGAAGGGAAAATTCCTGTACCTGTCAGCTGAATCGGACATGGGGATCCACTGCATCATCCTTGCCGCACGAGATTATGATGGTATCGTTCGATGCAAAGCCGGCCCGGACGGGGATGCCGGCAAACGCAGGGTTTTGCAGGATCTGCCAGTAAATTTTTTGGATCGCAGCCGGGAGACCGGCCCATGGTTCCCCTGGCTGGAGGATCCTGACCCGAGCCCCCGGGAATTCGCAGCTCCTGCCATGATTAACAGTCATACATCAGCGGTCGAAAAAAATCAGATACTTTTATATTGTAAATGTCCATACATTTACATATGTTCCTTCCAACGAATGAGAAGCAGTTCGGGTTCTGGAAGATGCGGCGAAGTGGCATGTCAAATGTCTCTATTGCAAATGAGCTCGGCATAACCCGCCAGGGCGTATCCCAGGCACTCCTTGCTATGAACGAGAAGATCGAGGCCTCGCTCCGGGAGATGGCGCAGGCAAACCGGATCCAGATCGATGGGATCGATGTGGGACGGGGCGTCCTGTTCGGGCGGTCCATCCCGTTCCAGACAAACGCCTATATCCTGGTCTCGGAGAAGCACGGCATGCAGGTCTGGTACGAGCATGATGGCGACTGCAAGACCTGCGGGGAATTCACCCAGTGCATTGAATTCATCTGGGATTTCGCTTCAGAACTCGGGATCAGAATCGAGAAAACCGCCGACCCGACAAAGATGGCTGAAGAACTGCTTGCAAAGATCCGGGAGAGTCCGAGATGACCCGGGTTTCAGATGTTGTCGGGCACTGGCTCGGCCTGTGCCGGAAAGCACCGGCAGTCCATGCCCTGCAGACCGGTTTTTTGGCAGAATGCGCCTTTGAAGGGCAACCGGATGGCGGCAGCGGCGGATCGGGATCGATCCGCCGGGGGATCGGATCAGCCCTCCTTGGGATGAGGACCCTGAACCGGAACCGGCAGCTCCTCTGGTTTACGCTCCTTGCCGGGCTCGTGCTGGCGGGAACCGCTATCGCCCAGGGGGCACTCGCTTACATCACCTGGGCCATGCAACCGTATATCGGTGAGATCGAATGGGTTGTCCTGAACTTTGCAATCGAGTTCGCAACACTGTTCTGTCTCGTGTTCCTGCTGACGGGCCTTTTCCTGAACCTCGGATCTAAAAAAGAAGGCTCTGCCTCGTTTTTTGCGGGGCTTGCAGGGGCAAAAAAATATCTAAAACCAATCTTTGCATGGTCTTTTGTCCTGGCACTCGCCGGCATGCTGCTCTTCAGCATTTACTTTTATTCTCCCGGCTGGTTCGCGCGTACTGACCCGGTGCTCAATATCGTGGGAGCTATCTCTGGACCCGTCAACGTGCTGTATGAGTTCCCCTTCAACGCGGCTCTCACCCAGTACGCCTTGTTCGACCCCTACCGCGTGGGGGAATTCCCGCTGACATCCTGGATATATCCCTCCGGGATCCTGCAGGCCCTGACCTTTTCTGTGATCAATCTGTTCCTGTTCATCCTGACCGCGTTTGTCGTGCCCCTTCTTGTCCTCGAACACAAGACCATCAGGGAGGCTGTTGCGGGATCGTTTGGCCTGATGAAAAAGGCCTGGGCTGAGATCGCTTCCTGCGTAGTCTTCCTTTTAGTTGTTGCATGCGGTGTGTTCCTTACGTACCTGCTTGTCCAGGCTGCATCCGGGATGGCAGCACCGGACTGGATTGTCGCGATACGTCCGGAAAATTCATGGATCGCTTTTGCTCTCGCGTATGATTGCACACTCTTCTGTTTTGCTATTGTAATGGCAACGGTTGGAGGGATTGCGGTGCTGGATCTTTACCGGAACGCAACGATCCGGGAGCGTGCCTGATGACCCGCTTCTCAACGGTTGCAGAGCGCTGGCTGGGGTTATGCCCGAAATCGCCGGCCCTGCATACAACAACGGCCGTGATGCCGGGGTCCGGATTCAGCCAGTCCGTTCAGCCGGATGGGGGGGCCGGTGGATCGGGAACGATCCGCCGGGGAATCGGATCAGCCCTCAATGGGATGAGGATCCTGAACCGGAACCGGCAGCTCCTCTGGTTTGCGCTCCTTGCCGGGCTCGTGCTGGCAGGAAACATCATCGGCCAGGGGGCGCTCTGCTACATCACCTGGATCTCGTCTGACAGAATCATACCGCTTGTCCTGGACTTTGCGATCGAGTTCGCAACCCTGTTCTGCCTGGTGCTTCTCCTTGCGGGCCTTGTCCTGAACCTCGCGTCTGAAAAAGAACGTTCTGCCACCTTTTTCGAGGGGCTTGCAGGGGCAAAAAAATACACAAAGGCAATCTTTGTGTGGTCTTTGGTCCTGGCATTCGCAGGCATGCTGCTGTACAGGCTTTTATTTTCTCCTGTAGGGTTCTTCTGGCCGGTCTATTCGGACCTTATCAGCCTGCTCACGCAGTTCCCTTTCACCCTGAATCTCAATCCGAGCACCTTTGCCGAGATTCCGGGCTATGGGGGACGATCGCTGCTGTTCTGGACATATCCGTACGGCTTTGAGAATGCCCTGGCCTTTTCGGCAATCAATCTGCTCCTGTTCATCCTGACCGCGTTTGTCGTGCCCCTGATGGTCATTGAGCACAAGACGATCCGGGAGGCCGTTGCGGGATCGTTTGCCCTGATGAAAAAGATCTGGGCTGAGATGGCCGCCTGTGCCGTCTTCCTTGGAATTATCGTATGCGGTGTCTTCCTTACGTACCTGCTCGTCCAGGCAGCGCACGGGATGGTCACGCCCCCCGAGCTTATGTATGCCATCCCCACCGGTCCGTGGGTTGCTCTTGGTCTCCTCTATTATCTTGCACTGTTCAGCATTGCGTTTGTCATATCAACGGTCGGAGGGATCGCAGCGCTGGATCTGTACCGGTTTGCAAAGAGCAGGCAGATGCATGGATCACCCGGGATCGAAGCATCACCCTAATTTATTTTTCCGGATGTATCTCGTGAATTTCCTGCATAACAGCGATGCCCGAAAATGCCGGACCTGTTCCGGGTCCTGAAATCAGATCCGGCATAAAAAAATACAAATGAGAATGATTTTATATTGTAAATATTGATACATTTACATATGATACTCAAAGACAGCATCGGCCGGTCCGGGCTGAGGATGTTGATCCTGCTGACTACCCTCTCCTGCCTGGTAATCCTGCTGATATCGCCTGTTTCTGCAGGTCCGGCAGGGAATATGAGTGAAAAACCCTTTGTGACCATTCTCGCGCAGGGATCGCAGAGTTACTATCTGGGAGAGAAAGTGAACCTGCGGGGGCAGAATACCGAATCGGATTCAACGTACCTCTTTATAACCGGCCCCAACCTTCCCCCCGGTGGCGGAAATCTCACATCGCCCCTCCAGGGTGTTGTCAGCGGAAACCCGGAGAGTTTTGTTGTCGTGAAAACAAGCCCGGATAAAACCTGGGAATACTCCTTTTACACCGCCAATCTCCCGCTGGATGCCGGGACGTACACGCTGTATGCCGCGACCAGGCCTGTTGCGGAGAACCAGTTTGGCGATCGGACCACCTATGGAACGGTGGGTGTCATTCTCAAAAAACCCTTCTTAACGGCAGGGATCTCCCCGGTGTCCGTTTCCCGAGGGCAGCCATTTGCGGTCAACGGATCGGCGGAAGGAGAGCCAAGGACGGTCCAGGTATGGATTGTCGGGAACAACTTCCTGTACAATACGATGGTCTCGGTGAATCCGGATGCGTCCTATACGTATTTCGGTGATACCCAGTTATCAGAACAACTTCCCAAAGGACAATGTTATCTCATTGTCCAGCACCCGATGCAGAACACCCAGATCGATATCCTGGCAAGCGGGGACTGGGTAAAGAACCTCCAGCTCAATGAAGGAAATTCAACGGGCGGCACGAACCTCTTCAAGATCCGGGGCCCGGGAAGCCTGCAGGGCAACGATGCGGCAGAAGCACTCATTTTTGCGATCGGTGACCACACTACCGGTGTCGATGACACTTATACCGTGATCCCGTTCCAGGTCAGCGATGCGGCAAGTCCTACGCCCCAGGCCTCCGCTGCTGCCACCACTCCGGCCCGGTATCCGACTCAGCATGCCCCGCTCCAGTATGCACCGGTCGGGGCAATTGTTCTGATCCTGGGAATTTCCCTGTGGAGCCGGCGGTAAGGTTCCCCTTTTTTCGCTCTGGAGAAATGATTTTTAATCCTGTTGAAGATCTCGGGGATCGTCCCGCCATTGAGGCATCCCCATTGTGATGACGATAGATTGACTGTTTAAAAAAAAATACTCCAGGATGATCTGCTCATAAAAAAATCGTCGCGGGGCACCTTTTGGGGCGGCAGCCCCCATCAGGGATGAGGATTTCAACAATTTTTTTTTGAAAACCGATCGCGATCACCCGGTGTTAACCGGTCTTTGGTGTCTGTGAGTTACCGGCCCGGAGTCATCCCCGGGAGAGAAAAGATCCGGTTCTTCCTTTCAGGTCCTGCCGGTCCGGCCGGTTAGCCGGTCCGGATGGATTGACAGAAACCCGATCTTAATGCACGGTCCATTGTTTTATTATTGCAGGAATCAAGAAGCCTTCATGGTGAACCAGGTATGAGCGTTTACCGGTTTGACAAAAGTTCTGCTCCATCCCAGGACCAGCGCGAACGGTATATGATCGGGGAGATCAGTGAGAAGCATTTCGGTCCCGGAGGATCGATCGTACTGGTCGAATACCCTGAGGCGGTTTACCTCCGAAATGACCGGGACCATGTCGCGATTCTCTACACGGGGCTCAAGGACAAGCACAAGGCCATGGAAGAGGTGACGCGGCTGACTGCACGGCCCGGCCCCGGGTGACCGGAAGATCGCTGCTGAATAAACGGTGCATGTGCGTTCCTCCAATATCCCACAATAAAGGAGGCGCTCCCGCTCGCACGCCCCTTGCCGGGATCACCCTGTCAACTCCGGCTCAACAAAAACCGATCTTAAGAAAATTCCCGGCAGGTTCCCTCTTGGATCCTGCTGCTCTCAACTGCTGGATTTAATACCGATTCAGATAGTATAACGCAATATCGAAAGAGATATTCAATTCAACTCATATGGATCACATATGGCTGACGGCATACGGGTCCTCTATGTCGATGACGAGCCCGATTTACTTGAACTCGGAAAAGTCTTCCTGGAAGAGAACAGCGAGTTCTCTGTCGATACCGCCCAGTCCGCTCCTGCCGCGCTTGAGATCCTTGCCATAAACCGTTACGATGCCATTGTTTCTGATTTCCAGATGCCCAAGATGGATGGAGTCGAATTCCTAAAGCGGGTCAGGGCTCAGGATACCGGTATACCCTTCATCCTTTTCACCGGCCGGGGCCGCGAGGAAGTGGTGATCGATGCCATCAACAACGGGGCCGATTCCTATATCCAGAAAGGCGGCGACCCGGAAGCCCAGTTTATCGATCTTTCGCACAGGATCCGGCAGGCGGTCCTGACCCGGAGAACGCAGATGACGCTTGCCGAGCGCGAGCAGCGCTACCATGATCTCCAGAATGCCAGCGACCTGATCCAGAGCGTTGCACCGGATGGCCATTTCCTCTTTGTCAACAAAAAATGGCTCGATACCCTTGGATACACGGAAGAGGAGCTCCCGGGCCTGACCATATTCGATGTCATCCATGAGAAGAGTCTTGAGCACTGCAAGGAGACGTTCCGGCGGGTGATTGCCGGCGAGAATGTCGGAATCGTCGATGCAACGTTCAGGACCCGCGCGGGAGATCCCGTGTATGTCGAAGGTATGGCAAACTGCAAGATGGTCGAGGGAACCTGCCAGTACACCCGGGGAATGTTCCGGGATGTGACGGACCGGAAAAAAGCCGAACTGGAAGTGCTCAATAAGAACAACGAACTCTCTCTTGCATTCGAAGAGCTCAGTGCAACCGAGGAGGAGCTCCGGCAAAACTACGAACTGCTGGCCCAGAAGGAACAGGCGCTGCGCGAGAGCGAGACCAAATACCGGGACCTGGCAGAACTCCTGCCCCAGATGATCTTTGAAACGGATCTGGATCTCAGGATCACCTATGCCAACCGGTATGCACTCATCCTCCTTGGATTGACCGACCAGGATCTCGAACGGGGAGTGAACACCCTCTCCCTCATCGATCCTTCAGAGCACGCGCAGATGATCGACAATGTCCGGAAATCCCTGAACCGGATCCCCTATGAACCAAAGGAGTACACTGCCCGGAGAAAAGATGGCAGCACCTTCCCGGTCATCATCTACTCCGCCCCGCTGTACCGGAAAAGAACCGTTTCCGGGTTCCGGGCTGTTGTTACCGATATATCCGCCCGCAAAAAAATGGAAGCCGGGATTTTGGCAAGCGAGAAGAAATTCCGGACCCTTGTCGAGCTCTCCCTGGATGGCATCCTGATCATCGACTTTTCAGGAAACCTGCTCTTTGCCAACCGCGCAGCAGGTCTTATCGTCGACCTTGAGGATTACGAGGGGATAATCGGGAAACGAAACGTACTGGAGTTTGTTGCCCCCGAATCGCAGGCCTCAGCAATCCAGGATTTCAACAAAGTGTCGCAGGGCACCGAGGCGTACCTTGTCCGCTATAAACTCATCACCGAAAAGAAGCGGGAGATCTGGGTCGAGTGCATCGGGAAGAAGATCGCGTTTGGAGACACGTCGGCAATGCTCGTTTCCCTGCGGGATATCACCCAGCGCCAGGAGGCTGAGGAAGCCCTGCGGCAGAGCGAACAGAAATACCGGGATATCATCGAGAAGATGCAGGACGTCGTGTACCGGACCGACCGGGACGGCAAACTTACCATGTTCAGTCCCTACGGGGTAAAACTTGCCGGTTATGGCTCGGAAGCGGAGATGACCGGGCTCGATGTTGCTGCCGACACCTATGCAGACCCAAAAGAGCGCGAACGTTTTCTTGCTGCGCTGAAAGAACAGGGCTCGGTTGAAAATTACCCCCTTGTCTTAAAGACCCGAAACGGAAGTCACCGGTTTGTAACAACGAGCAGCCATTTCTATTTCGATTCCAGCGGAAATGTGCTGGGCGTGGAGGGCATCATCCACGACATCACGGAGCGTAAAAATGCCGAAGAGGCGCTCCGCGAGAGCGAGGAGAAGTTCCGCTCGCTCATCGAGACCTCCCCGGACATGATCTGGGAACTCGATCTTTCGGGGAAATTCCGGTACGTCAGTCCCATAGTCACTTCGGTTGTAGGATATATGCCGGAAGAACTGATCGGGAAAAGGATGACCGACCTGATCCCGGAACAGGAGCGGCCTTTCGTCATGCAGGAACTGGCGCGGTACATCTCTTCGGAAGGCCCGCTCAAACCGCTCGAAGTACATGCACGCCACAAGGATGGGCGGGATCTGATAGTTGAGATCCGGCCGTCGCGGGTAACGGGATCTGACGGCTCGCTGCAGGGATTCCGGGGGGTTGCCCGCGACATCACCGAACACAGGAAGGCCGAGGAGAGTGTCCGGGAGAGTGAAGAGCGGTTCCGGAAGATCTTCGAGAACAGCCCGCTGGCAATGACCCTGGTCACGCCGGACTTCCGGTTTTACTCGGTCAACCCGGCCTGGATATCCATGACCGGGTATACGGAGGAAGAACTGCTTGCAATGTCGTTTAAGGACATCACGCACCCGGATGATCTTGACCGCGACATGAACCATATGCAGGAGCTGGCGGCCGGTACTATTCCGGTATACAGTACGGAAAAACGGTACATCAGGAAAGACAGAAGCATCCTCCGGGCTATCATCCGGGTGATCACGGTCCGCGACGAGCAGGGCTCCCTGCGCTATTTTGCCGCGCAGATCGAGGATATCACCGAGCGCGCGGCCACGGCAGCAGCACTTCGGGAAAACGATCTGTTCCTCAGTGAGATCTTCGAGAATGCGAACGATGCTGTATTTCTGGTCGAACGGGGCCGGGGCGGTCCCGGCCGGTACCAGCTGGTGAACGATACGGCCGCCCGGATGCTGGGGTATTCCAAGGAAGAGCTCATGACGATGTCACCCCGTGATATCGTGCCTGAGGATATTGCAAAAAAAGTCATGCCGGAAGTTTTTGAAAAACTGGAACGGGACGGATATGCCACTTTTGAGTCTGCGAACCGGAAAAAAGACGGGACGGTCATCCCTATCGAAGCCAGTATCCGGTCGTTCAATTACAAAGGGAAGAATGTCGATCTCTCCATTATCCGCGATATCACAAAACGCAGGAACGCCGAAGATGCCCTCCGGCAGAGCGAGGAGAAGTTCCGCTCGTTTGTGGAAAATGCCAATGATATCATCTATTCGATGACCCCTGATGGTATCTTCACCTACATCACCCCGCGATGGACCGATGCGCTCGGATACGATGCAGGCGAAGTCCTAGGGAAATCGTATGAATCCTTCCTTCCACCGGAGGACCATCCTGCTGCCCGCAAATTCCTGCAGCAGATTCTTCAGGGAGAGAAAAATAAATCCGGCACGGAATACCGGGTGCGTCACAAGGATGGCACCTTACTGTGGCACAACACAACCTTATCCCCGATGCGGGACGCCCACGGGAATATTGCATATCTCCTGGGCATAGCCCGCGATATCACTGAACGCAAGAGGGACCTGGAAGCCTTGCGGCAGGCCAATAAAAAGCTCAACATCCTCTCGGGGATCACGCGCCACGACATCAAGAACCAGATCCTGACCCTGGACAGTTTTGTTGTCCTGCTCCGGAAAAAAATTCCCGATCCTGCCTATGAAAACGAGTTCTCCCGCATCCGGAAAGCAAGCCGGCAGATCGCAGGCATGATCCAGTTCACCAAGGAGTACGAGATGATTGGCGTACTTGCCCCGAAATGGCAGGATATCCGGCTCCTTGTGGATAACGCTGCCCGGGATACTGCGCTCGGCCAGGTCATGCTCATTAACGATCTTCCCACTGGCGTGGAGATATTTGCCGATCCCCTGATCGCCAAGGTCTTCTTTAACCTGGTCGACAATGCCCTGCGCCACGGTGGCGGGATCAAGACTATTCGGTTCTCTCTTGAGGAACGGGATGGGGATCGAATCATTGTCTGTGCCGATGATGGGAATGGTATAGCGGGGGACGATAAAGAGATGATCTTCAATCTGGGGTTCGGGAAGAATACCGGGTTTGGCCTGGCCATCTCCCGGGAGATCCTCGACATTACCGGTATCACCATACGGGAGACCGGCGAGCCGGGCAAAGGGGCCCGGTTCGAGATTATCGTACCGAATGGAGAGTACCGGCATATCCAGATGAAGACGGAATGAATAACCCGGGGATACCCTGTGGAAGTACCCGATAACGCTTCAATCATCGTTGGATTCCCGTTCTGTGAACTGGCCTGATCCTCCCGAGTTCAAATAGATATAATAAATAACGACCGGTCACAATGTGAATTTGAATAATTCCCGGTAGAATATACAGAGCAAATCCTGTACCGGGCAAGAAATAACCTCCTGGTATCATCATGTCATCCCGGCGCATCGTACTTGTTGCAATCATCCTTGTCCTGCTTCTTTGTACCCTTGGTCTGGGTTCCCTGCCCCCTCAGACTTCCACGTTGCCCGCGACAACCGATGATGACAAGCTTGCGGAAATACTCGCCCGCGGGAAGCTGGTCATTGCCACGGACTCAAATTATCCTCCCAATTCGGCATTGAAACAAAATGCCAGCCGCATACCAGAAACGAGATGCGCCCGGAACGAATATACTGCCAATGAACTCACGGGCTACAATGTCGCAGTGGCAGATGAGATCGCACGGAGGCTCGGTGTCGAACCCTGCTTTGTCACGCCTACGCGGACCGAGATCATCAGCGGCAGCTGGTCCGACCGGTGGGATATTCATGTCGGGTCTCTGGCGATCACCCCGGAACGCATGAAGGTGATGTACTTCACGCAGCCCTATTATGCCGGCCCGGTGAGCCTGTTTGTGAACCGGAACAACACTGCCTATCGAAACCCCGGCGATCTCTCCGGAAAGAAAGTGGGGGTATGTGCCGGCTGCATTCTCGAGCATTACCTTGACGGTACGCTTGACCTGCCCGGCCAGAAGATCGACTTTGCTATCAAAAATGCCACGATCATTGCGTACGAAAACGAAGCCGTGGCCCTCTCCGACCTGGCCTCCGGCGACGGGGTGAAACTGGATGCCGTCCTCACCAACCAGCCCCTGGGCGAGGATGCCCAGAAAAACGGGCTTGCCATCCGGCAGCTGGGCAGTCCCGTCTTTTATGATTACGATGCAGCAGCCGTGGACCGTTCGGGCGGCAGGAACCCTGCATCGTTTGTTGGGAATGTGACCGGCATCATCCGGGAGATGAACCGGGACGGCACCCTGCTCCGGTTCTCACAACAGTACTATGGGCGGGATCTTGTCACAGAAACTGCCCGGTTCAACTCCAGTGCCCTCGGGCAGATTCCCGGTTAGGTAGGATAGTACCATGAAGAGCACCTGGTTCTGGCGCCGGAATCTGACAGCCCGGCTTATCTGTTCGTTCCTCTTCTTCTCCCTCCTGATCGTAAGCCTTGTGGGTTGCATAGCCTACTTCCAGGCCACCCAGTCCATCACCCGTTCGGTCAATGACCGGCTCGATGCGGTGGCTACGATAAAGGAAGACGGTCTGAACAACTGGGTTGAGGACCAGACGCAGAACGTGGTCATGGTTGCCGGGGTCCCGGGCATACGGAAGCAGTCCGGCATCCTCCTGTCATCGCCAGGTACATCTCAGGAAAAGAACCAGGCTCATACCGAGCTTTCTGATTTCCTGCCCCAGGTGGTCTCCAGAACCATATACACGGATGAAATCGCCATCATTGACCTGAATGGCACGGTTGCGGTCTCAAGTGACACAACCCACGAGGGCCAGTCGGTTGCAGGGGATACCTATTTCCTGGAAGGCCGGTCCAGGACACTTGCAACTACGGTAAATGCCTCATCCCCGGGCGAAAAGCCCGTCATCCTCATTGCAACCCCGTTGTTCGATATGCAGGGAAAACGCATCGGTGTTCTTGCTTCACGGATTTCCCTTGCCCATATCGATCGTATCATCCTTGAGCGCACCGGACTTGGAACGAGCGGGGAGACCTATCTTGTTGATCAATCCGGAAGGATCATATCGGAAACCCCTCTCATGAAGACCGGGACCTCTTCGCGGGTTGTCCGATCTGAAGGGATAGATTCAGCACTCCGGGGTAAAGACGGCTCCGGCTTTTACCAGAATTATGACGGGGTGCCCGTGGTCGGGGTGTACCGCTGGGTGGATAACCACGACATGGCCCTGATTGCGGAGATGAGCCAGGATGAAGCGCTTGCCCCTGCACGGGATCTCGCCCTGACCATCTTTTACATCGGGATACTGCTGTCGGTGATCCTTGCCGCCGGGATGTACCTGCTGGCCCGCCAGATAACCCGCCCCATCCTTGCAATTGCCGACACGGCAGCCCGGGTCACGGCCGGAGATCTACGGCAGGAAGCCCCGGTCCTGACGGAAGATGAAGTCGGCCGCCTTGCCTTGGCTTTCAACCAGATGACAAAAAAACTGCGACAGACCCTGGAAGGACTTGAGGAGAACCTCCATGAACTGGAGAAGAAAGATGAAGCCCTCCAGATATCGGAACACAAATACCGGGCCCTGTTCGAGAATATACCGCAGAATATCTTCCGTAAGGATCTCACTTCCGTGTTTGTTTCCTGCAACGAGAACTTTGCCGCTACCCTGAACCTGCGGCCCGAGGAGATTCCCGGAAAGACCGATCATGATTTTTATCTCCCCGGTCTTGCTGAAAAATACCGGCAGGATGACCAGCGGGTGATGACAACCGGAAAAGCCGAAGAGTTTATCGAGCAGAATCAGCAGAACGGGGAGGTGCGCTGGGTCAATGTCATCAAGACCCCGGTAAGGGATATCAACGGGACAATCACCGGAGTCCAGGGAATTTTCTGGGATATCACAAAAAGGAAAGTTGCAGAAGAAGAACTGCACAGGCTCTACAATGAACTGGAGAAACGGGTTGAAGAACGGACTGCCGAACTCCAGCGGGCACAGGAGGCGTACCGTCAGGCAAATGCAAAACTCAACCTGCTCAGTTCCATCACCCGGCACGATATCCTCAACCAGCTCACGGTACTCAAAGGCTATCTCGAACTCTCTGAATACTCGATTAACGATCCCGATAAACTGCGGGAGTATCTTGCCCGGGAACGGAAAAACGCTGAGACGATCGAGCACCAGATCCTGTTCACAAAGGAATACCAGGATATAGGTGTAAAAGCCCCGGTGTGGCAGAGCGTGAACCTGAGCATCATCCGGGCAAAAGGAACGCTGAATCTTGGATCGGTGGAAGTCACTCTCGACCGGCCCGATCTGGAAGTGTATGCGGATCCTCTTTTTGACAAGGTTTTCTATAACCTGATCGAAAATGCGCTCGTGTATGGCGGCGATCAGCTGACCACCATCCGCATCCTGACCCGCGAGTCCGAGGCCGGACTTGTTATCATCTGCGAGGATGACGGGGCAGGGATATCAGCATCCGATAAAAAACGACTGTTCGAGCGGGGATACGGGAAACGTACCGGCTTTGGTCTTTTCCTCTCCCGGGAGATCCTTGCGATCACCGGCATCACTATTCTGGAGACCGGTGAGCCGGGAAAAGGGGCACGGTTCGAGATTGGTGTGCCGAAAGGGGAGTACCGGTTCACTGTATGAGTATTGACTGTATAACCGGGATCTGATTCATGAGATCATGCGGTAACTGCCAGAATCTCTTTTTAATGGACCTGCCTGAACTTTTTTTATTTCCAGCATCCAACTAAAAGATTATGAAGATCCTTGCTTTCAACGGAAGTCCCCGGAAAAAATGGAACACGGCAACACTCCTTGAACATGCCCTGGACGGAGCCCGGGACGAAGGGGCGAAGACCCGGCTGATTCATCTTTACGACCTGGATTACAAGGGCTGCACAAGCTGCTTTGCCTGCAAGCGGATCAACGGGAAGAGTTACGGGCATTGTGCGGTGAAGGATGATCTCAAGCCCATATTTGAACAGATAGAGAAGGCCGATGCGATCCTGATCGGCTCCCCCATCTATCTCGGGATCACGACCGGGGAGACACGGTCCTTCCTTGAACGGCTCATCTACCAGTACCTGGTCTACGACAATGAGCGCTCAACGCTCTTTCCACGGAAGATCCGGACCGGCTTCATCTACACAGCTGGCGCAACGGACGAGATGGTGCAGGAGATCGGTTTTGACCGGAACGCGAAAGGAACCGAGATGACAATGGAGCGGATCTTCGGCTCGTGCGAGTCGTTCTTCGTAACCGACACCTACCAGTTTTCCGATTATTCAAAATATGTTGCACCCCGGTTCAACGAGGCTGAGAAGAAAAAACGCCAAAATGAACAGTTCCCGGCTGACTGCCAAAAGGCGTACGCGCTTGGGGCACGGCTGGTAAAGAAGGACTCATAATTTTTTCCGTTCGGTACGCTGCGTGTTCCAGATGAGAGTAGGGTTTTGTCAGAATGCAGACAATTCCCTTACAAATAACCGCTGAATGGCCTTGCTCATTGCTCCCGCTTAGACCTGGATCGAAAGGAACCACTCCCAATGCAGGACAATGGACCATTGCAATGGTCCAGAACGAAGTGACTAACGACGATGTTTTGGAAAAAGGAGAACAGTTCGACATCATGGCAAAACCAACAAATCCCATTCAGAAGAACGATCAGTTTGGACTGGAGGTTAAACCTGCCATAGGTGCAGCCCTTTCCGTTTCTCGTACTGTCCCGGCTTCAATTCTGGGAATAAATATCCTTTAATAATTTTTAACCTGTCAATTTTTTTGTCAATCTTCAGCGGGCAGCATACCCCTATCCAACTATTATTCGTCCTCCGTTCCGGTCAACCACCTCCCTTTAACATGTCAGAGATCCTCTGTAGTGTTCAATGAGCGCAGCCGGGTGGAACGATCCCTGGTTGCGAACCCGATAACAGGAGAAACTGACACCGATGGTAATTTCTGCAACCGATGGACTGGATGGCCGGATCGCCGTCCTTGAGAAGAAGATGCAGGACCTGGAACCGCTGGTCAAGGGACTGATCGCGGAGCTGCTCGACTTCAAGGCCTTTGCCATGACTGTTGCCCGTGAGGAGGGAGAACGCAGCCGCCAGGAGATGAAGCAGGGGCCGGCTGTGTACGCCACCCCCGCCCCGTCTGTCGTAGTCCACAATGACGGCACAACGGTTATCCGGCCGAAAGGTGCAGCCCAGCCTGCGGCCCCAGCCGAACCCGAGATGGTCCGGATTATGCAGACCGATGGCACGATGAAGATGGAACCCCGGTACGGGGGCGCTATCAACAACTCCACCGTGGGCTACGGCCGGACCAAGAAGGGTACGTTCGACAAGAGCAAACAGGCCCCGATGATCTACGCTGCCGACAAAGAGGATGCGGATTCCAAAAAGAAATAATGGTCCGGGTCACCGGAATTTCAGTGGTTGCCATCCCCGGTTGATACACGGGCTCCCCCGAATTCCGTTCATCCGTTCCGATCTTTCTCTCTTTTTCAGGCAGGATCCTTGCACTGCTCTGGGATCCCCCGGTTCCTGGGTTTATTTCTGCGCCTGCTGAGCCCGTGCGCGAAGATATTTCGATTCTTCTTCCCGTGCCCGGGTTTCGTGTGCACTGACGGTCGCATTCCAGGAATCAAACCGTGGATTATAAACGATGCCGGTATCCGCATCGGCAAGCCCGACCACCCGGTTGCCCCCTATAAATGATCCGCCAAGGTGTTCCTTAACCCCGGTATACACGATCCGGTCCACCCGTTTTACAGCAGACGCAAGCACGAATGAAGGCCCGAGCGGGGACTGGTCGGAATCTGTACCGATGACATACCAGCCGTTCCTGTTTGCGGCTGCTGCAAATACCCCCGTGTTGGAGTACCCGGCGCACGTGAAGATCACATCAGTGCCATTGCGGTACATGCCGTCGGCAATCCTGCCTGCCTCCACCGGGTCGGCAAACCCGGCTGTCGAGTTCTGCCGGACATAGGCCTGATCAATGATAATGGATGCATTGACGGATCGGGCCCCGGCTGCGTACCCTGCCAGGAACTGGTCCAGCACATCCGACTGCATCCCGGCAATGATCCCTGCATGGCCGGTTCTCGAAGCCGATGCTGCAAGGGCGCCGGCAAGGTAACTGTCGCCGTACGAGGTTATCTCGTACGAACGAAGATTATCTGAACCGATCCCTGCCTGGTCGATGGCAAGAAACCGGATATCCGGGTGCGCTTCAGCAAGGTTCCGGGTGAAGTCTGCGTACTGGAACCCGACTGTTATGATAAGTCCCGGTTGTTCTGCTTTTTTTGTACTGTTGAGAAGATCCGGCAAGGTTTCGAAATCCCGGGGTACGAACTCGTGTATGACAATCGGGGTCTCGTTCTGCACTGCTGCAAGGCCCCGGTATGCAGCGTCTGTATACGAGAGATCGCCTTTCTCTGACCCGTACACGATATACACGACCGGGACCGGTGTGAATGATCTCTGGGTACATCCGGATACGACGAGCATCAAAGCCAGAATGATAGCAAGCAGGATGGCATTGAGGCCCGGCTTCATCAGTACAGATGGTTCTGGATTCTTATTAAACCGCGACGATTTTGCCTGGTACAGTATGTGGATTTGCAGTCCGATGAAACCGGAGTATCATATCCGCTCTCATCAACAATATTCTCCAAAATTTTCCGAAATTTTCATCCTCCCTTCCTACAACAAAGATTTTAGCCCGGCCGGCAAGAGAAATTCTTCTGCATGATCTCCGGGAATTTGTTTGGCACCCATGATTTCTTCATCTTTCTCATATCCGGGATTCTGCTCAACATCGTGCCCGGCCAGGATACCCTGTATATTCTCGGGAGAAGTCTTTCCCATGGACGGATGGCAGGTATCGTCTCGGTTCTCGGCATCGGCTCCGGCTGTCTTATCCACGTCACTGCGGCAGCACTGGGGCTCTATGCAGTGCTTACGCTCTGCCCGCTTGCGTTCTTTGTCATAACGGCATTCGGGGGGCTGTATCTTGTCTGGCTGGGCATCAGCCCGTGGCTGCACCGGCACCCGATCTCTGCAGGATTCGTATCCGCACCCGTATCAGCTCCGGTCAACCTCCGGGTCGTGTACCGGCAGGGGCTCCTGACCAATCTCCTGAATCCGAAGGTGGCGCTCTTTTTTATCGCGTTCCTCCCGCAGTTCATCGATCCCGTATCCGGCTACGGCGTCTTATCCTTCCTCTTCCTTGGGTGCACATTCATGCTTACCGGCACGATCTGGTGCCTGATTCTTGCTGTCAGCGCTGCGGCATTTGCCGATGCCTTAAAAAAGAGCCCGGGGATCCAGCTCGGATTTGACGTCTTTGCAAGCCTCCTTTTCATTGTTTTAGGTGCGGATCTGCTCATCTTCCATCTTTGAGATAGGTAACCCGGCCGGGCTGCCCGGTCGGGGCCCACGTACCTTGTGAGAATGGCGATAATTACGTAAATGATGCAATATCTCCCGTTTCTTAACGTATACGGAACACTCAAGCCTGAGCAGGTGTAACTCTGGTTGAGCTATGCCGGTGAATGAAAGATGAAATTTACAATTCCTGTTCTCGTGCTTATCATTGCAGCAATTTTCCTTGCGGGTTGCACAACCACCCCAACCGCAGGTCAGGAGACCGCCCGGGACATTGTCCGGGCCCACTATGGGTATAATGAAGACTGGTCGCCTGGTCTCGGGTGTTATGATCGGATCTCAGGATACGCATACAATACCGGAAATGCAACTGCCGAAAATGTGGTGCTGAACCTGAACCTTGTCAACACGAAGACCAAGACCATCCGCGACTCCCGATCCGTATTCATCGGAAACCTGGGGGCCGGTCAGTCAGTTACCTTCGAATCAGTCCTCGATGGTGAATGCCTGCAGGATTACCGGGTAGATGCAGTCCTCGGAAAATAACGTATCCATGATCTTCCGCATTCTGAGGATGGGTCCCCGGCCTTTCTAGCATCCAATTTTTTTTTATTTCCTTATGACCGGTCGGAAGATATTTTCTCCACTATCTTTTTTATGCTCAGGGAGAGATATGGCGATGTGCCCGGCGCCGGCAGGTTCCGGCCGGGAATACAAGAGTTCCGACTCATCCCATGATCGAACTTGCCCTCATTGCCGTGCTGCTGGCGCTTGCCTTCACGTTTACCAACGGGTTCCAGGATGCCAGTTCGATTGCTGCAACATTCATAGCATCCCGCTCGGCAACGCCGAAGATGGGAATCATCCTTGTTGCAGCAATGTCTTTTTTCGGTGCAATCGGCGGGGGAAGCGCTGTTGCCTTTACGCTGACAGGACTCCTGACGCTCCCCTCCCCGTCCATGGTGGTTGTGGTCCTTCTCGCTGCCATGCTGACGGCAACGATCTGGAATCTCATAACCTGGAAGTTCGGCATGCCCTCCTCCTCCTCCCATTCGCTTGTCGGGGGGCTCATCGGGGCGGGAATTGCGGCTGCCGGTACGGGGAGCATCTTCTGGGGCGTGGATGAACTGTTCAGCCCGTCTCCCGAGCTTGCGGGCTTTGTCAAGATCCTCTTCTTCTTTATCCTCTCGGTCATCATCGGTTTTGTCGGAAGTTACCTTCTGCACCGGTGCACGACCGTTATCCTCCGGAATGCGGAGCGGACGATCAACCGGAAGATCATTGCGCTCAACTGGTGTGCGGCCGCGGTCATGGCCTTCTCGAACGCGGCCAACGATACCCAGAAGCAGCTCGGGATAATTGCTCTTGTCCTCTTCTCGGCGGGCATGTCCGCAGCACCCGATGTTCCTCTCTGGGCCCGGGTAGTCTGCGCCATCCTCATAGCCCTGGGGACGCTCTCGGGGGGATGGCGGATCATGAGCACGCTTGGTCGGAGGATCTTCCGGATTGAACCCCTCCACTCGTTCGATTCCCAGTTCTTCTCTGCTGCATCCGTTGGCATCTCCACAATCGCCGGAGCTCCCGTCTCCTCAACGCAGGTCATCACCATGTCGGTGCTTGGCGTAGGAGCAGCAGAGAACCCTAGGAAAGTGAAGTGGGAGGTGGGAAAGCATATCCTGACCGCAATGGCTGTTACCATTCCGGTCACGATGCTCATCTCCGGGCTCATCTATCTCATCATCTCACCCGTATTGGGAGTGTGATCCTATGGAAAAAAAGCAACAAACTCATCAGCAGGACGAGAAAAAAAGCCTGTTTTCGGCAATCTTTCCCCGGGAATACGATTTTGAGGGAATGCTTGCCGCGCAGGCCGACCGGACCGTTGCGGGGGTGCAGGTGCTCGTGTCATGGCTCAAAGCCTGCCCGGTCTGCAATCCCCGGGAACTTGAACAGATCGAGAACGAAGTTGACATCATGCGCCACGAGATGGAAGCCCGGCTGATCAAATCGTTCTCCACCCCGTTTGACCGGCAGGATATCTACAGCATCTCCCGGCAGATGGATTATATCCTCAACATCTCAAAGGAGACGGCAAAAGAGATGTATGCATTCGGAGTTACGCCGGACAAACCCATCATCGAGATGGCAGAGAACCTCTTAAGCGGTACGGAATGCATTGCCCGGGGGGTAAAAGCCATGGGCGTGGACAAGGCCGCAGTTGAGACAGAAATCCACCATGCCCGGGATACGTACAATACACTTGAAGAGATCTACATAGCAGGGATGGCGGATCTTCTTAAGACAAACGATCCCATGCATGCACTGCGGATGCTTGAGATCTACCACCACATGCGGCATGCCGGTCGGGCAATGCGGGAGACGCTCGATATCCTGCATAACGCGGTGATCGATCTGGCTTAAAAAAAGGACTTATTGTTTTTTTGCTTTCCTTATGATGGTGAGATCGCCAAGGGTGGGGGCGAGCTTGCTCTGCACTTTCTTCTCCGCCTCGTCTGCGGGAGCATCGACAAGCTGGATACCCAGCACTTTCTCGAGTTTCTTCCTGACGTTCTCCTCCGGAATCAGGTCGCGGTTCTCGATCTTCTGGATAAGGTGCTCTTTCTCCTTCATCTGCATTGCAAGATCTTTCTGGGACAGCCCCTTCTCCATCCGTGCCCTGCGGATCCGCTCATTGTAGTCATCGACAATATCCCCTTCCATGTAATCGAAGAGATCCTTCTTCCGGTATGCGGATGGAGATGCCGGCACACTTTTGGCTGTCCCCGGACGGACCTGGGCGGGACGGGCAAGATCGGTTCTCCGGACCTGCTGCACTTCAGTGCCGAATTTCTCGCATTTGCTGCAGACCTGCAGCTCGGCGCCTTCAACCCGGACAAGTTTCGGGGCGCCGCGGATAGGTTCACCACACATTTCGCACTGCATATTCTCACAAAGAGGTAGCGTGTGGGAGTATAAATTCCCACCTCATCAGGAACACGTTTCCGGTTCCCCATTTGCCTCCTCAACAAACACTTTATATGCAGTTTCCCTATATCTACCTGAGGCACGAGATGGCCGACACCCTTCACCAGTCCCCGGATCCCCAGACGCCTGAGGAACTTTACCGGCTGTACCGTACATTATCGGAACAGCTCCGGGAGCAGCTGGGCCAGATCGAGAACGACAAACACGAGCTCGAAGCCCAGATGATGGAGCGTGTAGGCAATCTTGAATCCCGCAACCTTGAACTCCGCGAGCAGCTCCGGCAGGTAGAGGCGGACAAGCGGTATATCGAGACCCAGAAGATCCGGTACGAGCGGGAGGTCCGGAAACTCAAGAGTGAGAGCGAGCAGCTGAGAAGCCCGCCCCTGATTATCGGGACCGTGACCGATGTGGTTGATGCGTCGCGCGTGATCGTACGTTCGAGTGCAGGACCCCGGTTCCTGGTGCGGAGTTCCCCGTCCATCAATGCGGAGGATCTCAAGCCGGGCGCCCGCTGCACGCTCAACCAGCAGTCGCTGGCGATCGTGGAACTGCTCCCGACATCGTTCGATTCAGCGGTTTACGGTATGGAACTGGTGGATTCTCCCCAGGAGAATTATACGGATATCGGGGGACTGGAAGCCCAGATAAACGAGATCAAGGAAGCGGTGGAACTGCCGCTGAAACGGCCCGAGTTATTCCTGCGGATCGGAATCGACCCTCCGAAAGGGGTTCTCCTTCACGGACCGCCGGGAACCGGCAAGACCCTGCTTGCAAAAGCAGTGGCCCATGAGACCAATGCCCACTTCATGCGGGTCGTTGGTTCCGAACTGGTCCAGAAATATATCGGCGAAGGGGCCCGGCTTGTCCGGGAACTCTTCGACCTTGCCAAGAAGAAGGCGCCGACCATCATCTTCATCGACGAGATCGATGCAGTCGGGGCGAGCCGGACCGAGGCGAACACGTCCGGTGACCGGGAAGTCCAGAGGACTCTCATGCAGCTCCTGGCCGGCATGGACGGCTTCGAGAACCGGGGGGACGTGAAGATCATCGGGGCCACGAACCGGATCGATATCTTGGACAAGGCGCTCTTACGTCCCGGCCGGTTCGACCGGATCATCGAGATCCCCCTACCGGACGAATCCGGCCGCCTCTCCATTCTGAATGTGCACTGCCGTTCCCTCACGATCGACAAGGATGTTGATCTTACGGAAGTTGCCCGCCAGACCGATGGCAAGAACGGTGCCGATCTCCGGGCCATCTGCATGGAAGCGGGGATGTTCGCAATCCGGAAAGAGCGCCCGTCCATTACGCAGGAAGATTTCCTGGCTGCCATTGCGAAAGTGGGTTTTGAACTCAATCGGAGCACGTTCGACGGCGAAGGTGCGATGTTCGCGTGATCAGTCCGGTCCCGTGCATCTTTCTTTTTGGCTTTTTTAAAATGATATCGTGAGGGTTTACGGTAAATTTCACCCTGACTGTATGCCGGGTAGGTTCTGTTTTCCCAAAGATCAGAGATGACCGGATTCCATCTTTTTGAGGGGAATTTTTATCCGGTACTGTGTTCCTGCCGCTCCATCCATCTCCACAGTAGCCAGTATCTGCCGGATCAGGCTCTGGACCAGCATGAGGCCGAGCGTCTCGCTCTTTTCCCAGTCATAGTCTTTCGCAAAACCAATGCCATTGTCGCTGACAAGAATCTCAGTGTCCGAATCCGTGGCCTCAAGCCGGACCAGGATCTCCCCGGAGCTTCCCCTGGGGAACGCGTGCTTGAGACTGTTCGATATCAGCTCGTTGATGATGAGGCCCAGGGGGACTGCCGTGTTGATACCCATCCGGATATGCTCGCCTTCGATTTTCAGATGGATGATATTCATATTCACATTATAAAACTGGAACAGGTACGTTCCCAGGTAGCGGATATACTCCGTGATATCGATCTCGGAGAGATTCTCTGACTGGTATACCTTCTCGTGGACAAGGGCCATAGCCCGGACCCGGTTCTGGCTTTCCATGATCGCGCCGAGAACCTTCTCATCAGAAAAAGAATGGGACTGAAGATTTAAGAGGCTGATGATGATCTGGAGATTGTTCTTCACCCGGTGATGGATCTCCCGGAGAAGCACTTCCTTTTCTTTGAGAGCGGCGGACAGTTTCTGGGTCATCTGGTTCCGCTCAGTGATGTCCATGAGGGAGGCCACGCTCTTCTTTGTCTCGGGTATATTGTCCATGGTCAGGAAGATATCCCGCACTTCACCGGTCTTTGTTATGAACCGGAATTCGCTCTGGGTGGGGGTTACCGGAGAATCCCCGATCTTTCTTGTGGCGAACTCTTCCTGCATCCGTTTGAGATCTTCCGCATCAATAAACCGGGTCCAGCTCATGTGACCTTCAATCTCACTCTTGGAAAAACCGCATAAGTGTTCGAACTCCACGTTCACAAGGCTAATGGTTGTATCCTCTTCAAGAAGTGCCATGGCAGTACCGGTGTTCCCAAAAATTGCCCGGTAGAGATTCTCGGACTCCACAAGTGCCTGCGAAGTTGTTTTGAGATCGGTAATATCCCGGCATTCCGCAATGAGGTACTGTGCTTTGCCATTGCGATCTTTTACCGGTTTTATGGAAAAATCCGTGTATCTGGGGGATCCATCTTCTGAAGTATCCAGGATCTCGAACCGGGTGAACTCCCCCCGGGCAGCTGACAGAACCGCATATTTCATCTTCCGTGAAAGATTGCGGGAATATGACCAGAGTTTTGTATCCGGGTAAGGAATCTTAGCGAGATCCGGTATGGATGCAGCGCCGAATGCGGAGAGCGGACGGTTTGTGTTGACGAGGATTCCGTCGGTAGTCAACAGATCGATAAATTGGAAGGTCTGTTCAAACATTGCCCTTATTTTATTCTCCCGATCAACGAGCTCTTTATCCGTATTCACCAGGTCATTATAGTCCTGGCGGAGTTCGCCTTCTGTTGCGGTCAGCTGTTCGTAGGCAGCAGAGAGGTTCGAGTTCTTCTGCTGGAGCTCGTTCTCGCTCTTCTTCCGGTCCGTGATATCCCTGCCTTCCGCTATAAGATACAATAACCCCCCGGCCTTGTCGTATACCGGTATGAGTGAGAAATCTGTGTAATGGAAGGATCCATCGGCTGTCTTGTGGGAACCTTCGAGCCGGACAAAATTCCCGAGCTTGGCTGACTGGATCGCTTCCTGTAATTCCTGCTGGAGTTTTTCAGAATGCGTCCACCAGGGAGTCTCCCAGAATGGTTTACCGGTCACATCCGATTCACTGATACCGCTGAACGTCAGCGCAGTTTGGTTTGCATTGGTAATCTGATAGGAATCGGGATCAATAATCAAAAGTATGGTCTGGATATTTTCAAATATTCTCTGAAAATATGAATCAGCCCCGGTTTTTGCGGCAGGGCTTTCTTTCCCGATTCCGGTTTGGTCTTCCACAGGAAACACCTGACAGTTCTTTTATAAATCAGGTAAATATAATTTGGCTCTCTGTTTATGCAACCCGGGGTGGTTGTGATGCATTTACTCCCACCAGCAGTCACATATATACACCGGTGAACTGCCGTTGTATCTGCATGGGACCGCTCTTCAGGTTCAATCGGTGCATCCCCCATAATCCCGTGTAGCAAAAGGGCTCCGTTCTGACCATATAACCCCGCGGTTCAATGGATGTCCTGGCAGGTGCAAAGGGACCACTCCTGCCATTTCAGGATTATATATTGTGAAGAGGTCCATGCATATCTGTCAATACACAATACAGGAGATAGAATCATGACCATAACACAGCAAATCCGCGAGCACAGCGTCTTTCTGCGGGCCTGCGAAGGCATCCCGCTCATGATTGCCGCGATTGTGCTCCTTTCGATCAGCGCATACATCATGAAGAAGTCGTGATGAATGCGCATTCATTTACGGGGAGCCGTTTGCTCCCCGGTCTTCGTTTACGAAAATTCAGCCCTGCGTTTCCTGTATCCTTGTTCCGGGATGCACCCATGACGATTGGTTGGCGGTAACAGAATAGCCCGGTTCATCCAGCTGGTTGTTAATCGGATTTATGGCAGACCTGATTCTTCCGGCTGCCCGATCAGTTCGCCTTCCTCCACTTCATCTTCCCGGCACCAGATTTCGATCGTCTGCGTTATGCCGGCATATTCCTGGTGATACTCGTCCGGTGTGGAACCCGGGCTCATCGGCACAGAGTTCAGCAGTTTTCCGTCCTTGAAACCATAGAGTTTGCGGAATTTCCAGTCCGGTCCGAGAACTACCGTTCTCTCATAGTAGACATCCTGTGCAAGTTCATGCGTGAAAAAGATCCCTCTTTCCCATTCGAAAAGCGGCTCCCGAACATATCTTCTGATGTACCACCGGAGTTCAGCTACGAGTGACAGCGCGCTGCTGAGCGTGGAGCAGGTGATATAGACCCCGCAGGACATTTTTTTCGGATGATAAAACCGGAGTACCAGGCGGCTCGTTTCAGAAGAGAAAAGGGTATGGTGGAGATCGATGCCTTCCTTCTGGATCAGCAGAATATTCATCCACATCTCCCCTGCAACCGCGATGCGCAGAGCATCGGGCGATCAGGTATACATGCGGTTATCAGTGGTCGTCTCGTTCCTGACTTTCTGGACTGCCGCGATGAAGTCGATCATGCCTACATTCTCCGCTTCACGCCTGACCGCCATCATGCCCGCTTCCCGGCAGATAGCTTCGAGTTCGGCTCCCGTTGCCTTCTCGGTCCGCCCGGCGATATCCTCAAGATTGACTTCCGCAAGATGCATGTGCCGTGAATGGATCTTCAGGATCTGGAGCCGGGCATCCTTGTCGGGGACTGCGATCTCGATGAGCCGGTCAAAACGTCCGGGCCGGAGAAGGGCCGGATCGAGCATATCGGCCCGGTTGGTGGCTGCCATGATCCGCACATTGCCCCGGTTGTCGAACCCGTCCATCTCCGCAAGGAGCTGCATGAGGGTCCGCTGGACCTCCGCGCTGCCGCTGGTCCCGTCATTGGTACGCATGCTGCCCACGGCATCGATCTCATCGATAAAGATGATCGCTTTCTTGTGCTCGCGGGCAAGCTGGAAGAGTTCGCGGACAAGTCCTGCGCCTTCGCCAATGAACTTGTGCACGAGTTCGCTCCCGGACATGCGGATGAACGTAGCGTTTGCCTCATGGGCAACCGCTTTTGCAATAAGGGTTTTACCGGTACCCGGTGCCCCATAGAGCAGGATGCCTTTCGGGGGCTCCACACCGATCCGCCGGAAGATCTCCGGTTTTGTCAGCGGGTACTCGACTGCTTCGCGCACTTCCCGGATAACGTCCGTAAGGCCGCCGATTTCAGCATAGGTCTCCTGGGGTTTGTCCACCAGTTCCATGACCCGGACGCGGGAATCGTAAATGTTCCCGATCACCTTGACGATGGACAGGGCATTGTTGACGGCCACTTTTGCGCCGGGTTTCAATATCGGGCGGAGGTCTTCCGGGGCATGGGTCAGGTATTCCTGGTTGTTTCCCTGCTGCCGCAGGTAAATTTCCCCGTTCTCAAGGATGTCCACAACAACGGCTACAAAGAGCGGCATCCGCTTGAGCTGGTTATTCTCCCGCTTGAGCTGGCCGTTCTCTTTTGTGAGATCGTCAACCTTCACCTTCATCTCAAGGAGGGAAGCCTCGAGCTCGTTTACCTGGATCTGGTATTTGAGCTCGGATGAAGACGGAGTGTTATTGACGGCTGTCTCTTCCATATCACTCTTATATTTTCATCTTCAACCATTTATGTGGTGTGATTTTGCTAATCAAAGGAAGAGGCATCTCCAGAGGGACCGGTGCCGGGCAGCTTCTCGTGAGCCCGGCCCCCATCTCATTTTTGTCGGGGGTAGACCCGGCAACGGGTATTATCGTTGAGAAGGGGCACCCGAAACAGGGCGCCTGCATTGCGGGCAAGGTCCTCGTCTTTCCCTATGGGAAGGGATCAACGGTCGGTTCCTATGTATTATATGCCCTGAGCAGGAACGGGCACGCGCCCGCGGCCATTGTCAACACCGAGGCAGAAGCAATCATCGCTACCGGTGCTATTATCGGCAATATCCCCATGATCGACCGGATTGACTGCCCGCTTGACAAGCTCAAAGACGGCACGTCCGTCAGGGTTGACGGGGACCGGGGCGAGATGGAATGCCCGGGCTCTCTGTCCCTTGCCTGATCAATTCCGGTCAAGCACAATCATCATATAACCCGGACCCTCAATTTCTGGTATGAAAACAAGACTTGTTCTCTCTCTTGTGCTCCTGCTCTGTGCAGCAATTGTCTTTGCCGGCTGCACCAGTTCTCCGGGAAGCACCGCAGCATCATCGGGTTCAGCAGCCGCGTCCGGCACAACCTCCGGTACGGCCACTCTTGTGACCCAGCCAACCGATGCCATTCCTGATTACCTTGCGGTTACCGTTGATGTTGGTGAAAAAGATTACCTGGGTAAGATCCCGGTCACCTTCCAGGGTGGCATGGGACAGGTCAGTGTCAAGAAGATCGATGTCAAGCTGACCCGGACGGATGGGTCCACCCAGGCAGCTACGGTTGGTATCAATAAGGGCGACAATGTTGAACTGGACGGGACGCGGGGATCCGGATCCCTCAAGGGACAACCTGACCGGGTCGAGGTCTGGGTCACGATGAACAGCGGTACGACCTACAAAGTAGCAGATGTTATCCGGGAATACCGCACCCGCGGATAAATCCTCCCGGAATAACACACTCTTTTTAGCATCCCGGATAAACCGATCAGCATCATGCAGGTGAACTGGCGGGATATTACTGCAGCAAGGAACTCGTATGCGGTGTTATATGCTGCCTGCGAAACGGCAGGGTATCATCTCGCGCCCGTTGAGATGCCCGAAGCGGACGTGACCTGCTACAGTCTCAACTCGATCAATGCTCATCAGTATCTTGGAGAGATCCGAGGAGCGGACTGCATCACCATTGCCGGCGGCCCCCATGCCTCGGCTTGCTACCGGGATGTTGCCCGGTATGCCGATTATGTGATTGTCGGAGAGGGGGAGTATACGCTCCCCCGGCTTCTCGGTGAGATCGCGGCCGGCAGGGACGGGTGCATCCCCGGGGTTGCGACCGGAGAATTTTACGAGCCGGCAGATACATGTGTCTGCCTTGATTCCTGGCCGGCCTTTGGCGAGATGAAAGGGTACGTGGAGCTGAGCCGGGGCTGCCCGTTTGCCTGCGGCTACTGCCAGACCCCGCAGATCTTCGGGCACTGCATGCGGCACCGGTCGATCGATGAGTCCGCCCGGTATGCGAACCGGTACGGCCAGGCCCGGTTCGTATCCCCGAATGCTTTTGCCTATGGATCGGATGGGATCCATCCCAGGTGGGAGAAGATCGAACGGTTGCTTTCAAAGATCAGAAGCGAGATCTATTTTGGCACGTTTCCTTCGGAAGTGCGCCCGGAATTTATCTGCGCCGAATCGCTCGATCTGATCAACCGGTACTGTACGAACACGAAACTCCATTTTGGGGCCCAGTCAGGGAGCGATGCAGTGCTTGCCCGTCTCCACCGGGGCCATACGGCTGCTGACGTGATCCATGCGGTTGACCTCTGCAGAGATTACTCCATAATTCCGATCGTGGACTTCATTGTCGGGTTTCCGTTCGAGACGGACGAGGATCAGCTGAAGACTGCGGCTCTCATTCGGGAGGTAGCCCGGCACGGCAAAATCCATGCCCATCTCTTCCTGCCCCTGCCCGGGACGCCGCTTGCCGGAAGTACCGCGCGGTCACTCCTTCCGGAAACGGAAAAACTCTGCGGAAAGCTCGCTTTAGGCGGCAGGCTGACCGGTTCCTGGAACGATCCTGCAATAAGGTTTTTACGACATCCTTCAAATGATATACCATGAAAGATGTGCTACTCATAGCAGATCTCCATGGTCAATTCGGTAAAATTGATTCATTTCTGGAGCTTTCTCCGGAAGCGGTATTTATTGCAGGCGATATCACCAATATGGGTCCCGTTGACGCGGTCGATGACGTGCTCGCACGGATCGACGTGCCCTGTTTTGCTGTGCCCGGCAACTGTGACCCGCGTGAGATCATCGAGACGCTCGAACACTCCGACACCGTGTGCATGCACGGTTCGTCGATGAACCTGGGAAAGATGACCATAGTTGGCGTTGGCGGTTCAAACCCGACGCCCTTTGGCACCCCGTTCGAGCTGACCGACAAGCAGATAGATGACGTGTTGAACAGCGCTATGAAAAAGATGGAAAAGACGGTTCACAACGTCCTCCTCTGCCATGCCCCCCCGTATGAAACTCTCGACAAACCTGCCGGGGAGCACGTGGGAAGCCACAGCATCAGGAAGCACATGAAGGCTTTCGATATTGTCTGCTGTGCCCACATTCACGAGGCCCGGGGCATCATGGAAGTTGACGGTGTCAAGATCGTCAACCCCGGCCCGGCAATGGACGGCCACTGTGCCATGATTCATTTCGGGAACGATGCCCGGGACATCAAGATTGAACTGCTGACAGTATAGGCAGCAGTCCGATCCGGGGGCAGAGTAGATTCTGCTCCCGGAAAAACTCTTTTCACGTATCTGAAGTTTATACTATGTTCTGTCGGAACTGTTGTTTTCTGTAACAGCATCCATGGGCTCTGTCCCCGCTGCAGCAACATCACTCACCTTACGTTTTCAGGAAATCTTGCAAATCGTCCGGCTCACAAACGGGTCCGCGAAGTGGAAGATGCGGATCAGGTCTGTTAAAAATGGATACAGAAATGGCGTATCTAAAGATGCACATCCGAAATATCGGTCTCTCAAAAAAAAGTTGAATCAGCTATCTATCGCTGCAACCGAGAGCCCTTTTTTCCAGGAGCAGTTCCAGGTACGATGCGAGTATTGGTTCGCCGACTGCCCCTATCTCCTGTGCAATCTTCTCGATCTGAACGGTAGGATCGGAGTTTTCATCTTCGATGATGACTTCGATCTCGGCAAATGTGCCGAGTTCATCAACGGAATCAAGCGAGATGGAAGCCGTGCCGAGCTTGTAATTCTCCCGCCACTTGTTCACTTCGGTTGTCTTGGTGAACCCGAGCCGGTCGAGCATGGTCTCGAATGCAGGACCGGACTCGACAGCAAAGTTGAGTTCTTCCCGTGCCTTGAGCCCGAACTTCCTGATCTTCGGCCCTTTGTAGGTAACAACCGCGTGATCATCAGTATACCGGACCCGGACCGCCTCGTCAGTCTTTCCGAAATCCCGATGGGGGGCGTTGTAATAGATATCATGCTCGTGCAGTTTGCCTGATGGTGCTGCATTGAGTGAGATCAGCTGTCCGCGAATCGGATCGAGCGAAGGGACCCTGACTTTTAGTTCGACTTCCAGCATAATTGTGCCACACTTTTATCTGTCTTTATTGCGACTTATTATAGTCAGGTGAACTATGGTAATTAAAGAAGGAGATTTTATCCGTCTGAATTATACCGGCAAAGTCGGTGATAATGTCTTTGATACAACGAACGAGGAAGAGGCAAAGAACGCCGGAATCCACAGTAAGAACGCGATCTACGGTCCCGTCACCATCTGCGTTGGCCAGAAACATGTGATCATCGGGCTCGACGAGGAGCTTGTCGGCAAAAAAGCCGGTGCTGAAGGAACGGTTACCGTTGAACCAGCAAAGGCATTTGGCGAACGCGACCCCAAGAAACTCCAGTCATTCCCGAAGAACAAGTTCTCCGAGAAGCCGGTCCGCGGCATGCCGGTCAAGATGGAAGAACTCGGCGAAGGGACGGTAGTCGATGTCATTGGCTCCCGTGTCCTTGTCGACTTCAATGCCCCGCTTGCAGGCCAGACTCTTACCTACTCGTACAAAATCGAGGAGAAAGTTTCTGAGCCCCTTGAGCAGTTCAAGGGCCTTGTCCGTCTCTATGCCGGAAGGGAGATGGAGATTGCAATGAACGGGAGCACGGTAACAGTAACCCTCCCGCCAGGTATCAACTACGATCGCCGCTGGCTCCTCTGGCGCGGCCGGATCATACACGAGGGTTTCGAGTTCATCAGCGGCATCTCCGAGATCACTCTTGTCGAGACTTTCAAGAAGCCCGAGAAGAAAGAAGAATAAGTTCAATCCCTTTTTTGCCCGTGTGGCGTATCTGTGTTTTCATATTCAGATCATATCTTCCGGTGAACCTGGTTCAACTCCACCTCTAAAATCAGAAACTTTTGCCAAAACCGTTGTTCGATCGGTCTGTTTTTTTTGAAACGGAAACCTGATATAGAACAATTCATTCTCTCATCAGAGTCTGTTACTCACGCTGTCGAACCGGTTTTTTTAATTAGGTCAATGACGCAATATTCATCATGAGCAAGTCATTTACGATTATACCCATATTGGTGGCTCTTCTTGTAGCCGGAGTCCTTGTTGCCGGGTGCTCCAGCAGTGATTCATCCTCCAGCTCGCAGAATCCGTCCGCTACTGTTGCAGTCACAACCGCTGCATCTTCGTCAGCGGCTCTCTATTCTGCCGGGGATATCGTGAAAAACCCCAAATCCAGTTCCACTTCCGGTCTTCTCATCATAGGCTATGATGCAGCCTCCGATAAGTATGAGCGGGCTTACGTTTACCCTAACAGTGATGGAACCTGGGGGTACCGTATGGATTCCAAGACCGAGAAGATCGACCGGTCAACTATCGATAAAGTGTATACCCAGAAAGTGACAAATAAAGCGGTTTCCGCAGTTCCGGTAAAAACTCCGACGCCTGCCGTTACCCCCACGATAGTATATACTACTGCGACAACGACGGCGGCATCGGCAACCGCAACTACTTCATCCGCTCTCTCTCCTAAAGTTAATAGTATCGAACCCGATAAAGGAAAAACCGGTGAAACGGTCTCTATTACCGATCTGGTAGGAATCAATTTCCAATCAGGTGCAACGGTCACCCTGGTGAAATCCGGAAATACAAATATTTCTGCAACGAACGTGAATGTCAAATCCGCAAACCTGATTACCTGTACCTTTGTGATACCTTCGAATACTACCACTGGTTACTGGAATATTGTTCTAACTAATCCGGATGGACAATATCACCAGTTCCAGAACGGGTTCAATGTTGTTCAGGGTACTTCTACAACCACAACCACGACAACAACGACTACGACCACATCAGCAAGTGCGGCTACTATAACTTCGATTAGTCCGCCGTCCCTTGTGACGGGAGGTGTTGATACTGTTGCCCGTATAACGATATATGGGACGAATCTTGGTTCTGCGTCAAACTTCAAACTTACATCGAGCAGCCATACTATTACAGGATCGACTTATTACCCATCAACTTCGATTGAAGCTACAGCTGTATGTACTATTCCTGCAGGTTACAGCGATACTTATACTGTATCTCTTCTGGACTCCAGTGGAACTGTTGTTTCATCCCTTTCGAACGCGTTCTCTGTCTCTTAGTATTCCCATAATCCTCGCCCCCCTCTTTTTAGATTCAAGTTATCCTTTCTTTTCTCTATCAGATATTTGGTGAAAGCATTTTTTAAAAAATACAAACAGCATTACAAAATACCATACCTGTAACAATTTTCTTTCCTCATTCAACATCCTGTATCCGGAATAACTTATTGAGTGTGTTTACCCTCATCAGCGCTGCAATCCACCCCTGCGCAACCAACCCTATCAGGGTGTGCAAGGTGTATCGTAATTATCGTTCAAGGGCAACCACTCTAACGCTGGAATTTTTGTGAATGCATGTCTTGCATCATCCTGAGTGGCGCAGGTTTTTGGATTGCAATCAATCTCCGGGAAAAAAATTTCAATCACCCCCTCAGCCCCTGCCTGAAATTTTTCAAGCAACCTTTGACAGATCGGCTTGAAAGTCCCCGTCGGAAAAAACGATTTGCTGTTGGATAAATATCCAATAGTTGGATAATTATCCAACTGTTGGCAGGTTTACTGACACCCTTTGATCGCGATTAAATTATTTTAGCAGACCCCGGGCTGAAAAAACCGCTCTCGCAGAAACGCACATGGACGGACGTTCTCACCTCCGCGGTGAAAACTGCGTACAATAAAATTCCTTTTTACGGGCAACAGATTCCTGTCCTGGTCATTCTGTCCGCGGTTCAGATACATTCCCGTGTACGTGAAGGATATCTTCGACAGGCCCGTAGATAAAAAATCTCTCCGTCTCGGATGCCCGCGAAATCGTGTTGGTATATCGAGTTTCATGATCCTGGTGCTGACCGGTTGGATTCATGTTCGTTTCTACAGTGGAGAAATTTTATATCTCAACAGCGCCGCAATCCCGCCAAGGGCAACCAGCCGCTCCCCGGGCTCGAACGCAGATGATAAGACAACGATGGATGCCCGCATGGATTCCGCTTTTTCGATGAGCTGCGCTATCATAGGATCCCTGAGATTGGCATCTACTACCAGGATCTGCTCTGCTGCGCCATATCCAATTGCTTCCTGCACTTCCCGCAGGCCGTAGGCAACCGCCCCATCCTTTGAGATCCTGAGAAGGACTTCGTCCATGAGCCGGACTTCGCGGGAGAGCTGGAGATCATCGATGAGTTTGTCGAGCGCCCCGTTGCCGATCACTTCCTGGACCGCCCCCCGCCCGATCCGTCTTGTCTCGACAACTACCACTTTTTCCATGACCGGAGCTGCCCTGCTTCTGGCATACTTTACAAAATCGTCCTTGATAAACCCCGGGCCGGCAATGATGAGTGGACCGGATATTCCGGTTATGTGTGCGAGAACCTGTTCGAAAAAGCCGGCCCGCGATTCCGTCTCGGCGCCTTTGCCGCTGCCGCTTGTGATGGTTATTACCGATTCGGGGCCGTACTGCCTGAGGCGGAAGAGTTCTGCCTCCCCCTCTTCGATAGTGAGGATGTGGATTACCCCATATACGGAAGCTTTTACTGCACGTTCGATCCGTTCGAGATCGAGGGACCGCCAGTGCTTGATGACCGAGATCTCGTACCCGGTCTCAACATTGATGGTATGATATGCCCCGCAATCCACGCCATGTTCGATGATGCCGGTGAGCCGTAGGCGTACACCATGTTCCGAGAACTCCAGCCGTTCTACCCGGACACCGAGACGAACCGGGCGTTTTTCTGCTTTTTCCGGCCGGGCTTTGTCTGCAGCGGTCTCAACGCTCCGGAACGTTGTGGCAAAAACCAGATCGCCTTCGCGGATGATGTGCTGGAGATGCCAGAGATCATCGGGACTTTCCGGGAACAGCCGGATCTCGCCCTCATTTCCCCTCAACTCGCAGGTCTCAGCCTTCATGATGCCCTGAAATGTCCGAACCCCCGGGAGGAACAAACGCCGCCACCTGTTCGGTGTTGAGGATGCTTTTTAATGCCCTGATCTCATCATCGGAGAATTTTTCCTTGAGTACCCGGAGGACTTTCTTTGCCACATCGTTTGGCTCGAACTGCCCGGGCTTGAGTTCGACAAAAGTCCGGGTTTTCCGGCTGATGACTGCGGGGGGCCCGCCAATAATTGCAGTGTTCGGCTCTATCATGATCCCGATCCCAACCGCTAGCGGAACATTCCGGTAATACGTCCGTTCCCCCCGGACAATGAATGAGCCCCGGGAGACAAATTCCCCGGATTCGGGAGTTTTGCTCACCTGCGAAGGCAGGGCACTGTATACATCGGCAGAGAAATGCCCGCTCCGCCAGGCTCCCGAATAGGATGCTGCGAACTGGGCAACCTCATCCATGCGTTCGGTTTTGCCTTTCACGATCACAACACTGGCCCCATGGACATCAGCATGCACGAACAGATCCCCACCGGCCATGTATTTCTTTACCAGTTCCTCGTTCTGCCCGGCATCCCTGCCCCCAAGTACAACTACCCCGTCGCTTGTGACAAACCAGCGGAAACGGTGGTACCAGAGTTTTTTGAGAGGAACAAATTCCCGGCGCTGTTGCTTTTTTGCGCTGACCACGGTTCTTGCCATGGCAGCAAGGGCGCCCTCTTTCTTCTTCTTGAATTTCTTGATGATATCGTAATACCGGCCCGCGTTCTGCTCCACGCTTTCGTGGACAAAGATCTTCACCTTTCTTCCGATATCCACTTCCACTGCTGCATCTTCGGGAAAGAAGGAGATGATCTTCTTTGCCTCAACCGATCCGGCCTGCCGGAGTTTCTTCTCAATCTCCTGCCACGAGTGTTTTTTACTCGCCGTATCGAGTGTTGTAATCAGCTGGCTTATCGGCTGGTAGTTCTCGTAAATGGCATTGACGATCTCCTCGGTATTTTTGATGGTCCGATCGAACTTCTTGAGCGCTGCCTCCTGGTGGCTGCGAATCCGGTCTTCCTTTGGAATCACGGGGCGGGAGGAAGCTTTCTTCTCTTTCTTGGTGAGCGGATAAAATACTTCGAGCGCTTCGGAGAATGTTGGATATTGTTTTGCATCCGGCTCATTATGGAGATTGACCGGCTCGCAGTGTTTGCCGGTGATGACCGGTGAGGGTGAGGTAAGGACCCGGTTGAAGAGTGCCTGGATCGCGGAAAAGACCCGGTCCGGATCTGCTGTCGCGGCCGGAATTGCTTTATCCTGGCCGGATTCCTGGCAGATATATTCTGCATATGCTCCCCCGAACATACATCCGATTGCAAGGGCCCTGACAAGATCCCTGTCATCCTTTTTCAGAAATGCCGCCAGATTCTCAGGAGACGCGGTCGGATCCGTGCTCCCCAGTGCATAGATGGCTTTTGGGACGATCTCCCGGTCCTTGAACCGGTGGTGCCAGAGCGGTTTTACAATCACGAAACCCGCGTCGGCTAAGATAACGTTTCCTTCATCGAAGAGTTCAAGGATAAGGTTGTACGTGGTGGTTCCTTTTCCAATCTCGATGATGAGGATGCGTTCGAGACCGTGCTGTCGGATGGAAAGGACTTTTCCCCCCGAGATATATTTCCGGAGCAGCATGGCAAACTGTGGGGGGTTTTTCGGGGGTTCCGGCAGGTCTTTTACCAGATGTGCCCTTCTTCCGGCCTCAATAATCAGCGGGTACTTTTTCTTGTTCTCGCCATTGAGCCGGATTGCAAGCGTACGCGTATCGAACTGGTACACTTTGTCGATCCAGAGCGGCAGCCTGCTGCACAGCTCGGCTGTCATCGCTCTGACGTCGATCCCGCTCATTCCCTGCTCGGATGCCATGGATATACTATAGTCATTGGTATGCGTGAATTAAAAAAAACGTCACCCTAAAAAAATCACGGTCTGGATCTACTCTCTCGTGTGTGCGACCTCATGCAATCCGGGATTGTGGGGAAAGCCGGGCTTTCCCGAGCCTCCCTGACGGTCCTCTGATACTAACTTACATATGGCTTGCGCGCCAAAAATTATGACTACTGGTGTTGCGGGATGAGTGAAGAAGTCATCGAAGAACAGCCTGTTCTCTCAAAGAAACAGAAAACAAAACAGGATAAACAGGCCGAACATATTGCCCGGATCAAGCGGACGCTGATTGCGTCCTTCCTCGGTATTATCACCGGGGCGCTCTCTTATTTTATTGGCGGGGTTCCGAATACGGCCGGTATCCAGAACGACGGGCTTCTCGGACTGATGCTTATGCTCGCCGGGATTGTGATCCAGAAACACATCTTTATTTTAAGTGGTATGGATACCAGCAAACTGGGCGGGAAGGACTGGTTTTACCAGGGGTTCATGACGTTTGCTTTCTGGTTCATGACCTGGACTATCCTGCTGACGGCAATGCCCAAGTAATCTTTTTTTGTGATATCCATGAGAATAGCAATTGTCCATAAAGAACGCTGCCATTCCCGGAAATGCGGAAAGGAGTGCATCATTTACTGCCCCCGGGTTAGGACCGGAGACGAGACGGTCATCATCGGTGAAGACAGCAAAGCGGTCATCTCCGAAGAACTCTGCGTGGGCTGCGGGATCTGCATCAAGAAGTGCCCGTTCGATGCCATAGATATCGTCAGCCTTCCCGAAGAGCTCGAGCATCCCACCCACCGGTATGGGAAGAACGGGTTTGCCCTCTACGGCCTTCCCATCCCCATTGAAGGAAAAGTCACCGGTATTCTCGGGGCAAACGGTATCGGGAAAAGTACCGCAGTAAAAATCCTCTCCGGCCAGCTCCGGCCGAACCTGGGCAATTTCGATAATGAAGTAGCCTGGGAGGAGATCTTAAAACTGTATGCCGGTACCGAGCTCTTCGATTATCTCCAGACCATATCAAAAAAATCCTTGAAAATTGCAACCAAACCCCAGTATATCGATTACATCCCGAAAGTCTTCTCGGGCACCGTAAGAAATCTCCTGAAAAGCACCGATGAACGCGGCCGTCTTTCGGAAATCCTGCAGGTTCTCAAGCTCGACAGCATTCTCGATCACGACATTACAACGCTCAGTGGCGGGGAGCTCCAGCGGGTTGCTATCACTGCGTGTCTTTCCCGGGATGCAGAACTCTATTTCCTGGATGAGATCACCCCGTTCCTTGATATTTACCAGCGTATCGCTGCAGCAAAATTGATCCGGGATCTTGCTGCCGAGCGGCCGGTTGTGATTGTCGAACACGATCTGGCTATCCTGGATATGCTTGCCGATACCGTGCATGTCGGGTATGGCAAACCCGCGGTATTTGGTATCATCACCCGGCCCAAAGGTGTCCGTGTGGGAATCAACCAGTACCTCGAGGGTTTCCTTGCTGAGGAGAATGTCCGGTTCCGGGATACCCAGGTTGTTTTCGAGAAACGCGCACATGAAAAGGGCTCGCACCGCGAGGATCTTTTCATCATACCCGCTCTTACAAAAAAGTATGAGTCGTTCCAGCTCACGGTTTCCGGTGGAACTGTCCGTGCCGGGGAAGTGCTCGGGATTGTTGGCGCAAACGGTATGGGGAAGAGCACGTTTGCAAAACTTCTTGCCGGTGTGGAAACCCCGACAACCGGGACTCTTGAGACAACCCTGAAAATCTCGTACAAGCCCCAGTACATCAAGGCAGAGTCGTCCGACAGCGTGGAGATGTATTTGCGCGGTCTCACGACAAAATTCGATTCATCCATGTACCAGCATGAGATTGTCGAATCCTTAACTCTGGAACCCATTCTCCAGTCCCCGCTCGACTCCCTCAGCGGCGGAGAACTGCAGCGGGTTGCAATCGCGGCCTGCCTCTCAAAGGAAGCCGATCTCTATATCCTGGATGAACCCAGTGCTCACCTGGATGTCGAGCAGCGTGTCAAGGTGACCCGGATGATCAAGCATCATGCCGAAGGAAGGGAAGCCGGCATCATGGTGATCGATCACGATATCTACCTCATTGACATGATCAGCGAACGCATCCTTGTCTTTGAAGGTGTGCCGGGAGAGGAAGGAACTGCTGCAGGGCCCTTTTTGATGCGGGACGGCATGAACCGGTTCCTCCGGGAACTGGATGTCACGTTCCGCCGCGACCAGAGCGGGCGACCCCGCATCAACAAACCGGATTCATTCCTGGACCGGGAGCAGAAAGGCCGTGGGGAATATTATTACTATGCCCAGGATGAAGCATAACCTCCATTCTCATACATTTTAATATTTGGACATGCCATTTTCCCTATATGCGGGGAGAGAAGCTTTCGGATGCAATAACGTACGAAAAGCTCCATCTCCTGAAACGGGATTTTGACGGGTATATCGAACGTAATACGGCAAAAGTGGATGCGAACCTGCCGGTCTTCTACGGGTATGTCATATCTGCACTGGAGTCCTCCTTCCCGAATCTTCCCGGCGATACGTACGACGAGTTTCTCGACAGTATAACGTTCAAGGTTCTCGATGTCAGCGGCAGTGCCGGCGATTTTGAATACATCAAAAAAGTGATGACCAATGCACTCCGGTTCAAGAAGAACCGTGATGCAGAGCAGGGCATCAATATTGTTGTAGGACTCAAACTCCTCAAAACCGGCGATTATATCCATGCTCTTGATTTTCTGAAAAAGTACGCGCTGCTGGATGCCAAGCTGGGGACTGCGGTTGCGTACTGTTATTATATCCTGTCATTGCGGGAATTCAAAAAGGACGATCCCCGATCAAAGAGCCATCGTCCCGGCGAGATGGAACTCTATGGACGGGAACTCATGCTCAATCTTGCAGCAAAACAACCCCCCATCAACGAGATCCGTCAGCTGGAACTTGACGATCCTGCGTTTCTCGAAAAGATATTCTGGCAGATGGTGCTGCTTGCCCTTGAATGGTTCCCGAGCGAGAAATGGTTTGTCAAAATCGGGCTTGAAAATGCCTCCCGGACTGGCAATGCCGAGATGCGGAAACAGTTCCTCGACATTGGTGCCGAACGCTTCTACAATGAGATCCAGTTCCTGCGTGAAATGTATTATTACAAACTGGAAAACCGGGATGCCGGAGGGGCTGCGGGGGTTGTGAACCAGATGCTCAAACAGTACCCGGACAAGCTTGAGCCAATTTATCTCGGGCTGAAACTCTCCCTTCTGACCAACAAAAAAATCACCTATCATAGTTTCCGGAAACTGGCAATAACCCGGGGAATGCCATCCCATCTCGTAGAACTGTTCGATTTTGCTTTCGACCTTCTCAGCCACGAGCAGAAGGAAGCCATGACCCTCCTTGCCGATTTCGAGAAGGAATACCCCCACCTTCTGTTCTTTGCCATTCCGTTGAGGTATATCGCAGCCGATTTTGTGTCGAGTGATGAAATCCGTATGAAAAAAGCCCGGAAAACATTGCTGGACTCCATAGATCAGTTCTGCCTTGCAGAACTCAACCGGAAAATTGAGCGGGATATCCCTGCTCTTCGCGGAGTGTAAGAGACGCTCAGTTTCTGTTTTCTGCCAGCTTATTTCAGGGAAATATCCTGATCCCAGCCAGCCCGGTAATGGAATTGATCAATCCAAATACCGGATCGAGAATGCCATTTTTTGTTGTACCTGTTTTTGATCCTTCCATGGACTGCGTTCCCGGTATTGCTCCGTAACCTGACGAGGGGATTGTTGTCTGTACACCGGCAGGATTGTACGTCTGGTCCGGTGTTGGCGTTACAAGGTTAATACCAATGATGGTTTCCGGGTTCGACTGGTCAAAATAAAAACCAACATATCCCGGTGTGGAAAACCATACCCGGTTCTGTGCGTCAATATTTACCGTGCGGACGATTTGTGATGACCCGATCCCTTCAAACCGGTTCAGGTGCCGGTAAATCTTTCCGTTTTCCCAGATGAAGAGGCCGTTGTCGCTGGCGATATACAATTTCCCGTCAGGGCCCGCGGCAATGTCATTGATTGCGATCTCATAGGGGGAGAGATCTTTTGTGGTCAGGATTTGCACGAATCCTGAATCCTTTCCGTAATGGACTACAGACGTGTCATCAAAGAAGTACCCGCCCCCCTGGGGATCGCGCCTGACATGTTTTAACTGGGCAAATGATGTGTTCTTCCCGGCAAGAAGTTCGAAACGTACAGGGTCGTCAGGTGATCTGATGACCCAAAGCCCCTGGTTTGCGGTAGCGATCAGCATTGCATCGGCTGCAGGATCGAGAACCATACTGTCTATCTCATAAAATCCCGGCCCGGATGGTGTCATTGGCTGAAACCAGGTCCAGGTACCGTCCCGATAGCGGTGGATTCCTGCATTGCCGGTGGCAACCCAGACATCGTTATTCCAGCGCTGGATATCGTTGATCCGTGGATCTTTTAAGAGCTGCTGGTCCTGGATAACCTGGTAATCTCTGCCATTGTAGATCTGGATTCCCCCCGAGTATCCCAGCCAGAGATTCCCCTTGGCATCATATTCAATAGCGGTAATATAATCGTCAAGAATGCCTGCGGAAATATTGTTCAGGTTAGCGTGACGTGTGCTCCAGCTCCCGTTGTAGGTTGACAGGCCAAACGATGTTGCGAAGATGGCATCATAGCCATTGAGACCAATGATCTGATCCTTGATCTGATCCGAATGAATCATGTCTGCTGTGGGTATGAAAAGAGTGATTGTATAAGGTACCGGTGTGTTTGCCGTCTGGGTGTCGGCAATGGATGAACCTGCCCCCTCTGCAGCAACCGGATACATGAACAGGAGAATGCTGAAGAGAAAAAGTACAGCGCTATAATTCACCGGTCGTGCCATCGGCTCTCCTGATTGCGACCTTTCCATTATTTTGCGGGAAGAATGTTACCGACCTGCCGACTTTGCCGCCAACATCCTCTTTTACCAGTCTGATATTGTGTTCTTTTAAGAGAGCCCGGATCTTCTCGGCATTCCTCTCGCCGATATTGAGATTTGCCCCAAAGTATTCGAACATGCTGGCACCCCCGGCCATTTTAGCCACGAGCGACCGGTTCTTGCAACCCATTGCATTGAGTTCCTTGAGAAGGATCGGGACTGCGGTATCAGCATATTTCCCCGGGCGATCTTTTCTTCCTGCACTTTCTGGCAGCATGATATGGACCATTGCCCCAACCTTCAATGAATCATCATACAGGGTGAGCCCGATACATGAACCAAGGCCGATGGTCATCATGGGGAACGAACCTACGCGGTATTCTCCGATACCAATCATTGCGGTCTGTTCATGGGAATGGGACGGGTCGGCCATCGTGTTCACGCAGGTTAAATTCCTTTCATCATGTTTTCCATCAGTTCGACAATATGTGCAAGTGTGCTGTTCTCAGGCATCATGATAATGTCGCTGTCAATTTTGTGTTCTTCGCACACGAGTTCGGTGGAGAAGAGGAGAACTTCGTCAATCTCTTCACCCATCTGGGCAATAAGGGTAGACATGGCTGCATGGGCCATATCAACACTCAGTGCCGGGGGGGAGGGGAGCATGATGAAACCCAGAAGCTCGGCAGTGGCATCCAGGAATGCGGAGACCATGATGTTGCCCACTTCAAGGAGTGCACTCTCATCCATCTCATTCATGGGCCGGTTCATATCCGTCAGGCCAAGCATGGTATTGGTGAGGCGGATTGCCGATTCACGGGATATATAAAATATAATATATCCCCCGTGCTGAATCTCTCCCTGGAGCTCGAAGGCAACCATGGCTGCAGATTCTTCACCCATATAGGTTCCGAGCTCTGCGATATCGATTGCCTTGATAGCCGGAACGCTCATCTCTACTGCACTTCCCAGCATCTGAGATAAGGTTGTCGCGGCGTGTGCGGCTCCTATATTTCCGAGCTCCTGGATTGCATCAGACTGGACTGTTGATAATTTCATCATCTTCTCCTACACAATCGTGTTTACATCGAGAACTGGCACGACTTCCCCATCTCCCAGGATGGTGACACCACTGACTCCCCGGGTATTCCCGATAAAACGGCTCAGCGGCTTTACCACAACCTCCTGCTTTCCTTCCACCAGATCAACAGGAATGCAACATTTCCGTTTCTGGTACTGGACAACGATGAGGATCTCACATATCTCGGATGCACCAACCATATCGTTCAGCCACATGATCTGGAGGACTTCGTCCCGCAGGAGTATTGCTTCTCCTTTGCCGATATGGTGGGTGGAATCCCGCTTGAAATTCGCTACTTCCACAATACTGCTTATGGGTATCCCGAGACGCTTGCCATTGATCCTGACTATCATGACATCGACAATGGCCATTGTCGGGGGAAGCAGGAGTTCGAACCTGCTGCCTTTTCCGGGAGTGGTCTCCACCCGGATAGTGCCTTTGAGAGCCTCGATTGATCGTTTGACTACATCGAGGCCGACGCCCCTCCCGCTGATATCCGTGATCTTGTCCGCTGTTGAAAAGCCTGGCTGGAAGAGCAGATCTATTGCCTGATCGACAGTCAGAATATCTGCAGCTTCCTGGGTGATCATTCCCTTCTCAATGGCTTTTTTCTTGACTTTTTCTACATTGATGCCCGCACCGTCATCAACGAGCTCGATGATGACGTTATCCCGGTCCCGGTGGGCCGAGAGTTTGACGAATCCTTTGCGGGGTTTACCGGCATTTTCTCGTGCCTCGGGAGACTCGATGCCATGGTTGACGGCATTTCTTATGAGGTGGAGCAGGGGATCGTTGAGACCATCCATAACACTCCGGTCGAGTTCAGTCTCACCGCCCTCGATAACAAATTCGACTTCTTTGCCGTCATACTGGGCAACATCGCGGACAACCCGGGGGAGACGGTTGAAGATCTGGTTTAAGGGGATCATCCGGATGATCATCATCAGGCTCTGGAGATCCGATACGGATCGTTCAACCATCCCGATGGCCTCATCCATCTCCTTGATCTTATGCTGTTCCGCTATCTGCTTGAGTCTGCCGCGGTTGATGACCAGATCTTCGACAAGGTTCATGATATGGTCGAGCTGGTGGATATCCACCCGCAGGTGCTTGATCTCACGGTTCTTGTCAGCAGAGGTTGCCTGTTTTTTGTCAGCTTCAGGTCCTTTTTTCGCGGCTGCCTGCGCATCCGCTGATACAACTTCTTCAATAACAACCGGTTTTATCTCGACAGATGCGATCTCGGTTCCCGAAGCTGCGGTTTTCAGTGCATCTTCCCCGGCATCGCTCCGGATCCGGAGATCGAAACTGCCTTCGAATTTCCCTTCATCGATAGCTTCCTTGGAAGGGTTTACTGAAATGATTGTTCCGAGGCCTTCGAGATTTCCTATAGCAAGCATTGCCCGGACGTCTTTCATCATGCATTCGCTTGCGACCGTTATATGAATATCGAATTCCGGAATACCGGCAGCATTGGCATCTCCATCCAGTGGAATTTCCGGGGACTCCGCTGGCCGGGTAACCGTGGGAGCCGCTTCGGTCTGTTTTCCTTTGGCACCGCCATGTTTACTTACCCATTCTTTGAGTGCCTTGACCTGTTCATCAGGATTCTTGGATGAGGAATCTCCCCCTGCCTCGATATCATCGATCATCTGTTCAATGACATCGGAACAAGCCAGGAGCAGATTGCCGAGTTCCTGGGTAATCTCCGCACTTCCGCTCCTGACCAGCTGGAATACGTCCTCCATGGCATGACAGATCCGTTCCATATCGGAAAAGCCCATGGAGGCCGATGCACCTTTCAGGGTATGGCACGAGCGGAAGATCTCATCGATGGCATTCTCGTCTGCACCTTTTTCCAGAATTAAGAGGTTCTTTACCAGGTTCTCGTGATTCTCGCGGGACTCCGCGACAAATAATCCCCGGTAAGCCTCAAATTCAGACACGGTTTTCCTCCATCTGGTGCACTACCCGTTCGATCTCTTTTGCCAGTTTGGTCAGGGGAAGAACTTTATCGACGGCATTATGCTGGATTGCCGATCTGGCCATCCCATATACAAGACAATCCTTTTCATCACAGATAAGGCTCACTCCCCCGGCTTCCTTGATCGCTTGAGCACCGGCTCCGGCATCATTGCCCATTCCGCTCAGGATTACCGATACAATGTTCTTTCCATAAACATGCGCTGCGGATTCAAATGTCTTGTCAACTGCTGGGCGGACTCCATGCAGGGTCGGGGAAGTTGTATGAACAATCCGGCCTGCCATTGGTTTGTTTGCTTCCATCACGCCACTGATAACCGTGTGCACTCCTGCTTTTGATACGAGGATCTTACCGGTCTCTATCAGATCTCCATTTTCTGTCTCCTTGACGGGCATGGATGCAATGCGGTTGAAACGCTCGGCAAGGGCTGCGGTGAAACCTACCGGCATATGCTGGGTAACCATCACACCGGCAGGCAGATCCGATGGCAGGGCTGCCAGAAGGGAATCAAGCATAGGCGGACCCCCGGCGGATGAACCGATGAGCACAACCCGCTCTGCAGCTCCGGTTGGCTGCGGGGTACTTCGGGGAACCGGGACCGATGTGAGCGTTACCAGATGTTTTATCTTGGAAACCAGTTCCTGTTCGATCTCCCTGACATGCGGGATGTCTTTTGGCTTGAGCATGAAGTCATCGGCACCAAGCCGGATGGCCTGGACCGTCATCTCCGCATCTTTCGAGGTGAGCGAACTCAGCATCAGGATTTTTGGGCGCTGCTTTGGCTTTGTTTTCCTGAGTTCTTCGAGAACCTGAATCCCGTTCATCTTGGGCATTTCGATGTCCAGGGTGACAAGATCCGGGCTGAGCGATTCTATCCTTTCAAGGGCATCGACGCCGTTTGAGGCAGTTCCCACTACTTCAATAGCCGGATCCTTGGTTACCATATCCCGGATGACCGTGCGCATGAACACGGAATCATCAACAATGAGTACCTTCACCATAGGCAGCGTCAGGATGCGAGAACGTTTTTGACTTCCTCTAACACTTTTGGTGCCTGGAATGGCTTGACAATATACCCCTTGGCTCCGGACTTGATGGCAAGTTTTACCATCTGTTCCTGACCCACGGCAGTACACATCACGATTCTGGCACCCGGATCGGTTGCTTTGATTGCCTTCAATGCCTCGATACCGTTCATCTTGGGCATCACAACGTCCATGGTGACGAGATCCGGTTTGAGTTCTTTGTATTTTGCCACGGCCTCTTCCCCATCTCCTGCTTCTCCGGCAATAGTGTGCCCGCCTGAGAAGAGGATGTTTTTGAGAAGGGTTCTCATAAAGAGTGTATCATCTACGATCAGAATCTTTCCCATTGACGATCAAATATCTGATTGGTAAACCATTGCATAAAACTGTATGGGAAGAATGGAAAAAAACGTTCAGTTTGTCTGGGATTTTGTTGCATCGGAAATATACCGGACTCCTTTGGTTGTCAGCTGGACTTCCCTCCTGATTGTGACCACTTCTGCCAGGCCCAGTTTGAGAACTTTATCATAAATTGCATCGAGCTGCTTGTGGGGTATGTTGAGCATATTTTCTATGGCATGGGAATCCATTCCGGAATAGATGAGCATGGCCACCTGCTGGTCGACACCGTCAAGTTCAGTTCCCTTCATATCCATGCCTTTTGTGGTCTCCTTGAGGAAATTGTAGAGAACCTGAAGGGTAGAAAGCGGGCATAAGACAAGGCTTGAGACGACTTCGCCGCTTTCGAGGTGATCTATCCTTACTACTTCCGTTGGTTTTCCCTGTACATCCCTTTTTGTCAGTTCAATTGCTGCAACATCGGTCACCGGGACGCAGATCTGTTTTGTTGCACTGACAAACCAGATGCCGGAATGAACTACGACAACGCTGCCTTTCTCCCAGGTGGCATCCTTGATCATGACACCGCCCCGTATTGCAGGGGACATAAAATATGCCATCAGGCGGTAAGCATTGCAGGAGCCGAGAATGAGCTTTTTTAATACCTGCAAAACTTTCTCAACGGAGAGTATCTTATAAACGGTCTCTTTATCTGTCTTGACCGTAATCAGAAGGATGTTTTTCTTTTCAGCAACATCTGCCACAGATTTGAAAAGTATTTCCTGATTGACAGGTGCCGGCAGGACTATCCGATCCTCTCCGATTCCCAGCTTGATAACAATCCACTGGTTATTGTGCTCGATTTTTGCCGGAACTTCTTTCATGTATCCTCACGATTCAGGTAATTCCACGAGTATCAGCGTTCGAATGTACTATTGACATGATGATGTTTATTTCATTCCATTGTTTGGCAGGGTCTCGGTTTTTTTGGCCTGGGAATTCTTAACCGATGATATTTTTTTGAAAACATCGTCGAGTTCGTTCTCGATCTCCTGTGCAGGAGCTTTGAAATCTTTCAATTCCCGCACAAGGCTGATATCGACCTTCTTTTCAACGTGTTTGACATCTGCAGCAAGTGAGCTGAGCATATCCTCATCGCTGCCGGGCCCGCTTGCAAAAGAGGCCATATCCGACTGGGTCGAGATCTGGTCCTCAACCTGATCCATTCCTTTCGGAGCATCGGAAGGGATCCAGGCAGTCTTAACTGTCGATTCATCGGCATTCGGCTGTGGTGGAGCTGCCGGGGCTGCTGCAGGTGCTGATTCCGGCTCGGCCGGTTCACCGGCATCCCCGAGATCCCCATCCAGATCGACATCCATCTCAACGTCATCGAGATTGATATTTTCAAGATCGCCGAACTCCGAGTCCAGTGCATCCCCGCCACTACCCGGGTCAAGTCCCCCGAATTCATCGAGACTCCCGGCATCCTGGCTTTTCAGAATTGCTGCAGATGCGGCATCGATATCAGATGCAGGATCGGGTAAATCGGATCCCGCTGCCAAATCCGGAACCGGAGCGCCTTCAGAACTGGGAGCTGGAGATCCTAATTCCTGGTCATCAAGGCCGTCGAGAAGTCCGGGATCGAATTCATCATCCGAAAGCGACAGGAACGGGTCGGCTTCAGCCGAAGATGCTGCTGCGCTGCCTGCGCCACCGGCAGATGGAACCGGGGCGGCCGTTGAAGTCTCTTTTACTACTTTCTCATTAACGGTTTTATCCAGCTGTTTGTTGATATCCGCCACTTTTCTTTGCGTTTTGTTTTTTGTCTGGAGCACCGTTCCAAGGGACTTGACCGAGGACATGAATGAATTGATGTGTCCGCGAATACCCCCGGTTTTTTCAGGTATCTTTGCTGCTCCTTTTTTCTCTGGTTTGGCTGGTGCGGTCGGATTACTGCCACCGGCTTTTCCAATGGGGAGTCTGAAGTTCTTTAACCGGTCCAAGATACTTCCGGTCGATGGAGTCCCGGCCGGCTTGGATGTAATGGCCGGTTTTTGGGTACCGGCTGCCTTGGCAGGTGCCGTGCGCTTCATGTGCGCGAGCGATGATTTGATATCTTCGACAGTGATTGCTCCCAGCACAAACAGGATAATGAAACCTACCGCTATCACAAGCGGTATCATGATGATGAGCGGGACATCGAACAGGATCATGACCGAGCCTGTTATAACGATGATTGCAAACAGCACTGTTCTACGCGTACTCTCTTTCATGGATGATCTCTCCTGCTCATGATGCTCCTCCGGCGGCTGCTCCGGCTGCGGCCATGTTCTGAAGTGCCTCCGGGCTGAAGAACAACCCGACAACGAGGGGTCCTATCAGGAGGATAAGACCGGTTAATGAACAGAATATTGCTGTGTAGAAATAATACATATACCGATCGCCCCCGCCAACAATGCGTGCTGCCAGGATATTGGATGCCGTTATGATGGTAAGAGTATATACGACAAATGCCCCCATCTCCTTTTCTGGGAAATTCGTAAACATGGTAAGCCCGCCGCCAAGTACGGCGCCTGCCGAAACTCCCCCACCGGAACTTGCACCCGCTGCATTCTGTGCAGCCTGGAATTTGCTCATCATGGATGCGACAGACCCGGTAAGTACAACCATGATACGGTAAAGCGCTACGAAAATACCCGCCATTGCCATATGCATCGGAACGAGGAGTACAATGAAACTCCTGGCATGCATGTCCTTCTTTTCCCGGAGCAGTACCATCTCAAGCATCGATGATCCTACCACGGTTCCGATGGGTTCCGGTGGCCCGCCGAGGGTGACGGTATCCAGGTAGATGTTGATATATTTGTAGATGTAATTGCTCCCCGATTCGCCGATGAATTTATCCCAGACCTGTTTGTCGTCAAGGCCAAGGTTCATCTTTGAGTATACGGAATTCACCAGGGGTTCGAGTGCAACGAGGGACTTTTTATCGATGGTGTTGAGGGCATAGACTGCTGTTGTTCCCTGGCCCCCCATGACCGCCCCGAAACTGCGGATGAAGGTGGAAAAATCATTGTCCCTGATGGTAATATTTGCATCATCAATAAATCCGATGATTCCCATAGGTGCCATCAGGACTCCGACAAGAAGAAAGATCAGGGCGGCCGGAATTCCCAGAACGGCGGTAACGATAATAGCCACAATGGTCAGGGGAACGATGATCCGTTCCATTGCATGAATCGTTGCCTGTTCTTTGGAGGTTCGGTCCTTGAGACCATGCGTTTTTGGATCATCGGGCACGGACTGGTACATCAGAACATTGCCGAAAACACAGATACAAAGGATGATGCCGTACGACATGTTCAGCGTTGAATCGAGCCCGGCAGGAGCATAAATGGCAATCGATACCATCATCGTAACGGCAATGACCGTTCCCGACAGGAGCATGGCAATATAGGCGTCCCCCCATTTTTTGAGCAGTTCCAGTCCCTGTTCGACCTGGCTCCTATAAACACTTTTAACGGTTGAAAGTTCGTTTCTTAAGAAATCTTCATCGGGGACACCGGAATCGATGGCATTGGCGTACCGGTTGAGCATGCTCTTGAGGACAATATTGTTGGTCCGTTCGGCAACGATACTCAGTCCTTCAGAATAACTGTAACTCCACTTTTTCACAAGCGTATCGACTTTCGTTATGTATTTGGCAGAAATGTACTCTTTCCGGTTTGCCGCGTACGCGAATATCTCCGGCCTCGATGCACTGGCAAGGGCGAGGGAGGCCATGTACGTATTCATGAATAGCAGATCAGCACTCATCTTCTTGCCTTCGCTGACCTGATCTAATTTCTCTTTTATGCCTTCAATGGTAGATGCAAACGGCAGGGGCCTGGCCTCTTTTTCCGGCGCCCCGTTCTCTTTGGTATCGGCCATATCAGGAACCAATCGTGAGGAGACCCTGTTTCTTGATCTTCGTCATCATGTGGAAGAGGTCCCAGAACTTGGTATACCCGGCTTTATGGAGGCGCTCCAGAATTTTTGCCCGTTTCTCCACTTCGAGATAGATCTCAGCTTTCCTGCTCTCGGGCATACCCAGCATGGTTGCAATCTTGTTCTCAAGTAAGAACGAGCTGCCTTTTCCTGACCAGACAAAAGTATCTGATACCGGCTCCCAGGAGAACATCTCGACAAACGTAAAACCCTGGGTTTCCGGGTTGAACCCGACAAGCTCATTGCAGCTGATCATCCGCCGCACCAGCTGACCGTCCGGACGTTTGACTGCACTCTGGATCACGACAAGATTGAGGTTATCGACATAGGTTCTGGGGATGTTGATCGGGTCCCCGCAGAGACGCTGGATCAGTTTCTCGACCGATGCAGCGTGGAATGTGCTCATGACCGGGTGGCCGGTCTGCATCGCACCAAAGGCGACCGCACCTTCGACACCTCGGATCTCACCCACGAGAATCTGGTTGGGCCGCTGACGCAGTGCGGCTTTGAGAAGGTCGAACATGGAGACTTCTCCGCTTGCCCCGCCCCCCTCTCCTTTTCCTTTTGCAAGTGCAACCTCCCGGATCCAGTTGCGGTGGGGAACGTTCAGTTCGGGAGTATCTTCAATGGTCACAATCTTGTTTTCAGGGGGAATGAATGCCGTGATCGCATTCAGGAGCGTGGTTTTGCCGCTGGCGGTCTCTCCGGAAACGAAAAGAGACATCCCGTATTCCACGCAGACCCAGAGATAGGCTGCTGCCGTATAATCGATACCATTGCTGTCGATGATGTTGAGGATGCTCAACGGCACTTCGTTCACTTTACGTATCGTAAAGTTGCTTCCATGTCGGGAGATGGCTGTGCCGTACACAATGTTGATACGCGATCCGTCCAGCAGTGTTGCATCGACAACCGGGTTCCGGTACGTGATGGGACGCTTGATCCGTTCGGCCATCTTGACGACAAATTCATCCAGTTCGCTCGATACTTTAAACTCAATGACCGATTTGAGACCTTTGAAGATCTTATGCTCAATGAAGATCGGCCCGACACCGTCACAGGAGATATCTTCGATATATGAGTCGGAAAGGAACGGTTTGAGGACCCCCATATCGATTTTATCCCGGATCAGCAGGTACTCGATTGCCCGGTACTCCTCATTTGTCAGGATTACTTTGCCATCGGGAGTGAGCGGCACCTGGTGTTTCTTTTTGGTGTCCTTCATCTTTTTCTGGGCAGTAAAATCCGTATTGAGAAATTTGGTCATCTTTGCTTTGAAGTCCTGCTTGCCCCCGGCTCCTGCCGTATACAGGGATATATCGGCATTCTTTGATTTCGTGATGGCAACGGTTGCGAGCATCTTTTTGAGGACTTCTGCCCTCTCTTTGTCGCTGATGGGATCTTCCTCAAGGCCATCGATAAGATCGATAAGTTTGGTCTCGATTACCGGCATCATCTGGCTGACACTATGGAGGAACGACGGCTCAATCGGGATGTAAAAATTTCTCACATCATCGGGATCGGGAAGGATATGGACAAACGTTGTATCGTTCACCGGGTAGATGAGGTTCGGGCTTTTCATTGAACGCAGATCTTTTTTCAGTTCAGATAAGAAAAGGGGGATTCCATAAGTGTTGACTGGGAATGTATGGAGATATTCGAGAAGATGAGGGCTTGCCTTGACATAGTCTTTGGCATTTGCCGGGAGCATCTTATAGAGCGGGCTCGATTCAATGTCATTATAAAAATCGACATTCGAGTCAACCACTTCCGGGGTAAATGGCAGGTTGACTGCAACCGAGAGAGTCCCCATGTCATACCCTCGCAAAACTCATGGGGATGATCTTCATGCCATACCCCGGGTGTACTTCGAAACTGACAAGGTTACCGGTGGTCTTGCGTGCCCCGCGGACTTTGATGACTTCCATGACCATCACGTACTTGTCGCCCACCAGGGCTTTTTTCATATTCAGGTGGGCGTCGCAGATTGACCGGATTCGCACAAGGGTATCCTCTTCAAATGCATACGTGTGAAGGGTAACGAGGATTGTCTTTCCGTGATCCACAAGCGATTTGCAGTTGGTAAAGAACGTAAGAATCGTATCGGTCTGGGCGTATTCTGTGAAAAGGGTGAGCGAGTCCACAACGATAACCTGGGATTTGCTGCTCTGGATGTGACTAATCAGGTGTGCGAGGATTCCCTCCATCTCCTCTTTTTTCCATTCAAATCCTACAACGTGAAGTGGGAATACCTTCAGGTAACCCCATGCAAAATACTCCGAGATATCCAGGCTCATGGACTCCATCTGCTTGATGAAACTCTTACTGGTGCTCTCGGTTGTGAAGAGATCCACGGACATGCCTTGTTTCATGGCACCCCAGATAATCTGCTGGGTGAGCACACTCTTCCCGGTATCATTTTCACCTTCAATCAGGGTCAGCGATTCAAGAGGCAGGCCATCGGCTATTTTTTTATCCAGTTCGCTGTTTCCTGTGGATAATATCTGCCGGTCTTCACCTCCCATCAGATCTGAAATATGTGCCATCTGTTTTCACCATCCTTATGTGATCGCTGAAGCGGAAACTCCATTACTCGTTGTTATCTGGAACCGGTTTGGCCAGTTTCCTGTATATGCTGCATCGATCCACATCTTTTCACCAGGATCCAGTTCATTGATATGAACATAATCATTATCAATCCGGATAATTTTCCATGTACCTGAACTGCCTAATGAATTATATGGCAGATATTGCCATTCATTTGATGCCGTACTGTATGTGTAGATATCCATATTTTTAAAATTAGATATTATCTCATTTCCTGTATTTGTTACACTGAATGTGAGATGCCCGGAAGAAGAGCCAATATCCGATTGATTCAACTGGATATCCGTACGCAGTCGGGCTTCATTGAGCAATGTAAGATCTTTCTGAGCGTTTGCCAGAGTTTCCCCTGCAGTAAGTGTACTCCCAACAAGAATGTACGCTACGACAACAAGGAGAAGTACCCCGATTGCTGCCCCGATTATTTCTGCAACGGCCATAAGGGAATCAGTTCAACGTGAATTCTGTTGACCTCCAAATCCCATTAGGCAAGACAAACTGGAAATATGCATTATTATCCGAGGCATCTTTGAGTTTTTTGGCGTAAAACTGAATTTCGAGGGTTTCACCCGGGTCCCAGAAATTATTACTCGATCCGGTCTCTTTGATTACACCTATCCATTGGTCCTCGCCTCCGGAATTATAATCCAACCGATCGAAATTACCCACCGCACCACAAAAAACATCGGAACGCTGGATCTCATCCATGGATATTTTTGCCGTCCCGACGTTTTTCATCCAGGCAGTACCATACGTAGTGGACTTATTTGCAGTGATGAGAACAATCTTAAAATCGGTCCTGAGCCGCTGATCGGATTCATGGGTGGCCGAGGAGAACGTTCCGGCCATGTTGAACACTACCGGATAGATAGCGTTAATGAGTACGCCTGCCGCTATGACTGCGGTTATCAGGAACAGGGCAGTGGTTATCGTTTCGGCTGACATCGGTTATATCCTGTCCGGAAGATTCATCCATTCTTCGTCCTTCTCTTTATTTTTCGAAGAATTCTTTTTCTCATTTAAGGAGATGGCCGAAAGATCGATCCTCTCTTCTGTCTTTCTTTCAGGAACCGGCATCTCCTGCTGGCGCTGTTCCATCATCACTTCAATCATATCCCGGTCAAGTGATGTATCGTTGGGGGCAAGGATCCTGTTGAGTGCATACAGTTCTGCAACGAATTCGTCCGGTCCGACTTCGTGCTCCTCGCCAAGGTTTGCCGGCATAAGCCGGGATATTTCCCGGATCTCATCGGCTGATTCTTTTGGGATATATCCCATGACCCGGTATGACTCAAGCATGATCTCAAGCCGGTCATGGCCGAATTTCTTGACCGACTGGTGCGTCCATTTGAATAATTTGTATACCTTCTGAAGACGAAGTTTCTCGTTGAGCTGCTGGGTCGGGGGGGTGGCAGGCGTTGCTTTGCCACCCATCGCCACCTGGCTTTTCAAAGCGGCAAGCATCTGCTCTTCGAGCAGTTTTCGCTCTTCATTTGCGGGAGACAATGATGTCTCTTCTTTTTGCTGGGAACTCTCTTTCTTGGGTTCCCCATCCATTTTTGCTTTTGTTGCATCGAGCTGGGACTCCCGTGCATCCAAGGCGGCTTCCCTTGCTTCAAGTGCAGATTTCTTTGCATCCTCAACATCGGAAGATTCGAGTCCTTCCGGTGTAACTGCTCCGCCACCGGCCGCAGCGGATAGTGTAAATGGGTTTTCCAGCTCGTTCATCCGCTCCCGGATGTCCATCAGGAGTCGCTTGATGGATGTTTTTATGAGATCGACCTCACGTTCCAGATTCTGAAGCTTGACTTCGGGATCATCTTCAGATGCGGCAGTGATGATATGATCGACCTGAGACTGGTTGACCGCCATAGAATACCTAATCGTTATATTACGTTTTTTTTAACTAATAAAGATTCTCATCGCCAAATATGCGTAGATTGCGTTACGCTGAAAATTTCCGCAATGATTTGGGGATAACTTTCTGCATATTTTCTTAATTGCATCCGGTTAATTCGGGAATAAGCAGGTGTCCTATAAAAAAAGAAAAAATTAGTAGAGTGTGTTCACGGCCTGGATTGAGGCAGGAGCCGTACGTGAGATTGAAAGGGCTGCACCAATGGCGGGCTTAATCTCAAGCTGGAACTGGTCATTTTTCGTAATAGCATTTGTGGGTGCTGCCACGATATCAAACTGCTCGCCTTTTTCGAGAACGTCGTCATTCGTTACCTGGTTCTGAACTGTCGAAATAGCCCAGGATCCGGTACCTGCCGCGGGATACGAGCCTTTCGCTCCGCGGGATAGTGTCTGGAGGACGGAAGCATTACTGTAAGTAATCACGACTTTATCGAAATCAACAGGGGTTCCGCCTGGAGCGAGAGCTGAAGAGAAGTTGATGTGAGTTATTGTACCTCCAGTACCTGTACCATAAACATTGCCAACAATTTCGAGAGTTGAGCTTGCCTGCTGTACACCCGTGTGAACGACTTCCTGGCTCTTCTGGGTTGTGAAGAAACCGGCGCCGAGCACCACGTACGAGAACACCGCCGCGACGACAACGAATGCGATAAGCACAATCGCTGCCTCGAGACCGGTGAAAGCATTATCATTGCCAAACGATTTCATGATTCACCTTGGGCTTAAATACACAAAGCCCTTGTTTGATAAAATGTCTTAATTGTATATATGCTTTTGCCAAGCATTTTTTTCAAAAACTCAAGTGTTTTAGAATTTAAGAATAAAATCACCCTGCTTGAATAAAAAGAAGTCGTGAATCATCCATTTTATCGTTCATCATTGTTTCTTGCACCAATTTGATTTTTTTCACACACCTTTTGAAAGACGGATATATATTTACTGAATGAAATCTGTACTATCTGCAATGGATAAGAAAGCGGTAATGTACGGTATTCTGGCTCTGGTTATTCTTCTTATCATAGCCCTTGTCATAAAACCCATTGCTACCGGCCAACCGGTAAATATCGGACTCCCGTCATCCGCCACCCCAGTTCCAACCCCGTTGATTCCATTAAACCCTTCGGGAACTGCCGGTACAAACGGGGTCCCTGTCACACCATTGCAATCCCTGTCACAAACCCCGGTTTCAACAACCGTTTCAACCCCGGTTCCAACCTGGAATGCGAAGGTAAAAGATGTGGGTTTTGTTGATCCTTCCACGTATGGCCTCAGCACAAACCAGACCTATGCCAATAGCACAAGAATCGACAGTGTTTCTCCAGTTGTCAACATGACTACCTATGCCACATTTTCAGGCGCTTTAAGTGGTACGACCCAGATTATGTATATCCCGTTTCCCTATTGGGAACTCTGGTATACCGTAGACCCCCAGCCAGAAAGAAAAACTACTCAGGTTTCAATAACACCCACGCTGGGCTCCGGTGCATCCGCCAGTGGTGTAAGTGGTTCATATACTACAGTCAAACCTCAGTTTACTCTTCAGGTTATGGATGCTAATGATCCAAACCGGATCGTGCGGGTAATTTCCCCTCCGGGAGGAATAGATCTCAATCTCTGGATGGGTATTACACCAACTACTCCGGCAAATTCCATCTTAAAACAGAGGCCCACTGCTGCACAAACTCTGGATCCAAAAACCCTTGATCCCCGTCCATGGAAGGAAAAATTCTTCGAAGGGCAGAAGGACTATTATTTCATCATCAATTCGCAGAATCTGAAATCATATAAAATAGACATAAAAGTACCTACCAAATATATCGGGCAGTTCTGATCTATTTTCGGTCATATTTTTTTATATGTTCAGTTCAGGTTCAGGATGATGAAATGCGTTTTCTCGTGAAAATTATGCACTTCCTTCCTGTTATGAAGTTGCAAAGCATCTTTTTCATCGTTATCCCTTGATATCGACTGTCTGACCTGGATACCGGTGTGAATCGTAAACCTATCAAGTGGGGGATAGGGTATAAGATCCGTTTTAATGCCGGTAAAAAAAAGAACTTTACCTGAATTTTACTTGATTGATGTAGTGATTATGGGAATAACATCTTTAATCGAATTTTTTCTTTCCCATGGACTCAATATACATGTACTCCTTTCCGACTTCAATAGTGCCCTGTTTGTCTTCAGGGATCGCAATCTCGAAATTGGAGTAATCTTTCATATCCATCAGCTGGGCCATGGTTCCGGCAATTGAAAGAACCTGGCCGCTCTTGCGCTCGACAACCGGAACATAGGTCTTTGCCGAGACCGGCTGGACGATTGAACGCTTGACGCCGTCAAAAATCCCTACCGCATCGATACGGGCTTTTGCTGCCCCGTGCTTTCCTGGTTTTGAGGTTGCAATTCCAACAACCCGGCATGGTTCATCCTCAATAACAATGTAGCGGCCTTCTTTGATCTTTCCAATTTCTGTCTGTTCCTTCATTTTTACACCCGAATTAACAATTTCGTAATCGTGTTAGTAATTTATCTCTATTGCATTACATAAATACAGCGTTGATAGAGGAACCTGTACCCTATGGATTTTTTTTCAGCCTGCAATGAGATGGCCGCTGACGTAATCGAGAGTATATCGGATCTTGTGGGAACCCCTGATGGTGGAGTTACCGTAAAGATGGGTGCCGACCTCACGCCGACAAAAAAGATCGATCAGGTTGCAGAAGACTGCATTGTACGGTATCTGCAGGAGAACGGTCTCTGCTCGCTTCTCGTCAGTGAAGAAGCCGGGAATGTCCGGATGGATGGGGATGAAGGCACTATTTATCTCGACCCTGTCGACGGGACCTTCAATGCCCTGGCGGGAATCCCTTTTTATGCCTTATCCATAGCCTTTGCAACGGATGGCATCACCCGGAAAGCATTCGTTCGCAACCTTGCATTCGATGAGACATTTACTGCCGAACTTGGCAATGGCGCGCGGTGTAATGGCAGGTCTCTTCAAACTTCTTACGTAGAGAGCCTTGACGAATGTGCAGTCAGTGTATACGGCAGGAAGTTCAATCCTTCCGGTGTCATGCATCTCGGGCAGAAAATCCGGAGGTGGCGTCTTTTAGGCGCCTCAGCCCTGGAACTCTGCTATGTAGCATCAGGCCGGATCGATGCGTTTATCGATCTTCGTGGAACCCTTCGGGTTACGGATGCTGCAGCAGGAATGCTTATCTGTGCAGAATCCGGTGGCAGCGTGACCGATCTGGATGGAAAAGATGTACAATTTCCCGATGATGTCCGAACCGGCCGGTGTCTGGTTGCAACCAATGGCAAAATCCATCATAAAGTGATTGAATACCTGAGGTGAGAAGATGAAAGCACTCATCGTTTCCCGGATCGACAACAGGGATGCACTGGCATTCAGCCTCAAAATCAGGGAGACCCTGGAGCAGGAAGGCTGCTCTGCGGTTTTTGATACGGATACTGCGGCCTCGCTTGGTATCGATGGTACACCCCTTCAGAATGCACATGCGGATTTTTGTATCATTATTGGTGGCGACGGGACCATTCTGAGAACCATACAGCAGCTGGAACATCCGGTTCCTGTTCTCGGGATCAACTGGGGGGAAGTCGGCTTTCTTGCCGATCTCGAACCCGCACAGGCCCTTTCTTTTATCAAACTGCTTCCCTCGGGTTTCTCTGTTGAAGAACGGATGAGGATCGCTCTTGTCAAGGACGGCACCTGCCTTGGGGTTGCTCTCAACGAAGCCCTCATCGTCACTACCCGGCCTGCCAAGATGCTTCGTTTTACAATCGTAGTCGATGGTGTTGCCGCAGAACAGTTCCGGGCGGACGGTCTCCTGATCAGCACCCCGACCGGTTCAACGGCCTATGCAATGAGTGCCGGGGGTCCTATTGTTGATCCCCGCATCCAGGGATTTCTGCTTGTTCCGCTTGCGCCGTACATGCTCTCTTCCCGGCCTCACCTGATCAGCAGCAGGCGCAATCTCACCGTCAGGCTTGAGAGTTCCAAAACCGCGAACCTGGTTATCGATGGGCAGCAAACATATGAACTGGGAACCGTCTCATCGATTGAAGTGATGATGTTTGATAAACCGGCCCTGTTCATTGATGTGAAACGGAATTTTTTCGAAAAAGTGGACAACAAACTCCGTCGGCTTTGATTTTACGTTATCGGACCCCTGAAAATCCGGTTTTAATCGCCTGCGGCAATCCCGCACAGTATGTTAACCCGGATGGCATGGCACCTGGTTCGGTCTATTCACATTTCTCTCCTGCAAGTACCTTTAGACCAGTTCCCGAACCTCGCTTGGCTTTTATTTTAGGGATCGGTTTTCCCTTGAAATAACGGCTGTTACTTCATACATTTTATCTTGGAAGCCGATCTACTACTTGAAAGGTGCTTCCGTGCAGGTCTCCATGAAACTCGAGATGAAAGATTCACCGGGTCAACTTGTTGCAGCGTTAAAACCGATCTCCGATGTGGGGGGAAACATCAAAGCGGTTATCCACCAGCGGGAACCCGATTCAGCTATTGATACCCTGGATGTGCAGATCGTTCTGGAACTGCCTGAAGGGAGACTGGACAAACTCAAGATCCTTCTCCAGGAGCAGGGTGTCCATATCCAGCGAATCGGCGAGGAGCGGTTGCTTTACAAAAGGACTGTTATCATGATCGGGCACCTGATGCATACCGATCTCTCCGATACGGTTGATCAGATCGACTCCACCGGCTTTGCGGAAGTCAGCGAGCTCTCCATGAGCATGCCAGCGGTGAACGAGAGATCTTCGTCACGGATAACCATCAAATCCATCAGCCGCGATGACATGGCCGCAGCTCTCACCATCCTTCGCCGTGTAGCATCCCAGAAATCCCTTCTTCTTGTCGAACCCCTGGAGGATATTGCATGATGCGTGTGGCACTCATCGGTATGGGCTCTGTCGGGAGAGGTGTTGCAGAAACCTTATCTAAAAAAGATCTCGGCGTGGTAATTACCGGGCTTGCCGATTCACGGAGCGGTTGCATGGACCGGAATGGCATCGATATTCCCGCGGTTCTGTCAGCCAAGAAAAAGAACGGTCTCTGCGGTAGTGCTGACATCTCTGCTGAAGATGTTATAAAAAAAGCCGATTATGATGCGCTCATCGAAGTTACTCCGACAAATGCGCTGACCGGGGAGCCTGCTATTGGGTATATCAGAACCGCACTTGCACAAAAGAAGCATGTTGTAACTTCCAACAAAGGCCCGATTGCCCTTGCATGCAAAGAGCTCAGGGCCCTGGCACAGAAAAACCAGGTTTCCCTCCGTTACGAAGCTACCGTAGCCGGCGCTATCCCGGTGATGCATGTCCTGGAGCACGGTCTTGCCGGCAATGAAATTCTCGGTCTGTATGGTGTCCTGAATGGCACGTGCAATTATATCCTGACCCGTATGGCCGCCGAGGGTCTCACGTACGAGCAGGCTCTTCTTGAAGCCCGTGAGATGGGGTATGCCGAAGCCGATCCCACATATGATGTACAGGGAATCGATGCTGCAATAAAACTGGTGATCCTTGCAAATACCATCTGGGATAACGACGCAACGCTCGATCAGGTTGACCGAACGGGAATTGATCTCCTGACGGCAGATGCACTACGGCTGGCGGAAGATGAAGGCTGTACAATACGGCTGATAGCTGAAGCGATTCCCCGGAAAAAAATCCTGCGGGTCTCACCACGGATCATTGAGAAGAACCATCCCCTCGTTGTTGAAGGCACGCTCAATGCCCTGACCCTTGAAACCGATCTTGCTAAGGAGATTACCTTAATCGGGCGGGGAGCAGGTTCGGTCGAGACCGCGAGTGCAATAATCGGTGACCTGCTTTTTATCCGCGATCACTATGTCCAGCGTACTTGAACACCGGCGTGACTATCTGCGTCTGATGAGGCAGTTCACCCTGGACAAAGGTTTTTTCACGATAACTGATATCCAGAAGGCTGCAGATATCCCCCGCAGTACGGCACAGGACTGGGTTTACCGGCTGCAAAATGAAGGCTGCGTTCTTTTGAAGGAGGAGAAACGCGGGAGATCTGCAGCCCGTTATGCTGCGATCAGTGCGATGCCTGCAAGTACCTGCCGGCGGATTTTCACCACCGTTGATAAGAATCAGGTTGCGATTTTTCATGAATGTATCAGTGGTGCCTGTGCAGCCTTCTGCGGGTACCATCATGCCCTTGCAGGGGGAGTTCTCTCTCATGTGGAACGCGACGGGACTCTTCTGAAGGAAATGGCAGATCTTGGTGAGCATGAGATCCGGGTGGGACTCCCGCCGCTTGCAGCAGTGGGTGTATGTAGTGTTGAGAGGCACGGGGATGTAATTATCCAGACAATCCGCTGCATCGGGGGTCCCGCATATTCGCTCACTGATATGATGGCCCGGGCAGATGGAATACATCGGGTTGAACCCCGCCACGCCGGCCCTGTTGTTGAGGGAAAAGTCTGGACTTCTGCCTGCATGCACGTTATCATCGGCATTGACGATACTGATAACCGCGAAGGAGGGGCCACGTTTGCTCTTGCTCTTGCCCTCCTGAATCATCTGTCCGGGATCAAGGGTGTCCTTCCCATAAGCCATCACGTGGTGATGCTCAATCCGGATGTTGTTTGCAAGACTGCGGGAAATTCGGCAAGTTACATAGAGATTGCAGTCATTCCCGCTCTATTTCCTGACCTTGCTGACCGTGTCCGCAGGTTTGTCTCTGATGAATCCTATTCACTCAACTGGGGGGTAGCCATCAGGACCGGGTTTTCAGATCGTGAAGGGCTACGGGAATATGGCCGGCTCGTGCGGGAAGGGATAATAACAAGGAATATTGCGGAAGCAACCGCTGAGCGCTGTGAGATTGCTCTGTTTGGGGGAAACGGGGTAATCGGGGCTCTCGGAGCTGTTGCGTTGGCAGGACTTTCCCATGAAATCCATCTTGATCCTCATAAGAATGATTTTATTTGAATTTCTCTATAATGTGATTAGCGTTTGATTTCAGCACTGTTTGTTTTGATCACATCCTCCGTTTCAAGAATTCATATAGCAACCTATTAATAGGAAGATGCAAAATAACCCATCATACATTGTCTTGCCTGAACGCAGGCATTTTTGGAGTAGTTACATGGCATTTACCAAGAAGAATGAAGAAGCAGTATCACCCGTCATCGGTGTGATTCTGATGGTCGCCATCACGGTGATCCTCGCAGCTGTCATTGCTGCATTCGTGTTCGGCATGGCCGGGAATATCAAGTCCTCGAAGACGGTTGGTGTGACGCTTACCCTGAATGCAAGCAATTATGGTGTTGCAACGATTTCCGGTGGAACGGATCTCCCGTCACTGAACTCTGTCAACTACAGTGTCAATGGTGGGACCGAGTATGTGATTTTCCCCGCTGGAACAGTTGGAGTAGGAAAATATAACGTCACAAGTACCTATGGTTCAATTGCTAAGGGCTCCAGAGTTCTGCTCATCGGTTACTTCAACGATGGATCCAGTCAGATCCTTGTTGACAAACAGTTCTAATTATTTGAGGTGAAAAATGACTTCAAATTTCAGAACAAATGAAGAAGCAGTATCACCCGTCATCGGTGTGATTCTGATGGTCGCCATCACGGTGATCCTCGCAGCTGTCATAGCTGCATTCGTATTCGGCATGGCCGGGAACATCCAGTCCTCGAAGACGGTCGGTGTGACGCTTACTCTGAATGCAAGCAATTACGGTATTGCAACGATTGCCGGTGGAACGGATCTCCCGTCACTGAACTCTGTAAATTACAGTGTTAATGGTGGGACCGAGTATGTGATTTTCCCCGCTGGAACGGTTGGAGTAGGAAAATATAACGTCACAAGTGCCTATGGTTCAATTGCCAAGGGTTCCAGAGTCCTGCTCATCGGTTACTTCAACGATGGGACAAACCAGATCCTCGTTGACAAACAATTCTAATCTTTTTTTTATATTGACCTCGTGTGACCATTTAGATCCGGTACAACGGTCTTCGGTCATTTACTATTCTTATAAGCATGATTCGTCACCTTCATTAGTTGTCCCGGTGATAGTCTTCACTACATCATGACCCGGATCAATATTGCTCTCGTTCTCCAGTGTGTTACGCTCCTTATTCCGCTGAACCTTTATGTTGTTGGCGACTGGCTGGGTTCGGGGATTCAGTGGGCCTTGTTCAGGTTTCAGTATACCTATGCCGGCACCAGTATCATTCCCTTTACCAGCGATCTCGGGTATATTATTTCCGGCACGATCACGGGACGAACTGCTTTTTCAATGTTTGCCGGAGTATGTGGCTCATGCCTGCTGATAGCTGCATTCTGCCTGGTTCTCTTCTCCCGTCCCGCTGAACAGGATAAACGAATGAAAATTATAGGTATCCTTACAATAGCTGGTGGATTATTATTTTTAGGCTCATCTCTCATACAATATGGCATTTTCCTGAATGGCCCTGCAGGTTTGGCTATTCCCGTTGGGATTCCCCTAGTTCTCATAATCGGCTGGATTGCATATAGCGGGTTTTATCTTCGCCTCTTTCCCAACGATGAAGAATCCGGGGAAGAGGATGATGAGTCAGAAAACTCTCCTGGATTATAGCACAATAAATCTGTGGAGGTCTCTCATCAGGGATAAATTTCCTTTTTATATTTTATGTTGTGAATTTCTTGAAAGATACTCGGCATGCGGAAAGCAATCTTCCAGGAATCCTTCCGCAGGACTTCTATTATTTGGGTATTGTGCAAACCGGAGAAAAACGGATTTTATGCGAGGAGCCGGATTCGAACCGGCGAACCCCTGCGGGAATGGACCCTAAATCCATCGCCTTTGACCTGGCTCGGCGATCCTCGCTCGATTGTTCTTTTGTAATTTTACGGGTTTTGTGTGAAACATCACATCTGACCCGAAATCCCGCACCTTTGGCCGGTCTCGGGTATCCACGCGTTCATGCAGGTACCGTTTTTCCTTCCTGCCCGGTATATTTTGTCCGGGTGGCGATAAGAGGATATCGCCAGCATCATGGAAACCCGGGTCACATATCTACCCGGGAAACGACGCCATGGATCTTGTCGGACGGGAGCTTGTAGAACTGGACCACCGATGGAGAGAGGCGTTTCAGGGCAGCAAAGATCCGCCAGACGATATGCGTGGTGCTGATATCCTCCATACCATAGAAGATCGTCTTCTCCTCGATCTCTGCTTCTTTTAAGATATTCCCTATATCGACAATCTCCATATACCCGAGATAGATCTCGAAGATGGAGAGGCCCGCGGTAATCTCCCGGGTAACCCCCCAGGTCACGCCAAACGGCTGTTCGGTCCTGATGATCGAGATGATGATATTATCATCATAGACGATGTTGTTGGTGAACATGATCCGGGATACGTATTTCGGGAGTTTCCGGAAATCCCGGGCAAAGAAGAGTGCAGTTCCCGAGATCCTATTCACCGAACGGTACACACCATCGAACTTCGGTATGAACTCTTCAAGCGGAATTGGGGTGAGCGCTGCAGCCAGTTTCTTCTGTCCGTTGACGAAGATCATGATGATGCAGAACGGGATGAGTGCGATCAGGAGTGACCAGTAACCGCCGGCCGGGATCTTGTGGAAATTTGCAATGAGAAACGCGGACGCTACGATGAAGACACCGGAGGCGATCACCGTCTTGATAATCTCTCCTCTCAGGATATAGATCCACAGGATCATGATCGCGGTTATCGCCATCGTCCCGCTGACAGCAAGCCCGTATGCATGCGTAAGATTATTGGATGTCTGGAAGATGGCGATAACCAGCAGGACCGCAACAAGCAGGAGCCAGTTGACAACATCGATATAGATCTGCGACCTGAGCTGGGGAGACGTGTATTCAATCCGTAATAACGGCATGATGCGGGTTGTAAGCCCCTGGTAGACAATAGAAAAGATTCCCGAGATCATGGCCTGGGATGCAATGACCGTCGCCGCAATGCTCAGGACGAGGAATGGGATATAGAGGAAGGCAAACTGGGAATAGACCATCTCAAAGAGGACATTGTGGGCTCCGGGATGGGTCATCAGGAAAGCACCCTGCCCCAGGTAATTGATCACAAGGGCGCCAAACACCAGGTACCATGCCCTGATGATGGGCTCCCTTCCAAGATGCCCCATGTCTGCGTACAGGGCTTCGCCGCCGGTTGCGCAGAGAATGACCGAAGAGAGGATCAGGAATCCTTCAAGACCGTGGCTCAGGATATAATTGATTCCGTACATGGGGTTTAATGCAAGCAGAACCTGGGGTGCGGCAAAAAGAGCCAGAAGCCCCCCGATAGCAAGAGCTAGGAACCAGATCACCATGACCGGGCCAAAGGCCCAGGCAACGCGTTCCGATCCCCGCTTCTGGAAGGCAAAGAGGCCGATTGCGATCGCTGCTGCAACCAGCATCAGGAAGATCTGGGGGATATTTTCGAGACCCGGGACAAGGAGGGTACCTTCAACCGCAGAGAGGATACTGATCGCGGGGGTGATGACCCCGTCCCCGATAAATAATGAGATCCCGATGATGGCAAGCAGCGAGACAAAGGCCGCCTGGTTGCCGGATTTGAGGAGCGGGAGAAGGATCTCCTTGAGCACGATGGTGCCACCCTCTCCTTTCTTGCCAAGATGCATGGCAAGGTACGTATATTCTACGGTAACGAGGATGGTGAGGGTCCAGATGATGAGGGACAGGATCCCCATCACATTCTGGGGAGTGGGGGGGATGAGGAGAAATATTGCGGTAAACGTATAAATGGGACTTGTGCCGATATCACCGAATACAAGACCCATTGATTTGACGATCCCGGGCATGGCAAAATAATTTTTCAGCATTTGTTCATTACCTGTCGTCAGAATTAGGGTATAATCTTTTCTTTTTCTCATCAGATTTTACCCGTTTTGATAACCCTGCCCTCAGGAAACCGTTGATATACCCGGATATTTCCGGTCCTGCTTCACGCAGTTCTCTTAAAAGCCTGATCCCGGTAACGGATGTATCCCTCGCAGCCTTTTGTCTTGAAGAACAAGAGCATGTCCTGTCATCCCTTGCCGTGTCAGAGAAAATCAACATCTGCCGGTTAAGGGAGTTTATCTGCTTTTATCAAGTTCTGGTTTTATCGGTGAACCCGAGGTTGCGGGGTCATCATCCCTGATCCGAAGTCCCCGGTGAGCACTGGTCTTTGCGGTCCTGCACATAGATCCGGTAACTTGTAATGATGAGGACAACGATCAGGGGTCCCAGGACAAAACCCGCGAGCCCCATGGTCATGAGACCCCCAACGATACCTATGAACATGATCAGAAAATTGATCTTCACCCGGCGGCCGACCAGGGCCGGGCGGATATAGATCTCCGGAACAAGCGAGACACAGATGTATCCGAGGAAGAAGAGGATCAAAACGCCCCGCATGTCCCCAAGAGCCAGGGCGTAAGCCCCGATGATGATGAACGCAACGGAGGATCCGAGAATCGGGATGAGTTCGCAGAATGCTGCAAAGAATGAGAAGAAGAAGATGTTCCCGTATCCCAGGAGATAGAATACCGGGACGGCGATGAAAAACGTGAGAACTGCGATGGCTATCTGGACAATATAGATGGTATAGAGGGTGTCCGAAGTAACCTCCGACAGCTGGGAGACGTATCCGGTAAGCGATCCGGGAATATGGCAAAAGAGCCTGTTTTTGATCTCCTCGCCTTTCAGGAAGAGGACAAAGAGGGTGAAGAAGAAGACGAACATCTTGAAAAGAATGACCGGCAGGTAATCGAGCAAGGTCTTCTGATAATCAACAAACAATGCGAAAGCCTCGCTGAGCATGGCAGTAAGGCTTCCCTTGTTGATGGGAACCCCGTACGCTATGGGGTTTGTTGCCGGGTTGTTGAGCCAGACCCCGATGGTTCCCAGCATATCCGAGAGGGTGGCGGTATTGGCAGAAAAGATGACAAGCGTGAGCGCAACCACTGCGCAGCTTCCCACAAAGACAAGGAGCGTTATGGATGCCGCGGCAAGGACCGGGCGGATCTTTGCTGCGAGTTTTTTATACGTGGGGAAGAGGACGACTGCAAGGGATGCGCCGAGAAGGACCATATCCATAATGGACCAGAATATGATTATTGCCCCGAGAACGAGCAGGACGAGGAGGATGAACGGATATTGTTCCGGGCGGATTTTCTGCATACGTCAGTATCTAGTGGGAAGCGGTGAGTCTTAAGCAATCCTGTGGACCGGTACCCTGATTCCCGGAAACGATAGCCATAACAATATAATCCTTCCAATCTCCTTACGTATCAGATGAAGCGCACCGAGCATATCGCCATGATCGCGCATGACATGGGGCTCATCTTTGAGTTCCTGGGCATCGCGTCCCTCCTGCCGTTCGTTGTGCTTGCTATCTTCCAAGAGTGGGATCTCGTCATCCCCCTCGCATCCGCCCCTCTTGTTTTTCTCACGCTCGGGTTTTTGATATCGCATATCCCGCACAAGGACCTGGAGCCATCGTTCTCCGTCACCCTGAGTGCGGTTGCCCTCTCGTGGCTCGCCATTGCTTTTATCGGGGCACTCCCGTTCGTCTTCGGCCTCGGGATGTCCTACACAGATGCGATCTTCGAGGCCATGTCCGGCTGGACCGGGACCGGCTTTACCATGATCCAGTCCCTTGACACCACCCCCAACACGCTCCTCTTCTGGCGATCGTTCATGCAGTGGATTGGCGGCATCGGGATCATCGCGTTCGGCATCTCTCTCCGGCGCAAGACCCGCGTCTCGCTCTTCCGGCTTTACCGGGCAGAAGGCCGGGAGGAGGAGCTCGTCTCGCCCGCGGCCTCATCGAGCCGGCGGATGTGGATGATCTACCTTGTCCTGACGTTTGCCTTCACCGGCCTCATCATGCTTGTAGGAATCCCGCTCTGGGACTCCCTGAACCTTGTCATGGTGGCGATCGCAACCGGGGGGTTCACGCTCCATACCGGGGGTATCTCCTATTACCACAACCCGTACCTGGAGGCGCTGCTCATCCCCGTCATGATTGCCGGTGCGATACCGTTCAAGATATTCTTCCTGCTCTATTACGGCAAGCTGCGGGATATGTTCCATGACCGGATCGTCCAGGTCTTCCTGTTCATCGCACTTGCCGGCTCCGTCATCACCTCCCTGGATCTGTTCATCTCCTCAAACATCCCCATCACCACCGCCTTCCGCCAGGGAGTTTTTACCGCGGTGTCCGGCCTGTGCACCTGTGGATATGAGAATGCCGCTCCCCATTCCTGGGTCACCATTCCGCTGGTCGTCATCACCATGCTGATGTTCATCGGGGGGGCCATGGGAAGCACGGCCGGGGGGGTCAAGGTGAACCGGGTGATGCTTGTGTTTGCCGGTGTCAGGTGGTGGTTCCGGCGCTTCTTTGTCAGCAGCCGGGTGATCGTTCCCCTCCGGTTTGGCGGAAAGAGCGTATCGAAGAAGATCTCGGATCTCGCGATCTCCAACAACCTTCTGGTCATCGTCATCTATGTGCTCACGATCTTTGTTGCAACCATTGTCACCCTCCACCTGTACATCACCTCGTTCCGGCTCGAGGAGGTTATCTTCGAGATGGTATCGGCGCTCTCCAATGCCGGTCTCACCACCGGGTTCATCAGTGCGGCAAGTCCCCTGTCCTTGAAATGGATCTTTATCATCCTCATGTGGCTGGGACGTCTTGAGATCGTTCCTATCATCATCATCCTGATGGGCCTTGTAAAGGAGCTCAATGACGATATCTCCAAGGAGGAGACCGGTACGGACGAGGAGGAAGGGCACCTTTCCTTCTGACCGTTGCTTTGATCACTAAACAGTCCGCCACCTCATCGCTTATCTTGGTGCAGAACGTATAGTACTGGATACGGTGATCCATGGCTGAGGTACATATTCTCGGGACAGCGCATGTCTCGCAGCAGAGTGTTGATGAAGTAAAGGCTGCGATTGCGGAGTATAAACCCGATGTTGTTGCCGTGGAGCTCGACCAGGCCCGCTTCCAGGCATTGAAACGGCAGGCCCGGGATCCGACGGTCGAGGATGTCCTGGAAGTCAAGAACTTCAACTCGCTCCTGGTCCAGTGGCTCCTTGCCTATCTCCAGCGCAAGATCGGCATCGATGTCGGCGTTGATCCGGGCGCCGAGATGAAAGCAGCAATCGAGGAAGCCGAGAAGAACAACATCCCGATTGCGCTGGTGGATCGCGACATCCGCGTAACCCTCATGCGGTTCTGGCGCTCCATGGGGATCTTCGAGAAGATCAAGATGATCTGGGCGCTTGTCATCTCCATTGCCGAGGTGGACAAGGGACAGGAGATCGATATCGAGTCCTTAAAAGAGCAGAACGTCATCGACATGGTGATGGAGGAGTTCCGGAAATTCTCCCCGAACGGGGCCCGCGCCCTGATCGATGAACGGGATGCGTTCATCGCCCACCAGCTCGTCCTCCTGAAGCTCCAGCGTCCCGAGGCCCGGATCCTTGCCGTGGTCGGCGCCGGGCACCGGCAGGGAATTTCCAACTATCTGGATAATCCTGCATCGCTGCCCCCCTTCGACAGCCTGGTCCGGGAACCCAAGTCATTTCCCTGGGCCAAGATCTTCGGGTTTGCCGTAACCGGGCTCTTTGCCTTCCTGCTTGCAGCGATTGCGTTCTCCGGTGTAGGCTGGAATGTCCTTCTCTATGCCTTCCTCTTCTGGGTGGTGATCCATGGTGTCCTTGCTGCCATCTTCACCCTTCTTGCCGGAGGGCATCCGTACTCGGCTCTCACCTGTTTCTGTGTTGCGTGGATGACATCCTTGAATCCGATGCTCCATGCGGGATGGATCGCGGCCTATGTCGAGGCACGGGTGCGCAAGCCGCCGATCACGGATTTCCGGAAAATTTACGAATCTGAAACACTCGGCGACATGGCAAAGATCCCGCTCTTCCGGGTAGTTCTTGTGGCAGCCCTTGCCAATCTCGGCAGCCTGCTCGGGACCATCCTGTACTTCATCTTTGTCTTCCCGGTTATCGGCGTTGATCCTGCTGTCGTGATATCTACGGGCATCTCCAATATGTGGAAATGGATTTGCGGGATCTTCTGAAGTATCCTGATATCTTCTCTTTTTCTCTTCCTCCCGCCGGTTCCGCAGGGTCCGGTCCTGGATCCGGATGCCCCGGAAATCAACTCAATAACCATTTATGTGCCGGTATCGCAATCTTTCCTTGAGTGGTATCATGGCAGATCGTTTTATTCAGGTATGGAAAAAACCGGTGCCCTTTGCTGCACTCTTTTTCCTTGTACTGGCCGGGCTCGTCATCCCCGCCGCTGCAGTGGATTTCTCCACGTCCCAGTATAATGGCAATGTCCAGGCCGGGGGCACGATAAGTTATGCAGTACTTGCCGGGGTTCCCTGGGATGGAGAACCGGTGGATCTTCTTGTGGATGTCATGGGCATCAACCAGAAACCGGATCTGCAGTTTGTTGCTGTAGAACCGGTTAAGGATACATATGCCTATTCCGCCCGGAAATACGTCCAGGTCAACTCCTCCGAGATACACGTTGAAAATGGGAACAAAAAGCAGATTATCCTCACGCTCCAGGTTCCCGCGGATGCCGGGAGCGGCGGAAGGTACGCCATGGTTGTTATCCATACGCTTCCCGGGAAAAATGTGACCGCTGCGGATTACAATATCCCGGTCTTCTTGACTCTCCTTGGAACTTCCCAGACCGTTTCGGGGAGCATAACTTCGCTTGATGCAGGAAATGTGAATGCCGGCCAACCGGTCATCATCAATACCGGCTACAAGAATACCGGCAATATTCACCAGATCAACGTGGCGAACACCATAACGATCTCGGGATCTGATGGAAATGCCGTCATCACCAACACGACAACCCTGGATACCGCACTTCTTCCGGATAAATCGTACACCTTCATCCTCCAGCCCGATACCCGCAATCTTCCTGCGGGATCCTATACCGTCGCATCCCGGGTCACTGCCAACGGGAAGGAACTGATGGACCGGAAAACAACAACCCTCGTTATATCCGGTTCCGGCCAGGTTACGACGACAACCTCTGCTCCGGCCGCTGCAGCCACTCCCGCGCCCGCTCCCACGAAATCCTCCCTGCTTTCTCTATCAGGCATTGCCGCAATCCTGGGTGCCGTGGCTCTTGTATCGGTGTGGAAAAAACAATCATAATTTTTTCTTTTGATACGGTCCCTTCAAACAGATCTACAGGATTGTCATCATTGCCCGTGCTTCGAACCGTGACCTGCCCGGAACGAGGGTTACTGCAGTGCTCCAATCTCCTGATCGATCCAGCCCCGGATCAGGATCTTCAGTGCGTCCCGGTCCATGCCTTCGTGGTACTTCTGGCGGATGGTGATCTCGAGCCGGTCGAGAATGGGGGTAACAATGGTGAAGTAGGACTGCTGGCCCGAGAAGCCGCCTTCTCTGCCGAGACGGATCATGACAAGCTCGTTGAGGTGCTCCAGTTCTCCGGTCATGTCGATGATATTTTCAAGGGTAAGTGTGAACTGCCCGGTCGGCTCCGATGTATCGCATCCGGCAGGACTCGCGCTGCTGCCGTCCGATCCGGATTCCGGTGGTTCATGGTTGGGCATAAGAGAGATCCCGTGTACCGTTTCCCCTGGTGCATGATCCCCGTTCTGACCGGGGCGAATGATCAGCATCGGATCTTTTGAAAAATAAATGCTTCCCTGCCCCCATGCGGATCACAAAACTTTATGCAGTCCCGTGTTCTCTCATTTCATAATACACCGTGTGATCGCATGCCCGGCTCAGCACTCCTTGTCATCGAAGGGCTCTGGTGGACGCCCGAACAGAAACCAAAGAGGCCTTCTGTCCTCCTTTTCCTGGAAGGCCTTGAGAGTTATCGCGGGGATTTCAACATCTATTATGCGAACTTTTACGAGAAAGTCGGGTTCCGCCGGGCTCTTGAGGATGATCTCACGAACACGAGCGAGGACCGGCTTTTCCTGTACGTTGCAGCGCACGGGACCGGGAAGCGGATCGGCGGGCTCAAAGCCAAGACCGGCATGAAGCTCCCGGCCATGTTCAAGGCCGTGAAGAATGCTGCAAACTACTCCAATATCGAAGGGGTGCTCATCGGTTCGTGCAGCGTGGGGAACAATATCGACGATTTCATCTCCACGACCAAGAACTCTCATATCGCCTGGATCTTCGGCTATACCTGCGAGATCGGCTGGATGGCAAGCACGCTCATCGATGTCTCGATCTTCGAGCATTTAATGAAACTCAAGAAGAGCGATCTCAAGGATCGGAGAAAGATCCTGGACGCGTTCGAGAAAGCCCTGCGGCGGTTCAATGGCGATTACGTGCTCTGCAAGATGAAAGGAAAGAACATTCCCCTAAAAAAAGCAATAACCCTGGTTGTCCAGCCCCGGGGTTTGGGGTTCAAGGCCCAGGACGAGACCGCGTACCTGCTGGAGAATCTGGGCTGGGATTCCTGACTTCGGAAAAGATGGTGTGGCAGGCCGCTGTCAGACCGGCTTTACTTTTATCTCGGGCTTGGGCAGGTACGGGATCAGGGCTGTTGCGATCTTTGCCAGGTTCATGGACTGGAGCACTACTTTTCCCGGCCCGGTGAGGGTTGTGACAAAGAGCCCTTCGCCCCCGAAGAGTGCGGTCGTGACCCCCCCGGCAAGGGAGATGTCGTAGCTGACCGTATCGTCAAAGCCGACCACAAGGCCGGTCTGGACCTTGACGGTCTCCCCGGGCTGGAGGGTCCGTTCCGCTATATCCCCGCAGCAGTGGAGGAGGAGGGTGCCGTTTCCCGACATCTTCTCAAAGACAAAACCTCCTCCGCCAAAGAGTCCTGCCGGGATATTGGCGGTTACCGCCATGTCCAGCTCGATTCCCTCGTCGCAGCAGAGGAATGATTCCCGCTGGGCAATGAACTGTTTCCCGAAAGTGATCTCTACGGCAAAAATCTTACCGGGAATCGTGCCTGCAAATGCAACGAACCCCGGTCCATCGGGCGAGACAAACCGGGTGAGAAAGAGGCTCTCACCGGTAACTGCCCGTTTCAGCCCGGAGATGATGCCTCCTTTGAGTTCGCTTCCCATGGTCATAGTTCCGCTCATGTTGACCATGGAGCCGGCTTCCGCATAGATTCCCACCCCGGCGGGCATCTCGATCTCAGCCATCTGGAGATTATTGCCAATGATCCTGTACTTCATGATTCCTCTGACAGGTGATTCGTCGGAAAAGGTTTAATGTTTTTGGAAATCCGCCCGGTCGTTTCCCGGCCGGCACAACCCGGGGTACCGGTCCGGATACCGGCGGGACGACAGAGACTACGGGTTTATTATCATACCCGCCGATCATAGTCTAATACATCCGTTCCGGTTCTGGTGCATATTCATGGGAAGCCTGTCTGAACTGTTCTGGGAGAAACCGGCCTTGAAGCTTGTCGGTCTTCTGGTCTTTCTCCTTGTTTTGGCATTATCCGTATTCATCTTCGTTGCTGTCTTCCAGGAGACCCAGCTGATCCTCCAGGAATCCACCGAACACGAAGCCCTCTCCTCGGTTACAACTGCTGCAGGGATGATCGACGGGGACCAGCTTGCAGTCCTCAGGCCGGGGGATGAACATACTGCTGTCTATCGCTCCATCTACAACCGGCTGAATTCCATCCGGGACACAAACCCGGACATCAAGTACGTGTACACCATGAACCGCGTCAATGACACCCTCGTCTTTGTCGTTGATGCGGATTACCAGAACCCTTCCGCGATCCTCCCGGGTGCATCCATCGGGCAGCCGTACGGGAATGTCACCCCGGCCATGCTCGAAGGGTTCTATGCCCCGGTCACCGGGTCGGGTTTCACCACCGATGAGTGGGGGACCGTCTTCTCTTCGTTTGCACCAGTACGCAATTCCCGGGGCGAAGTTGTCGGCATAGTCGGAGTTGACATCGATTCGGACATGCTCAACAACCGGATCTTAACGCTCAAAATCCTCTTCCTTCTCGCCCTTTTTGCAACCTTCATCCTTGCCGTATCGGTCGCGGGATTCACCGCCTCCATGCAGGAGCAGACTTACAAAGTCCTGCGGGAGAACGAGGAATACTTGAAAACGATCATGCACTCGCTCCAGGCCGGGGTGTTCATCATCGATGCGGAAACGCACGTGATTACGGATATCAACCCCAAGGCCCTGTCCCTGATCGGGGCCAGGAGGGAGGATGTTGTCGGGAAGATCTGCCATACCTTTGTCTGTCCTGCCGAATCCGGGAAATGTCCGATCACCGATCTTGAGCAGACGGTTGATAATGCAGAACGCATCCTCATCGATATCCATGGCCGGAGGATTCCCATCATCAAGAGCGTAAACACGATAACGCTCGGCAGCAGGAGACTGCTCATCGAATCCTTTGTCGATATCAGCGCCCGGAAGAAGATGGAGGAGCAGAACGCCCATCTCATAAAAGACCTGGAGACCGCCAACACGGAGCTCAAGGATTTTGCGTACATCGTCTCCCATGATCTCAAGGCTCCCCTCCGGGCCATCGGGTCCCTCTCCCAGTGGCTGTACACCGATTACAAGGACAAATTCGATGAGGATGGCAAAGCCCAGCTGGACCTGATCGTCAACCGGGTCAACCGGATGCAGAACCTGATCGAAGGGATCCTGGAATACTCCCGGGTGGGCCGGGTGCACGAGGAGAAAGCCAGCATCAGCCTCGATTCCGTGATCCATGAAGTGACCGACAGCCTCTCTATTCCCCCCACCATCACGCTGACGATCGATACCCCGCTTCCGGTCATCGTGTACGAGCCGACCCGGATCCACCAGGTCTTCTCGAACCTGATCGGAAACGCGGTCAAGTACATGGATAAGCCCCAGGGTGAGATTCACGTCGGCTGCATGGAAGAGGGAACGTTCTGGAAATTCTCTGTCCGGGACAATGGCCCGGGCATAGAAGCCCGGCATTACGAGAAGATCTTCCAGATCTTCCAGACCCTCCAGCCCCGGGATCATATAGAGAGCACCGGCATAGGTCTCTCGATCGTCAAGAAGATCGTGGAGACCAACGGGGGAAAGATCTGGGTTGAATCGGAGGTAGGAAAGGGAAGTATTTTTTACTTTACCGTGCCGATATCCCAGTTAATGGATGGTGAATCCCCATGAAGGACGAGAAGGCCATCCTCCTTGTCGAGGATGATATGGTTGATATGATGTCGGTGAAGCGGGCCCTGAAAGAGCTCCAGGTGACAAACCCCCTGTACCATGTGGAAAACGGCGAGGAGGCCCTGGAGTTCCTAAGAAATCCGGCAAATGTGAAACCGGCCATCATCCTTCTCGATCTCAATATGCCCAAGATGAACGGGCACGAGTTCCTGGCCATTGCGAAAAAAGACGAGGACCTCAAACGGATACCGGTGATCGTCCTCACCACTTCCCGGGGAGAGCTGGACAAAGTCCAGAGTTTTGATCAGGGGGTTGCCGGGTACATGATCAAACCCGTAGATTACCAGCAGTTTGTGGAAGTCATGCGCACCATACGGCTCTACTGGACCCTGAGTGAATTACCCGGCTGAAACCTATGTCCCCGTCCACAAGAAACACCCTGAGTCTGAGGCTGCTTCTTATCGAGGACGATCGGGTAGACCAGATGGCCTTCATCCGGCACTTCCATCTGGAGCATCCGGCCTGCCTGGTCCGGGTTGCCGGCTCGCTTGCCGAGGCCCGGGAGATCCTGGCACGCGAACACGTGGATATCGTTATCTGCGATTTCTATCTTGGCGATGGCACCCCCTTCGATATCATCCCGGATCTCCGGTCCCGGGGGATCCCCGTCATCATTGTCTCGGGTGCGGAGGATGAGGACTCGGCTGCCGAGGCGATCCGGAACGGGGCGTACGAATATCTGGTCAAGGACCAGAATTACAATTATCTCAAGGTTCTTCCCCGGACCATCGAGCAGGCGCTGGGAGAGAACACCTCCTGCACCCCGGCCCATCCCGGGGGAGTTGCGGAACCTGTCTCCCCGGTTGTTCCGGACACCAGCGCTCCATCGGACAAGGAAGAGATCCAGCTCAGGCGTCTTGTCATCGATCAGTCCGAGCTCATTGCCCGGTACCGCCCGGACGGGACCATCCTTTTTGTCAACGATGTCTATTGCCGGTATTTCGGCAAGACCCGGGGAGAGCTCATCGGGCAGCCGTTCCGCATGTACCTGCCTGACGAGGACCGCGAGGCTCTTGCACAAGAGCACTCCCTCATGAGTATCGAGAATCCCTCGGGAACGTTCGAGCACCGGATCATCTTCCCGAACCAGCGCCAGCGCTGGATCCGGCGGACCGACCGGGCGCTCTTTGACGAATCCGGCAATATCATAGAGTTCCAGATGGTGGCAACGGATATCACCGAGAAGCGGGAGGCCGAGGATGCGCTCCGGGAGAGCGAGGAGCGCTACCGGATGCTGGCGGAACACGCGTTCGACGGGATCTTGATCCAGGACCTGACCGGTTCCATCCTGTACGTCAACCAGAGCATCGTGCGCATGTTCGGGTACTCCCGGATAGAAGAGGTTCTGGGAAAAAATACCCTCTCGTTCGTGGCCCCGGAATTCCGGGAGATCGCTATCCGCGACCTGCAGAACGTCATCAGCGGAAACCAGGGGTATCTCCAGAAATATACGGCCATCAAACCGGACGGGAAGAGGATCGTTCTCGAATCGGTCGGGACGCTGATCCAGTACCAGGGCAAGACGGCAAACATCGTGGCCCTGCGGGACGTGACCGAACGGGAGAATGCCCAGACTCAGCTCCAGAACGAACTTGCCCGGAAGAAGGATTTCATCAATGTCGCAGCCCACGAGCTCCGCACCCCCCTGCAGCCGGTCATCGGGTACCTTGGTCTCCTGCTCGATGAGAGTGCAGGGTTCCGGATCCCGGCCGATGCTCTTGCAATCCTCAAGAAGATCCGGTCCTATGTGGATTCCGAGCGGCACCTGGTCAACCAGATCCTGGAGCTGAGTCTCCTTGAATCGGTTCACGAACATTTCTGGCCGCAGCTGATGCCGGTTGCCGTCCGGGAGCAGATCGAGCTCGTGATCCACCAGGGCGGGTACGATACCCAGGCCACCATCTCGGTCAATATCCCGGAAGGACTGACCATCACGAGCAATGGCCCGTACATCCATGAGATTATGGACGAGATCCTTGTAAATGCGATCAATTACTCGCACCCGCCCCGGGTCATCGCCATCGATGCCCGGGAGACCGCAAGCGAATTGCAGATAGCGGTCACCGACAATGGCATCGGCATTCCCTCTGAAAAACTGGAAACTATTTTCGATCCTTTCTATATCAGCGATGCCGACAAGCTTGCCCGGAAGTACGGCCGGCTCGGCGTGGGCTTAACGATGGCAAGAAGCCGGGCCACCCGGCTGAAAGGAACGCTTGTTGCATCGAGCGTCTTTGGCAAGGGGAGCACGTTCACCCTGACCCTGCCAAAGGACAGCGGGGCATAAGGGATCCCGGTTCTGTCCCGGATTGAGCGTATCCCTTCTTTGCCTGTTCTGGCAAACCCGGCCTGAAGCGATCAGGATCTGACCGGCATTTATCCTGCCCGAAGCGATAGCTCCCGGCCCTGAGGATCGGTAAAAAATAATCAGAACCGGATTTTCCGGAAGAGGAATGCGCCGGCTGCGGTCATGGCCAGGGCAAACGATCCGATCACCGCAAGACAGACCAGCGGGGAGATCTGGGAGGCGCCTGTCAGGCCGTACCGGATCCCTTCCACGCCATACGTGAGCGGATCGAAGAGAGTAACAATTCCCATCCAGGGCGGCAGGCTCGATATCGGGAAGAACGCTCCCGAGAGCGCGAAGACCGGGAAGACAACAAAGTTCATGATGAGCTGGAAGCCGGTCATGTCCTCCATCCTTGAAGCGATCGCGATGCCGAATGCGGTAAACGAGATCCCGATGAGCGCCATGAAGACAAACGCGGTCAGGAACCGGGCCGGGTTGTCGATCGCAAGTCCGATGAAGAGCGAGAGGACAAGGATGATGACCCCCTGGATGAAGGCCGTGGTGGCCCCGCCGAACGTCTGGCCCAGCATGATCTCGAGCCTCGAGACCGGTGCAACGAGCGTCTCTTTTAAGAATCCGAACTGCTTGTCCCAGATGATCTGGATCCCCGAGAAGACCGAGGTGAAAAGCACGCTCATCGCGACCATGCCGGGCATAAGGAAGAGAATATAATTCTCGCTGCCCGGGAGCGTTACCACTGCGTTGAGCCCGAACCCGAGGAAGATCAAGAGGAAGAGGGGCATGCTGATGCTGCCGATGATCCTGCTCTTTGACCGGAGGTACCGCTTCATGCTCCGGAGCCAGATGGTGTACACGATATCCATTTTTAGTGCCTCATCATTTTCTGGTGCCGGCGCATCATCTCTTTTGTATCGGCCTCCTGTTCCCGGATCGTTTTACCGGTAAAGAAGAGGAAGACATCCTCAAGCGTCGGTTTCCGGATGGCGATCGAATCGATCGGGATCCTGTTCTCCGAGAGGAGGAGAACGATCTCACTGATGTGCTGCTCGGCGTTTGCCAGGCTGACAATCACTTTGTTCTCGTGGATTTCTGTCTTTTTGGCCCCTGTGCCGGATAGAAGCGCTACGATCTTTTCGGGATCCGCTGAGCCGATGGTCACGACATCGCCCCCGATGAGATCCTTGAGTTTCTCGGGAGTATCCATGGCAATGATCTTCCCGTGGTCGATGATGGCAATCCGGTTGCAGAGCCGGTCCGCCTCCTCCATGTAGTGGGTGGTGAGGATTATTGTGATCCCCTTCTCCTTTGCAAGCGTTGCAATGTACTCCCAGAGCAGGTTGCGGGTCTGGGGGTCGAGGCCGAGCGTGGGCTCGTCAAGGAAGAGAACCGACGGGTGATGGAGGAGCCCCCGGGCGATCTCGAGCCGGCGCCTCATGCCCCCGGAGAATGTCTTGACCAGGTCGCCTTTCCGGTCATAGAGTTCCACGAGCCTGAGGAGTTCTTCGATCCTGGCATTGCGGGTTTCTTTTGGGATCCGGTAGAGCCGGCCATGGAAATCCATGTTCTCGTACGCGGTCAGTTCCTCGTCAAGGCTCTGGTCCTGGAAGACGATGCCGATGGATCTTCTCACCCCGTCTTCGTCTTTTGTGATATCGATGCCATTGATGGTAGCCGTGCCGGAGCTTGGCTCAAGCATGGTTGAGAGCATGGAGAGCGTTGTTGTCTTGCCGGCCCCGTTGGGGCCGAGCAGGCCGAAGATCTCGCCGTGATCTATATCGAACGATATATTGTCAACCGCAACGAGATCGCCAAAGCGCCGGGTGAGATTCTCAATATGTATTGCTATGGTCATGAACTGGTATTCCTTCCGACTGCGGGAGTGTTGTCAGGTACCGTTACGATCCTGTTCTTTTAATACGCTTTTTATCGGGTACTTTCGCTGTCGTTTGGGAACCCGGGCCGGTTCATCCCTGCCGATGGAGACCGTGCGGGGCGGCCGGGTGGCAGGGCGCAGCTGCCGGTTCTGCGGCCGGTCATAATTCCAGTTCAATAAGGGAATGCTTATAATAATTTCCGGCAAGTCTATGCTATGTCGAGATCCATCGTCTTCCTTGTCCTGCTCGTCGTATGCGTGATTGCTGCCGCCGCGGGCTGCACGAGCCAGCAGGCTGCAAAAACTCCTGTGACTGCGCCGAACGTAACGATTGTTGTGCCGAACCTCTCGGTTGTCCAGAGCACGTTTGCCGTTCTCCCCCAGGCTGCCCTCAACGACACCGAGCGGTCGGATATCCTCCTCCTGCAGGAAGAAGAGAAATTCCTTACCGATGTCAATGCGGTCCTGTACACCCAGCACACCGATGTCCCGCTCTTTTTGAGCATCTCCAATGTATCGAAGATGTACCAGACAGCCGACAATGCGATCCTCCAGCGGTACGGGATTGCCAATCCCGAGAAAGATCTTCCCGGTGTATTTGCAAACCAGAAAGTCCAGCTTGCGTACAACAATGCGGTGAACACCGGCAGCCTTTCGGCAAAGGATGCGCTCCTTGTCGATGCAACGGCAGAGGACATGCATATCGCGGATCTCGAAGCGGCTATCTCGCGGACCGACAACCGGGACAATATCTTCATCTACCGGCAGGAGCTCATCTCGTCGCGCAACAATATGCGGGCCATCTCCCAGTGGATAGCTGCGTACGGCGGGGTTTACACGCCAACGTATCTCTCGCCTGCCTATTACAACAGCCTGATCACGACCCCGGCGGAATATGTGCCGGCAATACAATAATCCAAAACCCTTTTTTTGTCTGCAGAACATTCCCGGGATCGCGAGCCGGTATCCATTATTCTGTTTTTATGAAACCGTGCTCTGTTGCGATCCTCCCGTCACGATGATGGGTGCCCTTTTTGCGGGGCGAAGATCCGGATTCGTCAACCGTTTCAAAAATTATTTTTTCAGAGCAGAAAAAAGTGTACAAATATGAGCGGGTGAACCGATCAGGTATTTTTTTCCCCTGCATGAGCCATCTTGTGGATCTTCGCGTTTTTATTGGGACTGTTCTCCACCCGGTGCCAGTCGTCATGACTCATGCCCATGAAAAAATTGCAGGACGAACATTTCAGCCACACTTCGTATTGGTCCGGGAATTCTGCAGCAAGGGTTGGCTTTCCGCACCTGGGGCAGGTGAGGACCGGGCTTTGGTGCTCCGTTGTCATGACAGAGGATTATTGGCGGAATGTAAAAACCCTGCTGGTTCTGCACGTGTTAATAGTCACGGGGTTGTTCACGTGAAGCTCCGTTCCCCCTCATCCCTCCCCGGCCTTGTGACTCCCGAATACACCGGCCCGGCCACCCCTCAGGGTATCGCGGTTTTTGAAGTTTTGAAAAAAGAATTGGATTTTAAAAAATTCCGGCTTCTTATGCCCGGACACCATTCCAGTACTGGGTGGTGTTCTTCAGGGCATCTTTGCCGTCAGCGGTGTATACCCAGAGGCCCTTGAATGACTTATCATCTGAGGCTTTCTCAAAGACGAAGAACCCGGAAGAGACTCCCTTGTCATCGGTCTCGTTCCAGGTGCCGGCAATTTTGCTGTCCTGAACTATTGCGGAGATGGTGCCGTTACCATGGCTGTAGGATCCGGTCACGGATGAACCGGCCTGGGCGAGCGTGAGAATCTCGATGGTGTCGGCCGAACCCTTGGTACTGTAGGTGGTGTTCCAGGTGCCGTTCCATGCTGCGGGGGCCTGGGCCGGTGCAGCGGTTGTTGCTACCGCGGTAACATTTGCATCTGCGGCCGGGGTCGCGGATGCTGCTGCGGGAGCGGTGGTAGTTGCGGGGGCAGCTGTGGTCGTGGCAGCGGGAGTTGCCGCTGTGGTTGCAGGCGAGCTTGTGCATCCGGCAGCGAGCAGCATGGCGCAGACGATGCCGGTGAAGATAAGAACCATTAATTTTCTCATAATGATCTTAACCCGTTGCCGCTTTTTTGTAATTAATCCTGCTGGATTGATCCGGGACGGCGGTTGTTTCCCGGTCACAAAAAGATCCCATCGCGCCTTACCGGCCCTTTGTGTTTGCTCTGTGATGACGTGGCCGGGGGTGGACCGGTCGGCGATGTCCATCTTTTTTTACCCTCCTGCCGGTCATTCCTGAAAACGTCCCCTGGATTGCTGCAAATTTTTTTTCACTCATCGCCGTGGTTATGCCCCGGGCCCGAGAATATTTTTCATGGAAGATCCCGTGACAGGAACCGGTACTGTCTTGATCGGCATTGATCCCCTATCGCTGTACGCACGTGCGGCCGTTCTTGTGGATGTCATTGTCTGCCTGGCAGGGAAACATTCCGAAAAACCGGGTGCTGATCATCCGTGATCGGGCTATCCGCAACAACTATACGGCGCCTTATCACGACGACCGTTGTGCTCGGTTCGTTCATGGGGGCGGCCGATGCAAGTATCGTCATCATGGCGATGCCGACCCTGGCCGGGTACTTCAGTGTCGGGACGAGCGAGGCCTTGTGGATCCTGATATCCTATCTCCTTGTCGTCACGGCGTTTCTCATCCCCGTTGGCCGGCTCGGGGACCTGCACGGGCAGAAGAAGATCTATATCGCGGGTTTTGCACTCTTTACCGTAAGTTCCGCTCTCTGCGGGATCTCGGCAGACCTGACCGGCTTGATCCTCTGCCGGGCTCTCCAGGGACTGGGCGGGGCAATGATCGTCTCCACCGGCCCGGCCATCATCTCGCTTGCGATTCCGGCAGAGGTTCGGGGCAGGGCGTTCGGGTACCTCTCATCGGCAAACGGGCTTGGCCTTGCAGCCGGGTTCGGCCTTGGGGGTCTCATCCTGCCGTTCCTCCCGTGGCAGTGGATCTTCTTCATCAACATCCCGATAGGAATTGCAGCATGGGGGATCGCATACTTCTGTATCCCCCCGGACATGCCGCACCGGGCAGCGCAGTGTTTGAAGTTTGACGTTTTCGGTGCACTTCTCATTATGCTCTCGGCCGGACTGTTTGTGTACATCCTCTCGATCGGCCATGAACTCGGCTTCACGAATCCGGTCATTCTTGCAGCGGGGATACTCTCGCTGGTCTCCTGCGCAGCATTCATTGCATACGAACGCCGGCAGTCTTCGCCTCTCATCCCGTTTATGCTGTTGAAGAACCCGGCAGTCGGGTTCGGGTTCGGAGCAACCCTGGTCCACCGCATCGTGATCGCCGGGATGACGTTCCTTCTCCCGCTCTACTTTGTGCTGGTACTGGGATATTCAACAGCGTTCACCGGGTTCCTTCTCTTTGTCCCGTCCCTGGTCATCATGGTGACCGGGCCGGTGGCCGGATCCCTGTCAGACCGGTGGGGTTCGTGGGGGCTCTGCGTGCTTGCCGGATTCCTCCTCCTCCTCTCGCTTGTCCTCTTCATTGTCTGTCATGATACGTCGGCTCTCATTCTCATCATCCCCGCCCTTCTCCTGCGGGCTGCCTCCATCGGGCTGTTCGTATCGCCGAACCTGCGGAGCATTCTTTCATCGGTTCCCCGGGAGCACCGGGGAGCCGTGTCCGCCATCTGGTCCTTTGTAAGCTACCTTGCCTCCATCATCGGGATTGCGATCTTCGAGTCAATCTTCGATATCTGGATCCGGGACAATGGTCCGGAGGGAATACCCGGCGCTATCCATCTTGTCAACACGTTTCCTGCTCTCGTCAACGGCTTCCAGATCGCGTTCCTGGCCGGCATGGTCTTTGTCTTCTGCATGATCGTGCTGACCGTCCTGATAAAGGACGGGGACCCGTACGGGAAGGAAGAACCTGCCCGGTGTGAAATGCCGGAAACAGCCGCAGAGTGAGCCGGCCCGGCTCCGCTCATCTCCGGTTCAATCTCCGACTCCGGCGCCTTCCGATATGCCTGATGCGGCCTAACGCTTTATCCGGTTTTAGCGCTACGCATTCACGGGTACGCTTTTTTTGAAAATGGAATTTGCCCGGCGAAGCGTGCGAGTGATTCAATGCGTGGTGGGCGGGATGAATCCTTTCAGGATTTTTAATTGGTGAACTGCGGAATTCAGGGCCGAATCCCTGGAACGATTCATCTGATATGTTTGCCGTGAATATTATCTCTCCAGTATCCCGCGTTCGCTCAGCAGGGCCCGGTACTCTTCTCCTGAAAGCGGGCAATGGATAAGATCGTCCAGTTCCTTTCCTGACAAGTGTAATTGTGTCCGCATCTTTGCGAGAAGTTCTGCGTCATACTCTTTTATCCCATGACTGAGGAATGTATGGACCCCGGAGATTTTCCCATCAACGCACAGGTAGAAGATCCGGTGATGGGATGCCCTCTCTTCAAATCCTTTTTTCAGCAATGCATTTGCGATATCTCGCGTCTTGCAGGGCTTCAAGAATTTACACCGGCAGTGACAAGAGATTCGAGATGCGACCGGAGCCTGAGGGCATCCCGTGTCAGGTTCGCCGGGTTTTCAGAAACGTAGACATCCCAGAGTATTGAAAATTCTTCCGAGATTCCCGCAATACCTTCTTCAAGCGTTGGTGCTGAAACCAGTAGCCCGAACTCCTCATTGGAAAGGGTGAGCTGATCTGATTCGTGCCCGACCGTAATGCGAAGCTCGCGGTTGAGCCGGTGGAGATGGCCATTGATCTTAAGCCGGTCAAGAATGATTACCTGGTCTGCTGTTTTCAGCATGGATATTCTATCGTTTTGTTCGTGAGATAATAGGGTTTGTGCTGGCTGGCGTAGTGTATCAGGCAGGATGGCGATACCGGATATCCGGCAGTTTCCGGACTCCCCTGCCGGTTCTCCATACAACCACTCATCCGGGATTTCACTCCCGATCACGTCCAATAGGCAATAAAAGGGTTTTTTGTAAAGGCTGGAATCCCAACCATTTTGGCAAAACATCCATTTTATAGGTATATTGCCGGGCTGATGCGCTGTAATTCGCAAAAAAACGCGACCCTCCAAAAATCCGTTTTTCAAATCGGGCTTATTTTGCCAAACAGGGTATTTTGCGGGGAGATAATTTCCCAAGGGGTTGTCAGCGTTCCGGAAGGTTCACTCCGGGGGAGAACAGATAAACAAAGATAGTGACAGGTGACAGGTGACAGATGCCCGGGCGCTTTCGGGACTCCTAAAACAGGAGTCCAAAACAGGCCTTCTTTTCATTTTCCAATACGGTTGGTCGATCCGGCCAGAGAAACGCCCTCCAAACTCTGCCATACCTGCCTGGTCCTCTCCGGCGTGAAAAACGGAAAATTAGGGGAAACCTGGCTGCATTTTCACGAAACCTGGTTGTTGTTGTGCATCGGGATTCTCCAGGTACGGGAGGTCTCCGACGGAGAACTGATCGGGCCGGAGTGCAGGTCCAAGGGAGCCTTGCCGGGCAGGGGATTTGGAGGGTGAGGTTTCCCGGGCAGGTTGGAACAACCGCGAAAGGGGTGGACGGGTCTTTTCCGGGTCCTGGATGGACCCGGTGAAAAGGGTTGTGTACCGGAAAGATGCCGGTGGGATCCGATGAAAATATTTCAGGGGACTTCCGGAATTATTTTTGAAATTTTTTCCGGTAAAATATTCTGGAAAATGTTGTCCGATTTTTCCGGAACCAAACGAGTGTCTACGCGCAAAACGCCTCATCGGGTTTTGCGCTACGCATTTACCTGTACGCTTTTCTCGAAAACGGATTTTGCCCAGCGAGCACCCGATGAGGCGTGCGAGCGACTCCCTGCGGAGCAGGGAGGGGGTGGAATCGCGATGAGGAATTACTACGTTTAAAAGAGTGAAGCGTATTTGATTTTTACGTTTCACTCAATTTTTTAGCCATCTCCTCATCAATTTGTGCTTCTTGGCATAATCCCATTTTATATTTTGCGAGAGCTCGACTGTTGAATAATTGAGGATTAGTTGGATCTAGATCAATGGCTTTATTGAAATCATTCAAAGCTAATTTGTATTGATTCATTTGCAAGAAAGTGATCCCTCGACTACGATAATGTTGCATTTGCTTGGGTTCCAACTTTATTGCCGAACTAAAATCGTTTATTGCATCTTCAAACTTGTTCATCTCTCTATTTGCAAGCCCTCTTTGAAGATATGCGAGAGGGCTTTCTGGACATAATTTTAAAGCCTTATTAAATTCATCAATTGCCGCTTTGAAATTTTTTAATAAAATAAATGCCATCCCTCGTCCAATAAAAGACTGGATATCATCTGGATTAATTTCAATAGCTTTATCGAAATCCCCAAGCGCCAAATTTAATAGCGCTTCATCTTTGGGGACATTTCCGAAAGTAAAAAGGTTGAAATAAGTAATTCCACGAAGAGAATATACTGAAAAATCATTTGGATCCAATTTGATGGATTCTGTCAAATACTCAATTGCTTTTTTATATTCCTTTCTTTGCACAAAATTCACACCATATAGGAAGTAATCAAATCCCTCCCACTCATGGAATGTTGTATCAGTACTATTTGCACGTGCAAATCCAGGCAAATCACTAAACAAGGAAATCTCGTTAATATCATATATTTTTTCAAGATCTTTTAAAATTGTTTTTTTAGAGTCTTTATCGACATATATAATTTTAAAATAATCCTTCGGAATTATCGGAGGACCAAACACAAATATTGAATGTTGTTTCGGAATTCGTAAATTAAAATTACTTGGTTCCCAATACCATAAGGGAAGAACAGAAGGCATCTCTGGGATCTTTGATTCAGATAAAAAAGTGCGAATTGATTTGTTTTCAATGTCGTTATACGTTACTTGAAAAATTTTATGAGAATCATTAATGTCTAAAAGATAAACTGCTCCATCTGTTTCATAATTTTTATTTACGGCAAACCATAGAGCTATCAGCGGATTACGAGAGAAATCAATAAAAAAGGTTGCAGCTGAAAAATGCTGTAATTCTGCAATTAATTCTAAATCTTTTAATTCGATATTCTCCTTTCTGTGATACCCTTTCATTTTTGCGATTTCCACAAGTCTCTCATGGTATTTTATAAATGAATCAATTAGAATGGAGGTCACTTTAAGAGAAATTCGAATTCTTCTTGCGGCTGATGATTCAACCTCATTTGCTAAATCCGTTTGCCCCCGAAAGATAAATCTTGAACGTTCATTTTTTTCACTTATTTCGGTAATTTCTCTTAAATAGTCATTAATATTTTTTACTTTTTTCATTTTTTCACCTGAAAAAACAATAGTCACTTAGCAACTTTTGCCTCAAAAAATTCGATCCTTCATAATGCCCCGATAGAATCCACTTCTTTCAAATAGAAAACTTGTATCATCCTTTTTTTATCTATTTGAATAATCCATTATTCTTAATTTATTTCGGTTAATATAAATTTATCAGCCAGTTTTTTTTGGATCATCTAACACTTTTTTCCATTTTATATCCTACATTCGGTTAGCATTCTTCAATTTTACGCAAGCTCATTTTCTATAGGTCTATTTTTCAAATCGCATTTTTCTTCTTTATTCAAAATTTGAGATAATGCCTTGATTTTTATTTCGCCATCCCTTTTGTTCCCAAGTTTATTGCCCGTCGTTCAGAAGCGCATCATCCCATTGAAAATATCTTTCTCATTCGCTCTCTTTATTTCTTAAACCTGAACAATTTCATAGTCTAACGACTTATCCCTCAATTATATTCACTTCGTTGTTGATGTAAATGATTTTCATACGCACCCCCACCTCCTAAAACAACCCTTAATACGTTACCGCAACAAAACTTGTGCAGATGCCCGACGAAAAACTTCCCGGTGGTCCGACCCAGGACGAGATTCTCGCGATATCCCTCTTCAAGCTTGGCCTGAAAAGTACCGATACCGTTCTTGAGATCGGGTGCGGGACCGGCAAGGTCTCGGTCGCCATGGCACGAGCCTCACAAAAAGTCTGCTCGATCGATATCCGGCCCGAGGCCGTTGCCCTAGCAACGAAAACGGCTAAGGAAGCGGGCGTGCACAATATCGAATTTTTCACTGCCGAAGCAACGGCGTTCGTGCACAAGGAAGGGTTGTACGACTGCGCATTCCTGGGCGGGACCAAGAACCTGCTCGCCATCCTGCCCGTTCTTGCAAAGAAAGTCCGGAGGACCATCGTCATCAACGCGGTCCTCCTCTCAACGCTTGCGGATGCGGTCAATGCCCTGCAGGAACTCGGGCTCTTTGTCGAAGTCGTGCAGGTGCAGGTCTCGCGGTCGTACGCAATCGCGGGAAGCGTCATGTTCAAGCCCATCGATCCGGTCTATGTCATTGTCGGGCGGGGAGCAGCATGCTCGTAGGGCTCGGCCTCGGGCCGGGGAACCCCGAGCTCCTGACCCTGCGGGCAGTGCGGCTGCTGAAAGAAGCGGACGGCGTTTTTGTGCCGGGCCGGATCGCCCACGACCTGGTTGCCCCGTACCGGGAGCCGGTGATGCTCGACTTCCCGATGACGGACGATGAGAGAAAGATCCGGAAGTGCCTGGAAGAGAATGCCCGGAAGATCGCTCCCGTGGCAGAGAACGGCCTCGCGGTCTTCGGGATCCTTGGCGACCCGAACTTCTTCTCCACCTTCTCCCGGCTCTGTGCGGTAATTGCGGAGACTCACCCGAAAATCGAATTCCGGACCGAGCCCGGCATCAGTTCGATCACGGCCTTTGCGGCAGCCGGCGGGGTCTCGATCAACGAGGGCTTCAGTGTCTCGGACGGCACGGTCTCGGACACGAAAGTCCTCATGAAAGTGAGAAAGCCAAAGGAGAAGGCTCTGCAGATGCGGACCGAGGGTTACCGGGAGTTCGTGCTCGTGGAGCGGATGTACTTCCCGGACATGAAAGTGTACAGGAACGATGAACTGCCCGAAAAGAGCGATTACATGAGCGTGATGTATGCCCGCAAATAATCCTGAAAAAGTGATCTGGTTTGTTGGCGCCGGTCCCGGCGATCCCGAGCTCATCACGGTGAAGGGAAAGAACCTGCTCGAAAAAGCCGACGTGCTCATCTACGCGGGATCGCTTGTCAACCCTGTTCTCGTTGCATCGAGCAAAGCCTCCGAGATGGTGGACAGCTGGGGCATGCATCTCGACGATATGGTTGCGCTCATGGCTGACCGGGTGAATGCCGGGAAGTTTGTTGTCCGGCTTCACTCGGGCGACCCGGCGCTCTATGGCTCGATCGTTGAGCAGATCGCGGAACTCAAAAAGCTCGGGATCGCGGTCCGGATCGTTCCCGGTGTCTCCTCGGTCTTTGCCGCTGCTGCCGCCCTCACCACCGAGTACACCCCCCGGGGAGTCTCGGAGACCTTGATCATCACCCGGCCTGCGGGAAAGACGCTTGAGAAGGATTACATTGCCGAGCTCTCGCAGTACCCGGCCACGATGGCCTTCTTCCTCGGGAGCGAGCACTTTTTTGACATCACGACTAAACTTGCCTGCCCGAAGGATACCCCGGCAGCGGTGATCTTCCATGCCTCCTGGCCCGACCAGAAGATCATTCTCGGCACGGTTGCGGATATTGCAGGGAAAGCAAAAGAGGCCGGGATCACCAGGTCCGCACTCCTGATCGTGGGAAAGGCGGTCAGCGGCATTGCATCCGGCTACCAGCGCTCGCACCTCTACTCATGACTGGGACCGTTGTTGTTGCCCTGAAACGTTTCCTTCCCGATGCAGAACGCATAGCTTCCTTTCTCGATGCCGAGGTTATCGAGTACTCCCCGGCCGTCTTTTCCGATAATTTCCCGGTTGTCCGGCGCATCGTTGCCCTGATGTCGATGGGCATCGTTGTCCGGGGGATCGCCCCGCTCCTGAAAGACAAATGGAACGACCCGTCGGTCGTGGTCGTGAGCCCGGACTTCCGGTTCGCCATTCCGCTTCTCGGCGGCCACCATGGGGCAAACGAGCTGGCAAAGGAGCTGGCCGGGCTCGGGCTTGTTCCCGTCATCACCACCGCAACCGAAGCCACCGGCCGGGATTCTGTCGAGGCGATCGCGGACCGGGCCGGCTGCGATATCGTGAACAAAGACTCCACCCGGCAGGTGAATGCCGCGATGCTGGATGACGATGTGCCGGTCCACGCGGTCAAAGGACCCGGGATCGTGATTGCCGGTCCCGATGTCTCGTTCCTGGTAAAGAAGGGAGAGTACACGGTCGGTGTCGGCTGCCGCAAAGGGGTTGCGGCCGATGAAGTTTCCCAAGCGATCCGCCAGGCGCTCGCTGAGTCGGACATTGAGCCGGAGAACGTGCTCGTATATGCCACGACCGCAAAGAAGCTCCACGAGGCCGGGCTTTCCGAGGGTGTCGGGGCAGTTTCTGGCAATTTAATATTCCTGGACGATGATACAATAAACGCTATTGGGGGAACCTCACCCTCGCGGGCCGGAAAGATCGGCCTTCTCGGGGTTGCAGAACCCGCAGCGCTTGCTGTTTCTCGGCAGAAGAAACTGGTCATGCAAAAGAAAGTTTACGGGAGAGTCACGGTTGCCATCGCACACTAACACCACTGGATCGCTCGCCATCGTGGGCCTTGGCCCCGGCCGCATGGAGTACATCACCCCCCGGGCTCTCAAGGCCGTGGCCGGTGCGGATTATGTCATCGGCAATGCCTCCTATCTCGAACCGCTCGAACCGGTCCTAACAGGCAAGCAGGTCATCCGGAGCTCGATGGGAAAAGAGGTCGAGCGGGCAAAGCAGGCGATCGAGCTTGCCCATATGCACAAGGTCGCCATCGTCTCGGGCGGGGATGCCGGTGTCTACGGCATGGCAAGCATCGTGCTCGAAGTGCTTGAACACGCGGGCGATGTGATCGATGTCGAGGTGATCCCGGGCGTCACGGCCGCCAATGCCGCCGCATCCCGGGTGGGCTCGCCCCTGTCGGGAGATTTTGCGGTCATCAGTCTCTCGGATCTCTTAACCCCGCTTGACGTGATCGAGCAGCGCCTCGATGCGGTCTTCTCGGTCGGGATCCCGGTTGTGCTGTACAATCCCAAGAGCCGGGGCCGGCCGCACAACTTTTCGCTTGCAATCGGGCACGCGAGAAAACATCTCGATCCAACCACGCCGGTTGCGATCGTGAAAAATGCCCTGAGGGATGACGAGGAGCAGATCATTACAACCCTTCAGGAGATCGAGTCTGTGGAGGAAGCAGTGGATATGCACACCACGGTCATCATCGGCGGAAGAGAGAGCAGGATCTGGAGGATGAAGGATAATGTCAAAGGAATCATCACACCACGGGGATACCACCGCAAATACGTATATTGATCCCGGCGCCGACACAAAAGAAGGCTACGCGATCTCGAAGAAGTCCCGGACGCTTGCCCGCCAGATGGTGGGAAACTTAACCGTCGAGGACCGGATCAAGCAGCGGTGCTCGGTTGCCGTTGGCGATTTTGCCATGGCCGATCTCATGCGGTTCCATAAGAACCCGGTCAAGGCTGCGCTCGATGCCCTCCGGAACCGGGCCCCGGTCATCACCGATATCCGGATGGTCCAGGTCGGGATCCAGAAGAAAGGGCACCAGAGCGAAGTGCTCTGTGCGCTCGACTTCGGATCCGATCTTGCCAGGAAGGACGGGATCACGCGGAGCTCGGCAGGTTTCCTTGCCTTGAAGGAGAAACTCCCGGGTTCGATCGTTGTCATCGGGAACGCCCCCTCCGCTCTCCTCTCGCTCTGCGGGATGGTAAAGGAAGGCGTACGCCCGGCGGTCATCATCGGGGCACCGGTCGGGTTTGTCAATGCAGCCGAGTCCAAGGAACTCCTCCGGACCATCGATATCCCGTCCATCTCCACCGAAGGGACACGGGGCGGGACGCCGGTTGCGGTCGCCTCGCTCAATGAGTGCATCACGATCTTCATCGAGGGCACGTCCGATGCGGGATCCGGTAACCGGCTTTGAGTACCCGGCCCCCTGGGTTTCGCGCTGCACCGACAATAAAAAGCTCCGGCTCGCCGAGCAGGGCCTCGGTGTCCTGACCGCGTCCGGAACGGTCCTTACCCGTGGATTTACTACCGGGACAACAGCAGCGGCAGCAGCGAAAGCCGCGACCCTGTCCCTGAAAGGCCCGGTCCGCTCGGTCCGGATCCGGCTTCCCTGCGGCATCCCCGTGGATATTCCGGTGGACGGCCGGGCCGGGACCGCGACCTGCGCCAAGTTTTCAGGCGATTACCCGGCCGATGTGACGGCAGGCCTTGATTTTATCGCATCGGCGGTGCCCGCAGCCAGCGGCGTTACCCTCCATTTCGGGGAAGGCATTGGCCGGTTCTCGCGGGACGTTGTCCGGTACCACAAGAACGATCCGGCTGTCAGCCCGCCAGTACTCTCCTGCCTTCATTCCTCTGTAGAAGAAGCTCTCGAAGAGACCGGCCTTTCTGGCGTAACCGTGACGATCAGGATCCCCCGCGGCGCAGACGTTGCAAGGCACACGCTCAATCCCCGGGTCGGTGTCCAGGGAGGTATCTCGGTCCTCGGGACTACCGGGTTTGTCGAACCCTGGGACGATCACCTCACCGAATCGACCATCGAAAGGATTGCCCAGGCAAAAGACCCGGTCCTGACCACCGGAAGGCTCGGCCTCCGGTATTCCCGGCTCCTGTTCCCGGACCGGGACGTCATTCTCGTGGGAGGAAAGATCGAAAAGACGCTGGCGGTTGCCCGGGGAAAGATCGTGCTCTGCGGCCTTCCTGCTCTCATACTCCGGTACATCTGTCCGCAGATCCTGGAAGGCACCGGGTGCGGGACTGTGGAAGAACTTGCAGCAACTCCTGCCTTTGCAGGGATCATGAAGAGAACCCTTGACGGCTTCAGGGCGGTCCGGCCGGATGTCCGGGTCGTGCTCCTGAACCGGGACGGGACAATCCTTGGAGAAACACCATGAAGATCATTGGCGTTGGCTGCGGGCCGGGCCTCATCACCTCCCAGGCCATCGCAGAACTGAAAAAAGCACGGATCGTCTATGGATCGGAACGGGCGATCGAACTGGCCCGTCCATTCCTGCGCTCGACCTGCAGTGCAAAATCCATTGACGATTTCAAGAGCTTGAACCGCCTTCCCCAGGAGTCGGTCATCCTCTCCACGGGCGATCCCATGCTTGCGGGTCTCGGGTACCTCAAGGGGGAGGTCATCCCGGGGATCTCCTCTCTCCAGGTGGCAACTGCACGCCTCCACATCCCGCTTGCCCGGGTCTCGGTCGTGGTTGCCCATGGCAGGGGCCACGAGAAAGGGATGATCGACACTCTTGCCGAAGTGGAGCGGGGCAAGATCGTCTTTCTGCTGGCGGATCCCAAGTTCGATGTAGAGGAACTGTACCAGCGCCTCGCAGGCCTTCACCAGACCCTCCAGATCGCCATCTGCGAGAACCTCGGGTACCCGGACGAACGTATCGTTGTCGGCACAAGCGAGTCCCCGCCCCAGCCATCCGCAGCTCTCTATTCCCTGATGATTGGGGTATTTTAGCGGATCCTTTCTCCACGGTTTTTGTTTTTTTTCGGGAACCTGAAATTCCGAACGTACCCGTCAGCTCTGGCAACCGTTACACCGGAATGAATTCCCGGCTACGGTACCCGTCCTGTTGCAGAGACCCGGCCTGAATACTGTCTTTTTTATTCAATACATTTATCCAGTTTCCGCGATACCTACTTACATGGCTGTAACCCTCTTCGGGGAATTTTTGCTTCTGTTCCAGATGGCCTGTGTCGTCTTCCTCTTCACCTACCTTTTCTCGAAGAGCCGGTTCTATACCCAGATACTCGAGCACCGGGCATCCATTGCAGTCCAGGTGTTTCTGTCGATTGTATTCGGGCTTCTGTCCGTGTACGGAATGAACAGCGGCATAACTTTTTACACGGCCAATGTCAATATCCGGGATTTCGGCCCCATGGCAGCCGGTCTTGCCTGCGGACCGTATGTCGGGCTCGGGGCAGGGATCATCGCGTTTCTGTACCGCCTGTTTGTGGGTGGCACGAATGTCTATGCCGTTGCACTCGGACCCCTTATCGCCGGTATTGCCGGGGGGCTTATCTATTATTACAGCAACCGGGACCTGGTCTCGACAAAAAATGCCGTCATCATTACGCTGATCGTGGAGACGCTCGTCTCCGCTCTGGCTCTCTTTGTCCGGTTCCTCGCCGGTGATACAACCGAGATGATCCTGACTGTCGCGATCAACGTGGCACTCCCCATGATCATCATGACCTCGATAACCGTGGGCATCTTCTGCATCATCCTGCACAACGAGATAAATGAGCGGCGTGTCCTGAATGAGAAACTCCGTCTCGAACTGGAAGTCGAGGAACGAAAAAACCTCGAGACGATCATCAATGCCATCGAAGATCCGGTCTTTGTCAAGGATCGCGAGCACCGGTGGATCCTGGTAAATGACGGGTTCTGCCGGATGTTCGCCCGGCACAGGGAAGATCTTATCGGGAGAACAACCTATGATTTTTTCCCGGCCGATCAGGCCCGGCAGTTCTATTCCGATGACGAAACGGTCTTCTCAACCCATTCCGCTCATGAGACGGAAGCCCCCCTGAAGAATCCGGAAGGACGGGAATACACGGTTCTTTTGAAGAAGACCTATTATCAGGACTCGTCCGGCCAGGAATTCATTGTCGGGATTATCCGGGATGTCACCGAGCGGAAACGGATCGAGGTGGCAGTCCAGAACTTAAACAAGAAACTCACCATGCTCTCGTCCATCACGCGGCACGACATCCTGAACCAGCTCATGGTCCTGATGGGATTTTTGCAGTTCTCGCAGAAACACCTGGGTGACCCGGTCAAGATGCAGGAAGCAATAAACCGCGAGATGAATGCAGCCCAGACGATCGAACGGCAGATCGTCTTCACCCGGGATTACCAGGATCTCGGGACCAGCGTTCCTTCCTGGAGAAATGTGCTCCATCTCATTGCATCCGCAAAGAGCCAGCTGACCTCTGCAGCGGATATCACGTTTTCGGTCCAGGTTCCCCCCATGGAGATCTTTGCCGATGCTCTGATCGAGAAGGTCTTCTACAATCTTATGGAAAATTCCATCCGGCACGGGGGGCATGTCACGGCGATCAGTTTTGTCTTTGTGGAGACGGAGACGGGCGGGCTTATCGTTTACACGGATAACGGGACGGGCATCTCTGCAGAAGACAAAAAACATCTCTTCGTACGCGGGTTTGGGAAAAATACCGGGCTCGGTCTCTTCCTCTCCCGGGAGATCCTGGCTATCACCGGCATCACGCTTGACGAGACCGGCCGGCCCGGGACAGGTGTCCGGTTCGAGATTCTCATCCCCCGGGGAGGGTACCGGTTTCCCGCGAATCCGGCCAAATCTCCCTGAATGCGTGGGGCCCGGCAAAACCAGAAGAGCGAATTCCCAAATCTTTTTTCCTGTAATGCTGCATATCTTTTACCAGGCAGGATAACGATGGACAAGGCAACAAAAAATCAGATCAGCATGGGATTATTTGTCCTCGGGTTTGCGATGATCTTCATCCAGGACTTGAAAAGACTCGATACGATCAACCTTGGGTTCTCGTGGCCGTTCTCTATTATGTTCTATGTCGGCCTGATCTTCATGGCGGTTGGGTATTATCTCCGGGGCTGACGTTTAATTCAGAGCGATTTGTCACCCATCTCTTCACGGGTACCTATTTTTATCTCGCATTGCCGGTCGCTGCCGGCGCACATGGTCCGGACAAAGCGTGCGGAATAGTTTTTGTTGAGATGCGGAACCGATGTCAGGGTCAGGGCCATGCATTTCCGGAAACTGTGCTGGCTGTCACAGCCAAGAGCAGTACATTCGTTCACCAGGGGACAGCGTTTCACCACGATCACGGCCCGGTCTTCAGCAACTTTGAGGCTCTCGCTGTGGAATCCCGGGCCAAACAGGATGGTCATGATCGTCTTTGTGGTCTCTGCCAGATCCTCGGCCGATCCCACCGGAAGGGAGAGGGTATGGGCGATATCGAAGACAGTCCGGGAGAGTTCCATCCAGATCGTCTGCTCGATCTCATCGTATTTCCCGCCCGCGATCTCCCGGAACGCTGCATCGTACAGGGCCGGGAGCCGGGCAGCGTTCTCGGATGCTATCTTCCATTTTACTTCATCGGGAATCCTGCTGATATCTGCCATGGCCTGAGCTTCCGGTCTTTCAGATCGTTGTTATATGATACACTATTATGAATTGTTGGGTGGAGGCAGCTGCCTCCTCATCAGCGGTCTAAACGAGTCATGTTCTTGTAGAGAGCGTTTCCTTTCACGACAGGTCCGGAACCCCATTCCCCTTCCGATACCATTTATCCCATTGCCGGTATCAGGAAGCGAGCCGGAGCCGGTCATCCTTCTGGACAATGAAGCCGTCCCGTTCAAGTCCGGTAAGTATCTTTGCCATACGGTCCGGCTCTTCCGAAAACAACCCGAGGATCTCCTCCCGGGTTTTGCCATTCCCGGCAAGGAGCTGCCGGAGGATCTCGCCCCGGATCTTCCGGTCCGATCCGTCGAACGGCGATTGTTTTGCATAATGCACGCTGCGCCGGTTCGGGTTCGGGACTGTCTTCTTGAGAACGGTCCCGATATCCATGAGAGCCCAATACCATATCCGGGAGTTTTCTTCAGGAAGTGCCCGCTCCACGAGCGGGAGGATCTCGGCATCGCGGACGGTTGCGGAGTCCGAGAAGAAATAATGGATGAAGACCCGGCGGATGTTGGTCTCGATGAAGATGACCGGGAGATTGAACGCAAATGCGCAGATGGAAGAGGCGGTTGCATGCCCAATTCCCGGAAATGTTGCAAGAATTTCAGGATCAGCGGGAAGTATGCCGCCGTACTCCTCCATAATCCGGAGAGCGCATTTCTGGAGTGCGATGGCCCGGCGGTTGTATCCCATGCCCTGCCAGTGTGCAAGAACCTCGGGAAGGGATGCTTTGGCAAGAGCGGAAAAATCCGGAAAGGCGGAAATAAATTCCGGGTACTTCACCATCACCCGCTCCACCTGGGTCTGCTGGAGCATGATCTCGGAGACGAGGATCCGGTAGGGATCGGCAGTCTCCCGCCAGGGCATAGGGCGGCCATGGCTGTTGTAGTGATCGAGCACCATCTGCCGGAACCGTGCGATCCCCTCGTCGGTTGAATCATAAACCGGTGAATCGGAAGCGGTCTCCAGTTTTGCCTGGCTGGATCTGTTCATGGTATGGTCCGTAATGCGGGAATGGTTTCTCCTGAGGTGGATCAACGGGAATGATAATGGTTCAGGTGGGGGCAAAGAGGGGGATGACCGTGAATTTATGAGTATCCAGAATAAAATCCTTGAAGGATTATTCTCATTTTTTGGCTTCTGCAAAATTGCGATGAACGCCGCCGCCCCCGGCAGGAAGCCCCCGCGGCGGACCAGAACCTTTTGGGAGAACCGGCGGACAGAATATCGTCTTTGAGCGGAGTGTATTCATTTTGAAGCCGCCGTCGGGCGTTCTCCGGCCGGCGCAGGTCATTGCACGTGCTGGGTATTTGTTTTAAGAAAAATTATCCTCGCGGAAATTTTCTGAATTGAACGCTGATCATGCCATCTCAGTCAGCATGATTTTTTATTGCGAAAAAATATCGTATCCTCAAAATCTGCTTGTATCAGATCCGCTTGAACATCCCGTCCAGGTCATCCCGGGTGAACCGGATGATGGTGGGACGGCCATGGGGGCAGGTGAAGGGACTGTCGGTAAGCCGGAGCTGGTCGAGAAGCCGCTGGGCCTGCTCCCGGGTAAGGACGGTCCCTGCCTTGATCGCCCCCCGGCAGGCAATGATCCGGGTCAGGCGCTCCCTGTTGCTGACCGAGCGGGCTGAATCCGGACGGACAAGATCGCTGATGATCTCGTCGATGACCCGGGTCTCCTCGGCCCGGCCGAGAACGATCGGGATTGCCCGGACAAGGAATGTGTCCCTGCCAAAGTCCTCAAGGACAAATCCTTCCCTGGCAAGCGAAGGCAGGAGGTCGCGGATGACCGCGGCATCCCTGGGCGTGCGGTGGAGCGTGACCGGTGCGATCAGTTCCTGCGACTGCTGTTCCCTGTCCGAGCGCCGGGTCACCTGCTCGTAGAGGATCCGCTCATGGGCTGCGTGCTGGTCCACGATCAGGAGTTCGCCGGTCTCGGTCTTTGCAAGGATGTAGATGCCGCCAAACTCGCCGATCACTTCCATCCGGGGAACTTTTGGCTCGGTCTGCCGTGCGGATCCGGTTGGGAGCTCGGTCTGCCGCAGGCGCTGGTCGCTTGAGAGCGTCCCGGTATGCGAGGATTCGAAGACCCCGGATGGGATTGCAGCATCCTGCGGGTAGCCACCAGCCACCGGAATGTCAGGTTCATCATCAACCGCTTCCGTGTCCAGCGGTTCGAAAGCAGGCGCCGGGGACCCGGCGGTCGGGATCAGGTCGTGGCTGAGGAGCGCTGTGTTGATTGCTTCCCGCACCGCGTCCCGGATCTCGTTCTCGCGGGAGAGGCGGACTTCTTTCTTTGTCGGGTGGACGTTCACATCCACGAGCCCGGTATCGATCTCAATGGTGAGGAACGCCACCGGTATCCGGTCCTTCGGGAGGAGCGTTCCATATCCCTCCTTTACCGCATTGCTGATGAGCGGGGAGGAGACATACCGCCGGTTAACGGCGATTACAAGCCGGGAATTGTCCTTCCGTGAGATCGATGGCCGGGCAATGTACCCGCTGATGCTCATGAACGGGAGGGGCAGGTCAACAGGAATGAGATCCTTTGCAAGTTCGCTTCCATAAATCCTCGTGATGGTGTCGAGCGCCCGGAGCGAGCGGTCGGTCACCAGCTGCTCATTCTTGTTGTAGAAGAACCGGAACGCGATCTGAGGCCAGGCAAGGCAGATGCCTTCGAGAATCCCGTGGATGTGGGCAAGCTCGGTATTGAGGCTTTTTAGAAACTTTTTCCTGGCCGGAGTGTTGAAGAATAATTCTTCGACATGGACCGAGGTGCCTTCAGGAGCACCGGTCTCCTGCTGTTCCAGCAGTTTCCCGCCATGGATAAGGATTCGCGTGCCCGGCCCGGCGCCGCTTCCCCGCGGTTTTGTCACAAGGGTTACCCGGGAGACTGCGGCTATGCTTGCAAGCGCCTCCCCCCGGAAGCCGAGAGTCTCGATATGGTCGAGATCATCCGCCGATGCGATCTTGCTCGTGGCATGTTCGGTGAACGCGAGCAGGGCATCGGCCGGTGACATGCCGCAGCCGTCGTCGGCAACCCGGATTCCCGTAATCGCACCTTCGGATGATGCGATCTCGATCCTGATGCTCTGTGCCCCGGCGTCGATGGCGTTCTCGACCAGTTCCTTGACAACCGAGGCAGGCCGGTCCACCACCTCACCGGCAGCGATCTTGTTCACGGTAGCCGTATCAAGGATGCGGATGATCCGTAAGGGAGTCTCGTTCTTCATATCAGGATCCGTCTTTGAGCGATCGTTTCAGCTCCGCAATCGCAGTCAGCGCCTGGAGCGGGGTCATCTCGTCCGGCTTGAGCCGGTCCAATTCATCGAGCGCCGGGTGACGGGCGGGGGCCCTGACTTCTTTTGACTCATGGTCGTCCACGAGCAGGATCTGGGTGTAGCGCTGGGGTTTTGCACCGGCAGAAGCCGGGCGGTTCCTGTCTTCGGAAAGAAGCACCTCGGCCCGTTCGGTCACTTTCTTTGGTATGCCCGCGAGCCGGGCAACATGGATACCATAACTCTTGTCGGTTGCGCCGGGAATGAGTTTTCGCAGGAAGATCACATCGTCTTTTGTCTCCCGCACCGCGAAGTGGAAATTTTTGACCCGCTTCAGGCTCTCTTCCATTGCGATGAGTTCGTGGAAGTGCGTGGCAAAGAGCGTCTTTGGCCCGGTAGCGGATTTCCCGTGCAGGAATTCGAGAACCGCCTTTGCAATCGAACTCCCGTCCGCCGTGCTCGTTCCCCGCCCGATCTCGTCGAGAATGACGAGGCTCTTCGAAGTTACGTTGTTGAGGATGTTGGCCAGTTCGAGCATCTCGACAAAGAATGTGCTCTGGCCGCTTGCGAGATCGTCGAAGGCGCCGACCCGGGTGAAGATCCGGTCAAGTATCCCGATGCTCGCGTGCCGGGCCGGAACAAAACTGCCCGCCTGGGCCATGATGCAGATGAGGGCGACCGAGCGCATGTAGGTGGATTTGCCGGCCATGTTGGCGCCGGTGATGATCATGATCTGGGTGCCGCTGCCGGACAACTCGGCATCGTTGGGGACAAAGCCGCCGGAAACCCCTTCTTCCACCACGGGATGCCGGCCATCGCGGATGACCAGCGTGTCGGAATCATTGAGCTGGGGCCTTACGTAATCCCGTTTCTGTGCCACTTCGGCAAGGGCTGCCGAGACATCGAGTACGGCTATGCTCGCGGCAATGATCTGGAGGGAGGTTATCTCCTCTTTGAGTTCTGCGATGAGCCCGGTGTAGAGTTCCCGTTCCAGGGTGATGACGCGTTCATCCGCATTGGTTATGAGCGCCTCCTTTTCCCGCAGTTCGGGAATGGTGAACCGTTCGCCGGTTGCGGTGGTCTGCCTCCGCTCGTAGCGGGCGGGAACGAGCGCAAGATTGGGCTTGGTCACATCGATGTAGTAACCGAAGATCCGGTTGTACGCGATTTTTAAGGACTTGATCCCGGTCTTCTCCCGCTCGGAGGTCTGGAGCTCAACGATCCAGTCTTTCCCCGAGTGGAGCACGCCCCTTATATCGTCGAGTTCCCCGGAATACCCGGCCCGGATCACGCCGCCGTTCCGGGCAATGGCCGGGGGATCGTCCACAATGGCCCGCCGGATGAGATCGACCGTCTGCGGCTTTTCGGCGATGCCGGATACTGCCGCCGAAAGCAGCGAAGGGAGGGGTGAGTCCTTGTCCGCATTACTGTTAATGAGGCTGCGAAGCTCCGGAAGGGTTGCAAGGGAGTCGGCCAGCGCGAGGAGATCGCGGGGGCCGGCATTCCCGTACGCGATCCGGGCCGCGATCCGCTCGATGTCAGCACAGCGATCCAGGGCATCCATGATCGAGATGCGCAGGGTGGTCCTGCCGGCCAGGTACTCGACAGCATCGAGCCGACGGTTGGTCTCCCCGATATCCGTGAGCGGGCGGCAGATCTGCCTGCCCATGAGACGGCTTCCCATCGGGGTCCGGGTCAGGTCCAGGGACGAGACGAGCGTTGCACCTTTGGAGCCGCCACGGATACTCTCCCTGATCTCAAGATTGCGTAGCGTGATGGCGTCCAGCATCATGCTCTCCTGGCTTGTCCGCATCGAGAGGCTGCTGATGTGCGCGAGATCCGAGAACTGCGTCTCCTTGGCGTACGAGAGAGCTGCACCGGCCGCGCCGATCGCTGGAGGGCAGTCGTCGCACCCGTATCCTGCAAGGGAGGCTACCCGGAAGTGCTCAAGGAGCGTGCGGCGGGCTAATCCCTCTGAGAATACTGCGTCCGCAAACGGGGTGACAACAACGCCCCGGTCTTCGAGCCGGTCTTTGAGCTCCGGCCCGGAACTTGCCGGGACAATGCATTCAGCCGGCCGGTAGCGGGCGATCTCGGAGAGGAGGTTTGCAAGATGCTCGTCATGGTCGATCCGGGATACGAAGAATTCTCCCGTGGAGATGTCGAGGAGGGCAATGCCCCATTCCCCGGCTTTTGCATCCGGGCAGATTGCCATGAGATAGGTTGCCGCAGACGAGGAGAGCATGGAGGAGTCGATCACGGTGCCGGGCGTAATCACCCGCACAATCTCCCGCTTCACGATCCCTTTCGCGGTTTTGGGATCTTCCACCTGGTCGCAGACAGCAACCCGGTAGCCCTTTCCCACCAGTTTTGCAATGTACCCGTCCGCGGCATGGTACGGGACGCCGGCAAGCGGGGTCCGGTTGTCTGCGCTCTTCGAGCGGGAGGTGAGGACAATCTCAAGTTCTCGGGAGACGAGTTCGGCGTCTTCGTTGAACGTCTCGTAGAAGTCACCGATCCGGAAGAAGACGATCGTGTCGGGATACTTCACCTTGAGTTCCAGGTACTGCTTCATGACCGGTGTCAGGCGCACGCCGTTCTCCGGCTCATCCGCAGGTTTCTGGATCGGATCGCTTGCCATGGGTGCAGAAATGTAGCCCTCCTGACCAATTAATACCGATCAGATCGACCCTGCCTCAGGTGACCCGGGCCCAGATATAATACAGGATGAGCGGGAGCGAGCAGATGAGCGCGATGAAGCCAAAAGCAAGGCCTAGGGAGAAGCCGGCACCAAGGATGCCGGTTATGTACTCAAGGGCCGTCGTTGCCCACGGGATATTACCGGCAATGATGAGCGTGCCAAAAAGCGCGAGGAGGAAAATTCCCAGGCTCGCGTTTTTGAGATCCTGGAAGCTCGGGGCAACCGAGAGGACGATGCTCGTTGTCAGGTACAGGTAGATAATGAACCAGCCGTTCTGGACTGCTATGAGATTTTTATCAAAGATCTGGAGGATCACATACACAGCCTGCACCTGGGTGCCGGCGGTAAAAACCGTTTCAGGAAATGGGAAGAACCGGCAGCCCAGGTACGTTCCAAAACACCAGGTTATAACGGACAAGACGAGCGGAAGACAGAAGAGCGGGGCCGTTGAGATGACAACATCCCCGAGCCATGGAAGGACCGGCCGGTTATAGGTGACCGAACCCCCCTCCCGGGAGAAGAGAACTACTTTCTGGATTTTAGCCCCGGTGATGAGGCAGCCGAGGATATGGGCGCATTCATGGAGGATGACGCCCGGGGCCCGGATGATATAATAGATCTCCCGGACGGGCGTTACCGCAGCCCAGAGCCGGTCGAGCGCAAGCGAGAGGAGCACGAGCAGGATGCCGGCCGCGATGACGATGATGAACGATTCTGGCTGCATGGATCGGCAAATACCTATGATGGATGGAACGCTTTCCTGCATAAACACAGCGGGATCCGGTGATCCGTATTGATTCTCCCGTGATTGTCTGAGAACCGGCTGTCCTCCTGATATCCTGCCGCATCTGAAAGCCTCATCATCCCGTACTGCCAATGACCACGTATGCCCCCGGCACATTCGCCTGCTCACGAGAATGGTCATCCGCCACCGGCCAACCGTCTCATCAGCGAGATGAGCCCGTACCTTCTCCAGCATGCGCATAACCCGGTCGACTGGTACCCGTGGGGCGAGGAAGCGTTCCTGCGGGCAGCCCGGGAGAACAAACCGGTATTTCTCTCGATTGGCTATGCCACCTGCCACTGGTGCCATGTGATGGCGCACGAATCGTTTGAGAATCCCGCCATAGCTGCGATCCTCAACCGGGATTACGTCTGCATCAAAGTGGACCGCGAAGAGCGGCCGGATATCGACAGCATCTATATGGGTGTCTGCCAGCTGATGACCGGGCACGGCGGGTGGCCGCTCTCGGTCTTCCTGATGCCGGATAAGAAACCGTTCTTTGCAGGAACCTATTATCCGCCAACAGGACGGTTCGGCATGACCGGTTTTTCGGATCTTCTAAGCAGCATCACCCGGCTCTGGACCGGTCAGCGCGAAACACTCCTCTCATCTGCAGATAAGATCCTGTCAGCGCTCGAATCCCGGGAGGATGGACAGCAGGCTGCCGATCTTGTTGATCCATCGCTCATCGATGCAGGCTACACCGCCCTTGCGGCAGCGTTCGATCCGGTCAACGGCGGGTTTGGCAGGGCCCCGAAATTCCCCACCCCACCCATGCTCCTCTTCCTCCTCCGCTATCACAAGCGGACGAAGAATAATGCTGCACTCCGGATGGCAGAGACGACCCTTAAGGCTATGCGCAGGGGCGGCATCTGCGATCAACTGGGCGGGGGATTCCACCGGTACTCGGTGGATGAGCGCTGGCTCGTTCCCCATTTCGAGAAGATGCTGTACGACCAGGCGCTCCTTCTCATGGTCTATACGGAAGCAGCTCTTCTTACCAGAGACCCGTTGTACCGGCGGACTGCTGAAGAGATCACCGGGTACATCCTTGAAGAACTCGCGGATGGGGATGGGGCGTTCATCTCCGCAGAAGATGCCGACAGCCCGGGCGGGGAAGGTGCCTTCTATCTCTGGACCTCCGATGAAATTATCTCAGTTCTCGGTGAAGAGGATGCACGGCTGGCCCTGCAGGTTTATCCTCTGGTAATACCGGGAGATCCAGCGGGAAACGTTCACAGCGCAAAAGCCGGTATACTCACCCTGGCCGCGGAGCGGTTGCCGGGTACAGCTGGCCCGGACCTCCGGAAGATCGAATCGATCCGGTCCCGGCTTCTTGCTGCCCGGGCGAAAAGAGACCGGCCGTCCCGGGATACCAAGATCCTTGCGGACAACAACGGTCTCTGCATCGCGGCCCTTGCCATGACATACCGGGCTTTTGGCAAAAGATCCGCTCTTGACGCAGCCGGGCGGGCCATGACCCTGATACTCACCCGGATGCGGATGCCGGACGGGGGCCTCTTCCACCGGTACCGGGATGGGGAGGCGGCCATTTCCGGGTTCGCCGATGACTATGCCAATGTGATCCGGGCGCTTCTGGAACTGTACCTGTCGGATTTCAACCTCTCGTGGCTTCGCGAGGCGATCGGCTTCGAGCGGTATTTCAGGGAGCATTTCCTGGATGAAAAACAGGGAAATTTCTTCTCAACCGCAGACAATGCAGAGCGCCTTCTCATCCGTAAAAAAGAATTTTACGACGGGGTTGTCCCATCGTCCAACTCTGCGATGCTTGGAAATCTTGCAATCCTCTCCCTGTTGACCGGAAACCCGGAATATGAGAAGCGTGCAGATGAGCTGGCCCGGTCCTTTGCCGGGGTTGCGAGGCCGGCACCATCTGCCTACACGGGATTCCTGTCAGCCCTGGATCTCCTCGTGAGCCCTTCAACGGTTGTAGCCATTGCAGGATCCCAGCCTTGGAACCTGGAACTTCCCATGGTCCATGAACTCAGACAGCACTATCTCCCGTCCGTTTTTGTCATCCGGTGCCCGGATCCTGAACCGGATCTGACCCGCACCCGCGATGAGCTCATGCCCTTCCTGCGGGATCTTGCACCGATCAATGGAAAAGACGCAGCATATGTCTGCACCGGGCACCGCTGCTCCCTTCCCGTGACCGGGATAAAAGACGTGCTTGGTCTGCTGGGGGAGAGTGAATGAGGATTTGATCCTTCCGTATCCCTTCCTGGTAATTGATACGTTATGCCCTGTCGGTCCGGAATTATCCCTGCCGCGTGACCCGGATGGAACAGACCCCGGCATGAAAAACTGCAGTCCGTACGGGTATGTAACAACAAAAAATAAGAAAGGTCAGAGATTCTTGAGCGCAACCAGGTCCTTGACACCGACCAGTTTCCAGACAAGGGAGCGCTCCTCTTCTGCAATCGCCACCGGGGCATCGGTAGGGGAATGGCCGAGCGCGGCAAGGATGTTACACGAGAGATTCCGCTCAACGATCAGGTCCACGAACTTCTCCCGGATGATCTTCTTCTCAATGGAATCCTGCACTTCCTCAAGATATCCCTGGAGGGTGACAAACGTATAGGAGGAGAGGTCTTTGGTGTACTTCTCTATCTCCACCGATACATACGGGCTCTTACGGAAATATTCGAGTTTTTTCCCGTACTTGGTTGAGAGGAAGTACATGAACGAGCCGTCGAAGACATAGAGGAACGGGGCGATGTACGGGTACTTCTCACCCTGGAACGCGATCCGGCAGACGTAGCCTTTCTCAATCAGCTTATCGTATTCCTGTTTTTCCATCCGCGGGATCTTGATGATCTCCATACAATCACAACAATCTGCATGACCAATAGAACCAGATAAACCTTGTTAAATTCTGCTAAAAAACGGGAAAATATATTATTTCTCAATCGGGAACCCGGCCTGCTTCCATGCCGTCATGCCCCCGAGGACATTGGTCAGCTTGCGATAGCCGTGCAGGGCCAGGTAGCTTGCCGCAAGGCTTCCCTTGTACCCTGCATCGCAGTACACAAACACCATCTCATCCCGTGGCACCCGGTCGAGATAGTGCGGCAATTCCCCAACGTACTCATGAACGGACCCGGGAATAAACCCGGCAGCGCGCCGGTTCCTGATATCCCTCACATCGAGAAGAAATACCGGCCCCCGGGCCATTTGTTCGCTGAGCTGCTGCACGGAACAGGTCGGGAGGGTGGCTACTTCCTGCCCGGCCCTTGTCCATGCGGGAAATCCCCCGGCCAGGTAGCCGGAAATGTTGTCGTAGCCGAGACGGGAACACTGGCGGTATACCTCAACCAGGTTATCGTTGAAATCATCGATGAGGACAACAGGCGTATCATAGCCCGCGAACCATCCCAGGAACGCCGAGATGCCATTCTGCCAGAGCGAGAGGCTCCCCGGGATATGCCCGGCTCCAAACCCGGTGGGAGAGCGGATGTCGATGAGCTGGCAGCCGGTTTTGCAGAGTTTCTGGACTTCCTGAACGGAGAGGGGCCGGGACGTGGGATTGCAGGGAAGCGGGGGGGCGCCGTTTTTATTGTATTCCTCCATCTTCCGGAAGTATGGCGGGAGGTAGGGAGATTCGGTGATCCTGCGGGCAATAAATCCCTCTCTCCCGAGCGCGAGCACCGGGTTTGTTTTCTGCTCGTACCCGATGGTCGAGAACGGGTGGTCGGCAATCTCCCCGCCGCAGACCGATCCTGCGCCATGGGCGGGGCAGAGGATCACGCCCTCGCCAAGCGGGAGGAGTTTTTCGGTTATGGATGCAAAGATCTTCTCCGCCATCTCGGCTTTTCTCTCATCCCCGAAAAAGTCGGTCCGGGCAATATCGCCGGCAAAGAGCGTGTCGCCGCAGAAGACCATGTAGGGCAGGTCAGAAACCTCGCGGTCCCGGACAACAAGCGAGATGCTCTCTTCGGTATGCCCGGGGGTTGCGAGTATGGCAATTTCGAGCGTGCCTACCTTGAACCGGTCCCCCTCGGTCACCGTTTTTCCGTAGGAGAAGTCCATGCCGGCCCCGTGGTAGATATCAGCACCGGTCCGCTTTTGTAAGTCAAGCGATCCGATGACATAATCCTCGTTCCGGTGCGTCTCGAAGATATGCGTGATCGTGCATTCGTGCCGGTCAGCAATCTCCTGGTAAATGAGCACATCCCGTCGGGGATCGATCACTGCTGCGTGCTGCCCGGACCCGATGAGATAGGAGTTGTGGGCAAGACCTTCTGAAAAGATCCTCTCGAAGATCATGGTACGTCACTTTATGCAGTGAAGTCCATTCCGGAAACTAAATAGGTTATGAACCGGGCACCTCTGCGTTTATGGATGGTGCTGCCGGTTCCTCCGGTACCACATGCGGGTACCTGAGCAGCACCCGCCGGGGTCCATGGCCCGCCTCATATTCCCGGATCCGGAAATCGAGCTCCCGGATGCCGACCGGAACGTACCCGACAACCTCGGCGCTGACATTGATCCGTCGGTGCACGAAGTCCATGAACGGGTACTGGGCAAGCTCGTTGTTGTGGTGGTGGCCATGGATGATCCAGCCCTCGAAATCCGGGGGGGCGTCATCCGGGTTGTGCACCAGGAAGAAGCGCCTGCCCCCAAAGGTGAGCTCGGCACTCGGCACCCCCCCGGGCAGGACATCGTCATGGTTCCCGGTGATGAACGTGGCCTTCCCTCCCAGCTGATCCAGGTATCCGGTTACCGGGGGTGCTCCTCTCCCGTACCGCAGGTCCCCGACATGGTAGACCGGAGTATCCTCTCCCACCGTGAGGTTCCAGTTCCGGATGAGGACTGCATCCATTCCGGCGCAGTCTGAATAGACAAACGGGCGGGAGCAGTAGCGGATGATATTGGCATGGCCGAGATGCAGGTCGGCGATCACGAACAGGTCGTCCGGGTCCCTCTTTTTCGGAGTTTCAATCTCGAAACCCGCTGCCTTCCGGTACCTCCCCAGGGTCTCCTTCCACGGGCCGCTCTCATGGCTGTGATCGCCATAGATCCAGCGGTCATCCAGGAGATCGTACTCGGCCAGGATATTCTCGTTCTGCATGACCGTGATCCTGAGACCGGCACCGTCCAGCAGTTCCGGGTAAAAATGTTCAGGTTTGCCCATTTTCAGGATTTGCCTGATTTGGAAGATGGATCGTCGGAAAAACCCTGCATGACGGGTAACGGAAGATGAATGGGGAATGGTGGTCTTTTCAGTAAGCTTCCGGAAACAGGCCGATGCATCTTTTTCGTCAAGCCTGTTTGCAACCGTTATATGAAACCATTTTGCATCGGGACGGCTGTCCCAGGCATTCTGGCTTTGGGACAGGGGCCCGAGGACTCCGGCAAGGGTTGCAGTCAGATCCTTAAGGGCAGCAGAAGGTGTCACGGCAAAGGCAATCACGCTGCCATGCATCCCTTTTTTCATCTCCCACCCGTTGATCAGGAACCGGACCGGCCCCTTTCCCCGGGCAGTCCTTGCGATTGCTGCAAGGAGTTCATCCGGTGTAATTCCTTCATTGAGGACCAGCGGGCCAAAGAGCGTGATATGGGGGTGACGCTCCATGAATGCTTCGAGACGGAATGCCCCGGCAATAGCGAAAATGGTATTCCGGATCCGCCATTTGGTCCGTGCAAGCCGGATCTCGATAAGATACGTATCGTCCATGGAGGCATCCCGTGTATAGTCTTGTATTGGCTCTGCCACGGGTTAAATATTTGAGGTCTGTTCCGGCCAGGACGTCTGGGCTCAGGCAATCCCCTGGAGCATATGGTCTGCACGGGCTTCTTCCCCGTTCCCGCTATACGGCGAAGCCGGATGTTGCTCTTCCCAGCTCTTGCCCCTGAATGGTGATCACACAAAAATTTATAAGATCCGGCGCTATCAGACATGTAGTGATGCTGCCATGGCATGTATCTGTTACAGAACCAGTTCCGGCAAAGCGTCGCATCCGATAGCCTGGACCACGGTTGCAGTGTTCCCGGGAACGGAAGCCGGATTTCATGCCGCACTTCGCGAGGAATCGCATCTCCTTGACTCCCCGTATGCCCACCGGATCATCAGATCCCGGGACGATGACTGCCGGAGGGTCTGGATAGTGCAGCAGTGCAGTCCCTGGAAATGCTGCATTCCGGACATTCCGTGATGCAGGCCCGGGAAAAATAAAAAAAATTTAATTTAAGTTTTTTTCGGATTTCTGTAGGCAATGCCAAAGAGCATGACCATTCCAAGCAGGATCGTTGCAACGCCTCCGAGGCCGAAGAGTATCCGGATCCAGAGCACGAGCGAGGACGCAAAGAGAAGTCCGAGCGCTATCAGGACCGCACCCACGAGCATCACAAAAACCGGTCCCATCACTTCTTCTGCCAGAGACATTCCTCCCTTTGTATCAGATAATTCGGATTTTGGGTATTTACGGTTATTGTCCCTTATTCCGGAATTTGTGAAAAAGATCATATTTTCACCCCAACTTTTTTAATTAATAACGTGATATTTCATGTGATGCCACGCGGTCGCCCAAAGAACCTGAGTTTATACGAACAGACCAAAGTCAGAAAAATGCGGAAGTACTTATCGGACCAGAAAATCACCCGGTTTGACCGTCTTCACGACTCGGCCCTGTTGCAGGCTCTGTATGTCGATTCTTCCGGAAAAGTGTACGTGAGCTATGATTACTTCACCGGGCAGATGCAGGAAGTCCACCGGCTTGTCACCGATTTTATGGAAGAATAATCCTGGGGCTCGCGGGAACAGGAACCCTTCCCGTTTCTCTTTCTTCTTACCGGTCCTGCTCTTTATCTGACCTATCCATTACCAAATCTGTTGTTTCCATTGCTGCAGTTTGCCCGCTCATTTTTATGATCCTCCCGGCATTACCCCAAACGATCTCATTTTAGGAGAGCGAAGATAACCGTACTACGTGAACCGGGAAAACCAGGGCGATTGCCGTTGTCTAAAACCTATCCGTACGGTTTTGTTCGACATGGACAACACCCTTTTTGATCTTGTCGAGGCACAGATCGCGTCCTGCAGGGAAGTTGCCCGGTCGTTCGGGCGGGAGGATGGCGAGGAGCTCTTCGGCTATTTCCTCCGGCCTGCCCGTGGATTCGAAGCCCATGAGAATATCCTCGACTATATGAACGACCGGCAGATCCCGGATAACGGCCGGTATCCGGTCTCATGCCGGCTCTACGAAACTGCCAAGCTCCGGCATATCACTCCCTATCAGGGTGTCCTGGAAACCCTTGCAAAAATCAGGAACAACGGCTACCGCATGGGTATCGTTACCGATGCCCATTCCCGGGATGCGACCCTGCGCCTGGAGAAGACCGGCCTTCTCTCTTATTTCGACACCCTGGTGGCGTTCGATATGGTCCAGGTAAAAAAACCGGCCCGGGAGCCGTTTCTGTTCGCGCTTGAGATGCTCAAATCCGATATTTCCGAAACCCTGATCGTAGGCGACAGCCCGCGCCGGGATCTGGAGCCCTGCAAAGAACTCGGGATCCGGACCATCTATGCCCGGTACGGCGACCGGTTCTCCCAAACCCGGAACTATGACGGGGCGGATTTCATCATCGATTCCATGGACCAGCTTCCCGCCATCCTGACGCTCCTGGAAGATGCCGGGGCCTGACCGCAAATCAGTGCAGGTTTTCCTGCCGGATCCCCCGGATGCAGGTCCGTCTTCGCAGAAAAACCCGGCTTTTCCCATCCTTATTGCCGGTTTTTACCCCAAACCTTAAAAAAAAGTACTATCTAATCTAAAACCTATGTTTGTCCCGACCAAGATCTTTTTCACAAAAGGGGTTGGTGTCCATAAAGACCGGCTGGCATCGTTTGAACTGGCGCTGCGCAAGGCCGGCATTGAGAAGTGCAATCTTGTGTACGTCTCAAGTATCTTCCCGCCCAACTGCAAACAGATCTCAAGGGCGGAAGGTCTCCGGAGCCTCAAAGCCGGCGGGATAACATTCTGCGTTATGGCACGGAACGAGACCAATGAACCCAACCGGCTCGTCTCCTCGGCAATCGGCCTTGCCCTCCCTGCCGATGAGAACGAGTACGGGTATCTCTCCGAGCACCACGGGTTTGGCGAGACCCAGCAGAAGACCGGTGAATATGCCGAGGACCTTGCAGCAACCATGCTTGCCACAACGCTCGGTATCGAGTTCGATGTCAATGCCGCGTGGTCGGAGCGGGAACAGATCTACAAGGCGAGCGGCAAGATCATCAAGACCAAGCACACGTGCCAGTCGGCCGAAGGGGACAAGAACGGCCTCTGGACAACCACGATTGCGGTTGCAATGTTCTTGTGAGACACGGGGAACGGATCCGGGACATCCGTTTTGGTGATTCCTTTTTTTTGTTTTATTGACACCGAACAGGGTCGTGCTCTCTTCCTTCGGGCGGTCTGGTGATTCCGGCTGAAGTTATGATCAGGATCCGGTGCGGAGACCGGTACTGATCCTTATTTCTGGAAAGGAACGTGTCTTGTGCCGGCATGTACAGGAGCTCGTGTAGTCGTTGGATGGCTCATAATTTCTCATGGAAAATCTCACGGAAAGAATCTAAATGCATAAATATTGTTTGATAGAATCACTTATCTACCTAAATAAAGTTAGGTGTACCATGAAAAGTCATTATGTTCTCATTGTTCTGTGTATCATCTGTCTGATCACCGCATTCAGCGCCGGATGCACAAGCCAGAGTAAGCCGGCAACCCCGGCCGCTACTCCCGCACCGGTCTCAACCTCCGCAGCAGCACCGGCAGGAACCCAGGTTGCCAAGACCCAGGTGCCTGTCACGATCGCCACGGCCGCAAACGGGTATTATACCTTGACGGAGAGCGAAAACAAGGGATCATACCTTGTATCCAAGAATGATCTCCTCTATGTTGACCTTGATGAAAATCCCTCAACCGGGTATCTCTGGAACATGACCGTGTCTCCGGGTCTCACTATTGTCAAGGATGATTATATCGCCCCGACAACCGGGCAGGGTGTTGGTGCCAGCGGTACTCATGAATGGGAGATCAAGGCAACCGGAATTGGTGACCAGAAGATCTCTGCTATTCTGGCACGACCGACTGCTCCCACTACCGGGACTGAAACGTCCTACCTGGCGTACATTATCATCGGCTCGTGATGGCGAAACCCTGTAATTTTCCTATTTTTTCCATTCTTGCAATCTACTTCCCAGTTGTACTCATCGGTTCCGGCCCAAAACCGGTGTCCCTGCGATCACTCCACGGACCATATTACGGATAACTCTTTTTGCTGAATATATCCCTCTTTTCCCGGATACTCCCGTGTGGTATTTTGCGTATGCCTTCCCTGCCTTATGCTGTGATGATCTTAATAATTCCGTTGGTTGCTTGTTGATACGATGCTATTAATTAGATCCGCGGTTAGATGGAAATATGGCTGGGGAATATGACCGCATACTGCGTTATCTCCCCCTGTTTCTCATCATTGCAATCACGGTTACCGTCTATTTCCAGCTTTTCAGGAGTACCATTACCCCTCCTTCGGATCTCGACACCATAATCATCTTTGTCTCGATAATAATCATCGCAGTTTTCGCCTTCATTTACGTCCGGAAATTCAATAATTCCCCGCTTGAACTGGGCCTTGCACTGTTTATCTATGCGCTGATTGCGATCCTTGTCCAGAAATTAACCGGCGAATTCTCGCCCATCCAGAAAATACTCTTTTCCCTGGTACTTCTCCTGGGGGTTGTCTCCATTGCCGCCGGTATCTTCAGGGCGCGGGATTTGCAGGAAAACCGGATCGGGCAGCTCAGCCGGCAGAAGGCGGAACTGTCCCGGATGAGTGCGGATCTCGAACAGGCGAACATGAAACTCCGCCTCCTCAGCCAGATCACCCGGCATGATATCAACAACCAGCTGACGGTATTGCAGGGATATCTCCGGCTCCTCAAGAAAAAACAGCCCGAATTAGCCGACAATGAGTACTTCCAGAAAGCGGTTATGTCTGCCCAGCATATCTCGTCCACGATAAAATTTACCAAAGATTACGAATCCATCGGAGTTACAAAAGCGGCCTGGCAGGACTGCCATGCCCTTGTGGATATTGCACGAGAGCAGGTCTCGTCTGGAACTATCCTTGTGAAGAACGAGATCCCTGCAGGATTCGAGCTCTTTGCCGACCCGCTGGTTGTCAAGGTGTTCTACAACCTGCTGGACAATGCAGTGCGGTATGGCGGGAAGATCACAACCATCCGGTTCTTTGTGCAGGATTATAGCGATGACCCCCTGATCATCTGCGAAGATGACGGCAATGGGATCAGCACAACAGAGAAGGAGTTGATCTTCGAACGGGGATTCGGGAAGAACACCGGCCTTGGCCTCACGATGTCCCGCGATATCCTCGCTATCACCGGTATCAATATCCGCGAGATGGGCATGCCTGGAACCGGGGCCCGGTTCGAGATCTCCGTGCCGCGCGAAGCGTTCCGGATTGCCTGGGACTGAGTGTCCTCCGGTTTCCCTCTGACTCTGGATAACCGGAGGATACAGTCTTTCTATTCTGTTCGTTTTTTGCGTCCCTTTAATTCCAGGATAGTTATCCATCAGGCTTTTTTATGGGGATTCCGCGGGGGAATCTACACCCGGCATAACCTCCGGTTCCCCGTGGAAGTAAGCAATCCGGACCAGGTATATCATGAAGAGATACCCGACAAGGATCCCGAGGATAACGCCCGCGAGATGCAGGGATATGCTTGTCACCCGGGTCGAATGCATAAGGGATTCGGGAAAGATATTCCAGATAAAGTATGCAAGGACCGCGATTATCATGAATGTCAGAAGCCGGGAGGACCAGGAGAATTCTTTCAGGACCCTGTACATCGTGACAAACTGGTGACGGAAGAGGATAACCGTCAGCACGAAGAGACAAAGGAGGATCGTTACCAGGGATGACATCAGGACGGGAGCCTTTGCAGCGTGGTACAGGGACATGTAGCGGAGCGTGATTCCCACAAATAAGACGAGAATCCCCGCAAGGACGATCCCGTAAAAACTCCGCATGCCTTTTGCGGTCTTCTGCTCCAGGTACATAAGCCAGAAGATGAGCAGCAGGCCGGCAAGTGCGGCATCGATCCCTGAGAGGCCGGCGTAATAGGTTGTGGTGCTGTTGAAGAGGGCAAAGGCCGCTCCGAACAGGATAAAGACCAGGACAATCATCTTTGTCAGCACAAGGTAGAGCCGCTTCCGGTTCAGGATCGTTGCAAGCACCAGTCCATAGATGATGATCAGCAGGTAGGCAGTCACGTTGCCGAGAAAATGATTGAAATCCGCATGGACGAACGAGGACGTGACGAGCTGGTAGAGATGGAAATTCTCAAGATCGATCTGCAGGCTTGCACGGAACGAGGGATCCCGGAGGATGAGAAATTCTATGACAATCGTTATGGCCGGGATGATGAGGGCAAAGGCAAGGTACAGAAAGAAGAGCCGGGCATTGAATGGAGGGAGTATCTTTTGCCCGGTTCCGGATTTGTTCATGGCGTTTTTACCGTTTCCTGTCTTCTCATCGTTCAGTTACGATAAAACCTGCGCCTATTCATTCTGTCTTGCCCGGGCCATCGTCCGGATCGTATCTGCCAGGTTCCGCACGGCAACCCGCGCCGGGCTGTCGGGAGGGATCAGGGATACCGGGGTTGCTGCCAGATCCGCGCTCTCGACCGCCGGATCCTCCGGAATGATAGCGAGAGGGGACTCCTCCCCGATATCGATCGGTGCCGATGCGGTCTTGTACTGGTTGAAGACCACATGGATCTTCTCCTTCTCAAGGCCGAGCTGGGTTGCGATCTCCCGGATCCGGGCGATCGTCCGCAGGCCCCGGGCCCCGGGGTCGCTGACGATGAGGAGCAGGTCGGGTTTTCCGATGGTGCCCCGGGCAATATGCTCCATCCCGGCTTCGGTGTCGATAATGATGAAACGGTACTCGCGCTCGAGCTGGAGCATGCATTCCGACAGGAGATCATTGGCAAAACAGTAGCACCCGCTCCCCTCGGGCCGGCCCATGGCTACGAGATCGAAGCCTTTTGCCTCGACAAGCGATTGCCGGAAACGGTACCGGACATAATCGTGCCGGTTCATCCCCGGCGGGATGTTGCGGGAGAAGGCCTCCTCCCGCATGCTCCCGAGCGTTTCGTGGACGGCAACGCCGAGCGCTTCGTGCAGGTTGGCATTCGGGTCGGCATCCACGGCAAGGACCGGGGCGTCGCCAAGGTCGATGAAGGAGCGGACAAGGAGCGAGCTGACCGTTGTCTTGCCGGTGCCTCCTTTGCCGGAGAGAGCTATCGTGAACGGGTGGGCGGACATTGTAATCTTCTCCCTCCTGTCAGGCCGATTTTGCCCGGATGCGGCGCGAGATCTCGGCTGCCGCTCCCATGATCTCAAGCGAACCCTTGCGGTCGGCAAACCGGATCCCGCAGCTCGGGGTGATGAGCGACTGGGCATCGAAGAGTTCCTCCGGCATCCGGGCCGTGAGCTGGGTTCGGATCGCGAGATACTTCTCGTACAGGGAATCGACGGTCTCGGCCGAGAAGAGCTTGTAGTCGGCCGGGACAATGCCCCAGGCCACAACCCCTCCCCGCTCCATATAGGATATGACGGTATCGGAATAGAGAAGGAATTCTTTTGCGGTTGCATAGGCATCCATGGAGATGACTGCGGGCTCGAGGCCGATAACGAACTCCCAGTCGGTATTCGAGCAGCAGTGGACTCCGAGCCCGCCTTCGACAAGCGAGGCTATGTCCTCCCACCCGGCCCGGACGGTCTCCTTATCCACCGGAACGACCGATGATCCGAGCGAGGCAAGGTACGGTTCATTGAGGACAACAAGGGTCTCAGAGACGCCGGTCTGCTCCCTCATCGCCTGCTCGCACCACCGGGCCTTGAGGGCAATCATCTTGGAGAGGACATCGGCCAGCTGCGAATCATAATAGATCGGACGCTTGTCTGCATCCACGACCTGCATGCCGAACGTGACCGGTCCCGTTACCTGGCATTTCAGTATACGGGCGCCTGGGATCTTCCGGCTCAGCATCTCGATAAACGCCGATGCATAATCCTGGTGCAGCGCATAGTCGGCAATGTTCTGCTCCACAAAATCCATGTACACTTTTTCCATTGCTGCAGTCTGGTCTTTTGTGCTGTCAAAGAGGAGCCGGTCCTCGCGGATAACCCTCCCCGGGAGCTGCTCGGAATCGTTAAACACGATACTCTCGAGCAGGGCCCGGTCGGGGAGGGTAGGGATGTACGGGAATTCCTTAAAGATCTCAAGGACATCATTGCAGGCCTGCACGGGATCGGTATGCGGGAGCGCTCCTACACCGGTAGCGAGCGAATGGGGCGGGTGAATCATATGAGCCATCTTCACTCCTTCCTTATCCGGCAGCTCTCCACCAGTTTCTGCACCATGGGGAAGAGGGTCAGGTCCGTGTGGGGGAGAAACGTGCTCGATGTATATTCATCCATGAATGCGTTCTCTGCATTGAGTTCGATGTAGGCTATCTTGAAGGCGATCTCATCGAGAATCTTCCGGGTCCTGCGGTTGATGAGGGCGATGTTTGCACCGGCCACGGCCCCGTTCCCCATGTTCTTGATCTGCTCGAACGGGATCTCGGGGATGAGCCCGATGATGGTTGCGTTCTTCTTGTCAATGTAATTCCCGAACGCGCCGGCAAAGTAGATGGTCGAGATCTCGTGCCGGGTCACGCCTGCCTCTTTCATCAGTGTCAGGCAGGCCGCGTGGATCGAGGCCTTGCTCATGATGAGGTTCTTGATGTCGTTTTCCGTGATCACGATGTCCTTTCCGATCTCGGTCTCGTCTGCCCATGCTACGACGTACTCCGGGAAATGGCCGTTTGTGCGGATCCGGGGGTTTGCAATCTCGGTATTGAACCGGCCGGTCCGGTCGACAACGCAGGTGCAGAGGAGTTCGGCAAGAAGATCGATGAGGCCGGATCCGCAGATGCCCCGCGGTTTGATGCCGTTGATGGTGGAATATTTCGGTTTGAGCGTTCCCGGGTCTATCGAGATCTTCTCGATCGCGCCGGGGTTTGCCCTCATGCCAAAGAGGACCTCCCCACCCTCGAGTGCCGGCCCTGCAGCTCCGGCGCAGGAGAACATCCATTCATTATTGCCAAGGACAATTTCGAAGTTGGTCCCGATATCAATAAGGAGCGAGATCTCTTCCCGCTCGCTCATGCCGCAGGCAAGGATGTCGGCAATGATGTCGCCACCGATGAAATCGCTGACCGCGGGGAAGACAAAGACCCCGCCGTTCTGGTTGACCGTGATACCGATCCTGCTGGCCGTGATCGAAAGCGCTCTGCGCACGACCGGAACATATGGTTCGGCGATCATGTAGGCCGGGTCGATCCCAAGCAGCATGTGGGTCATGACCGTGTTACCGGCAACGATCACTTCATAGATGTCTTCCCGGTCGATCCCGGCAGAGTTGGATGCCGTGGTGAGGGCCTGGTTGATGCTCTCTGCGGCAAGCGCCTGGAGCTTTGTAAGGCCATTCTTCCGGGCGAAATTTACCCGGGCGAGGATATCCTCACCGCAGCTGATCTGCTTGTTGTAATTCGAGGCAACGCAGACGGTCTTGCCCGTCACCAGGTCCCAGAGGTAGACAACAACCGTTGTCGACCCGAGATCCACGGCAGCGCCGTAAATGCGTTTGGAGGTATCGTTCTCCTGGAGATCGATCAAGCGATATCCTCCGGGCACGAGACCGATGGTTGCAGTCACTTTCCAGTCGCTGTGCCGGAGAAGTCCCGGGATCACGCGGAGCATTTCAAGCGGTGCATACATCAACTCGGCTACCGGCCCCCCGCTCTTCTGGATTCCCCAGAGAAGACGGGAGAGATCCGGTGACGGGTCGCTCAGGGTGGGGGGCTGGAGTTCCACATAATATTTCTTGACGGACGGCCGGAAATCGATGGCCTGTTCGAGTCCTTCCACCAGGATCTTCTGCTCCTGGATGAGCGTGTGCTCGGGAACGACAACGTGGATGTCGCCCTGAACCGCAGTCTCGCAGGCAAGACATGCACCTTTCTGGAGTTCTGCCTCAGAGAAAAACCGCCCATACTTCTGACGGTCGAATTCTGTCTTGCCGGACTGGATGTAAACCACGCACTTGCCGCACTTGCCCTGGCCGCCGCAGACCACGTTCATGTTCAGGCCTGCCCGCTGGGCTGCATCGAGAATGGTTGTGCCCCGGGGAACCTCGATCTTCCGGTAACTCGGGAGAAATGTTACGGTCCGCATTTATTACTTCCACTCCTCGTGCAGGAACTCGCCGATCTCGGCAGCATCGCGGGGACCGACCAGCACTTTCCAGCCGGTGGCATCCTCGATCCTGCCCGAGAGCGGGGAGGCATAGCCGGGGATGATCAGTTTCCGGTGGGAAACTTCGTTCTCGACTGCGAACTTTTTGATGGAGTCCCGGACCAGCATCTCGGAGAGTTTCCCGGCAGCCACTGCGGTCAGGACCGAGAGGCCTTCAGTATCCACGATCAGCATGAAGCAGGGTACCCGCGTGGATTCAAGATACCCCTGGAGCGTGAAGAACGTGAGCGAGAAATTCACGGTCATCAGGACCGGTGCATCCTTGTCCGGTGTCCCGACCCGGTACAGCCCGGGGTTCATCTGGATCGGTTTCTGGGGATCGGTGTAGATGTTCTGCCTCAGGGTGAGCGCAGCTTTGGCCGGGCCGGGGGTGAGAGACGAGGTGACGATCACCGAGGCGAATTTGGTGATGCCGAGCACAAGGGAAGCATCTTCCTGGCCATTTTCGGCAGTATCCAGGAAGACCGGATAGCCAAGTTCCGGAACCGTGCGGGTGATCGCAAGCTCGCGGATAGCCGTTGATCGGGAGATGAACGCGCCGAGGGATTCCGGGGCCGGGTCCAGGACAAGATCCTGCACGCCCTCGGCAGTGCAGTCTTTAACCAGCTGCACGAGTCCTTCAAGGGTTGCGGCCCGGACAACGAGCGGGCAGCCGTGCAGTTTTGCAATGGCACACATATCGCGGAAATTTTCTGCCGTTGCCGCGTGAATAAGCGGCCGGTAGGTGCCGCAGTGGACGAGAGCTGCCTTGAGGGCAGCCGGATCTTTTGCAATGAGCACCGGGGGCAGATGGGCCTCCACGCTCTCGACCGTTGCTACTGCCCGGGCAAATGTATCCGGTGATCCGCTCGCATTCTCGATTGCAATCCCGTTGAAGCGGAGATCGGAGCCTACCCGGGTGAAGGTCTCGTCTCTCACCCGTTCGGTTGTGGCAATGATCTCCGCATCGGTCATCGTATCCAGGACCCGGAAAACAATCCCCGGGGGATGATAGAAGGTCTTGTCATGCCGGTACAGGACGAACTCTTCACCCACCCTGAACGATCGGACCCCGACCCCGACCTTGACAAGCCGGATGGGGGGCCTGGTAGACGCCCCGAGAACCGACTTTGCCTCCTCGCTCAAGTAAGGGCAGAGATCAACGTCCGCTTTCCCTCCGGCAAGTTTCATGGCGAACGTGAGGCAGGTGGGGTCGCCGCATTCCTTGCAGTTCTTCTTGGGCAGGAGTTTGTAGATGTCGAGAGCCTTGAGTGCCATCTCACTGCACCTCCGCAGAAGATATTGCACCTTTTTTCATGTCGGCAAACGCTGCTTTCAGGAGCGGGATCGTCTTCGGGTGCCGGACACAGATGATCTCGGATCCGGCTGCAGCTGCTGCAATCCCTGTATACAATTCCCACCGGACTGCCATCTCGTCCTGCAGGGCCGGTTCAGCTTCCCGGACTTCCTTGATGGTCAGCGTATCGGCAGCAGAGCAGATCATGGGCATGGCAAGATCGGCATCGCCCTTGAGGGCCGAGAACCGGATCCGCTCCATGGCCGAATACGAGTACTCGAAGCCGTACCCGAGCGTGCCGGTATAGGGATCGATGACGATATGATCGCGCTGGACGCCAATCTCCCGGAGAAGGATGTTGAGCTGCTTGGCAAGATTGATGTCGATCGGGGACTGGGCGAGCACCGAATGATTGAAGGCAAGGGCTGCGGCTGCAATGCTGCGGTACCGGCTCGCCTCTGCAGTGCCGAGAAGGAGGCGCTCCCCCTGCCCGGCCTCGCCGCAGGCAAGGAAGACCTCGCTGTCGATCTTCGGCTCGTTGCTGCCCTCGATGATGAGCGGGAGCGTGGTTGAGGAAAGGACATCTGCGACCGTCTTCTTTACGGCAGATATATCGGTAAAATTTCGCTGCTTCGTGCTTGTCAGGTACAGCCGGACCAGGTCGGCGCCGTACGAGGATTCGGCAGCTTTTGCCCATTCGGTGACGCTGTTTGAAAGATCTCCGCAACAGGTGCGGATGATGGCCGGCCAGAAGACCGGGTTGTCGCAGACCTCGAACGCAATCAGCGGTGCAGGGGAACCGGGGACCAACTCCAGGAACGGGAGTGTCTTTCCCCCCCCGATACGGTACGAGACCCGGCGGGTCCCGCCATCTGCTTTGGTTGCCCCGAGGGTCACTTCTCCGATTGCAGCGGACCAGTCAAAGGGAAGTTTGTACGCCATGATGCACCGTCACACCAGGGGTTTCATCTTCAGGGCCGGGTGCTGGACGCGCTCAAGGTACTCCATGAGCGCTTCGATGGTCTCGGCAGTGGTCTCATCGGCAATCTTCTCAAAGAGACCGGAAAGACCCCGCTCCTCCAGTTTCTTCCCGAGCCGGACTTTCAGTTCCTCCTTGAGCGCAGCCGGCATCCAGACCAGCCGCTCGATACCCCCCTCTCCCTGCAGGAACCGGTCCGAGAGGACATAGTTCTTCGAGATCCCGGCAAAGCCGGGTGTCTGGGCTCCGCCTCCAATAGTGCCGGCAAGCGTGGAGAACGACATGCCCGAGGGGGTCATGCCCTTGTACTCCCGGTTCACGACCATGATCCCGTTCACCTCCGGCAGCATCAGGGCAATGGCCTCGAAACAGCCGCAGCAGGTCATCGGGTACTCCATCACGCTGTAGAGCGAGCACCGCTCGATCTCCCCGTGGCTTGCTTTCTTGACAAAGCGGTTGACACCCTCGAACTCCCCGTTCTGGGCATTGATGACTGCCCCTTTTTCGATGGGCTGGTTGGCGCCGGAGGGGGACATCTCGAACGCGATCTTCCCGTCAAGCCAGCTGATGGCCCCGCAGAGCGCGAGCCGTTCCGGGGTGATGACGCAGACATGATTCGGGGCAAAGGTCTGGCAGAGCGTGCAGGAGTAGTAGGTATTCACATCGGAATCACGCATGCCCTTGATGCGTGCATCGCGTTCCTCGTACACGCTCTCCGCATCTTTTTTTGCCTCCAGGACCTTTGCGCCGTCAGTGATCAGGGTTACTGAAACCGCGTCGAGCAGCTGGGGGAAGTCCATCCGGAACTTGCTTGCCAGCAGTTTTCCTATATGCTCGATCCGGACCCCTTTTGCCACTGCTTCCTTGGAGAGCCTCACCCAGATAAGATCGCGCTGCGCAACGTGCCAGGACCCTTCTCCATAGTTCACGAAATTGTGGATGCGGCGTTCGAGCACCGGCTCGTAATCCTTCTTCATCGTTTTCCCGGCAACTTCGATGATTACCGCAAGCGGGTTTGCAGAACCTTCCTTCAACGATTCGATCTCGGGTCCTATGACCGTGACTTTCCCGTCTTCAATCTCCCCGGGCTCCCGCATCCGGAGAAGCTCGAATGCCGGGGACCTGCCGCCGCCGAACTCCACGTACATCTCTTCTTTTCTGATGCTTTTACCTTCGAATGCCGGGGAACAGCCCATCGGGATGGGGATGGCAGTTACGTTGACCCGGATCCCTTTTTCTTCCATGCCCCGGCTGACTATCGTATCCGGTGTCGCGGGAATCCACGAGCCGCCTTCGTACCCGCCAAGGGAGAGGATGGGGAACCCGAGCACCCGCATTCCATCGGCAAACGCGATCTCATCATCTGTTAATCCAGGGAATACGATGACAATTGCCTTGGCCCGCTCGGCAGCGTATGAAAGAAGCCGGTGGGTGTCCCCGGGCGTTACGCCCCCGAACATCATGGCAACGCGGGCAACAATGTCGACGAAGTGGATCCCGTACGCCGGCGTGGAACCCAGCGGGATGAGGCGGTAGTCGAGCCCGAGTCTGACACCGGCCCCGGACAGGGTCGGGACAACTTCACCGGCAAGGAACGTGAGCATGTATTTTTCCTGCAGTTCCCGGCAGATGGCTGCAGCACTGCCGGCGCTTTCGGGCTTCCCGATCACAAGGGCAAGGCCGAGGATGCTCCCGTCCACAAGCGAGTACCCGAGCTTGCGGATGACGGTGTCGCTGATGAAACCCGTGTACGGTTCGGGCTCCTTTCCTGCTTTCGCCGTCTTTTCGGCAAGCAGGCACTCCGAAGCAACGATCGGGTTGTTTGCGGTCTTTGCGTACACTTCCGCTGCGGTCTTCTGCTCGTGAACGGCAATCCCGGTCAGCGCGTACGAGATCGGGAGATGGTATGCGGTCTCATCGTAAGAAAAAGATGTGTGAATATCCGAAATCCTTGCTTTCAGATCTTCCTCGCCGGTTTTCCTGGCCAGTTCCACGTCAGTCATCGTCTGGTTCCCTCTGATCATGGGTTGCCTTGTAATCTACATATACTTTCGTTATAGGGTAAAACCCCGGGATATGTCATGAAATAGCAAAAGAGCCCCCAATAACAAAAATATATATCATTTATAAATGCAATTCTCATTAACGAGAGGTACAATGATGGGTTTAACAAAACGCACAATAATCTTTTCCATCTCTTTTTTGGTTGTTGCACTGCTTGTTGTCCAACCGGTTCTCGCGGATATTGCCAAGACAACCCCCGCGGTGACTGAAAAGATGTCGATTGCCTATCGCGGAAGCGGCGGGTTCTATATCGGGAACGCCATCACGTTCGATGGAACAAACGCTGCAGGCAATGTTACCCTGCTCAAGCTGACCGGTCCCGGCCTGCCTGCAAATGGCCTGCCCCTTTCCGATCTCACCGGCAGTACCGGCTCCGGCAACACGGTTGATGTGAACCCGGACGGATCCTGGAGATTCGTCTGGTACACTTCGGGTATCAAGGGGATTGAGCAGTTGCAGACCGCCCGGTACACCGTGACTGCATACGATCTCGCCCGTCCTGAATATGCTGCTGCCACACCCGTTTACTTAAGGAAACCCGAATTCTCCGTTACAGCAAACCCGAATGTGGTCAAGACGGGAGAATACGTGCAGCTCTTTGGCACTGCCGAGAACGGGGTCAGTTCCATCAAGATCGATGTAACGGATCTCTCCGGAAACGTTCTCCGTACCTTTGAGTCTGCGGTGAGTGCATCGGGGTACTTCAACAACGGCTTCCACGTGGATATGCCTCCCGGCCAGTATCAGGTGATTATCACCAACCCCCTCACCAAGAAAACCTCGTGGACGACCCTGACTGTGTCATCACCCGCACAGACAACGGCAACTCTGCCGGTGAACACCCCGGTACCGCAGGTGACCATAACGGTCCCGGCAACCCAGGGAACCGTTCCGGAAACGACCGCTGCAATTCCCCCGGTTACCCCGGCAACAACTCCGGCAGCACCTGCGGGTAACTCGTCCCTGCCCATGTATGCGCTTGCAATCATCGGCGGCCTGCTGGTTATCTGCGTGATCCTGGTAATCCTGTATACCCAGAAGAAAACGCCATAACTTTTTTGTTACGATTGGCCAGCATCGCTGCCAGCAATTGCCGTATCTACCATAATCTATTTTGGATACGGGCATCAACGCTACTACGACAACCGGTGCATTATCGTGAAGAAATTTTCCTTTGTCGCCCACATGCCCGATACCCCGGGATCCCTTCACCGGGCAGCGGAGATCATAAAAAAATATGAAGGGAATATCAACCGTATCCAGTTCGATCGCCGCATAGATCCCGGCACGGTTTTTTACGAGGTAACGGCATCGGATTCCTCCTATGAGAAAATTACCGGTGAACTTGCCTCCATCGGGTACCTGCAGACCTCGCTCAAGCCCCTTGATTTTTTGAAGTTCTGCGTATCCCTTCCCAACCGTCCGGGAGCCCTCTATGAATTTCTTGGCTACACGACCGCTGCAGGTGCCAACATAGCCCTCATCGATTTTGATGACAAGGGCCGGCACCCGAACAGGCTTACGGTCAGTCTCAACCTGGAACAGAGTGCCATTGTCGAGCGTCTCCTGGATACCTTAAAAAGCCTCTACCGGCTTGAGATCATCGAGTATGACAAGACCGGCAAACATCTCGACGACACGGTCTTTTACGTCCGGTATGCCCAGGCAGTCCGGAACCTTATCGGGGAATCGGAAGATGCGTTCCTTCTCTCGTTCCTGGGCGAGACAAACCATATCGCCCAGGAACTGATGGATCGGGGATGCAACCCCCACCAGGTCTTCGAGAGCGTTCTTGCAACAGGCCAGAGCATGCGGGCAACTTCCGGCGAACACTTTTATGCCGATGTCCAGAAGTTCCATGTAACCCCGAAAACAACCCTGTACTGTTTCCAGCCACCCTGCGGAGGGAGCCTGTTCATCATCGATACACCTGAGGAACGCGTGATGATCGATACCTGTTACGGTATTTATCACACGGATATCATGGCGATGCTTTCCCATTACGGCCTTTCGGATCCATCCAGGATCTCCCGCATCATCGTCACCCATGCCGATGCGGATCACTGCGGAGCCTCCGGGTTCTTTTCAGCGCCGGTGTACATGCACCATGCCACCCTTGAGATCATCCGGACCAATAACCGGGCATATGGTTCGCGAAATGAAGAATCGGTTCTTGAAGAATTCTATACCAAGATGGTGAACCTGTTCTCGCAGTTCAATGTCCCGTCCGATGTCCAGTGTTTTACCGGTCCCACCGGGATAACCCGCGGGATCTTTCCGGTAATCGGTTCGTTCTCTGTGGGAGATATCGAGCTGGAGATCCTGGACGGTCTTGGAGGGCACACCTGCGGCCAGGTATTCCTCTATTCAAAAGACCAGGGTCTTATCTTCACTGCCGACAGCGTCATCAATTTTGCGAGCATGACAAAAGAGCGGGCGGATTACAGTTCCCTTGCGGCATTTCTGGTAACCTCGGTGAATGTTGACAGCGATCTCGCAAACCGGGACCGGAAAGCCCTGCTTGCCCTTGCGGAAGAGACCGACCGCATCCTCTCCCCCACCGGGAAGCGCTGTCTCATCTGCGGGGGCCATGGGGCGGTATCTGTCCTGAACAACGGAAAGCTTGCTGCGTATGGCGAGATCGAGCGGTACGAAGCAGGGAACCATTCCCGCAAAGAATAACTTTTCAGACCGGCAGCTCAACGGAGAATCGTCATTTTATCTTTTCTCCGTTCATTGTTTTTAACCGGCAGGATCCAAAGACCGGCAGCACGAAGACCGGTATCATCCGGGAGGGTAACTGGTGACGATGATCTCAAGAGTACCGGATCTTCGTTCGCCATTGCAGTTGATGTACCGCTTGGCCGGGACCGTTGCTATGGAAAAATCCCCGTATAACTCCTCGATCTCCGGTACTTTTGAGTTGCTCAGCATAACATGGACGCCTTTATCTGACAGGCGCTGAAAGGTCTTTGCAAGACGCTCCTGGTCGGCAAACCTGAACCCCGATGCATGGTAATCCGTGAAGTTCGCGGTCTTCGAGACCGGGTGGTAGGGGGGATCGAAATAGACAAAATCCTCCCTTTTTGCAGTTTTTACGGTCTTCTCGAAATCCGCATGCAGTACGGTCACCTGCTGGAGCATGGTATGGAATTTCCGGATGGAGGCCTCGCCCGGAAGACTTTTTTTGGCATGTCGCCCGAACGGGACATTGAACTCCTCCTTCCGGTTGACCCGCCATAACCCGTTGTAGCCGTGCTTGTTGAGGTAAACAAGAAGTGCAGCGCGGCGGATGGGTTTTTTATTGGATCCGGCGAGGTCGTTGAATTCCAGCCTGAGCTGCCGGTAGGATTCTTCGTCATTGGAGAGCTCGTCCCGTGCAAGTTCCTCAATCAAGTGTTCCGGCCGGTTCTTCACTACGAGGTACAGGTTGATGAGTTCCTCGTTGAGATCCGAAATGACTGCCCGGGATATACGGTTCTGGTTTGCAAGGCTTGCAAGAAGTGCGCCTCCACCGACAAACGGCTCAAAATAGGTATTCCACCCGTGGGGAAGCCGGGCATTGATCTCCTGCAGCAGCTGCCGTTTTCCCCCGGCCCATTTGACGAGCGGCGCTTTCACGTACTACAGTTTTGTCCACAATCCTTAAAGATCCTTCCCGCAGCACCGACTAAACCGGTTCCCTGTTACGAAATTCTCATCTACTTTGTGAATGCATCTTTTGTGCGAGAAGCATGGAGAATCACCGGGTACAGGAAATGATGCTCCTGATGGCATCGAAGATCCGATCGATAGCACATTCACTTTCGTACGGAGACTGCGAGAACTTCATCAAGGAACTCCTCAAAGCAAAACGGATTTACGTTATCGGCGCCGGCCGGTCGGGGCTCGTTGCAAAGGCCTTTGCCATGCGCCTCATGCACCTTGGTCTCCAGGCCTTTGTTGTCGGCGAGACAATAACCCCGGCACTGAAGGAAGGGGACGTGATGGTCATCTTTTCCGGCTCGGGGAAGACGAAGACCGTTGCCGATATTGCCGAGACTGCGAGAGAGATCGGGGCCCACATCTGCCTCATCACCTCGAATGCCGATTCGCGGATCGGCAAAATCTCGGACTGCATCGTCATCATCGAGCACCAGCGCGATGCAGTTTCCGACGATGCTGCCGAGTTCGAGATCCGGCAGATGATGGGCGAGCACAAATCCTTTGCACCCCTTGGAACCCTCTTCGAGACCGCCTCCATGATCTTTGCCGATGCCGTGATCTCACGGATGATGGAAGTGACGAAAACGGACGAGTCGGCTCTCAAAACCCGGCATACCAATATTGAATGAGGCAGGAAATCTATGGCAATACAGTTCTCTGACCGGGTTCTCGGAATCGAGATCTCCGGTATCCGGAAGATCTTCGAATCCGCAGGCCCGGACTCGATCAATCTCGGACTCGGGCAGCCCGATTTCGACACACCGCAGCATATCAAGGATGCCGCGATCCGGGCAATCCTAGAAGGAAAGACCGGCTATACCCCCAATACCGGCATCCCTGAACTCCGCGAGGCTGTCTGCCGGAAGTTCAGATCGGAAAACAGCCTGGATTACACTCCCGATAACATCATCGTCACGGCCGGGGCAAGCGAGGCTCTCCATATCGTTATGCAGGCCCTTCTCCGCGAGGGCGACCAGGTGCTCTGCCCCGACCCGGGATTCGTCTCCTATGCATCCCTTGCAACCATGGCCGGGGGACGGCCTGTCAGTGTCCCGCTGACAAAAACCCTGCATCTCGACGTAGAGGCCGCAAAGGAGCGGATGGATGGGGCAAAACTTCTTGTCATCAACTCCCCGGGAAACCCGACCGGTGCCGTGGAGAGCAGGGAATCCATCCGGGCTCTCGTCGAGTATGCGGGAGATAAAGGTGTCACGGTGATCTCAGATGAAGTGTACGAGCATTTCATTTACGGGAAGAAACACTGGAGCGCCGGAATGTTCGGGGACAATGTCATCACCATCAATGCCACGAGCAAGACCTATGCCATGACCGGCTGGCGCCTCGGGTACCTTGCCGCGTCTCCCGATATTGTCGGCCAGTGCCTCAAAGTCCACCAGTATTGCCAGGCCTGTGCCACTACCATCTCCCAGTATGCGGCAGTTGCCGCATACACCGGCGACCAGCATATGGTCGGAGTCATGCGCGACGAGTACCGGGCACGCCGGGATCTCATCTGCAAAGGGCTTGCAGGTCTCGGTTTCTCATTCCCGGTTCCCGAAGGCGCCTTCTATGCGTTTGTCCCGATGAAACCGGAGATAACCCAGAAGATCATCAATGCCGGCGTTGTTGTGGTTCCGGGTACGGCGTTTGGTGAGAACGCACCGGAGTATACCCGGTTCAGCTATGCCAATTCCCGGGAAAACCTCAACCGTGCCCTTGATAGGATACAACAGGCAACAGGTGAATGATATGGTAAAAGAACTCTTACAGAAATTATCCAATGCCCACGGGGTTTCGGGCAGTGAAGGAAGCGTCCTTTCGGTCATAAAGAAAGAGCTCAAAGGCCACGTGGACGAGATACGCGAGGATTCTCTCGGGAACCTGATCGCAACCAAGCGCGGGGGCAAGTTCTCTGTTATGCTTGCCGCCCATATGGACGAGATAGGCCTGATGGTCAAGTATGTGGATGACAAGGGCTTCATCCGGTTTGTCGCTCTTGGCGGCTGGTACGGGCCCACGCTTTACAACCAGCGCGTTGTCCTCCACACATCAAAAGGTCCCCTGTTCGGCGTCATCGGCGGCAAGCCCCCGCACATGATGGACGAGGAGGAGCGAAAACGTGGCGTGAAGATCGACGATATGTTCATCGATGTCGGCGCGGCAAACAAGGAAGAAGTTGCCTATCTCGGCATAGATGTCGGGACACCGGTAACGATCGACCGGGAGTTCACGTCCCTGGCCAGCACCCGGGTCACCGGCAAGGCCTTCGACAACCGGGCCGGTGTCGCAATGCTCATCAAGACCCTAAAAGAAGTCAAGTCCCCTCTCACTATCTACGGCGTCTTTACTGTCCAGGAGGAAGTGGGGCTCAAGGGTGCACGCACGAGTGCATACTCTCTTGACCCGGACTGCGCCATTGCAACCGATGTGACGATTCCGGGCGACCACCCGGGCATCGACATGAAGGATGCGCCCGTCGAGATGGGCAAGGGCCCGGTTGTGACCATTGTCGACAGCAGCGGCCGGGGTCTCATTGCGAGCAGGAAAGTTGTGCAATGGCTCCGCGATGCTGCAGAGTCGGAGAATATCCCGGTCCAGTACGAAGTCGGGAGCGGCGGGACCACCGATGCAACAGCCATCCACCTGACAAAGGGTGGCATCCCGAGCACAACGCTCAGCATTCCCTCCCGGTACATCCACTCGCCGGTCGAGATGATCGATATGCAGGATCTCGAGGCGGGCGTGAACCTTCTCGTTGCCGCGCTGAAGAAGAAGCCGGTATTATAACTTTTTTTTATCTGCATCCGGGGCGATGCGTTCTGATCCCCTTTCAATAGATCTCTGGACGATGAGGGAGATCGTTTTCCTGTAATGGTGTATTCCTGGTTATCCCGGCGATCTGCCTTCAGGTTGTTATGGATTGATCATCTCTTTCCATGAAATCGCATTTATAAAAATCAAATGGAAAAAATCTAATATTATTTACATTTAATATTGTTAAGAAGAATTCTGAATATTTTTGGATAATTATGGCTGGTATAAATCGTCAGGTGGTATCCGTACCCTGCAAACACTGGGGCGGGGATATCCAGCATTGTAAAACCTGTAAGGGGACCGGGTTTGTGAATGTAGCCGTTGGCTGGGACGGACAGCCCAGACCCTGCACGCACCGTGGCGGAGAGATCCGCAACTGTCATACCTGCAAAGGGAGCGGCTGGGCAGGTATTGTCGATTAGTCATTTTTTATCCCCTCTTTCTGGCTTTTCGTACGTTTCCCCGGGGAGATGAAACGATATCCTTTTTATTCACAACATCCTGCGCTTATCCATGAGCAGCTGGTGCGAGTCGGAGAACGGATACATGTATGGTTCCTTGATCCTGCTTGCAGCGGTTATCCTCTTCTCGCTTGGAATGTTCTCCATCTTTATCCTGCACGGCTATTTCTCCGGTCAGGCCGCTTCCTCTTCAATGAATGTCCTTACCGATAATCTTGCACTTGAGGGGACCGTGACCGGATATGCTGACCTCACCGGACTTCCTGCAGATGCCCCGGCAAAGCAGGTGGCACAGTTGTCTTCGGGTATGAATGCCGTCCGGCTGAATCTCCGGCTGGCCTCGCTGCGGATGAACTGGGCGACCGGGACCGGGGTTGATATCTCGCAGGCTTCAGTTATTATAAAGACGCCTCATGGAAGCGAGATAATCCCCCGGAAGACCACCAGCGTCTTTACCCGGCCGGGCTGGTCCATTGTCCGGAAAGGGAGCATGCTTCCCGGAATCACCGCGAATACCGATGATATTCTTGAACCCCGGGAAGTCTTCAGTATCCTTGTATCTCCCTCGGAAAACCTGCAACCCGGAACTCCGTTTATCATTGATATGGATATTCCCAATGTCCAGCCTCTGTCAGTTGAGCGGGTAGTGCCCGGGTCCATGAAATCTGCCATGAATCTGGGATGAGCAGGAGAAGACCGGAATTTCCTTTTTGTCCGGGTCAGATTATCGTGCATGTACGGCCGGAAGAGATTTACTCCTGCCAAAAAACGGCAAATGGTTTACTGAAAAGAAATCGTGCAAAAGAATGAGCGCCCCGGCCGGGACTTGAACCCGGGTCAAAAGCTCCGGAGGCTTCTAGGATGTCCACTACCCTACCGAGGCGCATGTCAACCATGATCGATTCCCGCACGCGTACCGCATAACCGGAATTCTGATCGGTTACGACGTTGAGAATTTCAGCGGGTGCATCAATTCACAGTTCTATAATAACAACACCTCAAAGGATATTAAACCTCTCGGATGCCCGATGGAAACGGAACTGTCTCACCCCCTGTCGGAACAAAAACCGTACCAGTAGCAGGGAATTCCCCGGCGATTCCCCGGCCCTATGCCAAATATATTTTTGGCCGGCAATCGTTGTTGTGCAGGTAAAAAAGAACCTTCCGGAAAATGCGGAGTCAGCTGATATCAGGAAACAAAATCACTTCCGGCAAGGGAACAAGCGTTTTCATGATAACTCTCCCGATAGTATATTCTGGCAGGCATACCCGCTCCCAAAAACCGTGTCTTAAAATTAAATTATCTCGCTCCGATTGCTGTTATTTTCATAAATTTTTCTTTGTTTTCATAAACAACGGGAAAAACCATCAGTAAAAAAAACAGTAATGTCTTTATATCACTTACTGGCTATGGGGTAACAAAGTAGAAATAGACTGGCATCAAATGCTGTTCATCAGATAGCTTCCTGATCCTATGGCATATATCTCCGGACTTGGAACAAGCGACTGGCTACCATTAATCATAATGGTAATATCACTTACGTTCATCGTATCCATTGTTTCAGCAGCCAACTCGCTCACCATCAATGTCAAAGATGCCAAGACCCGGGAGAACGTGGGTGATGCGCTCGTGTATCTGGACGGAGGATACATCGGAACTACTACTTCTAATGGCGGGACACTTGTCATTAATGATGTAGCATCCAAAACTCATACGATACGGGTAACAAAAGAGAATTACAAGGACGTGACAAAAAAATTTGTGTACCCGTCGGATTCCTCACTTGAGATCACCCTCTCGAAAGGCCCTCTTGTCTCTCTCAACCCGAACGGTCCCTCCGCGAATGGGATCAACGTGGTTTTCTATCCATCATCAACATCCTACAGCTGTACCGATAAGAAAGTGATCCAGACCCCCGTTTATATGACCGATGAGACCCGGTTCCGGACTGATGTGGAGTCGGTAATCCGCCAGACCTACCTGGAGCTCGACAAAGTAACATCGCCCTCCGACCCGCTTCCTGCCGGATTCCAGGATAAATTCAATTTCTATTACTATTACGACCCGTCAGCTCCGGCGGATGCGTTCTCCGGTTGTTCCGGTTCGGTTCCTGAAAGTTACTGGAAGGATGTCACCTTCAGCGATATCACGGTTATCCTGTACCCTTCATATACCGGCCTGTACAGCGATGCATCCTGCCAGCCGACCGGCTGTTTCCAGAACTTCGGGCCGGGACGCAGCCTCATGAAAGTCCCTGCAAACCAGGCATCTCTCGTCAGGCATGAGACCGGTCATGCTGTGTTCGAACTGATCGATACTTATTGCGGAAGTACCTATTATTATGAGAACGATCCCCATGCCAATGTCTGGTCCTCCCGGGAAGCCTGCAGATCGGATGCGACATCCAATAACCGGGACCCGGAACTCTGCCGGCAGATAGAGCAGAAGAGTACCGGCACTTCTGCAGCCTGCATCAAGGACTTCTGGCGATGGGATCCGAATCCTGATATCATGGCACAAGGCTACGGCGGCAAATTCGGGACTGCAGCAACGCAGCGCATCAACTATGTTATCTCAAAAGCGGAGGCGGGATGATGATTCAAAAGATCCTGACCGGGTTTCTGGTGATCGGCCTTGTGGCAATCCTGTCCGTGCCGGTTGCTGCAGCACCGCCCCAGCCGGATTACAATAAAATTGTCGATATCCAGCTGAAATACGATGCAACCGGCTATTCGGTCTCCTCTCTTGAGGTCGGGTATGGAAAAGCCCCCAACCTGAATCTCCGTTCCGGCAGCCTGACCGGATCGATCCTGGATACGAAGGGAAATGTGCTCAAAACCTTCTCCATGCAGCAGCCGGCCGTTGCGTACGGGGATATCCTGGGATCCCAGCCCGGGGAGAGCCTGATCGGATACACCGAGCAGCAGGGATCCGGGGCAATGACGATCACGGTTCCTTACCTTACGGGAATGGATAAGTTTGTCCTCTCCAATACCAATGGCGGGGCGGTTCTCGCAACTGCCGATCTGGCCCCTGCCGTAACGCTGTTCTGTGCCGATTATCCCAATGATCCCGACTGCCAGATCAGAATAGCCGGAGAAAAATCCACAACCCAGGACAGCTCCATGTATCTTGTCCTCGCAGCGGTTCTTTCCGCGTCAGTGCTCCTGGCTGCAGGTTTTGCGGTAATGACGATCCGGAAGAGATCCGGCAGATCCGAGACCCCGGAAAAACAGACGATCCTGATCGTTGACGACAACCCGGATATTGTCGATATGCTCCACCTGCTCCTGGAGAGGAAAGGTTATGCAACCCTCATGGCACAGAGCGGGAAGGAAGCCCTTGATATCTTCAAGAAGCATGTCCCCGACCTGGTTCTCCTGGATATCATGATGGAGCCGATGGACGGGTGGCAGACCCTGGAGGAGATCCGGAAGACCCATGATGCCAAATCGCTTCCCGTCCTGATGCTCACGGCAAAACGCCTCACCGCCCAGGAAGCCAGGAAATACCGGCTCTGTATGGATGATTATCTCCAGAAACCCTGCGAGCCTGCCGAGCTTTATGCAGCGGTCGAGTTCTTCCTTGAGCGGAAGCAGAAGATCCAGGATGCGCTGCACCTTGCACAGAAAGCCGGGGTTGCTACCGAGAAAGTCACCGAACTGGCCCAGCTCCACCGGCGCATATCGATCAACAAGAAAATTCTCGATATCCTCCATGTGCCCCAGGCGGTACCGGTGGCAGCGGACCTGGACATTCTCGATACCATGTCGGTTGCCGATTACATCAATGTCAAGACCCGCGATAACGAGAAACGCGTAGCCCAGCTCAGAACCGAGATCAACCATTCGTTCCGGTCCAAAGGCCTGCCGGAGCTCAACTGGTAAGCAGGAAATTTCCTGATCTTTTTTTGTACTCCTTCATTGCTGCCAGGATGACTTTGGGAATATGCCGCAGGGTCCTGTGCAGAAAGAGTGATGAATTGAAGAGATTTTCAAAATCGGAGACCATGGAGAATCTCCCGACATGCATAATACGGAAGAACGCAAATAAAAAAATACCATGGCCCCGGAGCAGCATCCTTACGATACCCTTATCGATGCATTTGCCGGCATGAGAGTCCCCACCGACCTTCTCATCTGCTATCTCTGGCTTCTGGGTGCCCTGCTCTGCATATACGTCCCGTACCTGAATGAATCGTTCCTCCGGATCCTCTTTGGCATACCGCTGGTCCTCTTCATTCCCGGGTATGCCCTCATCGCCGCCCTCTTTCCGGCTGCAAAGGATATCGATCTGATCGAGCGCGTGGCGCTCTCGTTCGGTCTTTCGATCGCCCTTGTCCCGCTCACGGGTCTTGTCCTGAATTATACACCATTTGGGATCCGGCTCGATCCGATTGTTATCTGTCTGAGCGTGCTCACCATCGTACTGTGCCTTGCTGCCCAGTACCGCAGGATACGTCTGCCCCCAGAAGACCGGTTTGCGGTCCCGTTTGCTCAGATGCAGCAGGGAATCCGGAATGAGTTTTTCCCGCAGAGTGAGGCGACTTCCCGGATCGATCGCATCCTTTCCATTGTTCTGCTTGTCGCGATCATAGCTGCCGTGGCCACGACCGTCTTTGTTATCGTTGTTCCCAAGGAAGGCGAGAAGTTCACGGAATTTTTCATCCTTGGCGAGAACCAGAAAGCTGCCGATTACCCGACAACGCTCCTTGCCGGCCAGACCGGGTCCCTCTTTATCGGCATCGGCAACCATGAGTACCGCCCGATCAATTACACGGTTGAGACATACTTTGTCACCATGGATTTTGATGAAAAGACCAATACGACAACGCTCTCCTCCATGAAACCTGTTGACCGGTTCGTGGTCCCGGTCTCGCACAACCAGACCGTTATCCAGCCGTATTCGTTCTCCCCGGGTGGCACCCAGTTCAACCGGGTCGAGTTCCTCCTCTTCAACGAGACCGTCCCGGGCAACCAGGTTACCGGCATGGACCGGATAAACCAGAGTTACCGCGACCTCCATCTCTGGGTTACGGTCCGGTCGTTGAAATAATCTGCATACTTTGTTCTGGAGAATCATTCTTTACGCAATAATTTTCCCCCTCCCGGGTCCGCGGTCCACAGGCGGGGACAGGGCGCATTATGATAGGACGGATAACGGTTAAAGATGAAAATAGTTTTTTTGCTCTGTAGAAATCATTCGGGTTGCATACTCAATGGTGTTTGTGAGTGTGACCCCCTCTCTCCCCCAAAGGGGGAGGCAGCCCAAGGTGACAAGCCCCTTCCCCTTCATTTTTAAAAAAAATCATATGGATTTTCGTAAGGTCGTACTCCACGGGGCGAGCCCCGATGAGGCGGTGAGCGCCCGTGGCCCTATCCCAATCTAATTCCTACTTTTTGCAGGTTTTCTACAGAGCGTATTTTTTACCAACATAATGCTCCCGCCGGGTATCGGAATCTGCGTAAAATTCCTCATTTTCTGATGCTGAATAAGGTACCGATGATGGGGCCTGCTCCAAAAAAACCGATGACCGGACCAATACACACGTTTGGAAAGACGTAACCGTTTGTGATTTTCCAAAAAAGATTCAGTCGTGAATGATCGAAAAGATCGCTTTCACGACAGGCTTTTTCGGCTCCGGGAAACAGCTCTCGACTTTGATGACTTTTCCCAGCCCTTCTGCAAACACGCACGCGTACAGGCTGCAGACCGGGCAGGGATTTGCGGTACAGCACTTGGGCGATTCCGCATGAATGGCCCTGCAGCCGTCGATGAGCAGGTAATCTTCCATGGTTACCGTGATAACGTCCCCTTCAATTGTTGTGTGGACCTTCCCTGCCACTTCCATCACGTCCATGCCGAGTTCCCGGACAAGGTTCTGCAGGGCCGGTGCATCCGAAGGGATCGCCAGGTGATCCTTCCTGCGGAGGAGCGAGAGGAGCGGGGCGCAGGATGGCCCGGTCAGGAGCCCGGGAGCTGCGGATTCCGTTGAGAAGGAATCTGCAGGGAGCGGCAGGCCCTGGAATTCTGCAACAGGAATGAACTGGACGATTTGTGAATGATCTTCAGTCTTCTCCTGGACAAAGCAGGCATTTCCCTGGATTCCCAGGTCGGCACAGACTTTTGCGAGATTGATGCTCCCCTGGACCGGAAACAGGCCCAGGTACCGGAGATCGAGTGGATCGGCGCCAGACAATGTTGCAAACAGGACGCCGGTCAGCAGGCAGACCAGGCCGGCGATAACGAGTGCCGCGCTGGTGAAATCGCCCCGGTTGGTCAGGATTGCGACGGCAACCAGGATAACTGCCATGATGATCAGGGCAAAAGCCCCGCGGAAGTATGGATTTTCTGGAATGAATTTCATATTCAGGCTCCGGTATACTGTTTTCTGAACTGGTACATGCGCACCGAATGGATCAGGAGGATTGCCCCGATGGCAATGCCAAGGACGAGAAGCGGTCCCGGCACATGGTTGGAGAACTGGATGAGCAGCGTGATAAGGATGGAAGCGCAGAAAAAGATCCCGAACTGTTTTTTATCCTCTTCCGATGCAAGCAAGCCAAGGACCGTGCAGACAATCCCGGTAAGCACGCAGAGGACAAACAACCCAGCCCAGAGATTCTGAAGACCGCAGACGATCGCAAGCGGCACGCCGGTGCAGACAATGTAAAATCCCCGGTCGCGCCAGGTACGGGTGAACAGGAGTACCCCGAGAAGAACGGCAGTGAGCGTCCCTGTCAGGTACCAGACCTGCAAACCCAGGGCCAGGGTTGTACAAAAAACCCCGACCGCGAGCAGGATAAATAACCGGTATTCCGGCAGGATCCGGTTCATGTCGGGGCTCCTGCGCCATCGGCGCCTGCGGATTCCGGCCCGGCCCCGGCTTCATCGGGCGGGGTGTAGATCATCCGGGTATGGACCGTGATGTTTCTTGCCCGCAGCGGACGCACAATGTGCCGGATATGGCTGGTGTCCCCGCATTCGAGCGAGAAGAGGTACACTTCGGAGAAGGTAACCTGGGCAAGGGCACGGCCAACCTGCCCGGTGAAGGCCGGGTTTCGCATGTTCTCAAGAATGCTCTCGTACCGGTCCTGCAGGTGTTCGAAAAAGGATATTGTCACAGGATCCGTTTCATCGGGCAGATTATTTTCAATAACCCGGATATGAGCCCGGAGATCCGACCGGTCCGGTGTATGATAGAAATGAACCGGCCGTTCGGCGGGATGCATCCATTCGCGGAGATCATTGAGACACCGGGGAAGGTTCCGCTCCTCCCGGATCAGGTGGATGATGTTGGGCCCCGAGATCATGAGTACGGAGACCTGCTGGTAGGTCTGGATCGTGTGGCGTACCATGCCGGTAACTTCCGAGATCATCAGGTTGAAGGCTTTTTCCGGGTATGGCGAACCGTTCCAGGGAATATCCACAATCACGAGCGGGGGATGGCTCATGGGTGCCGTGTATTTACGGATAACCAGTTTCTCGTATTTCGCAGAAACTTTCCAGTCCACGTGACGCAGGTCGTCTCCGACGATATAATCCCGCAGGGAGTGAACATCCGCACCACTCCAGGTACTGGTCTTCCTCAGGTCCAGCATCCCGTCCATCAGGTCGGAGTTGGGCGGTGCAAACAGTCCTGTTGGCTGGACAAGAATCAGGGGTTCACAATCGATCTTCCGGGACAGGGTCATGGTATCTTCAAAAAAGAGATTCCTCAGATCAACCTGTAACCCGGAAAACGGGTGCGATCCATGGATGACCGGAACGATCGTGTAGTTGAACGTGCAGCTCTGCACTGCCGGATCCGTCCAGGCCGTGATCTCAGTTACGCCATTGACAAAATTTGTCTGGGATGGGTACAGGTCGGAAATCTTCACCTGCATCCGCGGTGGAACCTGGAATGCTATTGTGGTTGTTACGTCGACCGCCATACCCCTCCGCACCTGGTTGCGGCTCAGGGTCCGGTGAAATTCGATCGAACTCACCATCTCCCGCATGCGATACCCGAACAGGATGTATTGTCCTGCGATGCCGGTAAGAAGGATCGTTGCTGCAAGAAGAATTGAGAGGTCATCCAGGACAAGCGAGACCGATACAAGTACGAGACACAGTAAGGTTATTCCCTGGGTACAGCGTCGCATCTGCACAGATCAGAGCACCTCGACTTTTGAGAGGATCTCATCCAGCACCTGCCCCCGGGTGATCCCTTCCACCTGGGCGTCCCGGTTGAGAATGATGCGGTGGGCAAGCGTTGGCTGGGCGATCTGCTTGATGTCGTCGGGGATCACGTACGTGCGGTTATTGAGGGCCGCCATGGTCTTGCCACCGCTGACAAGGGCAAGCGAGGCACGGGTGGATCCGCCCAGCTCGACATCCGGGTGGGTCCGGGTTGCAACAATCAGGTCGCAGATATACTGGAGGACCGGCTCCTCGATGGCAATCTGCCGTACGATCTTGATATGGTGCTTGATTACCTGCGGGGAGAGGAGGGGGGTGATGGATTGCGAGAAAGTATCCCAGTGGAGCTGGCCTGCGTTTGCCCTCCTTATGATACTGAGTTCATCCTCGGCACTCAGATAATCCGACCGGATACTCAGCATGAACCGGTCCCGCTGCACTTCGATCAGGGGGAATGTGCCTTCGAATTCATGGGGGTTCTGGGTGGCGATCACGAAGAACGGAGATTGCATGGGGAGCGTGATACCGTCGAGCGTAACCTGCCGCTCGCTCATGGCCTCGATGAATGCGCTCTGGGCCTTGGGATTGATACGGTTGATTTCATCCACGAGAAGGAAATTGGTAAAAACTGGTCCTTTCCTCAGGACGAATTCTTTTTTATGGGTATCGTAGATCCGCACCCCGAGCATATCGGCAGGCTGGATATCCACTGCACCCTGGATACGGTTGAACCCGCAGCCGGTGATCTGGGCAATGGATTTTGCAATCGTGGTCTTTGCGGTACCCGGCACGCCTTCGACAAGAATGTGCCCTTCATTCAGGAGCGAGATGAGGATCAGGTCGATGATCTGCTGGTTTCCCACGATAAACGTATTGAGTTTCTCATGGATCTCGGAAGAAATACGGGATATGTCCGCAACTTCTTTTTTCAGTTCCGACACTGAAAGGCGTGGTATCTCCGGTGCATCTGCGGTCTCCTTTGTCTCTCCTTTTCCATCCCGCGCAGACATGCGGGTGATATCGGCTATTGTCTTATCGAGCTCGGTATTACTCATCCTTTCACCTAAAATATCCTCTTTTTCCAGGTCCATGCCAGGGCGAACACGAGCAGGCCCAATAAACTAATTTCTATAATAATCGTTGTTCGTATAACATGAAGAATTTCGCTGATACCGCTTGCATCCGCAGTCCGGGAATTCATCTGGTCGACCAGGACCGGGCCGTCGCTTTTGAGCACGCCGCGTATCAGTTCACGGTCGTCGCTGTTCTCGGGCTGGGTGTACATCGAGTTGATCAGGATGCTTGGGTCTGAAAGGACGATTATCTTCCCGCTTCCCATGGCCTCGGACGACATGACCGGGAATGTTCCCATATCCTCGACCGTGTTGAGCCGGCGATCCCCGTTTGCATCGATCCAGCTCATGACCGATGTCAGCATCAGGGGCGTACCCCCATCAAGCGCAGCGGGCCGGTCCAGTGCAATGCTTGCCGGAAGGTCTCCGGCAGTGGCGTTGCCGGATTCCCGGTATGCAACCACCATGTACGAATTCAGGTACCTCTGGTCCAGGCTCGAGAGGTTCCCGGGAAGGATCGAGATGTGGCTCTCAAGACCTTTGAGGATCTCGTTTCCTGTCCCGAAATCATCGGCAAGGATGAGCGTGTTTCCCCGGCTGACAAATGACCTGTACGCAAGAATGGCCGCAGGTGCCGGGTGATTCTTTGGCGCAATTATCAGAAGCGTGCTGTTTTTCGGGCTTTGGGCAAGCGCGCCCGGCTCATAGACATATGCTATGCGGTGCCGGTCGAGATCGGAGAAGAACGAAGAGGTGCCGTTCCAGCCGGTGTTGTACCGGGAGAACTCCAGGTTGTTCGTAGAAAGATGCAGCACAAGCACGAATGCACTGGCAAGCAGTACAAGCCCGATAATCCAGAATGCGGCCCTAATGGTTCTCCCCTCCGGTCTGTTCGTCCGTGAGCTCGGCTGCGGTCTCGAATACGGTCCGGTCTTTTTCCGCATGCTGCCTGCCGTACCGGACCCGCTCGTACGCGGCAGTGAACCGGGCAAAGGTTCCGCAATAGGCTTTGCCTTTGCAGGTCCGTGCCATCTCCCGGGGAGTCAGGGCCTGGTGCTTCCGGATGCGGAGATCCCGGGCAACCCGGCCGGCCAGCTGCTGGTACACTACCCGGGAGGCTGCGCTCAGGCCGTGTTCGCTGAGTATCCGCTTGTAGTACATGATTATGGTCTCGTCGTTGTAGGCCGGGATATCCGATTGGATGCCCTCATCCGGGGCCGTTTCATCCATCCCGGCCGGAGCCGGATCCGGTGTGGTTCTGAAAATACTCCTACGGACATAGTCCAGGATATGGGTCTTTTGCCGGGATATCCGGCGGTAATAGAAGAGCCCCGCCCCCAGGAACAAAAGGAGGATAACGATACCGACAATGACCAGCGTGATGAGCCGGTAATCCATATCAACGCCCGGGATGATCGATATATCCACTCGTACCGGGTCGCTCTCTGAAGGGTAGATCGGATAATCATCGCCGGTAAACCGGGCAACGATCGTATGACTGCCGGGCGGGAGCTGGATGGTTTTCTTATACAGTCCTTTTGCATCGGTCTTGGTGATGAGTACCTGGCTGCTATCCCATTCGAGCCGGACCGATGCCGACCTGACCGGCAGGTTTGCAAAAACCGATCCATTGCAGACAACATTCCCATCGCTGTCCGGCCTACTTACCTGCAGGGTTGTCACCGAATCGACCGGGATCGCAGTCAGGGTCCGGTTTACCGACCGGGACGTGGGCGACCGGGCATAGATGATGTTGGGTCCGATAAGGGCCCGCTCGATTGGAACTTTCACATTATAATAGCCGAAGACATCGGTGGTGGTCTGGACAAGCGGGATCTCTTCTGAGTAAATGGTGATGGGGATCCCCGCTGCCCGGACGGTATTGTTTCCCTTGAGTGTCAGGGAAATGCCCTGGTATTCGATGATATCCCGGTATCTCCCGGAGTCCGGCCGGAGGAAGAGCGATATCCGGTCTTCCCCCGGGATGAGCTTCGTATCGACAGCAATCTGCCGGGACGCCTGCGGCTGTTCGATCTCCTTTATGATCGCGTCGACATACTTCTGGCTCTCCTCTGCTTTTGTTACATTGAGGCCCAGTTTTTTGCCGTTCTTTATGACACTTTCGGTTGCATTCCGGTACTTTCCGCTCATCCCCTGGACTTTTTTGCGGAGTTCGTCGCCCTGCAGCCGGATCGTGGTGAGCATATCCTCGTTGTTCTGCTCATGGTACTGGACTTCCATGGCCTGCAGGGTGTCGAGGGAGACGGAGGTGTTGAAGAGGGACTCCAGGATCTGCTTCTGGAGCGCCGTGTCCCTCTCCAGCTCCTGGATCTCGCTCTCGTTCATATCGAGCTTGACTACCAGGTTCTTGATCGACTGGTGGCTTTTCCCGAACCGTTCGAGTTCACGCCGGGCCTGGTCGATATCGTGGATCCGGATATTCAGGGAGACCGGGCCGGTGAAATCGATGAAGTCCTGGAGTTCCGGATCGATGTCCGTTGTACTGTTGAGCGACTGCTGCCGCAGGGCTTCGGCATTCTCGTGGAACCGGGAGGCAAAATTGTCCCTGTCCAGGGAATAGAGGAGGGGATTTGTATGGGTCAGGGCAAGCGCTATGAGAATTCCGGCAATCATGAGGGCGATGATGGCAAAGCAGGCTCTCTTCTTCATTTGTACAATATCTCCAGGACTTTCCGGATAACGATGATGCCGAAGACAACAATGCCGGCTGCTACAACATATTTGATATAGCGCAGGTACGGGGGAAGCGAGAACCGGGTGTCCGCAAGCTCAACGATGACGAGAAGACCGATCAGCCAGAGCACAAAAAAAATTTCCAGGTCGATCCGGTATGCAAGCACCATAAAGAGGCTGATGACGATGAGCCAGATGGTAATTATCGTGATTGCAAGGTTCTTCTTCTTCACGCAGATTCCGCTTAATTAATTGGAATCCTGTCTATAGGTAATTTTCTTTTTTTTATATACGGGCCTGATGCAACTTTTTTTATACAATCCCCTGCGGGGTATACCGGATGTACCTGCGCATTCGGAATACCTTCCCCGGTCGTACGCTCTTCCTGTTTCGTACCGGCTTTACGACCTGCGGATAAAGACTATCAGCAGGCCGGCAAGAATTACTGCCAGCCCGGCGCTGGCCGGATAGAAGATATCCCGGATCCCGCCAGGAATGGCAAAGGGCGATCTCTGCGACTGCAGCTGTTCCATCATATCCGGATCCCGGGGGAACCTGCTCCGGAATGCATCTACTGCCGGGGAGAGATTGACCGAGACGAGCAGCGATCCATTGCTGTCGTCAACCAGGTCCACGGAGTGGATGTCCTTATGGTATGGAATGATGAGCGGCAGGTCGATGTCGTCGCCCGTCATGCCTGTTTCAAGAGCCGGGTCTTCTGTCATCTCGTGATGTTTCAGTTCATTCCGGAAGCCGTACTGTTCGAGCTGAATTCGCGGATCCCAGACCTTGTAAGACATGAGCGCTGAACCATTGTGCGCTCTTATCGTGACCGTGAAATTCCCGTTCTGGTACCCGGGATTGGGGGGAGGGCCATAGCGGATATCAGCCGATTCCAGAAATGCGTGATCTTCGCCTATTCCAAGGAGGATTATGAAGATCTTGCACATGTCGTCGTCAGAATGGGTAAGATTGCCGTGGGAATGAGCTGCATGGGCATCTTCTATTAAGGTGTTCCAGGTTTCCGTGCTGTTTTGCGCAGGGGGGGCCGGGGTCTCCGTGACCATGACGTGCGGGGAATCCTGTTCCATATCCATGGTGTGGGCGGTTGAAAACCCGCAAGCAATGCAGAGGAAACAAAGGACACCTGCGAGAATGGCACGGTCTCTCATAGGTTCCACCGGTTGATGTTATCCAGCATATAGTGGACGTGAAGGGTTGACGCATTTCCCAGTTTTCCCTTAATAATATAGGTGCCCATCATATCCGGTTCCGGGTCGATTCGCCAGTAACTTTTCAGGCATGCCGGGGAAGTCCCGCTTCTGGCTGCGGTCGAGATCTGGCGGCAGAATGCCGGATTCCAGTTGTTTTTCCTGGCTGCAAGGACGCAGTCGGACTGGCTGCTCCAGACATTGGGATTGGGATCGTTCTGGGTATAGTAGGTTTCCCCGCAATAGGTGTCGATCAGGCCGAATATTGCATGCCCGGCCTCATGCATGAAGACCCAGCCGGAATCGGCCGGGGCCTTGAACCAGGAATGGATCCCCGGTCCCATGCTGCTCGAGCAGCCGTTCGGCTCGCAGGGGGGGCCCAAATATACTCCTTTGTATGTGGGGTATACGATAACTGCCACATCGGTAAAGGGCGCTTCTTCCCAGAAATCCTCCGGAATGGTCCCGGCACAACCGGCAAAGGCATCGGCAAAGTCGCCCGGATCCGAATAATAATAAAAATTGAAACGCTTCGTGGCATCTTCCGGCAGGCAGGTCTGGTTCAGGGTCAGGGTATTCATGACCAGGATCCGTTTCTCGATGAGCGTGTTCACATCATTGCGGAAATTCTCTTCATTTTTTGTATAGTAGTCCGTAGTTATCTTCTCTTTTTTCGTGCAGTCATACATGGTTTTTGAAGGAACAAAGACAATGTCCATCCGTTCCTCAACAGGGCCGTGATTCCCGATGGGAATGATTTTTGCCGGGTGCAGTGCTATGACCGCTTCCTTATATTCGGGGATATGGACGGTTGTTATGTTCTCCATATATCCCCGGTTCAGCGCCCGCAGGGTATGGTCTCCTGCGGAAAGGGAGGAAAGCACAAGGAGGCCTTCTTTTCCGGCAGTGTCCCCGGCATATCCTCCGTCAAGATAGATCCTTGTTCCGGGAATACCTGCGCCGGTGTCGATATTTTTGCAGCTAACAGCCAGGTTCGAGGTCATGAGATCCCCCACCGGGTGCAGTCCTTCCGGAGCATCTGCCGTGGCAGCGGCTGCCGGGATAACCACAAGACTGAAGAGAATGAAAAGAAGGCAAAGAACAATCCTAGAGCCGTTCCAAAAAACGGTATTCTGATCTGGAATGAGTTTCACTGTAGTCCCCCGAAAAAATTTCCCTTTTCCCGCGTGTGTTATTGCGGAAAGCAGGGTCCGGTTATTTTATTAACGCGTTGATATCTCACAATTATATATATAAACCGCGCGATCTATCTGGCATTCACACTTGTTATGAAAAAGATTCTCTCCCAGCCGGTTTTACGGGATGTTTCGGATATGGGAAAACATGGTTGAGAGCCCGTGATGCACGAAGAAATGGCCTGCTGCCACATGATAACGATGAAGTAAGATACGATGAACAATCCGCCAGTGCATGGCGGGGTGTGCTCAGGCAATCCTTTCTTTTTTTGGTTTTTTTGCATCAGTCGGGTTTTTGTACGATGCTCGTGACAGGACATGCATTCCAGGTTCTTTTCTTCCCGTTACGGCATGGTCTTTACAATATGCTGATTCTGTGATCAAAGGCATATGACTGAATCCCGGGGGTTATTGTCAAATGATTTCCTGCGTTTTTTCAGGATCCTTCTTTTGAATGTTCTCCTGGCCGTTAACGTAATTCACTCCCCGACAAAAAAACACAACAATTGAATAATATGAAACAGGATATAATTTTATGGAAAAAATTCAGATTCAGTTCAAGGAATCTGACTATAAAGTCTATTACGAATATTGTGAACGCTATTACCAGATTCACGATATCACCCGGAAAAAATCCATCCTGACCTTCCTGGATCTCTTCAGCAAAGGCGTTTTACCGGTCGGCGAGCAGGATATCTCCCAGGTCATCCTCCTTTTAAACCAGAAGTGCGAGGAATTAAAGAAGACCACATATGATTCCCGCAGCAATGGCGACAGTGCGACAAACCTCCAGCTGGAATCTTGTGCAGATATCCTCCATTTCAGCAAAGACCTGGAGAAGATGTACCGGCTTTTTGTCAAGCAGGGCCTTGTTGCAAACTACCTGCTCATCATCGGTACCTTCTCCAAAGTTACCGAGAACGCGAAGAACTCCCCCATCAATGTGATGTACAATCTTGACAACGAGACGGTCGAGCAGCTGGCTGTTCCTCTTGTCGACCTGATACGGAACCGGCTGGGAACCGATCGCGAGTGGCGCTCGGTCCTCCGCGAGCTCAACATCATCGCAGCCCGGTACAACCGGGTTGCAACCGGCCCGAAGTTCGACCTGGACACCATCAAGCTCGTTGCCCCTGCAGTTGTCTACCATTTCAACAAGGATGTGAAGACGAGCGAGATCCTTGCAGCGGTTCCTTCCTATTTCGATGAGTGCGAGCTCGATGAATTCGAGACTCTCCTCAACAAGACGTCAGTCTATCTCCAGGACGAGCTGGATGCCGATATCGACTGGGAAACCATTGCCGGACCCCTCAAAGGTATTGCGGCAAAAGTGGAAGAGCAGCGGGAAGAATGGAACAAGGAACGCTCGAAACTTGCAGATCATTACACGCAGGAAGTTTCCGGCGATGCGTCTGCTGGTGTAATCTCCCCGGCGTTCCCCGGTCTCTCCCGGGAAAAAGTACGGAAGGTCTTCGATATCGGCATGAGCCCGGAGGGAACGACCTTCGTGAACTCCCCGTTAACCGCAACCCCTGTTCCTGAAGCGGAACCGGCGAAATCCACGCTCGTTCCCTTAAAACCCTATATCCCGATGATCGTTGGTTTTGCCGTCATCGTGCTGTTCATCCTTGGAAGTGTCATCCTCTCGGGCGCCTGGAATCCTCTTGCAGGAAATACTACACAGAATGCCACCTATCCCAACGGGACCGTAATTAAAGTAACCACTACAACGGCAAAACCGGGAACTACAACCGCCGCACCTGCTGCGACAACCGCAAAACCGGGTGCAACCACTGCTGCAGCTGCGGCTACAACCGCAAAACCAGCAACACCAATCAGTTATTCATCGGCAGAAATCGGTACCCACCTTCTTGAAATCGCATTTGGTCCCGACAATAACATCATCCAGAAACCCACAAAGGATCTCCTGGCCATTTCTTTCCGGGGAGCCAACAAGGACAGCGATATTGCGGTTGTCAAGAACTTTGTCGACCAGTTCAACAATTATTCTACCACTACCAAATTCTCTACCAACATCGATACCAACAGCCAGTCAGCAGATATCACATTGAATTTCTTACCGGAATCTGCACTGCGCCAGCTGAATGTTGATGATAAAACAATTATCGTTAAGGATCTTCAGACAGGGACGTACTATTTCGTCCGGACCAATACCAACACGTTTGGGACGTCTATCCAGGAGACCTACATAAATTCCGATCTGACCGGGAATGCCCGGGCCCGCTGGATCTTACGTGCCATTCTTTATAATCTGGGATTCAAGGGGGAGACCGCAAAATATTCTGACAGCCTGTTTTACTCCGGTTCAACGGATGCCAAACAACCGAGTGCGATTGATCTCAAAGCCATACAGTTGATGTTCGGTAAAAAGGTTACCAATGGCATGACGAAAACCAATATAAAAGACCTGTACTGATTTCTTCTCTTTTTTTACTAGATCTTGACTTCTTTTCCTGTATTCGTAAGAGTTTTTTTTTCAGCAGGATTGAAAAAGAAGAAAATTATCCTTTTTGAATGTCTCTCTGCCAGCGCCAGAGCAGCCATGCAGCCAGAGCAAAAATAATTCCTCCGATGATCACCTCTTCCGGCCTGCTCCACCCGATCCAGGGTATTTTGTGCTGTCCGATTCCCCATCCAATCAGGATTCCTGAGATGGCACAGAGCAGGATGGCGGATGCTGTGAAGACGAGAGCAGAGGATTTTTTATTCATTGCAATAAATTCTGCAAAATAATGGTAGAAAATGGCTATGAGAACAATGCCGGTAATGATGAATGCAAGCCCGAGATCAAACGAGTTCTGGATCTCTCCCGCTAGCAACACCCAGATATAATTGTCAGCCAGGCCCCCTTTGAATGGTCCCAGGAACGGGTAATACCAGTTCGAAGGCATGATCCACATCATATCGAGAACCTGGTGGGAGAATAGGCCGATGCCAAGCGCAAGAACGGACGGGTCCTGCATCCGTTTCCAGAAAAAAATGCCGAGTGCCAGGATAATGATTGCGATCAACAGGGTATGGGTGAAGATGCGGCCGTCGCCGATTGTTGTGGGAAAGATGACGAGCCCCAGGGGCTTGTCGATAAGATCCGGAAGTATTGAGCCGATAGCACACGGCAGGACCCAGCGGCGATCGTTAAGGAGATCCGCGATAAGGAACCCGATGATGATGCCGGTGAGCAGGTGGAAGAAGAAGAACATGGGCTAACCTGAACTGTATGCTATTGCTCTGTTAAAAATGATCCGGGTATTTCCGGTTTTACCTCCATCTTTTCTGCTCTCCTGATTTTCTTTGCAGTAACTCCCTGCGCCTGCCGTATCATTTATACAATTTTTCCCATGCCCTGGCCGGAATATCATGTCACTTCCCCACCGGGAAATCCTGAGTACATCGGCATTCTGGTAAAAATCCGATTATGGTTTGCCGGAAAGAAACCCTTATCAAATAGAACGATTATTATAAAATACAAAATTTACCGTCAAGTATATTCTTTCTTCGTGGGTTTCACCATGATACCGCAACCACTCAAGGAAAATTCCACTCCCCTCCGGAGAATCGATTCCACCATCATAGGTCTCCCTTCGGCAAACGCCCTCCGCCAGGATCAGTTCCCGGGTGTCCGGATGGGATCGGATCCGGCAATCGGGGAGCACTGTATCATCTTCGGGAATGTCTTTATCGGCAACCGGTTCCGGTGCGGCACGGAAGTTCTCATCCGGGACAATGTTTCGATTGGCGATAATGTCACGATAAACAACCGGTCCTGTATCGATACCAATGTGACGATCGCAAACGATGTCACGATTGGGGAGGAAGTCTGGATCCCGGCTTTGACAACAATCGGGAACTTTGTTGTCATAAACAACGGGGTCCGGTTTATCGATCTTCCGGCACCTGCCAAAAAAACCGCCCGGAAATCCCGTGGGGTCCTCCTTGGAGATAACTGCATTATCGGGGAGGGCGCGATCATCGGACCGGGCGTCTGCATCGGGGCCGGGGCTCAGGTAGAACCGGACGAGCAGGTATTCGAGGATGTACCTTCAGCCGTTGTTTCAAAGAAACCTGCCTGATGTATTTTTTTTAATATTGATTCGATCTCACGCTCTGCGGTTCTTCATCAGGACGCAGGTTGTGGCTTCTATCGGTATTACGGTATATATCGGTTGAGGATAATATACTACCTAGGTGCAGTGCAATGCAGGCATTGTATTTAAGAACTCTATTCCTGGAATGATACCATGAAATACATTGTTACCGGCGGGGCAGGATTTATCGGATCTCATATTGTCGAAGAACTCGTGCACCGGCAGCACGAAGTGGTAATCCTGGATAACCTGTTCTCGGGAAACCAAAAAAATATCAAAGATTTCGTGTCGCAGCCCCATGTTGAATTTATCCGGGGAAGTATCACCAGTCCGGATCTGCTCAAAGAAACATTTCGCGGAGCGGATGGAGTCTTCCATATGGGAGCAATCGCGTCGGTACCCCGGTCGGTAGCCGATCCAAAGGAATCCCATGAGGTCAACCTGACCGGGACCCTCAATGTCCTGACCGCAGCAAAGGAGTGCGGGGTAAAAAAAGTGATCCTTGCATCCTCAGCGGCAGTATATGGAGAGAACCCGGCCCTTCCCAAAACCGAATCCATGAAACCCGAGACAATCTCCCCGTACGCCGTGACCAAGATTGCCGGCGAACAATACTGCGAAGTCTTCTCCCGGCTCTATGGGGTAAAGTCCGTATCGTTGCGGTACTTCAATGTCTTTGGGCCACGGCAGGATCCAACCTCTCCGTATTCCGGCGTCATCAGCCGGTTCATCAAAAATATTCTCAGTAACCAGCCGATTGAAATTTACGGCGATGGGAAACAGACCCGGGACTATATCTTTGTCAAGGATGTTGCAGAGGCCAATCTCCGGGCAATGGAGAGTAGTGCCGAAGGATCGTTCAACATTGCCTGCGGGAGATGCATCAACCTCATAGAGCTTGCCCGCGAGATCATGGAAATTACCAGAACAACCGTTCCCCTAACATTCAAACCCCCGCGGGAAGGGGATATCCGCAACTCGCTCGCAGATATTTCCCGGGCACGGGAAGCCTTCGGTTTTGCTCCCCAATACTCGGTACGGGCGGGCCTGGAAGAGACCGTTGCATGGTACCGGACCCAGGAATAACCAGACCGTCTCTTTTTGCAGGGACCGGCGGATTATTCCGGATCTTTTGTTATTTCTCTGACACTGTCAAAATTCTCATTTTATCAGGAATGGGGCCTGAATGCCAAACCTCCGGTTAAGAAATGTCAATGCCCAGCGCAGTTTTTTATGAGCGGATCACTGCGGTTTGTATCGTTCCCGAACCCGTCGTTATCATGTACCGGGAGGTGCTCCGGTAACGGAGCTCCGAAAAGGCAACGGTTTCAACCCTCGTCTCTTTCAGGCGATTCCTGTCAAAAAATATTATGCGACGGTCAGTGCATTGATGAGCTGTGGATTTTCAACCGGATCTATTGTTTCCGGAAGAATTCGGTACCGGTGCCATGTCCGGTCCGGCCCCCGCACCCAGAGTTCCTTTGCAAGTTTTGCCATGATTGCAGCTTCCCGCAATTCCTGGATCTGCCGGGCAGAGGTCCGCAGGATCTGTTCCGGCCGGAAATCCGCATACTTCAGTCTCCGGACCCGGGCGAGCGTAGTTTCCCCTTATTGTGGAATGCGAAATCGTACGGGAGTTTTTTCTTGGTCTCAAGGCCGATCAGCATGAATCCCCATGCAGTAGCTTTTCTCTTTGCCTCGCCGATCGCAACGAGCGGTTTTATTCCCCGGGTCAAACGGCATTCCCCCGTTTTGTTAAGAATTTTTTTCACCAGCCGGGTTCGCTTGTGAGGCCCGGTTTTTCCTCATTGACCGTAAAAAGAAAAAAGGAAATGGCTGCCTGTTTACCTATGACGTATCTCCGGCAATTGTCTCATCAGCAGTATCCGGCTGCGTTGTATTCATCATGGTCTCTTCAAGGGCCTTCTTCCCCTTCCGGGTTTCCGGCTCCAGTACCATGCCAATCTCTTCTATCGTATCCGGAAGGACACGATACCGGAAGAATGCTCTCGCATATCCGCGTACCCAGAGTTCGAAACAGAGCCCCTGCTGCGGCCTCATTGCCCGGAACGCAGCAATCTCGTTCCGGCATCTCTGCAGGATCATCCTCTCGTTGAACCAGGATGCATTGACGCGCCGGACGCAGATGAAACTGGTAATTCCATCCTTTATTGCCATGAGATCGTAAGGAAGCGGATCTCCGGACATAACATCCGCAACAGAGAATCCCCATATCGCTGCACGTCTCTTTGCCTCCCGGATCGCTGCGAGCGGCTTCTTTCTCCGGGCAGGAACCGGATCCTGCGATGCAGCCAGGGGTTTTCCAGCCGGTTCCGTGGTTGTTGTTTGTTCTTTTCGCGTTGAATCGGACCTGCAGCCATTGCATACCGCTGCGTGTCCCAAACCGGAGACCGGCGATCCAGCGTTCCTGCATGAATCGTCGATCTTCCTGTTCATTTCGTTTTGTTCCAGTTCTTTGTGCATTTTTTTAATTCCTGCCGCACGCCGGGCGGGTTCGGATGGAACGCGAGAGCGTACGCTATCCGCAGTTAATCGTGAGGATGAGCCTTTCGGTTCCACCCGGCCCGTTTCCTTTGGCCGTGCGGCACACAGGTATTGGTATGGATATATCATATGCCTTTATTATAAAATTTAAAAATGGTAAAACCGGGGACTTTCTGCGGGTTTCATGAGAAACGGGATGATATTCTCGTGATTCCGGAGGGAACAAAAAATGTACTGTTTTCATATACAAAAATTGTATACAATATAGTATGGCAACTTCCGTTTACAGTATCCGGATCGATTCACGGATAAGAAAGATGATCGATGAGCTGCCGGGAAATGAATGCCAGTCTGAAATACGGGCTCTTATCGAGGATACCGTCAGGAAAAAATGCAAAGAACAATTGCTTACGCGTGCGCTTGCGAGGCTGGATACCAGAGTTTCAGGTATATCCGCTGCAGGGATTATTCGTGAGGCCCGCGATGTCCGATAAGACCGTACTGGATTCAAGCGTCATTGCCGCGATCTTTTTTCCGGAGGAGCTGACCGCGAGGACAGTCAAAAAAATCCAAGGGATGGACTGCATCACGGTAGATCTTGCCGTCACGGACGCGGCGAACGTTGCCGCGAAACGGATCTTATCCGGGGCGGACAGTCCGGATGATATGAAGATCATGCTCCATGATGCCATAAAGTTCATAGAAGTACTCTGCGAAACGATCCCTTCCCGGGACTTGGTTGAGCCGGCGCTCGACCTGGCCTGCGAACTCGATATCTCTCTCTACGATGCATTGTTCGTTGCTGCCGCGGTACAGCACAGGGCCCCGCTGTTCACTGCCGACAAAGCCCTTTCACTGGCGGCCGGGAAGGCCTGCAGGGTGAAGCTGCTGGAGTAGAGTCCGCGAGAAGAATCTGAATCTTTCCGGAATCCGGCTTGAGAAAATTCCCCTCCGGACCGTTTACCCACTTTTAATCCTCACTTTTCGATGTAATGAATTGAAAAAAACTACTCACTCCGGTGGCCGGCCATCGGTTTTCCTGTTATGATGGGAGTGGAGGACCGGTCTTCCGGCCATGTTTATATGTGAACACATCCGGCATCCGGACTATGTATTTTTCTGATGTAAAGAACCGGCGCAATCCGGCATATGGACAATCCTCTCCCGATCCCGTGTCCACATTTTTCCGGAAACGTGAGCGGAGCCCGATACGGGCTCCGTTTGAGGGGGGGAGAGATGAAGTCCTGCTCCGGACGGGATAGAACCTTATGATACATGCTGTGTTGCATAAAAGGTTGAAAAGGGGGGCCTAGATGTATCCGGTTATCTCTCCTTATACAAAAAAATCGCCGTAAACAAACGCCGGGTAAGCAGTATGTTAGCTCTAAAATCCACTATGACTTAAATCGCTAACTAAACGAGGGTCTGCAACATTCACAGGTTCTTATTAGATCTTACCTTTGAGGTTTTCTACAGTGCAAATAGGTGGTTAATCTGGAGATTTTAAATCTGGCATTTCGATATATTTTTTAGATTATATTGATTAAATATAGATGGATTTTTGTGGAGGTTAATTTTTGGCTTCAAAAAAAATGCTGAAGAAAACTGTCTGTGTCTTTGGACTTGGCTATGTCGGTCTTCCCCTTGCAGAGGATTTTTCCGAGCATATCCGTACTATTGGTTACAGGCGCGATCAGAAGAAAGTTGATGAACTGAATTCAAAACCCGGGAACAAGATTGAAGCAACGACCAACCCGGCCATGATCAAGGAAGCGGATTATGTTATCATTGCAGTTCCTACACCTGTAACAAAGGCAAAAGATCCTGATATGGAACCGGTTATTTCCGCATCAAAAGTTGTCGGGAGGAACCTGAAGAAACACGCAATAGTTGTTATGGAGTCAACGGTTTATCCTGGGGTCACTGAAGATATCATGGTTCCCATCATTGAACGGGAGTCGGGTATGAAATGCGGAAAGGACTTCAAGATCGGATATTCTCCGGAACGAATCAATCCCGGCGATGAGGAGCACGTACTTCGTAATATCAATAAAATTGTATCTGGTATGGATATGGATACACTGAATGAACTATCCGAACTGTACAGTTTAATTACGAATGTCTACCGGGCTCCCACGATTAAAGTTGCAGAAGCAGCAAAAGTGGTCGAGAATGTTCAGCGGGATCTGAATATCGCACTCATGAACGAGCTCTCGATGCTCTTCTCCCGGCTTGATATCGATACAATTGAGGTCTTAAAGGCAGCCGGTACCAAGTGGAACTTTCACCACTACCGGCCGGGGATGGTCGGGGGCCACTGCATTCCTGTAGATCCGTATTACCTTGTCCAAAAAGCAAAGGAAGTCGGATATCATCCTCAAGTGATCCTTGCCGGCCGTGCGATCAATGACGGTATGCCGAAATGCGTTGCCGAAATGACGGTTAAGGCTCTCATTAAAGTTGGCAAACAGATCAAAGGATCCAATGTTCTTATCATGGGCTTGACCTACAAGGAGGATGTTGCTGATATCCGTGAATCTCCCGTTGAGCATATGGTCGCGGAACTAAAAGAGTATGATGTGAATGTTTACGGTTATGATCCGCTTCTTTCCGATTCGGTGATTAAGCAATTTGGTGCGAAGCCTGTTCCAAAATTGGACAAGAAGATGGATGCAGTTATTATTACCGTAGCGCATTCGGCATTCAAAAAGATGAGTGTAACCGATATTCTCCGGTTCATGAAAGATAAGCCCGTTCTGATGGATGTGAGAGGAATGGTAGATCGGGATACCGCAGTGAAGAATGGGATATATTATTGGACCTTATAATGAAACCGGTAAAGAATGCAATAAATTTGGTTTTTTTCCAAATCCATTTATTAATAAATATATAATATCTAAAACAAAAACGAAGATTTCTCTGGTGATGTATTTTGGATGTTGGCGTTATCGGTTGCGGAATGATGGGAAAGAACCATGTCCGCGTGTATTCTGAACTCAAGCTTGTTGACCAGGTCTATGTATACGATCCCGATCCCAAATCCGTAAGCCACCTGAAATCCACATGCGAATCTGTTTCGGTGTGCCCAACTATCGAGGATCTGATCGAGAGGGTTGATGCAGCCAGTATCTGCGTACCAACTCCCTATCATTTCCGGGTTGCAAAACAACTTATCGAATCGCATGTTCCCTGCCTTATCGAAAAACCTATCTGCCAGACGGTAAAGGAAGCCGAAGATCTCATCAACCTGATCCCGGATGACCTGACCGTTGGCGTCGGGCATATCGAGCGGTTCAATGCAATCATCCCTGAACTGGCCCAGATCATCAAACACCCGCTCTATATCGAGATCAACCGGCATAACCCGGGCTCCTCGCGCATTGTCGGTACCTCTATCATCGAAGATCTCATGATCCATGATATCGATCTTCTCTTCAATCTCTTTCCGATAAAAAAATGGGATCTTACCTGTTCGGGCAATGATGATGTTGCAACCGCACTTTTTACCATCAATACATGCCCGGCAATCCTGACCGCAAGCCGGAAATCCTCGAAAAAAGTCCGCAGGATTTACATCGAGGAAGAACATTTCACGGTCGAGGGGGACTTCATGGCCCAGGAGCTGTATATCCACCGCAAGCCCGGCAGGTTCTCCATTGAAGGCGAGCGATATTCGCAGGAAACCACGATTGAGAAAGTGCAGGTCAACAAATCCGAACCCCTGAAAAAGGAGCTCAAGACCTTCCTCCGGGCAGTGAAGGATAAGACCCCATTCACGGTCACGCCCCGGCAGGCACTTGACAACATGGTGATATGCGAAAAGATCCATGCGTGCCTGAAAACTGCCAGAACATAAGTGCCAGGTCGCACCTGGATTCTACAATTGCCTATAAAAAGTCTCACCGGAAGAATCTCACAAAATTGAAAAAAGTTCTTGGGACGGTCTTATTGTGAACTATGGGAAAAATATTATTGGTGTGGGAACACGGATGTATGAACCCGTCAACGTGAGTGTTTTCTTACCTGAACGGGCAGAACCGATTGAATATAACGAAATAGACAGCGGGAAAAATTCACTAATCCGATCCGGATCAATTCTCTCCTGCGATCTGCCTCCTATCGATGGGTTTTCAGCCGGTCAGAACATATTAATAAGAGAATCTGCCGTGATCGATGTGCATGCGGGTGTCCGAACAATGACCCCGGGGATGGTGCGATCATGATCAGGATACCTGTTGCCCAACCGGAAGCCGGAGACGAAGAGATCAATGCAGTAACCGGGGTTTTACGATCCGGGATGTTCGCTCAGGGACCGGTTGTCAAACAGTTCGAGAATGAGTTTGCGGCATTATGCAATACAAAACACGCAATTGCCGTGAACAATGGCACGGCAGCCCTCCATGCGGCCCTTGCTTCTGCCGGTATAGGCCCCGGCGATGAAGTGATTGTTCCCACATTCTCGTTCTTTGCCACCGCCAGCTGTGTTTCCATGTGCGGGGCAAGACCGGTCTTTGTCGATGTTGATGAGCGGATGTTCGGGATTGATCCGTCATGCGTGAACAATGTAATAACAAAAAAGACCAAAGCTGTAATCGGGGTTCATCTCTTCGGCCAGCCGTTTGATGTCCGGCCTGTAAAAGAGATCTGCGATGATCATAAAATCCCGCTCATCGAGGATGCAGCGCAGGCCCATGGGGCACTCTACCATAAAAAACCGATCGGCAGCCTGGGGCATGCCGGGTGTTTCTCATTCTACCCGACCAAGAATATGACCACCGGTGAAGGAGGCATCATCACAACCGATGATGATCAATATGCCTCGGTGATCCGCCGGTTCATCAACCACGGGCAGAGCGAGAAGTATCTGCACACGATGATCGGGTACAATTACCGGATGACCGATATCGGCGCGGCGATTGGCCGGGAACAGCTGAAGAAGCTCCCGCAATATAACGCACAGCGGATGGCAAATGCCACGTATCTCACATCGCACATCCGCCAGCCCGGGCTTGTTGTTCCCTGGTGCATGCCCGATGCCGTGCATGTCTACCACCAGTACGTTCTACGGGTCCTTCCTTCGTTTCACCTGAAACGCTCGGAGCTTATCGATTTGCTGGCTGAAAAGGGAATCGGGTCTGCTGTCCACTACCCCATCCCTATTCACCAGCAGCCGGTGTACCGGAAAACCGGAGAAGATGTATCCTGCCCGGTTGCTGAACGTCTTTCTGGAGAAGTGCTCTCGCTGCCGGTCCATCCCCATGTCACCGAACCGATGCTTGGGGAGATCTGCAATGCAATAAACGGGGTTCAATGAATGGTTGCTGATATGCCTGTATATACGACGAGGAATGTATCTTTCAGAGAGATCTTTTTGGAATTAACGGGATAACTCATGAAATCCACACTTTCGGAACTGATTAAACAACGCGGCCCGATCCGGAAGATCGGTGTCCTTGGCATGGGCTATGTGGGCATTCCCGCAGCTGCCCTCCTGGCAGATTCACCAAAATTTGAAAAAGTCTATGGTTTCCAGCGGGATTCAAAGAGTTCCGGATATAAGATCGCCATGCTGAACCGGGGCGAGAGCCCGCTGAAAGGAGAAGAGCCGGGTCTTGAGGACTTGCTGAAAAAAGTAACTCGTGAAAAAAAATTCGAGTGCACTTCCGACTTTTCAAAAATTGCAGAACTCGATGCAGTCACCCTCTCCATCCAGACCCCGTTCCTGAACAAGAACGATCTTCTCCCGGACTTCTCAGCCCTCTTTGATGGTGTGAAGAATGTCGGACACTATCTACTGCCCGGCATGCTCGTTGTCCTGGAGTCGACCATCACGCCCGGCACTACGAGTGGCATTGCCCGGGAGATCCTGGAGCAGGAGTCCGGCCTGAAAGCAGGCATTGATTTTGCGCTTGCCCATGCACCGGAGCGGGTGATGGTTGGCCGGCTCCTCCGCAATATCCGGGAGCACGACCGGATCGTTGGCGGGATCGATGAGGTGAGTACGAGACGAGCAACCGAATTGTACTCTCCCCTCCTCACTATAGGCAAAGTTATCCCGATGAGCGCAACTGCAGCGGAAGTGACCAAGACCGCTGAGAACACGTTCCGGGATCTCCAGATCGCAGCCATCAACGAGCTTGCGCTCTACTGCGAAGCCATGGGAATCAATGTGTACGATGTCCGGACCGGTGTCGACAGCCTCAAGGGGGAAGGGATCACCAGGGCCATGCTCTGGCCGGGGGCCGGTGTCGGGGGGCACTGCCTGACCAAGGACACGTTCCACCTGGAACGTGGAGTTCAGGTTCTTGGCAAAGGTACACTCGATTACCCGGCTGGTGAACCCTCGCTGTATGTCCTGGCACGGCATATCAATGACTTCATGCCCCGTCACATGCTCACTCTCACACGACAGGGCCTGGAGCGTGCCGGGAAATCCCTGGAGAGATCGAAGATCGCCCTGCTCGGCTGGGCGTTCCTGGGGAATTCGGACGATGCCCGGGATCCACCGTCCGAGTTGTACTACGATCTGGCAAAGAAAGCCGGAGCCGAAATCTCGGTTCACGATCCATGGGTTGAATCGTACCCGGGAATTATGATTGAACGTAATATCTCTTCGGTGATGAGGAATGCAGATGCGGTTGTTGTATTCACAGGTCATAACGAGTACAGAAGCCTTAAACCGCTCGATGTTAAGACCCTGTGCGGGAAGGATCACCCGGTCATCGTGGATGGCAGAAATGTTATCGACCCGGATGTATTTATCGGGGCAGGGTTTGTATACAAGGGAGTTGGAAGAGGGGATAAGAATAGGCATGAGGTCCGGTAAGTGGGAAACGGGAGACTCGCAATCTCCTTGGTGATTTTATCCTAAAAAATTTGTTTTAATCTTCTATGCCTAACAAGTTTCTCTATTGAAGATTTAAAGAATATCTATACGATTGTCTCTGGCATGGACAAGGAAACTCTTCATGACCTGTCCGAACTCTACAGCCTTGTCACCAATGTTTATGAAGCCCCCACCATCAAGACCGCTGAAGCAGCAAAAGTGATAGAAAATATCCAGCGGGATCTCAATATCGCTCTCATGAACGAGCTCTCGATGATTTTTGCCCGGCTCGGGCTGGATACAGAAGAGGTTCTCAAGGCTGCTGCCACCAAGTGGAACTTCCATAAATACAAACCTGGTCTTGTTGGTGGCCACTGTATTCCTGTTGACCCCTATTATCTGGTCCAGAAAGCAAAGGAGGTCGGGTATCACCCCAAGGTCATCCTTGCCGACCGATCTATCAACGATGGTATGCCGAAATACGTTGCAGAGATGACGGTCAAGGGACTTAACAAAGTCGGAAAGACTATCAAAGGATCCAATGTCCTTATTATGGGACTCACTTACAAGGAAGATGTTGCAGATATCCGGGAATCCCCGGTCGAGAGCATGGTCGAAGAACTGAAAGAATATGATGTAAACATATATGGGTACGACCCGCTTCTTCCTGATTCCGTGATCAAGCATTTCGGTGCAATCCCGTTGTCAAAATTAACTATAAAAATTGATGCTGTGATTATTGCCGTGGCTCACAAGCAATTTAAGGAAATGAATATTTTAGATATTTGCAGGTTTATGAACGATAAACCCGTACTTGTCGATGTACGGGGGATGATAAATCAGAATGCGGCGGAGATGGCGGGTGTATATTATAAAAAACTTTAATGAAATCTATTCCGTATAACTAACCAAGTTTTTGGATTATACTCAAATATTTCGGCTCCGTAGAAATCGAACATTCCTCAAATTGGAATAGTGACAAACAGATTTAAAGACTGGGTTTCCTCGCCATGTTATGCGAATCACGGGAACAAAGATTAAAATCAAAGTGATCCACTATAACCTATCAAGACTGAAATCGTCGTTATCATTCATTATTTTTTTAGGAACTCTACAGAACCGAAATTTGTAAATTTTATGCATTCACTCTCTCCATCCAAACACAATTTATTAATCAAGAAAGATCTCTCCCAGATTTTCCTGAACTGTTCGGTGACTATAAATGTTAGAGATCATATCAAACTAAAGATGGTTGTAGTTCTTGAATCCATCATTCATTACTCCCGCGACAATGACCGGAATTGGCCGGGAGATTCTCGAACCGGAAGCCCGTCTCAAAGCAGGTGTTGATTTTTGTTTGCTCAAGTACCTGAATGGGTGAAAGATGGGCGGTTTTTGCGCAATAACGGGTGCATTATCGGATCATCGGGGGTGTTGAGAAAGTTAGCATTCCTCGGAAGTGGAATTGTGTTCACCCATTTTTACAAGGACCGGGTTCCCGATGTCATCTACCTCAGTGGATGTAACCAATACTGCGGAAAATGAGTTCCCTGATCTCCATATTGCTGCGACCAATGCTACCCCCATACTGCTAATTAACTGGCAATAATATTTATGATTTCGAATAGGAGTCGATCATCAGAAACGCGGAAGGGGAATTCTCGTCATGCTGTGGTCAGGTGCGATGAGCCGGAGTCGAGGATCCCGTCCACACAAAATGCACTTATCACTTTGAGCGAGGCATTAAATGTCTTGGTAAGGGGCTGTTCAACTATCCTGCGGGAAGCATCTTTTTTTGTCCTTGCGCGCCACATTGATAACTTCATACTGTAGCATATGTTTACACGGATAAAACAAAGGATGGAACGTGTTGGCAAATCTTTGAATGAAGAAAAGATCTCACTGCTCCGCTGGTCGACCGTCTGCAATTTAATTATGCCTGTATCCTCCCATTAGAAATGTACTGAAATCCTGTAATTGATGATGGAACAATGATTGTAGTTCATTATTCATTGGTTGAATTCTACTCAGATATAATCGTTTACATGATAAAAAAAAATTTGAAGAAAAACACGAATGTTGTCGTGACATTCACTGGCCATGCGGTATACAAGACAATCAGTCCGATGAGATGAAATGCATGTGTAGTGAGGATCATCCTGTTATTGTTAACGGAAGAAATTTAATTGTTCCCGATATATTTATCCAAAACGGGTTTGTGTGTAAAGGAATTGGTCGCGGGAAAAAAATGGTCCTAGATCGGTGAGATGATAACTTGAAAATTATTACTGTTGTTGGGGCACGACCACAATTTATTAAATGTGCTGCAGTATCACGAGAAATTAGAAGAGATCATACTGAAATTCTTGTTCATACCGGACAGCATTATGATCCAGCTATGTCGGATATTTTTTTTTCCGACCTAAATATCCCAAAACCGGATTATAACCTTGAGATTGGATCAGGATCACATGGAAAACAGACAGGAATGATATTAGAAAAACTCGAGGATATTCTTATTGAGGAAAATCCACATCTTGTCATTGTGTACGGTGATACTAACTCTACTCTTGCAGGTGCTCTTGCGGCGGTAAAACTTCATATACCTGTTGCACATGTCGAAGCAGGTCTACGTTCGTTCGATCGCATGATGCCGGAAGAAATTAATCGCATAATTACGGATCATATTTCCAATCTATTATTTTGCCCCACGAAAAATGCAGAAAAACTTCTTGCAAAGGAAGGTATCAATGATGGGGTTTTTTTTGTTGGTGATGTAATGACTGATGTTCTTGTTCATTATCAGCTTCTTGCAAAAAAAAACTCACGGATTATTAGACATCTTGGTCTCGTACCCCGGGAATTTTTTATAGCAACGATTCATCGTCCGTCAAATACAGATAATGAACATGCATTGAGGACAATTTTGTATGCGTTTGGTAAATCAGGAATACCCGTTATCTTTCCGATCCATCCTCGAACAAGACACTTTATTGAAAAATACGACTTACGCATCCCCTCGAATGTCCGGATTATTGAACCTATTGGTTATCTTGATATGATACAATTAATGACTGAAGCAAAAAAAATTTTAACTGATTCTGGAGGCATTCAAAAAGAAGCTTATATATTGGGTGTGCCTTGTATTACACTTCGACAGAATACTGAGTGGGTAGAGACACTTCATGATGGATGGAATGAGCTCGTTGGATCAAATGAGGATGACATCCTTTCTGCAATAAAAAAACCTAAACCCATTGAACCGCAGAAAGAACTATTTCCCGCCGGGGCTAGCGAAAAGATTCGGAAAATTCTCCATTCAGGCATTTAACGATAGAATCGTTTTATAAAAATAGTAATTTTTTTATTAATCGTATGACTTTCATTCTTCAGTAATCTAATTCGATCGTGTGAATAATATTTATAGGAATCTTTTCGGGAGCTATAAATTAAAAAAAATGTTAACTACACTTTTCGAGAAAAATCCAAATACAGCAGCCCTGCCATTTACGGTATAGTTAATTTTTTGTCAACGAATTCCATCCAAAATATATGTCCGGTTACTTAACAGATTTATAATAATATTATGATATGGAAGAGAAAATAACCTTTATTTCAATCTGGTTGTCAGAAATTTAAGGTTCTATCAGAGATTATTTGTATTTCTCGTGAATCGGAAAATACGAAACCCGATCTTGAAAACGCAATCCCTTTTATTTTGTTCAAAAGAATATCATAAACCAGAGGATCTCCAATATCAGGCGTATAACATTTCATCATCAGAAAAAACTTAAAATAATATAACCGGGTCTGTCATTCTGATACGCATATCTCAGGTACAGGATACAACTCCAAAGAGATTGATAACTTGATCCTAGATACGTAATCTTTGTTCTATATTTACAGTAAGAACTTGAAAACAAGAATGTATCTTTGTTTTTTACTGTGAACGGATCAATTTGACACGTTTTGATGAAAAATGTCCGTACAAATACATAATCGTATTTTTTAATCTCTTGTAATGGGAAGTTCGGAGAAATATTCATAGATTGCTTATTTAATCTTTGGGTCAGCGAGTTTAATTAAAAGGATCCTGCCAGTCACTCAAGATTTTTTTCATATTGTTATTCCTTAATCAAATTTAAAATTTTTTAGAACCTAAAAAGGAAATCACTTATACAAATACTGATATAATTAAGAAACGAAATGTGGAAGCGTAAAGTTTTAGATTTGAATTTATGTCGTTTCGTTATTACTTGGAGAAGTATATGAATAAAACTCAATAGAATGGCATATTCGTTAATCTATATTTCTTATAATTGGTTTCTAGCGAGGTTATCTAATGAATGATATATTAAACAATGAAATAAACAACAAACCTTCTATTGTCATTACGCCTCCAAAAAAATGGGTTCCGGTCAATTTTTATGAACTTTGGAACTACCGAGAACTTCTTGCTTCATTTACAATGCGGGATGTAAAAATCCGTTACAAACAAACTGCACTTGGTTTTGCATGGGCAATCATTCAACCGCTTTTCATGATGGTGATTTTTACTATCATTTTTGGAGGATTTGCCCAAATTCCATCCGATGGGGTACCCTATCCGCTTTTCTCTTTTGCGGCGTTGCTTCCGTGGATACTTTTTTCAGAAGGACTTACCCGCTCAACAATGAGTATGGTTGCAAATTCTAATATCATGACAAAAGTATATTTCCCTCGTCTCATTATGCCCCTCTCCGGAATTCTATCCCCCCTTGTAGACTTTGCCGTCTCAATCTGTATTCTTTTTCTTATGATGGCGTATTACAGAGTTGTGCCGACAATAAATGTCATATTTCTTCCTCTCTTTATTCTCCTTGCACTCGGAACTTCACTGGGTGTTGGGCTCTGGCTTTCCGCATTAAATGTAAAATATCGTGATTTTCAGTATACTGTTCCCTTCATCATTCAGATTTGGATGTATGCATCACCTGTTGTTTACCCGGCAAGCATGCTCCCGAAAGCAATACAACCACTATACGGACTGAATCCAATGGCCGGTGTGATTGAAGGTTTTCGCTGGGCACTGCTCGGTACAGAAATTCCCAGTTCGATGATCTTTATATCTGTTTTAGTGGTTGTTGTTTTGCTTATTTCAGGTGTATTTTATTTCCGGAGAATGGAGCAATATTATGCTGATATTGTGTGATCTTGTAACTACATTTGGGAGGGGCTAAAACCGTATGCCTAAAAACTATGCTATCCGTGTAAGTCATATTGGAAAGAAATACAATATTGGCGGACCTCAGGAAAAATATCATACTCTCCGCGATGCTATAGTAAATTCAATACGAGCTCCATTCAAGGGATTTCATCGTCCCCCGCAAAATAAAGGATTCTGGGCATTGAAAGATATTTCCTTTGATGTAGAACACGGAGAGATAGTTGGAATTATTGGGCGGAATGGTGCAGGGAAGAGTACATTATTAAAAATTTTATCGCGGATTACGACCCCTACTGAAGGGAAGGTGGAACTTTTTGGGCGTGTTGGATCATTATTGGAAGTTGGTACAGGTTTCCATCCGGAAATGACTGGTAGAGAGAATATTTTCCTCAATGGCTCAATTCTCGGGATGAAAAAGACGGATATTGAACAAAAATTTGATGAGATTGTAAAGTTCTCAGAAATTGAAAAATTTATTGATACTCCAGTTAAAAGATATTCAAGCGGAATGTATATTCGTCTCGCTTTTTCAGTTGCGGCACATCTCGAACCAGAAATTCTAGTGGTTGATGAAGTTTTGGCTGTTGGCGATGCAGCATTTCAGAAAAAGTGTTTGGGCAAAATGGGGGAAGTAGCAAATGAGGGAAGAACGGTTCTATTTGTGAGTCACAATATGGGTTCAATCAGGAATCTATGCAATTGTGGTGTTTTGTTAGATGGGGGACAAATTAAGAAGATTGGAGAGATGGATGAAGTTGTTGAACAATATTTAGATGTAAACAATCCAATTTACAATAAAAAACAATTATCTGAGAGGAAAGATCGTTTAGGTAGTGGAAATATACAAGCAACTAAATTTATTGCACGAGATGGAAATAATTACAATTCCGAACTATGTTCTATGGGTTGTGTTGAGTTTGTGATTGGATATAATGCTAAGGAAGGTAAACCAATCTCACGTTTATTTATTCATTTAGGTATCGTAAATTCTTTCGGAATACCCGTTTTTTCCTGTAGCACAGCAATGACAAATTCAGATTTTTACAATATTCCCTCTGATGGAAGTATAATATGTCGAATAGATGAAATCCCTTTAATCCCTGGAAATTATTTCACTCAAATAAAAATTATGGATGTTCATGGATTATCTGATTTGATTACGAATGCAGGATCTTTCATTATTGGAGGATTTGGGGATAAAAAAATTATAGCATATCCTTCAGCAAAGTGGGGGGATTGTCTTGTCTTTCCTCATTGGAGCCTAGAAATATAAATTGAATTTAGTAAAAGTATTATGAATAAACTGAAAAGAGGGCGATCAGATGTATAAAAAAAACAGAGTAAAAATAATCGCAGATCTCTCATCTAACCACATGGGTGATATTGGTCTTGCAAAACAAATGATTCAAAAATCTGCTGCGGTTGGCGTAGATATAGTAAAAGTGCAATCTTGGCAAGCAGAAAAATTGTCAAAATTTTTTAAAGGTGATTATACTTCAACATATGAACGACATAAAAAAGCGCAGTTAACTGATGATGATCATTTAGAATTAATTAACTGGTGTAACAAAAATAATATTGAATTTCTTACAACATGTTTTGATCTTGATCGAATTGAATTTCTCGCATCATTAGGCTTAAAAACAATAAAAATCGCTTCTTCTGATTGTACCAGCACCAAACTTCTGAAAAAAATAATGGATCATTTCGATACCATTTTAATTTCTACCGGAATGACTCATTCGGAAGAGATACAAAACACTATACGGCTTCTTAATGGGCATGATTACATAATGCTTCATTGTATGTCCATTTATCCAACTCCATTAAACCAATGTAATTTAAGCCGTATTAATTGGCTGAAAAAACACGGAGTGAACCGTGTTGGCTTCAGTGATCATTCACTTGGAACGGAAGCGTCAATGGCTGCGATGACGATGGGGATAGAAGTAATTGAAAAACATCTCACTCTAGATAGGACACTTCCAGGTAAAGATCAGCAAATGTCCACAACTCCAGAGGAATTTCAAAAAATTTGTGCATGGAGAGATCTTTGTCAAAAGATGTTTGGAGATGAAAAACCCCATTTATCTAATGAGGAGATCAATTTAAGAAGCATTTACATCGGAAAATGGGGGGATAATAAATAATGAAAAAAAGAAAAATTTGTGTCGTTGTTGCAAGTAGGGCAAATTATGGGAGGGTAAAAAGTGTTCTTTTAGCAATAAAAGAGCACCCTAATCTTGAATTGCAGTTAATTATTGGAGCATCTGCATTATTATATCGTTTTGGCAAGGCGATTGATATAATTAAAGAAGATGGATTTGTTCCATTAAGATCAATATTCTATGTTATTGAAGGCGAGAATTTAAACACCCAAGCAAAATCCACGGGATTAGGAATTATTGAACTTGCTTCTGCATTTGAAGATTTAAAACCCGATGTCGTTGTGACTGTGGCAGACCGGTTTGAAACTATGTCAACAGCAATTGCTGCTAGTTATATGAACATTCCCTTGGCTCACATTCAAGGGGGCGAAGTAACGGGGAATATCGATGAATCGGTAAGACATGCAATAACTAAGTTGGCTCATATTCATTTTCCGGCTACTAAAATTAGTGCAGAGCGAATTCTTAAACTGGGAGAGGAACCTTGGCGAGTTCATTGCACGGGATGTCCTTCAATTGATTTATTACAAAATTCTAATCTAACCGTATCAAAAAAGCTGTTTGACCGGTATGGTGGGATTGGGCATCCCATTCATCCAGATCAATCCTATATTTTAATGGTTCAACATCCTGTTACAACAGAATTCGGTGAAGGCACTACTCAGGTCACTGCCACATTGAATGCTTTAAAAATACGAAAAGAACAAAAAATTGTCTTATGGCCAAATATTGACGCAGGAAGTGATCATGTATCAAAAGCTATTCGTGTTTTCCGTGAACAGAATCTATCTGAAAATTTCCATTTTTATCGTGGATTTAGGCCAGAAGATTATAATGCTATTCTTAATAACGCAGCATGTGTTGTTGGGAACAGCAGTTCTTTTATTCGTGAAGGATCGTATCTGGGAATACCCGCAGTAATTGTTGGCAATCGTCAGGAAGGTAGAGAACACAGTAATAACATTGTGTATTCAGACTACTCTGAACGTGACATTGCGCTAAAAGTTGATATGCAAATTAAAAATGGGAAATATAGCAGATCGACCATTTTTGGAGATGGAACTGCTGGCAAACGTATTGCTCATATCCTTGCAGAAATCCCCTTGAGTATTCAGAAAAAAATAACCTATTAATAAATAATTGTGATATTATGAGACATGTACTAGGTTTCATCCCAGCTCGGGGAGGATCGAAGGGAATACAGAAAAAAAATATAAAATTACTTGGTGGCAAACCTCTAATAGAATGGACTGTTGAAACCGCACTTCGATCGAGAATGATTAATCGGTTGGTGTTAAGTACCGATTCAAAGGAAATTATTGAAGTTGTAGAAAAATTTGATATTGAAATACCATTTATCAGGCCACCCCATCTGGCATATGATGATACTCCAATGATTGATGTAATTAAACATTGCATCGACTTTTTTAACAATGAGCTCGGATATACATTTGATGCCATTGTTTTATTACAGCCAACAGCCCCTTTTCGAGAGATCGATGATATTGAAACGGCAATTAATATTTTCTTTAAAACAAAAGCTAGTTCTGTTGTGAGTGTATCAAAAGTTCCCGGACATTATAATCCCAATTGGCAATTAAAAATTAACGATTCTGGTTTAGTAGTAACATATTTTGATAAAGAATTAACAACACTTCCATCACGGAGACAGAATTTATCAGATACTTATTACAGGAATGGACAGTTTTATGTTATTAATCCAAAAAATATTACCGAAGCAAATAATATTTATGGGGACCATGTGTTTCCGATAATCACGTCTGAAAAAGTAAATATTGATACGCTCAATGATTTTCACTATGCAGAATTTTTATTGAAACAGGTGGGGTTTAATGAAAAAAAATCCTGAATATTTACTTTTAGTAGAACATGTGGCACGTGAGTTGGATATTGCATGTTTAATAAAATACCTAATTGAACAAAATGGTAGTGTTGTAGAAATTATGTCACTACCTTATTTTAATGGATCAACTATAAAAAAAAATCATTTAAAGGTTCTTGCAATTCCTTATTGTAATTTTTTAGGACCCACATACCGATCAATATTACCACATTTTTCAAATATATCCGTACTTAATCTTGCTTACGAACAACTTTTTGCGAACGTTACAGAAAATATGAAATCGCCAAAAGACGAATTTGCAAAAAAATTAGTAACACATCATGCATGGAGCTTGAATTATTCAGATTTCTTGAAAAAATATGGTGTAAATTCAACAAATATCCATATAAATGGAAATTTAAGTTTTGCTCTTTACAACTATCCTTATAGGAATTTTTTTATTACGAGAGCGGAATTAGCAAGAAAATATAACTTAAATCCCCTTAAAAAATGGTTATTTATTCCGGAAAATTATGCTGCGGCATTCTATTCTAATTCAGCAATACATGAAAAAATTTCCATGGGAATGGATCCTTTAGAAATAACCCAGTACCGGAATTTTGCGGAACAATCTCTCAAAGAAGTTATAAAATGGTGTGAAAAATCTTCAAAAACAAACGATATTGAAATTATTTTTCGCCCGAGACCCGCAACGTCACGTGAAAAAATGAGCGAATTTTTCAATAATACAATTCCATCAATTCCTGAAAATCTGCATATAATAACTAATCAAACGGTACGGGAATGGATTTTAGCGAGTGACCTTGTAATGTCATCGTATAGTACAACCCTTATTGAAGCTGCAATCGCGGAAAAGCCGATAGCAATGCTTTCGCCATTCCCTATTCCGGATTTTCTTCATGTACCGTGGTATGATATGGTACCTAAGCTTGAGAATTATAATGAATTTATCCAAATGATATCCATTCCATCCTCAAATTCATACAAATCTCTAAAAAGATGGGCAGAAACCGAGATGATGAGTAATGGTGATCCCATTCGTGGGCTTGTTAACTTGATGTTATCAGTAAATGAGAGTGGAATTCGAATTCCTAAAAATTATATAAAAAAATCGGATGAATCTTCTAAAATCTCAATTCAAAATCTTGCCCGTCAATGTTATAATCATATTACTCCTCTAAAAAATAGGATATTTGTACGTCGTCCAACTATTGTTGAAAATTATAAAAATGATTTCTTTACCCCCCTTGACGTAATATCTTGTGTAGCTCGCTGGGAAAAAGTATTGGGTGATAAAAAGCAATAATATTTATCTTTAGTTCTATTTCACAAGATTATTTTATTAATCATAACAAATATATGATTAAATTGATGATAAAAAATATCGTGAAATATAATCTTTATTTCGACAACGGGATCAGAATTAAATCAAATTTACCATATCTTGATCTGTTTGGATAGTGAATGAAATGCCGGGATTCTTTGGTATTTGTAATTATCCAAAAACAACTACATTTGTGGATTTGGGGTTCTCTCACATTGGACATGTGACGATTGTTGAAAATGAGATCTGTACTAATAACTTTTTTGTTAAGCGATTTGTAATTTCGAAATTTCTTCAGGATAAAATTTTTTTTGAAAATAATGATATTTGTGTTTGTACTGATGGGATCTTATTGAATGCACAAGAGCTCCGCAGAGAGTATGGAGTGGATGATAATAAAGAACTAATTAAATCAATGTATAAAATAAATGGGATAAAATTCATTTCAAAATTAAGAGGAGATTTTTCAGGTGTAATTTATGATAAATCCGAAAAAGTTGTGAAGTTATTTACCAACCATATTGGATCAAAACCGGTTTATTATTTCTGGGATAAATCAAGTAAAACTTTAATTTTTAGCTCAGAATTGAAAGTTGTTCTAAAAATAATGAGAGATTTAACTATTCCTACAAAACTTTCGGAGATCGGTGCATATTGCCTCTTATCATTTGGGTATATGTTGAGAGACTACACACTTTGTGATAAAGTTAAAAAGATTCTTCCTGGCACAATTTTGTCATTTGGTGTTGATGAAGGAATTATTTATGAGGATCGATATTATCAATTAAAAAATATGCCATATATCGAATCCTCAAGAGAAGCAATAATTGAAGAAATGGATCGAAGATTTTCTGAAGCAATTAAAAAAGAATATGATAAGGATTTAGAATATGGCTATCGTCATATTGCCACACTTAGTGGGGGTCTTGACTCAAGAATGAATATAATGACTGCAGAAAAAATGGATTATAAAAATATTCTCGCCATTACATTCTCTCAAAGCAATTATCTTGATGAAATGATAGCAAAAAAAATCGCATCTGACCGTGGGTATAATTTCCTTTTTTTTGCACTCGATAATGGAAATTATTTAATAGATATTGAAAGACCTGTTCATGCAAATGATGGTCTGATTCTCTATCCTGGATCTGCTCATCTGCTGGCAATGATTTCGTTACTTGATTGGAGTCAAAATGGATTATTACACACAGGAATGATTGGTGACGTAATTCTTGGCTCCTTTTTAATTACTAATTGTCATGGACCCTTGTCAAATAAGATTATAAAAAATGTCGTATACTCAAGAAAACTAGTTGATCGCATTCCAAACCAGATTTTCGAAGATATGAGGCAGGAATATGAATCAGATGAAATATTTGCATTTTATGAAAGAATGGTAAATGGCGTATTTAATGGCTATTTAATGATACAACATTATACTGATTTTTCATCTCCTTTTCTTTATTTAGATTTCTTAGAATATACAATGCGAATCCCTCCGAAATACAGATATAAGGAGAAGTTATATTTCGATTGGATCCAGACAAAGAATCCTGATGCATCGGCATATATATGGGAGAAGACCAAACTACGCATATCTGCTGGAGAATGGAAAATTTTTCTTTTGAAGGTATTAAATAAAATTCAAAGGAAAATTCGAGGGCCATCTGATAAGGACTCTATGAATCCTTTAGATTATTGGTACAAAACCAATCCCGAATTGAGAAATACATTTAATTCGTATTATAAACAACACATCGCATTTCTTGATGACTACCCCTCACTCAAAGAAGATTCACGGGATCTATTTGAACATGGAAATACCCTCGAAAAGAGTCAGGTTTTGACATTAATAGTTGCAATGAAGGTTCTTCAACTTAAATAATGATCTAATGTGAATATCAATGACAAACACAGATTTTCAAATACTTTTCTTTACCGGATTTTATCCATATTCACCGGAGTTAGTTGATCCAATGATAGATCCTGAACTTTCCCATCTGAAATTAGCATTTCGTTCTGTTACCATTATTCCAAAATCTTTGGAAGGTAAAAAAGTTCTTCCTACACATATTACTGTCGATCCCACTCTAGGAGATTTTTTAAATTCTTCTCATAAATTACAATCGAAAATTAATACATTCTATCGATCCATTGGATCAATGGAATTTTTTAGGGAATTGATAAAAAAACCTAGAATATCATTAAGAATTCGTTCAATTATTAGAATCATTAATTATCTTGGAATTGCCTTAAAAACAAAAGCATGGGTAATAAAGTATATCGAAAACAATAATGTTGATTTAGATAATACAATTTTTTATACCTATTGGCTCGATGAAATAACATTGGGTATTTGTCTTGCAAAAAAGAAATATCCGAATATTAGGATTATTTCTAGAGCACATGGTGCAGATCTTTATGAAGAACGACATCATCTGAACTATATTCCATTCCGACCAGAAATTTTTTCCAATATCAATAAACTCTTTTCAGTTTCAGAACGTGGGAAAATTTATCTCTCCTCAAAATATCCCGATTTTGAGTCTATCTTCGCCATCTCTCGTTTAGGCGTACCAGAACAATTTGTTTTATCTGAAATATCGGATGATGGTATTTTTCGAATTGTAACTTGTTCCTTTTTAGTTTCTGTAAAACGCATTGAATTATTGATTAAAGGTCTTGAAGAATTGGGAAAAATTCGAAAAGATCAGACTTTCGAATGGACTCATATTGGTGATGGACCGTTAAGATCCGAATTAGAACATATTGCTGTATTGCGTTTACCACAAAATGTAAAATATTCTTTTTTGGGCTTTTTATTGCCAGAAAACGTCATAAATTTTTATCTGAATAATAAAATTGATATCTTTATTAATGTCAGTTCCTCAGAAGGAATTCCAGTATCTATTATGGAGGCTCAGAGTTGTGGTATTCCAGTGATCGCAACAAATGTTGGTGGTAATTCAGAAATTGTTTCCAATGATAATGGGTTGTTATTAAATGGAGACCCCACACCGCTTGAAATTGCTGATGCAATTTGTGATTTTTTGAACAATCCCTCAGTATTGTTGAAAAAGAAGATCCTATCTAAAGAAAATTGGAAGAGCAATTATAACTCAGAAAAAAATTATCAACAATTTGCCCAAGAATTGAAAGAAATTGGAACAACGTAAAAAAATTTCCATCAATTAACGTTAGTGTACACGAAGTGCTGTAAAAAGTGAAGATTCCCTGTATCCAACAGTGAATTGCAAACAAAGAGGAATGGGGGAATGGATCTAAGCGATTTCGTACTAAATTATTTTACCGATAATGAGAATGGATTGCAACAGCTCATCACATGGTTTCTGAACGATGTGATGAATGAGGAAGGAACTAAACTGGCGGGAGTCCCGAGGTACGCGAGATCAAGTTCGCGAAGAACGCACAGGAACGGGTACCGATAACGGTCCCTGAAGACTCGGTTTGTCGAAATCCGTCTCTAGAAACCGCAGTTGAGGGAGATCCCGTTTGAGATAAAAGTTTTCGAGCGGTACTCCCGGACCAAGAAAGCTCTCGTGAATGCGATCATTGAATGGTATCTCCAGGGTGTATCGACCCACAACGTTGAGACGATATTCACGCATCTGGGAGTCAACAAAATCTCGGTATCGTACGTGTCGAAGGTAACTCATGAACTCGATGAAAAGTCCATGAGTTTATGGAGAGACCAATTGACTTCCATATTCCATTCTTGTTTGTTGATGCTTCCTATTTCATGGTGAGAGATGGAATCCGGTATGTCAGCAAAGTTCTTTTATTGTAGCTGGTGTGAGAACTGATGGATGCCGAGAGATCTTTTCCTTTAACATTGCTGATGCTGAACACGAATTAACCGGGGATGGGATCTTTTCCGACCTCACGGAGAGAGGACTCAACAAAGTTAATCTCATCATTTCTGATGGTCACAACGGCATCCGGACTGCTGCGGAAATGATGTTCACGGGCTCTTCATGGCCAATGTGTCACGTCCATTTCATTCGCACCGTTCTCAGAAACGTTCCCCGGAAATATCACAAAGAGATCGCTGAGACTCTCAAAGAATGTTTGAGCGATTCTCATCGGTTGCAGGAGTTCACGATTCAACTCGATGAACTTGGACTATCTCAGGCAGCTGACACAATTCACCGGTTCAATCAAGGGTTGATGAATTACCGATCGTTTCCGCCGGAGTTCTGGAGGAAGATCTGGACTACCAATTTTCTGGAACGAGTCAATAAAAAACTCAAACGTCGAAGCAGAACGATTGGAGCTTTCCCTAATGATGCTTCCTTGCTTCGACTTGCCGGTTCGATCCTCCTCGATATTAACGAGGAATGGATCTCAGGTAACCGGTATTATCTGTGAAGAATGAGATGATCTCTTTGGATACTGAGGCTGCTGATTTTACAGTAATATAGAGACACTACCCACTCAAACTAAGCGATCTCATCCTTATGACTGCACCCTTTTATATGATAGATGATCCCGACTTTTGTATTGGTTAATTTCCTCCCAGGGTTATTGAATATTTGTGAAATTAATTTAGGATTGGACAATGTGATGTTTTCAAAGTATGATTTCACGGCTATCATCAAAATTCAAAATAACTTATTCTCAATACCGATTGCAGCTCCAGGTTACGTAAAATAGCACCTGTCGGGGGGATTCACCAGAGTCATTTTTAATTGTCATTAAATTCGATTAAGTACGATTAAAATAACAGTACGCCCGAATTTTATTAAAAGGATATAATATATTCTCTATCAAATTGTATTTAGAATTAAATTTTTCAATGGCATAATATGGAATCAACCGTGGATTAAAACTCGAAACAAATTTTGTTAATTGAGGAGTATTTCCCGCCATTAAGTTGATTTCATGTATACCTCTTTTTTGTAAATCGCTAAATATTTCAAATAATAATTGTGACGTAGCACCGCTATCTTTATAAACTGGATCGGATACTGCTGACCAACGATGGGCGCGTTTGTTATCCCATATGATAATTTCACCTGCTGCAGGTTCTTCCGTTGGTGTTCGTGCAATCCACATTTCCCCAAGATTATTTGAAATAATCAGTTCAATCATTTGACTGAAAAAACGTTCTGAAACGGGAGGAATTAGATTCTGCCTTTCAAAAGTTTTACAATACAAACGATAGTAAAGATTTGAATCGGTTTCTTTTTTAACATTAATTCCATTTTTTAAAGATTTCCTTATTGTGTTACGAACCTTTTTTGATGCCTTTTCTTCTATATTGCCATCCAAATTAAAAAAATATGTATAATGAATTGATGTTCTCCATCGGTCATATATGAATGGTCTAATGTCAAAAATGCCCTCTGTATTTATAATTTTTATATAATCAAATTTTTTGATCATTTCATTATTAATTGCAGATATGACATTATTTTTAATATGTTCGTTCTCCCTGATTTTAGTACTTTCAAATGGGGTAAAGATATAACCCCCATAGGGTGTCATTGGTACTGTTGATACAGCGGTTTTAAGAAAAGAGTATTTTTTTTCTGCATATACTGAGCAGCCTGCAATAAGATTATCATTTTTAAAAAATCCATATAATATTTCCTTTTTAAGAGATAATTCAGCACTTTTCGTAATCCATTTTGTTGTTTGAAAGATTGTTCCTTGTGGGGATTTCATGACAAGGGCATCCCAGAGCGGGTGTTCGTTTTGTGTTAAAATCCGGACTTCTCGCTCAATTGTCATTGTTTACCCATTTTGCAATTTCTTCCCCAGTTGTTATCCATGCTCCCTTGTTTGAACAATACTGCAAAATTTTCTCATATAAACCTACGGTATCATTTAAGATAAATGTATTATGCCACAAGACGGTTAGTACCCCATGGTAACGCTCAACAACGTCAATTAATTGTTTGGTTATCTCCCAAGCGGTTGCAGTATCCAGTTTCATATACTGATAAAGTGTGCAATCCATAATTGCAAGAGGGATTTCCAGAATTTCGATAGTTTTTTCTGTCTGAATATTATACGGTTTGAATGGATGACACATACCATTACGGAACCCGATACAATCAGCATACCCTAAAGTAGCATCATACTTGAATCCGGCGTTCCTTAAATTTTCCCAAGTATCAGGAACTCTGAATCGCAGGTAATGATTCCGATAGCCTATAACTTCTCTATTCAGAATTTTTTCGAGTCGCTGTTTTTTTACACTCATTTCTTGTGGATCTTTATATGTCGTATGTCCCCCATGCATTCCGATCTCCCACCCTCCATCAATTAATTCTCCCATTACCGTTTCACAGTCATTGATATCATATGCATAATCCCGATCTCCAGAATTTTCTGCCATAAAAAAAAAGGTGCTTTTTGCACTATAGCGACTTTCGAGTCTCATTATATCAGAAAAATTCCAATTCGGTATTTTTTTCGAACGCATTTGTCCAAGTGATCGCATGCTACTGCGGATATGAGCATGGGAAAGATGGCGTAATGCAGTTATGCTTTTAGTTGCACATGATTCGTATAATGTATCTATGTCATGGGTAAGACAGACTGCAAATGGTTTCTTATCCGGATATTCCATAAGGAATCCGTGTTCAGTGAGATATTTTGAAACATGGGGATCGAAAACATTCCGGTTTCTACTTGAATAGTACGGAAACCGATCATATTGATCTCGAATTGTAGAACTATATTCTTCTTTTCGGGTAAAAAGATCCCAAAGTTCTTGATTTTTTTGTAGACATTCGATCATGGGTATATCTATCTCTCCATTACCAACAATCAATATAAATTTTTATAATTAATATATTGACGCGTAATTTCATCATTGAAAACTCCCGGGACTACCCAGATTCTTACTTAATCTAATTCCGATAAGTACTCCCTAAATTTATAACCGACTCATAGCAATGGATAGCATATAAACTTAGACTTTTTATGGTTCCTGCCTTCACTAATTTTAACCATGCCTAAAGGAAATCGTAAGATCTAAATAGGTGGATGACGCTGAATATGGTCAAACACATGCAAATTGCTCACCAAATAAAGAATGAGATTCGAGCAGAAGATTGTTCCGAAATTGCAGTTGAAGCGATCATTTGGAATCTCAGGATCTCCATCAATGGAAAACTAAACCAAAAAACACTCATCCAGTCACTTGTCGGAATTTCAACAAACTCTCAAGTGCATTTCATCAATCAAGCCGTAGAAAAAAATTCTTGTGAAACGTCAGTCAGATACCATTTGTCCAAGATGAACCTCGGTTCATAGATGATTGGTAAGTATTGTTGAATATTCGAAGTTCATGGAGGAAAATTCAGACAAGTACTGAGATTCTCATATAATACTGTCTTTGATCTCGTCAACCTGTGCCAGCTATCAATCGTCAATAAGGATAAAGGTACTTCATTCACTCTATCTGAGGAGATCCACATGTATGAATCGTATTTTTGCGGGAGGCGGATCGGAAACAGAAGACGAGGAATTGGGGAAGAGCCAAGTCTTCGGCATCTGGGTGCGGGGAGAAAAAGTTCGGGTATAAGTTGTTCAAAATGTTCCCGTGAAACTCTGCTCACAAGGGCGTTCAAGAAAGTGAAACGTGGTAATCTCATTTACACCGATAAATTCCGAAGGTTAATAGTCTCATCTCATATGGTTTTCGATACATGAGAATCGATCATGGTAAATTATTCGTTAAGGGGAATGTCTGCATCAACGGCATCGAAGGATTCTGGTCCTTTGCTAAAGAACAATTGATGAAATTTCATGTTGTAAATCCAAAGAAATTCATGCTTTATTTCAATGAATTGGAGTTCCGATACGATCACCATCAGAACGATCTTTATGATGATAGTGAGATGTATTTTTGAGTATTCTTGTGGGGTCTTCTATTCCGTAATCACCAAAATTTATTAAATATATAGAAAATCCGTTTGGGGAATAAAAAAATATAACAAGGATTGAGATCTTTTATATTTGTAGTAATTACAAAATTTATATCAGATATATATTTTAAGATTCAAATTGATAATTTTAATATGAACCTGTAGGTATCTTAATGGACAAATGGGAAGAATTATATCGAGACGAGAATAAAATACAAGCAATTCAAAATTTTTTAACATCTCACCGTACGATCCAAATATTTTTAATATTTATTTTTTTTGGCATTGTTCTTATTCAAATTATAATTTTTTTTACACCGTCAACAAATGGTTTTATTCTAGATATATTTGGATATTATCCAGCATACTATTGGGGACTCCTTCTTTTTTTAATCTTTTTTTGCGGGATTTTATTGACATATTATTCGCTATATAATTCAGATAACAAATTCATCATCCTTATTGCGTTTGCATTATTTATTCTCACTTGCACGGTATTTGAACAGGCAAATACCCTTTTTTTCTTTAATGGAAAAGGTGATCCTTTAGAACATTTGGGTTATATCAATGATATTTTGCAATATGGGAATTATTATACCAATAAATATCCGCTTACGCACACGCTTATTGCAATTGTCTCCGCAGTATCAAATATTTCAATAATTACATTAACAAAACATATCCAAACAATTTTTTTTCTACTATATTTTATTTCAATGTATATAATTGGTAGAATTCTTTTAAAAAATAGTCCCCTGATTTATTATTTCCTAGGTTTGGCAGCACTTCCTATTTTTGGAGCTTTACAGACTCATTTCTGGCCGAATATGTCAATGATTTTTATTACGCCATTCTTCATTTATTTATTAATCAAATGCAATACTAAATCTTATCAGACCTTTTTAATTTTGATAATTGCAATGATTCTCGTGATTTCAGTGGGTCATTTACTATATTTTTTACTGTGGATTATATTGCTAATAGCCATTTATTTTATTTTATTGTTTCTAAAAAAACAGAAAAATTATGAAGGAGAGTCATTTTTACTGATCCCAATCATTATATCTATTATATTATTTTATTATATAAATTTTCAAAACGCTGCAATACAAGATTTTGTACTGTATCCAATTGAAATTTTACTCAAATCTGGAGGGGAACCTCTTATGGAGGGGGAAGTAATCTCTCAAGTATCGCGAATACAACCGGATACTTCTATATTAAAACTAATTAAAGTAATTATTTTCAATTATGGAACATTTATAATTTTTGCCCTGATTTCTGGAGTAACATTTCTATTTTTAATGATAAAGTCATTTTTTTACCATAAAAAATTTAATAACTATTTCATTTTGACAATATTCTGCAGTGTTGTTCTTTATGTGATTACTGTATTGAATTTTTTTATTTCAAGTTTTAAGATATACAGGATATTTAATGTTGCTAATATTTTTGTCATCATATCTATTCCTATTGCCCTGATATGTTTAAAAAAGAATTATCCTAATCGAAAATCGACTCTTCTGGTCATTATGGCTACATTTTTTATTTTATTGAGTATAATATCAGTGTTCTCAATTCAACCCTCCTATACTTATACTTATCATGAGAGTGAACAAGTGTCTGAAGCAGATTATATTGCTATGACAACCTTCTTTAATTATTGGGAGGATTATCCGGTCATTGAAACTATTGCAGAATCTGTAAGACTTCACCAGGCAATTTATGGTGTAGTAGCATCTAAAAATTTTCTTTATTATATTAATGAGCCTGGAAAACACTTTGGTTATAATTATTTTAATACTTTCGCACAAGGACATGGATCTGGAAAATATTTTATTGATATAAGGATTCGCTACTTATTCGAAAATTATCCGGCATCACCAGAATTGGGTGGTTATACTAAAGAAGATCTGTTTCATCTTGAAAATGATAATACGGTTAATAGTATCTACTCAAATTCTCACACGTATATATATCTTATTAATTAAAGTCATCTTAAATCTTCAATTATGTATATGATATATTTCCTCGCAAAATACTTTTAGTTTCTTCATTTTTATCTGCCAGTCCAAATGTTTGGATGCATACATTCTCATCTTTTGTGGGTGATCCGTATCTATGAGTACGCAATTTGCAAATTCGACAACATTTTCAATTTCTATCGCTTTTTCATTCGCAGGAATTTTAAAAATATAATCAAAATCATTAGAGAAATCGGGATCGGGACATGCCATTAAATATGGGATACCTCGAGCGCAATACTCCCGAGCCTTCAAGGTTGAGGCTTCTGTAAGACCGATTCGATGGATGCCAAGGCTGCCAATAGCGATATGGCAAATATTAAAGAAATAATCCAGATCTTGACCTGTTTTTGCCCCATGAAATATTATTTTATTTGTGAGGTTGAGCTCATTGGTTAATTTTTTTAATTGTGGTATTTCGGTTCCTCCGCCCACGATATGAAGCGTAACTTTAACTGGACCCCCATAACTCCCCACCCCCATTATTAATCTATCAAGCCCATGCCATCGACTAACGTAGGCAACACAGAGTAGGTTGAGGGTTTCTCCATTAAATCGTGGCGGAGTCCTAACACTCACCGATGCAACGTCAATTCCGTTTCCAATCGTTATATGAGGTTTTTTTGGGTTACCTGAACGAGTTAATTCATATCGGGTAATCTCATTTGTAACTCCAACAATTCCATCCGTGTATCGACGAATAGCATTTCCATACAATAAATCATTGATTAGACCCAAATAACTTCGGTTAATCCAAAGTTCACCCCTCTCTTTAGTCTGATATTCAACAATAATTTTGCATTTTCTCGGTTGTTTCAAAATATTGCGTATTATTCTTGAGGGTGTGGGTTTTCTTGTATAAAGAATATCTCCGGTACCTAGCGTTCCAATAATTTGTTTATAAGCATTATCACAAAGGGTATTGCGCCGTATTTTACCTAGGATAGTATCGGGTGAACGTAATTCTAATGAGGGAATAATAATTTTTCTGACATGTTGTTCAGCTGGAGTAATATCCTCCGCTCCTGTTATTGAAAGAATTTCAGAATCCAATCCGATATAATTTAAGCACATTACTTGCGATAATAATTTTTTTTGTACACCGGATACAGCATTTCCAAAAAAAATAGCAACGTAATTTAACTTCATAATTTCACATCAAATAATTAGGTCATAGTATTCTCAATCAAATTTGAATATTTATTTAGCTTATCTTATCTCTTGATAGATAAATCTCATGGGCCATAATTTCCTAAAACCTGATCTCAGAGAATTAATATAAAAAATTTAAAAAATATTAATATTGATTATCACAACGGTGAAAAATAAAAAGAAATTTATCTTATTGTGAACCTGACTTATGTTTGAGATTAGATCGTAATGGCAGCAATATTATCAAATTTGGAAATAATTGGGGGTACTCTCAAACGAAATTTGATTGGAATACGGAAAGGGAGAACCGGTGGAACTAATTCAGCTCGCTATTGTTATTCTGTTTGGTTTAGACATTTAACATGGATGTTTCAAAATGGTATTACAAATATCCCAGAAACTGTCGTAGAATTTGGTCCGGGGGATTCAATTGGAATTGGGTTATGTGCATTATTATCCGGTGTAAAAAAATATTATGCACTAGATGCCGTTATACATGTTGATGGTGCGAAAAACCAAGTTTTATTTAACGAAATTGTTGAGTTGTTTAAAAAAAGGGCAAATATCCCAGATAATAGAGAATTTCCTCTTGTTCATCCAGTAATAGATGATTATCATTTCCCTTTTAAAATAATCTCTGATGATCAAATTCTAATTAACCTGAGTGATGCCAGAATTAATCAAATTCGGAAGGAATTAATCAATTTCAATAATATTGAAAACAAATTTATACGATATATAGCCCCATGGAATACTATTGAAGATATAAAACAAAATTCAATTGATATGATTTATTCACAGGCTGTTCTGGAACATATTGATGATCCTGCCGCGGTTTACGAAGTAATGTATAATTGGGCAAAACCGGGAGGTGTAATCTCTCATGAGATCGATTTTAAATGTCATGGTCTTGCAACTGAGTGGAATGGCCATTGGGGTTATTCTGATTGGGTATGGAAATTGATTAGGGGCAGATCAGATTATTTAATTAATAGATATCCTCATTCATTCCATATTCGCAATATAAAAAAATGTGGATACAAAATACTCTGTGATAATTATATGATGGTGGAATCAACAATCCAGAAAAAGCAAATTAATAAAAAAATGCTTCAATATTTTGAAGACGATGATTTGTTTATCCCTTCCGCATTTATTCAAGCGATTAAACCTACAAATCAGAGCAATTGATGCTGCAACTTCACCCTTTTTGTTAACGTTTAGATTATCGACATGTTTGTTTAAAGGAGATAATAGTGAATAAGCATCCCTCTTTAAATTATTTTTATATATTAATAAAAATATATTTTTAATTACGCTTTGATTAAGGTTATTTAATTTTTAATTAATCGGATCTCATTTTTTTATGCAGTTTCTATCATGAAAAAAACCGGAAAATCCGCTCATAAGGTAGTGAATAGGAAGTGCTGTAAAAGAGAAGATGCCCTAAATCCAATAGTGAATTGGCAAAACAAAGAGGAACAGGGCAACGAATCTAATAGACATCGTACTAAATTACCTTACCGATAACGATAATGGAATGCAACAACTCCTCCCCTGGTTTCTGAACGATGTGATGATTGAGGAAGTGGCTCAGCAGGCGGGAGTACCGCGATACGCGAGATCGAGTTCGCGAAGAGCGCACCGGAACGGGTACCGGCAGCGATTACTTAAGACAAGATTTGGGGAATTCATTCTCCAGAAACCGCAGTTGAGAGAAATCCCATTTGAGACCAAAGTCTTTGACTGGTACTCCCGGGCCGAGAAGGCCCTTGTGAACGCGATTATCGAATCGTATCTTCAGGGAGTATCAACACGAAATGTCGAGACGGTTGTCTCACATCTGGGTATCAACCAGCTCTCGGCCTCCTATGTCTCGAAAGGTGGTTGGGAACTCGATATAAAAGGCCAGGAGTTTATGTAGAAAACTCTCGACTCGTATTACCAGCATCTATTCGTTTATGCATCGTATTTCAAAGTCCGGGACGAGACCCGGTATATCAACAAAGCTCTCTCCTTGATTGTCGAGGTCAGGACCGATGGCCACCGGGAGATCCTGGCAGCCCAGGTAGCTGATGCAGAGCATGGACTTACATGGGAGGGGATGTTCTCTGACCTGAAAGAGTACAGTCTCACCAGAGTTGATCTGCTCATATCAGATGATCATACTGGTATCCAGTCGGCATTCAGGAGAATGTTCCCGGGCTCTTCATGGCTGATGTGTCACGTCCACTTTATCCAGGCAGTTCTCAGAAAAGTTCCCAGGACATATCACAAGGAGATCGATGAGACCCTCAAAGAATGTCTCTCGGATACGGATAAGTTGCTCGACTATGCAGCTTAACTTGATAAACGCGGATTTTCCCGGGCTACTGATACGATTCACCGGTTCCATCACGGGTTGATGAATTGCCGTTCATTTCCTCCCCGGAGTTTTGGAAAAAGATCCGAACTACCAATCTCCTGGAACGAGTCATCAGGGAACTTCAACGGCGGAGTAAACAGATTTAGGCTTTTCCCAGCGATGCTTCGCTGCTCAGACTTGTCGGATCTATTCTTATCGATATTAAAGAGGAATGTATCACCGGTAGCCAGTATTTATCTTTGAAGAGCAAGATGATCTCTTTGGATACTGATGCAGATTTTACAGCAATATAGTGACGCGACCCTCAATAATTTATGGATTCTTGTTTATGTAGGAAAATTATGAGATATCGATATTTTTAAACATCATTTGTATTGAAGATATAAATCCAAAAGTCTGTTTGAAATAATATCTGATTTCCATCTGTTATTAGCTTTAGATTTTCCGTTTTGGGTAAATTTATCCATTAATTTTTGAGATCCGAGAACATTTGAGATGGTTAGGGCAATTAACTCAATGTCGTTTGGTTTTATAATCATACCATCTTCCGCATGAGTGATCATATATTTCACCCCCCCCACATCCGAAGCAATTACTGGAATTCCACATGCCATTGCCTCGGCTATTGCCATTGGTGTTGTCTCTTGTAACGAAGTAAGGCAAAGTAATGAAGCGTTTGCATAGATCTCTAATAATCTGTCATGTGAAATCGACCCTAAAATAAAAACATTTTCGTTGAGCTGAAATTTATCGATTAATTTTTTGAGATAGTTACAGTATTCAATATCAACAATGCTACCAGTAAATATTACTTTACAATCAAATCCTCGTTTATTTACCAAATCTACTGCTTTAATCAACGCTTCTTGGTTTTTACGTCGTGTTATAGAACCCGGGCAAATAATGATATTATCTTTTTTTTCGGTTCGTTTTATTTGAAAAAAGGATTCGGATATTGGATTTTCAATTATTATACTACGATCTTGAGAAATACCCCCAATGCTGTTAAATTCATCAATAACATAGGGGGATATAGCAATAATTCGATTAATACGATCTTTAAGCCATTTAATTCTCATGACGCTAATGGAATATGCAACATTATCGAAATTGTTTGATACAAAATTCCTCTCTTTCCAGAACATACCATGAACCGTGAGAAATGTTGTTTTTTTTAGTAAAACACTGGCAACAGCATTTTGGAGGATATGCGAGTGAATTATATCGGTTTTTTTTAATTGCAGCTGTCTTATCATTGCTTGAAAATCACCTGTAATGCTTACGGGACAATAATTTTTATAAAAATTCAATTTAATATTTGAATATTCTGGATCAATAACTGATGTTAATTTGATGTTATTCCCTTTATTTGATAGAATAGTTAAATGAACATCGTTTGTTTCCAACCTTTTATGTATTAATTTAAATCCCTGAATTGTATTAGATGCAACGCTCTCTGGTCCACCATATGGTGTGGATGGATGATAAGGAAGAGCAAGACATATATTCATTTAATCAATCCTTTATTTGTTTGAATAAATTCTATTTCTTTTCTGTAACTATCTATGTGAATATATAACTATTAACATTCAATCATGTATAATTCTCCACGTTATCAATCCAAACTTTTTAGATAGATTTGAACAATTTCCTCTACGATTTTTTCCCAGGTGAATTTGTTCCCATAATCAAGTATTTTTTCCTGGTTCCATTCTTTATTTATTGCAGATAGAATCTTCGTAGCTAAACCATTTGGGTCTGTAGATTCGATTAACATACCGTAGTCATCAGAAATTATTATCTCCGATACACCCCCGACATTTGTCCCGATAAATGGTTTCCCGCATCCAAGACATTCAAACATTACCGTCGGATTACCCTCACTAAGGCTGGGGAGAACAAATATGTCACAGGTGTTCATCCAATCAGGGAGCATTTCATTCGGCACAGGACCGAGTAATTTTACACACCCCTGAATGGATCGTTGATTTATCTGTTGAGATAATTTTTTCTTCTCAGGGCCAGCCCCCCCAATAAAACAGAGTACATCACTCCTTTGCTTATAGACAATTTCCATTGCATCGATCAGATAATTAAAACCCTTTCGTTTGATTAAATTTCCCAGAGTGAAAATTATTTTCTTGTCTAGTGGTAAACCCAATTGCTTTCTAGCTGACACAGTATCGATGGGATGAAAATCCGGAGAAAATCCATTAGGGATTGAATATATTTTAGTGTTGAATTGTTTTAAAAGAGGAATGTCTTTTTTATTTACTCGGATGAGTGCATTCGCCTCACTCCAGACCGCATTCATAAGGGGGTGGTCCATCTTAACTTCATTCGCAAGCCAATCACCATTCTCGTGAATTGTGGTTATTACTGGTGTTCCGAATTTACGTTTTAAAAGAATTCCTATATATCCGGATGGCCATGTAAAATGAGCATGAATTATGTCAAAATGAATATTTTTTTGTTTTATTGTTTTTTCAACAATTTTCATACGATTATCTATAAGTATTACACTCAACCAATCGATTGGAATGTATATACATCTTGGATAATATACTTCAACATTATCATAAGAATAATCTTTACAGAGCTTATCTCTTTTAAGATACCCCAAGGATTGAAATACAGGTGCAATAACAATAACCTTTTTAAAATATTGTTTTAATTCGGCTACTTGATACTTGACGAAAGTTTCCGAAATTAAAGAATCATCTCTATTTGGATATGATGGCGTGAGAATTAAAAGGTTTTTATCCTTTAATTCCTCTTGGAATTTTTCTTTTTTAACTATCATCACAATTCTCGATAAACAAATGTGATCGGATTGTCAAGCAAATAATCTCTTATCTTTAGAGAAATTCACAATATTGTTATCGATTTCTTAAGATCCCTCATTTTTACCTTTTGGAGTCCTGAATTGTTCCTGAAAATATGGATCATTTTTAATCCGTGTTAAGCTCCCTGGATAGTTATCAATGAACCAAATAATTAACTTCGTAACATCAATTTTATCACTAAGTAATTTTTGCCGCTTTTGTTTTCCTTTAATACGCAGATCAGGATCTTTCAATAATTCTATTGCTTTATTAAGAACTCCCTTTTCCATCTCATGTGTATCTGAAATTGTATAAATTAAATTATATCTTTCTTCTTCCTCATTAGTATAACCTAACCTTAATGTATTAACATAAATCGCATGCGTACCAAGAACTGCGCATTCAGATGCGGTTGTTGATCCCTCCCCGATGTAAAGTGTTGAGAAATAAAGAATGTCATGGAGTTTTTCCGGAGAAATCTGAATCCTGTGATGTTCAAGTTCAGGAGGTAGAGGTCCTTCCGAGGTGATCAAGATACGACCATAGGGTTCAAGAGCTTCAACCAGACTCACTTTATCGTGGATACCTCGTTGCCCAACATCATGATGTGCATCCCATGCGATAAATCTGATAATAATAATTTTTTCATTCTCTTCTATTTGAAGATCTTTAAGCGTTTGTAGATTGGGTTGAAAATGTTTCGGATGTAAATAAAACAATTCCTTATATGCATCCAAGCGAAGTTGTTTTTTTCCCAGGCTCTTCATAAAACAAGATGGAGTCAATATGACCTCTGAAAATAACTTGCATATCATGAGAGAGAATCGGGCATGTTCTGTATCCGTGAACAAGATATGAGGTTTTCTCAATAAAAAACTGTTAATTGACATCATTGGCGAAGCTCTGCCAATAAACATATCCGGTTTGTATTTACAGGATATTAAGAAAATTTTAAGAGTGGTTCCTAGAAAAATGAAACCTTTTTCTATAATGTTTTTTCCTGATGATTTCGATACAATCTCATAGGGGATTCCAAAAATGTTGAGCAATTCAAGGTCACGATCTTTATTTATAGCAACAACTTTTATTATGTGCCCTTTTTTCTCAAGTTCTTTAATCACATATCTAAACTGGTGTGCCCACGCCGGATGTTCAATGGAAAGGATAATTTTCATATTTCAACTCTTTTAAGGAATGGAATATAATTTTGGTGCCGATTGAATAACCTGAATCGCTTCTTCTAGATTAAATCCTATTGTTTGAGCATACCATTCTAATGACTCAAATCGAGGATTATTTTCCTCAATTACCATTTTCAATCCTTGTTCTCTCGTGATCAGCCCTTCACGAATTTGATTACTTCTGAATGTATCAAATTCGCTAAATCCGGCAATAGTATAATAAATGTAATTATAAAATGCCGCAGTTCCGTCTCCAATTCTCCACGTTGTATTTGTATCACGAGCAATTTCCCAATTATACTCTTTTTTCAGAACATTGATTATTTCATTTTCAATCCATGGGATGTAACTGTAAAATTTTGTATTAATATCACTTAAACAATATGAAGAATAAAATGCATGCATTGTATCAAAAATCGAAGAATTGATGTAGGAGGGGTTTAATAAAAACTCTTTGCCATAATAACTTGCTAAGTTGATTTTTTTATTTAAAGATATACTTGATAGTAAATCTTTACCCCTAGTATTCCCTTCCCGAATGCCACAAAAACCTAATTTAAATTCTGTTTTCTCATAAGGGCTTGCACCAGTAAAAACCAATGGGATTTTCATACGATCTTTGAGGATATGGGGATAATACATGAATTGTTTATCCCCAGCCATCAACAAGGGAACCATTCCCAAATCTGGCTTTTTTAACCAGGCCTCAATATTTTTTTTGATATTTTCTCGTTTTTTTGCGATATCAGCGGATATCAGAATTTGTTCAACACCCAGTTTCCCACAGACCCTTGCTTGATTTCTTCTTCCTAGATCGGTAATCATGCCCCAGTCATATGTAAAAGCTATTGGATTCATTCCCAGCTCCATTTTTATATAATGAAGCATATACGAACTATCCCGACCCCCACTGAAAGGAACAATACAATCGGGTTCTCCATCATCTCGCTTAAATGGGCTTACAAATTTTTTTAATTCATTATGACCTAAATATTCAATTTTTTTATAATCACGGCAATAATTGCATACGCCCTGTGAATCAAATGAAATAAATGGGAATGTTTCCGGCAACAGACAGTTGGAACATCGTTTTATTTTTTTACCTATCTCTATTTTAGTCTCTAACATCCTTCGGACTCGATTTATGGATCCTGAATTATTATGAACGTTTCCAGAATTCATTATCTTTGAAGGTAGATCCTGTTTTGGTGAAAGATCAATTATATCGCATATATGAAAAGGTTCAATTTTATCAATATTTGCCGATTCTTTAGCAGATATCGAAAAATTTTGAATCCCTAACTGAGGCAAATCAATAATTAATCCTTCATTAGGAATGACTTTTTTAATTATGTCAAATTCATCTTGTAGGTTTCCTTTGAGCGATTCTTCTAGAATGAACCTTTCTGAAGCAAAAATTAGACCCTCCTTTTTTTGATTTATTGTATAGTAAAGTGAACCGGTATTTGATCCTAAAAATACTTGGAAATATTTTTTAAAAATTAAAGCTACTGATGCAGCTCCTTCAATAAGAGGAAATGTTTTCCTTGCAGCAAAAATCATAGATTTGTCTTGTTCAAGGAATTTTTCGAATAATGTTAAAAAAATTTCTGTATCGACTTCATATTCGCGTTTCAAATCTGGAAAATCATTCCATAATTGAAAATCGTTCACAATTATGCCATTGTGAACCCCAACAATATTGTTTTTTACAACCGGTTGATTATTATAATTAAATGCTTTTTCACCATTAGTGACCATCCGGGTGTGACCGATTATTATAATCGGGTTCGGACCAATATGATTTTCATTTAAATTCTTATTTATTGCTATATCTAAAAAATTCGAAAATTCGTTTGATTTTATTACTTGATTTGCAGCTAATTGTTGTTTATAAAGAAAAATATTTTTTGAAGTTCGGATTGTAATGCCGGTGCCTTCTTTTCCGCGAGATTCCGAAAATTTAAATAATTTTATTATTTGATTTCTAAGATGAATAATCGATTTATCAGACTGGTCCTTAATAATTATACCAAAAATTCCGCACATTATGTTAATATTAGATTTTTTATTAAATTAAAGTTTACTCCAGTCAGATTTAAAAATGATTGTTCTATTAAATTCATTGAAAAAAATTAATCACCGGCTCGATATTATATTTCACACGAGGCATGATTTTGATGTGTCGTGCAAAGTATTCTGGTTTAAATTACTTCTTGAGAGAATCCTTTTATGTGCAGAATTTGTATATATTTATATATATTAATTCAAAATGTCACTATCTTTTTATATTGTGTTTAAACAAGTAATAATATGTCGGATTTCATTCTCTGAAAGATTTGGTGAAATTGGCAGACTGATAATTTTATTATGCAAGTCTTTGTAAGTAAAAAGGTCGCAATTCTTAGTATACTTCCTCAAATGGGGATTTTCAAAAACAGAATTTTGGTAGTAATTAAGGCTATCTTGAGTTAAATGATTAGCAGAAATCCCCAGTTTTCTCATTTTTTTTATAGTTGCAATCAAATTATCTGTTTCAATTACAAAAAATAAACGTGTATAATTCATTTTACCCCCAGAAATTGTTAACTGGGGGACAAAATTACAATTGGAAATATTATTTTTGATATACTCTGCATTTTGAATTCTTTTTTCGATTAAATATTTCGAATTTTTTAGTTGAGTGAATATCGATGAAATAATGCGATTATTTATTGTGTTCTCTTTGAAGAAAATTTCTTGATTGCTAGTTCTTGAAGCACAAATAAGAGAATACAACAGAGAATTAATAAAATGTGAATTTATTGTATTTCTAGATTCAAGACTACGTTTTAATACGCGATAATATGTAGGAATTTTACCCAATGGTTTATAATTTGGTAATGGAAGTGATTTTCTGGAGAGTATAAGTCCGCCTCCAAGAGCAAATAAATTTTTCATTAAACTAAATATCGAATAATCTCCGAAGGTTCCTAATAATTGATTGTTATATGACGCCCCAAATGCCTGTGCACAATCTTCTATAACAATTTGTCCGTTTGTTTTGGATGATGAAATAATTTTATCCATGTTTTGGGGATTTCCACCTAAATGGATTGGTTGGATAGCATCAACATCATCAGGAATGAAATCTTCATCCATGTTTAAGGTATATTGATTAATATCAACAAAACGAATTGTATGTTTGTTATTTATTATTGGATATAACGCTTCAAAACAAGTTAAAGGAGATACCGCTACAGATAAAGACCCATATTCTGAATAGAGATGATGATAAATTATATCAAGGCCTTGTCTTCCTGAAAATACCAAGGATTTATGGTATGAAGGAAATATCTGTTCTAAATATGTTAGTATATCTATGTGCGTTCCTCGATTCTCCTTGAATATCATTGGTTTATTTATAGGAATCATTTTTCTACCAATTTGTGATAATAAGTGTCAATTCCATCCTTTTTCATATTTACCTTTTCAATAAAACAGGAATCATTATTGTTTCTGCGATAAATGGAAGGGGGTCATTGAAAGAGAATGAACCATATATTTTTTCCCCCCGAATAGAATTAATGTAATGATGTACGGTCATTTTTCTATGAAAAATTTCATTTATTGAAATATAAAGATCTGTATATTCATCAATCCATTTCCCTCCCGTGAATGATTTAAAAACAACAGAATCTTCAAAATTATCAATCCCGGCCATATCCTCATATAACAGAAATGGGAGATTCAACTTAGAAAGCATCGCAATCGCATGCCATTTCCACAACCGTGGATTGATCTCCAATAATTTGAATGTATTATCACGACAATCATATTTGAATTCCACTTCCGACAATCCATAATAATTTAATGTATCCAAAAGTCTGAAACTCAAATCTTGGATTTTAGGTATATTAACAAGTTCTACAAAAGTACTGGCTTTTCCAAAATCCATGGGAATCTGCCGTGATCTCCTACCCATAATAGATGCAATAATTCGACCACGTTTAAAAAAAGAACCAAAAGAATAGAGATTTTGAGGTGACCCCGGAATAATTTCCTGAATTATGATGTCAGATGCGGGGATTATAGATGTTACTTTTTGGTATTGCATTATCAATTCTTGCCGATTATGAACCATTATTGCTTTACACCGGGTCTTGGCATAAAATGTATGCATCACTGCGGGTTTAATGATGAGTGGGTATTGAACCCGATCCTCAATGAATTGGATATCAGAAAAATTTTCAGGAAAATACGACTCTGGAATTGGGACTCCAATTTTTTTTGCTAAGGAATATGTATTTTTTTTATTATAACAGTTCTCAATTACGTTCCATTCGGGAGTCCAAATTTTGTAAGATTCATTAAGTATTTTTTTATTCTTAGATATATACGCAACCGTCTGGTCATCTGTTGGAAATAACAACCAGTTCTTAAGATTATATTGATCGCTCTTTTCTTTCAGAAAACCACAGAATTTTTCTTCAGAATCAAAAATATCAAATGGCATTTTAATGAATTTGGTACAATATTTTGAAAAACGGGCAATATTTAATCCCATTGTATCCATTAGGATTACTGGAACTTTTTTACTGCCAAGCATCCGGGCGATTCCAAGACCTTGTACATGTCCCCCAATAATTACCGTGCCATTCATTATTTGATCCCTGATAAAAAACGTTTTCCCTGGTTCATCGTAAAATCCTTGAAATATCCGACACCCCATTCTCCCAAATTCCGAGCCCAGCGCTCTGGGTGTACGGTCAGGTATATGCACTCTTTTGTTGTGGAATTTATCCAATCTATAAGATCATCAGTTGTTTCTATTTGAGGAGACTTAACCTTTGAACCCGGCATTATATCCCGAATCGAATTCTTCCCATTCCAACTTCTACCGGTGTCCGTAAAGTACTGAATATTTTCTTCAGAGATTGAGAGGTAGGCTTCACCATCAATACCAAAAACCTGGAAGTCATAATGTTTCCAAAGTGAACGGTTATCAAATGATGATAAAGGACTTCCATGCATGCAAATAGTTTTGATTTCAAATTTTTTTCTGAAATCCGTGAGTTCAAATTTAAATAGATCAATCGCTTTTTCGTAATCCCCTTTGGTTTTACTAAGAACTTCATAGTGATAACCAATTTCATGGCCGAGATTCTTGATCTCCTGTATAATTTCTGGATCAAATGTATATGGATATCGGAAATAATATGTTGAATGTATATTCATTTCACATTCTAGTTTCGCCATGCGAAGAGCATTCAATATTTTTCTATCTACATCATGACGTAATATTGTAATATTCTTTTTTGGTTTTTTAGTAAGATATTCAACAACCGTGCAAATGTTATTTTTTCCTTTTAATGTGAGACATAATTCTTGATATTTTTCAAGAGTAAAATCTCGTGTTTTTTTATCTGATGCAGTTATGCGTACCACCCATTCGCCACTTTCTCCTGTTCCATATCATAGAACATAGCAAAGAATAGTGCCTGTATTCCCATACCGAAAACAATGAGTGATAAGATCAGCGGGACAAAGATTTCGTGCCCTTGAATAAATTTATAATATAATGCATAAATCCCGCCAAGGATACCTAGGATTGTAAAAATTGCCCCGGCAATATAGAAAAACACCAGCGGATGGAAATTCAGTACAATGTACTTCATCTTCAAACGCCAGAGGAAATCCCGAAGGAGCAGCCCGGACAACCGGTAGATGTAGGTGTGATACCGGATCTTGGATTTTTCCAGGCCGTAGCGTGCCGGGTGGGGGACGTTGATCACCCGGAAGCCGACGACATTGAGCTTCACGAGAAGATCGTTGCAGTACCCGTAGCGGGGATAGATGCCGGTCAGGCTGATTCGTTCGAGCGCTCTGCGGGAGATCGCGGTATACCCGTTCTGCGGGTCCATCATCTGCCAGTACCCGCTTGCAATCTTGGTCAGCATCGTTAAGATAGAATTGCCAAGGAACCGCCACTTGCTCATCTGTTTCCGGAAATCCTGGCTGATGAGCCGGTTGCCCATGGTGTAATCGCAGCGTTTGTCGATAACGGGATCGAGCAGTTCCGGGAGGAATGCGGGATCCATCTGGTTGTCCCCGGCCATGACAGCAATGACATCCATACCGTCTTCAAGGGCCTGCTTGTACCCGGTGACAATGGCTGCCCCGACACCCTGGTTATGCTCATGTTTGACCGGGATGATGGATTTGTCATGTTCTGCATAATATTCGATGACTTCCTGGGTCCGGTCTTTCGAGCAGTCATTAACTACATAGACCCGGCCAACAAAGTCCGGTATTCCAGAAAGCGTGTCGCCAATCAGCAGCTCTTCATTGTAGGCCGGAACAACCACGGCTACCTTGCTCCCGCGGTACCGAGGAAATTCATCATCCTCGTCACCTGGCTTTGGGATCTCCTGACGGGGGGTAATAGCGATCTCCTTAATCGCGAGATTCTTGCGGGCGAACAGGGGAATCATCAGGGGTTCGAACTGTTCGTTGTCCGGCAGGAGATCGAGCAGCACGATTCCTTTCACGCTGATTGCCCGGAATGTCGAATCGGGATCCGTGCTGTGGAATTCAGGTCTTTTTTCCGGCAATGCGCAGATCTGGTTGCTGTCATTGAACTGGTATTGCGGAATACCTTTCCTTCCCATGAGGTTCCGGGAACCGATGACAAGATCGGCTTCCCCGGACAGGATGGGGGCGGCAAGGCGCGGAATATTGCGGGTAAGGTGTTTTCCTGTACTGTCAATAAGGACAACGCCAACACACCCGTACCCGAGAGCATGTTTGCACCCGGCAAGGATTGAAAAAACTTTACCGCCGCCATATCCTCCCGCAGAGATAACGGTTGCCCCGGCCTGCTCCGCAATCCTGACCGTCTTGTCCTGTGAATCATCGTCCGCTATGATGACATGGGTAGTGTACTGCCGGGCAAGAATGATCAGGCTTCCGATAATAAGCTCATTGTTGCGGGTCGGGATTATTACCGCAAACTGCGAGGATGGTTCTTTAAAATCCGCTGAATCCGGGTTCCCGAGGGGGACCGGGGAAACGGGTTGGACAGGGACTGTTGCTGATCGGCTGGGTTCTGGCATGGAAAGATCGTCCAATAATCAACGGTCCGATTGTTGATTATTCATTTAATAATTGGGAAAATTATTATTTAAATCTGGAAAATAAGTCATCTGCTGATTATTTATATATTACTAATTAGATGAGGCCTGATGCAGTCACATGTGCTGGACATGATTCCCAATCTCCCCGATACGGGCTCCGAGTCCTCGTCCGGATTGCTGTTGGACACCCGGCCCGTGTCCCGCTGTTCACCCCCCCAAAAAAGCCTATGATTCTTCGGCTGAATGGGAAAATAACCCGTTCCGAGGAGAAAAGTTTTCCCTTTGGTGGTGTTTCACCAGGGCGGTTCTTAGGACCGACCTCAGGTCGTAAAACGGGGATCTCCCGACAGAACCCTTTGACAGCCTTCCCGGAAAATCACGTCGGGTTTTTTAAATAAACCCGCTCTTTGGGAAAAATGTTCAAAAATGGCATGAACGAAAATACTACCTCCGCAATGTATGGAATCTTGGGAATATCCTGTCAGTCAATGTTTTTCTTTCAGGAAGTATGTATGCTGATAATTTGCGATACGTTTGTTTAAGATCCTCGTCATATTTCTTTTCAGGAATTATCTGCGGTTGATCGCGGGTTTTGATAGTTGTGAATTTGCCGGTTGTTGTCCAGAATCATAAAATACTTCACCGGCTCCTCATTCGACTGTTTTTCGAATCCTTTCAATACGCAGGATATCGTCCCGGGAGAATATCATATCCGGCATCATAATGTTGCCAAATTCCTGTACAGTTCTTTTACATTGGATTGGATCCGAACATTTATACTGTAATAAAATAATAATTTGGAACATATTTGATTGGGGTTGTTTACTTATGAGGAATAGAAGTACATTGATTTTTGGCATTTTGGTTGCCATGATCTGCCTGGCTTTCGTGCCGGCAGCATCCGCATACACAGCAACGCTGGTTACACCGGCGAGCGAATCCACGAACTTGCAATCGGGATCCTCGATCGTGATCAACCTGAACGACCTTGCGGATGGGGACCATGTCACTTACAAGATCACCTCAACGGATCTTAATGTCCCTGGCAATACCATAACCCTTCCTTCGACAAATATGCCCTTTGATTTCAAGAACGGGCTTGCCCAGTCAACCCTGACAACTACCGGTGTTGATGGAATCACCTTCACGGTCACGAAAGACGGTGGTGCCGCAATGTCAAAAACCGGTACCAATACCGTGCAGAGCGCATATAACATCAAGAAGGGGAATTATGTCATAACCATTGACGGGACAAAAACAAGCAACACTCTTGGCGTTGATTATAATGTCTCGGGAACGGTCGATACCGGGACCGGCATACCCAACCCGGCCGCACTTTCCTTCACGATAACGGGTGTCGACAATGGGCATCTTACTATCCAGGTTCTTGATGGAACAACGTCAAAACTCTCCAAGACCTTTACCATCGCTCCTCCCCCAACCCCGGTCCCGACCTATTCCAGCGGTGATACCGGTGGTGGCAGAACTGGACCCGCAGCCCCTGCAGCGCCGGTTGCTCCCGCACTCCTGGCTCCTGTCGCCCAGCAGGCTGTAACGGGTATTATAAATGAACTTGTTTCTGCCGGTGCAGTAACCACGGCAACGCTGACCGGGGGCGTAACAACCACATCCCTGACGCTTGATGTCGGTTCCAATGCCGGTATCGGAGGAGCACCGGGAGGATTCTTCTCATTCAGCCCCGGAACCGCTGTCACTACGGCTACCGGAACCCCCGCGGGTACTATTGGGGCAGCTTCATTGAACCTGTATTCTCCTTCTACTGTTATCCAACAGGGATCTGTCTTGGAGTCCTTATCTATCAATCCAGGCGGAGTAACGACATTAGATTTTAGCTCCCTGTTTGGTTCTGGTGGGACCACTTTCAACTTTTTCAGCTGAGGTTGTAACATGAAAAAGACAACGATGATAATGGCAGGCATGATCTGCATGATCTGCCTTGCAATGCTTGCTCCCGCAGTATCGGCTGCGGATCTGGTACCGTTCAACCGGTCCGAAGTGAAAGCCGGAGATGCATTCTATTCCGGCAGTACGATGATAACAACTCCCGAGGGTGCGACATTCTCGCAGCCCGTGACCATCTCCTTTATACTCACGCAGGACCAGTGGAAACAGGCCCTTGATGTTACCAACGGGAATACCAAGGCAATAGTTGTTGCCAGGTTCGATGAGCCGAATGCTACCTGGTCCTATCTTGGCCCGACTTCCGTATCGACTGCAGCAGACGGCCGCCACGTAGTTGCCGCAAACACGACCCACACGGGCATGTTCTCGGTCTTCTATATTGTGGTGCCGCTGGATGTAACTCCCGGCCCGACCCCCAATACCTTTGGTAACATGGTAGGGGCAACTCCCGCAGCAACGTCAGCAGCTGCAAGTCCGGCCGCTACCGGAACCGCTCCCGCAAAAGCCCAGGCCGCCCCGACCCAGAGCCCCACGCTTCCGGGCCTTGCAGTCATCGGCGTGATTGGCGCTGTCGGGTTTATTGTTGCCCGCAGAAAATTCTGATACAATAACCAACCCCGTTTAAATTTTCTTTTTTTAGAGAAATCTGGTCGGCAGATTTTGTATGGTATCTGATGACGCTCCCGGGACGTTGCTTTGTCTGCCTGAAGTGTTTGAATATAACTGTACATCCGTCACATTTTCCTGTACCGGTGGCATTGCAATGTGCTCCCACTCCCTGTACGGGGCAGGGTTGCTGAAATGGCGACTGTTCTCTCCTAAATTTTTTTTCAACATGAATTCTTGCGATGAACCCTGCCGCCCCGAATGATGCCCCGCGGCGGATCAATTTCCTGTCACCAATACGTTCCCTTGCCCGTCAGAGAACTCATGTATGTCTATTGTTCCGGGTAACGAATTGAACCAGAAACGTACAGGTTCATTTCTTCAGGGAGTTCCGTTCAGGATTTTCTCTCAGGTGCCCCTGCTGCAGACGGGATGATCCTCCAATACCTCATGAAATACTAAAAAAATTGCTGCTGAAACGTGAGCACTTCCCAAGCCATGTTCGTGGGATCTAACAGGAACAGACTCATGGAGTAATCTCCCGAATTTACTACATTACTGGAATAAAATTCTCATCGTATTCCTTAATTTTTCCAGATTACGAGGATAACGTACTCTGTCCTCATCGGATGTGGCAGTCCCGGGCGTGGTCCCCTCCGTCCCCCCGTATCAGATGAAATATTCAAACAGCATTCCACCCGGGCGATCCCTGTCATATGGGTGGGCGGGCTTATTTTATTGAATGTTGAGTGTAAAAAAATCAGGATCGGACAGAAACAGACTCAGGCCTTAAAAAAAAGTTACGCTTTTTTTGTATGGTACATATGCCAGATCTTGCAGGCGCCCTCGTGGCTGACCATGCAGGGCCCGACCGGGGTCCTGGGCGTGCAGGCCTTCCCGAACAGTTTACAGTCCGAGGGCTGGCAGATCCCCCGGAGCACCCTGTCGCAGACACAGGCCGAGTGCTTGCTGATATGTTTAAAGACAATGCCGAACTTCTTCTGCGCATCGTACTGTCCGAACTCCTTTTTCAGCCGGAGCCCTGAGCCGGGAATAACCGGAAATCCGCGCCATTCCACGTCGGACGGCTCAAAGACCCGGTACATGATCTCCTTTGCCTTGGTGTTTCCCTCGCGGCTGACCGCTCTCGGGTAGGCATTGTCCACCCGGGTCGTACCCTCCTTCACCTGGCGGACGAGCATCAGGAGGCCGAGCAGGATATCTTCGGCTTCGAAACCGGCAACCACCTGCGGGACCGGGAAATGCTCGTACTCTTCGTACCCCATCACCGTGCAGACATGGCCGGGCAGCATGAAGCCGTGCAGTTTTGCCTCGCCCTGCTCGAGCAGCCACTGCATGGCGGGGGGGACGATCCGGTGGCAGGAGAGGATGGAGAAATTCTCCGGGGGTTTTCCCAGGATGGTTGCGGCAACGGTCGGGGCAGTTGTCTCGAACCCGACGGAGATGAAGACCACTTCCTTGTCCGTCTTCTGTGCGATCTCGACTGCTTTGTGGACACCCTGGACCACCCGGATATCGCCGCCGCAGGACTCCATGGATCCTTTCGATCCCGGGACCCGGAGCAGATCGCCGTACGTTGCAATGATGCAGTCCTTCTCCACGAGGTCCAGTGCAGCATCGATCTCGCCCTGGGGCGTGATGCAGACCGGGCAACCGGGGCCCATGACAATTTTGAGCTTCTCCGGAAGCAGGCTGCGCAGGCCGGTCCGGGCTATTGCCGCTTCATGGGTCCCGCAGATATGCATGAAGGTCATCTCGCGGTCCACCAGTTCATGCAGCATATCTGCTATCTCTTTTCCCGTTGCCATACAATCTCAAGATTATTTACCGCAAAATAACATAAGAGTACGTATATGGTGTTTAGCGCTGCCGAACTCAACTACATCTTTGCCCTGGTTGCCCTGGTATCCGGCATACTCCTGGCGTTTGTGGTGCGGTTCATCGTCCGCTGGCTGGAAGCAAAAGCCCAAGAGACCGAGACGAAATGGGATGATATCATCATCGCCGCTATCGGTACGCCCCTCCAGGTCACGATCGTTGCCATTGCCGTCTATGCAGCCCTGACGTTTGTCGGTATCCTTCCGCTCAATTACCCGGGTCTCCTGGACGAACAGCTGGTGTCGGCCTTCTGGATCGTGATGGGTGCATGGATCATCTCCTCGTTCCTGCACGATGTTATCGCCATTTACGGCCACGAGCTTGCGGAAAAATCCGAGAGCGACTGGGATGACCGGCTCGTGGAACTGCTCGAACTCATCGTGAAATGGCTGGTCTGGTTCGCGGCCCTGATGGCGATTCTGTCGGTGTTCGAAGTGAATATCACCCCGTTCCTCGCAGGTGCCGGAATTGCCGGTCTCGCCGTTGCGCTGGCGGCGCAGGATATCATCTCGAACTTCTTTGGCGGGGCCATCATCACGATTGACAAACCGTTCAAAGTCGGCGACCGGGTCAAGGTGGACCAGTATTATGGCGATGTCCTCAATGTCGGCCCCCGCAGCACCCGGATAAAAACGCTCGATTACCAGGTTGTGACGATTCCCAACAACAAGATCACGACCAATGTCATTGTCAACTATTCCGAGCCGGATGAGAAACTCCGGATCACACTTCCCGTATCCGTTGCGTACGGGACCGATATCGAATCCGTCAAAAAGATCCTTCTTGAGATATCGGGCGATGTGATCGGCAGCTCGGACTACCTCCTTGCGGATCCTGCTCCAAAAGTCTTCTTCATAGAGTTTGCCGATTCCAGCCTCAGGTTCGTCCTCTATGTCTGGGCACGGAAATACAATCTTCCCGATGAGATCAAAGATGCGATCAATTCCCGGATTGCTCTCCGGTTTGCAGAGGCCGGAATCGAGATCCCCTTCCCCCAGATGGAAGTCCGGCTCAAAAAATAATTTTCTCCCTATCTCGCGGGGCTATGCGTTCCCGCCCCTGAATTCACAGAAAGAGTCCCTGTATGCAGGTATTTCTGCTCCATTGCCCGTGCGTTCTCCGCAATGTTTTATAGGGAGTACTCACAACGTAGTTAGGCAACTGCGATAGGAGCAAAAACGGCAAAGCAGCAGACCCCGACAGGCCGGGGATTGCCGGGCCGGTTGCACAACTATTGCCTATGTGACACAGCCTGGCAGTGTGCCTCCTTGGTAAGGAGGAAGTCGCGAGTTCAAATCTCGCCATAGGCTTTTTCTTGTTTTCTCCATTTCCTGAATCAATTCCTCGTGAGGTATCTTACGGGTATTTCAATGCATTCAGGGACGGTACTTTATTCATACAAATCCTGTTATATTACGAGATCCAATCTCTATTCACGAGGAAAACCCCGGCGGATTCTTATGCAGGAACCAGGCATATCCCCACTGAATAGTCAAGGGCAGGCGGGACCTGAACCCGGCTCTCCGGTCAATGCTCTCTCCGGCAAGGAGAATTCCCCGGGTTTTTCTGCAGGCAGTTCTCCGGCGGGGACCCCTGCCGAAAACCAAAAATCCGTTCTTCTTGAAACGCATCCGGATCCCCATAGTTTTCTCTACAAATATACGCTGGCCTGTTTTCCCATTCTCCTTGTCATCATCTCGATATTTGTCCGGTCATTTCTGGAACAGATGAGCAGGATCCTGATTCCGGGAATTCCTGCCATGTTCAGTTCGGCAACCCCCACCCTGACCAGCATCACCGGTATCTCCATATTCCTTGTAGCGCCGGTAGGTCTCTTTGTCATTGTTGCCGGTATCGGCTGGGCATTGCGGTTTACTGAGCTCTGGACAAGCACGGCTCTCACGCTTGGCCTCAGCATCCTTGTCGCGTTTATCCTGATGGGAAGTTCAGGTCTTTCGCCCGCGTCCGAGAAATATATCTTCAATCTCCTGTACTGGATAGCGTTCCTTGTCCAGCCATTCTGTATTCTTGCAGCAATCGTCACCCTTGTCTGGGCCGAGAAATTCCGGCGGAGCATCACGTACCGCATCCTGCACGACAATATTGCGATCTCCGGGGGTGTCTGGAAACACCAGGAGCACCTGGTTCCGCACCACCAGATTGGCCGCATTGTCCTTGAACAGGATCTCTTCGGCCGGATGTTCAATTACGGAACGGTCATTCCCCAGAGCATCTCCCGGTGGGGAGCCGAGACCTCGTTCCGCGGGGTGGGTGCAAGCGGCCAGAAAGATAATTTCGGCGCAATGATTGGTTTTTTCAAAGGGCGCGAGGAAGCATCGCGAAGTCCCCTTGATTGTTTTTACGGGATTCCGGATCCCGGAAAAGCGCAGGAACTCATGAAATCCCTGATGATCCGGTCTGCAAGCCGGGAAGAAGAGCAGGTATCGTATTTAAAACAGATTTGCGACAAGATCTAAAAAAGCATGCATCTCCTGCATACGTCTCCTTTTTCCTTTCATTTCTCAATATATCTAAGAAATTGTGGTGAATCATGAGCCAACCGACACTCTCCGAACCCCGACAAAGCCCGGGGAACGGAAAAAACTACACCTTTGCACCGCGGATGGCAAAAACTCCCAAATCCTTTATCCGGGAAATTCTCAAGGTAACCGAAGATCCCCGGATCATATCGTTTGCCGGGGGACTGCCGAATCCCGCGCTCATCGATGTTGATAATATAGCAAAAGCGGCAGCCTCCGTACTTGCTTCCGATGGCCGATCTGCCCTCCAGTACTCCACAACCGAAGGCTACCGGCCGCTCCGGCAGTTCATTGCCGACCGGTACAGGAAACGGCTGGGTCTTGCAATTTCACCGGATGAGATCCTGATCACCAACGGATCCCAGCAGTGCCTGGACCTTATCGGCAAGATCCTGATCGGAAAGGGCGATCATATCGCCATCGAACGGCCCGGCTATCTCGGGGCAATCCAGGCCTTCTCATTGTACGAGCCGGTCTTCCATCCTGTCATTCTCCATGAGGACGGGCCGGATACCGCCCAGCTCGCCCATACCCTTTCAAAGCATCCGGTCCGGTTTTTTTACGGGATCCCGAACTCCCAGAACCCCTCCGGTATAACGTATTCCGAAAAGCGCCGGGAGGAGATTGCGGGAATCATAAAGGAGACGGATACGCTCTTTGTCGAAGACGATGCTTATGGCGAACTGAATTTTTCAGGAAAATCCCTGCCATCCCTGAAAAAATTCATCCCGGAGCAGACGATCATTACCGGATCGTTCTCGAAGATCCTGGCCCCCGGCATGCGGATGGGCTGGGTTGTCGCACCCCCGGCCATCATGGAGCAGCTGGTTGTTGCAAAACAGGCCTCCGATCTCCATTCCAATTACCTGTCCCAGCGGATCGCGTACGAGTATCTCCAGACTCAGGACATCGATGCCCACATCCGGAAGATCCAGTCCTCCTACCGGCACCAGCGGGATGTCATGATCCGGTGCATGGAGGAGAATTTCCCGGATACCGTTTCGTTCACCCGGCCCCTGGGAGGCATGTTCATCTGGGTCACCCTGCCGGAAGGTATCTCGTCCATGGATGTCTTCAATGCTGCGCTTGCACAGAACATTGCCGTTCTCCCGGGATCCCCGTTCTACATCGACGGGGGCGGAAACAACACCCTCAGGATCAATTTCTCCAATGCAGCTGACGAGAAGATCCGGACCGGGATCGAACGGCTGGCAGCGGTTATCAAAAGCCGGATACCAAAATAATTTTTATCTCCCTTTTTCGTGCAGTATAAAAATAGTATTCATAAATCAATACCGATCATATATTGTACCGGAAAGGGTATATGCGGCTTATAAGCAACCTGTATAGCTAGTGTATACCGGAGAAAACAAATAAGGGTTCAGAATAATGGCGGCTCATTCCAGCAACTGCACAATGGGCAGGTTGAGGTAAAAAATTCATGAACAATAAGAGTGATGCTGAAGCATTAATGCGGCAGGGGGTCGAACTCTATGACCTTGGGCGTTTCCAGGAAGCCATCGTCATGTTCGACCGGGGTCTCGCCCTCTATCCCGATCTTGCAAAAGCTCATTATTTCAAAGGAATTGCCCTGTACGATCTGGGAAAATACGATGAATCCATACTTGCCTACGACCAGGCAATCGCCATCGATCCAACGGATTCCAATGCCTGGTACAACAAAGCTGCAACCCTTGCCCAGGTTGGCAGGAACGAGGAAGCCCTCGTTGCCTGCGATCGCCTCCTCTCTATAAAATACGATAATGCCGAGGCCTGGATCCTCAAAGGCATTGCTCTTTACGAACTCGGCCGGTACAAGGACGCCATCACCGCTTACGATCATGCCCTCATGGTGGATCCCCGGCATGCAAAAGTGTATTACAACAAAGGAATAGCGCTTGCCGACCTGGGCCGCCACCAGGAAGCCATCAGCGCGTACAACAAGGCCATCGAGATAGTACCGGATTACGCCCGGGCCTATTACAACCGGGGGATCTCCCTTTACGATCTTGGCAGGTACGAGGAAGCCCTGGCTGCCTTTGACAAAGCGTATGCTCTCGATCCCAGCGATATCTGGGTCTGGTATTACCGGAGTTTTATCCTTGCCAAGCAGGAACTCTTCGATGAAGCAGTCGATGCGTCCGCACGCTTCCTCCACGATGAACCCGGCCATGCCGACATCTGGGCCATCAACGGGATCTCGCTGTTCCGGATCGGGCGCTATGAGGAAGCGATCGCAGCGCTTGGCGAGGCTGTTTCCCTCAATGAAGAACTCACCGATGCCTGGTATTACCAGGGGCTTGCCTGCCAGGCCCTGAACCGGTTCTCCGAGGCTATCCATGCATTTGACCGGACGCTCGAACTTTCGCCGTCAAACGCAAAAGCCCGCGAGGAGCGGGGCATTGCAAACTACCGGTTAAAAAAATATAACGAGGCTGTTTCTGATTTCGATCAGTGCCTCTCTCTCGATCCGGAGAACCACCGGGTCTGGTTCCGGCGCGGCGTATCGTGCATCAACTTGAGCCGGCATGAGGATGCGCTGGAATCAATTGCACGGAGCCTGGAGCTGGCGCCGGATCATGCCGGATCCTTTTATTTCCGGGGAATGGCCCTCACCCGGCTTGGCCGGCACAAAGAAGCCATCGAGGCCTTTGAATCCGCGCTGAAATGCGATCCCCGGTGCTCGCTTGCAGCGTACCAGGAAGGTCTTTCGTATGCAAATCTCGGCCAGTTCCAGGAAGCGGTCAGTGCTTACGAGCAGGCATTGAAGATCAACCCGGCTTATACCGAAGCCTTGTACCACAAGGGCTTTGCGCTTGCAAAGCTGGGCAAGAACGACGATGCGATCCAGGAATACGATCGTACTCTTGCCTATGATCCTTCGAATGCCCAGGCCTACCACCAGAAGGGACTCCAGCTCGCAAAGCTCGGGCACTATGACGAAGCGGTTGAAGCGTATAACAAAAGTATCGAGCTCAAGCCGGCATATGCCCAGGCATTTTACGATAAAGGCATTGCCCTTTCCCGGCTCGAACGTTTCGAACCCGCCCTGGAGGCGTTCGAGCAGGCAGTTGCGATCAACCCGAACTATGTGTACGCCTATTACAACCGGGGCCTTGCGCTTGTCCAGTTGAACCGGTTCGAGGAGGCGATCCGGGAATTCGACCGGGCAATCGATATCGATCCCACGCATGCCCTGGCCCTCTACCAGAGGGGTACGACCCTTGTCCAGCTCAAGCGGTACCCCGAGGCCGTTATCGCGTTCGATGCAGTCCTCGCGTTCTCCCCCCAGAATACCGGGGCATTGTATGAAAAAGCCCACGCGCTCTTCAACCTCCTCCGTTACCAGGAAGCAGTTGTAGCTTTTGACGAAGCGCTCGAACAGAACCCGTCCCTTACGGAAGCCTGGCTGTTCAAGGGTATCAGCCTGGCCCATCTCGGGCAGCTGGAAGATGCGATTGATGCATTCGACAAATGCCTTGTCCTGAAACCCCGGCTGACCGAAGCAGCGGTCCGGAAAGGAATCGCGTTCTATAACCTCGGGCAGTTCGAAGAATCGATTGCAGTATTCAATAAAGCGCTCAATGAATCTCCCCGGGATATCTGGGCCTGGTGTTACAAGGGTCTCTCTCTCTCGGCGCTCAATCGTTTTGACGAAGCCATACGGGCATTTGACAAGACCCTCGAGATAAACCGGAAATGCGCCCGGGCATTTTATGAGAAAGGAAACGCCCTTTCTGCAATGGGAAAGCCGCTTGAAGCCGTTGTCTCCTATGACCAGGCCCTTGAGATTTCCCCGGACGATCCCAAGATCCTGTATAAGAAAGGCGTGGCCCTTGCCCAGCGGGAGCGGTACGAGGACGCAATCCGGGCTTTCGAAGCAGCGCTGATGCTCGAACCCGAGAATGCGTCGGCTTATTATTACCTGGGCATCTCCTATGCCGGAAGGGAACGGTTCGATGATTCCATACGGGCCTTTGAGAGCTGCTTAACGCTTGAGCCGGACAATGCGCTGGCCTATCACTTCAAAGGCATCGCCCTTATCCAGAAAGAGCGGTACGAAGAGGCCATCCGTTCGTTCTCGAGCGCTATCCAGCTCGATGCCTCCAATGCCGCCTCGCATTTTTACATGGGTCTTGCCTATCTCCAGTCCCGGGAATATGAACATGCGATATCCTCACTTGAAACGGCTACCGGCATGGATCCAACGCTCTCCGATGCGTTCATGTACGAGGGATTTGCCTATTACTCCCTGGGCAGGTATGCAGAAGCCCTCCCCCTGCTCGATCGCAGTCTTGAGAAGAACCCCTCGCTCATCGATGCCATGATCTGCAGGGCCGGCTCTTTGTATTTCCTTGAGCGGTATTCTGAAACCATCGAGACCGATGACCGGATCCTCTCCCTGAACCCGACCCTTGTCGACATCTGGATGCAGAAAGGGAATTCCCATTACAATCTTGGGAAAAAGCAGGACGCGATCAATGCGTATACAAAAGCCCTTGAGATTAATGCCGGCCTGACCGAAGCCTGGATCAAAAAGGCACTGGCGCTCGCCGATCTCGGGAAAATTCCGGATGCGGTTGCTGCCTACACCCGGGCTCTTGACATAAACCCGTCCTTAAAAGAGATCTGGATGAAAAAGGGCGATGCCCTGGTTCAGCTGGGAAAGACGGAAGAGGCGATCGCTGCATACAACAAATCCCTCCGGATCGATCCGGACCAGGAGAACGGCTGGATCAAGATCGGGAGGGCCTACTTCGATGTCAGCAGTTACCAGGATGCCATCGATGCATTCGATAATGCCATCTCGCTCAACCAGAGGAGCACCGACGCCTTCTATTCCAAGGGGCTGGCACTCGAAAAAGTCAACCGGGCCGAAGAAGCGATCCATGTCTTTGAGATCCTCCTCGAGATCGATCCCGGCAACGGGGATGCGCAGTATCACAAAGGGCTCGCCCTGGCAAGCCGGGGAGATCATAGGCATGCAGCGTTCTCCTTTGAAAAGACAAGCGAGATCCTGCCCGGGTTTGCACCGGCCTGGTACAACAAAGGAAAATCGCTCATCGAATCCGGGAAATACCAGGAAGCGATCATTGCCCTGAACCAGGCGCTCAGTATCGAGTCGTCCTATACCGAAGCCTATTATTACCTGGGCCTTGCACTCCTGAAGACCGGCAAATTCCAGGAAGCCATCGGGGCATTTGACCGGAACCTGGCAAAAGACACAAGCAATGCCCCCGGCCATTTCAACCGGGGCCTGGCACTTGAAAAACTGGGAAGGTTCGACGAATCCCTTGAAGCTTTCGACAAGGCACTGATTTATGACCCGGACAATGCCCTTGCATTTTACCACAAGGGCAAATCGTTTGCCGACCTGAACCGCCACAGCGATGCAGTTTTTGCTTTCGACAAGACACTCCAGCTCAAGCCGAAATACACGGATGCCCGCCTCAGGAAAGGTATCGCCCTGTACAATATGGGGAGATTCGAGGATGCCATTGCCGATTTCGATAAGACGATCCTCGAAAGCCCCAAAAATTTCCTGGCGCATTATTACAAGGCCCGGTCGTATGAATCTCTCCAGGAGTTTCCGCTCGCAACCGAGTTCTTCGACCGTGCCCTTGAGATCGATGCCGGTTTCCGCGATGCACATTTCCACAAGGGGCTCTCGCTTCTCGAACTGGAAGAGTCCGGCGAAGCTCTCCTCTCCTTTGATCTCACGCTCGATATCGACCGCGATTATTCCCCGGCTTACTATAGCCGCGGCGTTACCCTGCTGAAACTGGGGAGGCACAAGGAAGCAGTCTCGTCTTTCGACCGGTGCCTGGCGCTCACTCCCTCTTTTGCTCCGGCCCATCTCCAGCGGGGGCGTGCCCTCTATGCACAGGGAATGTTCCGGGATGCCATCTATGCCTTCGATTCCTCCCTCGAATACGATCCCGGCTCCGCGGAGGCCGCACTCTTCAAATCCCTTGCCCTGCACGATCTCGGGCAGAACGAAGAGTCGCTGGCAGCCAGTGAAAAAGCACTCGAACTGAGGCCGGCGTACACGGAGGCCTGGTTCAGCAAAGGCGTTGCGCTCTTCCACCTCGGGCGGTATGATGAAGCTGTTATCGCGTACGACCGGTCGATCGAACTCGATCCGGACAGTGCCCAGGCAGCCTTTAACCGGGGTCTTTCCCTGATACATCTCTCCCGCTATCAGGATGCGGTGGAGACGTTCGATCAGGTACTGGCCCGTGTTCCGCAATTCGTCCCGGCGATATACCAGAAGGGTATCTCTCTTGCCCTCCTCAACCGGCATGAAGATGCGATTTTAGCATTCGATGCTGCGCTCGAACTGACCCCTGCCGACCCGGCGGTTCTTTATCAGAAAGGCATCTCCCAGTCCCGGCTTGAACAGTACGAGGAGGCTATTGCAACGTTCAATGCCGCAATCGTGCTGGATCCCCAGAATGCCGATCCCTGTTACCAGAAAGGCATCTCGCTCGCTGCGCTCGGCCGGCAGGATGAAGCCGAAGCTGCATTCAGCCAGGCCCTTTTGCTCGATCCCGGGAATAACGATGCCCTGTACCACCGGGGTCTGGCCCTTGCGGAGCTCGGGCAATTTGCCGAAGCGGTCGAAACCCTGACAAGGACGGTTGAAACCAACCCGCAGATTGCCAATGCCTGGCTCATCCGGGGATTCTGCCTCTTTGCCCTTGAGCGGTTCGCAGAATCGGTCATATCCTATAACAAGGCGCTGGAACTGGATCCGGGCAATCCCCACACCTGGTTCTACAAAGGCAGGGCCCACATCAGTCTTGGCAATGACGAGGAAGCAATCCCAGCCCTTGACCGGGCCCTGGAGCTGATCCCGGAATTCGGGGAAGCCTATTATTACAAAGGCATCGCCCTGTTCCGGCAGAAGAAAATGCCCGATGCTGCCGTTGCATTCGAAGACGCGAGCCGGATCATGCCCGATTTTACGGATGCATTCCGGGAGAACGGGCGGACGCTTGCGGCCCTTGGACGGAACCGGGAAGCTGTCGAGGCGTTCGATCGCGTGCTTTCATCCATACCGAAAGACCCGGTTGCCCTGTACGGAAAAGCCCGGGCACTGGATCATCTTGGCCAGTACAAGGATGCTATCCCGGTCTATTCCCGGGTCAATCTTGCTGAACCAGGTTGCGAACGGGCTTATCTCTACAAGGGCTTTGCCCAGATGATCACTCACCAGTACGAGGATGCAGTTGAAGCATTTTCTTCGACCCTGGATATCAACCCCTCGAATGCCGAAGCGTGGAGGGAGAAAGGAAGGGCACTTGTCCTCCTGGAAAAGAACGAGCAGGCGGTTTCCGCGTTCGACGGGTATCTCTCCCTGAACCCGGACTCTTCCGAGATCCTCTTTGAAAAAGGCCTTGCGCTCTCCGAACTCGGGAAAACTTCCGAAGCTCTCGAATGTTTCTCGCGCAGTATAACGCTCGGGTCCGACTCAGGAAAGGTCTATGCAGAACAGGGATATTCGCTCTACCACCTGGGAAGATTTGACGAAGCCATAGCATCGCTCGACCGGTCACTTGCGCACGATGCGAAAAATATCATTGCTCTTGTTGTAAAGGGAGAAGCCCTTCTCGCGCTGAAGCGCTATGAAGATGCAATCACTGCGTACGATGCCGCGATATCGGTCGACCCCGAGAACGAACGCGCCCATTCCGGCCGGGGATTTGCCCTTGCAAAACTTGCCCGGTATGAGGACGCGGTCATAGCTCTCGACCATGCCCTTGAGAGCAACCACACCAACCCGGAGCTGCTCTCCTGCAAAGGATATTCGCTGTACCGGCTGGGCCGGTTCAAGGAATCGATCGAGGCATTCGGCAAATCCCTGAAACGCAAACCCCAGAATGCGTTTGCCCTGCTCTTCCGGGCAAAAGCGTACAATCATATCGACCGGTGGGAGGATGCGATCTCCTCACTCGATAAGGTGATCTCCCTTGAAGGGGACAATGCCACGGCCTGGTACTTCCGGGGAATATCCCTCTCCCGTCTGCACCGGAACGAGGAGGCGCGCGAATCGTTCGGACGGGCCGTCACCCTTGATCCTTCCTGTTACCGGGGCTGGTACGGCAAAGCCCGGGAATCCTGCACGCTGGAGCGGTATGAAGAGGCAATCCCCGATTTCGATCAGGCGCTCGAGATTGAGCCCGGCTTTTACGATGCCATTTACGAGAAAGGTCTTGCTCTTCTGGCCCTGGAACAGTACCGTTCATCTGTCGATGCATTCGATCGGGCGCTGGAACGGGGGTCCGGCAATGGCGCTTTGTATTACCACCGCGGCCATGCGCTGAAGGCACTGGAGGACTATGAGAAAGCACTCGAATCCTTCAACCGGTCGATCGATTTTGATTCTGCAAAACCGGTCACCTGGTTCGAGAAGGGCGAAACCCTCATGCGGCTCGGAAATTTTTCCGATGCGGTTTTAGCCTTTTTACGGGCTCTTGAACTGGATCCACACCTCACGCTTGCAGCATTTTACCAGGCGGTCTCCCTCACCTCTCTCGACAAGGATGAGGAATCCCTCACACTATTTGACCGGACTCTTGAGATCGATTCAACATTCCTTGAAGCAGCCTACCTGAAAGGATGCGCACTCAAAAGACTCGGGCAGTATCCCCAGGCAATCACATCGTTCGATTATGTCCTCGAGGGCTCTCCCTCCCATGCACAGGCGCATTACCAGAAAGGGCTTGTGCTGCAGCAACTCCAGAAATACGAAAAGGCTATCCGGTCCTACAAACAGGCCTTAACAAACGATCCCTCCATTACCGATGCAGTTTTCCAGTCGGGAATCTGTTATACCTTCCTTGGAAAATATGAAAATGCCCTCCGGATGTTCGACAAGATGCTGGAGGTTGCTCCGGGCGATGCGGAAGTACTGTTCCAGAAAGGCAGGGTACTTGCCAAGCTGCAGCGGTTCGAGGATGCGCTCCTGGCACTTGAAGCATCCCTCAACAGCGAGAACAATCATGCAGAAGTCTGGAATCTTTCAGGTTCCGTGCTCTGTGAACTCGGACGGTATGCCGAGTCTCTTGAGTCCTTCGATCGCGCCATTGCTCTTGAACCGGAAAACAGCATTGCCTGGTACCGCAAAGGAAAAGCCAACCGCGATCTTGGCAATTATGAGGAATCGGTCTCCTGCTTCGACCGGGTCCTGTCAGCCGATGAAAAATGCGCCGGTGCGTGGAGCCGGAAAGGCAGTTCGCTCCTCTCCCTTGGCCGCTTTGAGCCGGCCCTCGATTCGCTGACAAAAGCGCTCGATCTCAAACCCCAGAATGCCAACGGCTGGTATGACCGGGGTGTCTGTCTTGCAGAGCTGGGCAGGTTCGAAGAAGCCGTGAGATCTTTTGACCGGGCAATCTCCATCAACAAAAAATACGCCAATGCCTGGTATGACAAAGGGCGGGCACTTGTGCAGCTGGGCAATGACCGGGAGGCGATCCTGGCATTTGAGAATACGAGTTCGATCGACCCGCAGTTTTCCGATGCTTTTTATGAAAAAGGCCTTGCGTTCGAGCGTCTCGGCCAGCAGCAGGAAGCAATTGTGGCTTTTGAGACCGCAATTGCCCTCAACCCCGGTTTCATCGGGGCGTTGTACCACAAGGCCCTTGCCCTCTTCAGCCTGAAACGGTATGAGCCTGCAGCCAAGGCGTTTGGTCTTGCACTGGCTCTCGATCCGGAGAACTTTGACGGGTGGTACCGGCAGGGCCTCTCCTATGTCCGTCTCGGCAGCCTGGATGAAGCCGTTGCGTCATTCGACCAGGCTATCCGGATCAATCCGGGCTCGTACGGGACACTCTTTGAAAAAGGCCTTGTTCTCCTCAGGCAGGGTCAGTTCGAAGATGCAATCCGGGAATTTGACCGGGCCCTGGCCATCGATGACGGACAGGCAGACGGGCATTTTGCCCGCGGGCAGGCTCTTATGGCCCTTGAGAAGTACGAGGATTCCCTTGCCTCCCTTGCCCGGGTCATCGGGATCGATCCGGATTTTGCCGAAGCTTACTACAACCGGGGAATCGTTCTGGAACACCTGGGCAGGTACGATGAGGCAGTGAGTGCATTCGACGGGTTTTTCCGGCTGATTCCGGACCGTTCGGATGCCTGGTACCACCGGGGTATCTGTCTTGAAAACCTGGAGCGGGATGAGGAAGCAGTAAAATCCTTTGAGAGAGCACGGCTCAAGGATCCCCTCAACACCGAAATCCTCTTATCGGAAGGAAAAGCCTTCTCACGCCTGGGTCAGTACGAAGAAGCCATCCGCATCTTTGATATCGGTCTGGGTTTCGAACCGGAACGCGGGGATTTCCTGTTCGAGAAAGGCTTTGCCCTTGCCCGGCTGGGGCACCACGATCAGGCCGAACCGGTTCTCGGCAAAGCCGATGCATATCTCCCGGAACGATTCGAACCCTCCTACTACCGGGGCTTGTCGCTGATGAATCTCGGGCGGTATGAGGAAGCCGTTCATGCTTTCGACACTGCCGTTGCCCTGAATGATACCGATGCGGATATCTGGTTCAACAAAGGCGTATCGCAGTTCCATCTCGGCAATCCCGAGGGCGCTCTCGACTCCCTCGACAAGGCTATCCACCTGAATAACGGATTATATGCCCCCTTCTTTGAAAAGGGACTTGTCCTGTCGGAACTTGCCCGTTATGAAGAGGCTGTTTATGAATTCGATCATGCTCTTGCGATCGATGACGGTCAGCGGGACGGGCATTATGCAAAGGGAATGGCCCTCCTTCTGCTTGAACGCTATGAGGATTCCCTCTCATCCTTCTTACGGGTAATTGAGATCGATTCAGGGTATGCTGAAGCGTATTTCAACAAGGCGATGGCTCTGGAACATCTGGCAAGGTACAAAGAAGCGGTCACCACATTCGACCAGTTCCTCCGGCTCGCCGACCGCCCGGATGCCTGGTATCACCGGGGGCTTTCCCTGGAATCCCTGAACCGGGATGAGGATGCGGTGGACTCCTATGACAAGGCCCGGCAAAAGGACCCGCATAATCCTGAAATTCTCATGGCCGAAGGAAAATTACTCTCCCGCCTGGGTCATTTCGAGGAAGCTCTCACGATCTTCGATATCGCACTTGAGACAGAGCCCGGTGACGGGGCAGTTCTCTATGAGAAAGGAATGGCCCTTGCCCGGCTCGATCGCCACGATCAGGCAGAACAGGTCCTCAATGAAGCTGTATCCCGCCTGCCGGGACAGAGCGAACCCGCGTTCCTGCGGGGAATGTCGCTGATGCATCTTTGCCGGTATGAAGATGCTGTCTCTGCATTCGATACCGCTCTTGCTGCAAACAGAAATGATGCCACGATATGGTACAACAAAGGCTTATCCTTATCCCATATCGGCCAGCACGAAGCAGCGATAGAATCGTTCGATCAGGTACTTCAGCAGAAGCCCGGAAATGCCGATGCTCTCCTGGGGAAAGGGCGGGCATACTATGTTCTCAGGAAATATGCCCAGGCCGTGGAATCTTTCGACGAGGTTCTTGAAACCGGCAATGAGCAGGCAGCAGCGTGGTACGAGAAGGGCCTGGCACTCTATCACCTGGACCGGTATGAGGATGCAATAAACTCACTCGACCGGGCGCTTGCGCTCGATCCGGGGAACCACAATGCAATGTACCATCATGCCCTCTCGTTCTCCGCGCTGGAACGGTATCCCGAGGCCATCGAATCCTTCCACCAGCTCTTAACGCTGACTCCCGAGAATGCGGATGCCTGGTATGAAGAAGGGCTTGCACTCGCCCATATCGATCGTCATACTGATGCGGTATCCGCATTTGCCCGGAGTATTGGCATACGCCCGGATTTCTTTGATGCCCTGTACATGATGGCCCGTTCCCTGGACCTGAGCGGGCAGGATGAACGGGCGATCGAAGGGTATAACCGGGTTCTTGCCCTCCAGCCTCTGCATGTTCCTTCGCTGCACTTCAAGGGTGCAGCTCTCATGCGGCTCAATAACAACAATGAAGCCATCAAGGTTTTTGACCGGGCGCTCGAGATCGATCCCTCCTACACGGAAGCGCTCTTCGACAAAGGCCGGGCCCTTGCTGCCCTGAAAATGTACCGTGAGGCGGTCAAGACTTTTGACAAGGCTCTTGGCATTGAGAAGAATTATGCCGATATCTATTACCACAAGGGTCTTGCCCTGGCAAGCCTCGGGCGGCACGATGAGGCGATCGTGGCCTTCAATAAAAATATCGATCTTGATGCCAACAATGAAGAAGCGTATTACCAGAAAGGTCTGGCTTTGAGCGAGACCGGCCGGTTCAACGATGCGATAGAGGCGTTCGACCGGGTCATAGCACTCAACCCGAAATCCGTTGACTCCTGGCTTCACCACGGGATTGTCCTCTCCCGCATCGGGAAATTCAATGATGCAATAGAATCCTACACGCGATCCCTGGAGATAGATCCAACCAATACCGAAGCCTGGTACCTCAAGGGAAGTGCGCTCTTTGAGATGGCTGAATACGAGGATGCAATAGAAGCATTCAACCGGGCCCTGGAGATCCAGCCGGATTATGTTGTGGCATATTATGACAAGGGCCGGGCACTGTATGCAATGAAGATGTACAAGGAATCTGTCCTTGCCTTTGACAACGCCTTATCCATCAAGGGAAAATATGTCGAAGCCCTGTATCACAAGGGAATAACTCTCGTACGGCTTCTCCAGTTCGAAAATGCTCTTGCTGCATTTGACCAGGCGCTCAAGATCCGTCCCAATTTCGGCCATGTCTGGACCGGCAAGGGTATTGCATTGTCATCCCTTGGGAAAGATGAGGATGCCATCAGTTTCTTCCATAAAGCGCGCGGCATTGATCCAAAGGATGCCCTTGCCAGTTATTATCTTGGGGTATCCTACCTGCGGCTGGGGAAATACCATGATGCGGTCAAAAATTTCGAGACTGCCCTTCTCCAGCGCCCGCAGTGCGCAGAGGCATTTTACCAGAAAGGCCGGGCTCTTGCCATGCTCTCCATGAATCATGAAGCGCTGACATCCTATGACCGGGCCATTACCCTCAAAGACGATCTCTCGGAAGCCTGGCTCTACCGGGGCATCTCCTATGCCAGCCTGAGTGATTATGAGAAAGCGCTCGAGAACTATGATCATGCCATCCGGCTCAATGACCGGTACGCAGCCCCGTACCTCTTCCGGGGAATTGCGCTTATCAAGCTGAAACGGGATACCGAGGCCATCGACTCATTCGACCGGGCGCTTGTCCTGAATCCTGAATATGCCGAAGCCTATTATTACCGGGGACTTGCCCTGCTCCAGCAGGAGCAGTTCGATGATGCGATAGCCGCCTTTGACCATGCACTTGGCATCAACAACCGCTATGCCGACGCGTATTACAACAAAGGCGTTGCCCTTGCCCGCACCGGCCATCTTGAAGAAGCCATATCTGCCTTCAACCAGACGCTCGGAATCCAGAGTGAGTATACCGAGGCAATTTATGAACGGGGCCGGGCACAGATCCGGACCGGGCGGTACAAGGATGCTATAGCATCGTTCGATCAGGTGCTTTCCATCAACCCCGGCTATGCGAATGCAATTTATGAAAAAGGCAGGGCGCTTATCTCGCTTGTCAATCTCACGGCCGCAATAGCGGCGTTCGATCGGGCCATTGATATAAATCCGTCCTGCTGGCAGGCTTTTTTCTGGAAAGGCCGTGCCCTTGCCGAACAGGGAAGCCACGATGCTGCGATCACCGCCTATGACCGGGCTCTTGAGATCAAACCGGACTATTTCAGTCTTTATGATTACCGGGGCCTGGCATATGCAGCCCTGGAGCAGTACCACGAGGCGATTCTCTCTTACGACAAGGCACTCGAGATCGAGCATGCTGCCGAGATCTTCTCTCACAAGGGAGTCAGTCTTGCAGAGCTTGGGATGTTCCGGGATGCCATCGAGGCGTTTGACAAGGCCCTGAGTCATAATGAGACTCTGGTGGAAGCGTGGTTCGGCAAAGGCAATGCCTATTATGACCTTGGGAAATATTCCGATGCCCGATCGGCGTATGAAAAAGGCCTCTCCCTGGATTCGGAAAACGCCGAAGCCTGGACACGCCACGGGATGGTCCTCTCTTCACTCCACCAGTATGAAGAGGCCATCGAATCCTATGATCGGGCACTGCTGATCGATCCGTCCTTCTCCATTGCATATTTTACAAGAGGAAGTGCTCTCTTTGCCCTGGAACGTTTCGAAGAAGCCACCGAGGCGTTCGATGCAATGATCCAGATCCAGCCGGAATTTGTCGACGCCTGGATCCACAAGGGCCGGGCGCTGCAGGAACTCTCCCAGTACCAGGAAGCGCTCTCCTCCTTCAAGCGGGCTCTCGAGATCGAACCGGCGCGAAAGGAGATCTGGAATGATATCGGGGATATCCTGGACCGGATCGGAAAACACGAAGAAGCAAGAATCTGTTACGAGAAAGCCAAATAATCCCGATCCGTTTCACAGGGATGATGGATCTGTCCCCCATCTTTACGTTCATGCCCGCGAGAAAACAGATTTTTTTAATAATGCGATCCGGTTTTAGCGTATTTTTAAAAAATTCCTGATGCAATCTTCTCTGCGCACGTTAGTAAAAAACCGGGTACATTTCCCAAATATTATCTAGTACCGCCCGATAACTATCCAGTAATGCAGCCGGTTCTCCAGATCCACAGGAAAGCAGGAGCTATTGCGGATGTTGTCTCGCTTTCGGGCCGGCTGGATTCCAATACCTCGTCTGAACTGGATGCCGTGCTGAAACAGATGGTAGGTTCCGGGTCCGTTCAGATCGTTCTCAACCTTGCGGAGATCGAATACGTAAGCAGTTCCGGTCTCCGGGTCATGCTCATCTGGCTCCGCCGGCTGAGAAAGATGCAGGGCGATCTCAAGATCGCCTGCCTCAAACCCCGTATCCAGGAAGTGCTTTTCCTTGCCGGGTTCAACCGGATCTTCGTTCTCTATGATTCCGAAGAGGCGGCTCTTGAAAGTTTCTCGTTTGCTGATCTTGAAGAGCATGAAAAAAGGATCCTGGATATCGTTGCATCGACCCTGGATATCGAAGAAGATCTCCGACGGACCAAGGAGAGTCTGGTCCAGTCCGAAACCATGTACAGGGCAATCTTTGAGAGCTCCGGCACTGCCATGGCGATTGTTGATGAGGACATGACGATCGTTCTTGTCAACTCCGAGTTCGAGAAACTGGCCGGGTATTCCCGGAAGGAACTTTCCGAGGTTTATTCCCTTCTTCCGTTTGTTGTCCGGGACGATCTCGGGATGGTAACCGAATTTCACGACCTGGTCTGCAAGGAAGCGGACAGCGAACCCCGCCATTATGAGTTCAGGTTCAAGGACCGGGAAGGCAATATCCGGATTGTTTATGTGATGCTCGATATGATCCCAAAATCGTCCCGCAGGGTCTATTCCCTTCTCGACATAACGGAGCTTCGCAAGATCGAAGAAGATCTCCGGCACGAACTTATGAGGAAACGGGAATTTATCATCCTTGCCGCCCATGAACTCCGCACCCCGCTCCAGCCGGCAATGGGATACCTGCATATGATCCTTGAAGAGCCCGAAGCCTTTGGTCTCAATGACGAGCTTAAATCTCTCCTGGAAAAATGCTCGGGCAACATCGATCATGTGAAGGAGACGATCGAACATATCATCAAGCTCAGCGACGTGGGATACGGGCCGGAACAGATGCTGCCCCGGTTCAAGCCCCAGTACCGGGAAACTTCGCCAAAGAGCCTGCTCGGAGCGTACATATCTGTCCTCAAATGCTCCGGTGATCTCCAGATCACGGTTGCAATTCCCGAAGACCTGAAAATAGTCACCGACAGCGAATATTTTTTCTTAATAATCCAGAGCCTGATCTTCAATTTAATCCGGTTTTCACCGGTTCCGGCAAAGATCCAGATCACGGTCGAGGTTGATGAACAATATCACCATTTCATCATCCGGAGTCCTTCGGCCGTTATCTCCCAGGACATTATCCCGATGTTGTTCAAACCGTTTTCCGTAACGCACGAATCAAAACTCCTGGAAAAATTCGGGTTCATCGGCATCAGTCTTCCCGTTGCAAAAAAGATGGCAGAGCTCATGAGCGGGGATATTTCCGTATCCTGCGAACCCGGGGCTGGATGTGCGTTCGTCCTTTTATTACCCCGTACCGGCTCACCCGCGGATAAATGATATGTCCCGGGGCAGGTATATGGCTCCGGAAATAATGTAAGATCCGTCAGGAACCTGACGTTTTAATACCGAATCTCCCGAAATGATTTGCATGAAATCAGGTTTTTTTCTTATCGTAGTTCTTATATTGATGCTGCTTCTTGCCTCCGGCTGCGTACAACCCGAAGTCCGGAACACGACGGGCACCTCACCGGAGCCTTCAACCCGGGATGCGATGGTTGCGTTTGTCAAGGAAGCGGTCCTGTATGCCCATACCCATGGCAGGGATGCAGCTCTTGCAGAATTTTCAAAGAAGAACGGTTCGTTTTTCCGGGAAGATCTCTACATCTATGCCTATGATTTCAATGGTACGACGATTGCTCACCCGGTAAATCCTGAAAAGATTGGCGTAAACCGGCTTTTTGAACCCGATGCAATGGGTCACCCATTCATCCACGAGCTCCGGGCACAGGCCCAGAACGGATCGGGGTTTTCTGAATATTATTACATCAACCCCGTGCACAACAATTCTGTTGAGCGGAAACTCGGGTATGTTGAGAAGGTGGATGGGGACTGGTGGCTTGGATCCGGCATTTATGTCGGCCCCCTCGATTCCCCGGCAACTGCTCCGGCGATTGGTTACGTGGGCAGGGAAAATGCGGAGAATCTTACAATCGCTGTAAATAAAACAATATAACCTGTTTTTTCTGTCTGGCAATGCCAGCGGCCTGGTTAATACAGAATTCTTTCCCCGGTTATGGGTTATCCGACCGGCCCTGTCAATCCTGCCTGTATCCGGACGGTACCCTGACACTCTTTGAGGATCCCGATATCATGATCCTGCAGAAACTCTTCTCGTAACCGGAACAATGGAGTGCCGGATTTTTCATTTTTTGCTCTTGTAGAAATCCTTCCTACAACGTGCTCAGTGGAATTATGAGAGTGCCCCCCTCTCTCCCCCAGAGGGGGAGGCGACCCAAGGGGACAAGCCCCCTTGACTCCCAGTTTCAATCATTTTTTCGACGGTCCAATAAGGCCATGCTCCACGGGGCGAGGGTTGATAGACCCCGAGCGCCCGTGGCTCCATCACTATCTGATATCATCCCTCCCAGGTACTCTACAGAGCACTTTTTTATAACGTGTACCGGAAGTCTTCCGGTAGATCACAACCATGAGACCTGCAGCACGTAGTCAGAGATCGCGGGCGGTCCTGAAAGGAGATTCCGTCTCTTCTTTCTGCTGGTGATGTTCGATGAGCCGGCGGATCTCATCGTAGGCTTTCTGTTTGTCCTTGATACCGGTGAAAAGTATCCGCACTTCGTCGATATCATCCTTGATATATATTGCTTCATCATAAGCGATCAGAAGAATCTTCCCGTCGGGGCCGAATGTATGTTCTTCCCGCTCCCCGGTCATGTACCGCTCCCGCTGCTCTTTTGTCGGCGCCGAATATTTGCTCTCGTACCGGAAAACACCCATGGCTATTTCCTGTAATCACATATTTCCCATGGTGCATTAAAGATGCCTGCCGGATATCCTGCCTCCTCTTACCCGTCCTCTCCAGCCAACCCGGCGGTCACCCCCCTCGCGAAAAGAAAGATTATTCATATAACCTCGTGGCTATTCTTGCATAGGAGCAGAACATGAAATCGCCGTGCGGGACATTTCACGATGCTGTTATCGACTTTTTACCAGATGCCACGTTCGTGATCGATCTTGAAGGCCGGGTGACAGCCTGGAACCATGCAATGGAAGAGGTGACGGGCGTACCGGCAGAGTCAATGCTGGGGAAAGGCAGGTACGAGTATGCGGTTCCGTTCTATGGCGAGCAGAAACCGATGCTTGCGAACCTGATCTTCATGCCGGAGGTGGAGATAGAGAAACGATATGACTCTATTAAAAAGATCGGCGATACGCTTGTCGTGGATATTTACATAGAGAACTTCCGTCCGGGGGGAGTCTATTTCTGGGCAAAGGCGAGCCCGATTTATGATCCGCAGGGAAATATTATTGGCGCAATTGAAACGATCCGGGATATCACGGACCGGAAACGGGCCGAGCAGGCGATGGTCCGGCTCAACCGCCAGATGTCCGAGATCATCGATTTCCTCCCGGATGCCACGTTCGTGATCGATCTTGAAGGCCGGGTGACAGCCTGGAACCATGCAATGGAAGAGGTGACGGGCGTACCGGCAGAGTCAATGCTGGGGAAAGGCAGGTACGAGTATGCGGTCCCGTTCTACGGCGAACAGAAACCGATGCTTGCGAACCTGATCTTCATGCCGGAAGCCGAGATAGAAAAGCGGTATGACACCATTGAGAAGATCGGCGATACGCTTGTCGTGGATATTTACATAGAGAACTTCCGTCCGGGGGGAGTCTATTTCTGGGCAAAGGCGAGCCCGATTTATGATCCGCAGGGAAATATCATTGGCGCGATTGAAACGATCCGGGATATCACGGACCGGAAGCGTGCCGAGCAGGCAATGATCCGTCTCAACCGCCAGATGTCCGAGATCATCGATTTCCTCCCGGATGCCACGTTCGTGATCGATCTTGAAGGCCGGGTGACAGCCTGGAACCATGCAATGGAAGAGGTGACGGGCGTACCGTCCGAATCGATGCTGGGGAAAGGCAGGTACGAGTATGCAGTCCCGTTCTACGGCGAGCAGAAACCGATGCTTGCGAACCTGATCTTCATGCCGGAAGCCGAGATAGAAAAGCGGTATGACACCATCGAGAAGATCGGCGATACGCTTGTCGTGGATATTTACATCGAGAACTTCCGTCCGGGGGGAGTCTACTTCTGGGCAAAGGCGAGCCCGATTTACGATCCCCAGGGAAACATCTCCGGTGCGATCCAGACGATCCGGGATATTACGGACCGGAAACGGGCCGAGCAGGAAATTGTCAGTTCCCGGAGGAGCCTTTCCGATATCATCAACTTTTTACCGGATGCCACTCTCGCCATAAACCTCGACGGTGTGGCACTTACCTGGAACAGGGCCATGGAGGACCTGACCGGCATATCGAAGGATGATATGATTGGAAAAGGAGATCTCGCATATTCCCTGCCGTTTTACAAGGAGCGCAGACCTATGCTCGCAGATCTCATTCTCCGGCCGGAAGCCGAGGTCGAGAGCCTCTATACCCATGTGAAGCGGGAAGGCGATACGCTCGTCGTGGATACGTTCATTCCTCACCTGGGTAAATCCGGCAGGTATTTCTGGGCCAAGGCAAGTCCGCTGTATGACCCGCAGGGAAAGATAACCGGGGCCATCGAGACCATCCGGGATATCACGGAACGCCGGGAGATGGAGGGGCGTCTTGCCCGGTCGAATGCCGAACTCCAGATCGCAGCCGAGATCCAGCAGAGTTTCATGCCCGATGTCATTCCCCAGATCACCGGCTTCGATATCGCTGCCCGGAGCGTGATGGCAAAAGAAGTGGGAGGGGATTTCTTTGACGTGATCCCGTTTGAGATAATCTCCCTTGGAAAAGGAACGCTCGGTCTTCTTGTTGCCGATGTATCCGGAAAAGGTGTCCCGGCTGCGCTGTTCATGGCATTATCCCGGATCGTGGTCCGGGTCAATGTGCTCTGGCACCGGGATCCGGCGCAGGCAATCTATGCCTCCAACAATATCATTTCGCAGGACTCCAAGGCGGGCATGTTCGTAACTCTCTTTTATGGGATGATCTCGGAAAAGGACAGCACCCTGACTTACGTGAATGCCGGTCACAACCCCCCGATGGTTTACCGGGCCAGGGATGGATCCATAGAAGAACTCATGCCAACAGGAATTGTACTCGGGGCAGTCGAGAACCGGGAATATTTTTCCCGGGTCATTGGAATAGAATCCAATGATATCATTGTCATGTACACGGATGGCGTTACCGAATCCATCAATCAGAAGGAAGAGTTGTTCGGTGAAGACCGGCTCCGCTCCATCATCAGCAGCAATGCCCGGCTGCCGGCAGTGGAAATTCTTGTAAAAATCCTGGATGGCGTCCGGGAATTTACCGGCGATATGCCACAATTCGATGACATCACCCTGATGGTGATCAAAAAAGCCTGAAGCCGGAAAGATGGTATAATTACCGGTTCTCTCCGGTCTCAAAATCCTGCCTGGAACCGGATCCGGGGCAGTATCCGGATAAGACCGGAATTTTACCCTGCATTTTTGCGTTTTATGGGTTTTTATCAGATGATGACCTGTTTTACCTGGGGCAGTGCCCGTATCTCCTCGATTACGCCATGCGGCAGGGAGTTTTCAACGATAATCACCAGTTTTGGTTCTTCAGAGAATTCCGGATCGGTGACGAAGATCTGCCGGATCGAGAGCATATGGTTTGAGAGGACCCGCACCGCCGCACCGACAATCCCCTGCTCGTTTGCGTTCTTCGGAAGAACCGTGATGACAACAAACCCGAGCGATTCGGCAACCCTGCTCAGGTCCGGGGTTGCCCGCATGTTGAGGAAGATATCGCGGAGCATCGGACGCGAAAGAATGCGCCGTGCCGTGGAATCGACAACCCGGCGATCGGAACCAATGGCTTTTGCCACTGCGGTTGCCGGCATCTCAATGCCATTGCAGCTGATCCTCCCGTCTTCGGTTACCCCGAATCCGTTCTCCAGGAGAAAGCGCACTACCCGGCTCTGGGATGGGGAATCGGCAAAATCGTGGATGATATCAGACCACATACTCACCACTGGGAAATATGCCTATAAATATACAGCGATGCGCTTCCAGGGTCATCGGTGCTATAGAATTGCCAAGGTTTCGGCGCTCATGCGTTCCAGACCTGCGTCCCGTGCCGGAATCGGCCAAAATCACCTGCACAGAGAGGACATGGTGCAGATCCTTACACAAGTTTTTATTAGATAGACAACCTCTTTGTTATGGCACAAAAGCGAGGGTAGCCAAGCCAGGTCAAAGGCGCTAGGTTGAGGGCCTAGTCTCGTAGGAGTTCTTGGGTTCGAATCCCATCCCTCGCATCTCTGTTCTGATCCGATTTTCTTGAGAATTTTTATCATTTGCAGTGCACTATCCTTTCCTATGGTCCGTTCCAGAACGAGCAGGGAGAGGAAGAAATCTTTTGTTGAATCTCTTCCGGAGATGATCAGGTACACCCTTGCAGAGGGCAATGATTTCATTCTCACTGTTGAAAATGATCCGGATACCGGTTCCTGCAGGATCCATGCATTTTCCGGAAAATTTGTCTCACCCTGCATGCTCCGGAAACTCGAGGGGCTTGTGGAATCCGGGCGCGATGAAGGGTACCGGCAGATTACCTGCGACTGGACAGGACAAACTCCGGATATGTTCCGGGAGTTCCGGAACTGATTGACCGGTGCTCACTTTCACGCCTCGCCTCCGCTTTCTTAATACCCGTGCCCGGACGCTCTTGTAATCATGGAATGCCTTTACACAAGCTGCCGTATTACCTGTCACCGCTGCGGGCATATCTGGACCTACATGGGAAACCGGCTCTTCTCGCTCCAGCGATCCAAAAAGCCGGTCAAAGTGGGCTGCCCGCATTGTTACGCGAAAGTAACCATGGACGTGAAGGAGGCCCGGTGAGATACTGCATCCTGGACAATTGTCCCCGCAGGATACCGGCAAAAGCGGCAGATTGGCTGCAGGGTGAACCCGGCCTGACAGGAAAAATGGAATAAGCCGTTCTTTCAGTCACGGTGATTATGTTTTTATCCGGAACTGCCCGTACGGGATACAGATTTCAAACCGTGCGCCTTTGTTCAAAATGCCGCATTCGCGGATGGTCATACCGGTGATTCCCAGGATCTCTGCTACAAGGAAGAGGCCCAGGCCGGTCTGGCGGTTGGCATCGCGTCTGAACAGGTCTTTCTTGGCGTCCACAGGGATACCGATCCCATTATCCTCGTAAATCAGGAAAAGTCCCTCATCAGCAATCTCGTACCTGAGCCGGATTACCGTGACATGGCCCCCGTGCTGAATCGAGTTGTGCACAAGATTGTGAAAGACCCGTACAAACAGGGGATCGGCAAAGATCTCGATCTGCCCAAAGGGGATCTCGCAGGTAATGCCATGGCGGGTAATTACCGGTTTGAGGTCGGAGAAGATATGGGAGACTTCAGTCCATCTGGGCGGCTGAGCTCCCAGGTCCTCGTAATCCCGCGCAAATTCAACCTGGTTCTGGATCTTCACAACGGCACCCTCCTGCTGAGCCAGCCAGACCTGGGCAGCCGGATCCGGAAACGTGGTTTTGGCAACTTCGATCTGGAGAAGGAGCGCTGTTACCTGGTTGAGGATATCATGACGGGTGATGCTGGAGAGAAGGCTGAGTTTCTGCCGCGCCGCGTTCAGTGCTTTCTCGGTCTGCTTCTGGTCGGTGATATCCCTCATCTGGATGGTCTGTCCTTTGATTCCTGCCTGCGGCGATCGCAGGGGAACACATTTCAGTTCGAAATAGCGCAGTTTTCCGTTCATCTGCCGTTCAATCTGGCAGCGTTGTTCAACCGGGGTACCGGGACCGGTGTTGTTGAGGCAGTCCGGAACAGAGTCCGGCATAACCTCCCGGATCATCCTGCCAATGGCATCCCCGCTGTCAATACCCAGAAAATCCCCGGCGGATTTATTGAGACTGATGATCCTTCCCTGAAGATCCGACACAATAACCCCGTCGTTCATGTTCTCCAGGATCTGCTCATGGGCAATCGGGGAGATATCCAGGAGCTGGAACCGCAGCATGCCATAGAGAATGAAAAAACCGGAGATGAGGAGGGCAAAGGGGGTTGGATCGATGAACCGGACCGATCCTACCCGCAATACCAGGACGAGGTTTATCGCAAACGGGAGAATGGTTGCAATGAGAATGATCGTAACCTGGCGACGGTATAATGGTGATGAGAAGAGGAATCTCTGGAGGATCAGAATAACCGACAGGAAGATCAGGGAGTACGAATAGATCGAATGAATCCAGAAGGCCGGGCCATAGGTTACAACATGGAACGAGAGTCCGCCAATCACCGTTTCCGTGATCTCAGGATAGAAAAGGTGATGAAAACCATTGGTCACCACCAGGATGACGGTTATGGCGGGCACGATCAGGAGCAGGGCAACTCTTTTTGCGGTTATCCACTCCTCCCTTCCGATATATTCGATAGCAAAGAGGAACCAGGCAACAGGAATGACAACCATTGCCGGGTACTCGATCATGATGGCAAGCATCTGGGTCGGGAGATCGGCACTTGCCAGTTCGAGTGCAGTGCAGAATGCCCAGAGACTTGCCGCAGCCATCAGGATGGTAAAGGATCGGCCGCAGATATTCGTGCGATATTTCCACCCGGCAAATGCAAAGAGTGCAAGTACCGCCCCGCATGCCACATAGGGGATAAAGTACGGAGAATACTGCCAGATCATGATCTCACAACACCTGTCAGGAAAAAATTTTTCCGGAATTGTCTGAAGATACCGGATACCTGTTCAGGTATACGTCTGTTTTTTGGGATATACAGGTTTTCATCCGGTTTTACGCCGGATTGAATGAGTACCGACTCGGGTGACCGAGTGGAAGAAACCTATCGTTCAATCAGGCGGATATGTTCATCCGTCTTTTTTGCCAGTGCATCCTTTCCCTGGAGCCGGGCCACATCGGAGATGGCCTCAAGCACATGCACGGACTCTTCCAGAAAGGAGAGCAGGTCTGCCGGAAAAACCTCGATGCCGTATTCATCCTGCAAATAAACGGCAATCTGGCGGTGATCGAGGCCGTTCTCCCGGAGCTCGATCACTTTCCTGGCGAATTTTTTTTCAGGGCATCCGCAGAGAGGGGATTCGCGGCAGTCGCAGCGGAGGAATTCATTGAAAAAAGCAAGGATCTGTTCCCTCACTGCATAATCCAGGGCATCGTAGTTGATATGCGAGCAGAGGGTTTCAAGCATGTTTCCTGAAAAGGCAAGCTCGGGCAGGCGATAGCCGGCAAGCCGTTCCAGTTTCTTTGCATTCCTGAACCGGGCCCGGTCAGCAATCAATCGTCGTCACCGGTAGATTCATCGAAATTCTTGAGCGAGGTCATACCTTCGTTCATGCGCTCGCATTCGATAAGCCATTCATCGAAGAGGGTAGGGTTCTCGAGATCGTCCTTGACATATTTGCCGCAGCAGGCTGCACCGTCAATAACGCTGGCCCCGATATTTGCAGCGCATTCAAGGGCAAGTTCCATATCCTTCTCGATCTGGTCGCGGCCTTTCTTGACAAGCGTCTTGATATCCTTGTCAAATTCGCCGGCAATATATTTGCGGCACCCGGCAAAGAGGGCAACTTTTGGCAGCTGGAGGATCTGTACCAGCTCTCCAAGTTCTCCTTCGGGAGGAGCGGACATGACGATAGCCTCGACCTGGGCAAGTTTGTCGAGGGTCTCATCCATAGTGAACCGCTTGTTCTGGTAGAGCTTGACGATCTTCAGAACCGAGATGGTGATGTCTACAGCAAATCCGTCCAGGATCCGGAAGCCTTCGGGCAGTTCCTCGCTCTTTGGGTCTACCTCAAAACTTGATTCCGAGAGCGTCTTGAGCCAGTTGTCCCACCGCTCCTGGTTATAGAAGATGTAGAACAACTTGAGCGGCTCTTCTTCGATTTTCTTTGTCGCCTTTTTCGCCATTTCAGTACAGTATTCCCTCCCGTGATTAAATGATTTCGTTATCGGTGGGTTTTTCCTGGGAAGATATTAAAATAAAATCCCGGTCGCTTGCATCTGGAACCTTCGCCGCCAATGGTTATCATCCTTGAAAGGCAATAATTCAGGGACATGTTTTCCGGGAAGAACGATCAGTGTGAAAAGGAAGAACCGTCCCGGGTCGTCATGGCCCGTTACGGGGAGCTCTTCTTAAAAAGCGAGCCCGTGAAACACCATTTTATCGGCATACTCCTGCGCAACATAAAGCATGCCCTGAGCTCGTCAGGAATTTCCTGCCGGTACGAGACACCCCGCGGCCGTATCCTTATCCATACCGATGATCCGGACCGGGCCGCTGATATCGTTTCAAAGATATTTGGCATCGTTGACGTGAGTGTATGCTATATGACCGGCAGCCGGTTTGAAGACATATCCGGAGGGGCAGTCGGGCTTGCACGGGAACACCTCAGGCCCGGGAAAACCTTTGCCGTCCGGGCGAAACGCCAGCAGAAAACCGGACCGGACAGCCAGGAACTCGGCGCACGGATCGGCTCGGACATCTTCGAAGCCATACCGGATCTTACCGTTGATCTTGGTAATCCGGATTATGAAATATTCGTGGAAGTGAGGGATTTCGGCGGTCTTGTCTATGATGCCCGCATAAAAGGGCCGGGAGGTCTTCCCTGGGGAACACAGGGACGGGCGCTTGTTCTCCTCTCATCCGGGATCGACTCTCCTGTGGCTTCATGGCTGATGATGAAGCGGGGGTGCGAGATCACCCACCTGTATCTCGATGCCGGCCGATGGGCGGGAGCGGATGTCACTGAAGCGGCAATCGATAATCACCGGAAACTCTCGCTCTGGTGCCCGGGCAATCCGCTTCCTATGGTGATTGCAAAGAACGAGCAGCTCTTTGACGAGATGAGCCGGCTCAAGGTTCCGCCGCGGTACCGCTGCGTAATCTGCAAACGGTTCATGCAGCGGGTGGCCGGGGCACTGATGGCAAAAGAAGGAGCGCAGGCAATCGTAACCGGGGAGAATCTCGGCCAGGTTGCGTCCCAGACCTTAGCCAACCTCTCGGTGATCTCTGATGCAGTTACGGTACCGGTTCTGCGCCCGCTCATAACGTACGACAAGGAAGAGACAATCACCCTTGCCCGCAGGATCGGGACTTTTGACGCAAAACCCGGGGATCTTGCCTGCCGGGCAGTCCCGAAGATGCCGGCAACTGCAGCGGTTGTTGAAGATGTCAGGACCTATGAAGAGCAGCTGGCGATTGGGGATCTGGTAAATCTGGCGTGTTCGGATCTGCGTTTTGTAACGGCACTAAACGGCAGTATTCCCTGATAACTTTTCAGAGCAGGTCCTGCGCAGTCCTGATGATCGTCCGGAGGGCTTTTACCCGGGCAAATCCCTTGTCATTGGATTCGACCACCGTCCAGGGAGCAGCCTCCGTACTTGTCCGGGCCAGCATCTCATCCACCGCTTCTTCGTACTGGTCCCATTTTTCCCGGTTCCTCCAGTCCTCGTCAGTTATCTTGTATGTCTTGAGAGGATCGTCTGCGCGCTGCTGGAATCGCTTGAGCTGCTCGTCCTTGCTGATCTCAAGCCAGAATTTTACAATCCCCCCGCCGGATGAATAGATGAAATCTTCTTCCATCTCATTGATCTCCTGGTAAGCCCGCTGCCAGTCGGTTTCAGAACAGTACCCCTCCACCCGTTCAACCAGAACTCTTCCGTACCAGCTCCGGTCGAAGATGGCAATATCCCCGCCGGTGGGAAAATGCTTGATGAATCTCCTCAGGTAGTGGTACTGCTGTTCGTACCCCGTAGGCGCAGATATTGGGACAACATAATAGCCCAGCGGGTTCATGTACCGGGTCACCCGTGTGATGTTTCCCCCTTTTCCCGCCGCATCCCACCCCTCGTACGCTATCATCAGAGGGATTTTCCGCTTGAAGAGGAGGTAATGCAGTTCAAGCATCTCGATCTGGAGATTGCTGAGCATCTGGTGACATTCGTCTTTGGTATATTCTTCGCCCGGAGATGCCCTTCGCTCAACAAGAGTCTTCTTCGGTTTTGCAGGTTCCTTCTGCCGGCCCTTCCTGGGTTTGGCATCTGTTGCCGTGTCAATATTCTTTTCCAGGTTTTTTACCAGGGTAGAAAAGATCTTTAATATTGCATACCTGCGATCGGTTGCCTCGACAAGGGTCCACGGGGCATTTTCTGATTCGGTTTTTTCAATGAATTCATCGATAAGGGGAAGCGAGTCATCGTAATGCCGGTGAACGTTCCAGATGGATGGTGTAACGAGCCATGCAGTCAGGGGATTTCTTTCCCGCTCCTCAAGCCGCAGTTTCTGTTCCTCCTTGGATATATGCAGGAAAAATTTTATGAGTATCGTTCCATTGTCATACAGCAGTCGTTCGAAGCTGTTGATCTGTTTTGCCCTTCCCTTCAGGGATTTCTGCCAGGTATGTTTCTGAAGCTCTTCAGAGATTGCTCTGCTGTACCAGCTCCTGGCAAAGATGGCGATCCGGCCCCGGGGAGGAGTCCTTAACCAGAACCGCCAGAGGAACTGGTGGGCTCGTTCTTCTTCCGTTGGTTTCTCGATGGCATGGAGGGCAAAACCGCGGGGATCCAGTGCCTGGATGATCTCGTGCACGGCCATGGTTATGCCGGCTGCATTCCAGCCCTCAATGACAATAATGGTGGGGATATTCCGGTCGCGGAGTGTCCTCTGGAGAATGCCCATGCGCTCTTTTAAATCTTCGAGTGATTTCTCGTACGTACTCTCATTTGCAGCTTTCGAAAGATCCAATTTTTCAAGCATCCTGTATCTGCCCCCGGGACATTCAGACCGATCTGATACCGTTCAATCGATTCATAGCTGATTGCGGTTAAAAATGTTACCTGCCATTGGCGCCAAGGATCCCGGGTTCTGTAACCGCATCGATGATATGATTGAAAAAAAGAATTGGATTCCCGACTCCGTCACATTCCTGTAGATGAATGCGGGGTAACCCCGTTACTCCGTCAGGGAATCAGGCAACCGGAAGATTGTTTTCCCGCGCGATCTCAACAAATGCATTGCCAAGATATTCTGCCTGCTTCCGTGTCGTGCCGTACGTGTTGAACTTCCAGACTTTTGTCGCGCCGGGGATGACGCCAGTTATCCCTTTCTCCTCAAGCGCACTCTGGAGATAGTACCCGCGTTTCTTGTGAGTCTCTGCGATCTTGTCGAACGACTCGATCGTATTGATCCGGGTCATCGTATGCTTCCGCGGGTATTCCGAGAGGCACTTCGTTCCTTCGATCGAGAGAAGTGCATCCATGACGATCTGGTGGTTTGCAAGTTCTTTGTCGAAATGTTTCACCCGTTCTTTGACATGAGGGAATGAGGCCATCATGCCAACAAGTGTCACGCCCATCAGCGTGCAGCCCATCATCTCGGGTTCCTTGATCCCGAACTTGCGGTTCGTTACATCGCCGACAATCGCGGTTGTCCGGAACACTTCTTTCTCGCGCTCTGCGGTTGCGGCCAGGATGCCGGACGGTGCCGGGGCTGCCATACTCTTGTGACCGGAACCGACAACGAAATCGACCCCGAGATCCTTGCCATTGACCGGAAGAATGCCGACTGTGTAGGCGCCGTTGTAGACCACCGGGATGTCGTACTGGTGGGCAACCTTTGCGATTTTGGCAACATCATGCATATTGCCGTACTGGTAGTCGACATGGTCGATGAAGGCGAGGACCGGCGCCCGGCCAAATTCTTTTTTTATGGCTTCGATCTTCTCCGCGGTCGCATCGGGGGTTACGATCTTCTGGTCGTTTGCCGGGATCTCGCGGGCAATTCCCCCCGACTCTTCCACTGCAAGGAATTCAGTGTAATGCGAGAGCGAGGTCAGAAGGACAGGATCGCCTTTCTGTACATACGTGTGTGCAACTGCCTGGAATCCCCGGCGGGCCCCGGGCACGGTGCGGACTGCATCCATGTTCAGCCATGCTGCAACATCTTTGTGGAACTCCGCGATAGGTGGCTTACTGATATAATCGAGCCGGTTGGGCTTGCGGCAGTTGTCGCAGACCGAGTACCCGTCTCCGTACGCAATGACCGCTTTCATCGCATCGGCTGTGAGCCGGCCGCCGGCCTGGATGGGATCGATATTGATGAAAAGTTCGTCAACCTGCCGTGCCTCGATCCCGTTCCCGCACCTCATTTCAGCATCTCCTGTTTGAGCGAGGCTACCTGTCGCTCAAGGTTCTCAAGAAGCCGTAGAGCCTCCGCTTTCTGTCGGGCATCGAGCAGGTGGGCCGGTGCAGTCTCGCGCAAAAGCACCCGGAGATCGGTAAGAGTATAGATTGCCTGGAACGTCATATCGACAGCACGTTTCGACATAATATCACTCTACTCATTGGGGTTTTACATGAATTAATTACACGCTTGTATCGGATTCGGGAGAATCGGGGTACCGCTGCCGGATATCTCCTTTCGGTCGTATCATTGTTACCCGCATCCGTGCGGTTGCACTTATAATACCGGAGTATTGGTGAACCGGTACGTACCCACAGGAATTGATATCTCAAACCGAGCACCCTGGCCCGGTTTGCCCGTCTCCCGTATGCTTATGCCGGTGATGGCCAGGATCTCCCGGGCAAGGAAGAGCCCAAGACCGGTATTTCTCCCGGCGCCGCGTTCGAACAGGTGCTCCTTCTCGCTCGTGCTGATTCCCCTGCCGTTATCTTCAACAATTATGAGCAGGTGATCGGAAAATTCGGAAGAAGAGACCGTGATCCGGTCAAACGAACTTCCTCCGTGCCGGAGAGAATTGTCGATGAGGTTGTAACATACTTTCTCAAGAAGGGGATCGGCAAAGACCTCGATCTGATCAACTCTGTCCTCCCAGGAAATGGCCTGGAAAGAGAGCGTTGCTGCGGATTGTTTCAGGCAGTCGGTGATCTTCTGCCACTGGGGGATCATCACCCCCAGGTGTTCGTAATCCCGGGTGAAGAGGATCTGGCGCTGCAGGCTATGGGCAATCTTCTTCTCCCGCTCGATAATCTCTTCCTGTTTTTTGGGGTTTTTCAGATTATCCCCGGCAAGGAGGAACAATCCGTCAAGCACCATGATCTGGTTGAGGATATCATGCCTTGTCATGCTCGAGAGCAGGTTCAACTTCCGGTTCACCTGACGGAGCGCATTCTCCACCTGCTTTCGCTCGGATATATCCCGGATAACCGATATGATGATGGATTCATTGTTCATGACTTCTGAAAATGAACTCACTTCAACCGGGAAGACCGATCCGTCCTTCTTCCGGTGAACTGTTTCGAAAATAATCCCGGTGTTCGAAGCTTTATTCATCTGGCCGCGGGCAATGGAAATGTTCTCATTGTAGCGGAAATCGAAGATCGTCATGTTCAGCAGTTCATCCCGGGAGTACCCGTAAACGCCAATGGCCGTCTTGTTGAAATCCAGGATGCGCCCGTCAGTTTTCCGGATAAAGACAATCGTGTCCCGGGAATTTTCGAACAATACCTTATGGCGGAAGGCAGTCTCTTCAGCCCGCCGCTGATCGGTGATATCATTGCCAATGCAGAGTATTCCCTCGAAATTACCATTTTCGTCGAGCAGCAGTTTGTTCCACCAGTGTACCCAGACCCGATCACCAGAACGGGTGATATTCTCGTTGATATTGTCCTGGTGTTGTTCTGCATGAACGAGAATTTCTTTAATAAGGCTCGTGAGATTCCGGTTGGTGCCGGACTCGGTTTCAGGTACTATGGTCCCGACAACCGGTTTCCCGATTATCTCGTCCTGCCGGTACCCGAAAAATTCCTGTGCATAGTTGTTGAAGAACGTGACGCAGCCGGATTTATCCAGTTTCAGGATAATGGCATTGGCATTTTCCACAAGTTCGCGATATTTTTCCTCGCTTCGCCGCAGTGCGTTCTGTGCATCCAGGCGCTCTGACGCTTTGGTTATCTTGTGGGCCAGTTCGGCAAACTGCGAACGGGGATCGCCCCCTTTCTGGAGATAAAAATCCACGCCATTATTGATGGCCTCAATCACAATCTCTTCCCTGCCTTTTCCGGTAAAAAGAATGAACGGCAGGTCATGGTACCGGCTCCGGACGGTTTTTAAGAGAGCAATCCCGTCGGTTTCAGGCATCTGGTAATCCGAGACAATGACATCGTAGGATCCGGTTTCCAGCTTCTCGAGTGCAATCTTTGCAGAATTTGCCGTATCAACACGGAATTTTCCCATCTTTTTTAAAAAAACGCTGGTTATTTCGAGAAGCATCTCTTCATCATCGACATATAATACGGAAATAGTATCGGGGGTCGCCATATTGTATCCAGTTTTTATCTCTTTTCGGGTTACAGGACGGGGAATCTTACCGGATATCAAAGAACAATGCACACGAGCTGGATATCTCGCTCTGTCCTGGAAAACAACATCTTCCATTCAGGTACACGCATTTTTGTCTGCATGAAAAGCACATCGCAGTAGGCAATCGTTCTGGTGATAATGTATCCGGATAGGTCAGTGGGCGGCAAGGGAAGTATCGTGAATTGCGGACACTTTTGATCTGATATACATTATTTATTAATTTATAAACAATATATTTTATCGTAATGGTAGCACTCCGGCGTCCGAAAAACTGGCCTTCCATCCCCCAGACGCCCCCCAAACCCGTATCAAAGCCGGATCCCCATTCCGGTTCCCGGGCCCGGGTTGAACCCGCAGCGATTCGACCGGATACCCGTGAGAGGCGCCAGCCTTCCGCTCCTGCTCCAGACTGGGTACGCAGTACCGATCGCGTTCAGGGCTGGGATTTCACGGAAGGCCGGGATCACACCAAAGGAATCGACCGGACCCGGGGGCGGGACCGGACCGGCAGGTCCTGATCCTGAATGATGATCGGGCCGAAAACCTGCTGGCATACTTTTTTAGATCCGGCTTGGTTTCCTGCATATGTCCAGAATCTCCCCCCGCTTTTTGCATGGGAGACGATCGATATCTGCCCATGAAATAAGGAAAATCCTGAATCAGATAAGCCGATCCGATTCTGGGTTGTATTTTATGAGCTTGAGCAGCCAATGTATTCCCAGATCCAGGGTATATTTCATTCCAGAGGATTCATGAGCCAGATTTATCTTTTCGGTCACCAGAAACCTGACACTGACAGTATTGCAAGTGTCATCGGGTATGCTGAATACAAAAATATTTCAGAGCCCGGGCGATACGTTCCGGCCCGGTGCGGCGAGCTGAATCCTGAGAGCCGGTGGGTGCTCGAACATTTCTCTCTTACGGAGCCCGTGTATATTCCTTCAGTTGAGCCAAAGCTGGCCGATATCCGGTATAAACCTGTCTTTGCTCTTTCTGATGATGTGCCTACGGTCGATGTTGCAACCCTGATGGCCCGGGAAGGGATACGGAATGTTGTGATAACCGATCCTCTTGGAAAACCGGTCGGGATGGTAGGCGAGCATGCCCTTGCGCTTGCCTGCATAGAAACTATCCATCTGTCAGAGCTTGCGGTTACTCCCATTCCTGTCGAGACCCTGGCAAGGATCCTGAATGCCACAATCATCGTATCTGCCCACCGGCATCTCGAAGGGCGGGTGTATATTGCAATCGATGCCCTGCATGTGACGCTCGGCAAGATGACCCGGAACGATATCGCAGTTGTCGGTGATGATGAGCCGGCCCAGCTGGCGTTTATCTCTGCCGGCATTGCCTGCCTGATCATTGCCGAGGGGGCCCCTGTCGGCGAGCGGGTTGCTCATGCGGCCAAAGACAAGGGTGTCTTTGTCCTCTCAACCGGCCTTGACGCATTCGGCGTAGGCAAAATGATAAACCTCTCGCTTCCTGCCCGGGCGATCATGGAGACCAATGTACCGGTACTCTCGTGCGGCGAGACGATTGCCCATGCCCGCAGGGTTGTATCCGGTTCAAAATTCCGGGCAGCCTGTGTTGTGGACAAACAAGGGAAGCTTTCCGGCATACTCACCCGTACAACTCTTCTGGATGAAGTGCGAAGACCGGTCATCCTGCTCGATCATAATGAAGCCTCGCAGGCGGTCGAGGGCATTGGGGAAGCCGAGATACTGGAGATTATCGATCACCACCGGCTTGGCGCAATCTCGACCTTAAAACCGATTCATTTTCTCAATGAACCGGTTGGTGCAACGTCAACTATCATTGCCATGAAATTCAAAGAATCCGGCCTGAAGCCATCAAAAGCAATAGCCGGGGCGCTCCTCTGCGGGATCCTTTCGGACACTCTTGCCCTGAAAATGTCAACAACAACCCTGCGGGATAAAAAAGCAGTCGAGTTCTTATCTCCCCTGGCGTGTGAGGATCCTGATAAACTCGGGATTGTACTTCTCGAACAGGCAATGGATCTCTCCGGCGCCCCGCTGGATGCCATTCTTGCCCGGGATATGAAAATATTCGATCTCTCCTCCAAAAAGATCGTGATCGCCCAGGTCATGGTACCCTCCTTCTCCTGGAACCGGGAGCGGGATATCGATATCCAGAAGGAAATTCTCTCAATAAGAACAGGATCCGGCGCAGATCTCGCGCTTGTCCTCTTTACCAGCGTTACGGAAAATGCAAGCGAACTTTACGGGACCGCCGAACCGGGCTTTTTAAGAACGGTCTTCGGGAACGATCTGCCCATCCGGCTGGATGGGGTAATGTCCCGCAAGAAGGATTTCCTCCCGCTGCTGGGGGAAAAACTCCGCACCCTTGCCCGCTGAAAGAGTTCGGCATTCCATTGCGTTTGGCATTATCAAAAAAAGAGAAACGATTATTCCCGCAGTTTGCGGGCTGCAACAATTCCCGCGATCCCTATCCCCATGAAACCTATCCAGACCGGAAGGGGGGATTTTGTCGGTGCCGGAACCGGTGAGGCCGTAGGGGCCGGGTTCAGGGTCGCGTAGAGCGTGATGGTCTGGCCTGCGGCCGGGACCCCCGGCATGGATGCCGTGTAGGGAAGATAGCCGTTCATGGAGACGGTATAAGTCTGGTACGGTGTTCCGGTAGTATAGACCGGGACCGTGAGGGTGCCCTGGGTGATTGTCCCGACAACCTGGTTATCGAACATAACGGTAGCCCCGTTCACATTGCAGTTGACGGTGTACCAGCCCTGGTTTCCACCAATGACAGCCTGGGTTGTGGGGACAACCGGGTTCAATGTTGCATACAGGTTCTCGGTCTCCCCCATCCCGGGCATATACGGGATGCTTCCGGAGTAGGGAGAATACCCGGCTTTACTCACCGAATATGACTTGTAAGGAGTTCCGGTACTGTACACGCCAACATTCAGGACTCCCCCGGTAATTACTCCCTGGTAGGTTCCGTCAAAATAGACCTGCGCTCCATCTACATTACAGTGTACGCTGATCCATCCCTGGTTCCCGCCAATCGGTTCGGCAGCATTCGCGGGTATGATGCAGGCAAGCGTGAGTAATACGGCAAGAGCCGCAATCAGGATACGGGTAATTCTCATGGTGATTCCTCGTGTATACTGGATAATAGGAGGAATGGTATAAAAAGAATCCGGCAGGAAGCCGGGATACCGGGAATCGATCCCTGAAATTAAGACTCGGGAAGGTCTCCGGAGATCCACCGGGTTATGAGCATATGCGTTATACTGATCTTTGGCGGAATATTCGGGATAGTATTACGATCAAACCAGCCGGCGGATTCAATCTCGGTTCCATCCGGAGTCACCGTCCCGTTGGCATAATCTGCAACAAAAGCTATCATCAGCGAGTTGGGAAACGGCCAGGGTTCGCTGGCCAGATACCTGACATGGGATATTTCAATCCCGGCCTCTTCCCGTACTTCCCGGTGGACCGCGTGCTCGATCGTCTCACCCGGCTCAACAAAACCGGCCACAAGACTGAATCTTCCCTTTGGGGCCTGTTTTCCATGAACCATCAGGATGGACTCGTCCTTTCTTACAAGGACAACGATTGCCGGGGAGAGCCGGGCATACGTAATATGGTTGCATGCAGGACAGATCTTTGCCCGTTCTATCAGGGATGAGACGGTCCTGGTGCCGCATTTTCCACAGAACCGGGTGGTGCGGTTGTAATCATCTATCTGGAGAGCAAGACCGGCAATGGCGAGCTCTTCTTCCGGAATTCTGCCGGCAAGTTCCCGGGCTCCGGACAGTACAAATCCATCCGGGCAAGACATACCACGGGGGATCTCAAGAACATAACAAGGCGCCGGGCCCAGGTTTCCAAGATACTGGGGGGATTCTTTCATCGATTCGGGGATTTCCCATGATGGCGGCAGAAAGATGGTAGGATCGCGGCCCGCCCGGACACAGACCTCGTTCTCCCGGACCGCAACAATCCGTGCATCTGCCGGTATTGTCCCGGGAAGCGGGTACTGTTTGGAGAGGGAACCCGCCTCAAAACGTGCAATATGATCCATAAGCATTCTCAAATATTGTATTCCTGTTGGCGGGCCAGAGTAAAAAGGATAAAGAATCTGCCGGAAGCTTTTCCCACAACAGATCTCAAAAGTCTTTTTGGGATCAAACCAATGTATCTGCCGGCAGATGCAGGTTGTGAATCAGAATCATGGAAGGGAAATATTCAGAGATCTGCACGTATGTGCTGGGGATACTGGGAAAAGACGGCTCCCATGGAATGGACCATGTTCTTCGGGTTACCCGGCTGTGCCGGATGATCGGCAGGAAAGAATCTGCCGATATGGCAATCCTGGTTCCCGCGGCGCTTCTTCATGATATTGCCCGGCCGCAGGAGAAAGCCACCGGTATCCCGCATGAGACCGAAGGGGCGCGGCTGGCAGGGCTGTACCTGGCATCCATCGGGTATCCTGAACATCTCATCCCGGTAATAACCGATGCCATCAGCACGCACCGGTTCCGTTCAATGGAAAAGCCCGGCACCCTGGAAGCGCAAATCCTGTCCGATGCCGATAAACTGGACGCCATGGGTGCCGTGGGGATTGCCCGGACATTCATGCGGGCTGCCGAGCATGGCGGAAACCTGGATGATGCAGTTATGCATTTTCACGACAAACTGCTCCATCTGCATGAACGCATGTATACCCGTACGGCACAGGAAATTGCCCAAAAACGCCATGCTCTTCTGGTTCTGTTTCTCTCCCGGCTCGAAGAAGAACGGGATACATCCTCATAGGATTAAACCGGGTCTTGACGCCCGGTCGTATCCAGTGAGATTACCGATATTGCGATGAGTTCGTTTCCGGACTGGTCAAAGACCGGGTACATCTTCCGGAGGAATGTCCGGTTGTTCAGGCTATAGGTCTCTTCACGAGGTTTTTTGGACCTGATGACCTCCCCGAGGGAATCCGTAAATGCCGTGTTCTGATCTTGGGTATGGAACTCGCCATACTCTTGCAAATAATAATTATCCCCGGAAATGCCGAGCCGGTTTTTATGGTGATTGTTCATGAACAGGTATCTTCCCCGGGGATCTACGGTGTAAATGGAGTCCTGGGTGGCCTCGACAACAATCCGGTAATTCTCATCGGTTATCCGGAGTGCCTCTTCGATCTTCTTCCGCCCGGTGGTTTCGGCCGATATGACCGTTACTGCAAATACCCGTTCCAGGGTCTCGTTCCGGACCGGGCTCAGCCGCCGGATAAACCAGCGGTCCCGGCTGCAGTATTCGTCCTGGACAGATTTGCCCGATTCAATACTTTTATGAACGCTAGCCGCGAACCGTGCGCTCGCTTCGGGAGTGTGGAATTCCCGGTAATCGCGGCCAATATAATCTCCGTTCTGGATTCCAAGCCGCTTCTGGTGATAGGTGTTCATGAAGAGATAGCGGCAGTTCTTGTCCACCATGTAGATGGAATCCTCGATTGCTTCTACAATGGTCCGGTGGTTGACTTCCGAGCGGATAAGAGCCTCTTCCACTCTCTTCCGCATCACTGCCTGGTGCACCATGTTCCGGAGTTCGGCATACTGGCTCTTCGGATCCCCGCTTTTCTGGAGATAAAAGTCAGCGCCTGAGTTGAGAGCCCGGATTACGATGTCCTCCCGGTCTTTTCCCGTGAAAATGATGAATGGTTTATCGATAGCCAGGCTCATGAACTCGTTCAGAAACTCGATCCCATCCATCTCCGGCATATTGTAGTCGGAGACTACCGCATCGTACTTCTTCTCATGGAGCATCCGGAGGGCCTCTTCTGCAGATGAGGCAGTATCAACAATCAGATCCCCGTCTTTTTCAAGGAAGATCCGGGTGATTTCAAGCAGTTCCGGCTGGTCATCAACCAGGAGAATGGTAATCATGGTTTCGTGTTTCCTTTTGGTGTGCAGTCCATGTAACGAAATTGTGAGGGTAAGGAAGTATAGGACTAACGGGTTTTAATGATATCCATAATAGGCCGGTAAAAGAGAAAATCTGGTTGCTCTATGAGGATACAGATGCACGTTACCAGGAACAAATACCCTGCCGGTTTTTTTGCTGGCACAAACCCGCATGGATCTGCATTGGATAATCCGGAAGGATTCCCGTCAGAAAATGGACGGATCTCCTCTCATCAAAAGAATCCTCCGAAATTATTCCCGGCACAACAGTTCAACTTCGCAGGAAAGGCGGTACATCCGTTTCCTTGCTTTCTTCGGGAGGTGAATGGCAGATCCGATACTCTGTTCAATGGATGTCCGGTGGCGACCGGCTATCAGGTTGTCTGCATGCGCAACTATCTTCTCTTCCGTTGTTTCCGGAATACAGTTCCGGGGAGAGAGGCCAAGAAGCGTACATTCATCGGCCGTAAGACCGGCACCGGTATGGCATTCCACGATCCGGGCCAGTTCTTCAGGACACCCTAGCTGCCTAAGGAGATCTGCTCCTTCCTGGGCATGGTGTATCGTATGGGTCCGGCTCCTGCCGATATCGTGAAGCATGGATCCGGATAGTACGAGATCAAAATTGATATCCGGGTTATGGGAAGCATATTCCCGGGCGCACTCGGTCACCGCCCGGCAATGTGCAATCACTTTGCTGCTGCACCCGGAATCGCGCAGCATCTTCTCGCAGGATCGTATCGGATCAGGCATGCCCGAGAGATTTCCGGATATCCTCAATCCGGTGTTTCAGGGATTTGAGCAGCATCTCGTTATCGAAATGCCCCATGGGCTGGTCGCAGTCGGGGCATTTGAAATCAATGTTCATTGCCTGGGGGAAGGTGAAGATCAGGTGACAGTCCTTGCAGATATAGAAATCATTCTCTTCCTCGTATTTTTCCCGGCGGGCAAGTTTCTCAAGAACGGTTGCCATGTCTTCCCGGATAGCATCATAGATATGGTCGGTCCTGAGCTGCCAGAGATACGTCAGCCAGCCGGTCTCATTGTTCTTGATCCGGTGGTATTCAGCAAGGCGTTTCTCGTACAGGGTATAGAGCGTGTGCCGGACCGAGTTCAAGTTGATGCCGGTCTTTGCCGCGAGATCTTCATCACTGTGTTCGCCTTCCTTGGGAAAGCGTTCAAGAAGGTTGAGACCTTCATCGCCAACAAGGCGGTGAAGATACGCACGTATCGCGGGATCGTTTATCGCGTCTTCCGTTGGATCCATCAGCGCATATATTGTCGGATGATGGTAATATGTTTATCCAGCAATGCCCGGGCAGACTCGGCATTCTCTCCCCAGCCGTATATGCTCACGATGGCCTGGTCTTCTTCCAGTTCGGCTCCCGGCCAGGGAATATCGGCAACAAATTCCTTGAACCGGCTGAGGTCCGCTCTGATTGTCAGATCGCGATCGGCAAACAGGATACTTCGTACGGCAACCTGCCGGGCCGCGGGGCCACTCCCGGGAAGAGTCCCGGCACAGGCATTCACATGATAATCGAACAGGTTGCAGCCGCAGGCGCGCTCAACCGTATCAACGGTTCCCTGGAACCGGGGATTGATCTCGATGGGATATGCCTGGTCGGTTCCGGCAACAAAATCAATGCCAAGAGTGCCCCGGCACCCGCTGAGGGCAGCGATACGTTCCGCCATCCGGATCATCTGTTCGGACTGTGGATGACAAAACGGTGTGATCGAGCCGGAGAACCCGAACGCGGATTCGCCCGTACCCCGGAGAATCTGGCCATTGACCGCAATTGCCCGTGCTTCTTTTCCGTTTGCAACACAGCAGACGCTTGCGGGGGTTCCTTCAACAATTTCCTGGCATATGTACGGCACATCCGGAAAGAACGATCGCCAGGCATCCATAGCAGCCGGATTCTCAATAATGGCATTTCTCCATCCCCCGGCACCCCGCCGGGGTTTGATCATGGCAGGGAACTCCCCCTCCGGCCGTATTCGCGGGACGGGAAGGGAATTCTCCTCAAAAAAGTGCTGTGTATGCAGTTTATCCATGAACCGCGCAACCGTTTCCCGGGGGGTTCCAGAGAGCGGCAGCGGGACTGATAGTTCTTCTGCCCCGGATGTGGGTACGAAAAGATCGAACGTATGGCGCCTGCAGATCTTCTCGATTGCATCGGGAAGATCTGAAAGATCCTCAAATTTCTCACGATCTTTCGTGTACCACGCGAGATCCTGGTCACAGAAATAATCGACCGAACAGACTTCATAACCGGCATTATATGCCGATTGTGCTACATGGCGGGTTGAAAAGCCGGCAACAAGAACCCGTCCCTTCACAGTTCCTCCGTCTGTTTTCCTGCGCGGGAGGGGATGATGCGGATCTTTGCGCCGGGAAACTCGCGGGCAAGACCCGTTCCCGATGCCAGATGATCGAGGAAGAGGGCAAGACTCGAGATCTCGGAATGGGGTTGGCCGGTGACCGCCACGTTGTAATCAGCAAGACCATAGATCTCCCCGGGGACTTTCTCCGCTCCGACAATGACGAGGATCTTCTCCTTTGGCCGGATCTCCCCGATGATGTCCGGCAGGTTGAGGCCGTACATGGTCAGGTGGACAACGACTCCCCCGCTGCTTTTCCATTCCCTGATGCAGGAACGCCACTTGATATTGTCCTGGCAGAAGAAATCGCCACCCCATCGTTCTGCAACATCTGCTATACTCTGGACAACCCCTTTGTCGGCTGAGGCAAGGAACATTCCTTTTGCCCCGAGGGCCCGGGCGGTCAGGCCAACATGGGTTGTTACCCGCTGGTCCCGCTCCGGCCGGTGACCGATCCTGAGAATAACGACTTCGTGATCTGGCATGTTATGGTTTCCTGGCCTTGATTACACCGTTTTCAATGGTAAACGGCAGATCCTTTTCATATTTGAACTGGTTTTGGATAAGCGCTTCGCCAAAACTGAGCATCCGGACAGAATTATCTGAACATGAGACGAGACAGGATCGTTCCAGTCGTTTGAGGGATGCATCAATTGTCCCGGCATCGAGACCGCTTTTTTCACAAATCTCCTCCCGGGTTATCGCAGCGCCTTCCGGTATCAGGTGGTAGATCTGCCAGTCGCAATCCTCGTCTTTCACCTGTATTCATATCCCGCGAATCGGAATAAGGGTTTTTATTGCTTGAGAATCCGCAGCCTGTCCGGACCCAGTGGTTTTTTTCCCGGTGCATCCAATGAATGTCAATGACCGCCAGTTCAAAAAAGATCCCTTACTCCGATCTTGTTGCCACAGTTGATGTTCTTCTTGACTCGTGTGAAGAAGATGTAACCTGTCTTGCGAGAGAGCTGGGCCGGCTGGACAGTGCGATCCGTTCCGAGCTGCTCGTTTCTGACCTCCTCAACGCCTACCAGGTCTTCTTTTATTTTTTCCGCACTGCTCCATCGGATCTGGCACGGGAGCGTATGGATCTTGAACCGGCATCGGTTCTTGTACAGGGATTCAAAATCGAGGAAGTCGAGCTGCTCGAACTTCTGTTCTGTGTTCGTGAGAACGCGCCTTTAATTGTCGTGAGCGACGGCGAACGGATTCTTGCAACCTTCTCCGGTAAATCCGCATATGCTGATGGCATGGAATACATCCGGAATCCTGAATATAATTCTTAATTTCTCACTTCGGCCGGATTCCAGCACTAACCCGGTACCGAGCGCAGGGAACCGGACATAGTTATTTGAAATACCATTCCGGATTTCTGCAGATTCTGCCATTATCTTGCGGTGAATGGATTCGTTTGCAAGGGTTGAATGCACTACCGGTACCGGTGGCGAGAACCGACCTGCCGGAGACGTACCAAATTTCTGACCGGAACAGGTCAGATACCCGGTTTTCCGGCCCGGGTAATTTATAGGCATGAATATCCTTCTAATGCATAACCTGCGGATACATTGCCGCCAGAAGGATGAGCGCCATGCTGATGAGAATCGGAGGAGCAGAAACCAGTTCACTGGATGAGGCCTGGATCGAAGTTGAAAATCCGGCATCCGGTGAAACTATCGATCGCGTGCCGTTGGGTAAATCTGAAGATATCAACCGGGCAGTTGAGGCTGCAGTTGAGGCCGGAGACGCCTGGAAGAAGAGATCCATGCGTGAGCGCGGGATGATCCTGTACCGGGCTGCGGAAAACGTCCGAAAGCAGCATAAAGATCTTGCGCAGCTCCTGACCATGGAGCAGGGCAAACCCCTGCGGGAATCGATCGATGAAGTCCGGGGCTATGCCAATGTCCTGGAATTTTATGCCGGGATCTCCGCGCACCAGTCCGGAAAAGCGTTACGCCTTGGGCAGACCGGGGACAGCATCGTCATCCGCGAACCCCTGGGTGTCTGCGGTGCCATTATTCCCTGGAATATGCCGGTCCTCATCATGGGCTGGAAAGTGGGGCCAGCGCTCCTTGCCGGAAATACCCTGGTACTCAAACCGGCATCTGCCACGCCGCTTGCAAATATCAGCCTTGCAAAGATTCTGGATGAAGCCGGTCTTCCTCCCGGGGTCCTGAATGTGGTTACGGGCACCGGGGAAGAAGCGGGAAATGCGCTTGTACAGCATCCCGATATCAAAAAGATCTCATTTACCGGAAGTTGTGCAACCGGTCAGAAAGTGAAGGAACTCGCATCGCGTCATCTCAAGGAGCTGACCCTCGAACTTGGCGGATCCGATCCGATGATTGTTACGAGCGATGCCGATATCGACCGGGCTGTGGAAGGGGCAATCCGGGGGAGATTTTATAATGCCGGCCAGACCTGCACTGCCGTCAAACGATTGTATGTTCTTGAAGGCGTGGCAAAGGAATTTACCCAGAAACTCAAAGAGCGGACCGAGGCCCTCAGTGTCGGCAATGGCCTGGGCCCGAAGATCGATATGGGTCCTTTGAACAGCAGCAGCCAGCGTCAGCATATCCAGGAAACTGTCGAGACTGTTCGCGAGAACAGGGAAGGACATGTTATTGCCGGGGGTTGCGAGCTCAAAGGCAAAGCCTATGAGAAAGGATATTTCTACCGGCCAACCCTGGTGACGGACATAAGTCCCGGCTCCCCGCTCATAACCGAAGAGATCTTCGGGCCGGTATTACCGGTAATGACTGTTCCGAACCTGGATGCTGCAATCCACGAGGCCAATAACTCCCGGTTCGGCCTTGGAGCCTCGGTCTGGACTACCAACCTGCATACGGCAAAACGGGTCTTTGACGAAGTCCATGCCGGTGTCATATGGGTGAACCGTCATCTCACCCTGCCTCCGGAAGTTCCTTTCGGCGGGGTTGAAGGAAGCGGGATCGGACGGGAGAACGGGCAGGACGCGCTGGACCAGTATTCCCGGACCAAATCCCTGATTCTTGGCTGGTAATCCTCTAATTAATTCTTTTTTCTCCCAAAGAGAACGAGTGCAAGGATTCCTGCAGATATCACCGGCCAGAGCGGCAGGGATGCTTTCGTGGTTACCGGGATTGTTGTTGCAGGGATAACCGGTGATATTGTGGGAGTCACTTCTGGTGTTATGGCAGCAGTCAGGACGGGAGTAACTGGAACCGTGGCAGGGGGTTCCAGAACCCGGAATGAAGCAGATCCGGTAGCAGTCTGGGTTATTCCCGATACCTTGACCAGGTACTCATCGGGACGATATGATGAGGTATCCACAGGAATCGACCAGGTATTCTGAGTCCCGGTGCCCCGGACAACTTTGATGGTCTGAGCCGTTCCGGAGAAACTCCCGTCAGAGGTTTTTTTCGTTGGAGCGAATGACGATGAGGTTATTTCAACCTGGAGAGAATCGCCGGCCGCAAGGTTTGTTGTCCCCGCCAGAGTGAATTGATCGCCGACATAGCGATCCCCGATTGTATTGATCGAGATCGACGGGGTCCCGATAACAAACGAGTACGTGGTGAACGTGTCATCGATATTCTGGCTGCTTATGGCCTGAATGAGTGCCTGTGCGGCGGCCGGACTCTGGAGACTGCCGGATCCCGACATACGGAATATCGTCATACCATTCGTACCAAGCTGGAGGTTTTTGACTTCACCGGTTCCGGGATCATATGTCACATCGAATTGGCCGTTCATCATCGGATGCTGAACCACGACAAAATACTGTCCCGGCGCAAGGTTCCGGGTATCGGTATCTTTCAATTCATAAGTGAAGGTATTGTCACTTTCAACCGGGATGGTTGAAACCTTGAGGTAATTATTGCTGACAAGCCAGACCTGGAGACCATTTCTCGGGTGGCCGGTAGCTATTCCTTTGATATACACGGTATCCCCATTCGCAATCGTTGGCGATGAAGAAAGAGTAGAATCCGATTGTGATATCGTCAGAGCTCCTGCAGGAATGGATGAACAGGAGATGAGGATCAGGATAAAAACTATACAGCAGAAAACCGGACGGGAGAACATGCGGGCCATTGAATCAATCCTCTCCTGTTATGATATCCATCGATAGAAGAAAAACTTCCTGTATCCCAATTACCCGGGGTGCCTGTTACAGGGCACAGGAATTGGTAATCATTCTTGACATATCCGATGGAACAAGGATCTCGAATCGTGCTCCTTTCCCCGGCTCCCCCACTTCCCGGATGGTAAGGCCGGTGATGGATAGAACCTCCCGGACAAGGAACAGACCAAGACCGGTATGATTGCCAAAGCCTTTCTGGAAAATTTTTTCCTTGAACGGATAATCTATCCCGCTCCCGTCATCTTCGATAATGATCCGCATAACCGAGGGGGTTGAATCCCCGGTGACATGAATTGTTTTTACCTTTTTGCCATGCATGATTGCATTTTCAAACAGGTTGAAAAAGACCGTTTTCAGGAGAGGATCGGCAAATATTTCAACATCTGCCAGAGCGTGGTCTACGGACACCTGGGTGAAACCATGGTCCTTTGCCACAGCATTTGCACAGACAAAGACATTCTGCCACTTTGGTTTCTGGAGACCGATATCCTGGTACTGCTGGGTGAACTGGATCTGGCTCTGGATGGTCTCCCCGGCTTTTATCGCTCCTTCGATCCAGCGCTGCTGGTCTCCCGCCGGGAGGGTATCCTTGAGAAGGAGATGATATCCCTGAAGGGCTGTCAGCTGGTTGAGGATATCATGCCGCGTGATACTCGAGAGAAGGTTGAGTTTCTGGTTGGATTCATGGAGTGCCCACTCCATCCGTTTCCGATCGGTGATATCCCGGCCAACCGACTGGTATTCTATTACCTGGCCTTTTGCATCAAAGATAGCCCGGTCGGACCACTGCTGCCAGCGAATCTCCCCGCCAGGCATGACGATTCTGTGTTCAATAGTCCGGACCGGGTACTCGGGGGTTACAATCCGGAAATGATTTTTCACTTCCTTTTTGTCTTCAGCAGGAATAACCGGGGCGAACTTGTGGCCAACGAGTTTGTCCCGGGATCGTTCGAAATACCGGCAATAGGCATCGTTGACAAACGTGATCGTGCCATCCGGTGTGAACCTGCAGATGAATTCGGTCTGGTCTTCAATGATGTTGCGGTACCGCTCCTCGCTCCGGTAAAGTTCCTGCTGGTTTTTACTGAGTTCCTCATAATTCGATCGGAGCTCTTCCTCGGCAGCGGCCAGCTGCTCGTACGCTGCATAAAGATTCTCGTGAGTATGCTGGAGTTCGTCTTCCGCTTCTTTCTGGCGGGTGATGTCCCGGCCAACGGACTGGTACTCGATTAATTTGCCATTGGGATCGAAGATAGCCCGGTCATTCCAGTGCTGCCATCTCACCTTACCCAAAGGCAGGATAATCCGGTGTTCGATCGAACCCGACGGTTCATCTTTTGAAAGCGACTGGATATGCATCCGCACAAGAGCCCGCTCCTCCCTGGGAATATCTACGTGATGCTGCTCCTCAAGACATGCGGCCCGGCTCAGGCCGAAATACCTGCAGTATGCATCGTTGACAAAGGTAAGTTTTCCGTCAGGACTGAACCTGCAGATGAGTTCGGTCTGGTCCTCGACAACGCTCTGGTACCGTTCTTTCACCCGCTGGAGTTCCCGCTCGCTGCTTGCCAGTTCCTCGTAATTCGATCGAAGCTCTTCCTCGGCAGCTGCCAGTTGTTCGTATGCTGCATGAAGGTCATCGTTCATCCGCCGAAGCAGATCCGTTGATTCCTTTTCTGCAGTGATATCCCGGCCAACGGACTGGTACTCGATAACGCGACCATTGGTATCAAAGATGGCCCGGTCAGACCACTTCTGCCACCGGACTTTTCCATCCGGCATGAGGATGCTGTGGGTTAAGGTCCTGACCGGGTTCTCCGGGCTCATCCGGGAAAAATGATCGTTCACTTTATTTCTGTCTTCAGAAGGAATAGCAGGGGAAAATTTGCTCCCTACCAGTTTGTCTTTCTGCTTACTGAAATACCGGCAGTAGGCATCATTTGCAAACGTGATCGTGCCATCCGGTGTGAACCTGCAGATGAATTCGGTCTGGTCTTCTATGATATTGCGGTACCGCTCCTCGCTCCGGTAAAGTTCCTGCTGGTTTTTACTGAGTTCCTCGTAATTTGCCCGTAACTCCTCTTCGGTAGCAGTCAGCTGTTCGTACGCAACATAGAGATCCTCGTGAGTGCGCTGAAGTTTGTCTTCAGCCTCTTTCTGGCGGGTGATGTCCCGGCCAACGGACTGGTACTCGATTAATTTGCCGCTGGGATCGAAGATAGCCCGGTCATTCCAGCGCTGCCACCTCACCTTGCCGGACGGCATGATGATCCGGTGTTCGATCGAACCTGATGGATCATCTTTTGAAAGCAACTGGATATGCTTGCGCATGAGTGCCCGCTCATCCTTGGGAATATCTACGTGATGCTGCTCCTCAAGACATGCGGCCCGGCTCAGGCCGAAATACCTGCAGTACGCATCGTTGACAAAGGTAAGCTTTCCATCAGGACTGAACCTGCAGATGAGTTCGGTCTGGTCCTCGACAACGCTCTGGTACCGCTCTTTCACCCGCTGGAGCTCCCGTTCGCTGCTTGCCAGTTCCTCGTAATTCGATCGGAGCTCTTCCTCGGCAGCGGCCAGCTGTTCGTACGCTGCATGGAGGTCTTCGTTCATATGCCGGAGTTTGTCTTCGGATTCCTTCCGCTGGGTTATATCGCGAAAAGCTTCGATAGCTCCTATCATATTGCCACGGGTATCGTAAAGCGGGGATGCAACCCGCCAGACATATGCACCTTTCCCGCCATACAGGCCGGGCATAAAAGTTTCTGATATTATCTTGTCCCCTTCCCGCTGGACACTCGGGTAATTTTTTTCAAGTTCTTTTTCCTTGTTGAGGACCAGATCCACCAGAGGTGGTTTTCGATCCTTGTCATGGGTCCGGGGTTGTGCATATCCCGAGGTTCCAAGAACTGCATCAGCAAGAACCCCGGTCATCATCTCCAGGGTTTTATTCCAGGCGATAACTTTCTTGTCAAGATTGACTGCAAAGGTAGCATCCGGTAAAAAGTTGATGATACCGGCCATCCTCTGTTCAGATTCCTTGAGCCGGTCCTGGATGTGTTTGCGGTCAATGGCATTCTTTATCTTGTGTTCTAGTTCGACGAACTGGGATTTGTGCTCCCCGCCTTTCTGGAGATAAAAATCAGCACCGCTGTTCAAGGCTTCGATAACAATCTCTTCACGCCCGCGTCCGGTGAAGAGAATGAAGGGGATATCGATATTGTGGGAACGGATATATTTTAAAAATTCCAGACCGTCTTTACCCGGCATCTGGTAATCGGATATAATGCCGTCGAACGGCTCTGCCTGTATTTTTGCGATTGCTTCTTCAACGGATGATACCGTGTCCACATGGAGATTGCCGGATTGTTCCAGGAAGATCTTGCCAAGGTCCAGCAATGCTGGTTCATCGTCAACATACAGTACCCTGAACATATTTCACACCTGGGGGAACAAGCCGGAATTTATTGATATCTTTACCAAGGTTGACCGGGATCAACCTTATACCATTTCATTTGAAAGTTCTAAAAAAGAATAAAAATCATCTGAATTATTCTTTTGGAAGAGCGCCAAGGATCATTTCCTTGACTCCCGGGGGAAGATTGAAGCCCTCAAGGAGAGTTGGAAGAATACTTATGAGTGCCTTCTGACCCTGCGGGCTTGAGGCAAAGGTTTTCAACAGGTTTATTCCATCAGGGGATGCAAGGAATTGTTTTGCAGTCTCCTGGCCTTCGGGAGTTGCAAGGTAACTGGTAATTGCTCCCCCCATTCCACCTAAGTTTCCGAAATTCATTTTCTTTCACCTTGTTTGGTATCTCTAGTACTAGGCAGTCTTTTTAAATAAAGGATGGTGTATACCGTTCTCCTTCTACAAAATGGGTAATCTCCAAATGACCCTAACACTCATGCGATTCCCGTGAGGACATCAACTGCGGCAGATACTTCGTGGCCTGAAAATTCTATACGGTAATTTCCTTTCTGCCGCACCATGAATTCCTGGTTTGTCACATCGCTGTAGTCTTTTCCGAACCCCTCCTGTTCAACAAGGTGCTCATCACTGGTGTCGTAGACTTTCACTTCAAACCAGGCATTCGGGCTGACCTCGGTGGTGTTGACCATGTGTTCCTGGTGGGTTCCGATTCCGACAAGGATATGGCGGCTTATATTCACCGGCATCAGGTTGAACTTGATATACAGAGGAGGCGTTGTCAGGTTCTGGGCGAATGTTACTTTTTCCCCATAGGAAAAATTTTTGCTGATGGAATAGACCCGCTCATAATTGCTCCCGAACCGTTCGCTGCTGACAATTTTTGTTGTCGGCGTAGTGACCGGAACCAGACTCTCTTCAGGATAAAGATCGGTGACAATAGCATAACTGGTTGGCGTAACTGAAACGTGCGGACCCGGGGTCGCTGACGAGGATTTGGCCGGAGTTGTAACGAACATTCCGGAAAGGATCACCACAGATACAATCATACAGACAGCGATGATCCCGACAAGAACGAGGATGATGTTTTTATTTGCCCCGGGTCTTCCTTTCGGAACCGGGGGAAGCGCGGCCTGAGTTTCTTCTTTACGGGCAGGAACTGCAGCTTCTTCAACAGGTGCACCACATTCGGTACAAAACTTGTTACCCGGAGTGATCTCCGTGCCGCAGTCTGGACAAAATGGCATATGATAGTGAGGTAGGAACCGGCAGTTTTTCTTCTTTTTGCTTGTCTGTTCTTTTCGAACCGTGTCCTGCTATTATTACAGGAATCTGCAAAAATGCCTGCTGCCGAGATCCACGAGCAGACCCCCAGAGAAATATAGAAAAAAAGGTGATTATTAATTGTTCACTCTTCACGGAGCATCCGATCAATGGCATGTGCTGCGCTTTTGGCCGCGCCCATCGCGAGAATGACCGTTGCTGCACCGGTTGCAACATCGCCACCGGCATACACGTTCCGGATAGAGGTCCGGTAATTCTCATCCACAATGACATTTCCACGCTTACCGCGCTTGAGTTCGGGGAGTTCGCTGATGAGAAGCGGGTTTGGACCCTGACCGATCGCGGCAATAAAGACATCCGCATCCAGGACAAACTCCGAGCCCGCGGCCGGGGCCGGCTCCGGTCTTCCCGAACTGTCGAGCGCGCACATCTCCATCTTGGTACATTCCACACCGGTCATGACCTGATCGCCGAGAATCCGGACCGGATTTGCACACATGACAAACTCAATGCCCTCCTCTTTGGCCCGGGCTATTTCAGCTTCTCTTGCCGGAAGATCCTCCTCCCTGCGCCGGTATACAAGAGTAACTTTGCCTCCAAGCCTGCGGGCTACGCGTGCAGCATCCATGGCAACATTGCCTCCACCGGCAACAACCACCCGGCTGCCTTTTTTCACCGGAGTATCAAAAACCGGGAACCGGTCGGCATGCATAAGATTGACCCGGGTCAGGAACTCGTTGGCAGAATAAACCCCGGGCAGGTTCTCTCCCGGAATGCCCATGAAATACGGGAGACCGGCCCCTGTCCCAAGGAATACGGCATCATAACCCAGGAGTTCCCGGAGGGTAACGCTTCTTCCAACCAGGTGGTTGAGCCTGAGATCAACCCCAAGCGACAGGACTGCATCGATCTCTGCTTTCACGATCTCTTTGGGGAGCCGGAAGGCAGGAATGCCGTACATCAGGACACCACCTGCGGCATGCAGGGATTCAAAGAGCGTGACACGATATCCAAGGCGGGCAAGTTCGGCAGAAGCCGTGAGACCTGCAGGGCCGGCACCGACCACGGCAATGCGGCGGGCTTTGGAAGATTTTTTCTGGGGCAGGATCATGCCGTTGGCCCGTTCCCAGTCTGCTACAAAGCGTTCCAGGGACCCGATGTGGATGGGTTTTTCCTTGTTCTTGAGAATACAGACTCCCTCGCACTGGACTTCCTGGGGGCAGACCCGGCCGCAGATTGCGGGAAGCATGTTCTGTTCCTTGATTATAGCGGCAGCTTTCCGGAAATCGCCGGCTGCCACTTCCCGGATAAAAGCCGGTATATCGATACTTACCGGGCAACCGCTTACACAGAGCGGTTTTTTACACTGGAGGCAGCGGTCAGCCTCGATCATTGCTTCCTCGGGAGAAAATCCCCGGTCCACTTCTGCAAAATCATGGAGGCGCTGGTCTATCGGGCGGTCAAGCATGGTGCTCGCCCCCTTTGCATGCGCAGGTATGTGCATGATAACGCTCGAGCGATTCCTTCTCTTCCGGCTGGTACATCCGGACGCGCTGCATCAGGCCGGCAAAATCGACCTTGTGGGCATCAAACTCCGGACCGTCAACGCAGGCAAATTTTGTCTCCCCTCCCACGGTTACCCGGCAGGACCCGCACATACCGGTACCATCGACCATGATCGGGTTCAGGCTCACAAAGGTCCGGATCCCGGCTGCGCGCGTGGCTTCACAGGTGACTTTCATCATGATAGTGGGACCGATGATCCAGACGCAGTCGACATTCTCGCGCGCCATAACCTGCTTCAGGAGATCGGCTGCAAACCCGTGGAATCCTTTGCTCCCGTCATCAGTAGAGATAAGGAGTTCATCGCAGGCCTGGCCCATCTCGTCTTCAAGGATGAGAAGGTTCGCGTTCCGGGCGCCGACAATCCCGATAACCCGGTTGCCGGCTGCTCTTGCAGCACGGGCAATAATCGGGAGATTCGCGGTTCCCACTCCGCCACCGACTACAACACAGGTACCGTATTTTTTGATCTCGCTTGCTCTTCCAAGTGGCCCTGCAATATCCTGAATCGAATCCCCGGCTGACAGTGCCGCAAGGTGGGTGGTTGTCTTGCCGACAGCCATAAAGATCACCCGGAACGAATCGCCGTCAACAGCGGATATGGTGAGGGGGATGCGTTCTCCTTTCTCGTCTATCCGGAAAATTACAAACTGCCCGGCAGCTGCGTGATGCGCAACATGGGGGGCATTTACCCACATCTGGTAGACTTTATCGGCAATCTGCTCTGATTTTTCTATGCGAAACAACCGTGTCACTCCTCTTGCTAATAATCCCGCGATAAACGCACGTGTCCTACCATTTTGGTTTACAATCTCTTTATCTTACGCACCCGGACGGCAATCCCGCGTTTTGACCGGCACATGTCTTCCGAGGATATTGCGGCTTTTCCGGTTGCAACGGCACACTTTCCGACAACGAGCACTTCATCCCCATCGCGGATTCCGGGATCCTCGGAAGAAACGCCCGGTATGAGGACATCTCCTTCAGGAACAAAGTCATCGATATGGACCCGGTACCCGGAAGGGATCATGTTCCAGCCATCAAGAGTGGGCCGGAGAAGACCCGTGGATGTATCGATAGAGAAGATCTGCATATTGTTCCGGCTGTAGAAGATCTCAGGGAAGTGACCCCGCAGCACGGTGCCTTTCGTATCCACATCGCAACCGAACTGGTACGAGATCATGCCATGGAGCCGGTCGTCTTTTATCCGTCTCTCCCCGGCGAGTCCTGCATCAAGCCGGTTCAGCGCTCCCGGGCTTGTCGGATTTTCTTCGCAGGAGCATTCGAGGGTAATTCCACAGGCTTCGGCTGCCGTACGGGCTACCTTGAGCGCGCCGCCTTCAAGATGCGCGATAATCCGCCGGTACGGGTTCTTCCGGAAGTACTGTTCCAGGATTCCTGCAATGAATGCGCATTCCTCGGCATCCCAGTACCCGGTTACCGGAACATCGTAATGACCGGCCGGATATACGGTCTCAAGTTCGCGGGGAACAAGACCCAGCGGTGATGTGACAATCAGTTCATGGGCCCGCCCGCCGATCGCCTGCTGGAACTTGCGGTGGCTCTGGGAGAGTGAATAGGGTTTCTTTGCAGAACAGGGGATAAGCACGGCAACATCCGTTTTTGGCGGGATATACCGGGTGACTACCCGGTCTGCAAACCTGCGCACTTCGGCACGCTGCATGGATTCGCCGGAGTTCGCCCGCATAATTTTTCCCCGTGCAACCGGCACCTGCCGCTCCATGAATGTATACCGGTTGTCCAGGTGACGCATGATCGCCACCTGCGCTGCGTCCATCCGGCAGCGGGACTCGACAAGTTCGCGCAGTTGTCCCTGCTCGATGAAATGCGCAACCAGACTTATCTCATTACGAAGTGATTCCCGGTTATGCTCTTTGAGATCCCCTGCTTTGCAGCCCGGACATGAGCAGAGGCCAAGACCGAGAGCTGCGCGGGGAAATTCGCCTTCAGGAGTGCAGAAAATTCCCTGCGCAGATTTGAGATCAACTGCCCGGAAATCGAAGAGATCGAATCCCGTATAACAGAGGATAGCAATGGTTGAGGGGAGAGCTGATGCCGGTGCATACCACGCAGTATCAACCGGTGTTTTTTCCTTGAGATTCACCAGCCAGTCAACATATGACCGGGGATTGGCAAATGCGGTCTGCCAATTTGCGACCATAACGCAGTCACCGCTCTGGGACTCATTTTCACCGTGAGGATGAATTGCTACCGGTTGTTTCCCAGTATTCCGAAGATACTCTTCAACAAAGGAGACCGGTGCGGAGAGCGGGATATTGGTATTGGCCTGCAGTGCAAGTGCGGGAAAAAGGATCTCAACATCTAAAGCCGCAGGAAGTCTGGAAGAACCATTATCGGTCTCCAGAATGCCCGTTCGGGCAAGACCGTCACGTTTCCTGATATTATACCGGGTCATGCCTCACCTCGATCCCGCCCAGTTCCTGCCGTACGAGTGGCTCCCATCGTGCATTGCATGACAACGTGAACCTGCTCTCAGGATGGGTGTCCATGAGCCTGCGGACTCCCCTGAGCCCCTGCCGGACCATAGCCTCGTCCCATTCGGGTATTTCTGAAGGGCCGATCGGGAAGGTCTCCTTGAGTTCTTTGGGATAGGGGCCAAAGGGGGGCTTGAAGAAGAGCGTATCTTCAAATTCGTCCCGTTCTCCGCCATCAAAAGCAATGAGAACGTTCTTTTTGAGTACCAGCCGGGAGAGCATCTCCTGGTATCGGACAACTTCCGTGCGGGAACAGCTCTCATCGCCCCGGTAGAAGAATCTCCTTTTAGTGGCCCGGTCATGGAGTGCCAGAGCCGGGGCATGGGTGAGCAGTTCGCGGTACCCGGACAGGAGCTGCGGGTGGCCACGGCAGCGCTCGTCCACCAGTTCCCAGAGAGTCCCGTCAGATATGGCCTGGCGGATCCTTGAGATCTCGGCAAGGGTGACATGGAGATTGTGGAGAGCAAGAAGCCGTTCCCGGTCCGGTGCCCTGTTGAGTTCTTCGGCAGTATGGGACCGGCAGACTGCACAGGCACAGGGTAAATCGATAAGCTCTCCGATCCGGTAACTCCCGTGCGTTGTGAGATATCTGCCGTCCTTGGCATAGAGAGCATATGCTGCAGAGTCGAAGAGATCGCAGCCCATGGCTGTTGCAAGGGCAAACATCGACGGGTGGCCTGCACCAAAAAGATGGATACATGCAGATGGCGATAGTGTCCGCTTTGCTGCCCTCACCACTTTTACCAGATCACGGTACCGGTACGATTCCATGAGCGGGACAACCGCTCCGACCGGGCAGAAAGTAAACCCGAGATCGGTTACTTCGCGGCCTGCCCGTTCGCGGAGATCTTCAAATATACCGCCCTGGACCGGGCCGGCTATCGGTGCATCGGGACCAAATACCTGTTTGGCCTCGGCCAGGCGCTGCATGGTTATGGCTAATTCCTGTTCGGTTGTGGCCCGGTCGGAAGAGGGGTGGGTCGGGATATCCAGTGGGACCCAGATATCGCTCCCGATATCGCGCTGGAACGAGAGGGTCTCGGTGTTGGTTATCGAGACCTGTCCGTAGACCGAGAGCTGGAAGGAGCCGGAATCGGTCATGATAACGCCGTTGAAATCCAGCACTTTGTGCAGGCCTTCTGCAAGGACCCGCTCGCGATATTGCTTGCTCTGGGAGAAGATGTAGGCGTTGGTGATGATCGCTTCAACACCCATTTCCCGCATCTCCTTCGGAGTTACCAGTTGGAGATGGGGATTGATAACCGGGAGCAGCGCGGGTGTCCTGACCGTCTTTTTCCCGACCGTCAGTTTGCCGCTGCGTCCCGCAATATCGCTGTAAAGACTTTCGAATGCTATTGCCATGCCGCACCGTTATGTCTATTTATGTGTGCTGCCTTGGGGTTAAACGGTTGCCCCAGTCACTTTTTCGGAAAAGATCTGCCCCTCGAACGTGAGCACTTCCACGTTTTGGTATGACCAGCAGTGACCGGGAAGGCCGGCTTTGTGGCAGGTCTGGTCCAGGAAGGTTTTGGCATCCCACCCATATTCTGTTGCCACCTGGGGAAGAAGGAGGCCGCTCGTGCCCATGCCCCGGACGATCAGCCCGTGTTTCCCCACTTCAACGCTACGGATACGGTCATCCGGTTCCCCGGTAATAGGGACCGGGACGGTAAGAATGGTCACTTCAACCGAGATCAGGTCCAGTTCATCCTTCGTCACCGGTGGAAACCGTGGGTCTTCAAGTGCTGCGGCCTTTGCGGCATGGGCAAGTGCCTCGCCGAGCGGCATGACCGGATATGGCAGGCCGATGCATCCCCGGAGCTGACCGCGTTTGCTGATAGTTACAAAAACCCCGCGTTTTTCCCTGAATACCTCGGTCAGTGAGAGGGCGGGCTTGGGTTTTTTTGCACAGGCATTCTCGATAGTTCCCCGCGCGAGACGGACCGCCAGGGAGCCTTCTTCAGCAGTGAGCAGTTGCATATCTCAAATCCCTTACCTTTGTGACTGACTATAGCGCATCATGGTTAACAATCTATCGAACTCTCGATACATGCAGCCATCAGGCGCTGTGCTTATCTGGTTTACCTTCCCATAGATAGTGGAGAGGGAGAGAGCGGCCGACGGTGACTTTAATGTTGCTGAGGAAAGTCCCCCCACCCACCGGGCACGCAGCCGTACGCAAGTACGGGTGGCGAGAGTCACGGCTATGGCACAGAAACGACACGGCCTGTTTTCAGTCATGATGCGGTTGAGCCGGCAACGGCGAGAAGCACGGTTCCCGTGCAAGTAACCCGCTGAGCGTTAACAGACAGGATACGATGAAACGGCGAATCCCTGCGGGTGCAAGCCAGAACAGGACCATGGAGCGCTCGGTATCCGTCCGGGTTTGGCGCTAAGCTGAATGCCGCTAAAACAGAAGGAGGCTTACTCCTCCCACTCCTAACTTTTCATATCTGGCTTATCCGGATGATTCAATTTCTGTGCTTTCTTTATTCCTGCTGTTCCGGTTTGTCTTTCCATTGCCAAAACAAAAATTTCAGATAGCAGGAACGGGAATATTGACCTGTTTTAAGGAATTATCATGAGAGCCTGCGTTTTGTTATCCGGAATCTTAATTCTCTTCATCCTTACGGTCATGCCTGTCATGGCGGTTGAGGAAACCAGTACCCCCACGCATACAATTACCTCTGCAATTACTACAGACGTCATTCACACTACGGCCGCAACTGCGGAACCAACGAAAGAACCAACCCTCGAACCTACTGCAGAACCCACAAAACCTCTTACTCCCGAACCCACCAAAGCGCCTACAGCAGAACCCACAAAAGAACCAACCCTTGTTCCGACAAAAGAGACAACACAGGCACCTGTCGGACCCCAGACCGGCTGGGTATCCGTAATCTCGACTCCCTCCGGAGCAGCGGTTACCATTGACGGAGCCATGGAAGGAATTACTCCGGTGAATGCCCGGGAGCTCTCATCTGGTGTCGACCATACGATCAAGATAATTCTTTCAGGCTATGAGCCTTATGAGACTACCCTTCGTCTCACTCCCGGTGAACATACCTCGATTGATGCCACACTTAAAAATATTCCAACTCCTGAACCTACCAAAACCCCGACAACGGTAACTACAACCCAGGTTCCTATAGGCAGTGGGAACGGCTGGATCCGGGTAAACTGCAATGTGGATGGTGCAACGGTCTCATTCGATGAGTTGTCTTCCGGATGCACGGTGAGTGGCGGATCGTGCAGCATGGAAGTTGCAATTACCGGGACCCCGTTTAAAACATTCACGGTCCAGAAACCCGGGTACCAGATTTATACCGGGCAGATCACATCCTGGCCAAAGAATGGTGAGACCGTAGATCTCTATGCAACACTGAATCCTCTCCAGACCTATGGGGCAATTGAAGTGTATTCAAGCCCGAGCGGGGCAGTTGTAACCCTTGACGGCGGAAGCCAGAAATATTCTCCTGCATCGTATTCATCTGTCCTTGCCGGCACAACCCATACGATTCAGGTTTCTGCCAGCAATTACCAGCCGTATTCAACATCGGTCTGGGTCGAGAGCGGCAAGTCAGCAACGGTCAATGCCCAGCTGGTTCCGGTGAATCCGCCGGCATCTACGGGATCGATATCCATCTCATCCTACCCCTCGGGCGCTGATATCTACGTTGACGGCTATTATATGGCAGATTCTCCTGTGATAATTCCCGGTCTCTCACCAGGATCTCACACGGTTCGTCTGCAGAAAGCCGGGTATGACGAGTACATCACTACCGTTCAGATTGTTGCCGGGCAGAGAACGCCCCTTTCAGTAACGCTATCCAGTCTTCCTCCCACAGTTGGATCCATTGAAGTTGCATCCACACCAAACGGGGCATCGGTATATCTTGACGGTAAATACATGGGGCAGACCCAGCCCAACAGTTTTTTAGATCTGACCAGCATCCTGCCGGGAACCCATACGATTACCATCAGGCTTACGGATTACCAGGATTATATCCAGACGGTCTATGTTTACGGAGGTAAAATTGTGACCATCAATGCCCAGCTGACGCCGGTAACTCCCGGCCCGGTTTCAGATACCACCGGGCAGATTGTCCTGGTCTCAACCCCTCCCGGGGCAAATGTGTTCCTGGATAATGTTTTCCGGGGATTAACCCCGCTGACACTGAATGACATTCCCCAGGGATCTCATGTTGTCACATTAAAAGAGCAGGGATATACCGATGCGGAACAGACCGTTTCCGTTGTTGGCGGCCAGGCAACACCGGTCAGCATGAGTCTTGAGGAAGCAGCACCAATTCCCACTAAAAAGTCGCCCCTGGACATGATGTTCATAGTTGCCGCGCTGGCGATCGCAGTTGTCGGCAGTTCCTTAAGAAAAGAATAACTTTTTCCTTTTTATCAAGCGGGAAAAATCCAAGAAACGATTGGTTACTTTTTGAAGAGTCCCATCATCCCCTTCTTCTGGGGGGGTTTACGCCCTTTTCCCGAAGACGGGGGAAAATCTTCAGCCTCGTTATAATCCTGCATCCGGGATCCTTTGTCTTTGAGTTCCTCAGCAATGAGCGGAAGATGGGCATATTTTTTGGAGGGCATGGTGATCTGCGGCTCCGAATGCTGCGATGGTCTGGCCAGCTCATCAGCAACCAGGGGGATGTGGGCATACTTCTTCTGGGGTGCGGAAGGGATTGATATCGCCGGTTCGGACAGGTGGTTGTCCTCGGACCAGGGATCCCATTCGGGTACGGATTCCGCGCGTGGGGGTTTTGCACCGGAAGATTTCCGTGGTTTTACAACAACGGATGCTGCAGGCTCGCGGGCCGGTGGATGAGCGGTCTTTGCACCGGGTTTTTTTGGTGTCTCAAACGGGGTACCGCACCGTGTGCAGAACAGGGAGGCAGTATCAATTGCTTCAATGCCACACCCGGGACAGATAACAGGTACTGGTTCCCGGGGAATCCGTGAACCGCACCGGTTGCAGAACTCTGCCAGTTCATCGGAGACTATGGTTCCGCAGGAAGGACAGAGCGGATATTCCGGGTCCGTCTCTTCGATAATTTCAGAACCGCACCGGTTGCAGAAGAGCGCTTCATCATCAGGAACCGCTATCCCGCATTTCCCACATTTCCGGGTCATATGTCAATATTAGATAAATCAGGATTTTGTATAAATACTCTGATCAAAAAGCGATGATGTACGGGTATTGAAGTCATGCAGAACGGGAAGTGCCGTTCCGGGGATCCTGGTAATATTTTCCCTTGACCACACGCCGGACTCCTCCTTTAGGATTGTCCGTATCGCCAATGTAACGGGGAATGAAATGGCAGTGACAGTGCATGACCGTTTGCCCGGCAGCAATTCCGATATTGTACCCGAGATTATAACCGGCAGGGGCAAATTTCTGCTCAAGAATAATCCGGCATTCTTCTGTCAGGTCGCTCATAGCCTGTTTCTCTTCAGAAGTAAGGGAAAAATAATCCTGCGCATGACGGAATGGTATGATAAGGAGGTGCCCTTTTGAGACCGGATAATTGTCCCATATCGCATAACAGAGCGCATTTTTTGCAACAATTGCCTCTTCAGATTGTGTGCAGAACGGGCAGTCTCTTGAACGCTCCATGAATCGTAAACTCCTTTACCGGATTGCACGGTCAACTCTTTGATTGTTACGGAATGGTATCCAGAAGAAATTTACATCCCTGATAACGGGATCCCCGGTTTTCACATGACCGATATTAATTAGAGAATACCGGAAATCCAGAATAAGGCCGATACCCATCCAGCTACATTTTTTTCAAGAAACCCTATTATAAACGATGATCCCGATCCTTTACCAGTAGCAGTAAACCACGCTCCTGGTCCGATATCTATTTTGTACCAAGCGATCAACTCTGTAACAGGTACTTATGGCATTTGTCCACCGGATTGAAGTCCGCTACAAGACCGATCCCCGGCTGAAAGTCCGGACCGACAGGATCCGTTCGCTTGGTTTTTTTATTGACGAACTGCATCTCATCGATGTCTATACGATTGCAACCAGTTCACGCGATTTCACCAAAGAAGAACTGAGTGAGATTGGAGCCCAGCTCATCAATCCGGTTGTCCAGGAATTTGTGGTCGATGCCCCGACCGATGCCATCTTTGACTATGCAATCGAGATCGGTTTTCTGCCCGGGGTTACCGACAATGTTGGGACCACCGCCCGGCAGACCATCGAGGATTATTTCCAGTTCCGTTTCTCGTACGGTGAAGCAGTGTACAGTTCCGGGCTCTTCTTTGTCCGGGGGAATCTTCCGGCTGATTCTGTCCGGAATCTGGCATCCGTTCTTGCAAATCCCCTCGTCAACCGTATTCATATCAAATCGAGGAAGGAATACGGGACAACCGGAATGGATCCGGTTGTGCCATTTGTCGAACTTCACGAGCGGCTCAGTGCTGAAGAGGTTGATCTTGAACTCAACGATGCGGCTCTTACCAAGCTTGGAAAAGAAGGCATACCCGATCCGGTAACCGGTCACCCGCGGGGCCCCCTGGCCCTTGATCTTGCCCAGATGCACGCAATACGTGACTATTTCCGGACCCTTGGAAGGAAACCGACGGACCTGGAACTCGAAGCTCTTGCACAGACCTGGAGCGAACACTGCAAACACACGATCTTTGCCTCGTCCATGGATGACGATGTTCCGCTGGGACTTTATAAAACCTATATCCAGGGTGCAACCAACAAAATCCGGCAGGAAAAGGGCGACGAGGACATCTGTGTCACGGTATTTACCGATAACTCCGGGGCCATCCTCTTTGATGAGACCCATCTTATAACGCACAAAGTCGAGACCCACAACTCCCCATCCGCGCTGGATCCGTTTGGCGGTGCCCTGACCGGCATTGTCGGGGTCAACCGGGATACGATTGGCTTTGGACTTGGAGCCAAACCCTGCATTAATGTGTACGGGTACTGCGTGGGAGACCCCGATACCGAACTCCCCCTATACCGGGGAAAAGACAGAACCAATCCCATCCTCTCCCCCAGGAAGATTCTTGACGGAGTAGTGCATGGAGTCGGTGTTGGAGGAAACTGCTCGGGCATTCCCACTCCCCAGGGCTGGTGCTGGTTTGATTCCCGGTACGGGGGAAAGCCACTTGTCTTTGCCGGCACGGTGGGTATTCTTCCCCGCGAACACGAAGGAAGAAAACTTTATGAGAAGAGAGCCGAGCCCGGCGACCTTATCGTAGTTGTCGGTGGCAGGGTTGGAAAAGATGGCATTCACGGGGCCACCTTCTCTTCCGAGGCCCTGGACCCGGCAAGCCCGGTCACGGCGGTCCAGATCGGGGATCCCATCACCCAGAAAAAGTTCTCTGATGTCATAGTCAAGGAAGCCCGCGATCTCGGGCTGTACCGGAGCATAACGGACAACGGCGCCGGAGGCATCTCCTGTTCGGTAGCCGAGATGGCAAAAGAATGTGGGGGCTGCGAAGTCCAGCTGGAAAAAGTCCCCCTTAAATACCCAGGTATGGCCCCCTGGGAGATCTGGATCTCGGAATCGCAGGAGCGTATGACGCTCGCGGTTCCCCCGGAGAATCTCGATGCATTCATGGAACTGATGCAGCGGCGGGAAGTCGAGGCAACGGTTATAGGAACATTTACCCATTCCGGGAAATGCATTGTGCAGTATGACAACCGGGTTGTCATGGATATCAGCCTTGAATTCCTGCATGACGGGCTCCCGAAAAAACACTTAACAACCACATACACGAAGAAGGTATTCCCGGAACCGGATGCTGCATGTCCTGAACGGCTTGACAGTACGCTCATCGCTATGCTGAAGCGCAAGAACCTCTGCTCCCACGAGTTCATCTCCATACAGTATGATCACACGGTCCAGGGAGGTCACGTGCTTGGGCCTGTGCAGGGAAAAGGCCGGGTCCAGTCGGTAGCCTCGCTCACCAAAGTACTGCCGGGTTCCGGAAAAGGCGTAGGTCTCTCGCAAGGGCTCTTCCCGTCCTATTCCGAGATCGACCCGTACCGGATGGCAGCAGCATCCATCGACCTGGCTATCCGCGGGCTCATTGCCATCGGCGTTCCCCTGGATTCGATTGCGATTCTCGATAACTTCTGCTGGTGCTCATCGGATGATCCCGAACGCCTCGGGCAGCTGAAACTTGCCGCGCAGGCATGTTTTGATATCTCGATTGCGTTTGGCACTCCATTCATCTCCGGCAAGGACAGTATGTTCAATGACTTTTCCGGGTTCGATGAGAAGAACAACAGAATAAAGATCTCAGTCCCCCCAACATTGCTTGTCTCATCTATTGGAGTACACCCCGATGTTGTCAAATCCGTATCCCTGGATGCGAAAGTGACTGGCGATCTTGTTTACCTGATAGGGGAAACAAAGGAAGAACTGGGTGGTTCGGAATACTTCATTCATCTCGGCTGCCCCGGTAACAATGTCCCGGCCCTGGATGCAGCCCGGTCGGGAACCTGCTACCGGCGGATGACCGATGCAATCACCCACGAATATGTTGCATCGGCATATCCTGTCACCCACGGGGGACTCGGCATTGCCCTTGCAAAAGTAGCAATTGCCGGCCGGCTCGGCATGGATATCACGCTTCCCAAGGGAATGCGACCCGATTATTTCCTCTTCTCGGAATCGCTGGGTCGTTTTGTTGTAACCATCGCCCCCGATAAAAAACGGGCATTCGAACAGGCTCTCGGTCCCGATGCACAACTGATCGGCCGGGTAACGGAAAGTACATTACGGGTTACCGGTGAGACTCTTCTCATTGACATTCCGGTGAAGGAGCTGGAATCAGCATATAAAGCCCCGTTCGGGAGGTACTGAAATGGCAGCCCTGCACAGAAAGACCGGATTAACAAAGCCGGGAAAAAGTGCTCCGGAAGAGGGGAAAATTTCGGATAAGGCTCTTATCCTGAGCGGATTCGGGATAAACTCCGAGATGGAAACCCGCGAAGTACTTGCCCGGGCCGGGATGGATTCCGACATCGTCCATATCAACGATCTTATCGATGGAAGAAAACAGATGGCCGATTACCGGCTCCTCGTTTTCCCGGGCGGTTTCTCCTATGGCGACGATACCGGTGCCGGCAATGCCTATGCCAACCGGGTCAGGAACAATCTCTGGGATGATCTCGAAACATTCCTTGACGGAGACAACCTGGTGCTTGGCATCTGTAATGGTTTCCAGATCCTCGCAAACCTGGGCCTTGTCCCTGCCTTTGACCGGAAATACGAACGGGATATCGCCCTTATGCCCAACCGGAAAGGCGTGCTGGAATGCCGGTTCGTGACTCTGAAACCCGCAGCGGACAATCTCTGGACCCGGGGAATCGATCGGATCTACTGCCCGGTGGCTCACGGCGAAGGCAATTTCTCCTGTTCGAAAGAGACGCTCCAGCAATTGAAACGCCGGGGGATGATCGCGTTCACCTACGCAAGAGAAGACCTGAGTCCGGCTGATGGCGAATACCCCTATAATCCCAACGGGTCGGTCGGCGATATTGCCGGCATTACATCGGCCAATGGCAAAGTGCTCGGCCTTATGCCGCATCCCGAACGGGCCATGGAATTTGCCAATCTCTATGACTGGCCCCTGCAAAAAGAGCAGATGAAGAGAAAAGGCATACCGGTTCCATCTGAATCGCTCAATATGCGGTTGTTCCGGAATATCGTGGATTATTTCCGGTAAACATTTTTTACGCGAGATCAAATCGGGATCTGCCCCATTTATCTCATGGGTAATCGTTTACGAAAAAAGTTAGGAATTTTCGGTTTTTTCAGGCTTTGACAACATTGATGTTGACAGAATATGCCGTCTCGTTGCCCGTCACCGGTTCCCAGGAGCGCAGGTACGTTGCCGCGAACTTCTGGCTGCCCAGGTCCTTTGCAACAATGACCCATGTCCGGATACCACCGGCTCCGGTCATACCCTTGGATGCTGCATCCTGGGTGTAGTCCGAAGACTGGATAACCAGGCCATTTGAGACCGTGGCGTTCCACATAAAACCGGTTGTCGGGTTTTCAGCAAGCTGCACCGCAAAACGGGTGCCCTGTGCGATATCAGAACTCTTGCCATTATCGGCTTCAGTAAATGTCACCATTTTCTTGCCTGCGGGAACAGAAGTTGTTGCCGCTACTGTTATATTGGTTTTACATCCCTCACCGCGATAGAGCGCCCACTCTTCACAGGAAGTGCCATTGCCAAATGTGCACATACCGTATTCGCTGCCATCAGCACTCTTTTTTATTTCAACGGCTGCCCCGGAAGCGGCACAGGCTGCCGATGCAGGGTTGGGCATATTCTCAACAGATTTGGTTGGTTCCGATGGCGGTACGGTTTTCTCTTGTGTCGTCTGGGTACATCCGCTGATGAGCAGGATGGATACAAGTACAACAAAAATGACGGCAATTGCCGGACCCATGCGCCCGGAACGCGATGATGATGTCATACTATCTGGTGTAATCTGTTCTGTTAATAAAATACCTTTGAGTGAGAAAAAATTGGCAGTTATTCTGATGGCGGATCCCCTCTTAACGGTGAATGATTTCGATTGCCGCTGATCATAGCAGTCTGCCGGGTTTTGGCCCGTGAACATGAAATACGCCAGAAACCGGGTACTTCCGAGAGGCAGTTATATTTCTGGCGCAGGAACATCCCGTCACCTTAATTAAGGATTGTCAGAAAAGCAACAAGAGAAGATTCATGAAGATCTGTGTTCTGAACGGGAGCCCCAAGGGCCAGGAGAGCATCACGATCCAGTATGTACGGTTCCTGGAACAGGCATTTCCCGCTCATACCTTTGTGATTGAAGATGTAGGACAGAAAATATCCGCAATAGAAAACCGCAAAGAAGAATTCAAAAAAGTTATTCAATCGGTCTCCACTGCCGAGATCATCCTGTTTGCCACCCCGGTCTATTACATGCTCGTGCCTGCCCAGCTCAAGCGGTTCATCGAACTGGTCTTCTCCCGGAATGCTGCCGGGGATTTTGACGGGAAATATGCTGCAGTCCTCACAACATCCATCCATTTCTTCGATCATACGGCACATGCCTATCTCACGGGCATATCGGAGGATCTCGGCATGCAGGTCCTTGGATCGTTCTCAGCAAAAATGAATGACCTGCTCGAAGTTCAGAAGCAGGAAGAACTCTTCCGTTTTGCGAGGACAATCTTTGAAGCAGCGGAAAAACACCCGGCTATCCAGCGACGTTCTGTTCCTGTTCCGGTGAACGATGTCATTTACCGTTCCGGTGAAATTCCCCTGCCATTCGATACCGGGGGCAAATCGGTCCTGATCCTGACCGATGCTGCACCCGGCTCAAATCTTGAGAAGATGGTCCAGCGGGCTGCCGCCTGCTGCGGGCGTTCTGCCTCAATCGTATCCCTGGAAGAATCTGGAATGAAAGGCGGATGCCTGGGGTGCTGCCGCTGTGCTTTCGATAATACTTGCGTTTACGAGGACGGGTATGCAAAGTTCATGAAACGGGTGGTGGATCCGGCCGATATCATCGTTTTTGCAGCGTCCGTGAAAGACCGGTATTTCTCGGCACAGTTCAAACAGTTCTTTGACCGGAGTTTCTTCCGGGGACATGTTCCGGTTTTTACCGGAAAACAGCTTGCGGTCCTGGCCCAGGGCCCCTACACGCACGCATCACCCCTGCCTGAAATCATGATCTCGTATGCGGATTTGCAGGGTGCCGGCTTTGCCGGTATGGTCTCGGATGAAATTCCGGAGATGGTTGATGAACGGATTGATTCCCTTATGGAAACCTGTATAAATCTTGCCAATGCAGGGTACGTTCCTCCTCATCAGTTCCCCGGTATTGCCGGCCATAAACTGTTGCGGGACGAGATCTGGGGTGGAATGCGGGCGGTCTTCCGGGCGGATGACCGGTATTTCCGGGCACACGGGGAATACGATTTCCCGCAGTACCGGTATGCCCAAAGGATACGCACAACCATTCTATCCATCGCCATGTCGGTTCCTTCGATCCGGAAGAATGCAGAACGAACCATGAAACAGCACATGATCCAGCCACTCACTCAGGCATTATCCACAAGCCCGGTGCTTGGACAGATAAAGAAAAAGGAGTGAACCGCGATGCCGGCCGAACCTCCAGACGTAAATGCCAAAACCCTTTCAGCAGCATTTGTCCTCATCTTCCGGCAGGGACGTTCTCCCCCATCGTGCCCGGCACCCGACGATATGGATATCCTCAACCGGATCCGCGATGCCGTGCCGGATGTATCTCCGGCAGCCTGCAGGGAAGCCCTCATCCGGGTCCGGCGGCTTTCGTTCGATGCTGCTGAAGCAGGTCTTGGCTTTGTCAATGGTGAATATGGAATGGATGATGGAGCCCGTTTGCGGGCTGTTGCCGATCTCGAAGCGCGTAATGCAGGTTTCTCCCCGGCCGAATACCGCACTGCATTCGAAGTTGGGCTGATGTGGGCCGGGCTCTGAAAAGCTAAATTCTTGATATGTGCACGGTCAAAGGATTTTTGTTGCTCGCCAGTTAACATACTCCCACCAATTCTCTCTCTTGAATCCGGGGACCCGATGGACACCGCTTTGCAGAACCTGAAAAAATACTGGGGTTATACCTCGTTCCTGCCTCACCAGGAGGCGATTATCCGTTCGGTTCTGGCAGGAAACGATACCCTTGCCATCATGGCAACCGGCGGGGGCAAATCGCTCTGTTACCAGCTCCCGGCACTCAGCCATGATGGCCTGACCCTGGTCATCTCTCCCCTGATATCCTTAATGAAAGACCAGGTAGATGATCTCAATGAGCGGGGTATTCCTGCAGCTGCATATACCGGTTCCCTGGATTCAAAACAGAAGAACCAGCTCCTCCAGGGAATCCAGAAAAGAACTCTTCGCCTGCTTTTCATATCGCCCGAACGATGCATGCAGCCCCAGTTCCTGGAGTCCCTCCGGAATACCAATGTAAAACTGGTGGCAATCGATGAAGCCCACTGCATATCCGAATGGGGGCCGAATTTCCGGCCTGAATACCGGCAGCTTTCGCAGGTGAAAAAAACCTTTCCCGGGGTAACTGTCATTGCACTGACCGCGTCGGCAATACCCGAAGTCAGGAAAGACATCTGCCTCCAGCTGGGCCTTCTGGATGTCAAGGAATTTATCGGCAGCTTCAACCGCCCGAATCTTGAGTATCGTGTGATTCCGAAGAAGAATCCTCTGGTCTTCCTGGCTCATTACATCGGCCAACACCGGCAGGATGCCGGGATAATTTACTGCCTGAGCAAGAAAGAGACGGAGGAGGTTGCAACCGAACTTCGCAGGAGGGGATTTTCTGCCAATGCCTATCATGCAGGACTCTCTCCCCAGGTACGGTCCCGGGTACAGGATGCATTTCTTGGCGGAAAGATAAAAATCATCTGCGCCACCGTTGCGTTTGGCATGGGGATCGATATGCCCGATGTCCGGTATGTCATTCACTATGTTCTGCCAAAAACCATTGAATCCTATTACCAGGAGACCGGAAGGGCCGGACGGGATGGAAAATACAGCGAATGCATCCTTTTATACAGCAAGAGTGATGGCGCCCGGGTCCGATCCATGCTCGAACATGACAACATGTCCGGGCAGAGCCTCCGGGTTTCATTAAAAAAACTGCAGGAGATGATTACATACTGCGAACATACCAGCTGCAGGCGCCGGTTTCTGCTTGAATATTTTGGTGAGACCTATGATCCGGAGAACTGTGGATCATGCGATAACTGCGATCATCCCCCGGATATGTCCGATGCAACGGATATGGCCCGATTGATTGTTTCCTCCATACAACAAATGCCGGGGTCTTTTGGAACTGAACTCAATATCGATGTCCTCCGGGGATCGAAAAATGCAAAGATCCAGGATTACCGCCTTTTTACCCTGCCATCTTACGGCGCCGGGAAAAAGTATGGACGGGATGATTACCGCATCTGGATCAATGAGCTCATACGGCAGGGATTTCTTGTCAGGACCGGGGACAAATACCCGGTCATCTCCATTACCGGTAAAGGATCTGAGCTGGTCAAGGGAAGATTGCGCGTAATGCTGCCGGTAAGCACGCCGGCCCTATCGAAATCATCCGGGCCAGTTACCGTAAATGACCTGAATGCTGATGACGGGATTTTATTCAAAAAACTCAAAACCCTCCGTAAATCCCTTGCAGATGCAAACGGATATCCCCCGTTCATGATATTTCCCGATAAAACACTTCTTGAGATGGTCCGGCTGAAGCCCGATGACCAGGAGAGTCTCTCGGCCATTTCCGGTATCGGCCCGGTCAAACGGGACCGGTATGGTGAGATCTTCTTAAAAGAGATAAACACGCCCCGTGAACCTGAAGCCTGACTGAGTTCCGCATTTTTTCAGGTAACTCCGGAATCTCTCCATTTTTGCGGTTAAGTCAGCCGGTTTTTCGGTCAGACTATCCTTCCGGTTACCTGAAGTTTTTTTAAAAACCGGTGATCTTATATGGTTACCGGATAGAATGATGGTAATGCAGGGGGTTATATCATAGAAGATACCATCCCGATTCCTGACGGGCAGGTTGTTCGGAAAAAACTCCACTTTTTCTGGATGGCCGATTGTTCTGATTCCATGCGGGGAAAGAAGATTGCTACGTTGAACCAGGCAATCCGGGAAGCCGTCCCTGAAGTCCAGAAGGCGGTTGCCTCGTACCCGCAGGTCGAGATCCAGATGCGGGCAATAAAATTCTCCGATGAGGCATCCTGGCACGTGGGACCCGATCCGGTGCCCCTTGAACAGTTCGTCTGGCCCGAGCTCGAAACTTCGGGTCTGACGGCAACCGCAAAAGCTCTCCGCCTTCTTGAAAAGGAGCTCTCCATAGAGCGTATGCCAAGGCGCGGTCTTCCCCCGGTCTGCATACTTGTCTCCGATGGGTTTTGTACCGATCCGCGGGATGAATATGATTCTGCAATCGCCGATCTTGCAAAGATTCCCTGGGGAGTCAAAGCGGTCCGGCTTGCCATTGCCATTGGCGACGAGTCGGATTACAACGAGACCGAGCTCCTCAAGTTTGTCAACCAGGACCAGATCGGCCTCTTAAAAGCCCATTCTCCTGAAGAGCTGGTCTCGTACATCAAATGGGCCTCGGTCTCTGCATCCGTTGCCTCTTCCCGGGGCCGGAGCCGCGGAACCGGAGCAGCTGAGGACACCTCCAATGTGATCATCGATTCACCCCCGCCGCTGATCACATCGAATACCGAATTATTCTAAGATCCGTTCATGCAGCCTATCCGGGATTTCCAGTGTACCAGTGAGGCAAGTCTCGGGTGGGCATTCGGATGCAGCCGTACCGGTGCATCCCATGTACGTTCCGGCCGTCCCTGTGAGGATGCTTTTGCCCTCTTCTCCGGCTCGTCCGGAGCAAAACCCTGTATCGCCATTGCAGTTGCCGATGGTCACGGGGATCCCCGCCACGACCTGAGCAGGACCGGCAGTGCCCTTGCCGTCCAGGCAGCAATCGACGAACTCGTAGTCTTCCAGCGGCTTCATCTACATGATGTCCCGGGCCTTACGATCCGCGCCGAATTCAAAGCGGATTTCCCGAGAAGGACGAGCAGGAGATGGCGAGAAGCAGTCAGCGAAGATTCCGGCTGGAAAAACCCTGACAGGACGCAACCCGAAACCTGCGGCCAGTCAGAAATCTCCCGTTATGGTTCCACCCTCATTGCGGCCATGGTTGTTGCCGATATGATCCTCATCAGCCAGATCGGCGACGGGGACGTAGTCCTGGTCCGGCCGGATGGATCGGTTGAATGCCCGATTCCGGCCGACCCGTTGCTTGTTGGAAAAGAGACCCACTCCCTGTCATCCCGGGATGCCCACCTTCTCTGGCGGACCGCGACCCTGGACCGCGGTGCAGGGGGAGTGCTTATTGTTGCAACGGACGGGGTCTCGGATTCGTTCGATGGTTCGGATGGTGAAGAGTTCCTGCGATTCATCAAAAGCCTGGTTGCCAGGATCCGGGAGTTCGGCATGGAGAGTGTTGCAGGATCCATGAAAACCTGGCTTGACCGGTATTCCGCCCTTGCCAGCGGCGATGATATGACCCTTGTCTTTGTCTGCATCAATGCAGAATCTGCGGACGATAAAAACATTACGGAACAATATGGCGGGGGTGCATAACCCTGCCGCTCGCCATCGGACAGCGTCTGAACGCCGAACTTTCCGGAATGGAACTCCAGGTGATCAGGAAACTCGGGGAAGGAACGCAGGGAGAAGTATACCTTGTCGAAGGGCCCCGGGGATACCAGGCCGTGAAATGGTACAAACCCGAGCAGGCAACGGCAGACCAGAAGACCGCGATCCTCTACCTTGTCCGTACCGGCCCCCCGTTCGGGGCCGGTGGGAAACGGTTCATCTGGCCGCTCGACCTCGTCACCTCCGGTTCTTCCCGGCAGTTCGGGTACCTGATGTCCCGGATTGATACGCAAAGATTTGCCGAGCTTGGCGAAGTCTGGGCCCATCTTAAACCGGTACCGAATTTCTCGGCCCTGTGCGAGATCTCGTACCAACTCGCTAACAGCTACCGCTCGCTTCACCTGTCCGGGCATTGTTACCGGGATATTTCTGCCGGTAACCTGATGTTCGACCCCAAATGTGGGGATATTCTCATCTGCGATAATGACAATGTGGGAGTGAACCGCCAGTCCCGCTGCCAGGTCTGGGGTACCATGGAGTATATGGCCCCCGAGATTATCCGGGGGGAGGCTGACCCATCCACCCAGACGGATCTCCATTCCCTGGCAATCCTCCTCTTCTACCTCTGGGTCTGGCACCATCCGTTCCACGGTGAGATGGAGTACCGGTTCCATTGCTGGGATATCCCGGCCAAGAAGAAAGTCTACGGAGAGACCCCGGTCTTTGTTTTCGATCCAGATAACACCACCAATATGCTCCCTCCTGATCCAGATTATACTATTGCACGGGAGCGATGGGGCTACTGCCCGGAGGATCTTAAAAATGCATTCATCCGGGCGTTCTCCGAAGGACTGAAAGACCCGGGCCGCCGGGTTACGGAAGGGGAGTGGCAGAATCTCTTCTTGGATCTCAAGGATCGGATCATCCTCTGCCCGAAGTGCGGTGCAGAAAATATTTCCTGCCGCGATCGCGATACAGAATGCTGGCACTGCCACACGCGGATATCGTTACCCCCGTCCCTCATCATCCGGCGCCCCACGGGTGAGACCCAGATAGCTCTTGGCCTTGGCAGCCTGATCCTCCGCCGGCATATCACCACAAATTCTGCCCAGGATGACGGTGCAGCCAGAGTCGGGATCATAGTCCCGCACCCGACTATCAAGGGCGCCGCCGGTATCCGCAACGAATCACTGTTGATCTGGCATGCAGAATTTCCGGATGGCAGCCGTATCGAAGTTCCTCCCGGAAGAGCGGTACCGCTGAATCCCGGGGTTATAATAACGATTGAAGGCATACCCTTGACTATCGCCGCTCCAAGGAACGGGGAGAACAGATGAAAGACCTGCCAAGAACAATCTTGAAAGACCTTGTACAGCGGTACGGGGAATCCATTGCACAGGATCCGTTCCGGTGCGAAGCTCTTCTCCGGGATACCTGTGGTGCCTGCGGACGGGAGATCTTTGTCCTTGTCAGCGCTGTGCGCCAGCACGTGCCTCTGGATCTCCTTGCGCCCCGGCACAATCTCCCGCTTTCCTTAATGAAAGGGTTCATGATAAAACGCCTCCAGGATGAACTGGGGCTCTCGGACGAAGCCGCCCGCTGGGCAGTTGAGACCTGGGCAGATGCTCTCGGTCTTTCTGAAAAACCTGATGAAAGCCTTGCAGGATCTCCGGCAGTTGCTCCCCAGCAGGAAACCCGGAAAATACGCCCGTCACCGGATCCGGCCCTGCTCGAAAGATGGACCATGGATCTTGCATCCGGTGCGATCATACCGGCACTCAACGCTGTTGAAGGACTCGGGCAGTACGGCGATGCGGCGAGTATCAGTCTCCTCATCGGGGCACTTTCCGGCAATCACTGGAGAATACGGAATGCCGCATACGACGCCCTGGTGCGTATCTCCCCCGAGTCAGTTCCTGCACTTATCAGAACATTGAACGATCCGGATGAGGCACGGATCTCCCGCGCAGTATTCCTCCTGGCCGCAATCCGGGACCGGAATGCAACCGAACCGCTCCTCACCCTTCTCGGACGCTCTCCCGCTCTCGATAAATCCCTGATCTTCGCGCTTGGTGAAATTGGCGACCTGCGGGCTGCATCAGCCCTCTCGAAATACCTGGTCTCTCCGGATTCCGAGATCAGCCTTGCAGCAGCGGGGGCACTTCAAAAAATATCCGGCTCAAAACCTGCCCGTTAACCGGGTTCAGGGGGATTCCCCGGATTGCGAATCGATCATGGAGAATGAAAATTTTTTTGCAAAAACTTTCTCGAATGCTTTTCTCTCATTCTCGATACCCCAGATCTCAAGCTGGCAGTCGCCACGCGTTACAATCTCCAGATGGACCATGTCAGCCTCTGCCCGGGTAAAACGGACATGCTGGATCAGGGCCGCATGGCTCCGGTCCAGGCTTTCCCCCAGCCGGATAAAGGTTGCGAGGATACGGAGCACATCGCGGTCCTTTGCATCGAGTTCAGCTATACCGGGATCCTTCTTTTTTGGCGCCTTTTTCCGGTGGAACCGGGCCAGGTTTGCCATGAATGTGACTTCTTTCTGGTCAAACCCGAGAAGCTCGGAATTCCGGATAATGTAATACGAGTGGGCATGGTGATTGGTGTAAGAGATAAAAGAACCGATATCATGGAGGAATGTTGCATATTCAAGAAGTTCGCGGGTCTGGTCCCCGTAATTATGGAGACCCGTCTCTTTTGCAGAATCGAACATCTCAAGCACGAGACTGGTCACGGTCCGGGCATGGGCTTCGTTGATCCCGCAGGATCTCCCAAGCTGGAGGACGCTCCGCTGCCGGGAAGAGAGTTCGCCGAGCAGGGGAAACGAATCCATCCGGGAGAGATAATCCACGAGAAGGCCGTCCTGGAGACCGCGGGTTGTGACGCTAATGCGGTCAAGCGAGAGCTCTTTCATAAATGTATCGAGAACAGCTGCCCCGGCAATGATGATATCGGCCCGCTCCGGGTTGATGCCGGGAACTTTCCTCCGCTGTTCCAGGGAAAGCGAGCAGAGCAGGTCGATCACTTTTTTTAAATCCTTGTAACTCAGCACCAGGTCTGTTGCCGGGGTATCGGGGTGCAGGGCTTTGTGGGCTATTTCTGCAAGATTGATGATAGTGCCGGAACTGCCGACAGCGCAATTAATGGTTCCTTTGGGAATTTTTGCAAGGGAATGGACAATGGAATTCTTGATATGCTGCTGGACTTTCCGGTACCGTTCTGAGGATACCGGCCCTGTCTCGGCCGGGGGAAAATAGAGATTGGCAAGCCGGATTGCCCCAAGCCTGAAGCTATCCAGGTACTGGTAATCCTTCTCGTTTCCTACTGCTATTTCCGTGCTCCCGCCACCAATGTCAATGAAAAAACCAACAGAAGAACCAAGATGCAGGCCGCTTGCAACCCCGAGATAGATGAGACGCGCCTCTTCCCTGCCGGAGATGACCCGGATATCCAGCTGGGCTTCGAGCCGGATACGGTGGAGGAGTTCATTCTGGTTCGAGGCTTCACGGGCAGCCGATGTGGCTACAGCGACAAATTCCTCAGAATTGAAGGTCCGGCCAAGCTCGGTGAATTTTTTGCAGACAATGACCGCCCGTTCCATTGCCTCGGGCGTTATCTCATCCTCTTCAAATTCGCCATCTCCCAGGCGGACCTGCTGCTTCTGCCGGCTGAGAATCGTATAGGAATGGTTGGGGTTGAGCCGCACAACAAGGATGCGTATGGAGTTGGTCCCCATATCGATGAACGAAACAACCCGGCCTTCGGGTCCCACGGTACGGGAATTCACCGGATCACCAGTTCACGGGCAAAAACCCGGTTGAAGAGATCGGATTTTACCCGGGCATGTTCTTTCTCTACCGCAATATCATCAGCAGATAGTGCATCGGCGACAATCGTATCGGCATTGATCACGCAATGGATCTCCTGGACCGCTCCCCTGCGGGGATAATCAAAACCATCGGCAACCCTCAGGATAGCCGCAAGGAACAGGGCTGCCTGCCTTTCTTTTTCCGGGATAAAATGGTAGACATCCTCTGTCTCCGGGGAAACATTTCCCCGGTGGGCAAGTGCAGCAAGGCTGATTATTGCACGCTCGGGTATATCGAATGGGAGGGTTTCTGCAGCAAAGATGATCGATGCGCTCTTCCGGTTATGCCGACGGGAACCGGAGACCCAGCCAATGTCATGGAGCATTGCGGCGCATTCAAGAAGGAACCGTTCATTGTTCTCCATCCGGTGTATCGGGCGGAGTGCATCAAAGAGCATGAGTGAGAGCCGTGTCACCGTGCTGCTGTGCGGAATTCCTTCGGGATAAACCGGGACAAGGGCCTCTGCAGCTGCCCGGGCTTCAGCCTCGCGGGCAGCTCCTTTTGGATGGTACCGATCCTTTCTTGCCTGGACAAGAGTTGTTTTGAGATCATTCCAGGTTCCCGCCCGTTTCTGCGATTCCCAGTTCCGCACAAAATTACGGTACAGGGTAAGACGCTCTTTTTCCCGCTCCCGCAGTACAATTTTCAGGCTTGCCAGGGTGGCAGTATCCGGCCGCTTCTCACAATTGTCAGACCGGAGCCGGTTGCGTTCCCGGAGGAGGAGCCTTGTGATGGTATCGATCCAGACATCGCAGTCATGGATATCGCCAAGGATCTCCTGGATCTTTTTTACCCGGCCGATCGGTTTTTTCAGGCCCAGGCGGTAAACCGGGCCAAAGAGTTCCATGGTGTACCGGAGTTTTTTTGCAGCAATCCGGGTTGCATGGTGCTCTGCAACCGCTTCAGGATGACTTACCCAGATCTCAAAACCCAGAAAGGTCTCAAGACGGGAATAAATCCTGAGGGCAGCAACCGGAGAAACGCCGAACATCAGGGCTTTTACCGGGGCGTGCGGCTGGATGTTCCGGATAGCAGAAAAATAGGTCTTCATCTCGGGAATAACCCGGCTCTTCTCCAGCGCATCCAGGGCAGAAATCACGCGTGTCTGGAGCGCTGCACGCTTTTTCTTGAGTTCGGAAAGCAGGTACCGCAGGGCCGGATTTTCGGGAAATTCCTGCCCTTTTGTATCGGGATGCTGCAATTTCCAGAGACTGCTCTTCTTCCGGATCTGTTTTTGCAGGAATGCGATCTGGACGTCCGCATCCCGTGCCTCGCCCAGTGCCCGCGTGATATTCGCTATCTCTCCCATCCACCGGTTGTATGGCTTTTTGGGAAAGCAATCCTCAAAAAGGGGAAGGGCAGCCCGGAGACGGCGGGAGGCCACCCGCATCCGGTGGATGTTCTCAATGTCCTTTGCCTGACGGACACCCTCCATTTCGGCCTCGAATGCCTCAAGACGGGGGGGGAGTTCCTGCATGCCGAACCAGCATAAGCCGGCATGGGTGAGCGATCCCTCAGGCAGAACGATCATACCAGGTACCCCGGTGTTCCATGAGCCATGTCTGGGCATTTCGCAATTCTTCCCCCGGGGACCGGGCAGCACGGGTGTATGTCCCGTCAGTATGCATCATCCGTTTTTTTACATTATCGCCCAGCTGGATGGGAAGGATGGTTGATACGATAGCTGATCTGATCTTCTCATCCTGCACAGGGAAAAGAATCTCCACGCGTTTGTCGAGATTCCGGGGCATGAGATCGGCACTTCCGAGAAACACTTCCTCATTGCCGTTATTATGGAAATAATAGATCCGGGCATGTTCGAGGAACCGGCCCACAATCGCTGTTACCGTTATGTTCTCGCTGATGCCGGGAATACCCGGGCGGAGACAGCAGATGCCCCGGACCTGGAGATCGATCCGGACTCCTGCCTGGGAAGCCCGGTAAAGGGCAATGATGCAGTCCTTGTCAACAAGGGCATTCATCTTGAAGATGAGATGGCCCCCGCCATGTTCCCGGTGAAGGCAGATCTCCCGTTCAATCTTCTCAAGAATGGACTTGCGCAGGGTAACCGGGGCTACCAGGAGTTTGTTGTACTGTTCGATCCGGGCATAGCCGGTTAAGAAATTGAAGAGGTTTGCAATATCCTCCCCGATCTGTTTGTCACAGGTGAACATCCCAAAGTCCGTGTAAATGCGGCTGGTTGTGGCATTATAATTGCCGGTGCCCAGGTGCATGTACCGGCGGATACAGTCTTTTTCACGCCGGACCACCATGCAGAGCTTGGCGTGGACCTTGAGCCCGACGACCCCGTACACAACATGGACACCCTCGGCTTCGAGCGCCCGGGCCCAGCCGATATTGTTCTCCTCATCGAACCGGGCTTTCAGCTCGATCAGCGCAGCAACCGCTTTGCCGTTTTCCCGGGCTTCCATAAGGGCATTGACAATCGGCGAATTGGATCCAACGCGGTACAGGGTAATCTTGATGGCAAGGACATCCGGATCATGGGCAGCCTGCCGGATGAAATTGACAACGGGAGAGAAACTGTCGTACGGCTGGTAGAGGAGAACGTCATGGCGACGGATCGTGGCAAAGATATCTTTTCCTTCCGCTATCTCGGGAGAGATTGAGGGCAGGAACGGGGTATCCTTGAGATTCGGGCGATCGATCGCCATGAGTTCCATGAGATCTGCCATCCCTACCGGATGCCCTACCCGGTAAATCATGGAGGACGTGGCCCCAAGTTTCTTCTCAAGGATATGGCAGATATCGGGATGCATGGAGGAATCCACTTCAATCCGGACCGGGTTTCCCCGGGCTCTCTGTTCCATCACTTCTTCAACAGTCGTGAGCAGGTCTGATGCATCATCAACCTCGATCTCAAGATCCGCATCCCTTGTGATCCGGAATGGGAACGAGGATACGACTTCAAGGCCGGGGAAGAGATGATTGAGGTGGGCAGCGATGATCTCTTCAAGATAGATGAAATGGATTGGGCTGTTGCTGGTCCGGGGCGAATCAGCAGGTTCGGGGATCCGGATCAGCCGGGAGAACAGGTTAGTTGGGACCTTGACCCGGGCGAAAAAGTCCTTCCCTTTGGGATCGCGGACAATGATGGCCAGGTTGAGGGAGAGGTTGGAGATGAAGGGAAACGGATGGGAACTGTCAAAGGCAAGGGGCGTGAGGACCGGGAAGACCTCGTTGACAAAAAAGGTGTGCATGGCAGCTTTCTGCTGCTCGTTTAACGTAGTATAGGAATGGATGATAATTCCCTCTGCCGTGAGTTTCGGGAGGATCTCATTGTGCCAGCAGTCGTACTGGACACGGAGTTCGGGAAGGAGCGCCTGCTGGATTGCATCGATCTGCTGGGAGGGGGTCATGCCATCCGGGGGGGCCCTGAGAACACCTTTTGATACCTGGCGCTGGAGACCGGATACCCGCACCATGAAGAACTCGTCCAGATTATTTGCATAGATCGCAAGGAACTTGACCCGTTCCAGGAGCGGGTGGTTTTTGTCCAGCGCTTCATCCAGGACATGCCGGTTGAACCGGATCCAGCTCAGTTCCCGGTTGATAAAAAGGGTCGGATCGCTTCCAAAGGATTGTCCTGTTTCAACACTGGTGCCCTGTAACGTAGAGGAATCCATGTAATGCCCCAAAGAATTTACTATAGAGATAGACGACTCAAATCAATATAATTCTTGTGACCGTCGTAAACGAATCCCGTTTCAGGAGGCAAGAACGTTATGACTGCAGGCTCCCACCGAGAGAACTGGCTCATCCATTGAAGTTGTGGTACCGGTAACAGTTGTCGATGAACTCCTGTTTGCGGTGCTCGCTTTTGCCGGTGGGGGGGCGGAGGTAGCCGACTTCGGGAGTCTGCTCTGCCGGACAGTACGGGCAGAGAGCTGCATCCACATCATTGGATTTATCCCGGACCGGACAATAATATACTCCGTCAATCAACTCAACCCGGTCCCCGCCGGGAAACGGGGTGCCGGCAGGATGCCCGGGTTCGCAAAGCACGAGCATGCAATATCCTGCAAGAAGATATTTCAGGAACCGGATCCGGGGTGCATCACCAGATTCATCATCCCGGCACTGGCGGCTGACCATATCCCAGTAGGTTCCTTGTTCAGCGGACAGGGATTCTTTCAGGGTGGCAAAAGTGCCCTGTTGCCGGGCAAGCCGGATCTTCTGGTAGGTTCCAAGCAGATGCTCGTTAATCTTTGTTGTGAGTTCCTGCCGGTATTCCGGAGTAAGAGTGATGACGTTAGTAGCAAAATTCTGCTTCATCCGCTGGATATCCACAGGGGAGTAGATAAGCACGAGCCGGGCAATCTCCTCCCCGAGTTCCCCCCGTGTTGCTGCATTTTTCAATGTTTTACACTGGCCGGCTATATCCGTGGGTAAAGAGGCGATTGCTGGGGAATCCGGTTTTTTTCCAAAGAGTGACATGACAAGATCGCCGGAAATAGGTATTCGGCATCTGCCGGATAGTATGAACCGGTGAAATATAATTTCTCCGGTTACTGCACCAGATAGCAAAAAAAACAGAATCTGCCCGAATCTTTTTATATTCTTCATTCCTACGAATATTCATGGTGATTTGCCATGAGTGAGTGTTTTATTTGTCAATAACCTGCGTTTTTTAGATACAACCTTACGGGACGGGGAACAGACTCCCGGTGTCTCGCTGAATACCGAACAGAAACTTGAAATTGCATCAAGGCTCGCGGACATTGGTATCGATGTCATCGAAGCGGGTTCTGCCGCTGCATCCGATGGAGAGCGGGAAGCCATCAGAACGATTGCAGATGCCGGTCTTAATGCAGAGATCTGCACGTTTGCCCGGGCTCTTCACGCTGACATTGATTTTGCGGCTGACTGTAATGTTGACTCTATCCACCTCGTGGTTCCGGTCAGCGATCTGCACATAGCAAAGAAGATGCGCAAGACCCGAAATGAGGTGGTCAGCATGGCCCTGGATGCAGTAGAATATGCAAAAGACCGGGGTCTTATTGTTGAACTGAGCGGGGAGGATGCTTCCCGGGCAGATCAGCAGTTCCTCTGTTCGCTCTTTGCTTCCGGTGTAGAACACGGGGCAGACCGGCTCTGTTTCTGCGATACGGTTGGTGTGCTTACCCCGGAAAAAGTTGCGGAATATATTCCGCCGCTTGCAGAAATAGCCCCGCTCTCCATCCATTGCCATGATGATCTCGGGTTTGCCCTGACCAACACGATGGCTGCCCTGAAATCCGGGGCATCCTGTACTCATGTTACCGTCAACGGGCTTGGAGAAAGGGCGGGGAATACCCCGTTCGAGGAGGTTGTGATGGCTCTCGAAGTTCTTTACGGTTATCGCACCCGGATCCAGAAGGAGCTCATTTACCCGCTCTCAAGCCTCGTATCCCGTCATACCGGAGTCCCTCTTGCCGTGAACAAGGCGATTGTCGGGGAGATGGCTTTCACGCACGAGAGCGGGATCCATGCCCACGGTATCATCCGCGAACCCGCCACGTATGAATCGGTAAAACCCGAGATGGTTGGCCGCAAGCGCCGTATCGTTCTTGGCAAGCATTCCGGTTCCGCATCTGTTGAAGCAGCCCTTGACGAGATGAACTACAAGGCCGAGCCGCCGCAGGTAAAAGAGATTGTCAAACGGATAAAACAGCTTGGCGACAGCGGGAAGCGGGTCACGGATGCCGACCTGATGGCAGTTGCCGATGCAGTTCTTGCAATCGAATGCAAGCCGGTCATCAAGATGCGACAGTTTACTGCCACTTCCGGCAGCCACATGATCCCGACTGCATCAGTCACGCTGGTCGTGAACGGCCAGGAGATGACCGGAGCTGCAACAGGCGATGGCCCGGTGGATGCTGCCATGCAGGTCCTGCGCAAATGCGTCAGCGATGTTGCAGATATCCGGCTTGAAGAATATCACGTAGACGCGATCCAGGGCGGCACCGATGCCCTTGTCGAAGTGACAGTAAGATTAAGTAAAGACGGAAAGATAATTACTTCACGCGGTGCCCGCACCGATATCATCATGGCCAGCGTTGAAGCGATGATCGCCGGCATGAACAGACTACTGAGGGACAGAACATGAAAACCGGGGCAAAAATCCTCGTCGAATCACTCCAGCGCGAGGGAGTCGAGACCATCTTCGGCTATCCTGGCGGAGTGGTGCTGCCTATCTACGATGAACTCTATGATTCACCCCTGCAGCACATCCTTGTACGGCACGAACAGGCTGCAGCGCATGCCGCGGACGGGTATGCGAGGGCAAGCGGTCGTGTAGGCGTATGCCTCGCCACGTCGGGTCCCGGTGCCTGCAACCTGGTCACCGGGATTGCCACGGCGTACATGGACTCGGTTCCCCTGGTAGCCCTTACCGGTCAGGTCCCGACGAACCTGCTCGGGAACGATGCCTTCCAGGAATCGGATATCACCGGCATCACGATGCCTATCACGAAGCACAACTATCTGGTGAAAAGCGCATCCGAAGTGAGCCGCGTTGTCCAGGAAGCATTCTATATCGCCGGCACCGGCCGGCAGGGCCCGGTCCTCATCGATATCCCAAAAGATGTGAGCACCGGTATGTCCGGCGATGTAAAACTGCCGGAAAAAGTCTCGCTTCGTGGGTATAATCCAACTTATAAAGGTCACAAGCGGCAGATCGAAAAAGCCCTTGAACTGCTCGACCATGCCGAGCGTCCGCTCATCTATGCCGGTGGCGGCATCATATCGTCCAATGCATCCCCGGAACTCATCGAATTTGCCACACTCGCGTCCGTACCAGTGACAACCACCCTGATGGGTATCGGGTGTCTTCCCTGCAACCACCTGCTCAACCTGGGCATGCTTGGGATGCATGGCACGGAATATGCAAATTTCGCGGTCACCGAATGCGACCTGATGATAGCAGTGGGCGCCCGGTTCGATGACCGGGTAACCGGCAAGATCGAGACGTTTGCCCCCACGGCAAAGATCATCCATATCGATATCGATCCAGCCGAGATCGGCAAGAACAAGAAAGTAGACGTCCCGATTGTCGGGGATGTAAAAGAGGTATTGAAAGACCTCCTTGCGCTGATGAAAAAACAGGATGCCCGCGATACCTGGCTTAAGAAAGTCCGGCACTGGAAACAGCATCATCCACTCAAATGTCCCACCGATGGAGGACTGCACCCGCAGTACATCATCCGGACGCTCTCCGATCTTGTCAAAGACAAGGCAGTCATCGTCTCCGAAGTCGGGCAGAACCAGATGTGGACTGCGCAGCACTTCTGCTTCCGCAACCCCCGCACCTGGATCACGTCCGGTGGCCTTGGTACCATGGGGTATGGTCTGCCTGCGGCGATGGGCGTTCATTATGCCCGCCCGGATGTCCCGGTCTTCGACATAGCCGGAGATGGAAGCATCCAGATGAACATCCAGGAGTTCGGCACGCTTGCATCGAACAATATCCCGGTAAAAGTGGTGATCCTGAACAACATGTTCCTCGGCATGGTCCGACAGTGGCAGGAGCTCTTCTACGATCGCCGGTACTCCTTTACTGAACTCCCGCCGGTCGACTTTGTCAAGATCGCCAATGCTTATGGTATCGAAGGCATGCGGGTCGAATCTCCGGATGAAGTGAAATCCGCGCTTCAGGCATCCCTTGACTGCAAGGGCCCGTTCGTGATGGATTTCCGGATCGAAAGGGAAGGCAATGTCTTCCCGATGGTCCCGGCCGGTGCTGCCATCAATGAGATGATAGGGGGGCATCCACGCGTATGAAACTGCACACGTTATCCGTTCTCGTGGAGAACCGGGCCGGTGTCTTATCCCGCGTCACGGGACTTTTCTCGCGCCGGGGATTCAATATCGAGAGCCTTGCCGTTGGTCCCTGCGAAGAACCGGACATGAGCCGGATCACCATCGTGGTCATTGGCGACGACGGGAAGATCGAACAGGTGATGAAACAGCTCAACAAGCTCATCGAAGTTATCAAGGTCTCGGACCTGACTGACAGCGAACGGGTGGAGCGGGAACTTGCCCTCATCAAAGTAACCGCGGAGCTGGGAACCACTCGGGCTGAGATCATGCAGATAGCATCGATCTTCCGGGCCTCGATTGTTGATGTCGGGGCAAAGACCCTCATACTCCAGGTGATCGGAGACAAGGACAAGATCGATGCCCTGGAAAAACTCCTGCGCCAGTACGGGATCAAGGAGTTTGTCCGGACCGGCACTATCGGAATTCTCCGCGGATCAAAAACCGTAACAAGCGGGAAATAATTTTTCACTCTTTTCGAGCAGCTCAATATCCGATATTATTTTTGCATATACACCGCCTAATCCCATAAATAGAATTTTTCCCGGCATATCCTGCCATTATGTTGTCCGGCAGAGTACTTCCGGATGCCTTTTTTTAATAATTTCCAGTACCCATCGGATTACGGAAGAATGATTTAATTAAGGAACAAAGAAAAGAAACATATTCCTGATAATATATGCTCATCCTCTATGTCGATGATGAGCCTGCCCTTCTCGAGATGGGAAAACTGTTCCTGGAGATGGACGGGGAGTTTGAGGTAGATACGGTTGCATCAGCCCCGGCTGCACTCGAACTTTTGAAGACAAAAAATTACGATGCCATTCTTTCGGATTACGAGATGCCGGAAATGAACGGCATTGAACTGCTGCAGCAGATCCGGTCTGCCGGCAACAGGATCCCATTCATCATGTTCACCGGACGGGGCCGCGAGGAAGTTGTTATCCGGGCCCTCAATAACGGCGCTGACAACTATATCCAGAAAGGCGGCGATCCCCGCATCATGTTTGCCGAACTCTCCCACACCATCCAGCGTGCGGTCCTGATGCGAAGAACTCTTCTCACCCTTGCAGAGCAGGAGCAGCGCTATCATGATCTCCAGAATGCAAACGATCTGATCCAGAGCGTGGCACCCGATGGCCGTTTCCTGTTCGTCAACAAAAAATGGACCGAAACGCTTGGATACGGTGAACAGGATCTCAGAACCTTAAAAGTGTTCGATATCATCCACGAGGAGAGCCGCAACCATTGCATGGAAATCTTTCCCCGCGTGATAGCCGGGGAAAGTGTTGGTCTTATAGAAGCAACGTTCAAAACCCGCGATGGCAGGAAAATATATGTCGAAGGTATGGTCACCTCCCAAAGGACCGAAGGGAAACAGGTCTACACGCGGGGGATATTCAAGGATATAACCGACAAGAAAAACGCTGAATCGGCACTTATCGAGAGTGAAGCACGCTATCGGAATGTTGTCGAGGACCAGACCGAATTTATCTCCCGGTGCCGGCCCGATGGGGTCCATGTATTTGTCAACGATGCCTATTGCCGGTATTTTTCACTGGCCCGCGAGGAGGTTATCGGTCGCCGTATTGCCCCAAAAATTTTTCCGGAGGATAAAAAACGGGTCGGCGACCATTTTGCCTCCCTGACCCCCGACCACCCGGTTGCTTCTATAACCCACCGGGTCATCCTTCCGGACGGGAGAATCCGGTGGCAGGAATGGTCAAACCGGGCTATCTTCGACAGCACCGGCAATGTTGTGGAGTACCAGTCGGTTGGCAGGGATGTCACCGATTTAAAGACTGCCGAGGAGGAACTGCTCCGGAAAAACGATGAGATCCACGCTGCATACGAACAGCTGGCAGCTGCCGAAGAGGAGCTCCGCGGGCAGTACGACGAACTTGTCACGGGCGAGACGCGGATCCGAAACAGCGAGGAAAAGTACCGGACCCTCTTCAACAACACGATCGATGAAGTGTATATTCATGAACTGCAGCCGGATGGATCACCCGGCATCTTCCTGGAAGTCAATGAGATCATGTGCAGCAAACTGGGATATACCCGTAAAGAACTTCTGCAGATGACCGTTCGGGATATCGTCTCGGATGCACACCGGAAAAAGATGGAGAATATCCGTCATCAGACGGTTGAGAACGGGATATCCACGTTCTATGCCGAACATATGAGAAAAGACGGTTCCGTATTCCCTGTTGAGGTCAACATCCACCGGATAAGTCTTGGGGGAAAAACCGTTGTTCTTGCAGCAGCCCGGGACATAACCGAGCGTAAACGCATTGAAGAGACTCTCCGTGAACGGGATACGATGTTCCGGGTCATCTTCGACAACAGCCCGTATCCCATTTCCCTGAACCGGGTCCCGGACGGGAAATTCCTTGCCGTAAATGCTGCATTTCTCCAGAGCAGCGGATATGCAGAGTCAGAAGTGCTGGGGAAAAGCCCTGTCGACATCCGGCTCCTCTCTCTTCTGGATTTTGGAAAACTCTCATCCCATCTTCTCACGAAAGGCAGGATCGAAAACCTGCCCATGGTCCTGCACAGCAAAACCGGAATGCCGGTTCATGTGCTCTTCTCCACAATCCCGGTCACCATCAATGACCAGGCAGCCATTCTCACCGTAACAGCCGAGACAACCAAACTGAAACGGATTGAGGAGGAACTCCTCATAAAAAACAAGGAGATCCAGACGGCGTATGAAAATATTACTGCCGCAGAAGAAGAGCTCAGGGCAAATTACGAAGAGCTGAAAAAGAAAGACGGGGAACTTCTGGCAAGCGAGGAGCAGTTCAGGGCCCTGTTTCACGATAATCCCACCATGCTCTTCACGCTCGATCCCGATGGACGGATTTTATCGGTCAACCGTTTCGGGGCAGAGTCTCTTGGCTATACCCGGGCCGAACTTGAGGGCCGGTCGGTGATGGACGTCATTTACCCGGTGGAGCACCAGGCCGTCAGTGAACAGTTCCGGATCTGCCTCAAGTCTCCCGGTAAGATCTTTTCCTGGAGATTCCGAAAGATCAAAAAGGATGGCACGGTCATCTGGGTTGACGAACGTGCACGGGCAATTGCAGGATCTCAGGGTATCACTCATGTCTTCGTTGTCTGCCAGGATATAACAGAACAGAAACAGGCATTTGACGAACTGCGGCTTCTCAAGATCACGGTCGAGGAGGCATTCGATGAAGTGCTCTGGCTCGATTTCGATGGAAAGATCCTGTACGCCAATGAAGCCGCATGCAGGATCTCGGGATATAATCACGAAGAGTTCGAAAAGATGAATATCTTCGAGCTTGACCCGGATTTTTCCCCCGAACGGTACAGGAAATCCATGGAGAATCTGCGGCAGAACAAATCCCATATCTTCCTAACCCGGCACCGGTGCAAAGACGGGACCTTCATTGAAGTCGAGGTAATGTCGGTCTATGTCAACCGGGACGGCGTGGAGTACAGCTTCTCATTTGTACGGGATATCACCGAGCGGAAACAGACCGAGAAGATACTCCAGGTGACGAACCGCAAGCTCAGTCTCCTTAACAGCATCACCCGCCATGATATTCTCAATAATATCACACTCCTCTCCGGCTATATCACGCTCATGCGGGATCTCATAAAAGATCCAAAAGCCATGAAGTATCTTGAAAAGATGGATTCGGCAAAAGTTCTCATCACAAAACAGATCGAATTTACCCGGATTTACCAGGACCTGGGTACCACCGAACCCATCTGGCACGATATCGGGAATGTTGTGGAAAAATTACCGGTACCGGAATACATTACAATGCAGAACTCCTGTGCCGGTGTCAGGGTATATGCTGATCCCATCATGGAGAAAGTCTTCTTCAGTCTTCTCGATAATACCCTGCGGCACGGCAAGCATGCCAAAACCGTCCGCGTCTCGGCAGAAGAAACCCCGGCCGGCCTGATCATCCGGTGGGAAGACGACGGGGCAGGCATCCCGTCGGATGAAAAAGAGATCATCTTCCAGCAGGGATATGGGAAAAATACCGGCCTTGGCCTCTTCCTCTCCCGCGAGATCCTCTCGATTACCGGCATGACCATAATCGAGTCCGGCATTCCCGGGAAGGGAGCCCGGTTCGAAATAACCGTACCCAAAGGAATATACCGGTATATCCGGCAGTAAATTTTTAATAACTCTCTCAAATCGGTGGAACCGGGGGAAAATCACTTCTTCTCTCTGAAAAATCTCCGGATTCACTGCCGGCCCCGGAAGAAATATTCCCCGTCCGCAAGATTGATAGCCTGATTGGATGATACCAGAAGACAGAGACTCGGCCATGAAACGAAAGATAATCAGCATCGATGAAACAAAGTGCACAGGATGCGGCCAGTGCATCCCGGACTGCCCCGAAGGGGCGCTCCAGATCATTGACGGGAAAGCCCGGCTTGTGAGCGACCTGTTCTGCGACGGCCTGGGTGCCTGCATTAAAACCTGTCCGGAAGGAGCAATTTCCATAATCGAGCGCGAAGCCGTACCGTACGATGAAAAGACCGTCATGAGTACCATCGTAAAACAGGGTGCACCGGTAATCAAAGCCCATCTCGAACATCTTGCCGGTCATGACCAGGTCGCGTTTTACCAGCAGGCAATCGAATATCTTATCGAAAACAGCATTCCCATACCGGATCATACGCCCCCGTCCCGCAAAGCAAGACCAGAAAGTTCCTGTGGATCACATACCCCGGCCGGGAGAATGGGCGAAGGAGTATGCCAGCCGGGACCGGATACGAAACGACCATTTGCAGCCTGCCCGGGATCGGCAGCCCGGAGTCTTCCCGGAGAACCGGGGAGGGGGCCGCGGCAGCCTTCCGGTTCAGGTCCATCGGAACTCCGGCAATGGCCGATCCAGCTGGCACTCCTGAACCCGGCTGCCCCGTACTTCGATAATGCCGATCTTCTTATCTCAGCTGACTGCGTGCCATTTGCCTATGCCGGCTTCCATGCCGATTTCCTTAAGGGAAAGATCCTTGTTTTGTTCTGCCCGAAACTCGATCACGATATCGAAGGGTACATCGACAAACTCTCCCTCATATTTTCCCGTCACACGATAAAGTCGGTCACCCTCCTGCATATGGAAGTTCCCTGCTGTGGCGGAGTAAGGTACGTTGTCGACAAAACACTGGAGAAAGCGGGCATCACACTCCCGATTGAGGATAAGACCATCACGATTGACGGGACGGTGAAATAAGTTCAGGATTGGGAGTACCGCATTATCCCGGTTTTTTTGATTTTTGCTTATTATTTTTATTCGGTATCAACCGGCGACAACGAAAACCCGGATTATCTACCGGAATCCCTGATACGGGACAAGACCGGGTACCTCGATCTATTCCCGGTTGCAGGTAAACCGGATCATCAATGATTATACTTCACGGTTTCATCATCGGCATAAATCGTGAAATATATCACGGGCCTCATGACGGTAATATATAGCCTTCCGGGATTTTTGTAGATGCAGGACAGCCTGAAGGAACAGGTTGTCGAACTCAAAAGGACAGATCGTATGAGAAAGATAGGGAATGTTATAACGGTCATAGCAGTCGTGGCATGTGCAGCTGTACTGCTTGTACCCCTGGCACAGGCCCAGGAATCCGGTGTCGGAACAGTATCGGGCCAGGGTGGCATGAATCAGATGCACGCCCCGCCATCACAGAATGGCGGGAACATGCAGGGTCCAGGTGGATCGGGCGGTGGCAACAATGCCATGGGCGGATCCGGCCAGGGCTCCCAGTCCGGGGGATCCAATACCGGGCAGGGAACCGGTGGCATGAATAACCAGGCTCCCCCTTCCGGTGGATTTGGGAATATGACATCCCATAATGGCAGAGGTGGAGATATGCAGGGATCCGGAAACATGACACCTCCCGAAATGCCAGCCGGGAACTTTGGAAACTCCACGGCATCGGGCAGAGGGCATGGAGGCATGCAGGGGTTCGGCAATATGACCCCCCCGGAAGGCGGCTTTGGGAACTCCACGGCCCCAGGCCAGCAGGGATTCGGTAATATGACTCATTCGGAGATGCCGGCCGGAGGATTTGGCAATTCCACTGCCCCGGGAACAGGTCCAGGCAGTATGCAGGGATTCGGGAATGGTACAGCACCGCAGGGCGAACCAGGACAGGGGCCGGGTAACGGAAATGGCGCATCGCAATCCGGGAATTCCAACCAGCCGGCAACAAACCAGCAGACAAAGGAGGATGTGATAGCAGATCTCATCAACCGGTTGCAGGGATTGTTATCCGGCAAAGTCTGATCCGGCAGCATCAGAACCGGAACCAGACTTTTTTTAAAATACCAGGACCATTTCACGAGCATCCCTCAGGAACCGGAACATGGCAGGAACCGGTCAATTATAGCCCTGCATCCGGTCTTCTACGGTATCTTTATCATCTCACTTTCCGAATGCCACAGTATGGCACAGGTTCGAACGGCAGCGCAGATACTTCGTGCCCGGGAAACACTCGAAGGGGCCGGTGTCCGGCTTCACCGGGCATTTGGTTATTCCCAGATTCCGCTCTTTGATCCGTTCCTTATGCTTGACGACTTCCGGGCAGATCGGCCGGAAGATTACCTGAAAGGATTTCCCTGGCACCCGCACCGCGGGATAGAGACCGTGACGTACATGCTGGAGGGCAGGGTTGAGCATGGCGACAGCATGGGTCATAACGGAAATGTCAGTGCCGGGGGAATCCAGTGGATGACCGCCGGCTCCGGGATCCTCCACCAGGAGATGCCAAAACCTGTCAACGGCCGCATGGGCGGGTTCCAGCTCTGGGTCAACCTGCCCCGGAGCAACAAGATGATGGCCCCAAGATACCAGGAGATTGAGGCTGAAGAGATTCCGCAGGTGAATCTGCCGGGAGGCGCCAGGGCCCGGGTTATCTGCGGAACTGCCGGTGGAATTACGGGGCCTGTACGGGATATTATTGCAGACCCGGTATTCCTGGATGTCACGCTTGAGCCGGAGGGAGAGTTCCTCTACCCGGTCAGGCCGGGGTACACAGCAGCAGCGTATGTGATCGAAGGCCGCGGCATCGTTGATCCTGCAACAAATGAACTCAGAAACCGGACCATGGTTTTGTTTGGCGGGGAAGGATCATCGATCGATATCAGGACCAAAAAGACGGGGATGAGATTCCTGTACTTCTCCGGTAAGCCTCAGGGGGAGCCGATTGCCTGGGGCGGGCCAATCGTCATGAACACCCAGGCCGAACTGGAACAGGCATCGAGGGAACTGAATAATGGGACATTTATCCGGAAAACATATTGAACCTCTTGCAGGATCGCATTTTTTATACGCACGGAATAATTTGCATAATTTCCGGTAACTGCACGCTGGAATGGGAGCCGCGAAAAAGGGCCGGTTTCCGGGCATCATTCTCTCAGCCAGGAATAAAATCTTGACAGCATATCAAGATATTTATAAACCCTGTACCAAAGGTTGCCTATAGGCACCAAGTCAATCCCGGTGCCGGGAGTTGCAGTGCTATGCAGGAAATAATTAAAAAAATGATTGCTGAGGCAATGGCAGCCCAGCGAGCTGATGTGAACCAGATAAAAAAGAAACGCGGACAGAAGTTTATAATCGACGATACACAACCCTATGTCGATGCAGTCAAAGGCATGAAACCTGCCGGAGACCAGAGCAAGGCCGTCTTTTCCCTCCATTCGGATTCGGTCAATGCCCATTATACAATCCTGAAGAACCTGACAACCACCATCCGTCCCGAGGACGACCCGTTTGTCGAACATTACCAGACACCGGTCATCCTGGAGATGCTGTACGATGCCGACAAAAAATTCCGGAAAAGCGTGGATATATTCATCAAATCCATTGGCAAAGCCGAGGCCCTGATTGGAAAAGAATCGGCCCGAAGGTATGCCGGGTTCTACGGGCCTACCTGCGTTGTGGACTTCGCGCTGATTCCCGGAAGCAGCAGCAATATTGTCAACCAGATCCTGAAAACCACGGATATTCCTGCAGCTCACAAGCAGACAATTCTTGCTTCCAAATCCTGGGCCATGAATACCTCGTATGGCATCGGCGATGTCTTTGCCCACGCGGTTGAAGGTGGATCTACGCTTGCCGATGCCGTAAAACAGGAGATAGCCATGATCCAGTCCATCTACGACACCCCGGTCGATGCCCAGGCAAACCTGATGGACCGCGTGGGGCAATCTTCCTTCGACTGCCGGAAATACATGAAAGATTATCGCGCAAAGATGCAGGGAGCGGTAAAGGCATCACTTGACGAAGGTGTCCATTATGGCAATATCGTGACCGTCCCTGCTTACTGTGTCGGGGATATCGCCCACCATATCTCCCAGTCAACGTACAACATGTGCAAGGATGATGTGATAATGGCAGTGATCGAGTCCGTAACGGATGTAATGGACCGGACGCTGAAGGCAGCTGCCCCGAAGATGAAGAATGAACATGAGGTACTCTCGGTTGCCACAGGATCTTCAGCCAGCGCCGCGGAATATATTCTTGAACTTGACGGATTCAACGCGATCATGGTTGTGGATATGCTGACCAAACGGTACCACAACTATGTCCAGCTGTACCCGAAGCGCGGAGCAGCGATCGAACTCCACAACTGCGATTTCATGGACATGATCTACCGGGGCTGGAAGATGGTTGACAAGGCCCGGAGGATGCAGAGCAGCGAGCCGGGCCTCGTGACGCCAAAGGCCGGCGGGTTTGATATCGATCTCTCGCCGATCCTCAAAAACGAGGTTCTCTCAAACCCGCAAAGGTACGCGTATCCTGCCTGTGCGATGACGGTCCGGTTCTCTGCCATGATGCGTCTTGCCGATTACCCGTGTCTTCTCACGAGTGAGCCGGTCACTGCAACGCTGATGACCAATATCATTGCCCTGCACAAAGATGTCGCAGCTGCCCCTGCACGGATCTGCAAGGACTGTGCATCGGCTGCACTCATGGATTTCCGTCATTGCTCGTGCCAGTGGAAAGAAGCGGTCTGAAAATGATGATGGAAGAGGTGAGGTTAACATGAAGTGTTATGTCTGTGCAAAGGAAGGAAACACAACCGATGCGGTTGCGGTTTGTGCTGCCTGCGGCATGGGGACCTGCATGAAACACACGGTGCGAAAAGAGATCGATGTCTGGGAAGGGAGTTATCCGATTCCATCCAGGAAACTGCCGAGCAAAATGCCCCGGATGCTCTGCCCGGACTGCGATGCACTGTACGGGGACGGTAAGTGATGGCATCGCTTACCATCCGCAGCATAGCCGAAGGAGTGGGAACTTTGCTCCTTGTGTACTTCGGCGCCGGTGCTGCGGTGATAACCCTGATGCTTGCAAACGGTACAAAACCCGCAGCCACGTTCAACATCGGGATCGGTCAGCTTGGCGGCCTTGCCGACTGGTTTGCCATAGGGATCACGTTCGGTATCGTGATTGCTGCGGTCATTTATTCCCTTGGCCGGGTCTCGGGAGCGCATATCAACCCTGCTGTCACGATCGCACTCTGGGCAACAAAACGGTTCCCAGCCAGTGACACGGTAGCGTACGTCATTGCCCAGTGCATCGGTGCGGCAGCCGGAAGCCTGCTCTTCTTCCTGACCATCGGAACAGAAGCCATCACTATCGGGGGGCTCGGGGCAACCACGCCATTTCCCGGGATCGGATACGGGCAGGCAATTCTCATCGAGGCGATTGGCACATTTATCCTGATGCTGGTCATCATGGGCGTTGCCGTGGACAAGCGGGCTCCTCCGGGTTTTGCCGGGCTCATCATAGGTCTGACTGCAGCCGGGATAATCACGATGGCGGGCAATATCTCCGGCGGTTCCCTGAATCCGGCCCGGACCTTCGGGCCATACGTGATGGACGCTCTCCTGGGAGGTCCGAACCTCTGGTCGCTCTTCCCGATCTATATCATCGGTCCCGTTATCGGGGCAATTGTTGCAACAGTCTTCTATGACCGGATAACGGCAGAATAACCGGATACATCTTTTTTCAACCGGGGGTTATCCGGCAGGATGAAAATTACTTCCGCACCTGAGGTTCCATCAGAAGAATCTGCCGTTTCCACAGGCCCTTTTACAGAACATTTATCGGATCGTTCATGCATGAGAATAATAAAAAAAGGAGGAACCTGATTTTGAAAAAATTGTCAATATTTTTTGTAATTATTCTGTGTCTTGCGCTCATTGCTGTACCGGTGATTGCCGCAAAGGATGACCGGGGAATCCGGGCCGGTGTCATGGTTGCCGGCGGCGGGGACAACGGACAATCCCCGGATGGAAAGCGGATGGATATACCGGCTGAAAACAATAAGACAATGGTAAAAGAAGACCAGCGCGAACTCCGGGCAGAAATCCCTAAGAACCGGACGGCAGCGGCACCAAATATATCGCTAATGCGCGAAGCAGTCCGCGAGAGCCGCGAAGAATCTGCTCACCTGAACAATGCAAGCCCGGTCCGGGCAGGCTGGATGCAGAACGAGAACGATGTCCGCTTTGCTGTCCATACACTCCTTGCCATGGAGAATTATTCCGGTGGTATCGGCCCGCAGGTCTCGGCAATTGCAAAGGATTTCAATAATTCTGCAAATTCAGCTCTCCGGCTCGAACAGCAGATCGAAACCCGTGATGCATTCACAAGGATGCTCTTTGGCGGCGACCAGAAGGCAGCAAAGGAGATGGAAAATATTACTGCCTGGAGCAAGGAGCGTATCGGGCAGATGCAGCAGCTTGTCAATTCCACCGATCTGGATGCCGGGAGCCGGACCCTGATGGAGGAGCAGATTGATACTCTGAACCAGAACGTAGTACAGTGGCAGAAGATTGCTGCAAAGGAACAGCAGGATCGCGGGCTCTTTGGCTGGCTGAAATAATCCGGATCTGAAATACTTTTTTTATACGAGTATATTGGCAGGAACCCGGATCCGGTCAGCGCCGGGGTCTCCGATACGATGATGGATCTCCGGACCCGGTTTGCAAAGACCGGCAACCCGAACGGCGGGATGAATGTTACCTGGCCGCAGTACAGCAATACAACCGGGAAGTACCTGGATATCGGGGCGCTGCCATCAGTGAAAACAGATTACTAAAAGGGATTTTTCCCTTACATCTTGGACTGGTCGCGGGGGAGTGCAGTTCCCCGGGCTGCCGGCCCTTTTGAACCAAGACCGAGCATCGGATCTTTCTTCTTCTGTTTCTGCCCGCCATCTTCGTCTTTCTGTGGCCCTTTTGCAAGGAAGCATTCAACCGGATCCCGGCCGCCGGCGCAGGTCCTGTCCAGAAATTCCGAACATTCCTCGCAGGCTGGCACCTGGGTTGGCAGCAGCGAGGGGAAGTGGTTCTTCCAGAGCGTGGCATCGATCTTTCCTGTTTCGAGGAAACGCTGGATATGCCGTGCCGTGTATTTCATGTTCTTACTATTGGGGTGCACGGAGATTTATAGGATGGGGATGAAGAAGCCGCAGGCATCTTCCGCAATACCCGTCCTAAAATTCCACATGCCGATCCCGGGATACTACCGGGAACCCGTTGCATAAAAACCCGGTGTTAGAATCTGGCATACCCAGAACTGATACCTTGAAAAACCCCGGCTGTACATATTTCTCCCATGGATCCGGCAGTCTATCAATCTCTGCTCTATGTTATAGCCGGCATCGTGGCCGCGATTATCGTTTATTACCTCTTCAGTTTCCTGAAAAAGAAAGCCGAAGCTACCGAGACGCTCATCGATGACCTCATTGTCCAGTCCCTTGGCATGCCACTTGCCATGCTGGCGTTTTTCATCCCGTTCTTCTTTGCCATCCAGAAGATCATTGTGGCATTTCCGCAATACTCCTGGCTTGCCGGTTCTGATGTCCTCACCGCTATCTATATTATTGTCGCAACCTGGATCATCGCAACGTTCGTTGACAGTCTCCTGGACACCTACGGCACCGCCATTGCCGAGCGGACCGAGAGCGATCTCGATGACCGGATCGTGGAGATCTTCCAGAAAATCGCAAAGTACCTGATCTGGTTCACCGGGATCCTCTATGTTCTCTCGCTCTTTAATGTCAATATCACCCCGCTCATTGCCGGTGCTGGCGTGGTCGGCATTGCAATTGCTCTCGCTGCCCAGGATCTCTTCTCCAACTTTTTCGGGGGAGCCGTTATCATCACCGACAAGCCGTTCAAGATCGGCGACCGGGTTCTCATCAACGATATCCTCGGGGACGTGATCCGGATCGGGCCCCGGAGCACCCGTATCATCACGCTCGACTCGGATATCGTCACCATCCCAAACAACAAGATCACGACAAGCGTTGTCCGGAACTTCTCGCTTCCGAACCCCCAGGTGCGGATCCAGATCCCGGTCACGGTTGCCCTCGGATCGGATATCCAGAACGTGAAGTCTGTTCTTCTTGCTATCGGAAATACCGCCCTTGTCGAGAAGAAGGATTTCGTAGCAGACGTACCCGGCCCGGTAGTCTTTCTCACCAAGATGGACAAGACCACGATGACGTTTGAACTGACACTCTATTCCCATGAATTTGCTTATAACAGTGTTATACGGGATTACCTCAACACGAATATCATCGAGACATTCAGAAAAGAAGGGATCCTGTTTGCCTGAAGTTATTGGTCCGGCCCTGATCCAAACACATTTCTTTTACCAGCACAACCATAACCAGAAATATCAGATCCTGCTGATGACCCCACCCGGGCTTTCCAGGTTCTACGAGGGATCATGATACACCACCTCCGCCTTTTCCTGCTGTGCATGATCGTATCATGTACATTTCTGGCCGCCGGCGCAACTGCACTTCCGGACACCCAGAAAGAATCCGGTTACATCGTTGTCACAAACCCGCCGGTTGCCGACTTTTTTACAAGCACGCAATACGGACTGGCACCCTTTACCGTAAGCTTCTTTGATCGTTCTCTCGGTGCTGCGCCCATGACGTACCACTGGGATTTCGGGGATGGGACAATTTCCGATATGCAGAACCCGGCCCACACATATGCAGCTGACGGGGACTATACGGTGACCCTCACCGTGAAGAACCAGTATGGCAGCAATACAAAGACCGTGCAGTCATTCATTGGCGTGGGAAATGTTCCGGAAGCAGGTTTCTCCGTAAAACCGGCTCAGGGAGAGATTCCCCTGGCGGTACAGTTTTTGGATCTTTCCAAAAACCGGCCCGCCAGCTGGCGATGGAGTTTTGGGGATGGAGCCGTCTCAACGGAACAGAACCCGGCCCACACGTATGCTGCCGCCGGATCGTATGATGTCACGCTCCGGGTGAGCAACCATTTCGGCAGCGACGGCCTGACAAAAACAGGGCTGATCCGGGCCGGTGCCCCGGCTCCCGTTATCACACCCGAACCGGTAATAGTTGAAAAACCAAAACCGGAAGGGTTTGCCGGTCTCATCCTTGCGGCCCGGGGAACCATGGAGAAGAACCTGCCGACAAGCGGTTTCATTCCGCCGGAGTTCATGGCGATTGCCGCTGTTCTTACAAGTCTGGGGGTCATCGTTCTCCAGCTCATCATAGCAAACATCAGTTTCCTCTCGCAGGTCGCATTCAAGGTTGCCAAATTCTTCGCCGACCTTGCCGGGGGTCATGCGGTTGAGAAACTGAGCGAGAAGGAGATCGAAGCCCGGAAGATCACGGTCCGGAAGCTCGAACCACACTTCCTCGGCCTCTCATCTACCGAGATCCTGGTCATCGAGGCGTCCGTCATCATGGTGGCCCTTGCCTTCATCCTGGCCGACCGGGCCGAGCTGACCCTTGAGACCGTCCTCATCTACATTGCAGTCGGTGCGGTCTCCATTGTCCTCCACGATTTTGCGCACCGTTATTTTGCCACAAAACACGGGCACGATGCCGATACCCGGTTCTGGGGACTCGGGACGGTCATCATGTTTTTGACCGCCTGGCTCTATGGCAATGCATTTGCCCAGTCCTACCGGAACCTGGTCAACCGGGACAAGGAAGACGATCCCCGGGATGCCGGCATCGAGATGGTTGCCGGGCCGGCTGTCAGCATCGTTCTCACGTTTGTCTTTCTCGGCATGGTCATGCTCGGCGGACTCTGGGCGGTTGCCGGAGGGATTGGTTTTGTCATCAACCTCATCACGGCCGTGTACAGCCTCATGCCCATCCCGACCATGGACGGCAAAGCCATCTGGGAATGGAACCGGGGTTTGTACCTGGTACTCCTGATCCCGATGATTGCCCTGTACTTCTACACATTCGTGCTGGTCAGCTGATCCGTACCGGATCCCCCGGCCAGCCGGGCCGGGGATCCCGCTTCAGATTCAGGTACCTGTTCTTTACGGGAATGGCAGCATTCCCCCATCCGGGCTTTGAGACCGGAAAGAATCAACCGCAAGGTTGATGGGTCTGTCATCCAGATCTTTACTTAATGAAAAAATCGTCTCTTCTCATCCTTTCTATCATCGTTCTGGTCGTGATTCTCGCGTGTGGCTGTACCCAGTCTCCCGCCGTGAATGCAACGGCACCGGCAGGACAAAATCCTGCTGCAGCCCCGTCTGCAACACTCCCCCCGGCTGCGGCTGTGAAGGCCACGGGAACTTCAGCGGCAGCAAATCCGGGCCAGTCCATGGTACGGGGGACACCGGATCCGGCATTTTTTGTCAATATCTCGGTTGATGGAAAGATAGCGCCGGGAACAACGATCCTTGCCGATAATCATGACCCGAAGAACCCGAGGATCATCGAGGTGAACCGCCTCGGGGAAATAGTCTGGGAATACCGTCTTTCCGATGATCTCAAATCCTTCACCAATCCCGGATGGGATGTTGAGGTGCTCAAGAACGGCAATGTCCTGACACTTCTCCCGGGGTACGGGGTGCTCGAGATAAACCGGGACAAAAAAATTGTCTGGAAATACTTAGATCCGAAAGTATCCCATGACGCTGACCGGCTCTCTAACGGTAATACCCTGGTTGTGTTTGGATCCAAGGATACAAAAGAAGATGCCCAGGTAAAGGAGATCGACCCGTCCGGAAAAGTTGTCTGGTCCTGGTATGCAAAATACCTGTTCAATACCCAGGATTATACCAACATATGGGATGACGGCTGGACCCACACCAACGCGGTTACCCGGCTGGAGAACGGCAATACGCTCATCAGCCTCCGGAATTTTAATTTTATTGCAGAGATCGATCCGAGCGGGAAACTTGTAAGAAAGATTGGGGAAGGATTCTTTGTGGCGCAGCACGATCCCCAGGTTCTTGAGAACGGCAATATCCTTGTTGCAAATCACGTGAGGCCGAATGAAGTCCTGGAATACAATCCATCCGGTTCTGTCAGCTGGAAATTCGTGATACCGGACCGATCCGCATTCCCGGTCCGGGATGCAAACAAGCTTGCAAACGGGAATATCCTGATCACGGGAGCCGACCGGATCATTGAAGTCACCCCGGACAAGCAGGTGGTCTGGCTGTTCCGGTTGGCCGATGTTCCGTTTACTGACGAGCATGTGGCGGAAAGCCGGGGCTTTTACAAGGCTGAACGCATCTCTCCCTGATCATCCTTTTTTGGCAACAGCAAAAAATCCGGTGAGTCTGAAGAGCAGGGTATTTTCTTGTAACGGGAGAGAAGAATCCGTTCTGGACCGTTTTTGGCATCAATTCCGATCCCTATATTACGATTGTTGAACGACTATTCATTAAAAACCGGTCTTTGCATGTACGAGCTCCTTTATGTCGATGATGACCAGAATCTCCTTGAAAGCAGCAAGATCTATCTGGAACGCAAATCAGATTTCCTGGTTACAACAGCCTCTTCCGCAATGCAGGGCCTTGACCTCCTCAAAACCCGATCGTTCGATGCCATCATCTCGGATTACCAGATGGCCGGCATGGACGGGATCTCATTTTTAAAAGAAGTCAGGGCAAAGTACGATTCGGTTCCCTTCATCATTCTGACCGGCAAAGGCCGCGAGGAAGTGGTGATCGAAGCCATCAACAATGGCGCGGATTTCTATCTGCAGAAAGGCGGGAGCCCGAAAGCCCAGTTTGCCGAACTGATCCATATGCTGATGAGTGCGGTCCGGCGACGACGGTCGGAGGTGATCATCCGGACCAATGAAGAGCGTCTCCGCATGGCACAGGCCATTGGCAAGACCGGAAGCTGGGAATATAACCCGAAGACCGGGACATTCTGGGGGTCGGAAGAGACATTCAGGACGCTGGGAATACCCCGTCCGGATGACGGGATGATCCTTCAGGACACGCTCAAACCGGTTATTCACGATGCCTCCCGGATATACACTGCGCTTCTCGATCATATCGAACGCGACAAAAAATTTACCCTGGAGATCAGTGTCAGCCCGGCCAATGGTTCCCCGGAAACATATATCGAGACGGTTGCTGAAGTCCTCCGCGATACATCAGGAAAACCGGTCAACGTCATCGGAGTAATAAAAGATATTACCGAACAAAAGAAGGCAGAAGATGACGTACGGATTGCCGGGGAATGGTTTTGTAATATTTTCCAGACATCCCCGATTGCAATTGAAATTTTTAATAGCAAGGGATCGCTTCTCGACATCAACCCGGCCTGCTGTGCCCTCTTCGGTATCGATTCTATTGAAGAAGTCCGGGGGTTCAATCTCTTCTCCGACCCGAATATCCCGGTTTCAGAAAAAGACCTGCTGATATCGGGAAAAACAATACATTATGAGACCGATTTTGATTTTGACCTGATAAAAAAACTGGGACTCTACGGGACCTCGCGTGCCGGCAGGATCACAATCGATGTCCTGATCTCCCCGGTCATGGATCGGGAGGGGATCATTGCCCGGTATCTGGTCCAGGTGGTTGATATCACTGACCGCAAGAAAGCTGAAGATGCCCTGCGGCGATCCAACCGCCAGCTCAATCTTCTGCTGAGTATCACCCGCCATGATATACGCAACCAGCTCATAACCCTGAACGGATACATCGCTCTTGCCCGGTGTTCGCTTGGTGATCGGGAGAAGGCACTTGAGTTCCTCAAAAAGGAGGAGAAGATCGTAGCTGCCATCAACCGGCAGATCACGTTCACCAAAGAATACCAGGAGCTTGGTATCAATCCACCGGTCTGGCAGAATATCCAGTACAGCATACGGCAGGCATTAAAATCTATGAATCCCGGGGGAATCCTCCTGGAAATGAACGGGCTGGAAGAGACAGAAATACTGGCCGATTCCCTTCTGGATAAAGTTTTTTTCAATCTCGTGGATAATGCCCTGTGGCATGGCGGGGAGACATTGACCACGGTTAAGTTCTTTCCGGAGAAGACCGGTTCCGGGCTCATACTGGTCTGTGAGGATGACGGTGCCGGCATCAGCAACGATGACAAAGAGAATATTTTCGTGCGGGGGTACGGGAAGAACACCGGTTACGGGCTCTTCCTGATCCGGGAGATCCTTGGAATTACCGGCATCGCGATCCGTGAAACGGGTACGCCGGGAAAAGGGGCACGGTTCGAGATGGCCGTACCGGAAGGGATATGGAGGACTTCCGGCAAGGGAGAATAAATCATCCGGTGGACCGGCCATCTCTTTTCAGATAAAATCCATTTCCGTTCACGCCATCCGGATACGTTAATCCTGCAATGATCTATTCCCTAGCAGGATGCCCGTAACACCGTAACCCCCGGCCCTGAACTCAAGGGGGTTTTTTCTGGAGTAACCATTAAAAATGAAGCGCTCATTTACTCACTTGCCAAAAATAGTGATATAATAAAACCCTCTCCGGTCCCAGGCAAACGAACACTCCTGTGTGAAAAACCATGCCCGCTTCAAGGAATACCCTGAAAATATGGAATCTCTCAACAGCGGATCGACTTTGCCGGGTGGAACTTCGCTTTCGGGAACAGGTATTCCCAAAACCACGAAAAAAAACTTTTAATGGCCTGGCGTGTACCCTGCAACAGAACTACCGGTTACCCGTGGATACAGGAATCTTTTCCGGATATGCAAAGACATCTCTGCAACCCGGCAGCTCCCAAATGTCAGGTGCATGATGCCCGAGACCATCCGGGTTCTTTATGTGGATGATGAACGGGATCTCCTGGAGATAGGAAAACTGTTCCTTGAAGATCTTGGGGGATTCCTGGTTGATACACAGATCTCTGGAAAAACCGGGCTTGCTGCCCTGTCATCTGGCAGGTACGATGCCGTTGTCTCGGATTACCAGATGCCCGGCATGGACGGGATCGCATTTTTAAAGCAGGTGCGGGGAAGCAAAAACCGCATCCCGTTCATCCTCTTCACCGGCCGGGGCCGGGAAGAAGTAGTAATCCAGGCCCTGAACGAGGGTGCCGACTTCTACCTCCAGAAAGGTGGGGAACCGGTTGCCCAGTTCACCGAGCTTTCGCACAAAATCCGTCAGGCTGTACAGCAGCGACGGGCTGAAGCGAGCATCCGGGATCATGAGCGCCGGGAAACCGATATCATCAACTTCCTGCCCGATGCCACGTTTGCCATAGATGCAAACGGCATCGTGATCGCCTGGAACCGGGCTATGGAGGAGTTTACGGGAGTTCCCGCCGGGGAGATCCTGGGAAAAGGCAATTATGAATACTCCCTGTCCATTTACAACAAGCGCCGCCCCATGCTCATCGATCTTGTCCTGAAGGATGACAAGGAAACCGAGGCAAAATACCCGTATATCCGCCGGTCCGGGAATAAGCTGATATCAGAAAAATTTCTCCCGGATAAAAACAACGGTGCGGGAGTCATGATCTGGTTCACTGCCACTCCCCTGTATGATACTACCGGCAAAACCATCGGTGCCATCGAGTCCATCCGGGATATCACTGACCGGAAACGGGTAGAAGAGGAGGCGATATTCAAGAACGTAATCCTGACAACCCAGCAGGAAACATCTCCCGATGCAATTCTCATCGTTGATACCAGCGGCAGGATCCTCCATTACAACCGGAAATTCATCGAGATCTGGAAAATTCCCGAAGAGATTATTGCGTCAAGGTTAGACGAACCGGTGCTTCAGTTTGTCACGGGGCAGAATAGCGATCCGGCAGCATTCCTTGCACGGGTGAGATACCTCTACGATCATACCGGGGAGAAAAGTCTTGAGGAACTCCTGCTCAAAGACGGGCGGATACTGGAGCGACATTCAGCTCCCATGACCGGTGAAGACAAAAAATTTTACGGCCGGGTCTGGTATTTCCGGGATATCACAGACCGGAAACGGGCTGAAGAGGCCCTTATTCAGGAAAAAACCTTCATCGAAGCTATCTTCAACAGCACTCCCGGGATGGTATACCTTTACGACGATAAGGGAAAACTGATCCGGTGGAATAAAAACCATGAGAAGATGACCGGGTACAGTGCCGAAGAATTGTCCCATATGCACCTGAACGACTGGTACATCGGGGATGCCGATAGCCAGGCTGCCGTAGATAAAGGAATCAGGCAGACAATGGAAACGGGTTTTGGCGAAGCACAGGCCCGGCTCCGGAAGAAGGACGGGACTACGATTCCCATGTATTTCACGGCAAGCCTGCTGACCATCGGGAAGAATCACTATTTTACCGGCATCGGGATCGATATGACCGACCGGCTGAAAGCCGAACATGATCTGCGGGAGAGCGCCGAGCGGTATAAATCTTTAATTACCGTCTCAAATACCGGTGTCTGGGAATATGACCGGGACCGGAATTATCTCTGGTGCAGCCCTGAATATTTCACTATGCTCGGCCGCGATATCAAGGACTATAACCAACCGGGCACGGCAACCCTGAAAGAAGTCTGGATCGATCTGCTCCACCCGGATGACCGCGAACGGGCAACCAAAGAGTTCATGCAGTATCTCGAAATGAATACCACCGGGATCTACGAGAACCATTACCGCATGCAGCATGCCGACGGACACTGGGTCTGGATCTGGGCCCGGGGCCGGACACTCCGGGATACGAACGGCACCCTTAGTAACAAAACAATAGGAACGCTCATTGATGTCACCCGGCTCAAGAAAGCGGAAGAATGGCAGCGGATCTACAATGAACATCTCCGGCTCGCACAGGCAATGGGGCATACCGGCAGCTGGCAGATCCGCATCGGATCCGACAAAGTCTGGGGATCGGATGAGACCTATCGGCTCTTCGGGATCCCGCAGCCGGATGGCGGGATGCTTTCCTTGGACCTCTTCCTGATCCGGATCCCGGAACGCGATCTGGTCAGGAAGGCACTCGATGATCTGGTCAGGAATGGCAATGCGTTTGATATTGAGTATACGATCGAACCTGCCGATGGTTCAGGAACAAAGACCGTCCATTCAAAGGCACAGATACTCTTTGATGTGGATAATAAACCTTCATGGATCGCCGGCGTGATCCAGGATATTACCGAACTTAAACGGGCGGATCATCTCATCAGGGAAGCAAACACCCTGTATGCCAGGACACAGGAGATCGCCCATGTCGGGAGCTGGCAATGGGATCCCGAAGATAACCGTATTGAATGGTCCGATGAGACATACCGCATCTTCGGTTATGAACCGCACAGGATCGATCTGACGCTGGAAAAAATCAGGAGACATATCTATCCCGCAGATCTTGACAAACATGACCGTATCCTCTCGCAGGTAGTGACGACCCACAGGTATGATCCGGAAGAATACCGGATTATACGGCCGGACGGGACTGAACGGGTCGTATCCAGTATGGGAGAAGTGATCACGGATAATTCCGGGGCCATTGTCAGGATACGGGGCAGCATCCAGGATATCACCGAGCATAAGCGGGCGGAAGCAGCGCTCCTGGAGAGTGAGCGGAAGTATCGCACGGTCCTAGAAAATATCCAGGACATATTTTACCGGACCGATATGGAGGGCCGGCTGACCATGACAAGCCCGAGCTGGGCCCGGGTTCTCGGTTACGAAAGCACCGATGACTGCATAGGGAAGAATGTTGCCGGGGCTTTCTATTACGAGCCGGAAAAAAGACATGAATTCCTGGAGATGATCCAGAAAAACGGTCATGTGGAGAACTTTGAGGCGGTCCTGAAACGCAAGAACGGGCAGCCGGTTTATGTCCTGACAAACAGCCATGTTTTTTACCACGAGAACGGCTCTCCTGCCGGCATTGAGGGTACCATCCGGGACATCACGCCCCTCAAGGAAGCGGAACTGGCACTGCGGGAGAGCGAGAAGAAGTACCGCACGGTCTTCGAGAATACCGGCACTGCGACCGTAGTGCTCGAATCCGACGGCACGATCAGTCTTGCCAATTCAGAGTACGTGCGGCTGACCGGCTATCCGAAAGATGAGATCGAGAACAAGAAGAAGTGGATGGAATTTGTAGTGAAAGAGGACCTGGACCGGATGCTCAAACAACACAGGGAGCGGCGAAAGAATCCTGAGAACGCGCTCTCCCACTATGAATTCCGGCTCGTCACCCGATCTAAAGAGATCCGCACCATTTACCTCTCCATCGATCTCATCCCGGGCACTACCCGGAGTGTTGCCTCCCTGCTGGACATCACCGATCGCAGAAGGAAGGAGGATGCACTCCTCAAAAAAGCCGAAGAACTCCATGCAGCCTATGAACAGATCACTGCCACGGAAGAGGAACTTCGCGCCAATTTCGATGAACTGAGCCGCCAGGAACGGGCATTGCAGGAGTCCGGCAAGAGACTGGCAGATATCATCGAATTCCTCCCGGATGCCACGTTTGCGGTAAATTCCGAAGGTGTGGTGATTGCCTGGAACCAGGCCATGGAGAGAATGACCAGTACACCCAAAAAAGAGATGCTGGGCAGGGGAAACTACGAATATGCCATTGCCATCTACCGCGAGCGCAAACCGATACTTATCGATCTTGTCCTTGACGAAGAAGAGATGGTAGCCATGCAGTACCCGGGCGTGAAACGGGAAGGGGACAAGTTTTTCGCTGAGGCTTTCATTCAGCATATGAACAAGGGCCGGGGGGCCCATCTCTGGTTTACCGCGTCCCCGCTCTATGATCCCGAAGGGAACATCTCCGGTGCCATTGAGTCCATCCGGGAGATCACGGAGCTGAAGGAACGCGAGGCTGCGCTGAACCGGAAGAACGAAGAGCTGGGTGCAGCCTATGAAGAGATAACCTCAACGGAAGAGGAACTGCGGCAGCAGGTTGAAGAGATTGCAAGCACCCACGAGGCCCTGCAGGAAAGCGAGCAGCGGTACCGGAACATTATCGAAGACCAGACCGAGTTCATCAGCAGGTTCTCTCCAGACGGGACCCACCGGTTCGTGAACGAGGCCTACTGCCAGTACTTCGGCATGGATCGCAACGCAGTGCTCGGGCACCGGTTCCGGCCCCATATACCCCCCGGGGACCGGGAGCGGGTGGATGCGTTCTTTGCCTCGCTCACTCCCAAAAATCCTGTCGGCACCATCGAACACCGTATCATCATGCCGGATGGCACCGTACGATGGCAGGAATGGAGCGACCGGGCGATATTCGGCAGGGACGGCCGCGTGATCGAATACCAGTCGGTTGGCCGGGATATTACGAAGAACAAGCTGCTCGAGGAAGAACTCCAGCGGACGGTTGACGAGTACAAAAACCTTCTTGAGAATATATCGGACACCTATTACCGGAGCAACCTTGCAGGGAACCTGGTTCTGGCCAGCCGGTCACTCAGTACCCTTTTGGGGTACAACGACCTGGCGGAATGCATTGGAAAACCGATTGCCGGCACGTTCTACATGAACCCGGCAGACCGTACTGAATTTGTTGATCGGGTGTTGAGGCAGGGTTCTGTAACGGATTATGAACTCTGTCTCAAACGAAAGGACGGATCACCGGTTATTGTTGCCACCAGCAGTTACATCTGTTCCGACAAGAACGGGAATATCCTCGGGATCGAAGGAACCCTGCGGGACATGACCGAACGGAAGCGGATACTGGAAGATATCCGGGAAGCAGAACAGCGGCTGACCGATATCATCAATTTCCTCCCGGATGCAACGTTTGCCATTGACCGGGAGGGCAGGGTGATTGCGTGGAACAGGGCAATCGAGGAGATGACCGGCGTTTCCGCAGGCGAAATGATCGGAAAAGGAAACTATGAGTACGCGCTGCCGTTCTATGGCGAAACGCGCCCGATCCTTATCGATCTTGTGTTTTGTGGAAATGCTGACATTGAAAAGAGGTACTCCTCAGTCCAGCGGAAGGGAACTATCCTTACCGCTGAAACAGGCATTGCCCGGGTTGCCGGAAAGAACCTCTTTCTCTGGGGGAAAGCCGGTCCGCTCTTCAATACTGCAGGTGAAGTCATCGGTGCGATCGAATCCATCCGCGATATCACGGACAAGCGGCTGCTTGAGGAGTCCTTGAAACAGCTGAACAGGAAGCTGAACCTGCTGGGATCCGTTACCCGTCACGATATCAACAACCAGCTCACCAAACTGATGAGTTACCTCAGGATGCTGGAGAAGACGCAGCCGGAGGTATCGGACAACGAATATGCCCGGAAGATTGCAGTCATCGCCCGGCAAATCCTCTCGATGATCCAGTTCACCAGACAATATGAGGAAATCGGGGTAAAAGCCGCGGTCTGGCAGGATTGCCGCATGCTTGCAGACAATGCAAAATCCGAACTTGGTCCTTCGCAGGTGATCTTACAGAACGATCTTCCTTTCAGGATCGAGATATTTGCAGACCCGCTTATTGTCAAGGTTTTTTATAACCTGATGGATAACGCAGTGCGGTATGGGGAGAAGATCACAACCATCCGGTTCTCTTCTGCAGAATCCGGAGAGGATCTCATCCTTATCTGCCAGGATGATGGGTGCGGGGTGCCGTTCGATCAGAAGGAGCAGATATTCGAGCGGGGATATGGCAAGAACACCGGGCTTGGGCTTGCACTTTCAAAAGAGATCCTCGCCATTACCGGTATCACGATTGCCGAGACCGGTGAGCCGGGAACGGGGGCACGTTTTGCATTGACCGTGCCCAAAGGAGCGTGGCGGACCAGAGAAGCGGATCCGGCAGGGAACTGATCTCGACCAGGTTCCTGTGCGCGAAAATGGTGAAATTTACCCGGAAACAAACTGCGGTACCGGCGTTTAAATCCAGTGAAAATGCAGGGTACGGAAAATTTGGCCGGGGACCCGGGCTGTCTCCGGCCGGATCCTCCACCCTGCCACGAAACATCAAAATGGGGAATCAGGCCGGCAGGGAATTATCGGGGCTGTTTCACCACACATTTCAAAGCACCGGATCGGCACTTTCTTAAAAATTCGCCAAAGCGCCGGAAGTACTGTTTCTCTGCTATCCGGAAGCCCTTGTTCAGGTGCTTTTTTGTTTTCACCGAATGATGCCGGAACAGATTGATCGAGATCCTGACTGTATCTGACATACTGTCCTGAGGATATCCCCATAATTGTTTTCAAACTTTGTGGTGAGTGCAAGAGAAAAAATCAGTCTTTCCTGATCTTCTCGATCACCAGCCGGAACTGCGGAAGAACAACCGTGACTGTCTTCCAGAGCAGGTTATAGTCAACCGAAAAACAGGAATGTGCAAGGAGATTGCGGATCCCGGCAACCTGCCGCCACGGGATCTCCGGGTAGGAATCCGTGAGCGGGGCTGGAAGCTGCCGGACCGCTTCGCCGATGACGAGCAGGTTATAGGTCACGGCATCCGTTGTCTTTCCATCAGAACTGAATGATTCAAAAGTCTGGTTTTTTGTGTAAATATCGATCCGGTCCAGAGCCGCGACAATATCGTCAAGAAGAAGACGTTCATCTCTCATACAAATACCACTTCCCGCATAACCTCGTCCCGCATACCGGGCCGGAGACCGCCTTTGGATACGGGATTCACCTTCATACCGAGACGCTCCTCAAGGAATTGCCTGAGCCCGACAAGGGTGATGAGATCGGCACCGGGCCCGAACTCCACCAGGAGATGGATCCTGCCGGTACCCGATTCATCATTCCGAATAATCGTACCGATGATCCCGATCTCCCGGACATCGTAGCGGGTGGCAAGTTCGCCCTTGAGGCTGCGTATCACACCCATGAGTTCCTGCTGCGGGATCATCGTCTCATCTCTTTTTCGTAGAGCAGGATCAGGCATAAGGATTGCCCCTCTTCCAAAACCGGAATAACCGGGGGGCCGGGTCAGGATCCAGGAATTGCCGGAAAAAGGTGGAAGGCTGCATGAAGATGTTCTGCAAAATGTTCCGGTAAATGTCAAGAGAACCAGATTCGCCCACCATAGATCCAAAATATAAAATCACGGGCAAGATCCGGATCCTAAATTAATATTAAATATGTGAAGGTGGAAGTTATTTACCACCAAATGACGCCCGAGATCCTGGCAGAACGAAAAAAGATCCTCAATATTCTCGTTGTGGATGACGAGCCGGTCCTTGCGGACCTTGCCGAACATTTCCTGGAACGGGAAAACTTCTGCACCGATGCAGCCTATTCCGCTGATGAAGCATTACAGAAGATCAGCCAGTACCCGTACGATGCCATAGTCTCCGATTACCAGATGCCGGGAAAAGACGGGATCGACCTGTTAAAAGAGGTTCGCAGCTCCTATCCCGGGCTCCCGTTCATACTCTTTACCGGCCGGAGCCGGGAGGAGGTCGCCATCCAGGCGCTGAACGAAGGGGCGGATTTCTATATCCAGAAAGGCGGGGATCCGAAAGCCCAGTTTGCCGAACTCACCCATCACGTGAAACGGGCGATCGAGCGGAGGAACGCAGCAGCAGCAATCCAGGAGCGAAACGAGGTTCTGGGAGCCATCCTTTCAGCTTCCCCGTTTGGCATTGCACTGGTAAAAAGCCGCACCATCCAGTGGCTCAATGAATCCCTTGCATCGATGCTCGGGTACGAGACACGCGAACTGCTTGGCATGCCGGTCCGGAACCTGTACGGATCTGAAGAGGATTTTGTCAGCGCCGGGGAGCGGATTGCTGCCGAGCTCAACAGGAACGGGCAGTCGAAGATACGGGTCCGGCTCAAAAGAAAAAACGGCTCCATGATGGATTGCGAAGCCCAGATGGCCTGCCTCAACACGAAAAACCCCCTGTACAGCCGGATGGTGACATTCACGGATATCACCCGTCAGCTTGCACTCTCCCGCGAGATGGAGCATCTATCGGGATTGCCGCAAGTCAACCCGGGTGCTGTGCTCGAAGTGAACGACCAGGGCATCGTCACCTACTTCAACAATGCAGCCATCGATCTCCTGGTCCTGCATGACAGTGGCAAAGGACTTGAAGTGTTCGTACCCCGGAACATTGAGGAGATCCTCAACGGGTTCCGGACGGGCAGTGCCAGCTGCATCTGCCGGACGATCCGGATCGGATCTGCCACAATCACCGAGCATATACTCCCCGGCAGCACCGGCAACACGATCCGGATATCGCTATCATAAGTTTCCCGAACAATGCATGTCAGGTTCCAGGATATCCCCAGTTTGTCCCGGCGTTCCGGAAGGATTTTTCCAATGAAACCGGTTCCATTCTTCCGGGCCCCGGCTCCATTATCCGTGCCGGCAGGGTACAGCCGTACATCTGCAGGAGAAATATCTATTTCCTCGCGGGGAGATTCATCATTACCATGCCCGCTCATGAGCCGCACCGCTGGTACATTTATGGGTATTCAGCTGTGCTGCTCATCTCCCTGTTCATGCTTGCCGCTACCGTTATCTTCGTTTTCCTGCACTGCCAGCGGGTGCTTGCACTCGACAGCAGTCCAGGTACCTGCGGGATTGGCATTGGATGGGTGCTCATCGGTATCGCATTTGTTGCAATCGCGGGATATTCAGGATGGCAGGTATACCGGATCGTGCAGAATGGGGAGTGAGGGAACTTTCCTTCCCGGGTCCCGCAGGTTCCCGGTACGTGAGATACACCTGAACCCGGCCGTTACCGGAGTCTGATCATGAATAACAGAAACGAATTTCCGGAGAGGATGCCCTGCAATCTCATCATCATCGGAATGCCCGGTGCCGGCAAGAGCACGCTCGGGGTGATTCTTGCAAAGACGCTGGGATGGAAATTCTGCGATACCGATCTCGCCATCCAGGAAAGCACCGGCCGGCTCCTGCAGGATATCATCGATAGTGACGGGATCGAGGCTTTCAAAAAGATCGAGGAAGCTGCCCTCTGTTTCCTCGACTATCACCATGCGGTCATCGCCACCGGGGGAAGCGCGGTCTTCAGCAATCCGGCAATGATGCACCTGAAAACCGGAGGAACCGTCATCTACCTGAAGATCACGTTCGACGAGATGGCAAAGCGGCTCGGCAATATCACGACCCGGGGGATCGTGCTGGGGAACGGCGAGAGCCTTCTGGAAATGTACAGCGAACGGGTTCCGTTGTATGAGAAGTATGCCGACATAACGGTCGAGTGTTCCGGGGAACCGTTCGAGACCGTGGTCGAGAAGATCATTGCCGGGCTCTCCCGGGCCGGGTTTTCCCGGTAAAGCGGGGAGTTTTTGGGATTTGGTTGCGGAACCTCCGTATCAAAAAAGGGAATGAACCGGCAGATTCGCCCGGGCGGAGACCGGGGCCGGCTATACTTTCCTGAGCGTGTCGATGGATGCAGTATTGGGGCTGCCGTCGTATACGTACGTCAGTTCGATCTCACCGGAACCGAGGATCTCCCCAAAACTGTACCCGCCATTCGTCTCGGTCATGATCAGGGTCCTGCCATCGCGAGCGATGATACCGGAACAGTCTGCTTTTGTCTGGTTGGTTCCCGTGCCAAAGACGAACGTACCTGCAACAATGCGGCCTTTCTGCTCTGTTATGATCATCGACATCGTGGCATTGCCATAGTTCGTGAAACCCCGGGCCGGTGCATAGCCGGCCATGGTGCCGGTCCAGGTACCGGTAATGTCCGGTATGACCGCCGCTGATGCGGCGGCCGGTGGAGCTGGTGCCTGTACGGCAACCGCGGGCGCGGCAGGCGATGGGGTCGTGCACCCGGAAACGAATACCGCGAAGACGATGAAAAGAGCAAGGACTGCGAGCTTCATACGAACGGTTGTTCGCGGGAAAACGGGATAAAGCTGAAGGTTTCAGAAGATCTGCTGTACGCCTGCCCGGCAACTCCCAGGAGCACTCCTGCCGGCAGAATGTCTGCCGGACCTCCGGTTTTAACAGGTCCGGGGAATCTCCCGATTGTTCAGATGATACTCAGGGATTTGACCGGCAGTTTCTTTTTCGCAAGCCAGAAACAGAGAACCAGGCGCAGCGACATGGAGACGAGCATTCCCATGCAGACCCCGAGCAGCCCGTAATAATAGCAGAAGAGCGAGCCAAGGCCTATCAGGGTTACGATCTCGGCAATGATGAAGACCGTTACCTGGTTTTCAAATCCCGTGTACGTCAGCAGCTGGTCAGGCAGATCCCCGATGGCATTCAGGGTGACCGCGATGACAGAAACGCAGAGGGGCAGGCTTGCGACCACATAGCCCGGCCCGAAAATGCCGAGGATCTGCTCCCGGAAGATGATGATTCCTGCAGCAAGGACAACCGCGATTGCCACGTTGAAGAGATTGGTATTATTGATCCGCCTCTGGAGTTCGGCCTGCTGGTCCGGGGAACCGAACATCTTGCTGATGTGGGGGATGACGTATTTCGATGTGGCGCTCGGGAAAATGAAGAAAAATTCCGTAATGGACAGGATGGCCACGTACAGTCCTACCATCTCCTCATTGCTGCCAATGCCTTCCACAACATACAGGTCCAGGTACCCCCCGAGAGCATAGATCGTGCCGAGAATCACAAGGCCCGCTGCATCCTTGTACCAGATCCTGGCATCTTCTGCAGATACCCGGGCTTTCAGGGCGGTCGATACCCGCTCGAGAATATTCTTCTTTCTGAGAATAAAGGGAAGCAGCCCGAGAAGAATAGTCAGGAGCGAGACAATGACCCAGGCCGCGATGACTATCTCGTTGGTGAAGGAGTCGCTGACATAGTACACCGCAGTGAGGGCGATAACGATTAAGACACTGTACCGGATTACGACGTCGATGCACGTGGATACGATGACGCGGTCTTCGCCGAGAAGGTAATCGATGATGAGGAGGGCAACAGCAGCAACCGGTGCCATCAGGAGGAAATACATCGCCATGTGGAAGTACAAAAGATTGGCAATGCTGCCGTTGAAGAAGAAGAAGACCACTGCCGCGATGATGAGGTAATAGACAAAGAACCCGGCAAGAACCAGCTTGATGTTCCATTTGATGAACGCGTGGAGTTTCTCGGTCTCGCCGCTCTCCTTGTAGAGGGGCACGTATTTCCGTACCGTATCATTCGTGCCAAGGAGCAGAAGCGTGGTAAGGCCGGTGAGTACCCCGATGGCAACCCCGTAATCCCCGAACATCTGCATGCTCATGTGATGGGCAAGAATCACATTCAGGACGTACCGCAGGATGTACGACAGCAGGCCGAGGATGAAGAGAATAATTACCATCAGCATAGGAACTCATCCATCTGATCACGTGTTGCTCCGGGTATATTGGCGGACAAATCCTTATATTGTTTGCCCGATGGTTTCCCAGGCCTTCAAGCACGATGCCACTGCCGGGTACGGGGTTGCGGGTTTTTGCAGGCCGGGGATATGGCCGGACCCGGGATCACTGCAACCATGATCGGGGCGATCTTGTGTATACCGGCTGAGATCGTTTCTCGTAACCGCTCCGTTCTTCTCCACGGGAGAGATCGTGTTCCACCATCCAGGTTCAATTTCCCGGATAAAAAGAAGAATGCCGGAATGTTCTTTCCGGTTCCTTTGATCAGGGCCGCATCTATTGCCGGGATCTCAGGGGGTTTCTGTTTCCGCTGGCCGGTACCGGTTAAAAAATCATGATACGCTCATGCAGGTCTTTTGTCCGGGCCGGCAATCCCGAAGAGCGCCCGCACTACCGGGATTCTTTTGAGGATCTCGTAGCAGGCAAATGTCAGGATGAAACTGAAGAGAACGATCGAGAGGAACTGCAGGGCCGGGGGAATGGCCAGCATCACCACGTAATAGGCAATCGCCACAAGGATTGCCTCGTGAATAATATACACCGTATACGCGGCCGCACCGAGATATTCGGTGAACGGGTTCGAAACATCCGCCAGGTGCCTGCCCGCTCCCATCAGCGCAAGAACCCCGGTCCACCCGGTCAGGACATAAACCGGGGATGACCCCCAGAAGACTTCGGAATGCCCAAGGTATATTCCATATATCCACATCAAGCTGATGGTCAGGACAATCCATGCAGCCATGAGCACGGCCCAGTATTTTTCCAGCTGAGCCTGGACAGCATTCCGGGAAAACAGGTAGTACCCGAAAAGAAAGATGGCAAGATACGAGATAAACGAATATCCAGCCACATTGAGGCCGGCAAAGTTCAAGAGCCAGACCGGGATGAACAGGAGACAGGGAACAAGAAGATTCTCTTCGTGACAGGAAACGCGATGTCCTGCCAGTCGCCGGCCGAGAATGATCACACCAAGTGCGATGACGGAGATGAAAAATAAAAAGATGATAAACCAGAGGTGGTCAACGCTGAAATCTCCCATGGTTCCGTTCTGGTACTGGATGCCCGCAATGGAAGTGAAGAAATGCACAAACGCACCGAAAAAGCTCCCGGTATAACCGGTGTGGAATTTCAGGGCATAGTATGCAATAACCGGGCAGACGAAGACCACGCCTGCCAGGAACGGGACGAGGAGTCGGGTGACCCGTTCTTTCAGGTACACGCGGGGCGTACGCTTCTCCAGGGCAAATTTTGCGCTCAGCCCGGCGATGCAGAACAAAAGCGGCATGATCCAGGGTTCGGCAGCAACCGCAAGACAATGGGCGGCAACGGACGTGTAATCCGACAGGACATAATAGCCGTACCACCCGCCGCAGAATACGAATGCGGCATGAATCGGGAAGAGCAGGAGGATACAGATCCACCGAAGATTGTCGATATAATGCAACCGGACCATGAACTATTCAGGTATGGAATCCATCGGAAGAATAGTATTCCTATGTTACCGGACCTTTTGAAATCCCCGGGATACCGGACGGGAACTGATGCTCCCCTGCCCGCGTTACGAGAAATTCCGCTTTCCAGAACGTACCCTGCGGCAGATCCAATGCGGGGATTACGCCGGTTCACCAGTTCCCGGGCCGGATAAAACGCCATCATTACAATTAACAGTGGCCCCGTGCCGGCGCGGAGATCTAAAAAAACTCAGCCGTTTCAAAAACCATTTCTCCCGGGCAATTGGTTTTTTGCTCTTTAGAAATCATTCGTGTTGCGAACTCAATGAAGTTTGTGAGTGTGACCCCCTCTCTCCCCCTAAGGAGGAGGCAGCCCAGGGTAGTAAGCCCCCTTGCCCCTCATTTTAAATCATATAAATTTTCGTAAGATTGTGCTCCACGGGGCGAGCCCCGATGAAGCGGCGAGCGCCCGTGGCCCTATCCCAATTCAATTCCTCCTTTTTTGCAGGTTTTCTCCAGAGCGTTTTTTACCCCGGTTCTGTCACGCAAAGCCACAGGAATTTCCATACTACCGGAAGAAATGACATCCGGTGATGATGCCAGATGAAGTATTACGATACTCCCGGACAGCGGGTCATGAAAATCCCCCTGACAATGTGATCGCCCCAAGCGGTGTTGAACACTCACGGACAACCGCGGACTGCCCGCGATTAACCGGATAAAAAAGAGAGTGAGATAGTTACCGGATCTTTGCTGCTGCAATACCGGCCAGTTGTTTTGCAGTCTCGTAATCGGCTGCCGTGCCGTTGGTCCAGAAGTACTGGTACACATCTTTCTTCACAAACGAGATCAGGTACATCTGGGTGTTGTCGGATCTGTCGGTGATCTTCAGCGCACGGCTGGAATCCCCGATGGTTGAGAGGGGTATTTCCTCAAACGTGAGATTTGCATCATTCTCCCTGATAGTCCAGTTTTTGTAGATATTTACGGTGTCAGGGACGATGAGCGAGATATTCTGGGCAGGATATACAGAGACCGTCTGGGTGATGACCGTTCCCGGAAGCGAGGCGGGATCATTTTTCAGGTAAAGGGCATACGATCCTTTCTTCCACCCGTGATCGAGCGCCCACGAGCGCATCTCGGAGACATTCCGTTCGCCTTTTTCAATTACCGAAAAATTTGCCGGGAGATCCGAGGCCTGCAGGATGACCTGCGAGGGCTCGACTGCGGAGATGTTCCCGGCAGGGGCCGGGGATTGCGATGTGCATCCGGCAATCCCGGCCGAGAGAAGAATAAAAAATATCGCCAGGAGGGCGAGAAGGGATTTTGCTTGCATGTTCATACCAATACTATACCCCCGGGAAACGGATAATGATTGCCGGCCCGGTACACCCGGCATCAAACCGGAACCGGGGGTGCACCGTTTCTCTGGCGGAACCCGGGCACCGGATAGAGCCATAATACATCCATCGCGGTTTTGAAGTCTTACGAAAAAGGGAAATCCATCCGGTTAAAAACGTTCGATTCTCTGCATCCTGGTGTCGACAAAGTTCAGTTTATCCATAAGCACGTTCAGCCCAATTTTTGCATCGTCGATAACCGTGGCACCGGTGACAACGATCTTTCCCGAGGAGAAGAGGAGGAATACGATCTTCGGTTCCTTTATCCTGCAGACAAGCCCCGGAAATGCTTCGGGTTCATACTCGACCTGTTCGGTATCCATCAGGGCATTTGTGATCCGGACAAGGTTGAGGGGAAATCCCAGATCATACGTGCAGACAATGTTGGTGATCCGGAGTTGCGGAACTTCCCTGCAGGGGATCCCGGCTTTTGTGAAATGAAAAAGAAGATTCTGTAATGCAAGGGGAATATCTTCAATCTTCTTCTGGCCCGTGAGCACGATCCTGCCCGAAGCAAAAACAAGAGCAGCGGATTTTGGGTTTTCCATATGGATTACCGCACCGGGAAATTTCTTTTTTGAGAAAGTACAGTTCGGAATAGTGTTCCCGATATGCTCCAGGTCAATGGTTTCTGCAACCGAGCCGGCAGAGACGATATTCTGGATCTTCAATGAGCGGTTCTCACTTGTTTTCATGAGATAATTTGGCCGGAAGTACCTATTAAAAAGTAACTTCTCCGGTGATGAGAACGGGAAAGGGCCCCGGTTTGTTTATAATTATTAAAACAGTTCCCCGGGGTATTCTCCGGGCCTCTGGGGATTGCGGGTTTCAAATGACGGTATCTGCCAGCAGGGGATTAGGTAAAATGGAATTCCATTTTGTCCTTTAACAGAATCCCTTCAGAATGGCTGTGCGATCCGTACAGGAAACAATCAACCGGATTTCCCTCGGCCTGGCAGCTCCCGTTCTTCCGGTCCAGGCAATCCCGGCAGGTCGGGACTATCTTATCCGGGAGATCGGCAAAATGCAGCTTCCAGGTTGGAAGATCGATTTCACCGGCATTGAGCAACAGGGTAAGATTGGCAAAATCCGTGGGCATGGTTGATCACAATACTATTTTTTGATTATTATATGACTCCATGGCTTGCGACACGATTAACCTGCCGGTACAATTCCGGCATCTTCCCACCGGTTCTCATTTTTAAACCCCTCGTGCGATTAGCATGATACCCCGGGTTCTGCCAACAGCACCGTGGAGATCGGCCGCACATTCCCGCAAAAAAGTTAATGTTCCCGGACTTTTCCGGCCGGGGCTGCAGGATCTGCCCTGCCGATGAACCACCCGACCCCGGCCGGGATCAGGACCATCAGGAGATAATACAAAAGCACGTGCGGGGCGTAATATGCTGCGGGTTTTAAGAGCTGCACGATGAAGAGGTAATCGAGCAGAACGGCAATCAGCATCCACATGATTCCCACGCCGGCATAATACCGCAGGGACAGGGATTTCCGGGTATGGAACCACCACCAGGTGACGACAAGGGTGAACGGGGTGAATACAATCGTGAGAGTCAGGCCGAGAACTGGTGCAAGCGGGGTGAAGTACAGGATCATCCCCGCAAGGTACCCGGCAAGCCAGAAGAAGATCCCGAGTCCCACGGTATCCTTAAGGATCTGCTGCATATGATTCGTTTGGAGAGGGATGTGATGAGGATTGCGGGAGCAGGCCGGGTTGCAGACAAGATCTCGCAGGACCGGGAATAACCGGGCGAAGACCGTCATCTGGTACCGGACACATTCCATACATTCCCGGTAAAATGAGCAGAAACTGTACCAGCATTTTTAGGTACGGAAAAAACCGGCCGGCACGCGAATCTCGAACCGGGCTCCTGTGCCCGGCACCCCGGTCTCCCGGATGGTGATACCGGTAAGGGTCAGGATCTCCCGTACAAGGAACATCCCAAGGCCGGTGTTCTTTCCAAAGCCCCGCTCGAAGATGAGCTCTTTTTCATTTTCAACAATGCCGACGCCGTTATCTTCCCATACCACGATGAGATCTTTGTCCGAAGGGTGAGAAGTTACCCGGATTTCAGAAACCCGCTCGCCATGCCGGATGGAATTGTCGAGAAGATTGAAAAAAACTTTCTCGAGCATGGGATCGGCCAGCACGGAAATACCGTCAAGGCCGGTTGTGAAGGTGATTGACGGCGGAACATACCGGCGGGGCAGGATCCCGTCGAGAACCAGCCATTGCGGCTCCCGGGTGCCGAGATCCTGGTACACCCGGGTAAACTCGACCTGGGACCGGATCGCCAGTGTGGCGGATTCGATCTTTTCCATCATCGAACGCTGCTTTGGATCTTCGGCATTCATTTTGGCCATGCCCAGGAAACCGAGGATTATGGCAACCTTGTTGTTGATGTCATGCCGGGTGATGCCGGTGAGCAGGTGCAGCTGCCGGTTGGCAATCCTGAGGGCAATTTCAGCATTCTTCCGGTCGGTGATATCATGACCGATACCCTGGACTGCAACTACCCTGCCACCGGAATCGAAAACGGGAGAGAGGGTCATGGAATGCCATTGCCAGGTACCGTTCTTGTGCCGTATCCGGTACTCGAGCCCGCCCGTCTTTTTGCCGGTGGAGATTGCCCGCCGGAAGAATTCCTGGTTTTTGGGAAAATCCTCGGGATGGATGAAGAGAGATGGGTGTTTTCCGATAATTTCGCAGGTATCGTGCCCCATCAGTTCGGTCCAGTTCGGGGAGACATACGTGAATATTCCGTCCAGCGCCAGCGAGAATATGATATCGCTTGCATTCTCCACAAACGATCGGAACATCTCCTCGCTCTTCCTGAGCGCCTCCTCGGTGTTCCTCCGCCCGGTGATGTTCTCGACATTTGAGATAACATAGGGTTCGCCATTCAGGATGACATAGCCCGATGAGTACAGGCAGGTCTGGATCTCTCCGGACTTTATCCGGAACTTCACTTCCATATCTTTTATCTCCCGGCGGGCTTGGAGGGTCGCGACAATCTGTTCGTAATCAGCAGGGTCTTCAAAAAGGCCGAGCTCTCCAGAAGTTTTCCCTAAAACCTCCTCACGGGAAAAACCGGAATTGATAAGGAAGATCTCGTTGACGTCAACAAACGTCGCATCCTTTACCGAAATGAGGGCAAGCGAGACCGGGCTGTTCCGGAAGAGGGCGGCAAACTGCTTCTCCGATTCCCGCAATGCAATTTCTGCTTGAACTTTCGCAGTGACATCCCGGAGGGTGATCTGGGCGCCATCGAAGATGCCATCCTGCAGGACCGGGACCGCGTGAATCTCCACCCAGGCAGAGCTCCCGTCCTTTTTGGTTATCTTCAGCCCGGTCTTCTCGATCGTTGCCCCAGCCATTGCGGGCTGTACCGGGGCATTGAAATCGGTAAGACTGTTCGGGAAGATCATCCGGGCTGCAAACTCGCGGGTCATACCTGTGAGTTCTTCCGGTTCATACCCGAGAATTGCCCCGGCGGACGGGGAGGCGTACGTGACACTCATCTCCTTATTGACGATGAGGATCAGGTCAGGAGACCGCTCGGCCATGCCGCGGAACTTTTCTTCGCTCTTTCGGAGCTGCTCCTCAGCCATCTTCCGGTCGGTGATATCCTGGTTCACGCCATAGATCTTGACAATATTGCCTTCTGCATCCAGCAGGACTTTATCCTGGACCAGGATGTGGCGGATTCCGCCATCCCTCCGGATGATCCGGTGTTCTATCTGGGACTCGTACTCCGGATCAGAAGTTGCCCTGGCACGTCTCACCCATAAAAGGACCTTGTCGCGATCTTCCGGGTGAATGAACTCCCGGACGTACGTTTCAAACGACATATGGTAGCCGCCTTCCCGTCCGGAGCTCGTACCGTACAGGGCGTAAAACCGGTCACTGAAGAGGAACTGTCTTGTCCGGTAATCATATTCCCAGCTCACCAGGTGTGCGAGATCCATTGCCTCTTCGAGCAGGGTATGGCTTTTTTTGAGGTCTTCCGCTACACTTTTCTGTTCCGTGATATCCATGAGGATGCCGCGTATCCCGGCAACCGTGCCGTTCCTGATGATCGGCGATGAGAATACTGCGATCGGGAATGTGCTGTTGTCCTTTCGCAGGGCCAGGTACTCCATGGAAGTTTTTTCGGCAGATTCCTGTTCTCCGATTTTTTTGAAAGCCAGGCTGACCCGCTCCCGGTCCACAGGAGCTATTGCGGACAGGATATTGATTCCCGCGATATCCTCGCCGGCATATCCGAACATCTCCAGGGCCTGGCGGTTGGCATAGCTGAGCGTTCCATCAGTACCTGCTTCGTAGATGCCCCGGGGGAGCAGGTCTGCAAGCTCCCGGAACCTCTTCTCGCTCTCACTGTGCGCCGCCTCGGCTTTCCTGCGTCCGGCAGCCTGGCGGATCTTCTGGGCAAGCTCGGCAAACTGGGCGGCCGGGGCCCCGCCTTTCTGCAGGTAAAAGTCGGCTCCGGCATTAATGGCCTCGATCACCACCTCTTCCCGGCCCCGGCCGGTGAAGAGAATGAACGGGAGATTCCCCAGCCGTTCCCGGACGGTTTTCAAAAATTCAATCCCATCCATTTCCGGCATCTGGTAGTCCGAGACTATCGCGTCATAGGCAGAAAGATCGGGGGAGTCCAGGGCTTCCTTCGCCGAGATGAGGGTGTCGACTTCGAACTCACCGGACTGTTCCAAAAAGAGCCGGCCGATCTCGAGGAGCGCGGGTTCGTCATCAACGTAAAGAACGCGATACATAGGAGAATGTTCCAATTGCCCGATATTGTTTGAGAATCCACTTATATCTTACCGTGATCGCTCTGCGGATGCGATTCTCCGGATTTTAAAACGGGACTGCCATCCTCACCCGCGAGGGCTGAGCGGACCTGCAGCCCGGGCTGTAATTCCGGGCCGGTGCATTATTCAGGGCGTCGGGGGCCTGCGGGATCCCGGTTATGCCATGACCCTGCAGAAAATCCAAAAAAGGAGACCGGGTTTACCATGCAAAGTGCATGCCAACGCCCACATCCTGCATCGGGCAGTACCCGGCGAGCGCATTTTTTACTGCAGGCGATGTGCAGTGGCAGGCATGCAGGGCATTGAGATGAAGGCGGTTTAAGTATTTCCCGGTCTTCTGGAGCCGCCGGGGCGTGGGAGCAACGAGGTGGAGTCCCCCGATAATATCGGCGACCCTCTTCTCGCCGCAGACTTCGCGGGCGTACTCGGTGATGTTGCAGATCCCGGCATGCGAGCAGCCGGTGATGACGACCAGGCCTTCTGCGGACCGGAACGCAAGAGCGGTATCATCGATCAGCTCGTCCGGCACGATCGTCCCATCGGGCCGGTGAATCTTCCGGTCCCCGTCCGTTCCCTCTTCGAAAGGAAAACGCCGTGGGATCTCCCCGAGGAAGACAAGATCGTCCGTGATCCAGGCGGGTTCCCCGGACAACCGGAGCGGGAAGTTCTGTCCGGCTTCGTCCATGCCGATTGCGGATCCGTTCATCCGGCCATCTTTTTCTTTTGGCCAGAAGCACCGGGGGTGGGCTGCCAGTTGAGGTTTTTTGGCCGGGGGTGTGTCCGGCCCGGTACCGGCAAGGTGCCGGGAAAGTGCGGGAAGGCCACCGGTGTGATCGATATGCCCGTGGGAGAGGACCACATAGTCCAGGTCCCGCAGGCCGGTTGCCAGTTTTTCTGCATTTGCAAGGAAGAGGCCGGACAGCCCGGTATCGAAGAGGATCTTCGTTCCTTCGGTCTCGATGAAAAACGAGAGCCCGTCCTCGCCGATGAGATCCCGGTTTGCCGGGGCGGAATTTTCCACAAGGACCGTGAGGGAGAGCCGGGAAGTCATGCCGGATTATCATTCACCGGAAGAGATGAGTCTTTCTTATCCGGTATACATGGATGGGACAGAACGGCCCGGGAGCTTCAAGGCCGGTCCGGGATGACCCGGTACCGGGGCACCATCATTTCCGGTTTTCTCCGGCAGTTGCACGCGGGATCGTCCGGCCAGTGCATCACTATCGTTGTCGGGATGGGTTATACCGATGGGGCGTATCCCGCCAGTACCCGGAAATACCGGTACCGGTGAAGCAGAGGCTATCATTCCTGGCAGCCTGCAGGAAAAGTGTACCGCGGATACCCGGGAATAATGGCGAACATTTCTTATAACCCCCGGCATGGAATTCCCGATATGCTGCAATAATACCTGGGGTTGGAGCGATATCTGAAAACCAAAAACCCCTATTCCGGCATTTTTTATCAGGATCATTGCCAAAAATTATTGATTGCCGGTCAAAAGGATTTCCGGATTTTTTTTGGAAATTCCGGAATTCTTTTGAAAAGAGCACAAAGACAAAAAAATTATTTTTGCAGGACCTGCTCGTAGGGCGTGCTGGTCAGGTTTTTGTAATAATCCACCGTGATGTAGGCAGGATAAAAGACCGTCTTGTACACGGTAATCCACTCGCTGAGTGTCCGGAGGTTGTTGCGGGCTGAGACGAGCTCCTGCCGGTAGATGAACCGGAGATCGGGATTATCGGTCCGGCCGATCGCGGATTCCAGATCAACGATATGCAGCTCTTCTGCCCTTGCACTCACGAGAAGCGCGTCCCGGACAGAGTTGCTGCCGGTATTGATGTCATTGTCCGTCACGGCCTGCAGTTTTCCGCTCGAGAACTCGCCGGCAGCAGCCTTCTCGGGGGATGCGATGCCGTACCGCTGGAGGATTACGTTGTCGGATGCCTGGTAGGCTGCCGATGCACGGGAGATGTTTGAAAATACCGTAATTTCCGGGTGCTGGGTGGCGAGGATCGCGTTGAGATCGGTGATATATTTCTGGTCTTCCTGCAGCCGGAGGATATCGGCCTTTTCCGTTTCATTGAGCGGGGCCTGCGAGATGGCACTGAAAGTTTTTACGGTCGCGTTGCTGTCCGGGACGGGGATCGTCTCCGCCGGGGTGACAACGACCCTGCCGGCCGGCTGGCCGGTACATCCCGCTGCGGCAGCCAGCAGGCATACGAGAAGCAGGATTCCGATTATGAGAGACCGGGGCATATGTTCTGTGATAGGGTGCGCTGCGTATAATGCATTCTGGTTTTTTTATCGCAGGATTCCGGAGCCTGCCATGAGCACCGGATCGGGGTTCTTGTCTGCCGGGTTTCCGGTTGAGAACCGGTGCGAAGGGAGTGTGAGGCCCGGTTTCCATAACGGACTGCGGACCGGAGGATTCTTTTAAACTGCCAGGGAATTGCCTGAACATTGCTTTCCAGGCAGACCGGATCGGGACTCCGATCCATACCCGACCGGGATCATGGAAAGGAATGCAGGAAATATTCTGCAGACAAAAAACAAAAAAGATCAGGATTTTTTAATTGTTACCTTAAACTCTTCAATTCCCAGCCAGATGGGTTCTTTGCCCTGCGTCCCTCTCTTGAGATATCCCAGTTTCAGGGTGACATGATATTCGCCGGGCTCCCGCCAGTTTTTATACTTCGGGATCCATTCGAAGAACTGGACATACCGGGTTTTGATGGTCAGGTGAGGGATCATCGGGGTGTAATAATCATGGAGATAATAGAGGAAGGGCTTGGTCTCCGACTCCTTTTTCACCGAGGGTTCAATGTAAATATCATACTCTCCCTGGGGCACCGAACTTTCCACATTGCAGTAGAGTGTATATTCACAGTTCTCGGCCATGGATACTTCCAGGGACTTCGATCCCAGCGTAGACCAGGAATCATAAATATTCAATCCCGGAAGCGGGGTGGGAATCCAGTCTTTATCAAACATCCGGATAGCTGCAACCGCAATGCCATTGGCTTTGATGACCGGCTCGGCCGGCAGGGTTTTTTCCGGGGTTTTCGTTGACGGGGGCGGAGCTGCAGCAGCGGATGAGCTCTGGGCGTTTGTCTTAGCAGCCTCGTTTGCAGCAGCAGTTGTTTCCTGGACAGTACGTCCGCCAAAGTAGAACCCGATGATGGTTGCAAGGGTTGCAGCAAGCATACTGACAACATTGTTCACCAGTTGTGAATCCCCGCTTTTTGCAAACAGCACAAGCATCGTGGCAACGCCGACCGTGTATATAATTGCAAACGCGATAATTCCCCGGGTCGACCCGGTGATCCCGGAGACGGGTTGTTTCATGGTCTCCTGGATTGGCGTAAATACCCGATCATAGAGGCTGGATAATTGTTCATCCGTTATCGATCCCTGCATTTTTAAGCGGGACATAAAATCCTTTACCGTTGATTCGAAAATAGTCTGGGCTTTTTTATCCCTTTCCCGGGCCAGCTGATATGCGCAATAGAGTTCATAGAGATACGGAATGAGAATGATGAGCAAGATCAGCGTGCTGCATGCCAGCGCGGAGAGTACACCTTCAACAGTAAATACCATGGACGTCTGATTCGTCGCTAATATCGGGGTAAATGCATCAGCCATTTTTTCACCTTAAATTGTTTTGACCTACCCGTGACGAGAAGAAGAGACCGGGATTAATCCGAGAGATCGGGATGCAATGTAGGCAATGAATGGATCGTTTTCCAATATAATATATTTTTGTATTTGATAAAATTTAAATAAATTAAAATAATTCGTTTCACACGGAAAAATATAAGCAGTCTCATGGGATTCAGGTCTTTGAATTATCCGATACAAATGAATTCCGGGAGACGGTGGAATTCCAAAAAACCCGGCGGGGATCTCTCCCCGCATTCATTCCCATTTGAGCTGACCGTCACAACATTGCAGGAGAAGACTACACGGTAGATCATCCAAAAGGACAGGTAAGGAAGGTCCTCCGAAAAGTTCCTGAATTATTTCCCGGGATGAACAGGAAAAAACCGGAAATCTGTCTTCAGGAGGATTCAGAAATTATCGATCAATACCCGAATCTTCGCTCGTATTCCTTATGCGGCAGCCATTCCAGGATAAGGGCAATGACCTGCGTTCCGTCACCGGCTACTGAATACATAAGCCGCCAGTTTTTGTAAAAGTTACATTTCCAGAGATTGTCGATACCGTATTTTGTACTGTATATCTTTGGAATCAATCGTTTGGGAACCTGTATCCCGCAAAAGGGATCCGTAACAATCATATCGAAAGAGGAATTGAGCTGGACAAAGATCTCCTGCTCTTCTGCCCGCCCGGACTGCAGCAGAAAAAAAGACTGCCTGATGTGATCATCAGCAAAAAAGAGGGCACATTTCATCGAATCTTCAGGTTATTGTTAACAAGATAGTGATTTATAATTTCTGGATTATATATCCAGCAGATTTTTTTGTCGGCATCCGTTGCAATCTTTCCGGAATCTTCAAGATAACTGATAATTGTGGAGAATGTCTGGTACATCATTTTCCTGGGCAGGTTCTCCCAGAGAGCCCGTTTTTTATATTCCCCGCTGTGTTCCCGGATGAAAGATTCGACCATCAGCACAGTATCGAGCTGAGGGGAATGAACTGATTTGGTCTCCGGTGTCATGGCAGAATTTTTGTTATATAACTATATATAACATCTGGGCCGGGGAAATCATGTTGTCCGAGGAATCCGGAATAGTGAGCGTCCAGGACGGGTTTCATATTTCATCAGTCCGGTAAAAAAATCAGCCAGGTTCCTGCAATAAAAATCTGCAGCCGAAAGATTTCCAAAAAAACGCCGGGTAATATCCCCGCCATCGTGTTCTCATCGCGTTACTTTGCGGGGGATTCCCGCCGGTGGACCCGAGATATGGCCCGGCACTCGGTTCCCCATCACGAGCATCCCGGGATGACGACATAGGCAAGCAGCCCGGCTCCAAGGAACATTTCCATGAGGATGAAAACATTTTCCTTGACGCATCTCAGGCAAGGGCTGCGACCGTGTCGGCCCGGGTTTTTTCTCATAGAGGTAAAAAAAGGGTAAACCGGATTTTCTGTTATTTGAGCATCCGGATCAATTCATCTTTTGATATTCCTTTCCAGATGGAGACTCTGGAAATAATATCATTCAGTGTTCCCGTGGCAATCTCATCGTGCAGTGGAATCGTAATGGTATGCTCTCCGGCAGGTGTAATGCATTTGAGCTGTGCATGACTGCCCCGCTGCCGGACGAGATGATACCCCAGTTTTGAAAAGACCCTGAGCAGATCTTTCCAGCTCAACAACCGGAAGCCCGGGCAATAGTACCTACCTCGGTCTCAGAAATAGAAAGGATGCGGATAATCTCCCCTTTGCCCAGTTCTTCTGCAAAGTGGAGTTCCACGGCTTCACGGATATTTGCCATCAGCTCATCGAGAGTTTTCCCCTGGGTAAAAATATCGACTCCAATGCCCCGGCCGCACCAGAATTTACCATCAGAATAAATCTCAAATTTGACGAGCATATCAAAATCAATCCGTTCTATGATAGTATACTGTGCAGCCCAATGGACAATAATTCTTTTGTAAAAAGGCCTGCATTCGATATTTCAACCGGGGATGTCCCCGGGTTTTCGTGACGGTTACAGGAAAGAACCGGCATATTTGTGCAAACGACTTTTGCACGGTTTATGAATCTGACCTTACTTTGTAAAAAAAAACCCGGTGGGGATCTCTCCCCGCCTTCGTGTTCTCATCGCGTTACTTTGCGGGGGGATTCCCGCCGGTGGACCCGATATGGTCGAGCACCCGGTCCCACATGACGAGCATCCCGGGGATGACGACATAAGCGAGCAGCCCGGCGCCCAGGAACATGCCGGTGAGGATGAGTTCATTCTCCATGAAGCACCTCACGCAAGGGCTGCGACAATGTCGGCCCAGGTCCCGGCTTTGTCCGGATTCAATTTCATAAAACCTGCGTTTATCCCGGTTGTCAATATTCAAAAGGAAGACATAGTGCGACCAGCTGAGGGTAAATGTGCAGGTGAATTGTGCAGACGGTGCTTGCACAATTGGTTTTTTGTCAGCTGTTTTAGCAACAAATTTCCCAGACAGGGTCTGGGGAATTTCTAGTATCGTCTCATAATAATCAAGGTAAAACCGGCGCATGTACTCAAGATTTGTTGCTGAAAACCGCGTCCGAACGTTGTCGTCAATCTCTTATGAAAGTACCCGGATTATCCGTTCCCCGTATTCCGTCCGTCAGTTTCAGGTCGCAATCCGGATATTTGGGGTCTGAACGAAATCCGCCAATTCAGGTTCTTCTATCCGGTGTACAAAGCTCCCGCGATGAAATCAGCAGCCTGGATAAAGGACTCAAATCCAGGAATCATCAAATAAAAAAACGGTCCGGGAATGGATCTCTGGGTGTGATACCATGATCCTCCCGACCGTGCAGACATTCGCGAAGTATCTGCAATCCAGGATTTCATATTTGCCTATATACGATTTCTCACCCAGTACCTTACCAATTAAAAGAGAACCGGAACTCAGGAATGAAAAAGTCATGTTCACTTCCCGTATTTTTTTGTAGATAACCTGATGTTATCCCAGAGAACGGGACCACGGGTCCAGCGGTTCCAGATATTTTATGAAAAATGCCAGGGTTATCCCAGGAAATTTGAGTAATAACCGGATGTAAAACTGAACGATAAAAAAACCCGGCGGGGATCACTCCCCGCCATCGTGTTCGTATCGCGTTACTTTGCAGGGGGATTTCCACCGGTGGACCCGATATGATCGAGCACCCGGTCCCACATGACGAGCATGCCGGGGATCACAACATAGGCGAGCAGCCCGGCGCCGAGAAACATGCCGGTGAGGATGAGTTCATTCTCCATGATGCACGTCACGCAAGGGCTGCGACCGTGTCGGCCCAGGTCTCGACTTTTGTCCGGATGGCGTCGTCCTCGTATGAACTGACGGTCACCTGATCGCGGGTGAAGATCACATTGTAGATCTCCCCGTTGGCATCGTGGCACTTCAGGTTCGCCGAGAACGCGTCGTTCTCGCTGTCGTGGACGATCGTGCCGGTATGGGCCGCGATATTTGCAGTTGCTGCAAGCACGGCGGTTATCCCGGCATTGTACCCGGCAATCGAGTTGTACTTCTCGGCTGTAGTGCCAACCGATTTGGCATCGTCGTTCTGGTAGAAGAACTTCGCCGTGTAGGATTCACGGGTCTTCTCAACGGCCGGGTGGTTCTCCCCGGCGGTCATATAGGCTACACATGCAAACGGGTTGCCGGTGATGACCGACTGTACGAGCGTGCCCGTACGCCGCCACGTCTGCAATGGGGGCCGCGAGTTTGCGGGTCGCGGTTTTTACGGTGGTTGTCTGTACGAAATCTGCCATTTTGGTTTCCTCCATTCTGTGAACCGGTGGCCGGAAGGGGAGAGCGTCTCCCAGGCTTGAGAGTCCTCCGGACTCTTGCCCGTCTTCCGGTTTCGGCTCACTTTTTTCTGGCAGGATTTTGTGCACGTCTCCTGCTCCCGGACCGGTCGGGAATGGATTCCCGTTCCGTGTCGCCGGGGCCCCTTTGACATACCAGTATAGGATGGGGTTGGTCATGGGCTTTGATTATGAACGGGAATTTCTGAAAAATGCGGACTGGTTTGGGGCGGGATTGGGGAATCGGGTGAGGGGTGTGGCTGAATGGAAGGAACGCGGGAGGTTCCTCAGGCGGGAGAATTATTTGAACAAATTTCTTCAAATTCAATGCAAAGTAATTTACTTAATTTCACTTCCACACTTTCACAAAGCAACTTCCAAAAGCATATATACAAACTTCCACATATTCAAAAAATATGAAATCTACGGCGCCAGAAGAGAGTGAAGATCTGGACACCGCAGTATATTCTTTTCCAGCAATACGCGGTATGCAAGCGGGACGAGAATATTATTCTGCAATGGTGCAGCTCAAGCTGATCCCAGCAATCTTTCGCTTTAATGAATCAGAAGTACCTCCCCAAATTCGTTCACAAAGAGTATTAAATCAGGCCAGAATTCCAGAAATTGCAAACTATATCGTGAATAATCCCAGGGATTATGTTTTTTCATCAATATCTGCTTCAATAAGTGATGGCCGTGTAAAATTCATATCAGTAGATCCAAAAAATCCTGCAAGCAAACTTGGAAAACTCATTATTCCCATGGAAGCGAAAGTCCTCATTAATGACGGACAGCACCGGAGGGCTGCTATTGAAGTTGCCCTTGTTGAACGTCCAGACCTCGGCAATGAAACAATCTCAGTTGTTTTCTTCATTGATGCAGGCCTGAAACGCAGTCAACAAATGTTCTCTGATTTGAATCGACATGCAGTACGACCAACAAAGTCTATCAGTATACTCTATGATTCCCGAGAAGCGTTTGCCCAATCTGTGCGAGAAATGTCCAATACACTTCCGATCTTCAAAGATCTCACGGAATTTGAAAAAACATCTATCTCGAATCGTTCGAGAAAAATGTTTACGCTCTCAACCATCTACCAAGGTACTGCTTCGCTATTGGGAAAGAAATCTAAAGTGAAAAAGATCACTCATGAAGAAGAAAAACTCGCTTGTGAATATTGGAATGAAGTGGCTAAGAATATCCCGGATTGGCAGCTATTAATCCGTGGTGAAGTTGCTAGTAGTTCACTTCGAAATGACTTTGTTCATGCACATGGTATCGCACTTCATGCGCTGGGTATTGTTGGTCATTATCTCATCGAAGAATATCCCGATGTATGGAAAGAGCAATTGAAAAAACTCCATGTAATTGATTGGTCACGTTCTAATCAGAAAGTCTGGGAAGGTCGAGCAATGATCAATGGTAGGATTACAAAAAATCAGATGAATCTTGCTTTAACTGCCAATTACCTTAAACAGAAACTGAAAATTTCACTCACCCCAGATGAAGAAGAGATCGAGCGAAAATTCCTAAAACAATATCCTGAGTCGGTACAATGACGGCCCAACATACCCTTAATGGCAAGAAAATTTCTGTCTTCGATAAGAAGGGTCTGACCAATCTCCATAAAGAAATTCAGGAAGTCTATCTGAGTGATAATCGCCCCTGGGTTATTGGTTACAGTGGAGGGAAGGATTCAACAACAGCGCTCCAGTTGGTCTGGTATGCACTCGCAGAATTACCGGAAGAGAAACGAACAAAAACAATTTTTGTTATCTCTTCTGATACGCTGGTGGAAACTCCGGTGATTGTAGATTATATCACAAACACACTTGATCGGATCAACAAGACCGCAATCGAACAAAAAATGCCAATCAAAGCATTCAAACTCACGCCCCGTATCATTGACTCTTTCTGGGTGAACCTCCTCGGTAAAGGATATCCTGCCCCGAGCACTCAGTTCCGCTGGTGTACCGAACGGCTGAAGATTCGTACCGCTGACCGGTTTATTTTGGAAAGTGTCACAAAATATGGCGAAGTAGTGATGATTCTTGGCGTGCGGAAAGGAGAGAGCCAGACTCGTGATTCGGTCATGGATCAGTACAAGATTGAAGGGTCGAAATTATCACATCACTCAAGATTTCCTCAATCTTATGTATATACCCCCATTGAGGAGTTTTCGGTCGAAGATGTCTGGACATATCTATTACAGAAATCATCCCCCTGGGGGAATAGTAACCGAGATCTCCTTGCTCTGTACAAGAGTGCTTCGGATGGGGATTGTCCGCTTGTAGTGGATAAGGACACGACACCCTGTGGCAACAGCCGTTTCGGCTGCTGGGTCTGCACAGTAGTCCAGAAAGACCGAAGTATGACCGCACTCATCGAGAGTGGAGAGGATTGGCTAGAGCCACTTCTGGAATTCCGCAATGAACTTGCCGAAACCCAGATTCCTGAAAAGAAACAAAAATATCGCGATCATATACGGATGAATGGGAAAGTAAAATGGATGGAAAAGGGGGATACGCGAGAAATCATAAGAGGACCTTACAAGTTTAACTATTGTAAAGAATTACTTGAAAAACTCTTAATCGCTCAACAAAGTGTACGGAAGAATGGACCTAATCCGAACTTTTCACTCATTCTTCCAGAAGAGCTTTTTGAGATTAGAAGGATTTGGATGACTCAGCGGAGTGACTGGGATGATTCCGTCGCGAAAATATACCAAAAAGTAACTGGAAAAACACTTGATTGGACCAAAGATGACCTTGGATCATTCTCCAAAGCCGAACAGGAATTATTGCAGAAGATCTGTGATTCTAAAAAACTCCCGCTCCATCTTGTAACAAGACTGATCGATGTTGAACAGCAAATGCAAGGAATGACAAAACGATCCTCGATTTATAACCGACTAGGAGAGGTACTCTCACAAGATTGGTTGACTGAGGAAGAGGCAAAGAACCAAATTGCAAACCCGAAAACGATTGATAAAAAACGCCGAGGTCTTCGGCTTGAGTGAGGTGCCTAAATGTTACTTCATTCATTAATCTTGGAAAATATCCGAATCTTCAAGGGAAAAAACATTCTTGATTTTACACCAGTCCATACTTCAAATTCACAAAAACCAATAATACTGATTGGGGGGAAAAACGGTGCTGGTAAGACAACACTCTTTGAGTCCATCCTTCTTTGTCTCTATGGTCAGAAAGCCCCGGGAAGCCGAATGACCAATCCAAAATATGAGCAATATATTCGACAAATGGTTCCTCGCAGCAAAAAGGACGAGCCCGGATTACTCCCAGCTATTGAGGTAGTTTTTGATTTCACCCATTCGGGTCTTCGCCAGACCTATCATATTCGACGTGAATGGATATTTACTCCAAAGTTTTCGGAGAAAATGACCATCAAACGCAATGGAGAAATTCTCCAGGATCTCGAAGTAGATCAATGGCAGGATCTTTTAAATGAACTAATACCCCCAAGATTTGCTCGGCTATTTCTTTTCGATGGCGAAAAAATCCAGAACCTTGTAGAAGAAAATGCAGAGAATATCTATCTTCGGGATTCATTCAAATCCCTTCTCGGTCTGGACCTTATTGATCGACTTAAAGCAGATCTCGGTATTTACTTGAGCCATAATCTAAAAGGATCGGAACTGACTGCAATCGGTACGAGATTGGAAGAGATCCAAACGGAAATTGTTACAATTGACGGAGAGAAAGAAAAGATCGAGCAAGAAAGGGCCCAAGTTCAGAGCAAGAGCGATCAGATTCGTGGAGATATCGATCGGCAGGAACAGATCGTTGCTAGTGAAGGAGGAAGCTTTGCCCGGAAACGTGAGGAAGTAAAGAAGGAAAAAATTCGGTTGGATCACGAGATTTTAAAAACTCAGAATGAAATCCGCGATCTCTGTGCCGGATTATTTCCATTCTCGATTTCCCCTCACTACTGCACCATATTGAAAAAACATCTCATAGAAGAGGATTCGGTTCAGTCTCGGATACGTTCTCAAGAGATCATTCATGCTAATATCGGGGAACTGAACAAGATAATCGAATCCCCAGCATTCTGGGCTGATATTTCCGTGGCAGAGACGCAGAAAGCAAAAATGAGATATAAACTGATCAATCTTATGCGTCAGCAGCTGACGACCGATTATGAAGTAAAGAAAAAACCTCTTGTTCATCACCTTTCACAATACGAATATCTTCAGCTTATACGATGGATTGATGAATCCATGAAATCGGTCCCGAAAAAGATGGAGGACCTCTCTGATCATCTTGAGAAATTATCTGTCCAGCGTCAGAAGGTTGAAGAGAAGATTACCCGTGCACCATCAGATGAGATCATTGCTCCTCATATTACAAAACTCAATGAACTAAATCAGAGTCTCGGTCGATTTACCGAACAGATCCATTCTTTCGATGAAAAAATCCGGCAACTTGATCTCAAACACACCGATCTCGACAGGAAAAAAGCGAAAGTAGAGGAGGAGATTCAGGGTGCAAAAGGCGGGTCCCGTAGAATTGAGATTATCAGAAATGTCACTGCGGTTCTAACGGAATATTCAAAGGAACTTCAACAACAAAAAATTTACCAGTTAGGTGACAATATACTTGCCTGTTTTAATCGACTTATTCGAAAAGACGATTATGTCCGGAATATATTGATCGATGAAAATTACAACATTACACTATTTGAACCGGATGGGCATGTTATCCCAAAGGATCTTCTCTCTGCAGGAGAGAAAGAGATCTTTGCGGTCTCACTTCTCTGGGGACTCACATTGACTTCTGGCCGACAACTCCCGTTCATCATAGACACTCCTCTTGGCCGACTCGATAGCGAGCATCGAGGAAATCTCGTTATGGATTTCTTCCAGCACGCAGGTGACCAAATGATTATTTTTTCGACCGATACCGAAATTGATAAGGAATATTTCCGGGTTCTTCAGCCCCATATTGCCCGGGCTTATCATTTGGATTACAATAAAAAAGAGCGACACACCTCAATCTCTCCAGGATATTTCTGGCAGGAGGCGGAATCATGAACGGAAGCAGCAATTTCTACCGTCTCCGCATTAGTGAGAAAGCAACCTTCCGACTGAATCAGCTCAAAGGAAAAACTGGGTTAACACCAAATATTCTCTGTCGTATTGCAATTTGTTATTCTCTTAATGATCCGGCAATACCCAATCCTGCGGAATATGATGAGAAAGGCCAGGAACTAAACCGATACACGCTAACCGGCGAATGGGATACATTTTTTATTGCTCTCGTGAAAGAACGATGTATCCACGACAACCTGGATCCGGAGAGTGATCTTTACGATCAGCTTCGGGCACACCTCAACCGGGGTGTCTTCGGGATCTTCCCACAAATCAAGAGTCTTGGAGATTTCACGATCCTCCTAAAGCATCAGGCTGCAGGGATTAAATCCGGTATGTTGTCTGAGGAGCGTTCGCATGGAAATTAAGCGGCCCATCTATATGGATCATCACGCAACAACACCTGTAGATCCCCGCGTACTTCAGGAAATGCTTCCCTATTTTTCCGAAACGTTCGGAAATGCCGGAAGTATCGATCATATGTATGGGGCGGTTGCAGCGGATGCAGTGAAGAAAGCCCGGGAACAGTGCGCACATATCCTCAACAGTTCCTCCGATGAAATATATTTTACAAGCGGGGCGACGGAGTCCGATAATATTGCTATCCTTGGAGTTGCTGATCAGTATGCATCGAAAGGCGATCACATTATCACCTGCGTCACCGAGCACAAAGCGGTTCTCGATACATGTAAATATCTCCAGAAAACCGGAAAATCCGTGACTTTTTTGCCGGTTGATAAGTACGGGCTTGTTGATCCTTCAACAGTTGAAGCCGCTATCACTGACAAGACAGTACTGATCTCCATCATGACCGCGAACAATGAGATCGGTACGATTGCTCCTATCAAAGAGATCGGAAAGATCGCTCACGACCATGGCGTGATCTTCCACACCGATGCAGCGCAGGCAGTCGGTCACATCCCGATGGATGTGAAGAAGATGAACATCGATCTTTTGTCGTTTTCCGGTCACAAGATCTACGGGCCTAAAGGTATCGGCGGCCTGTATATCCGGAGCAGCAGTCCCCGCGTGAAACTTTCACCGGTTATGTTTGGCGGAGGGCAGGAGAAGGGAGTTCGTTCCGGAACCCTGAATGTGCCGGGTATTGTCGGAATTGGGAAAGCGCTTGAGATTACCGGGAAGGAGATGGGCAACGCAGAGAAGCAGTACCGGCAGTGGACAACGCAGATGTTCGATGCGTTCAAAGAGGCGTATCCATCAATCCTTCTCAATGGACATCCATCCAAACGGCTCGCTCACAATCTGAATGTCTGTTTCCCCGGCATCGAGAGCAAGGCATTGATCCATCTACTGAAGGATGATCTGGCAATCTCAGCCGGGTCTGCGTGTACGACAATGAGTGTTGAGCCATCACATGTATTACTCGCAATTGGGCGGACGGTTGAAGAATCGCATACAGCGGTGCGGTTTGGGTTGGGGAGAGGGAATACCCATGACGATCTGCAAAATGCAATTGCTCGTGTAGAGATTTTTGCCAAAAAATTGCAAAATTGGTGATACAACAGAATTAAAGAAAAAATGTTGAGGAGGAAAAATTTTGGACTTTGAATCCAATGAAAAAGATTTACTAAAAAATTTCATTGACATTGTCCAATCTGAATCGAATCTTAGTTGCTCTCGAAACAATTATTTTTTGGTTATTACGAGTATCCTCATTTTATCTATCAGCCAATTTGAGGTTAAAGACATAAAATTAGCGATTTGCTTAGTTGGAATTATTACTTCACTAGTATGGTTACTTTCTCATCATCGAAGTAGCGAATACATAAGATATTGGAAGGAAGAATCACGAAAAATTTCCCATAATCTTAAAATCCCCAATATTTATCCAAAAAGTCTTAAGGGATTCGAAATGCGAATAATTTTATACTTACTCCCAGTAGCGTTCATATTTTTCTGGATAATCTTGAGTTATTCTGTCTTTTCAACTTTTTATTTAATGTCCTGTAATTGATAACAATTGTTCTTTCAGAAAACCAGAAAATATCGAAAACCTAATTTTAAATTTAAATTATTGTAGATAAAGGAAATCCAACAAATAGCATTTCATAATATTAGTACTTTTTAATTTAGTTATTAGTAATTTGATTATGGACGTTCCAAATACATTCTCTGATTGGGTTGTTAAGCAAGTTGAGTCCATTCAAGATGAATTTCCAGTATTGGATACACGACATGCATTTGCGGCTTGGGCCGTATCATTCATTCATGAAATCGATAAAGAGCTGGCAGTAGATCTAACTGATACCGAAGCTCAAGGGGACAGAGGAATAGACGGGCGTTATTATGATGAACGACAGGGTGTTTTCTATTTATATCAAGCCTATTTTCCTGATCAGATAACTGAGAATATCGGACCGACAAAAACAAGAGAATTGTTTGGGGGTTTTGAATTATTATTAGATAATGCAGCGTCTTTTCGTCATAGTGAAAAGATGGGGCATATTAGCAACGAGCTCCTATCTGCAATCGATGATGATGAAGCTACAGTATCCTTGAATTGTGTGGTTTTTGGAGAAGTTACGAGTTCCGCCAAACAAGAATTTACGGATAGATGTAACGGACATATATTGTCCCCATCCCCAGAGATAACCGGTATTAAAAGACTCTACGAATTAGATGTAATGAGGACAACAATCGATGAATTGAAAAATGTTACAGTGATTATTCCTGTTGAGAACGAGTCATTTTTTTTCGTTGCTGCACCTACAACTTCAGCAGGTATCGGTCAATCTGCAGTCGTAAATTTTAATGCGAAAAAATTTATCGAGACAATTGAACCTCATTCTCCTCGGATATTTGCGCCGAATGTTCGATATCATTTGGGATACCAGAATCGTGTCAATAAAAAAATAACTGACACACTTAGGAATCCTATTGAGAAGCATCATTTTTGGCATTACAATAATGGGATAACGATTGTTGCGCATGAAATAAAATATAATGAGGATACTCAATCAATTAGTTTAAAAAATCCAGGGATTGTTAATGGTGCACAAACAATTTCAACTCTCATTAATAATTCGAGGTTTATCGAAAATGATATTCAATTATTAGCAAGAATTGTTACATTGAATTCAAGTCCTCAGGGTAGGGAAAAACGTAAAGACATCGCATCAGCGACAAATCGTCAATCTCCGGTTAATCCATTTGATTTGCATTCAAATGATCAAGTTCAAAAAGAGATCCAAGCTAATTTTGATCGATTAACTCCATCTTGGCACTATCAGCGAAAAAGAGGGGAGTGGAATTCACTATCGAGGTCAAAAGTATCTCGTTATGTTAATGGAACGATAAAACGGCGTGCAGAGATGGTAAGTATTGCACAAAGTTTCCGTGCGTATCAAGGACACCCTGTAGATGCAATTGATGAAAGAGAGAAATTATTCGAAACAGATAGTATTTACAAAGATATTTTTAATCGAACTTACGATGTTCGAAACTACATTTTAGCACAACGGTTGTTCAATTTATTTGATAGTTACGTGAAATTTTCCAATCAGGATGAAATTATTCGAATAACAGGATCATTTTCTGAAGCAACACTAAATCGATTATTACGTGCAAAAAAACTAGTCGTCGCTCATTGTGTAAGTCTTTCGGCGAGTATTCTATATGCAAGATATGGATTGATTGATGGTGATACTGCTTTAAAAATTGTTGAATACATTGATACTAACCATTCATCATTTAGGGATAATTTAATAAAAATAATTCTTGTAAATATTGCGCAATTCTCTGAAGACGGAGAAGCAAGTCAGAATGATATTAGATTAGTTTTTAGGGATACCAATACCCTTGGGAAATTACAGACGAGAGTTTTGAGATATTTACAATCGATTTCATCATTAGCCCCCATTAGTAGTTTATTTGTGGATCTATAATCTTTTCATATACGATTATTTGTTTCTAACCTCAAATCAACACCTTTTTATTCCAATCATTTCGATAAAGAATTACGATATCAAATAACCATAATCTCGAAGAATTCAATAAAGTGACCGAGTGCAACCCGGAAATCGATGAACTCATCGACCTGATCCACTCCAATCCATTTCTGAAAAATACTGGTGATGAAGTGGGCGCACGGGCTCTCATGAAGTGGACAAATCAGCACTGGCACTGCGATCCACTCGAAAAGAAAGATGAGAGCAAAATTCTGGACGCCATTAAAAAACTACATCACGATGGCGCTTTCTCGCACAGGACCATAGATAGTCGTGTTTTGTTAATTGCCAACAATGAATTTTTCGAACTCAAAGGGAATAAAAAAAGGCCGAAACCGAGCAATATTCACAGACATCTCAGCTCAAATCATCATATCATCACTATCGAAGAATCTCCGCTCATTGAAGAAAAAGCATCATTCATACATGAATATCAGAACAAACACAATTTCGAATATTACGATATCTTGATTCAAAATGTGAAAAATTACGAGGGACCGAATAAAAAATTACAGATGAATTGTCCTATTTTCTTCAAACTCCTCTGTGATATCCTCAATGACAAATTTACTGACTGGCACACAAAAATGATGATCAGTTCAGCAATAGCATATTTCGTACTTGAAGATGACGTAATTCCGGATCATAAAGAAAACGGCTATATCGATGACTTATTTATCGTAAGTTACGTTCTTAAAGAGATCAAAGATAATTCTCCTGAATTAATTGATGAGAATTGGCTGTACGAAGAGGATATTTTCGCAACCATCGATACTGTTTTTCTCCAGACATCAGACATACTCGGAGATCTAACGCATGATGTTTTACGAAAAGTCGGGCTGCATAAATTCAGATCTCTTGATCTAGAAGAATACTCCGGGAGTTACCCGCAGAAATTATCCAAAATTGCGGCCGAAAAACGGGAGTTATTAGGGATCGTTGTATTCCTATTGAATAAATTGTATGATAAAAAAATCAAATCTACGACCGTTGATCAGATAAAAAACATGCTTCAGGAAAGTGGCGAATCTGATGAGATCAACCGTTTGATTGGGCTGTCAAAAATTAATCATAACTACAGTATGGATATGCAAAAAAATGATGAGGATCGTTTTGAAGATCTTCTCGAAAGCCGGTTGAAAGAAGCGAGATTGAATGCATTATTAAAAAAATAGGGCTTTCTTATGTCGTTTCAGAACATTCATCTGAAGCATTCATATTCTTCAGAAAAAGACAATCTTGTCGATGATTTTTACATTCCCGTGCTGAAAGAAGCAAACATATACCGGAGAGTCACAGGATATTTTTCCTCAAGTTCACTTTTCATCGCAGCCCGAGGTTTTTCTGAATTTATCAAGAAAGGTGGCCATTTTCAGTTCATCCTGAATGTCCAGTTGTCAGATGAAGATTATGAGCATATTGAGAAAGGGATCCAATCTCCGGAAGAAATTATCCAGAGCCGGTTCCTTTCTGACTTGTCGGACCTTGAGGACGAATGCAAACGAAACCATGCAAAGGTAATCGGCTGGCTCATTTCCAATAATCTGATGGAGATCAAAGTAGGATTTATTGAGAATAAAGTAGTCGGACACGAAATTCTTCACCAGAAACTGGGAATTCTCGAAGATCCTGAAAAGAATATTATCACCTTTGTCGGATCCAATAACGAGAGTAAATCCGGCTGGCTGCACAACTCTGAGAAATTCAAGGTTTTTTTCAGCTGGGAGGAACCCTATCACGATTCGATCAAAGAAGATATTGATGAATTCAACGACCTTTGGAATAACCGTGCAAAAAAGACCAGGGTTATTCCCTTCCCGGAAGCCATAAAACAGAATCTTATCAATACATACAAAAATGGAATCTACCCCATCGATGATCTTCTCGTGGGTGTTGAGGGGGTTTGTGATTCGGATCTGAGGTATGGAAAAAAGAAATCGACGACAATAAGTCTTCGCCAATATCAATATGAAGCTATTGAGGCCTGGTTTGCCAATCAATGCCAGGGAATTTTTGAGATGGCAACCGGTACGGGGAAAACCTATACCGCGATTGGGGCTCTTCAGGAATTACTCAAGCGAGAGAAAAAACTGATTACCGTTGTCTGCGCTCCGTTTCTTCATCTCACAACACAATGGGAGCAAAATATCCGTCAAATGGGCGTGGAGTTGCCGATTGTCTATGCGAGCGGTATGGATCCAAAATGGAAGGATAAATGTACAGAAAAAATCCTTGATAACCGTCTGGGAAAATTACCGCATTTTATCATTCTTGCCACTCACGACACGATTTCATCAGATAAATTTATTGAAATTATGGAGGATCTAAAAGCCCCGGCTCTCCTTATTGCAGATGAAGTCCATGGCATGGGATCTATAGAACGAGTTCATGGGCTTATTGAAAAATATCAATACCGTCTCGGATTGAGTGCAACCCCACACCGGTATTTTGATGAATTGGGGACAAAAAAACTCTTGAAATATTTCAATAAAACGGTGTACGAATTTAATCTACACCGGGCAATTAATGAGATCAATCCTGCAACGGGAGAGTCATTCCTAGTCCCTTATGAATACCATCTGCTTTTTGCAGAGTTAAATTCAGAAGAGATGGAAAAATATGCTCTCATCAGCAGGCAGATTGCAATTTTATTTTTGAAGACGCACAAGACCCGGGATGAAGATCTCCTTCTGGAAAAACGGTTGAGAGACCGTCAGGATATCCTGAAGAATGCAGCAGGAAAATATCCTTTGTTTCAGGAATTAGTCAAGCAGTTAAAAAATGGCGATTCGATATCACATACTCTTGTCTATTGCTCTCCTCAGCAAATCGAACCGACTCAGGGTATTATCCGAGATATTGGAAAAATTGTCCAGCACAAATTCACCAGCGGGGAGGATGCAACCCGACATCAGGAAAAATATTCCTTTATGACCGAGCGAGAATATCTTCTCGAAAATTTCGATAAAGGAAATTATCATGTCCTTGTTGCAATAAAATGCCTTGATGAAGGGGTGGATGTACCATCTACAAGAAATGCAATTCTGATGTGCAGTTCAGGGAATCCAAAGGAGTACATCCAGCGAAGAGGACGAGTTCTTAGGAGATTCCCGGGAAAAGTAAAGGCAATTATCTATGATTTTGCAGCAGTTCCCAACATTTCAGATGCAAGATTAAATCCCGAGATCGAACAAAAAATGTTCAATTCACAGCTCAAGAGGCTTGAGGAATTTGCACAGGATGCCATGAATGAATCAGAAGTACGTCGGCAAATTTTTGAAGAGAGGAAAAAACATGGATTTGATTGAGGTAGACCATGATTGAAGGTTCAGAATTCAATAAGCTGATTTTAGAGACAATTGATGATCATTGCGAGGATCCGGATGTGAAAAATCTTATCCAGAAATCATTGCGATATGAGCTGGATATCTGGAACCGACATATACGATCATCAGAAATAGAGGATACCTATGAACAGATGGTGAATGATGTCCTAAAGGGGAGAAAATAATGAAATATGCAATCTCCTCAATTAGTATCACGAATTATCGGCAATACTATGGTACGCAGATTCTTGATTTTAAAAATGATAAAACAAAAAATGTCTCGCTAATTCTTGGTAAAAATGGGGCCGGTAAATCGAATCTCCTGAACGCAATAACCTGGTGCCTTTACGGTATTGAGATTCATAAAAGCCAGGATAATCATGATTCTAGTGGTATGCCGGTCATCAACACCTCGGCATTAAAGAAACTGAAAGTAAATCAAAATACGTCGGCTGAAGTTGAAATTCATCTTAATACGGACATCGGCCCGTGGATTATCAAGAGGAAACTTGAAGGTGGAAAAAGCGGATTGGGTGATCTCTATTTTGATGATATCAGTAAATTAACTGTAGTTCACCCAGTATACGGACAGGATAAAATCGATACCGGTGAAGACACCCAAATTTTAATTAATAACCTCTTACCCGAAGCTCTGAAGAATTTCTTCTTTATCGATGGTGAACAACTTAGAGAATTCTTCAAGGTAAGTACCCCGGAAAATATCGCAAAAGCAATTGATATCGTCTCTCAGCTGGAACTCGTGTATAAGGCTGCAGATCATCTCTCGAAGGTCGAAAACTCACTTCGAAAGAATGTGAAAAACACTACTCCAGATCTCGCTCGTGTTCAAGGCAACATTGAGAAAACCCAGAAAAAAATTGAAGAATTAAAAACAACCATAAAGGCAATTGAAAAGCAGAAAGAAAAAGATCATGAAGAGATTGCGAGGGTAAAGGATTTTTTAAAAACCCACAATAGTATGGTTATCGCCTCCCTTGAAGGTGAGCGACAATCTCTCGAATTGGATATTAACAAACTCAACGAACAACTCCGGAAAAAAGAATACCAGAGGAACTCATATCTCGTTGAAATTGCCCCTTTCATTTACTTGAAAAAAGAGATAGAGCAGACCTATAAAATTATTGAAGAAAAAGTCGAGAAAGGTGAACTACCACCACGGATTAAAGAGACATTCATCAGAGAACTTCTTGAAAAAGGTCATTGTATTTGCGGTAATGAGCTTAATGAGGAGACACGAAAAACTCTCGAAGAGTACCGTAAAAAGGTGACTCTGTCTGAGCTCAGTGAAATATCCATTGTCGGAAAAACAACTATTGAGGACATCTTCTCAAGTATCAGAGAATTTCCTGAAAAAATTGATTCTTTCAATGAGGAGATCAAAGAATTCAAAGATCAGCTAGAGAAGAAAGAACGGCGGATGGAGCACATTTCCGAGGAAATTAAGAAATATAATGTTGCTGAAGTCCGGCAATTCGAAGATCGCAGAGAAGAACTTGTCCGATTGATCGCAAAAAATGAACAGGTCCTGATATTACATAATTCTGATCTAACTACTTATGATAACATACTGAAAGAATTGAAGGATGATGAAGAAAAGGAGTTGTCAAAGGACAAGAAAAACAACTCCTTAAAAGAGAAATTGACACTTGTCCAGTCAGCATTGAAAGTACTTGCCAAAACGGAAATAATAATTAAGACAAAAATCCGAAAACAAGTTGAAAAAAGTCTAAATGAAAATTTCAAAACCCTCATCAGGAAAAAAACTGCATTCAGCTCAATTAGCATCGATGAGAATTATAATGTAAAAGTTCACCATATTGACGGTTACAATGTTATAAATGATTTATCCGCAGGTGAATACTTAATTCTAGGGCTCTCGTTCATGAGTGCACTTATGACGATTTCCGGATTCCAGGCACCGGTCATAATCGACACCCCCTTAGGAAAAATCGATGATGAACACAGAGAATATATAACAACAGAACTTCCCAAATTTTTGGCGGGAACGCAGCTGATTCTTCTCGTCACACCTACAGAATATGATAACAATGTGAAGGCAAACCTGAGCAAGTTCCTGATAGATGATAATTTCTATCGGATTACCGAGAATAAAGATCAAACAGAATCAACAGTAGGTCGGTACGATGGCAACTAATCATAATAACGAACCTCGTGATGCAGCATATACCAAAGAACAGTTTGACATTTACACTGACAAAAAAGGTGGCTGGTTGAACAAAGAATCAAAATCAATCTTTGCCGGTAAGTTCCAGAAGGATCTTTTCATCTTTGCAATGGCTATCGGAAAACACCGCCGGCAAAATAACCCATTGCCTCCGCCAAAACTTGGGAATGTTAGAGTCGATGCCATGACCGAGAAACAGAAGTGGGCGTTGTTATCAATAGGTATTGCTGAAAAAAAGAGTCTCCTTTGCCTCAAGGATGAATCCCCACTCTATGCAAATGCTGAAGAGTATGCATATGAAGGTCTCAAAATTCTGATTTCTCATATAGATAAGTATGGGGTAAACTATCCAAAAGCTCTGGAAGCTGAATTAAAAGAATTAATTGAAGATCAAAATAATTTTTCAGAAAATTTATGAAATGATTGAATTTTGACTTAAGGTTCTCATTCAATAGATTCCTGACTCATATCATCCAGTATGAATTTCACCATTATTCACTCATTTTTTCTGTTTTTTATTGATACAAATTATTCGCTGACCGGCTTTTTCAGATTGTAACACTTGTGGGGTCTTCCCTTGATAGGATTCTGAATTGTAGCGATATCGAGGATTCCCATAGAAACGATTTTGATAGCGTGACGCATTTCCGTGAGCCGTATATCCGCTTGTCGTTTAATATCCCGCTGGATGATTGCCACCGGATTGTAGATACAATAGAGAACCTTGATCTCAATGAGGTTCAGATTCAGGAATTTTGTATTATGGATAATTAATTTGAATTTTTTGTCGTCCATATTCATTATGTGGATTGTTTTAGTAAAAACTTAAAATACGTTATAATTTTCGAAGGGACTGATGAAACAAGGCCTGATAGGTTATTTATATTTCCCCATTACTTTAGACTGGGCAATACGCATTTCAAGAGATAACTCATCATTCACTTCTTCGATGATTCGTGATAAACGGTCCACTTTTTCAAGATTAAACAAACGATGGTATTTTTCAAGATCGTTCTGACCTCGGAGGAAGAGGTTTTTTCTTTTCATTTTTTTTCCAAATTCATCAACAGGATTTATTGCTAGGGCTACAATTCCAGATGATCGATTCTCATCCGGCATTTTGGTGAATGAGATTCCAGGTATAGAAGTCGGAGTTTGATCCCAGTTCTCGAGCATTCCTATTTTCTTCTGTAATTCCTTTTCGGAGGAAATTTGATCAAAAAGCGTACTAATTTTATTATCGTTCAGCAACACCCGAAAAGCAGCAATCTCTTTTCTGGATTTTAGATAGATCCCTGTCTTTGAATTCTGAAATTTTTTTAATTTTATACCAATATACGCCTGATTGATACCTGATAATGGATATTTAACAAGGAAAACTCCATCCTCGCTTGTCGGTGTCTCGTCCCAGTCTTGTGATGTGGACCATATTTCTTTTAATTTAATTTTTAATTGCTCATCAGCATCCATTTCAGAATAATCTTCTTGATAGAAAACGATAAACGTATGTTTTCTTTATCACAAATTATTCCATTCATTAAATCAAATTCTCCCCTATTTCGGGAGTTTTCCCTCCCGGATCCACCCCACCCCCCCATATCCCAAAACCCGTCCCAACCCCTCCGTCGCCACTGGAACATGGCTACATATGACCTCTCCCCCACAGGCGTAAAAACCAGCAAAAACAGCAATAACTCACCCTCATTTTCGGGAATTATTCCCTCCCGGGCCCGAAAAATGGGGAATCTGAGCCCTTTACGGGGCCGGATTTGACCATCCCCAAAATGGGGGTCTTCTCCGGCAGGATCTCCGGAAGGTTTGTTCAACCGGGGATATTATTGAAAAAATTAACCCGGTGGATCAGTAGTAATAAGAAGTAAGGCGCAGCTCCGGATGACTCGATAAGTTCCCGCACCCGGTTCACGGGCGCAACACTCTTATTCTGGTTAAACAGAATTAAACCATAACAATCGCGTGTAAGTCTGGCTGGCCAGAATTACAGGAAGAACCAGTGCGGATATTCTGGAGATGAAGAATTATGAACGAAAGCCGGATGGGAATCACAGTACGCCAGAAAGGAGGGTACCAGGCGTACATCCCAAAACCCCTGCCCCCAAAACCCCCGGTCCATTTCGATGACGAACTCCATCACCTCCTTTCGGAAGCGGATCGCGCCCTCGCCCGTCTTGACGGCATGACCACTGTTCTTCCGAATGCGGATCTCTTTGTTGCCATGTACGTGAAAAAAGAGGCGCTGCTCAGTTCCCAGATTGAAGGGACGCAGGCCTCGCTTCAGGGCGTACTTGAGTTCGAGGCAGATATGGTCCCGGTTGACAACATAAACGAAGTCAGGGACGTCATAAACTATATCCGGGCAATGGATGAGGGACTGAAACGTACGAGCCACGAGATCTTTTCGGAAGAGATCCTCCAGGAGATCCATCGCATTCTCATCAAGGGGACACGCGGCGGCAAGAAAGAGCCGGGAAAGATCCGGACGGTACAGAACTGGATCGGGCCGGCCGGCTCGAACCTGCATTCAGCAACATTCGTTCCCCCGCCCCCGGAAAAAGTGCCGGAACTGCTCGCCGATCTCGAAGCGTTCATTGTAGCGGAAGATCGGATTCCTCCTCTAATCAAGATCGGCCTCGTTCATGCGCAGTTCGAGACTATCCATCCATTCATTGACGGGAACGGCCGTATGGGACGGTTGTTCATCACATTTTATCTCTGCCAGAGGGGCATTCTTGCCCGGCCACTCCTGTACCTGAGCATCTACTTAAAACAACACCGGGAGGAATATTACCATCATCTCCAGGAAATCCGGATCGAAGGAGACTGGGAGTCGTGGCTGAAATTCTTCCTCCGCGGCATCATCGAAGTATCAAAAGAAGCTCTTGCCAATGCAAGGGAGATCATCGTGCTCAAGGAGCGGCTCATCGATACCCTTGTCAAAAATAACGCCGGAGGGTTGAATGCGGTCCGGCTCCTCGACTTACTGTTCACAAAACCCGTCGTCACCGTTGCCGATATCAGCTCAGCGCTTGACATCAGTCACCAACCCGCCTATGATCTGGTTGACCAGTTCGAAAAACTGGAGATTCTCCGGGAAATTACCGGGAAAAAACGATATAAGAAATATCTCTTTGTTGATTACCTCAGGATCATTGAGCGGGGAACCGGGCAGTAATTATTTTTTCAACCTCCGGGGCCCAGCCCACGCGGCGAGGAGCGGAGTCCGAATTGAGCGTCAAACCTCTCCCAGATCCACCCCACCCCCCCATATCCCAAAACCCGTCCCAACCCCTCCGTCGCCACTGGAACATGGCTACATATGACCTCTCCCCCACAGGCGTAAAAACAGTAAAAACAGCAATAACTCACCCTCATTTTCGGGAATTATTCCCTCCCGGGCCCAAAAAATGGGGAATCTGAACCCTGTACGGGCCCGGATTCGACCATCCCCAAAATGGGGGTATTCTCCGACGGAGACCGGGTAACCAGTCCCCCGGAATACCCCAATACCGCAGGAGTACTAAATCACGCCTTTCCTTCGGTCACCTTCCCGTTCCTCCCGATAATAGTGAGCCCGTCGCCGCTCACCCGGAAGAACCGCCAGGTGCCGTGCTTTGACCGGAGCCAGAGCTCGCGGGAGATGGCGGCATCGTTCGTGATTAACCGAAGCCGGAGAATCTCATCGCGGTACGCTGCCGCGATCTCCTGCACGGTTGCAAGGATCCGGCCTGCGTACCTCACGCGGACAAACGCAACCGGTGTCGTTTCGGTGATGATGAGATCATACCGGCTCTCGGGGCCGTACTCGACAACCTGCACGGTGCCCCGCAGTCCGGCAATTCCTCTTGCATCGGAAAGCGCCCGGTAGGGTCGCGGTCCGCGAATCATCGCCGCTCACCAGCCCTCACGGCCTCCGCCCGCAGTTCACGGTTCACAGACCGGGACCGGAGGCTGATGTTGTAGTAATGCCGGCGGGACTTCTTCTCCGCGATCCGCTCCAGCTCTTCCACGGCGTATGCAATCTCCGACCGGATCTCGGGTGGGACCAGAGAGAGCGGGAGGTCGAATACGACATGCGCTGGTCTCCGGGACATATCACTCCCTCCCTCGCGCTTCGATCACATCCAGCTGGCGTTTGAGCCGGGCAGGAAAATTGTATCCACTCGTCAGTCGGTTGTCTATCGTACCACCCCAGGGATAACCCTGTTCGTTTTAGCAGTGGATCACGACCTGCAGGGAGAGGCTACCTGGATCTTCCCGGCACAGGAATCAGTATCCGATCGAGAATATCCAAATGATTGTATAAACGTTCTCTCGCTCAACAGCTTACACGTTTGAAAAGAATACCGGGCTTTGTGTTCATTCCCCTTTCCCGTCAATCACATCGATAACGTTCTTCCCGGTCTCCGTGATCCGGTAGTACCGGCCCATGCGCTGATCCGGAGTAAGACACTCAACGAGTTCTTTTTCCATAAGTTCGAGGATAGCACGGCTCACGGTCGAACGTTCCATATCCAGTTTCTTGGCAAGCTCGGTGGGGGAATTCGGTTTTGAGAGCGCCCGGAGTACCGTTCTCCGGACACTTCCCCGGCCAACGAAACTCACGAGGTCGTACATCTACAGAACATGGGGAAAAATATGTGATGAATATACGTAGCAATTACGTAGAAAGTTTGAAGCATGTTCACGTCCAACATCTCCTCCGGATGTGATGGAGATGCAGCATGAACAAAACCCCCAACATAAAAATCCCATTGCTCGACCCCGGAACCGATACCTGTCTCTTCCGCTCGTTGCGGTACTGCCTTTCGACCGGCCAGCACCATGAGCGGGGCACCGACCTCTTTGCATACGCAGGCCAAGGTTCGGACCCCGGTGATGGCCAGGACTCCGGCCCGGCAGATCCGCCCGTCTTCTACTTCCGGCACTGGCTCTGGTGCGACAATGGTCCCGGCATCTGCGAAATAACCTCCCGCGAGGAAGCGGCTCTCTTCGTCCGGGAACAGTTCACCAATCCCGGGCTTTTCTCCGGCTGGAACCATAAGGGAATTTATGAATTTCTGCCGGAGGTGTACGGGAACAGGGAGAGACCATGACGCTGTTCCAGACGGATGACGCGTATAAAAACGTACAAGCTCACAAGGAAGTAATAGAGAGTAAAATTGCCCGGAGGGCTATCGAGAACAATGCCAGGAAAAATACACTCCTGAATGCCATGACAGAAAAGAGCGATCGTCCCAAAAGGATAGCATGGAACTCGATTCCAAAATATAAGCAGAAATCCATCCCAAAAAATAATTCACGGGGAGGAACCCGGCTGTGCGGCGTCTCCCCGTGCGTGTACCGAAATCGAAGGTCTTCAGATTGCCAGGCTGCGACGAACTACTTTTCCTGGCATCTCTAACTGAGGTGTCCCAAAGATCCCGCTCTTTGAGCATAGCGTACGGAATGTGAACACCAACCTGGCTGGCGCGATTTGGATCTTACCGGCAAATCGGATGTCCACAACAACAATGAAAAATTGTGTTATAAACGATTTCTCACCGAGTACCTTACGCGTTGGAAAATAATTTATCAAATACGCTTGGCAGCTCACGCGGCTGATGCGGAGTCCCGATGAACGCCAGACCCGGATAATCTAAACGCTCACTTTTTTCCTTCAATCAAATCAACAACTTTCTTCCCAATTTCGGTTGTCCGGTAATAGCGGTTCATGTTTTCATCTGGCGTGAGACATTCAACAAGACCCACTTTCTCAAGCGCCGAAATGGAACGGCTCACGGCAGATCGTGCAATGCCAAGAACTTTCGCAAGTTCGGTTGGCGTATTTGGCTTGAGAAGTCCCTTGAGAACTTTTCTCCTCACGCTTCCACGGGAAACAAAACTTACGAGATTATACATCATGGAAAAATGGAATAATACACACATCAACACGTGTTACAAACGTGTCACAAAATTTATCAACATATCGCCCTTACAGTTATCCGGATGTGACCCAGGATGACCGACCATGCCAGAAACCCCCCTTTCCAAATACTCCCCGCCCGACCCAAAGACTGATATTTTTCTCTGTCGCTTGTCTCCAGCCTCGTCGGGTCCTGTCCCCCGGGCGGAAGAGTGCACCCTGCTCTTCGCACACCAGGGATCCGGAGAAACTACCGGATTTTATCTCAGTTACCAGGACAATCCGTCCAACCCTCCAGTAATCTGCCCGTTCGAATCTCCTCTGGATGCTGCTGCATTTATTCTCGGCACGGCGGGCTCAGGACTTGATAAAATCCCGGAACCGGAAAAGCACCGGATTCGAAAGTATTTCCCGGGATGGTTTGACCCGGCAGAGAATGATGATGGCGATGACGCAGAAGATTCAAAATTTTTATGTCAACGGAAGTGACCCTGATGCTAGAAATTGCCTTCTTTAAATACCCCCGGTCCTACCCCGGAACCGATACCTGTCTCTTCCGCTCGCTGCGGTACTGCCTCTCGACCGGCCAGCACCATGAGCGGGGCATCGACCTCTTTGCATACGCAGGCCAGGGTTCGGACCCCGCTGATGGCCAGGATCCCGGCCCGGCAGATCCGCCCGTCTTCTACTTCCGGCACTGGCTCTGGTGCGACAATGGTCCCGGCATCTGCGAGATAACCTCCCGCGAGGAAGCGGTTCATTTCATCCGGGAACAGTTTACTAAGCCCGGGCTCTTCTCCGGCTGGAACCATAAGGGAATTTATGAATTTTTACCGGAGGTGTACGGGAAGCGGTGAACCATCAATAATCAGGATCATCTGCAGATTTCATAACCGGGATCGCTGAAATAAAAAAAATCAGAGTGATTTCTGCAGATCGAGGATCTCTTCTCCGATCTGTTCTATGGATTTTTTCCGGAAGTACTTTTTGTGTTCCCGGGTATAGTCACTGCTCCCGGGATCAAAACTCCCAATAAACCGGATGGCCACTGCCGGCAGGACACGACCAAACCCCGAAAAGATTTTGGAAGGATATTTATCAGGGGATCCCCACAATCCTGTAAGGCAGAGGTACTTCGATATGACCGCTTTTTCCTCCCACGACCCGGTACACCGGCTCGCAGCAGTCCTGGTACTGCTCGCTTTTCTCGGGGCACTCCTCGGGCTGGCCGGATCCCTGCCACAATCACCCGGCACGTCCGTGCAGTACCCGGTGAACGGGTACGACCCGTCCGAGATCATCGGTCCGTCACACCCCCAGGGCCCGGATTTTCCGGATGAACTGTGCCAGACATTCTTCCCGTTCAACCCGGCAGGCCCAACCCTGCCCCCCTGCCGCGGATAGCCGGGCGGACATTCTCGGGTGAGGCTTGCCCGGGAATTTGAAAAAAATCCCGTTGACCGTGAGAGCACGACAATGAATACGATTGCCCGGGATGTTGTCCCTCTTACTATTCCAATCCTTGTGGGTGTTATCCACGTGAAGAAATCTGAACCGAACGGGCAGATCCCGCGTCAGAATATCCAAATTACCGGGATTCGTCCGGCAGAAGGATCGATTGTCAGGGAATCCCTGGCAGTTGCCGGGGACAGTAAAAATTTTACGGAATATATCAGGGCAGAACAAAAATACCGGAATCAAAAGATGGAATACAATGGTATGCGGGTTTTCCTTCAATGATGTCAACAACTTTGTACCCGGACAATGTTAGCAATCCCGCACCGCATGAATAATTTTATACATTAGTAATGTAAACAAATGCCATAAAGCATACATTGGTAATGTATATGATCCCGGCACCGCAACTCGAAGAACTGGTACTCAGCCAGAAAGAAGCATTCCTGGCCCGGGACCCCGGCATACCCCGGGAGATAGCAACAGAACGGTTCATGAAGACCGGCGCAATCGTCGTGATAACCGGTATCCGGCGGTGCGGCAAATCCACGCTCATGCGCCAGCTGTCAGCGCAGTACAGCGATTTTTTGTACATCAACTTCGATGATGACCGGCTCATGGACTTTTCCCTCTCGGATTTTCCTGCCCTGATGCTGGTATTTGAAAAGACCTCCCCGGGCACAAAAGTCATCTTCATCGACGAGATCCAGAATGTCGCGGGCTGGGAGCGGTTCATCCGGCGGATCCATGACGAGGGTTACAAGGTCTTCCTTACCGGCTCCAATGCAAATCTCCTCTCGGCTGAACTCGGGACACATCTCACCGGGCGGTATGCCAAGATCACCCTGTACCCGTTCTCGTTCCGGGAATGCCTGCGGTTCAGGTCGATTGGCACCGACCGGATCACCGTGAAGAAAAAAGCAGCAATCCTCGCGGAGTTCGACCGGTATCTTGCCGGTGGCGGATTCCCCGAGTACCTGAAATACGGGGACCCTGAATACCTCAAACGGATCTATGATGACATCCTGTTCCGGGACATCATCAGCCGGTTCGGGATCCGGGAGATCAAGGGGTTTCGGCAACTTGCCCATTATATCTTTACCAATACGGCTAACGCCGCGAGCTACAATGCCCTGAAAAATACGCTCGGGATTAAAAGCGTTGTATCGGTCCGGGACTATGTCGGGTTCCTGGAAGAAGCGTACCTTATCTTCGAGATCTTCCGGTACGATTTCTCCTTAAAAAAGCAGTATGTCAATGAAAAGAAACTCTATTGCATCGACACCGGTCTGCGTAATGCGGTCGCATTCCGGTTTTCAGAGGACAGGGGCAGGATTCTTGAAAATCTTGTTTTCATTGAACTCCTTCGCCAGGGAAAAACCGTGTATTTCTTTAAAAACCCCAGGGAATGCGACTTTATCATGGAAGAACGGGGAAAGATTATTGCGGCAATCCAGGTCTGTTTTGATCTCTCGCGGGAGAACCGTGACCGGGAAATAAGCGGACTTACCGGAGCAATGACGATGCATGACCTGGCCGAAGGCATCATTCTGACGTACCACCAGGAAGAAACCATCAGGCTGGATACCGGGGTCATCCACGTGCTGCCGGTCTGGAAATGGCTCATCGGTTACCATAAAGAAGCCGGTACTCCGGAATCAGCAGCCGGACAATCGTAACGTGAAAAAATCCCTTTGACCGTGAGAGCACGACGATGGATACGATCGCCTGGGATGTTCTCCCCCTCGCTCTCCCGGACCGGGCCGGGGGTATTCCGCGTGAAGAGGAAACCTGAACCCCCCACGCCCGGTCCCGTACCCGGCACCACACTATTCTGGTTAACCAGACTGAAACAGCATAATGGCTTGTAACTCCGGCCAGCCGGAATTATATGCTGAAGTGGGAGGGTAATCTGAAAAACAAGCGCATTACGGGATTCACGGTTCTTATTCCAAAACCTGCTCTGCCCGGACTTTCAGGGCCCGGTTCATCTCATCAAAACCCCTTTGGGTATCGGTATCCAGTCCCCGGGAAAACAACGGGACGAGCAGACCGTTAAAGATTTCACGCTGGATAAAACGAACCCGGCCGGATCCTGAAGGTTCGATGGTAAAGATATGCTCACCGTCAAAGAGTCCCGGTACGAGAAGATGCCCCACCCACCGTAACTCCCGGCCGGGTTCAACAGTGAGAATAACCGGACGGAACTTCATTCTTCCCGCACCTGACGGCTGAATAGTAACGTGGAGCTGCTCCCCCGCACGAACAAGACCCTCTGCCCGGCGGATGAACGGGTTCCATTGCGGAAAAACGGCAAAGTCGGTGAGGATGTTCCATACCCGTTCGGCGGATGCCTGGATTTCAATCTCACTTTTGAGTTCCTTCATCACGTATTTCCTGTAACGGTGATCCCGGATAAAGGTTTGTTATGGGGTTCATTGCCGGGACTCCACAAAGCCGGGTTGAGATAATACTGCCCGTTCCCGCCCGGGTATCAGGAGCTCTTCTTCTTTTTTGTGCGTCCATTTTCAGGAATCGCCGTAGTTTCTGTTTTTGGAAGAATAGACACTATTCCCTGTTTGAGAGCCGGGAGATCGATGCGGATTGTCTCATACACTGCTTCATAATCCACACCAAAATAATGATGCGTAAGTTTATCCCGCATTCCTGCTGCAGATTTCCAGGGTATATCCGGGTATTTCTTCTGGAGCTGAGGGGATACATTCTTGGCAGCTTCGCCAATAATGGTGAGCATCCGTTCGATACCTGCACGTTCCAGGGGACGATCTTTGAGCTCCTGCGCAGATGTTATTCCTTGAGAAAAATTTTCTATGTGAATAATTGCATCAAGGATATGCCGGAGATAGGCCGGGTCTTCCGGCCTCATCCGAAGATCACCACTTCATCCCGTTGGATGGAACCGGCAAGATAAGGGCTGACAGATTTCTCGGTTACGAGATCCACGTTCATATGAATTGACTGCCGGATCTCATCCTCGATCTGCACAAGCTGGAACAGGCTTTTCGGCCGGGCAAATCTCACCAGGATATCGATATCGCTTTTTGCACCTGCCTCACCACGGGCATAGGAGCCAAAGATCGCGATCCGCTCGGCATCGTACCGGGTCAGAATGGAGATGATGGACTCCTCATCTTTCTTCTTCAATGTTCGTCCGGTCATCTCATACCTCCATCGGATTCAGTCTTATCAGTATTATCACTTCCCCGTCATCATCTTTTTGCCAGGGCCGGCTTTCGGACAATTCCGTTGCCTGCCACCAGACCGGGAGTGCCGGTGCCGTTTTTGTCCGGCCCGGGGATCTGCGGGATCATACCAAAGAAGAAGCCGTCCGGCTCATCCGGGAACAGGTCACACAAGCCCGGGTTTTTTTACTGGCTGGAACCACAACAAGATCTTCGAGATCCTGCCGGAGATGTACGGGAAGAAGAAAGATCCGGGATTCGGGTTATCAGCGGGGATTGTCATCCCCATTGACGTTTTGGCAAGGGAATGACGGATGTACCCATAATCGACAATAAATCGACAACCTAATCGACAACCCGGTTATGCAATCACGCAAGCGCGTTGCCCGCCCGTTTCCCTCGGGTTTCACGATATAATTGTGTATTACAAAACAGGAAATTCCGTATCCAGAGCAGGACAGAAAATAAATAAAATCTGCTCCGGTCAGAACCCGACGACAGCAATAAATTAAAGGATAAAAATGGGTCATAATACTGTACCACAATGCTGATCAATACCAGTTCCTCCGGCATCAATAAAATCCTGTACGTTGATGATGAACCGGCATTGCTGGATATCGGCAAACTGTTTCTTGAAGAGGATGGATCGTTCTTTGTTGATACGTCCCTTTCTGCCCCCGATGCATTGGCTCTCCTTGGTTCCTGTAAATATGATGCCATTGTTTCAGACTACCAGATGCCCCGTATGGACGGGATCGCATTCTTAAAAACACTCAGGACACAGGGCGACATGACGCCATTCATCATCTTCACCGGCCGGGGCCGGGAAGACGTGGTCATCGAGGCGCTCAACAGCGGTGCTGATTTTTACCTCCAGAAAGGAGGAGAACCGGTCTCCCAGTTTACGGAACTGGCGCACAAGATCCTCCACGCAATCTCACAAAAACGGGCAGACCTGGCCTTACAAAAAAGCGAACGGGATTACCGCCACCTTATCGAACATGCAGGTGAAGGAATCTTTGTTATCCAGGATGAACGCTTACGGATGATCAACAAAAGGGTTGTCGAGCTCTCGGGGTACTCTGAACAGGAACTGGTTAACCAGCCGTTTGTACGGTTTGTTCATCCGGATGAAGCCGGTATGCTGCTTGAGAAATTCAGGAACCGCAGCACGGTTTTTTCCGGTCCCGCGCACTTTACCTTTCGGATCATCTGCAGGGATGCAACGGTCCGGTGGGTTGAACTGAACGTGGTTGCTATCACGTGGAATGAGCGCCCCGCGATCCTGAACTACATGATCGATGTCACTGACCGCAAACAGACCGAGAATGCACTCAGGGAGAGCGAAGAGAGATACCGCACGATCTTCGAATCGTTTGAAGACCTGTATTACCAGACCGACATTCACGGCATCATTACGATCCTCTCTCCATCCGTATACCGGTTGACCGGGTATACCGAGGATGAACTGATCGGGAAGCCCGTCTCGATGATATACGTGAACCCGGCTGACCGGGGGTTACTGCTCGATGAGATCACAAAGAACGGGAATGTCAGGGATTACGAGGTTTTACTCAGGAGGAAAGATGGAACACAGGCTCTGACATCCCTGAGCGCAAACCTCATCAGCCATGCAGATGGAACACCCGCGGGTGTTGCCGGCTCCCTTCGCGACATCACCCGGCGCAAGCGGGCCGAGGATGCATTAAGAGAGAGTGAAGTGAAGTTCCGCTCGCTGGTTGATCATGCCTTTGAAGCGATCCTGATAACTGACCTGCAGGGAACCGTGCTCTTTGCCAATCCTGCAACGGCCAGGACGCTTGATGCAGACGATTCTGCCAACCTTATTGGACGCAATGTGATGGATTTCATTGCTCCGGAATCCCGGGCCGATGTCGCAAAGGACTTTGAAGAAGTGGCCCGGGGCCATGATGCCTATGTTGCCCGCTATCACCTCATTACCCTGGAAGGGAGGGATGTGTTCGTGGAAAGCATCGGCAAGGTGATCACGTACGAAGGAAAAACCGCAGACATCATATCACTCCGGGATGTGACGGGACAGAACCGTACACGGGCCTGAAACAGCAGGGTCTGCCATCTTCTCAAAAATTTTTTTAAAGAATCCAGAAGAAAATCCGGCAAAACCGGATAATCCGACGGTTATAAAAAAATTGGATCCGGGCTGCATCCCCTCCCGGCCGGATCAGTCATAATCCCGGAACAGGGCCGGGTTCTGCCGCCGGATCCACCAGCGCCGGATGAGCAGGACCGCAATCACGATGACCGCAATAATCCCTGCTCCTGCAGCAAGGGGAACAACCGGAATCCCGGGCAGGAATCCTGACGGAGCGGCCCGGGTGGTTGCTGACGGGACAACGGGGGTTGTTGTATGAATTGCAGCAGGCGTGGTCTTTGTGAAGCTGACCAGAGTCGGGACAGGCGTGACTGCGGATGCTGCGCCAGTTTTTGTAGCAAGGGCAAAGAGGGTGAAATGGGTTGTTTCTCCGGAAACGGTACGGGTAACAGGATCCACCAATGTCGGCACGGATACCCAGGATTTAGCTGCAGCATCGTAATACTGGACGGTAATTCCCCCGGCCTTCCCGCCGGCCCCTGCAAGTGCGGCAGTCCACTGGGCTTCAGTCATCGTGAAGGTAACTGAGACCGGGTGATCGAACTGTGCCCCGGAAGGCGTGCATTCTACCCCGAGACCCCCGGCCGTAAACGCTGTTCCGGACTGGGGGGCGGCACCTGCAGTGAGCGCGGCAACCGCTTCCGCTGAGACCGGTGTCACGGTCACTTCGCCAAGCGGCTGGCCTCCTGCCGTAAAGGACTTTGTCGACTGGGGGATCGAGACGGTAACCTCGATTGGTGAGGCAGTGGTTGTCTGGACCGTATAGGGAGCAAGGGTCTGGCCAAGGGAATTTGTCTTAAGGGAGACCGTTGCCTGGCCGGAAGGCCCGGATACGGCTCCGGTTTTTCCCGGGCCGGCCGCACTCCCGCCGGAGTCCGGCCCGGGGGTCGGTTCAGGGGCAGGGGTTGACGCGATGGTAAAACCCCCGGGCAACACGCCGAACCGGCCATTCCGGTTGGTTACAACCACATTATAACTGCCGGCAGGGGTTGAGAGCAGGTTGAAGGTGCCGGAGATCCTGGACGGGGACTCCACCGTGACACCCGTTGCAGTCAGGGTGCCCTGGTCAAGGATCTCAAGGGCATCGCTGCCGCGTGAGGTCACGTAGACATATGACGGCGTGATCTCAACGCTGCTTGGCCGGCCCAGGAGCGCGCCTCCGGTCCCGTTCGAAAGATATGCCTTGTGCACCGGAGCCGACGGCGTTGTGACATCCACGATCTCAAGGGCATTGCCCAGCATACTTGCAATATAGACATAGTTCCCGGAAATTTCCGCATCAACGGGACCGCTGATATTCGCCCCGCCCGCACCATTCGATAAACTTCCCCTGTGGACGGGAGAGTACGGGTTTGAGATATCCACGATCTCAAGCGCATTACCCTGGTAACTGGCAACATAGGCATAATTCCCGGACACCCGGACACTCTCGGCGCCCGAGAGCTTTGCCCCACCGGTCCCGTCAGAGAGCGAACTCTCGTGTACCGGGGATGCGGGATTGGATACATTCACGATCTCAAGGGCGCTGCTCCCGTAACTGGCAAGGTATGCGTAGGATCCGTCAACATCCACGCTGGCAGGCTTACTCAGCTTTGCATCGCCGGCCCCGTTTGCGATACTTCCCTCGTGTACCGGGGATGCGGGATTGGCCACGTTCACGATCTCAAGAGCATTGCTCCCGTAACTGGCGACATAGGTGTAATTGCCGACAACCCGGACGCTCCGCGGGGCCGAGAGAAGAGCCCCGCCGGCATTGTTTACGATACTTCCCTTGTGGACCGGGGCCGACGTATTCGATATATCCACGATCTCAAGCGCATTACTCAGGTAACTGGTAACATAGGCATAATTCCCGGATATGGCCACATCGATGGGACCGTTCAGGAGCGCTCCTCCGGTGCCGTTGACCAGCCTGCCTTCATGGAACGGGGACGCGGGATTGGTCACGTTCACGATCTCAAGAGCGCTGTTGTTATAGCTGGCAATGACGGCGTACTTCCCGTTATAAATGGCGACCTTGTACGGGTTTTCCAGGAGGGCATCGTCGGTCCCGTTCATGATCGCAGCAGCATGAAGGGGGTTTACATTCACCGGGGTGAGCATGGCTTCAGCCCCGTCAGCGAAATTGGACCCGGCAAGATTGGTTATGCTGACGCTTGCGGTATTCCGGCCGCTCGAGGGAGTGATGCCGGTCACGGACGGTTCCGGAACCCCGACCGTAAATCCGCCGGTCAGAGTGCCGGACCTGCCGGAGCTGTTGGTGACAACGACATTCCAGGCCCCGGTGGGGACGCCGTTCAAATCAAACGTGCACCGGATCTTTGAGGAGGAATCGATAATTACCCCGGTTCCGTTAATATCGTTTTCGCCGGACTTCGTGAGACGCACGGTTGTTCCGGTGCCAAACCCGGTCCCGGCCAGATCCGTGATGGCAACGGTTCCCGTGTTGAGTCCGGTGGCCGGGACTATGCGGGTGATGGCAGGATCGGTTCTCCAGGAGACATTGAAAACCGTGAATTCCTGGTCCTGCCAGTTGGTCCAGTTGGGATCAATGAATGTCGCATTGTAGTCCATCCACATCTTCAGCCTCCACTGGCCGTTCGGGCGATTGGCCGAAGTGCCCCAGCTGTTCTGCAGGATCCAGTAGTGATTGGCAGGATCGGGATCGGTCTTGTTATAGCCGATAAGGATCATGGCATGACCCCCGCCGGGATGTGATACATTGTACGTGGCATTCCGGTACTCGTCGGGGTTGAAGATCGTACTTTCGGAATCGTCATCGTAGTAATCCTGGAATTGTTTGAGAACGGTCTGGTTGGGCCAGTCCATCCCGTAGTAGAGGACCTTACCGTCGACAAGGGCAAGGGTTATGTTCTCGACTGCTGCTGTCTGGTTGGAGGGCGGGAATGCAATCACCCGCTCGGCCGTCATCGATGCAAACCCGAGGTTCGGCGAATTTTCGATCAGGTTTTTTGGCATCGCTGTCTGGGCTAACTGGCTGTCAGGAGTATTGATATCGGCATAGGAGGCATTGACATTGCTCCAGGGGACCACGAACGGTTCCCCGGCATATCCCTGGTCCAGGCCGTTTGAGTAAATCTCGGCAAATGCACTTGCAGATCCGCCGGTGCAGGCCCATTTGTTGGGTTTTGTCTTACCGATGTTGCCGTCCTGGTAATTGGAATTGAAGAACTGTATCGAGAGCGGGGTTGCGGTCCCGTTGAATTTATAGAGCGACTGGGCAACGGCACCGGTGCTTGCCCAGACCCAGCAGTTGCCGCACTTGCCCTGGTTCCATTCCGCATACGAAGTCTTGGGAAATTCATTGACCAGATACTTGGGTTCGCTGCCGGGCACAGCTACTGCGTCGTAGAGCGTGGCATTTTCATAATCGGCGAATTCCTCTTCGAGTTCCGTCATGTTCAGGATCATGTATCCCTCTTCGGAATCCGCTGTTGCATGAGGAACAGCACCCCAGAAAAATCCACAGCAGATGAAAAACGCCATTATCCGGTATGCCAGAACAAAAGACCGCAGGATGATCCACCTTCAACAAGTAACGGCAGTTTTTTTTCCCATCGGTTATATGAGTGTCGTTTTATTCATCGGGAAATATCCTGATCTGCCAGGCCGGGATCCCCGTGAATGGGGACTTTCCTGTGGATCATGAAATATATTCCGGCACCGGCTCTCCGGCACACAATACCCATTTTGAAATAGTCCGGGACGGGATGGGGTGTCCCTGAAAGTTCCGGGCCGGGTCATCCCGGTACAAGTTTTTTTCCCACCGGAATTTTTCCCGGAAAAATTTCCGGATACGTTTCAAGAGGGAAAATTTCCCGCGGGCAACAACACGGCTCACTGTCGCAGGGCCGGTTGAACCCGGGCCATCCTGTAAATACAAATACTCCGGCCGTACCACCACAGCTCACCACAGCCATGTCCAGCCGACAACTCACTTCATGGAGCATCGTTCTCATTGTTCTTGGCATTGCAGCCTCCGGGTGCACGACCCCGGTCCAGCAGCCGGATACCGGGTCCCTCCAGGTCACGTCCGAACCGGGCGGTGCCGGGGTTTACCTTGACAATGAATACCGCGGGACAACCCCGGCCGCCATCACCGCAGTACCCTCCGGCAGCCACACGATAGCGATCCGCCTTGCGGGCTACGAGCCCTGGTCAGTGCCGGTCACGGTAACGAAAGGGAGCAGCGGGACGGTTGCGGCCCGGCTCGCGGAGATCCCGGCAATCCCGACCGCAACAGTCACGACCACTGCTACACCGGAAGCAAAGAAGAGCCTCGCGGAGATCCACGTGGACGGGTACTGGACGTACCCCGGGGGAAGAACCGGTACAACGAACCCGGTCCCGCTGATCGTCCACACCGAGGCTTTCAACGTGGGGTCCGGTGATGCCCGGGAAGTGACGGTCGCAGCCAATTTCTATTACCACAGCCGGATGATCTGCTGGAGCACCCTGTATCTCGGCACGCTTGCCGCTGGCAGCCATGTGGCGAAAGACTCCATGGTCTCCTGTCCGCTCCCCTCCGGCCTGGAGGACACGGATCTCGCGGTCCGGTTCGAGAACATAGCAGTGACACCGTAAGACCGGTGACCAGCAGGATGCGGGAACCGGATTGCGGAGGATTGCGGAGGGTTCCCGGTACGCGGTAATTATCCCGCTCACATCCAAAAGAGAGAGAAAGATCAGTTGCCGGAGGGATCGTCCGGCCGGTTCCGGCCTGCAAGCACGGAATAGAGGATGAGTACGGCAACGGTGACCACTGCGGCGAGCAGGAGGGACATGAGGTAATTCCCAAGAAGCCCGGAGAGGACGACCGGTTCCGAGACCACGACGCCCGGGAAGAGGGCTCCGGCTAACGAGACCGGGCCGGAGAGTGCCGTCACCGGGAGGACTGCCAGGAAGACGAGAGCGACACAGATGTACAGGCCGAGGAACGCCCCGTACCGGACAACGGACTTCATGATCTGCTTCCGGTCGGTCATGGACGGGGCCACGATGAAGATCTGGTTCTTCATCCGGTACATGTTCACCTTGCGGCCCTTGATGCTGTACCGGGTATTGGAGATCTCGAGGAGGCCGGCATCCATCAGGAGGCCGACCGGGTACTTGGTTGCATTCAGTTCCCGGCCCAGCTTCTCGGCAATATCCGACAGACGCATGGGGCCGGTCTCCTTGAGGAGCTGGAGGACATCGGAAGCAACCGGGTGCGAGATAGCTCGCGTGAACTTCTGGGCCTGCTCTTTGCCGGCTTCAAGGATGATGACGTCCTCCGGCGCATTCCCGGATTCTTCCAGGGCCGGCTCCGTGTTAAGGGTGCCCGCCGGTTCCCCGGCCAGGGACAGGTACGGGCCTGCCGGTTGCATCACCGGTAGTTCTCGGTTTTCTCGTGGTACAGCCTCATTCATGGTTTACAATCTCCCGGAGGATCCTTTAGTTCCTGCTGAAAATCCAGCACTGGTTCCCGGTTCTGCCGGCAATTTCCGGCAGGCAGCCGGTCCGGCAAAAATGCACGTTTCCGGGCATTCCCAGCCGGCCGGTTGTACGTGTCCTGGATGGTATGATCTAATTGCGCCGGCAAAATTATAAATAAGCCACGATGACTGAAAAAAAAATTTCACTCATCAATGAGTGGCCGGAAGTGCGGGCGTTCCTGGACATACGGGCGGGTTTCCGGATCCGCGGATTTCCGGGAGAGTTCCCGGCCCGGCATAACGGGTTTGATCCGTATGCTGCAGCCGCATTCCATGCAGTCGTGGCGCCGGTTGTAGCCATCAAAGCCCCGCTCGATGACCTGCGTGCTCCCGCAGGACGGGCAGACCGGCTCTCCCGCCACAACAAAGCCGGTGAAACGACCTATGAGTTTATTCAGAATCTTGGACATCGGTCACCCCGTTTGGGATCTGTTGAGGCTTATTTTGAACTTAAATACCTAAAAAGAAACCTTTAACTGCAGGATTTTTTTCACTCACCGCCAGGTTTATAATCCCCCGGGCTTTTTTATGAAAGAGCATTGAAAGAGAGATGCATCCTGGAACCCGGCCCGGCGGGAACCAGCCGGAAGGACTGGCAGAAAGACCCGGCCGGAAGGACCGGCACCATTCTGGAACGATCGGAATTGTGCGGGAAGGCTCCGGTCCCTGGCACAATCGTTGCAATGAAAAAATCTCCGGGCACAAACGGGACAAACGGCAATACCATTATTGGTATCCGGGCCGGATACTATCCTGAAAGGACCGGTCTGCCATGCCGTTTTTCTGGAGCCGATAAGAATGGAGATCGCTTCTGTTCTCGCGTGTTTCCTGCCAACCATCTTCCTTGCAGCCTTCATCGGCCACACGGGCAGGCGCACGATCCTGTACCTGCTCTGGGGAGCGCTTGCATCCCTGCCGGTCATCGGCCTTGCATTCTTCATCTCAGGCGATCTCACGAACCCCCGGATGGCGGAAGGCACCATCTCACCGCTCATCGTGACCCTCTCCCCGCTGATCGAGGAATTTTTCAAGGCCCTGCCGATCGTAATCCCGGTCATCCTGGGTTACCGGTACAACAACCGGGACATCCTGGTCTTTGCCATGGCCTCGGGCATCGGCTTCTCCATGGTCGAGAACATCTGGATGATCAACCAGCTGAGCTTTGTGGCCATCCTTTTCCGTTCCTTCTCCACGTCCCTGATGCATGCCACGACCAGCGGGATCATCGGCTATGGCATGGTCCTGATCCGGGATTATCACAAGAAAGCGCTGCCGGCCCTCCTTCTCGGGTTTTTCATGGTGGCTGTCGTCATCCACGCGTTCTTCAACCTGATCTACTATTACCTGAACAAAGCCGGGGAAATCTCGCCACTCTTCCTGCCGCTCACGCTCTCCCTGTTCGTCATCCCGTTTCTGCTCTTCTTCTTCCTGCTCGTATGCTATCACGTGGATCTCCCCACGCTCTTCCGGCCCGATCCGGACCCGTGGGAATTCGATCCCCCTCCCTGAAAGCCAGGGCCGGGAGTGATGTTTACAACCGATCAGGGTTCCCCGTTACCGGGTTCCGGCATCCTGCCGATATACAGGAAGAGGCCGGCAAGGATGAGCGCAAAGGAGGCGATGATCAGGAGACCGGCATTTGCCAGGAACTCATCGGCCATCAGGGCAACGGTGAGACCGGTTGCTGGAACAAACGGGACCGGGTAACTGTACAGGAACGTCTCCCGCAGGCAGTACAGGACCGAGGCGATGCAGTTGAGGCAGATGCCGGCAAAAAGGACCGGGTTTTCTGTCAGCCGGTGGCTGATCGCGGTTGCAAGCAGCTGGCCCGTGAGAATCATGTACAGGAAGAACATGACGACATCGAGAACGAAGACGCTGATGCTCTCCTGCGTGAGATGCAGCAGGCCCAGTGCCGGAAGTACCGCGTACATGGCCGGCAGGACAAGGAAGAGGAAGAAGAGCCCGGCTCTTGCAGGAAGCGGCATGCCGCGGTCAGTGAATTCAAGGGAGATGGCGGCTATCAGGAAGAAGAGTACGCACAAAAATCCCAGGTCGGTGACCGGGATGAAGACATAGTCCTTGTTGATCACCTCGAGCGTGGCAAACCAGAACGTGTTGGTGAAGGCATAGCTCATGAAGGCGAAGGCAGCAAGGAGCAGGCAGACCCGGTCCGAGACATGCCGGTAGGCGTACAGGCAGCAGATCATGAAAAAGACGGGAACGAGGATCTCGAAGATGTTTGCCCAGTACTGGTAGAGCCCGAGGGGCCGGACAACGAAGACCAGGCCTGCAAAGACTGCTGACGCAATGAAGACCAGCCAGAGGACCGGGATCACCCACCGGAAGAACGGGGGCACTGCCGGGGCGGGCTCCCCGGGCTGCATTGTTTCCATGTATATCGTAATTCTGGTTTTTGATGTATATAGGATCGCCCGGATGCGATCCAAAAAGAGCGGGGCAATCCAGGGGACCGGGTACAATGGAGGAATAAAAAAATGAGGAGGGTTTATCCGATGAGGAGAGGGGAATTTACCACCCCGTGAAGGGGCACCACCATTTCCCGTAGGACGGGCAGTCGGTCCGGTTGCAGGCCCAGTTCGAAGCTGCGGGATTCAGCGACTGTGCTGGAACACTCCCCGCTGCAGTTGTGAGTGGTGCGGTTACGGACTCTCCGGCTTGAATACACATGGTTTTTTTCACCTCCGTTCTTTTCTGTCAGGATAGTTCTCTGTTCTGCTCAAATCGGGATATACCTGGCGTTGAGTGAAAAAATATTTTCACCAAAAAAAACCCGGGCTGCCCGGAGATTCGACCGGGCCGCAGCAGCGGAACGGGTCACGGCAGAGGACCCGGCCACACAGACAGTTCCCGCAGGCAGACGCACGGATCTCTGCCCGGCAAACAAAAAAGCCGGTCCCGGGCCGGTAACCGTCAGGCTGACGTTGTCATGGGAACGATGGTTGCCCCCGGCTCGATATCGGCCGCATTGTGGGTCACGATGATCACGGTCTTGCCTGCCAGGTTCCGGATCACGGCATAGATGGCCCACCGGGATTCCTCATCGATCGACCGGGTGAATTCATCGAATACGATCACCGGTGAATCCCGCAGCAGGACCCGGGCAAGGGCTATCTTCTGCATCTCCCCGCTGGAGAGGTTGTGGCCGTTCTCCCCCACGCAGGTATCCAGGCCGGCATGAAGAGATCGGACGAGATCGTCAAGGCCGGCCTTCTGCGCAGCCGCGATCACCTCATTCCTGGCTGCCGCAAGATTCCCGACCAGGATATTGTCATGGATCGTGCCATCGAAGATCAGGGAATCGGAGAAGACGATCGAGACGTACGCCAGGAGATCGCTGCTGCGGACCGAGGCAAGATCCATCCCGTTGATCATGATCCTGCCGGAATCCGGGGAATAGAGCCGGCAGAGGAGTTTTAAGACCGTGGATTTCCCGGACCCGTTCTCGCCCGTCAGGTAATTGATCCCCTGCCGGAAATGCCCGTTGAAGTTATCAAGAATGACCCGGTCGTCATACGAGAACGAGACATGCTCGAACCGGATGTCCCCGTCCCCGCCCGGTGGCAGGGGAAGCGTCCCCTCAGGACCTGGTTCCAGGTCCAGCACTTCGGCGATACGATCATAGGAGGCCTGGGAAGTCTTGTACGAGTTCCAGAGATCCGAAACCTGCAGGACCGGCGAGAGGAAGAGGGTGGCGTACGCGATGAATGCCGTCAGGGTGCCGATCGTTATCGTTCCCTCGAGAACGGCGATGCTGCCAAAGGAGAGGATGAGAAGCGTGGGAACGCTGTAGATGAGCATGGTTGTGGCAGCGCTCAGGGACGAGAGCCGGATGACCGAGACCGAGGTATCCTTAAATGTCTGGAAATGCCGGTCATAATGCGCATCGGCCCAGCCGGCAAGGCCGAAGACCCGGATCAGGGGAGCGGAGGGCAGGGTCTCCTTGAGGTACGACTGCAGGCCAGCTTCCGCATCCAGCACCGGCCGCTGGGCGGCTTTCATCCGTTTCCCGAAATATGCTGAGGAGAAAACGAACAGGACCGAGGGCAGGATCACGACCGCTGCAAGGAACGCGTCCATGCCGAGCATGATCAGAAGCGGCAGCACGATACCGATGCAGATGACCAGGATCTGGGGGATGGTCCGGATGGCGGTCTGGACAATGGTTGTCATGTTGCCGGTTATCCGGGACTGGAGGTCGCCTGTTCTGAATTTCCGTACAAGGGCATAGTCGGCCCGCTGGAGATGGGAGAATATGCGGGAGGAGAAGGTCCGGTACAGGTCGATATAGAGCGTTCCTTTCACCCGGGCCGAGAGGTAATTGGAGAGCGCTGAGACAAGAAAGATCCCCGCCATTGCACAGAGGAGCGGGACGAGGAGCCCGGTGTTCTTTGCGATCAGCACATCGTCGATGAGCGACCGCATGATGAGCGGGCTTGCTATGGCAAAGAGCGTTCCTGAGATACTGAAAAGGATGACTGCCAGGTAGGCAACCGGCCGGGCAGAACAGATCGCAAGCAGGAACCGGTTGTACCCGTATCCCCGGCCCGGTGTCGTGCCTGCTTTTTCCATAATGGTCTCCTGCTTCCGGTAGGAGAGCCCGGATTAAAGAGATAGCCCTTCGGCACCGGGCCGGGCAGACTGCCGGCCACAGGCCCGGTTCCCAAACAACAGGTGCTGCTTCCGTTACGTGTGCAGTCAGGATCCGGAACGAAAACACTGACGCTCCGGGGGCTTTTGCCCGCACGCCCGTGGCGTCCTGTCCAGCGATAATGCGGTATTACCGGAAGATTGATTTCAGGAAATACCGGGCGCATGCGCCTCCTCCGGGCAACAGGACCGGTGAAAGGGGAACTATGATTGCAGGATCCGCTGGCACGGGGCCGGACGGGCAGGTGACCCTCGAAGGATTAGATAACCGGAAAAACTAAAAAAATGGTATCGCGTTCCAGGAGAAAACTGCCTCTGGTTCTGGAGGCTCTCCTGCATGCTGAAACTCTTAAGAGCTCACTTGAGCTTCTTCTCGAGCTTCTTGAGCTTCTTCTTCGCGCCTTCGCTACCAGCAGCTGCCTGCTTCGAGAGCTCTTCTGCCTTGGCCTTCTTGGCCTGGTTCAGTTTTACTAATTGTTTCTTACTCGTTGGCATACAATCACCTCGTTTTGCTTTTGTCTGGTTCTATTTGGCTTTTTTCCTTCTTAAAATATCCCTGTACCGTTGTAGCGGCCAGAAAAATGCCGGTTGAACAGGAATCCGTCCGGTGATTCCCGTAACCGTGCCGGGATCTTCCGGTCATCCCGCACCGGTCCGATTCCGGTTGCTGCTGTTCTTTGCCCCGAAGAGAAAATACACAAGAAGGCCGATGAGCATCCAGGCCACAAACCGGAGCTGGGTTATTTGCGGGAGCACCAGGATTAACGCTGCACAGGAGCCGATGCAGAGGACCGGGATCCAGGGCATGGCCGGGCACCGGAACGGCCGGTTCCGCAGGGGATCGGTCCGGCGCAGCACCAGGACGCCGATGGCAACGATGATGAAGGCTGCAAGCGTCCCGATATTGACCAGTTCGGCGATCACGTCCAGGGGGACGAACCCGGCCAGGAGTGCGGTTACGAGACCGACTGCGAGCGTGACTTTGGCCGGGGTCCCAAACGTTGCATGGATCTCGGAGAAGAATGCCGGGAGGAGCCCGTCCCGGGCCATGGCAAAGAAGATCCGGGTCTGCCCGTACAGGGTGACAAGAATAACGGATGTGATCCCGCAGAGGGCTCCGATCGAGACAAGAGCAGCCCCCCAGGTGATCCCGATCCGGTCCAGCGCAAACGCAACCGGGGCGCTGGTCTGGAGGAAATCTGAGCAGGGCACCATGCCGGTCAGGACAGCGGCTACTGCCACGTACAGGATCATGACGATGACAACGGACGCGATGATCCCCCGGGGCAGGTTCTTCTGCGGTTCTTTTACTTCTTCGGCCGCGGTCAGGACCGCATCGAATCCGATGTAGGCGAAGAAGACGATCGCTGCGCCGGCAAGGACGCCGCTCCACCCAAAGGGCATGAACGGGTGCCAGTTCACGGCTTCGATATGGCCATAGCCGAGGGCGAGGAAGAGCAGGATCACGGCTACGTTGATGACAACTATCAGGGTGTTCAGCCGTGCGCTCTCCTTCATCCCGATGATGAGGACCGCGGTTATGGCAAGGATGATGAGCATTGCCGGGATATTCACAAGACCCCCGGCCACCCCGGGCGGGTTGACGAGCGGGACTGGAAGAATTATGCCGATATCGGCAAGCAGGCTGACAACATAGGCCGACCACCCTACGGCAACTGCCGAGATGGAGACCGCGTACTCGAGTATCAGGTCCCAGCCGATGATCCAGGCCCAGATCTCGCCAAGCGAGGCATAGCAGTACGTGTACGCGCTGCCGGCAACCGGGACCATTGCAGAGAACTCGGCATAACAGAGGGCTGCAAGGATGCAGATGAGCCCGGAGATAACAAACGAGAGGATGATCGAAGGGCCCGAGTATTCTGCGGCAGCAACACCGGTGATGACAAAGATACCGGTGCCGACAACCGCTCCGATCCCGAGCAGGACCAGTTCATAGGGCTGGATCACGCGCCGTAAGGAGTGCTCTCCCTGGCAGTGCTCCATCAGGTGCTCTATGGGTTTTGTCCGGAACATGGTATGCGTTTTCAGAAAACGTAAAAGAGAGATGATCTCACCTGCCCGCCGGGTTGTATCCCGTTTTGCGGCCGAAAGTTGCAGGAAAGATTCCTTCCCGCAGGATCGTCTCCCCCGGGCCGGGGAACGATCCCGGCCGGAGGGGCCGGCAGGAAAAACCGGTACCGGTGCACGGATCTTCCCGGGGGCATACAGCGGAATATTGGCAGGAGTTTTGGATAAACACGGCGATGAGTGAAAATTTTTCTTCAGTTATTCCCGATCTGCGGAAATTATTTTAAAAGGGCTGGAGATTTCCTGTCTTCGCGCTGTCACGGGGATACCAGTCCCGGTGCTATGCCTCTGCATTCCCCGTCCCGGGAATTCTGCATCCGCCATGATCTGCTTAAAAAACCGCTGCGGGGTGCCCATACATGCAGGGGGATATCCCGCGATGGGGAGAATGAAGTGCATCCAGCTCCGGCCAGGGAGACATGGGAATCCCGACAGCAAAGGTATCCTGGAAAACTGCCGGGACACATTCATGGACCGGCCAGGGCATCGGAATCGCAATAAAGAAAAACCCTGCCCTGTATTGTATTTTATGACACCAGCAAGTAAGGTTGCCATTTTTTGTGGTTTTATTCTCTTTTTGTTTTTCCTGTGCCCCGGGGTTACTGCCGTGGACAACCAGGCCGAACAATATTATAACTCGGGAGTTACATCGGTCCAGCAGGGCAGATACGACGAAGCTGTTGCCTTGTTTGACAACGCAGTTGCGGTCGATCCGACGCTGACCGAGGCGTGGTACAACCGAGGGGTCGTGCTTATTTACCTGAAAAATTACCCGGAATCCTTAACCTCGCTAGACAAGGCTCTTGCCCTCAGGCCGGATTTTTCCGATGCCTGGACCTCCCGCGGTATTGCGCTCCACCAGATGGGAAAGTACGATGAGGCGTTAACCTCGTTTGACAAGGCAATCGCACTCAACATGAACGATGCCAAAGCCTGGAACAACCGCGGGCTTTCGCTCCTGAAACTTGGCAGAAGTTCGGACGCGATCGCCTCGTTCAACCAGGCGATTGTGCTCAAACCGGAGGATCTCACCGCAAAGAACAACCGGGACAGCGCACTTGCACTTGAGCAGACCCAGGCTTCCCCCCTCCTGTTTGCCCCCGTTGGCGCACTCGTCCTGGTGGCGGGAATCGCAGTCTGGAGCCGGCGCCGCACCCGGTAACAATTCTTTTTTATCCAGGATCCGGGCCCGTTTCAAGGCATCTTTTTACCCGAGCGTGGGGGAACAACCGGTTGATCGTGATTCCGGGAGGAGACATTTCTGTAATTCGACCAAATATTTATTGCCAGCCACAGATATTTTAATCAAAATAATATCTTCCGAAGTTGGTTTTTACGATATCAGTTCTCTATGTGGATGATGAAGCACCGATGCTCGAACTATTCCAGCGATACCTGGAGAAGTCAGACGAGTTTACGGTAACAACCGCCTCGTCTGCTCCCGCTGCACTTCACCTGCTGAAATCGAATGGAACAGATGCCATAGTGTCCGATTACCAGATGCCGGGAATGGATGGCCTTGATTTTTTAAAGCAGGTCCGGGCAACGGATACGCATATCCCGTTCATCATGTTCACCGGCAAGGGATGGGAGACCATCGCCATCGAAGCCTTTGAGAACGGTGCGGATTTTTATATGAATAAAAGTTCTTCCGGGCCGGCAAAGTCGCTGTATGCCGATCTGATGCATAAGATCAAGATGGCGGTCTCACGAAGAAAGATTGAGCAGGCACTTGTCGAGAGCGAACTCCAGTACCGCCGTCTCTTCGAAACTGCACAGGATGCAATCCTGATACTGGACGGGAAGAGCGGTATGGTTACCGATGCAAACCAGTTCATTATCGATTTGCTGGGATACCAAAAGGAGTATTTTATCGGGAAACATCTCTGGGAACTGGGATTCATCCGGGACAAAACCATGGCCCAGACGGCATTTTCCGAACTGAAGACAAAAGGGTATATCCGGTACGAGGATCTCCCGCTCGAGACAAAAGACAAAAGAAGCATGGATGTCGAGTTCATCAGCAATGTCTATCCGGTGAATCATCACCTGGTCATCCAGTGCAATATCAGGGATATCACGGCCCGGAAATATACGGAAAAGGCGCTTGCCCAGGCCCGGCAGAAGCTGAAGCTCCTCTCCGGCATCACCCGGCACGACATCAACAACCAGCTGATGACTCTCGACGGATTTCTGGAACTGCTGCACCAGGATGTCAAGGATCCGGCACTGGAATCGTATTTCACCCGGATAAAAGATGCCAGCTCCCGTATAGCCGATATGATCCGGTTCACCCGGGACTATGAGCAGATAGGGGTCAGTGCCCCGGCCTGGCTGGATTGCCATACGCTTGTCAATACCGCAGAAGAAGATGCCCAGCTCGGGAACGTCCGGGTAAAAAACGATCTCCCCCCGGGCATCTCTCTCCTTGCAGATCCGCTGATTGTCAAGGTCTTTTACAACCTGATGGACAATGCAGTGCGGTATGGCGGGACTATCACAACCATCCGGTTCTTTCTCGAGGAGCAGGATGGCAATCACGTTATCGTGTGCGAAGATGACGGGGCGGGGGTCGTTCCTGAAGAGAAGGAACAGATCTTTGACCGGGGATTCGGGAAGAACACCGGTCTCGGGCTGACCCTGTCCCGGGATATCCTTGCAATCACCGGTATTACGATCCGGGAGAACGGTACGCCCGGCAGGGGAGCGAGGTTCGAGATTTCCGTGCCAGGAAATGCATTGCAGGTCCCGGGTACCATGGCGGATTTAAAAAATAACCCTTCAGCGGTTTTGTAGAATTCCTTAACGGGCATGTGAGAGAGAAAAGCAGAGATCATCGGACAGGCGGGAGAATTTCTTCAGGTTTTTTTCCGGCTGCCATCCCGGAAACGATGAACGGATATATTTTTTCTCATTTTCCGGTTCCGGGACAAATCATTCTGCACCATCTCCCAATCCGGGGATATGGCGGATGGCAGAGATCAGGATGAAGGCTAGGACGAGAATTAGGAAAAACTGAATAACCGCATGGAGACCCACTGGCCAGAGCATGAGTTCGTACGTCATCGGCACCGGGGGATAGAACAAGACGCTGCCATCCCGGAGCCCGGCCCGCTGGCCAAGCATGAACAGGGCCATGGAAAGATTATAGAGAATGAATGTGATCACCGACACCAGGGCAGGCTGATTGGTCCTGCAGGGAGGATTTTTACAACAGAGCAGGGCGATTACGACCGCCAGCGGGAACCAGAGAAAAGCAACAAACCCGGAAAGAATATTTTCAGGAAACCTCTCCATATGCACAAAAGCCACGCATGCAAGAGAGATGATTGCAAGGATACAGGCAAAGGCCAGCCGCCGGCCCGGAATTCTCTCCCGTTCAAGCACCCGGGTCAGCTCCCAGGCTACAAACGCAATGAACAGTGCCGGAATCACCACAAACAGGACATAGAAGAAGGGTCCTTCCGGAACATTGGTCATTTGTTGCAACCCCCCGGTATGTTGATGCCTGGATATGGTTGGATAACGAGGACCCGGAAGAATTTCACCCGGGTCTCCCGGAAGGTACTCTTCATTCCGGCCCGGCCGTTTCCCGGGCCGGCATTGCACGATCGGGCAGGCCCGATACCGGCAGCTCGGGAATTATCCGTGCCGGTGCGGATTCCGCAAGCGGGATTGCGCCGTTCTGCCGGTTGTTGCTCTTCTTTGCCCCGTACAGGAAATAGACCACGAGCCCGATGGCAAGCCAGAGAACAAAGAGCTGGTGGGAAAGGGTGTTTAGGTGGAAGATCAGGAATAAGCAGAACCCGATGCAGAGGACCGGTACCACCGGGACCAGCGGGCACCGGAACGGGCGCACGAGTTCGGGCTTCTGGTACCGGAGCACGATAACGCCGAGTGCAACGATCAGGAACGCAACGAGCGTCCCGATATTCACGAGTTCCGCCACAATCGAGAGCGGGAAGAATCCGGCAACAAGGGAAGTTATCAGGCCGACAAACAGCGTGACATTTGCCGGTGTGTGGGTTACCGGGTGGACTGCAGAGAGGATGCCCGGCAGGAGGCCGTCCCAGGACATGGCATACAGGATCCTGCTCTGCCCGAAGATCATGACCAGCAGCACCGAGGTCATGCCGCAGATGGCGCCGATAGAGATGAGTGCCGCAGCCCAGGAGAAGCCGATCTGCTCGAGGGCAAACGCGATAGGAGCGTTCAGGGCCGCAGGCAGGGTCAGATCCTGCCAGGGAATGATACCGGTGAGGACAATGGCGACAATAACATACAGGACGATTGCCACGAGAAGGGACCCGATTATCCCAATAGGCATGCTCTTCTGGGGATTTTCTGTCTCTTCGGCCGCAGTGACAACGGCATCGAAGCCGATGAACGCAAAGAAGACCACCGCGGCACCCGAGAAGACGCCGAACCACCCGAGCGGCGGCAGGAACGGCTCGTAGTTTGCAGGCTGGATGGCGCCGGCGCCGAGCACGATGAAGAGGAGGATGACAAAGATCTTGATGGCAACTATAGCCGCATTGGCTTTGGCGCTCTTCCCGGTCCCGTGGACGAGAAGGAGGGTGAGGGCAAGAACAATGATGATGGCCGGGAGATTGATAAGCCCCCCGTCAGTTCCGATAGGCTGGGAGAGAGCCGTGGGAATCGAAAGCCCGGCTGACGTAAGCAATACGCAGAAATACCCGGACCAGCCGATGGCAACTGCCGATATGGCAAGCCCGTATTCCAGGATGAGATCCCAGCCGATGATCCAGGCCCAGATCTCGCCGAGTGCGGTGTAACAGTACGTATACGCGCTCCCGGCAACGGGAATCATGGCAGCAAATTCCGCATAACAGAGTGCAGCAAAAAGGCAGGCGATACCGGCAATGACAAACGAGATCGGGAGTGCATTTCCCGCATGCTGGCCGGCAGCAACCCCGGACAGGACAAAGACACCGGTGCCGATGATCCCGCCAATACCCATGATGACCAGATCTGCTGGCTTGAGCACGCGTTTCAGGCCCGGCCTTCCGGCCGTACCGTTCGGATGCTCCTGGATAGGTTTTCTCCGGAACATCGGATGACTGAATAAATCCATACCTGACATGAGAGCCGCCGTACCCCGGCCCCCTGCCACGCCCGTATCCGGCCCCGGCAGCAGTTCCCGGGATTATGTATGAGTATTCGGATCGGGTATTGGATAAATGAAAGGTTGGGTGAAAATTTTTTTTCACTCAAATCCAGCGTATTTTCAAAAATAAAGGCAGATTCTTACTGCAAATTTTTTTTCAGTCAACGCCTCATTTATGTGAGAACGGGAAGAAAGAATCCTACCTTCCGGGCCCGTATGCGGGCTTACCAGATAACACGGATGGGGGACACCACCATGGTCCTTCTTGAGACACTGAACTATACCATACTTGCAAACCTTGCCTTGAGCCTGCCGATCGCGATAATAAGCATCTGGGGATATTTCCGGCTCGGGAAAATAACACCGCTCTATTTCGGTGCCGCCTATTTCCTCTTCTCCCTTTCCCATGGCATCCAGCTCTTCGAGATTCAGGGAATTTTCCAGGCAGCGATCATCCCGATGAGGGTCTGCGGGTACTTCCTCGTGGCAGGGGGACTCTTCGGCCTTCTCCGGGAGATAATCGAACGGACAAAGGCCGAGGCTGCACAACGGGCAAGCGAGGAGCATCTCTCCGCAGCCTTTGCCCAGACGGCAGTCGGCATTGCAGAATTCCTGCCTGGTGGAACCATCTGCCGGTATAACCATAAATTCAGCGAGATTCTCCATGGAGAGAACACCGACTGGCTTAAGGAATCGATCTGGGATCGCTTAACCCCGAACGATTACAAGGATCACCGCAGCGGGTTCGAATCGGTCCTGCTCGGGACGAGTACGGAGTATTCCTGCGAGATGCAGGTGACACGAAAAGACCGGTCCCGCATCTGGTGCAAGGTCTCGCTCTCCGCGGTGAGGGCAAACGACGGCAGGCCGGACAATTTTACCCTTGTCCTGGACGACATCTCAGATCTCAAGCATGCCGAGGAGGAACTCTTTCAGCTCAATTGCCGGCTCGAAGAACGGGTCCGCGAACGGACCCTTGAGCTCCAGGAGACCAACGAACGGCTCACCCGTGAGATCGACCAGAGGCGGGAGGCTGAAGAGCGGCTGAAAACATCCCTGCAGGAGAAAGAGATCCTCATAAAAGAGATCCACCACCGGGTCAAGAACAATCTCCAGGTAATCATAAGCCTCCTGTACCTGCAGGCCCAGAACATCCGCGACCCGGTCCTTGCCGGGGCGCTGACCGACAGCCAGACCCGGGTCAAATCCATGGCGCTTGTCCACGAGAAGCTGTACCAGTCACACAATGTAAGTTCGGTTGATTTCCAGGCATACCTTGAGAACCTGGTAGCAAATCTCCTGATAGCCTACGATATTGACCGGACGCGGGTCCGGGTCACGATCGCGGTTAAGGATCTCAGCCTTCCCTTGAACCCGGCCATATCGCTCGGGCTCATGATGAACGAGCTGATCTCCAATGCATTGAAATATGCCTTCCCCGATGGCAGGACCGGCACCCTTGAGATCACCGGAACTGCGGACGAAGAGATGATCCGGATCCGGATCCGGGACAATGGCCGGGGAATTCCTGAGGGCTTTGACTGGAAGAATGCCAAATCCCTGGGCCTTCACCTGGTCCAGATGCTCAGCCGGCAGCTGAAAGGTTCCGTTGAACTCTCGCGGGACGGGGGTACGGAATTTGCAATAAGCATCCCGGCCCGGGCAGGAGCGGGTGCAGTATGACCGGGCCCACCGTTATGGTTGTCGAGGATGAACTGATCATTGCAGAGAACTTGAAAGTCACCCTGACCGGTATGGGCTACGAGGTCCCCCCGGTTGCAGGAACCAGCGACGAGGCGCTCAGCACAGCCGACAGCTGCCTCCCGGACCTCATCCTCATGGATATCATCCTTGAGGGCTCCCCAATCGACGGGGTCGAGACTGCCCGCCGGATCCGGAGCCGGCACGATATCCCGGTCGTCTTTGTGACTGCCTATGCCGATGATGAGACCCTGGAGCGGGTCAAGGTCACGGAACCTTCGGCCTATATCCTCAAGCCGTTCAATGAGCGGGAATTGTACTCGGCCATCGAGCTGGCCCTCCACCGGCACCGGATCGAACAGGAGGTCAAGAAACGGGATAATATTCTCTTTGCCATCAGTTTTGCAGTAGAATATTTCCTCCGGCACCAGAAGGAGAGCCGGAGTGCAAAGACCGGCCAGGCAGATACGTTCGAGCGCGGGATCCTCGAGATCCTCGAACACATGGGGCTCGCGGTCGAGGCCGGCTCGGTTGCAATTTTCCGGATGAACTCGGGGGAGGAGGCCGTCAGCGGGGCAAAGATCCAGTACATCTGGGTGGACCCGGCAACGCACCTTGTCCAGCCGTGTGGAAAGGATACGCAGATAACCTTCACCAAATCCCTCTGGCGCTCCCTGCTCGCCACCGGGAATTACATCTCAGGAAACATTGCGCTCTTCCCGGAAGAGGAGCGCCGCTTCTTCGAGCAGGCCGGGATCTCATCGGTTGCCATCATCCCGTTGTTCCGGAACGACATGCTCTGGGGCTTCATCGGGTTCTCGACAACGGTTCTCCGCCAGTGGTCCGAGACCGAGATGGAGGCCCTCCGGGTTGCCGGAAATATTGTCGGGGCGCTGATGGAGTGAGAACCGCCGGGGATCCTAAAAATTCTTTTGTGCAGCACCGGTGAAAGCAGGAGATAAAAAGGAGGGATGCCGGTTTTCCGGCACCCATAGAGAAAATTCCGGCTGAATTGACGGAGCCGGTTACCGGACGTACTCGTGCAGTTTACTTGCAAGCTGGAGCTTCCGGTTCAGTTCCTGCTTCTTCTCTTTCTCGATCATCCCGATGATGGCCGAGATGGGCCGGGCCAGGGAGTAGATCTTGACCGGCCGACCCCGGGTAGGAGTATCCTCAAGCTCCCTGCTCGTTACCCACTTCTGCCTGAGCAGGGTTTGCATGGCAAGGCTCACTTCCGGCTGCCTTAGATCCGTTCCCCGTTCCATCTGCCGGGAGGTTACGTCCCCGGCATTTGCCAGGTACACAAGGACTTTTGCAATATTTTTCTTCAACCCGATACCAATGAGAAGACGGGCAAATTCTTCTTCATGGTCCGTAAAAAACATAACGTTTGCGCTTCTCATAAGATCACCGCCTCCGCACGATTCGGATCCGTTTACCCCTGGCATACAGGAATACCTGCGATCCGGCACCACCGGAGATTACTTCGATATTCGTGGTAATATAAAATAAAAAGAGCGATAACTGAAAATTTTTTTTAACTTACCGGATAAAAACCGAAATGCCGTTCATTTCCCTGAACCAGACCGTTCACAGGCCGGAAGCTATGATCGGAAATGGTAAAAAGCGAACATACCCCCCAATGCCATGCACGAAGCAGGGGAGGAATTCTGCGCTTACCGGAACAGGTAGAATTTGTTCTGAGCATTCCATGCCGCGTATTTCAGCCCGTTTGTTGCGGGAGAGGAATACGCAACCGCCGGGTGGCCGTAAGGATCAAAAGCAAGGGAAGACCCGGGGAGAATCTCCGGCACAGGCTCACCGGCATCATCGCCCATCTTCTCGATGGTTCTTATTTCCCATGCGGATGGGTCCGGGCCCCTTGTGGCCCAGCGCAATTCCCGGCTCGCCGGATCGTAATAACTGATGAACGGCTGGTCATGGGCATTGAGGGAAAGCGACATCCGGGTCCTGCCCACCGGAGTTACCCGCTCAATGCCCACCGGTTCCCGGTCGGGGAAGGAGACGTAGATGATCTCTCCCCGGGAATTGTCATAATACCCCAGGTGCGGGTTTCCCCGGGAGTCCAGGGCCAGGGAGAGAGCCGGTACAGTGTCGGCACTCTCCGATCGGTCAGTGAACACGTTTGTCGTTGTCCAGTTCCCATTACTGCCGGCCTTTGCAACCATCAGGGTATTGCAATGCCCGGTCTTCCGGATGTACGCAACCACCGGCAGGCCGGACCTGTCCAGCACCAGCGATGCTGCAAACCCGGTTCCGTTTTCCGTATCGATCACAGATATATTCCAGCCATCGCCGGTCTTCGTTGCATACTTCAGGAACCCGTAAGGGGACGATCCACCGGCATAGGCGATATGCGGGGTTCCTGTGGAATCGACAGCAAGCGATGATGATGGGCAGGCAGATCCGGACGTATGTTCATTATCCACGGTTTCCACGGCCCAGGTAGCTGATCTCCGCTCCGCGTACCGGAGATCCCCGCACGGGGTCCCGGCCCGGAACGCGATCGCGGGAGTCCCATCCAGGTACAATGAGAGCGAAGGCGAGAAGACCGGGCCGGTTTCTGCCACAACTTCTGAAATCCAGGCCCGGTTGACAAGACGTGCATACATGACCCGGCTCTCCCCCGGGTCGTAATAGCTGATGTGCGCAATCCCGTTCCGATCAAAGACGAGCGACGTGAACCCGCCGGGAGATTCCAGTGAACGGGGGGAGGCATTGCCAAGAGATGCGATCTGCCATGGCCCGGCTGAGGCTGCTGCAGGGAAGGTAAGCATCAGGATGGCGATTACAGCAACGGTCAGGCAGATCGTTCCAAGAAAAAACCGGTGTTTCACGTCCTTTCACCATGTTGTTCAGCCCGATTTGACCGGTAAGGATCTCTCCAGGGCGCAAACCCAATAACCATTTGCGAAAACAGGGATAAACACGGCGTTGGGTGAAAAAAAATTTTCACTCATGGACAGGAATTTTTACCGCAGTTCCGAATAGTTCCGGTAAGCATGAGCAGCACGGATTCAATCCCGGCCGGGCAGTTCCGGGACATACCGGTCGATATCCTCAGGGGACTGGCCATCGCCATCATGGTGGGGGCCAATCTCGTACCGTACCTTCTCTTACCACCGGCCCCGTTCTGGCTGCGCTTGGCAGCCACGATCGCAGCCCCCCTCTTTGTCTTCCTTTCAGGAATGATGGTCACCTTGTCCGTCCGGGCAAAAAAATATCCTTTCTCCTATTTTCTTGCACGGGGGGCTCTTGTCATCGCCATAGCAGCGCTTCTCGATCTCCTGGCAGCGGGCCTGGTCCCGTTCATGAGCTTCGATGTTCTGTACCTGATCGGGATATCCCTGCCCGTCACGTACCTTTTTCTCCGGCTCCCGATGAAAGGGAGGATAGCTGTATTTCTTGCAATTCTTTTTGCAACACCGCTTCTCCAGGCAGTTTTCGGGTACAGCCCGCTCGTGATCAGCATACCGCTCGCGGGAGTATCCGTAGGAACTGCACTCCCGTCATTTTTTACAGTCCTCTCCCAGTTGTTTGTTGATGGCTGGTTCCCGGTATTTCCCTGGCTCCTCTTCGCCCTTCTTGGGGCACAGGCCGGGGAATTCCGCTGGCAGGATAATACCCTCATCTCCTTTGCCCACCGGGAGATGATCTGCCTTGCAGGAAGTATCCTCCTCACCGGTGCGATCTTCTGGTTCCTGGTACCGGGCCCTGCGCTGGTCCGATCGGGATATATCGAACTCTTTTATCCACCGACCCTGGAATTCCTGGTGTTCATGGTGGGATTCATCTTCTGCCTTTTCATTGTCGCTGACAGCCTGCCGGTCAGAAACCCGGTCTTCGATCCGCTCAGGGTTATGGGGGAATGCTCGCTTGCGATTTACATCCTCCATGTGGTGATAATCGATCTCTTCGTCGAGCCGCTCGGGATACAGTTGCCCCTGGGACTGTACCTGGCCGGTTACCTGGTCTTCCTGGCCGGTATGGTCCTTGTCGCATATCTTCTCCGGGGAATCCGCACCTGCACCCGGACCCGTTCAGTCGTTCTCAGGCTCCTGATTGGCAGCTGAAATAGCGGGAAAAAGAAGATCGCCCTGGTTGTCCGGGTTCTGCCGGCCTGGCGGTGAAACCCTGTACCGGTGCCCGGTTATGAAGGGGAATTATTTTTTTTCTCCATCAGTTCCATCTCCCACCTTCACCCTCCGCACTTTCTCTCTTATAACCTCCGGGCCCGCAGGTTAAGCGGGATAATGAATCACGGCGCTCACTTCATCATCAGCATTCTCGCTTTCGCGGTGTACAACTGGCTCCATTACGGCATCCTCAGCTCCATCGGCGGGAGCCCGTCCGGGCTCTGGCTTGTCGGGATTTTCCTTGCCGCAACCGGGGCCGCCATCCCTGATCTCCTTGAACCAGCCCGGCACTGGACCCACCGGGACTTCTTCCACAGCCGCAGGATGCTCTCTTTTTCCGGCTGGCTCTTCCTCGCAACCGCGGGCATCGGGTTATTCCTGCCGCTCTTCTATTACATCTCCAGCTTCCTCATCGGCTATATTTCCCATCTCCTTGCCGACAGCACTACGAAAGCCGGGCTTCCACGGTAGGAATTTCCCGGGACGTTTCCGGCATCAGGTTATCCCGGGAAAAAACAGATCGCTTTTATGGGAGATCGATCTCTATACCTGCACATGAAACCGGGCATTGTATTCATCTCCCTCTTTGCAGTTCTCGCACTGCTGCTCGCGGCCGGATGTGCCCAGTCCCCATCCGCAGCCGTTCCAGCGGTAGTCTCATCGGCCGGAACTCCCTCGACCACGAAAGAGATAAAGGATTTTGTGGATTCTGCGGCAGCGTATGCACAGAAGAACGGGAAGGAGGCGGCCCTTGCTGCATTCAATAATAAATCCGGCCCGTTCACGAGAGGCGATCTCTATGTTTACGCCCTGGATTATTCAGGAACCGCTCTTGCGCTCGCCCACCAGCCGCAGCTGGTCGGCACGGATTTCTCTAATATCACCGACTCCTCGGGCAGGTATTACACCCGGACCGAGATCCACCTGGCAAAGGACGGTGGCGGGTATCTCCTGTACCAGTACCCGGACCCGGCCGCAAATCTGAGCGTGAGGTACAAGATAAGTTATGTCCGTCCCGTGGATGACACCTACTGGATAGGTGCCGGCATCTATACAAGCGAGGACAGGATCATCGACAAGGAACTCCGGCAGCTGGTCGCGGATGCGAAAGACTATGCCAAAAAATACGGGAAAGAGAAAGCCCTTGCCGAGTTCAATAATGTGAACGGCTCGTTTGTAAAGAACGGCCTCTACATATTTGCCGACGATTATAACGCAACGGTCCTTGCCTGGCCGTACCATCCGGAACTCGTGGGGAAGAATATGATGGGTGAAACCGATTCCATGGGAAATTATCATTTCCAGGCAATCCTCAACAGCGCCCGGAACGGCACGGGGCTCGTGGACTACTACACGGAAAATCCCCAGACCAACAGAACTCAGCTCAAGATCAGTTACGTCACCGATGTTGACGGCACCTGGGTGCTCGGCGCCGGCCGGTACATGGAACCGGGCACAACCGATCTCCGGGGATAAAACCCCACCTTTTTTACTTCACGGGTGCAGTCCGGGCGATGATCCGGATCCCGTGGGAATTCCCCTCATCGGCCATTTGTCACGGCCGGGCAGGTCCCAGTATCGCAAAACTCCGGGGCAACCCGGGAAGCATCACCGGCTTTCCCGCAGGAAAATATCAGAACGTTTCCCGGTCAACCGGCAGGCGGGCTCACCGGAACAGCAATAAAACCAATAAAACGCTGGGACCGGAAAAAAGAGTTGTGGGGTAGTGTCGTTAACTGTTCAGCGGGGCGACCGGGATGCTTGTCACAGACATGACCGAGGTTATGAAATACGCGGCAACAAGGATGATGACGATGAGCGGGATGAGGACGGCAATGACCACGGCGATAACTGCTCTCTCGGTGCTCATTTCCTGGAGTTCGCGGATACCAATGACGCCAAGAACCAGGGACCAGAGCGCAAAGAGGAATCCGATAAACGGGATCCAGCCGAGAAGAAGACGGGGAGTGCTCCCGTAGATCACCGCGTTTATCGTCTGCATGATTCCCTTGCGGCCGCCCAGGATGTACACCCAGAGGTGGAGCCAGGCGCCAAGGATGAGGGTGCAGATGAACCCGCCAATCAGGATCATAACAAAGACCAGGACCGGGATGGCAAGCCCAAAACTCATCCCGTTAAACATCTTCAGGGTCTCGATCCCGACAGCCGTGACAACGGCCGAGAGGATGGCATTGAAGAGAAGAAGAACGCCAAAATACGTAAATACCGCCCGGGGTTCATCAGCTCTGGACTGTTGGAATGTCTCAACAGGATTGAGGAGAAATCCTTTCACTTTGGTAACCAGGGTATCAATCATACATTCTCCGGTTGTATCTCATGAAATATTAAGGAAACCAGAATAATCCGCATTTTGTAAGAACAGGATTCCAAAGGAAATTTCCCGGGAACATTCCTGCAGGGCACCTGTTGTACCGGAATGACACCGGATGATCTGCAGCTGCTGACTGTGGATCAGAATGGAGATTATTCCGGATCAACCGCCTGAGCAACACCCCCGGTTTCCGGATATTGGAGATGACCGGATAAAGAGATGATCAGAAAAAAAATCCCGCTATTCTTCGCACTTGAACTCGATATCCTCGTTCATGTGCTCGTATCCCCAGTCGCAGAGCTGGTCGAGGATCGGGATGAGGGACTGTGCAGTTTCCGTGAGGGAATATTCAACTTTTGGCGGGACCTGCGGGTAGACTTTCCGGATGACAAGACCGTCTTTCTCCAGCTCGCGGAGCTCTTTTGTCAGCATCCGCTGGGTGATCCGGGGCGTTACCTTGTCCACGATCTGGTTGAACCGGAGCGTCCCGTCCTTGAGCTGGTAGATGACCAGTGGTTTCCACTTGCCACCGATCACGTCAAGTGTTGCCTCGATTCCCCAGCTGTACTTGAATTTTTTCGGCGTAGTTTCCAATAGTATCATTCCTGTCAGTATGGAACATCTTTGTTTGTATGACCTATATTTGGCATACATACCAGATATATACTAAAGGTAACCGGGCGATAGATGCAGAAAAGGTGATGAATGAAAAATATCATAAATTACCATAAAAAACGCCCCGGCATCATCCGAAGGAGAGATCCATGAATCAACGGATTTTAGTATTATCAGCAAGTCCCCGGAAGGGCGGGAATTCCGATCTGTTATGCGACCAGTTCATAAAAGGCGCAACCGAATCCGGAAATCAGGCCGAGAAGATCTTCTTAAGAGAGAAAAAGATTCACTTCTGCCTTGGCTGCATGGCATGTCAGAGTAACGGGGGACGATGCATCCAGAAGGATGATATGGCCGGTCTCCTGGAAAAAATGACTGCCGCCGATGTCATTGTCATGGCAACTCCGGTTTACTTTTACACCATGAATGCCCAGATGAAGACCTTTATTGACAGGACTACCCCGAAATATCCCGATTTCGGCACCAAGGATATCTATTTCATCGTCACTGCAGCGGACCCTGATAAAGAAGCGCTTGAAAGGACGATTGAAGGATTCAGGGGATTTTTATTCTGTTACCCAGGACTGAACGAGAAAGGAACCATCTACGGGACCGGTGCCGGGAAGATCGGGGAGATCAAAGGAAGTCCTGCAATGAAACAGGCATATGAAATGGGAAAGAATGTGTAAGGATGCCGGAATACGTTTTTGGATGCCAGAAAAAACGGCATGAGATTTTAAAAGAACAAAACAGATAACGGGGAAATTGCGATGGATCATCAGAATCGACTAAAAAAGGTGAATGAAGATGCTGTACAGGAAAATTCCCAGGACCGGTGACGAGCTTTCAATTCTCGGGTTCGGGTGCATGCGCCTGCCCATGAATGCGGATGGCTCGATAGATGAAAAGAGAGGAATTGCGCAGGTGCGTTTTGCGATCGACCATGGCGTGAATTATATTGACACGGCCTGGCCTTACCACATGGGTGCAAGCGAGCTGTTCGTGGGGCGTGCCCTTGCCGGAGGTTATCGCGAGAAAGTAAACATCGCAACAAAACTTCCCTCATGGCTCATTGAAAAGCGGGAGGATATGGACCGGTTCCTCAATGCCCAGCTGGAAAAACTCAAAACGGACCATATCGACTATTACCTTGTCCACGCCCTTATCGGCGACCTGTGGGATACGGTCGAGAAACTGGGCATTGCCGATTTCTTAAACAAAGCAAAAGCCGATGGCCGGATCAGGAACGCAGGTTTCTCTTTCCACGGGGCAGGAACGGATTTCGGCCGGATCGTGGACGCATACCCCTGGGACTTCTGCCAGATCCAGTACAATTTCTTAGACGAGAAGAACCAGGCTGGCACTGCCGGCCTGGAATATGCAGCAAAAAAAGGTCTTGGCGTCATCATCATGGAGCCCCTCCGGGGAGGAAACCTGGCCAAGACCGTGCCACCCACGGTACAGAAGCTCTGGGACGAGGCTCCGGTCCGAAGGACCGCCGCGGAATGGGCTCTCCGCTGGGTGTGGAACCATCCGGAAGTTACTGTCGTCCTCTCCGGCATGAACGAGGAAGCGCATATCCGGGAGAATCTTAAGCTCGCAGACCAGGCGTACCCCCATTCGCTGACAGATGCGGAGCTGGAGATTGTGCACAACGTGGAGCTGAAATACCGCGAACTGATGAAAGTGGGCTGTACCGGCTGCCGGTATTGCATGCCCTGCCCGTCGGGGGTGAACATTCCCCTCTGTTTCGAGGAATACAATAATCTTTATTTCGCAGATAATCCCGAGATGGAAAAATTCATGTATGCTGCCCGGGTGGGTGGAGCCGTCGGCGTCGGACAGCCGGAGTTTGCATCACAGTGTGTCCAGTGCGGGCAGTGCGTTGAGAAATGTCCCCAGCATATCGACATCCCCGCAGTCCTCGAATCCGTTGTGGATGAACTGGAGGGGCCGGACCTGGAGAAGAGAGTGGAGATGGCAAAACAGGTATTCAAGCAGACATGAGAACGAAAGCGTCACCTTTTTTAAAAAAAGATCGATCCTGAAAAAGAAGTCCGGGCAATGAGCGGGCAGCCGGATTATTTCCCGCTGTCGTACCCGCACCGCTTGCACCGGTAACTGCCGTCAGGTTTTTTGACGATATTGGGATCCTGGCACCGGTCGCAGACCGGGCGATCCTGTTTTACCTTGATATTCTGAGGTTGTTTTTCCATGGGGATTGATTGGCGAGAATCCCTAAATACGTATGCACCGGTTCGTTCATGGCAGAAGAACCGGCAGGTATTCTCCAGACATCTCCGGACATTACAGAGAAAATCCCGGATCCGGGTTTCTTACGATCAAAAAATGCCTTATCATTATTACAGGATTGCGAGGCAGGATATGAAAATCCCCTCCGGGATGCGGGGGGTTTCCGGCCCACAGCAATACCAAAAGGATCAGAATCCACATCCCGAAAAGGAGCACACTCCACATTATCCGGTCCGGGCTGACCTATACAGTCAGACTAACGCCAAGATCCACACCCACAAATTTCAGTAGCAGGGAAAGAAAATCGGGGGCTTTTTTCACGTCAGGGGCTGATGATTGATTCTCATGGGACTCAGGGTCCAGATTGGGAATACTGTTCATTGCTCCAAGGAAATTTTTTGTGGAGTTATCTGTCGGGGAGGCAATAACTCCTTTTGACGAAATGACCTCGAGTGCATTGCCAACGTCGGCAGAAGATACATCCTGCGGGGATGAGACCAAGGCTACCGCAGAATTGAGATCCTGTGCCGGAGGGGTTACCTGCGGGGGGGTAATATCTTTTGCATAGATCATCTCTTTCTGGGAAGGGGCTTTCTGGGCTGAGCCCGCCGGGGTAACAATTGTCCGAACAACCGCAGGAGATGTTGTCGGGGAGGTTTTCCCTGCAGCGGTATTCCGGACCGAGGAGCCAGATGACGGAATTGGCCGTGCCGGCTGGGTACCGATCTTCTCAAGCAGGGAGTTCTTGTTGGCCTGCAGGAGCGTGTTTGACGGGTCAAGACCCAGGCCATACGTATAGGCCCGGAGGGAGTCATCGTACCTGCCCAGGTTCTGAAGTGCCACGCCTTTGCCATTCCAGGCATCAACATAATTCACGTTCCGCAGCAAGGCCTGATCGAAAGCATCATTGGCTTCCCGGAATCTGCCAAGCTCGTTGAGGGAAACGCCCTTGCCATACCATGCAGGAGCATATTCCCCGTCAATGAAGAGTGCGTTGTTGAAAGCATCGAGCGCCTCATGGTATTTACCAAGACCGGCCAGTTCATTGCCTTTGGCATCCCAATCCAGAACAGCCTTTTCCGTTGCCTGGACCGGAAGTACCAGTACAAAGAGAAGTAAGAGCAGGATCAATATCGATATCCGATAGTTTTTTTTATTCATCCGGACTCTTCCTCAACGATACAGTACCTTGTATATACGATCTGAAGATTAAATTACGTATTCTGGTACAGGAAAAATGGACGCAAACCTTGCCCGGGTTTTCCGGAACGACCGATCCCACCACCCTTATCCCGCCAGCCGCCCCAGGTATACTCAGTTATGCTACCAGAGCCCGATGCGATGCCGGCCCCTGCCGACCCGTTTGCAGATCTTCCCTGGTTCTCCGCATCCTGGCAGAACCTTTCCTGGACAGAATGGATCCCGTTCTCCGCAACAAAAGAAGAGTTCAAAGAGATCCCAAATGAGCCCGGGATCTACCGCATCCGTCCTGCGGGAAAAGATTTCCTCATGTATATCAGCGAGACAAACCGGACCCTGCACCAGCGAATAAACGAGTTGCGCCAGAATCTCAGAAGAACCGACCTGATGCCCTGGAACGACCCGGATATATCGGCACCGGCGCTCTGGGCATGGCGGGAGGCCGAAGGATACGGGTTCGAATGTTCTGCCGTCCCCCTTGATGCCTCTGCGGGAGGCCGGCGGGCCATGGAAAACTTTCTCATCTCCCGTTACCGGCAGGAATATGGCGCTTCCCCGGTCTGCAGTTTCGGGCATTTCCACCCGAGATACCGCAGGTCCACGAACCGGAGCGAGGGGCGGCGGGGAGGACGGCTCAGGGAGGACCAGAAGGACAACCCGGCAGGGTTACCCGGTCTCCCCCCGCTGCCGGAAGCAGGCCAGCCGGGCGATCCGGCCTGGATGGGGATCCGCTGGAGCGGCTCGCAGGCCCTCACACCCGAAAACGTAAAAACCGTCCCCCCCGGATCCGGCCTCTTTATCCTTTCGGAATCCGCATCGGAGGAAATTCTGTACATCGGCCAGGCAGTGGATTGCAGGGGACGGCTCCTGGATCAGTGTAAACGTGAGCGGGTGGAACACGAGATCCTGTTCATGTACCATATCCCGGAAAAATCCCTCCTCCCGCACCAGTTGAGGGAATGGGAATGCGATCTTCTGGGGAATTATTTCAGCATGACAAAAAAAGCGCCAGCGCTCCAGTACCCGGCTCACGGGCAATAACTTTTTTTACCGGACCGGTTATTCAAAGATCAGGGACCGGGAGCTTCCCGGCCCGGGAAGGTCCGCCATGAATCCGTTCTCAGATAACCTCGCATTCACGGGTCTTGAGGCCGCAATAGTCCTCATAGCATTTGTTGTCGTTGCTGCGGTTTTCTCCTATGTTGTGCTCGGTGCCGGGTTCTTCACAACCCAGAAGAGCCAGGAAGTTGTCCATACGGGCGTGCAGCAGGACAGCTCAACGTTGGAGATTGTCGGCAATGTTTATGGTGTCGGGACAGCGGGAGTCTCCATAGATACGATAAACTTCACCTGCGCTCTTGCACCGGGCGGGACGCCGGTTGATTTCGACAAGGTTGTGCTCACCTACAGCAATGCCTCGGTCCTTGAAACCCTCACACATGTTGGATCCGGCAGGCCCCTGACAATGCCTTCGCCCGGCCAGTGGTCGATCACTGCAGTCCAGAACGAGAGAACCACGGACGATGTTCTGGAAAAAGGCGAGGAGTTCGATATCACGGCAAAACCGACAAACCCGGTAGCAAAAAATGACAGATTCCAGATTGACGTAAAACCGGTGATAGGCCCGGCGCTTGCAATCATCAGAACCGCCCCGGCATCGATCCAGAAAGTGAATGTTATTTTCTGATCTTTTTAGTGGCCGGGCCGGCCTGCCGGGCTGAAAGGATCGCCATCATCACCGGGGGAGATATTTCCAACGGGAGATGGAAAGCGATATCCGGAGTATCGTTCTTATCAGATGACCGGACGGAATCAGTTTTTTTTGGCAATGATGCCATCCGTTCTCGGGGTCTGAACAGATTGAACGGGTTTTTGCTGGAATTGCGCTCCGTTTTCAAGTAACTCCTGTCGCTCGCCGGAAACGGCCCGGATCATCAGGAGTCTTCGATCGCTATAACCTGCACGGGGCAGAGATCTGCTGCATCCTTAACGCAGGCGGCCAGGTCACCTGGTGCGACACCTTCCGCGATATTTCCCGTTACCCGGAATTCTTCCTTGATCCGACTGAATGAATCGTCAGGGTTCTCTTCAAAGAATGCCGGGCAGGAATCCCAGCAGGATCCACAACTGACACAACCGGATCGATCAAGAACGACTTTCATACACAATCTCCTGATACCGGGCAGGAGTTAATAGTGATTGTTCGAAAGAGAGAAGAGAGATTTCATCTAAAGTACCGGACTGCTGGCAGCGGCGGCGTGGGTTTACCGGTCAGGATTTGTTATTATTCGTCCGGTAAATCCCTTTCGGCACCAGGATCTCGAACCGGGCCCCGGTCCCGAAAATCCCGGTCTCCCGTATAGTGATACGGGTCGGGGCAAGGATCTCGCGGACAAGGAAGAGACCAAGGCCGGTATTCTTCCCGAATCCACGATCGAAAATCCTCTCTTTCAGGCCCGGTTCGATGCCGGTCCCGTTGTCTTCCCATACAAGGGTCAGGCCGTCATGAGTGGGAGACGCAGTGACCGAGATCCGAGTCACCCGTTCGCCATGCCGGAGCGAGTTGTCAAGCAGGTTGAAAAAGACTTTCGGGAGCATCGGGTCGCAAAAAACCTCAATTCCCTGAACACTTGCTGAAAATTCAATCTGCCCGGGCAGGTTCGAACGGGGCAGCAGTGCATCGATCTCCTGCCATTGCGGGTCCTGATTCCCGAGATCCTGGTAAATTTTCGTAAACTCGATCTGGGACCGGATAGCCTGGGTCAGGGATTTGAGTTTCTCCACATACTCCCCTGGCGCATGACCGGCACCTTCCATCTCTGCCAGGTCAAGATATCCCAGGATTGCCGTGATCTTGTTGTTGATGTCGTGCCGGGTAATGCTCGTGAGAAGACCGAGCTGGCGGTTTGCCTGCTTGAGGGCATCTTCCATCTGCTTGCGCCCGGTTATATCGACAAGCATGCCGATGAGTCCCCCGGGGCTGCCGCTGGCAAGCCGGAACCCGTCCACCGAGTACAGGGTCTGGTGGATCTGCCCGTCAGCATACAGGATGGGGAGCTCGTAACTCATCCGGCCCGCTTGTTTAATCACGGCCATATCCTCATCCTGGAAACGTGTGCGCTCTTCCGGGGCAAGGTACGCGAGATCGAGGACCGTCTTTCCAAGAAGGTAATCCCGGGTTGTGCCAAAAACCCGTTCATATGCCCGGTTGCATCCGACAAACCGGCCCGCAGCGTCCTTGATGAAGACCGGATAGGGTATGCTCTCGATGAGCGTCTGCTGGAAAACCAGCCGGTCGGCCAGGGCAGCCTCGGCATGCCGGCGTTCCGAGATATCCCGGCTGATACCCTGGAATCCTGTGATTGCTCCGGTCTGAGGATCGAACAACGGTCCGGTACTGACTTCGATCCAGATCCGGCGCCCGTCTTTGGTGAGCATCTCGACATTGTAGATTTGCCGGTCTGAAGAGAGTGCCGCTCCACCGGATAGTCGGAGGGAAAGTTTCTGCCGGACGAATTCCGCAGAGGAGGGAGTCAGGAAGTCAAACAGCGTCTTCCCCACGATCTCATCAGGGGTATAGCCAATAACGTTTTCTGCATACCGGCTGATATAGGTGAACTGCAGTCCGGGCGTTGTCTGCCAGATTACGTCTCTGACAGTGTCTACAAGGTTCCGGTATCGCTCTTCCGAAGCTCGCAGGGATTCTTCGGCTTCCTTCCGCTCGGTGATATCCCGGGCGATACCCATGAGAGAGATAACATTGCCGCCAGGATCCCGGACAAGAGAGATGTTCGAAGTATGCCACCGCCAGGTGCCGTTCTTGTGACGGATACGGTATTCTATACTGTACTGGTTCCCACCCGAGGTGGAGATCCGCGAGAATATCTCCCGGCATGCCGGGAGATCTCCGGGGCAGACAAAGGAATCCAGGTTCTTCCCGACTACATCCTCAACTGCATGACCGAGCAGGTTGGTCCAGTTGGGGGAAACGTACGTGAATACGCCGGGGCGAACAAGGGAGAAGACAATGTCGTTTGCTCTCTCGACGAGTGACCGGAACTTCTCCTCGCTTTTGCGCAGTTCTTCTTCAGCGTTCCGCCGGTCCGTTATATCTTTTGAAGAGCAGATTACCGTGAGGACTGCTCCTGCGTTATCCTTGATTGGCGTGACCGTGGTCAGGTAATACCGGTCGCCAGTGGATCGCGGGACCAGGACCTCAAAAACTTTCTGAATGCCGGTGGCAAATACATCGTTGAGAACGGAAAATCGTTTGACTGCCTCATCTTTTGGGAAAACATCGAAAATTTTTCTGCCGGTGATTGCATCCCGGGATCTTCCCACACCATCGGCAAAGGCCCGGTTGACATACTGGTAAGTTCCATCCCGGGAGATCGAGAAGATCGGGTCGCTCGCTTCATCGAGAAGGAGGCGGTGCTTCTCCTCGCTCTCCAGCAGCCGGAGCTCAATGAGTTTCTGGTCGGTGATATCGAGGGCAGTGCCGACAATCCGTACCGGGCGGTTCGCGGCATCAAACTGGGGTTCACCCTGGTCGCGGATAAACCGGCAGGTACCATCGGGCAGGACTACCCGGAAGACAATCTCGAATGGTTTCTGTTCAGATACAGCATCTCTGACTTCAGAAACAACCATTTCCCGGTCATCCGGGTGGATGAAACAAAAGAGCGTGTCCACGTCCGGGACGAACGATCCGGGCTCCCGACCCAGGATGCGGAAGAGCTCATCAGACCAGAAGATCCGGTTTGTTGCAAGATCGAGATCCCAGATACCGAGCCGGGCAACCCGCTGGGCCGCATTGAGCATTGCCTCCTTTTCTCCGAGTTCTTTCTCCCGGCGTTTTTTCTCGGTAATATCCTGCATAACGCCAAACAGCCTCACCAGGTGTCCCTGGTCGTCATAGATACAGCGGGCAACAGAATGGATGATCTTCCGGGGGGATCCATCCGCCGGGTTGATGGCATATTCGATATCGTAAGGTTTGCCACTCTGTATAATATCGGTAAACACGCCACGCAGCATTTCACGGTCAGCAAACGTGGCTTCAATCATATCGTAGGGAATGGTTCCGGCCGGACGGGTGAAACCGAACAGCCGGTATGCCTGTTCGGTTGCCCAGATGGTCCGCGTGGCAAAATCAAATTCCCAGCTGCCGGCCTGGCCGATCTCCTGGGCCATGGACAACCGGTCGGCATTCACCCGGAGCGCTTCTTCGGCATGTTTGCGGTCAACGGCCATCCGGATCTTGTGGACAAGCTCGGCGAACTGGGATTTGGGGTCGCCTCCTTTCTGGAGGTAAAAGTCAGCTCCCTCATTCAGCGCCTGGATGACAACTTCCTCCCGGCCCCGGCCGGTGAAGAGAATGAACGGGATGCTCCCGTGCTCCTGCCGCACGGCCTTGAGGAAGGCGATCCCATCCATCTCCGGCATCTGGTAATCCGAGATTATGGCATCGTACATACGGGATTTCAGAAGATCGAGGGCGGCCGGGGCAGAGGGGAGGGTGTCAAGATGGATCCTGCCGTCCCGTTCAAGAAATATTTTACAGAGATCAAGCAGGTCTGGTTCATCGTCTACATATAAAACCGAGGTCACCATGCACCGGATCCTTGAATGGTTGCATCTATCATTAAAATGAAAGAATAAAAAAGATTTGGGTGTTCCGGTTCCAGGAATGCCCCATTTAAAAGGCGGAAATCAGATTACCAGCATCACGCAGAGCATCACTCCGGTCAGGAATGTCAGGACTATTGCAACCGGTGCAACTTTCCGGATAACTTCTCCCTCCAGTCCCAGTTTGTCGATGACCGCTGCGGCGTTGACAATTTTTGCAACCGCGACACCGGACGCAACCCCGCCGGCAACCGCATGGGCCGCATATACCTGGATGAAATTCAGGTCAAGGACCTCGGAAGACTTGTGGAGGATCCCGTAAAACATCACGTTGGAGGAGGCTTCGCTGCCGGAGATGAAAGCCCCAAGAAGGCCGAGCATCGGGCTGATGAGAGGGAATCCGATCCCGAAAAAGAGAGCGAGAGAAAGGCCGATCACAGCGTTCATGTTGAAAGCATCGGCACCCGGCAGGAATCCGAGCGTCCCGTTGATCACGGACTGGCCGGACCAGTCCATGACATACGCGATGGCAAAGAAGACCATGGCAGCGAGGGTCGGGGCCCAGGCCCGGCAAAGCCAGAGCGAGAGGATCTTCTTTCCTTCATCGCGGGTCCGGACCAGCAGCGGTGCGGCGATGATGGTGCTGATGAGCACCCAGAAGTAGGCCTGGTTCAGGAGTTTGAGATCAATAATTTTGTTGGCAACAACCGGGATCTTCTGGAGGGGTCCAAGGAAATTGTACAACCCTGACTGGATGACGGGAATGCTGATGAGAACCGCGAAGATAACGAGCAGTATCCAGGGAAAAGCAGCTTTCCAGAGGGGCATGCCGGAAGTATTGTCCGATTGCACCGGAGAGGGTGCCGGGATCACCGCCTTTTTACGAAGGGCTCGCAGGAGGAAGAGTACACCAATCGTCACAAGACCCGAGAACACCCCAACAAGACCAATGGCCGAGGCCGGCAGAAGTGTGACAAAGACGATTGCGGAGAGACCAAGCGTCAGCCCTGCAATGACCGCTGTGGAAAAACCTTTCTTCACCCCGTCAAGGCCATCCGCAACCCAGAGCATGCCAAGGGCAATGCCGGTCGAGATGACCGGCAGGAAGAGCGCAACGCTGCAGCCGAGCGCTTTCGCATCGAATCCGAAAGCAGCTGCCGGAATGGTGATAGGCACGGCAAGGAGCGAGAAGGAGGTGAGCGGGTCGTACCCAAGACAGGGAAGTGCAATGGCTGCAATCGGAGAGAAGCCGAGCGCGAGCATGATGGGGGGAAGCATTGTTACCGGTGTAGCCCCGATAGATACCAGGAAAGAACCGAAACCCACGTTCAGGATCATGATCTGCTCGTAGCGCTCGGCAGCTATGGATTTGATATACGCAGTAATCCGGCCAATCGCACCGGTGACATCCATCATGGTGACCTGAAGGATGGTGAAAAAGACCATCAGCGAGATACCAAAAGATGAAAGCACTCCTGCCCAGGAAGCATAGAGAGCGATTTCCGGTGAGGTCTGGAAGAAGAGGATGGCAACGACAACCGAGAGCAGCCACCCGAAAACGCCCATCAGCGTGCCGGACCATCGCAGGACGACAAGGCCGATAAAGATCACAAGTATGGGCAAAATGGCAAGAAAAAACTGAAAAACAAGATCCACGCGGGTTCACCCTGATTAAAACGCTCACACTATTCTTACGGGATATTGCAAAACCATATCGATCTGCACTCGCATTCAGGAAATTTTATAAAATAAATCTGACCTTGCAAAATTCGGCTTCCGGATTCAATATTCGGGAGAGATTCATCAATCGATTTCGATTATGTTATATGTTAGCATGCTACAGTTTAACAAGGTACAATGTTCGGACTTCCTGATATCACCATTATTGCGGTGGGTGGCACGGTTCTTGTCATCATCATCGCGCTCTTGTACTGGGGACTGACTTTCCGGGGGCATGACTGATGGCCGTTGATATGATCACGGTAATTGTCGTAGGGCTCTATTTCCTTGCTATGCTCGGCATAGGGTTCTGGGCAAGTAAAAAGATCAAGAACACGGAAGACTACCTGGTTGCCGGCCGGCAGCTCGGGTTCTGGGTCTTTGTTCTTCTGATGATAGGTACGGTCTGCTCGGGCATGTCGCTCCTTGGTGTGGCGGGCCTGGGGTACAAAGCCGGGTGGCCCACAATCTGGGAGCAGATCTTTGTCCCGCTCTCGATTGGCATCTGCATCATCTTCTTTGGAGTCAAGCTCCACAATGTTGCAAAGACTGCAGGGTACATCACGGTGCAGGATTATCTTGCCCACCGGTACCAGAGCCCGACTGCGCTGCGGACACTCTCTGCTGTCGCTGGAATCATCGTCTCGCTCATCTATCTTGTCGGGCAATATACCGCAATCTCGATGGTACTCATCTGGCTTTTCGGTATCCCGCTCTGGCTGGCGCTCGTGATAGCTACGCTCGTCACCATGGCCTACACGGCGATTGGCGGCCTGTATGCAGTGGCCTGGGCATCCCTTGTCCAGTCGATTACGCTGATCATCGGTGTACTGGTGATGGCCCCCATCATTATCTGGAAAGCCGGCGGATTCACGCAGGTCAATGAATTCATCGCATCGGTCAACCCGAACCTGGTCATGCCATGGAACCCGGTCGGGGCATTTGCTCCGGGTTACGTGGTATCCTTTGCGCTCCTCCTCGGTCTCGGGCTTGCCTGCGCCCCGCATGTCATCAACAACGTGCTGTCGATCAAGGATGTGAAGTACTTCAAGTGGTCGCCGCTGATTGCATTCCTCATCTACGGTGTGGTCATCTTCCTCCTGAAATTCGCCGGCTTTGCCGGTCTTGCCCTGGTCAAGGGCGGCGAGATTGCCGCACGGACCGGTGTCGCGAACCCGACCGATTATGTTATTCTCGATGCCCTCCAGGCTTCACTCCCAACCGTGGCACTCTGGGCAATCTTTGCCGTGATCGTGCTTGCCGCAGTCATGTCCACGACCGACCGGCTCATGCTGACCATAGGGGCCATGTTCTCCTGGGATATCTACAAGAAAGTCTTGAAACCGGATGCGGATGACAAAAGCGTTCTCCTCCTCTCCAAGATAGTCGTCGTTGTCTCGGCCATCGGCACCATGATCCTTGCTATCAACCCGCCCGAGATGCTCGCAATCCTGATCTGGATGGGTATCGGGACCATGCTTGCCACGTTTGCAGTCCCGCTCCTCGCCGGCCTGTACTGGCGCGGTGCAACCCGGGAGGGCGCTCTTGCCAGCATGACGCTTGGCCTAATCGCTTCTCTCGCTTTCGGGTTCCTCAACTACTTCAAGATCAAGGCACTGGGCATCGACTTTGCAGCAATCCCGCTCCACTTCTCAGCATATGCATTCGTCGTCTCACTCCTCGCCATGGTAATCGTGAGCCTGCTCACGAAAAAGACTGAGGGAAAAATCCTGGACGAGACCCAGACCGGCTGGTACATCTCCCGCCAGTAAACTTTTTTTTTGGTTCCACAACGGCTCCTGCTGGAAAAGAGCGCATGAAAAAAATGCAAGAATAACTATTTTACCAACAATTCGTACAGGTTTTTCCAGAAGGAGATCTCCTGCAGTTTTCCGCCGGAACCAATGAAAACCAATTCTTTAAGGAAACGAATGCCAAAATGCCATGCATTATGGAGGGCAAGACCAATCTGATCCGGTTAACCGGGAGTTCAATATCCTCCTGGAAAAAAACGTATGTCCATTCCCTTACCGTCGTTTGAACAATGAAAGCATTTTTAAATATCCCTTTTTGCAAAGCATAGTTGCTTTGCAAATTGGCGAGTTTATATAGAGATTAACTATTTTTTAATTATCACCGCAATGCAGATTCCCCAGCAGGGTCTGATTCACCCGGAAGGATACGGGCAAACCCCGTAAAGAAAACTCCCGGGTTGCAGAGGATGGGACGAATCGGTCCTCCTGCCGCAGAGCGGTTTCCCGAAAAACGGGGGCGTTAAACAGGCAAGCATGAACCTGTCAGATGATGAGGTGAAGTAAAATGACCATAGCACAATGCCAGCAAAATGCCGCTCTTGATAACAATTTTGGATTAGTTGATAACGATTCACAGAATTCAGCACCAAAAAGAATGCTGAAATTTGATACTGGTGGGAACACCTATGGTCTCGACCTGGAAGAGACCATCGGTGTTATTAAGGATCTGGTGATGATCCAGTCATGCAATTCAAAGTCCATAACCCGGTACTTCATCAAGTATAACCGGAGAAACACGATTGTATTCAACCTTGACCAATGCATTTCCTTCCAGGCAAAAGGGATGAACGGACACAAACACCCGAGTTTTATTATGCTGGATGAGAAGATCGATGATGCGTGCGTTGGCATTTTGGTGCCGGGCGTACGATCGGTCCGGGGAACAGAAACTCCGGCAATACACACAACCAAAGATAAAAAAGACAACAGGAATATTCCGATCCACAGCCCCAAGCGGACTTCCCGGAGGGGTTACGGCAGCAAGGCCCGTGACTTCCTTCCGGTCATCAATGTCCGGGAACTGGTTGATGACTGCATTGTTCATTTCAGGTATATGGATTCAATGCAGCACATCAGCAATTAAAAAAACTCTTTTTTTTTACAATGCGGTAAGCCATACTATATTTCACGGAAAATACGAGAACCATTAAGCTCCATGAAGGTTTTATCTGGCTGGGAGCAACTATCTCAATTATACCATCTATTGCTGATAGAGGGTTTTGTTTCTTGGCAAAAGAGCTCAACATAATATAGGAATTACCGATGGCGCCCTATGACACTCCCGCAAATACCAGGACCGCAATTGCCGTTGACCTGGGGGCAACCAATCTCCGGGTCGGGCTCGTATCCGATACCGGACAGGTTGAAGAACTGGGCAGATCTGAAATTCCCCGCAATCCCGCAGACGCCGGGATCATAACCGATCGGATAATAAGAACAATCCGTTCCCTGGTCCGTGACCGGGATCTCCACTCATTTGCCGGAATAGGCATCGGTGCAGCCGGGCCGGTGGACAAATCCCGCACCGCGATCCTGCATCCCCCTAATATCCCCCTTGATAGCATCCCCCTTACAGGACCCATTGCTGCAGAATTCGATCTTCCCGTCCACCTTGTCAATGACTGCGCCGCAGGCCTTCTGGGAGAAGCATATTTCGGGGCAGGGAAAGCAGAAAAGATAAACAACATGGTGTACGTGACCATCTCAACGGGTATCGGGGCCGGTATCATTGCAAACGGAAGGATCATATCGGGACGTGACGGGAATGCCGGGGAGATCGGCCACCTTTTTGTCGATAGTGAATACAACCTTACCTGCGGATGCGGGGGAAAAGGACACTGGGAAGGATATGCTTCCGGCCGGTTTCTCCCCAGGTTCTACCAGGAATGGCAGAAAATGAAGGGAATTGATCCTGGGGATTTCCCGCCATGTTCTGCCGGGGCCATCTTTGCCAGCATACGGGAGAGCAACGACCCGGCCGGGAATGCGTTCATCCGGGAACTCGGGAGGATCAATGCCCGGGGAATTTCTGACATTATCGTTGCCTATGATCCGGACATGATTGTTCTCGATGGATCCGTTGTCCAGAAGAACCCGGACCTGATCCTCCCGCCAATCGAAGAGTATACGGACCGGTACTTGCGAAGACCGCGCCTGGTCGTGAGCAGCCTTGGGGGTTCTGCCCCGCTCCTTGGTGCATCGGTTATTGCCCGGGGATACGATACCCGGTTCGGGCTGCTGGAATAACCGGCAACTGATGTTCCGGCAAACCCGTACCAATATAAATCCTGCAAGCCAATAATTCCGGCGTGAAGACGGCAATTCTTGGAGGCGGACTTACCGGCCTGACTCTTGCCCGGCTCCTGCATGAACGGGGCGATGACGTTGTAGTGCTGGAGGCAGAGACAGAGACGGGAGGGCTCTGCAGGTCAAGAACCAGTAACGGGTTTACGTTTGATATCGGGGGTTCCCACATCATCTTTTCCCGGGATACCGAAGTCCTTTCGTTCATGCGGCGGATGATTGAAGAGAACGAGCAAAGGAACAACCGGCACACGAAGATCTTTTACAAAGGTCAGTATGTCAAGTACCCGTTCGAGAACGGCCTGTATCAGTTACCAGATGAAGACCGCCTGGCCTGCACATTCGGTTTCATCCGGAATCTTATTGCAGTCGAGAAAGGCGAAGTCCCCCTCCCGAAAAATTTCAAAGAATGGATCTATTACACGTTCGGCGACGGCATAGCCGAATGCTATCTCGTGCCCTATAACGAGAAGATCTGGAAATACAAAACTGAGGAGATGTCGCATCACTGGGTTGACGGCCGGATCCCCCGGCCGCCGGTCGAGGACATCATCAAGTCCGCCATCGGGATCGAGACCGAGGGCTATACCCACCAGGCCGTCTTTTCCTACCCGCTTGACGGCGGGATAGAGGCACTGGTAAAAGCCATTGGCCACGCGGTAGAACCGTTCATCCGCACCGGGTTCCGGGTGAGCTCCGTGAGAAAATCCGGCAGATTATGGGAGATCAGCAACGGGAAAGAGACGATCACTGCTGACCGCATTATCTCCACAATCCCGGTCCAGCACCTTCTCCCCTGCCTTGATAACGTACCCTCCCGTGTAACGGAAGCCTGCCGGTCGCTGAAATACAATTCGCTTATCTGCGTGAATGTCGGGTATAAAGCAGATGTTCCGGAGATCTCCTGGCTGTACCTGCCGGACCCTGCACTCGGCAAGACCAACCGGATCTCGTTTCCCTCGAGTTACAGCAGGCATGTTGCCCCGGACGGGCACAGCGCCGTACTTGCCGAGATCACCCACCAGCCGGGAGACGAAGTATCCGTCATGACGGATGCAGAGATAACCGACGAGGTGGTAAGCATGCTCCAGACTATGGGTATCGGCAAGCGGGATGATGTGGTCTTCACTTCCGTTGAGCGCCAGCCGTTTGCTTATGTTGTCTATGACCTGGATTACCAGGAAAATATCGCAATTGTCAAAGAGTACTGCCAGTCCCGGAGCATCCCGCTCGTTGGCCGGTTCTCCCAGTTCGAGTACCTCAACATGGACGGCTGCATCCGCAGTGTGATGGATTTTGTTGCTGCAAATCCGAAAAAAGAGCAATAATATTCCCGCATCATCCTTTATAATCCGAAAAGCCAAAAACGGTACAGGAGATTTAATTGCATGATCTCGGTCGTCATCCCCACCTTTAATGAAGAAGAAAATATCGCCCAGTGTCTGGTCTCGCTCTGCCACCAGACCATCCCAAGGAACGAGTACGAGATCATTGTCGTGGATGGCGGATCCAAGGATGCCACCTGCGAGATTGCCAGAAAGTATGCCGACAAGGTCTTTACCCAGACGAGCAAGAAAGTCGGAGGCGCCCGGAACGACGGCGTTAAAGAGGCAAAAGGGGATATCATCGCAACAACCGATGCCGACTGCATCCTCCCGCGGGACTGGATACAGCGGATCGGAGAGGATTTTAAAAACCCTGCAGCGGTCCAGCTCTACGGCCCGGTGTACCCCATTGAAGAAGGATTTGGCAATAAGTTCTCTCTTTTCCTGGCCAACACGTTCTCCCGCATCGGGTACTACAGCCGCACGTTCTATTACACGCTCGGGTGCAACACCGCATTCAGGAAAGATGCTTTTGAGAGAGCCGGCATGTACCGCTGCATCGATGCCGGGGACGACCTTGAGATCGCCATGCGGCTCAAGGATATCGGGAAGATCCGGTTCGATGGCAAACTCCGGGTGGGCTTCTCGATGCGGCGGTACCAGAAGTTCGGGACATTCCAGTCCATCTATGAATGGATCTACATAGTTGCCGATGGCGGGGAGAACGACAAATACTCGTATACCCAGAAAGAATACAAGTGATCGAAACGACGGGACCATCTTTTTTTCGAGGGTGAAATGCCAGAGTCCAATAAAGCCGCAGAGGAAATTATTGCAGACAATATCGCTGCATTCAACGAGAGCGACTTTGCCCGGCTTCTCAACATGAATATCATAACAGCACATGACGGATATGCGGAAGTTGAGATGGACTGCACGGGGAAGACGAACCCGCACGGCGTGGCCCATGGGGGTGCGATCTTCTCTGTTGCCGACCATGCGTTCGGGATTGCAGCCAACTGTGCCGGAACAGACCGGGTGGCAGTCTCGGTCCATATCCAGTACATTGCCCCGGCAAAAGGCAGACTGGTTGCAAAAGCGAGAAAAGTCGCCGACAACGGTAAATATTCCACATTCCGGATCCTCGTGTACGATAGTGACCGGCTCGTTGCCGATTTCGAAGGCGTCTCGCTGCAGGTAAACCCGCGGGTGAACGGCAGGGTCTAAAAGGGGTGCTTGCCGACACCCCCAAAGGCAACCGCTAAATAGCAGGCAGGGCAAACTAGTCTTTTATGACGGAAAATGTACAAAAAACAAATCCACTGCGCATTGCTGCCGCAGTCATCCTCGGGATCATTGTCGGGGCGATCCTCTTTCTTGTCATTGCACTCTTTATCGGGGCGTTCAACGACAAATTCGGCATGAATATCCCCATCAACATGCTTGTTGCCGAGAATATCTTCAGTCTTATGCTGCTCCTCATTCTGATGATAATCAGCATAGGGTACTTCTGGTGGAAAGTTGCAACAACGCCACCGACTGAACCTGAATCCGAAGACGAATAATTACTCTTTTTTCTCACTTGACCGGTGCAGGAACTTTCCCCATATACCGTTATTCTTCGAACGCTTCATCATTTCCGGATGCTTATACTGGAATATGACAGAAGTAAAACGTGCAGTCCTCGCGGTGGCCGACTTAATGGCACTTGCGGCCCGGACAGCCCCCAAGGGAAAGGGTGTTGATACACTGGTCCTGAAAGTTCTTTCCGGAAAAGACCTTGGAGTGCTCTCTTCCCGCATGGAGAAAATTGGCAGGGAAAAGAATATCGGGTTCTTTCTGCGGGATGCAAAGAATATGGCCGCATCGGATGCCTGCCTCCTGGTCGGGGCGGCCGGGAATAATGCGGTTGGTGTGAACTGCGGCGCCTGCGGGTACGCAACCTGTGCCGAACTGGAAGATGTATGCCGCAAAAGAACACGTGCACCAGGCAGTTATGCCGGGCCCAATTGTGCAGTCCGTATGGCGGATCTCGGGATCGCGGTCGGTTCAGCAGTGAAAACTGCCCAGATTCACAATGTGGACAACCGAATCATGTACTCCGGAGGGGTCTCTGCCGTGGATATGGGTCTCCTGGGAGAGGAATGCACGGTTGCGTATGCCATCCCGCTCTCTGCAACCGGGAAGAATATCTTCTTCGATCGCGTTTCAGGGAAATAATTTCACGAAAAAGAGCTGGGTTTCATGTCGGGCCGGGTTCATCTGCAGGGCTCTTTGTGAGAACAACAACATGGAATTTTTTGAACGCTTCATCAGTTGCGTTCAGGACGAGCAGGTCGCCCGGTTCCAGCATGAGTTCCGAAGGAAGTGATGTGATCGTTGCATCCCTGCGCCGGATAGCAAGTATCCCCACACCATACCGGGCTGTGGCATCCAGTTCACGCAGGGTTTTTCCTGCGGCCGGTGAATCGGGAGCAACCGATACGGTATGAATGCGGACACCCCCTGATTCATCGGTTAACTGCCCTGCAGCAGAGAGACCCGGGGCGGTCGCCCGGTTGAACTGCCGGTAACCTCCGGCCCGGATCCTTTTTGTGAGGTTATCAATCTCCTTTCCCGTCAGGGCATATTTTGCCAGCACGCAGGCAAAGATACTCACCGAGGCCTCAAACTCCTCCGGTATTACCTCATCGGCCCCGACATCCAGAAGCCCCCGGACACCGCTCACATGCCGGGTCCGGACAATTATGTAAAGATCCGGGGAGATCTCCCGCGCAAGATGGATTATTCCCGGAACAACATTCTCTTCCGGGATAACAATGACAAGCGCCCGGGCCTCGCGAATCCCGGCATGTTCCAGGATCTCCCGGTGAACAGCATCCCCAAAGATGATATTTTTCCGGTTTCCCGCAACATGTTCCCGTTCAACAACTTCAGGGTCAAGATCGATAGCGGTAAAAGGTATGCCGGAGAGTTCTGCAGCAAGGGCAACACTCTTGCCGGTCATGCCATAGCCGACAATCACGATATGATTGGACAATTTTTCCTGTTTGGCAGTTTCTGGGAGTACCTTCTCATGCCTTCCGCAGAATGACGGAAAGAAGCGGTACAACAGACCTGTCAGTGGGGGAGCCGTACTCATCAGGAACGGGGTCATGGCCATGGTTATGATAGCCCCTGCAAGGAAGAACTGGTATGGCCCGGTCCCGATCAGCTTGGATCCTACCGCACTTTTTGCAAGGACAAAGGAGAACTCCCCGATCTGAGCGAGCGCAAGACCCACAAACACCGCCACCCGGACCGGCATGCCGAGCACGAGCGCCGAAAAGGAGCCGGTCAGCACCTTGACACCGATGATTATCACAATAAGGGTTACAATGATCTCGTAATTCGACAGGAGAACGGAGGTGTCAAGCAGCATGCCGATCGACATGAAAAAAATTGCAGCGAACACATCGCGGAACGGGATGATATTGCTGACCGCGTCGATGCTGAACTCGGATTCCCCGATGATGAGCCCGGCAACAAATGCCCCAAGGGAGTAGGAGAGACCTGCCATGTTCGTCAGCCATGCAACCGCAAAACAGATACCGGCAATCGTGAAGATGAAAAGTTCCCGACTTTTTAATGAAGTCACGTTGCGAAGAGCGAAAGGTACTATCCAGCGGGCGGACACAATCAGGATTACAAAAATCAGGAGCACTTTTCCGATCTCATAGGGGAGCGAGGATGCAGTCAGGCTGCTGCTTCCCATCATGACCGGGGTTAGCAGGATCATCGGGATGATGGCAAGGTCCTGGAATATCAGAATCCCGAGAAGCGTTCTTCCCGGTACGGTCTCGACATCCCCGCGTTCCTGGAGAATCTTCATCACGATTGCCGTGCTGGAGAGCGAGACAAGGAACCCGAAAAAGACGGCTTCCTGGAACTGGAGACCCCGGGCCAGATACATCAGGGCAGATGCCGCGACAATGGTAGTCAGCACCTGAAGGGCCCCGCCAAGTACAACGATCCGCCAGGCCCCGAGAAGTTTGTCGAATGAGAACTCAAGTCCGATGGTGAAGAGCAGGAGGATGACGCCAATCTCCCCGATGGTCTCTATCGTGGACTGGTCCTGCACGATCCCAAGTGCATAGGGCCCTGCCAGAATACCGATAACAAGAAAGCTTACAATACTGGGGATCCGGAAACGCTGCCCGGCGTACAGGAGGAGAATAGTGAGAATCCCAAGGCAGACAACAGCTAATATTACGTCCATGATTGATCCTGTGCGTACAAGCACCGGCTGCAGTGCCGCATCCGGGTAAACGCGCTCGTTCTTTCCTTACCGCCACAACGGATATATTGATCACACCGGTCAGGCTCAAAACTATCACCAGCTGTGCGTATATTGAACCAGGAGAGATCATGATCGCGGGATCTCATCAGAAAAGAGCTCCTGAAATCGTGCTCCTGAGCAGAGATATGCGAGTCCCCGGGGCAAATCTTATAAACCGGCTGAACACCGGTTTTCCCGCGTGCCCGACACCGCAATCAGGCTGGAAGGATATTTGACAGGAGTTCAGGTTGTGATGCTTCGATCTGAATCCGAAACAATTTTCTTTCAGGGATCCATAAAGGAACCGGTACCTATGCCGATCATGAAGATCCGCGGAGGGGATCTTGACCTCGTGGAATACGATTTCAAGACCTTCGCACCCGGAAAAGACTTGAAAACACTCGGGCTTGAGAAAGGGACATTCACTCTTGAACCGGTGACTGGAACAGTCCATGTAAAAGCCCCCGCCCGAATCCATCTCACGGTCCTCGACATGAACCGTTTTGCTCCGGACCACCCCGGAGGGGGAGGTATCGGGTTTGCCATCAGGTGCTATTGCACTGCGGAAGTTACCTGTACAAAAAAAGGCATCGAGATCGATTACAACCGTGCAGTGATCGTGGAGAACTTTGTCGCGGTCTTCAAAAAGGCGGTGGGATACCGGGGGGGGTTCCGGATCCGGGTGACCGATCACGAATACAAGCATGTCGGACTCGGATCAACGAGCACCGTGATGATTGCAGTTGCAACCGCCCTCAATGAAGCCGTGGGCTCCCCGCTCTCCAATGAACAGCTCCGCAAGCTGATCGGCCACAATTACGTTGAGGAGACAGCCGACGGTTCCATTGCCTTTGGATTTGAAACTGGAGTGGGCCCGGCAGCCAGCACGTTCGGGGGAATGGCAGTCATGGGAGACGAACTGACCCTTGTCTACCATCACTCCTTTGCTGAAAAGAAGAATGTGTACATCATCATCCCCCCCACAACAATCTCTTCGGCCGGCACCCAGGAGTTCGATCTTTTAATGAACCGGGCCCGGACGCTGGATTACCGCGACCGGGAACTCAAGGCCTATCTTTTTGTAATGGACCTGATACCAGCTCTTGAAGAGGACAATCTGCCAAAGATCGGCAATGTCATCTGGGAGATCGAGTTTCGGGGATCGAAGCGGGCAGAAGTGGAACACCACACGTTCGAAATTTACCACTACATGAGCATTCTGCGGGAGGCAGGACTCGAATTTGTCGGCATGAGTTCGGTAGGCCCGTCAATTGCGGTAGTAACGGATCTTGATAAAAAGCAGCTTGAAAAGATCTTAAAACCCCACGGGCTCAAAATCGCAATAGCGACCGGGGTCGACAACCAGGGACTGGTCATAGCCCGCCAGCCGTGATCTTTTTTCACGCGGAACAGCAGGATTCATTACCTGCTGGATAAGAATATCAAAGGATGATAAACCGGTTCTTATCCCTACGGTATATCAGCCTCATTGCGGTTGTTTCCCTGTTTATCGGGGCTGTCCTGATGTTCATCATAGGTGCCCTGCGAACCATTAACAGCGTCCTTGTCCTGCTGCTTGACAAGGGGCTGTTCAGTATCCCGGAACATCTCGACCGGGGCTCAGTAGTTTCCGTCACGCTGGTCCAGTCGGTGGATTCGTTCCTCTTTGCTCTTGTTCTCCTCATCTTCTCCATGGGCATTTACAATCTTTTCATCAACAGCCCGGATGATGTCAGGAAACAGAATCTTCCAACCTGGCTCCGCATCAATAGTATCGCCGAACTCAAGACAACCCTCCTCCAGGTAATTATTGTCATTCTTGCGGTAAATGTGCTCGAACACGTCATCATTATCGGATCGGATGCCCTGAAATGGGAGACCCTGATAATCCCCATCTCAATTGTCTGTCTGGCAGCAGCGCTCCTGATGATGCACGCGGTTCCCACCGGGAAAAAAGCGGAATAATCCGAATAACGATGTTTCGCGCTTTGCCGGTATAAAAAATCTCTTTTTATGAAACTCTCTGACATTCCCTGCCGGGAGGGGTGAGCCGGCAGAATTCTCCTGGGATCCCAGATCCCTTAGAATGATTCAGATTAGTCAGATCCGGTCTTCTTCTTCATCAGAACAGATCGTATGATCCCCACTGCGATCAGGACAATGGTCCCGGCCATGAGGAGGAAAACACCGAGAAGGAGAAGACTCAAGTTCTGCTTGACGATGGGCTGCGTTCCCGCAAAGTACCCGAGAAAGACAAGGCTGAACGCCCAGCAGATCGCTCCGAGAACATTGTAAAAGAGGAAACGTCGGTACTGCATGGAGCCGATACCGGCAAGGAAGGGCGCAAAAGTCCGTACAAGTGGGACAAACCGGGCAACAAAGATCGTTGCTCCCCCGTATTTTTCATAAAAGCCGTAGGTCCGGTCAATATATTCCTGCTTGACAAGCGCAGGAAACCGTTCAAGAAAGACCCGGAGTCCCAGGTAATTGGCCACCCAGTAGTTCACGGTATCCCCAATCACCGCACCGAGAATAATGACAACGAGCAGCCACGGGAGATCGAGAATGCCGCTTGCCGCCGCAGCCCCACCGACAAAGAGAAGGGAATCTCCGGGCAGGAACGGGAAGATGATAAAACCGGTCTCAAAGAAGATGATGAGGAACAGGATGAGATATGTCCACATGCCGTATTCCTGCGTGATAACCGGCAGGTTCTGGTCGAAATGAAGAAAGATGCTGATGAGAGCGTCTATCATGATTACCGGAACGTTGAGTGCGGCACTATATTAAACAGGAGGATACAAGGGATGCCACGAGATCGGGCTGCAATTGAATGATGCATTTAAAAACGAGATTATAAATCAGATCCGGGGGGTTTTCTGTTACAAAAAAAGATTATTCGGGTTTGGATGCAAAATTGAATATACGACAGAATATCTTCCCAATCTCTTCCGGAGAAGACCAGAATGACAATCCTGACACAATATTTCCTGCGCGGAACGCTCCTCGTTCTCGTTATCGCCCTTCTCATCGCGGCACCGGTGAATGCGTTCACCTCAAATTCGCTTGATATTACCCTCAACAGGAATGGAGATGCAACCGCTACCTTCCGGTTCACCCTTGAGGGTCTTATTGAAAATGCCATCCCCCAGTCCATTCTTGAAGATGAACTTAAAAAAGGCCTCACTACGAGCTCTGAGGCCCCGACGCTCATCTCCATGGACCGGTCAAGCGCAACGCTCCTTTTGAAAAAATTCGCTGATACCTCGGATGTTCCTCAGGGAACCGAATACCGGACCGCCACCATGAACTTTAAAAAGGCAGAGATTGCACTCCAGTCATCTGCCATATCGAGCGTGGTATCCGCCGATTTCTCTCCGGCAAAAGTAACACTCACTTTCCCTGACCAGTATTCCCGCCAGTTTGAAAACCTCGATGTCCTGCCCTCGGTCACCCATACGGTAATCGATACCTCAAAAGCAGGAGCAAATACAACCCAGCAGAACACCGGCATCCTGAAAGTCGTTTCATCCCCACCGGCAGTCCATGTTTCCCTTGACGGTGCATATATCGGAGATGCTCCGGCCCAGTTCCCGGATATACCGGCAGGTTCGCACACACTCCTCTTTGAAAAGGAAGGGTTTGAACCGGTAAACAAAACCCTGACCATTGATGCTGGTAAGGGCCGGCAGGTTTCAGTTGTCCTGGCCTATGCACCATCAGTTTCTGCTACACCTGCCTCTCCCGGGTTTTCAATGGAAACTGCTGGACTTGCCCTGGTATTCGTTACCATTGTCGGATATACAGTACGAACCGGGAAAAAACGATAGGGTTTTTGTTGACACAAGGGTTTCATTCCATCTAGGGCAAATCTTGCCTTTCAGATAATTGATACTGTCATGCAAATATGCGATTAATAGAGAAAATTTTGATAAAATTGACGATAATTACAAATAAAGACAGATTCTCAATTTTTTACATTTAATTAGAATTATATACTATAAAATCAATTTATCAGATACGGGTTTGAAATTATTTGAGCCCCCAGGTGAATTATGAGATCATTCAACAATGATAATGCATTTACCGGCCTCGAGGCAGCGATTGTGCTCATCGCATTCGTTGTCGTTGCGGCGGTGTTCTCGTATGTGGTGCTCGGCGCCGGGTTCTTCACTACCCAGAAGAGCCAGGAAGTCGTCCACACCGGTGTACAGCAGGCCAGCTCAACTCTCGAAATCGTCGGCAATGTCTATGGTACCGGAACGGCTGGAACTAGTATTGACAAGATCAATTTCTCGGCTGCACTTGCACCTGGAGGAACCCCGGTAGATTTCGAGAAGGTCGTCATTACCTACAGCAATGCATCCCAGCTTGAAACACTCTCACGCACTGCTAGCAAAGGAACCGCAGTTACTGCAGGACAATGGGGCGTAGTTACTGTCCAGAACCAGGTCACCAATGATATGGTCCTGGAAAAGGGTGAGCAGTTTGATATCACCGCTATGCCCACAAATGCTCTTGTTAAAAATGACCAGTTCCAGCTTGAAGTTAAACCGGCTATCGGTGCAGCGCTCTCAATCTCTCGTACTGCCCCAGCTTCAATCCTGACGGTCAATACACTCTACTAATCTTTTCTTTTTTCGACAGCGTTTATTATATCCCTAACGAATTTCCCGGCCATTGAAGGCATTATGTTCAGAGCGGAAACGTGAGGAATTGGCTGTTGAAAGCATAATTTAAAAAAAACCAAACGATACTCTGAAAAAGTGTTTTTTCAAGAAGAAAGTATTTGCCTTAGTAAAACAAGTCACAGTGCAGGGGTTTGGATCATGTGAGCCCCGCAGGTGAATCATGAAACCTATACTCAATGATAATGCGTTCACCGGTCTCGAGGCAGCGATTGTGCTCATTGCTTTCGTTGTCGTTGCGGCGGTGTTCTCGTACGTGGTGCTCGGCGCCGGGTTCTTCACTACCCAGAAGAGCCAGGAAGTCGTCCACACCGGTGTACAGCAGGCCAGCTCAACTCTCGAAATTGTCGGCAATGTTTATGGTACAGGTACTCAGGGAGGCACAATCAACAGGATCAATTTCTCCGCTGCGTTAGCTCCCGGAGGAACCCCGGTTGATTTCGAGAAAGTCGTTATTACCTACAGTAATGCATCCTCACTCGAAACTCTCGGACGAATGGCAACCAAAGGAGCTACGGTTACTACTGGAAACTGGGGTGTTGTTACCGTCCAGAACCAGGTCACGGATGATATGGTCCTGGAAAAAGGAGAACAGTTTGACATCACGGCTATGCCCACAAACGCAATTGTCAAGAACGACCAGTTCCAGCTGGAAATTAAGCCCGCTATCGGAGCGGCACTTTCAATTTCCCGCACGGCACCGGCTTCAATTCAGATCGTGAACACACTCTATTAACTTTTTTTCTCGAACTAAGTGCAACCGTTGAACGAACTTATTCAATAATCCTGTTGTTTCCGATCAATAATATTGGATAAATTATTTGTAATTTTGATAAAAATATGGGATAGGTATTTTAAACGGTTCTATCTACATTTACAAACATCTCCAGGAAACGGGCGATATTATGAGTACTATTCAGGATACATTATCAGATTTTATTGCCACCCCTAAGTGGTTTTTTCATAGATGTTAAGAATAATCAAAATGTAACCCGGATAAGAATTTTTTTTGAAATATTACTTGAAAAAAACGTAATATGTTCGTAAATTCATTAAAGATTTTGAGTTAAATATATATATAATTAAGACATTTTATCAAATACGGGTTTGGAATTATTTGAAACCCTAAGGTGAATCATGAAATCGATACACAATGATAATGCGTTCACCGGTCTCGAGGCAGCGATTGTGCTCATCGCATTCGTTGTCGTTGCGGCGGTGTTCTCGTACGTGGTGCTCGGCGCCGGGTTCTTCACTACCCAGAAGAGCCAGGAAGTCGTCCACACCGGTGTACAGCAGGCTAGCTCTACTCTTGAAATCGTCGGCAATGTCTATGGTACCGGAACGGCAGGAGCTTCAATCGACAGGATCAATTTCTCGGCAGCCTTGGCCCCAGGCGGAACCCCGGTTGATTTCGAGAAGGTCGTCATTACTTACAGCAATGCATCCCAGCTCGAAACCCTCGGCCGGATGACTAACAAGGGTGATACCGTTACTACAGGACACTGGGGTGTTGTTACCGTCCAGAACCAGGTCACCAATGATATGGTCCTGGAAAAAGGCGAGCAGTTCGACATCACGGCTATGCCCACAAATCCCCTTGTCAAGAACGACCAGTTCCAGCTGGAAATTAAGCCCGCTATCGGAGCGGCACTTTCAATTTCCCGCACGGCACCGGCTTCTATCCAGACGGTAAATACCCTCTACTAATCTTTTTTGTTTTTCTCAAAATACCCGTTGCGTGGCACTTTTTTCAGCTATATGTTTCTGGATTCACAATACTATTCGTTCAGTCTCCACGAGTAACGAGCAAGATACTTCTTCAGATTCGAAAGAATCCCGTGTATTAAAAAACTATACACAGAGAGATCAGTGAAAAGCCCTAAAAGAAGTGAGATCAGAAAAAGAGAGTTAGTATTTCCGCTTCACAAACAGGCCGACAACCAGCAGAGCCCCGAGAATTGTTATTGGCAGAACCGGGGCTTTGTGCGTAGGCGTTGCTGCAACCAGCGCGGAAGAGACAGTGCTGGTAGCACCAGCATTGACCTGGATGGTTGTTGAATAATCCTGGTATCCATCGAGCCGCATGGTCACGAGATGATTGCCGGCAGCGACACTATTCAGCGTAAGAGGTGTGATCCCGATAAAATTGTTGTCAAGGAAGACATTGGCACCCGATGGTGTCGAGGACACGGACAGCCCCCCCGTACCGGACACCGGTGAGAGCGGCTGGAGAACTTTGTTCACTTCCGTGACCGTATTTGCGGTAACGCTGACCACAACGGAATAGGGCTGGTACCCGTTCAGGGAAAGGGCAACCGTGCGGGATCCGACAGGGATGTTATTCAGTTTGAGGGAGCCTGAGGCGGGTGTCTGCCCGAAACTGATCCCATCGACCGTAACCGCTGCACCACCGGGGCTCGAAGAGACATAAATCCATCCCGAGCTGCTGACCGGCAGGGGATTCAAGGTCCCGTCGACCGTCCGGGTACCCCCGGCAGGTACGTCAACCGTGGACTTCCAGTCATAATAACCGGCATGATCGAGTTGTACAATATGGGTAGTTGCAGCAACATTGTTGATCGTCATCGGAGTGATGCCCCGGTAGACACTGTCAAGATAGATATTGGAACCGGTCGGCTGGGAGATGATATACAGCGATCCGGTTGTATCAAGCCGGGAGAGCGGGCAGTAGACACTGGACCTCGATCCGGATGAGACCGATACCGAGGTTGTATAGGGCTGGTACCCGGACATATCTGCTTCGATCGTGTACGTCCCGGGCCAGACATCGCTGATGACCAGGGGGGAGAGGCCGCGATAATTCCCATTGAAATAGATCTGTGCACCCGATGGCTGGGATTCCACCGAGATCGAACCGTAATTCACCGGAGCCTGGGTCGGGACCGGGTTGAGAGTGGCGTAGACAGTCCTGGTCTGTCCCGCTGACGGCATCTCGACCGAGGTTGAAAATGGTGTATACCCGCTCTTCTCAACGGACACGGTATTTACCGGTGAGCCGGTTGTGTACACCGGAACCGTGAGGGATCCGCCGGAAATGATTCCCTGGTATACCCCGTTGAAACTGACACTCGCACCATCAACATTGCACATTACCTGGATCCAGCCTTCCTGACCACCAAGTGCAGTAACAGGAGAGACTGACAGGAGAACAATACCCAAAATAATACCAATAACAAGAAGATCTTTTCTCATACTATCCATCCAGAAGGTCATCGGCATAATGCCAAAAAAACATTTCCCTCTGTATTCAGCAATCCTTTTTGAAAAATACAGCCTGGATCTCGGAGCGGACGTGATTTATCCCACGTACCCGCAGGGTCCACGTCGGTTCTGCGATCGATTCGATACCGAACGATGAGAAAAGGTTTCGGACTTCGTTCTCGGAAAAATAGTGTGTCCGGACACCGGTTCCTCTCAAAAAGGTCCCCGGTTCGATCTCCTGCCCGTTACCAAACCGGAAATCCTTTTCTGAAAATTCCGAGAAGAAGAGACGGCCCTGCGGCCGGAGGACCCGTGCGATTTCCCCGGAACAGTGCCTTCGATCATCCGCGCTCATGTGACCAAGAAGATGCCAGGCAAATACACAATCGAAGGATCCGGGCCGGAACGGTAGGAGTCCTGCATCGGACAGCACGATCTCACAGGAAAAACCGGATGGTGCGATTTTCCGGGACAGCATTACTGCAGCAGAAGAGAAATCAATGGCCACCACATCCCAGCCTTTCCGGAGCATACCCCCAAGGGTTTTGCCGTTCCCGCATCCGAGTTCAAGTACCCGTGAGGAGACCGGGAGTGCAGGCAGGGCATGGATGGCCCCACCCCACAGGTGGCCGCGTGCTGAATATTCCTTCTCCCAGATTTCCCCGTCCGGTGAATTCCTTGGCAGCATTTCTTTAGTGGATCTGGATCTTCATCCTATAAACTGCCCGCGCCTGGTTACCCATAATCCTCACACGGAGAGACATCAAATTCCAGAAAGTTTGTGATCACCATCACCGTCTGAAAAACGGTTACCGGGGGAAAAACTCCTTCTTTCCGGGGATATACACTGCAGAAGAATATTCTTCGATGAAATCCGAATCCACGAGAAGATCGATATAGACCATCTTCATTGCAACCGCCTCGGCTTCCTGCCGGTTCTTCATCGAGACGAGCAGGGCATGAGCCCCCGAGAGTGAACCGTTGCCGAGAACATGATATTTTGCATGGGGAAAGTCGGGGATGATACCAAACCGGATGATCTTCTGCTGATCGGCATAAGCCCCGAAAGCCCCGGCCAGGTACACGTGCTGTATATCGGAGACAGAAACCCGGTATTTCTTCAGGAGTACGCCAATCGAGCCGCAGGCCGCAGCCTTGGAATCGATCAGGTATGCCATGTCCTGCCGGGTGATAACAATATCCCGGCCGGTTGCTGTCTTCTCTTTTTCCACGAGCACAAATTCGGATCCGTCCTGGCCCTGCCGGACTCCCGGTCTGCCATCTACAAACTTTCCGGTAAAGTCGAGGATCCCGGCATCTACCATTGCAGCAGCCGCATCGATGATAGCGGATCCACAGAGTCCCCGGGGGGGATCGTTATCGATCGTGGTCCAGCGTACCGCACAGGTTGCAGGATCGATGGCAATATGATCGATGGCTCCCCGCATGGCCCGCATGCCGGAGGATATGCCCGCACCTTCAAACGCAGGGCCGGATGCGCAGGATACCGATGAGAGCCATTCGGAATTCCCCAGGACTACTTCCCCGTTTGTACCGAGATCGATGAGAAGCGAAAGGTCTTCCGACCGGTACATTCCCGAGGCTATGACATCGCCTACCGCATCTCCCCCGACAAACCGGCTCACGTTCGGGAGGCAGTACACAAAGGAGTCCGGGTTGACAAGAAGACCCAGGGACCGGGCCCGGACAATTACCGGCTTTCTTGAGATCTCGGTGTTGGCAAGCTCAAGAGCGGACGACTCCATTCCAAGCACGAGATGGTGCATGACCGTGTTACCGGCAATGCAGACATCATAGATGGATTCTGCCCCGATATCGGCTGTGGCTGCAAGCCGGCCTATCACTTCATTGATACTATCGATTGCAGCAGCCTGGAGCTTCCGTTTCCCCTCGCCCTTTTTTGCAAATGCGATACGCGTCAGCAACTCTTCGCCGTACGTTATCTGGCGGTTCATTGCGGAGGCATGGGCAATGGTTTTTCCGGTGGCGAGATCCACGAGGATCCCGACAACCGTGGTTGTCCCGAGGTCGAGCGCAATTCCGAAAACGGTGCGGGTCGTATCCCCGGGTTCGATACTGATAACTTCCGGATAACGGTTTGTTTTCGAGATGGTGACGGTAACCGGATCTTTTGTATAGGCCAGCAGGTGGTTCTGGTGGCGGGTCATGTGGGGGCGTGTGCCGGAATACCCATCGAGTTTGAGCGAACGATGGTCAGAAGACGGGTGAAGGGAATCTTCAGTTTTTAAAAGGTGTTTTGTTACCGCTGGAAAGAGCTCCCCCCCGGGTGCAATATGATTCAGGAGAATTTTCGGGGCATCGATCCGGCTCTCGACCGGAATGATGAACTCGCAGTTGCCCTGCACATGCGTGTGGCAGGCCCGGCAATAGTTCTTCTCAATTTCGCACGGAGTCAATCCCTTGAGACTGTCGGGGGTCCCGATGTCGCAGGTTCCTCTGAGATAGATGATCCGGCACTTGTTGCACTCCCCCTTTCCCCCGCAGATGCTCTCGAACTGGATACCGGCAAGCCGGATCGCATCAAGTACAGTTGCACCGGCACGGATGCTGACGACCCGGTTTACCGGGTGGAATACGACATTGATGTGATCTGCCATTCCATTCTCCACTATGGTCGATGAGTTTGCCGTTCATTCATGACGGGCCTGTGTCCCTGATCTGAAAAGGAGCCGGCAGGGCTCCCTGGGAGTTCAAGCCGGATCCGGGGGCCAGTTGTCCCGGAGGTATTGCGGGATGCCTGAGGAATCTTTCGGGCCGACCAGGATCCGCCAGCCGGATGCCTCCTCGGTCTCGCCACTCAGACGGGCTGCGAGCCCCGGGATTATGAGGACATTGTGGCTGACAAGACTGGATACATTATAGGCTTTGAGGGCATCCCGGATCGAATCGGCCGTGAAGTAGCGGCCGGCAACAGCACTTTCCACACTCAGGCCGCCGGTATCCACGACTATGAGATAACAGTCGAGATTTGCAGACTTGATATCGGATTCTACCGTGAAATACGTGAGCGCGTAATTGGTGGTGATGAGTACAGGCGAATCCGGGTTCGGCCTGCCAAACGGTTTTACCCCCGACTCAACGGAGACAGGTTTTCTCGGATCCGTGTAGAGATTGAACCGCCAGATGAGCTGGGGAAGGAGCACCCAGCCATCCAGGCAGTGCATGATTAAGATGTCTGCGTACCGGGAGAGGAGCATGGAGGCGGTTATGGCTTCCCGCCACTTGAGCACTTCTTCAGAGATCTCTTCGCCGGCCCAGACGGTCAGGGGAACGCCGAGAAGCGGGTAGCCGAACAGTTCGTCGAAATTCCTGCAGGCACCTGCCCGGATTGCAGTGAAATTGCTGATGGTATCCGCGAGCCCTTCCTCGGCATAGGTCCCGGGATCGAGGACCAGGTCCGATACGCCGTACTCTTTTAAGGTCCTGACAAGCGAGCGGAGGAGGCCGAGATTGTTCGGGGCAAAGACGGCAAGCGGTGCATCGTGCGCGAGTGCCAGCTCCGCCATCTCCTTCCACGTGCGTTCAGTGGCCGCATAGATGAGCGGGCGCTGGCCCGGGATCTCCTCAAGGCCGGCTTCCATGACCGCCGGGTCAAGGGCGCAGAGGATGAGGGGATACCGGCTTGCACCGGCAACCTTCCGGACAACGGACCCGAAGGTTTCGGGATCGCCCGAGCAGGACCGGACTGCGATCGCGTTTGGCACCAGTTTCCTGCCGATATAATTGTACGAGAACGTCTCGATATGCCGGACCCGCTCGAGCAGTTCTTCTTCCTGCATGAGATCGTGGACATCGAGCGCGATCGGCGTCGGGTTGTGGTACGTGAACTCGTGGCGCTGCAGGATATATTTCCCGCCAACAGTTACCCGGGATTCCCCGGTTCCTATCTGCACAGCGCGGACCGGTGGTGCAAGCAGGACGGCGAGCGCTTCGTACGAGCCGGCATTCTCTTTGGCAAGTATTGGGGGACAGTCGGCAAGTACCAGTTCCCCGTTGACAAGCCGGGTGGCAAAAGCCATGCAGTTGGCCTCCCCGCACTCCCGGCAGTTGGTCTTCGGGAGATGCTTGTATACATCGATGGGACTTATCTCGCGGATGCTTTTTCTGCGTTTCTGTTCCGGCATGCTTCCCGCCTGGCTCATAATCTCACGCTCACCCAGTCCTGTATGCTGTCGGATTTTGCACTCCCGGGTCTTCCAAGCCGGTGGATCACATCTTTCAAGGTCAGCACCGCTGCCGGGTGCATCATGAGGAAGAGATCCATACCGGCGAGGAGAAGCGTGAGCGCATTGATGGTCTCCCAGATAGGGCCCCGGAGCTGCCGGGAACCGTACTCGGGAGACATCTTCATCCAGGCCTCCCGGGCCGCCCAGGCATTGGTGGCAGCGGATATCACCGGGTGTGCAAGCTCAGAATCGCCCATCAGCGCAGCATACCGGGCCCGCTCGTGGATGGTGAAGGAATACTCAAGGCCGTACCCGAGCGCGACGGTGGTTAAGTCCATCACGATCTGTTCCGGAGGAATGTACTGGTACAACCGGCGGTTGAGCTCTTTCGCATTGTTCAGTTCAAGGCCGGTGAAAGCCAGTAGCACATGCCCGTTGTCCCGGGCCGCGGTCGCGACCCGCTCAAGGGTCTTGGACTCGGCCATATCGAGGGTGACCGAATTGAGGAGAAGGCGTTCACCCTGGGCCATCTCGGCAACTGCCGTGAAAACATCGGCATCTTTCCGGGGGTCCCCGCACCCGCCGACAATGATCGGGACATCCACGGCCTGGAGGATCTCCTCAACCGTTTTTACCGCCGATGCAGGGGTGGCATCCTTGAAGAGGGGATCGGTGCTCATCAGATGGATCGTAATGGCATCGGCACCGAATTTCTTCACGTTCATCTTTGCCCACTCAGCGGGATCTTCCATGACCTCAGAAACATTCTCTCTAAGCACCTTGGGAAGGGAGACGTTCATGTCAAATACATCGAGGGCGATGACCGGCAGATGGGGCGGGAGGTGAAGGCCATCGAAGTACGCAGGGGTTGTCGCCCCGCCAATCGTGATGGACGAGGACCTGCTTCCTCCCTCTGCCCGGGTCGCACCCAGGGTCACTTCCCGGATTTTTCCGGGATAGGTAATTTCAAGGGGCGTATAGGACTCACGATACAGCTCCGTAGGCTTGAGTGGGGCCTTTGGTGACAGGCCCGGGGAGGAGACGGGCTGAGGCTGTATACCGCCAAAGGAGGGGATGAAGAGTTCGAGATCGCCTATCTCCATGGTGAAGTTCTCGAGCTCCACCTGGCGGACCCCTTTTAAGAGTTCCAGGATCTGGGGGGCAAGGGAGAGGAGCTTCTCATTATCCGTGGATACGTCAATCCTTTTTTGCGCCATGGTCGTCACCTCCGTATCCCGGCCGTATCGGCTGGATGATCACTTTGTCGGCAGTGATCCGGGCATTTTTAAAAATAATCCTGAACCCTCCCGACTGGAAGGGGATATCCCCGACAGACAAGACCGTTCCGCCCTCAGGAGATTTTCGCTCTTCGGCAGCCGGTGCCTTCCACCGCTGGATAACAGGATGGTTATGAGTTTCTAAGAAGGATTTGAGATCAGGAATGGATGAGACATCCTTTTCCGTTGCAATGGCATCGATGACACTCACGGGAATAAACTGCCGGAGTTTCTCTTTTGTATCGGCCGGCATCCAGACCACCCGGTCATATCCCCCATCGGCATGCATGAACCGCCGGGACCGCATGTACTCAATCGAGATGCCGTGGAAACCTTCGACCTGCCGGCCACCGGCAGTCGAATCTGCCATGGTGGAGAAGGGCAGGCCGTTCACGGTAGGTTCGCGGAAACTGCGCAGCACGATACCAAAGCCTTCGACTTCGGGTATGTAAAATGCAATTCCTTCAAAGCAGCCGCAGGATGTGTGGGGGTAACCGAAAGCCGAATACAGATACACCCGGTTCACTTCCCCCATGGACCGCTTCTTGGCGCTCTCGTTCACGCCGCTGTACTCGCCGTTTTCCGCATCCAGGCACTCACCCTTGTCGATTGCATAAATCGGGCCGTCCGGGTCGATACCTGCTGCCGCCCTGCCGTCAAACCAGCTGATGGCCCCGCAATTGGCGTACCGCTGGGGGGTGATGACACAGACATGGGTGGGGGCAAAGGACTGGCAGAGCGCACAACCATAAAAGGAATCGACATCCTCGTCCAGGAGCCCCCGGGCCCGTGCATCCCGGGCCTCGTACATCTGGAGTGCTTCTGCATAGAGGGGACGGATCTTTTCAGGATCGGTGATGAACGAGACCTGGATCTTCTCGATGATGGGGAGTTCGTTCCGGAAGAGTTCGATCATCACCTGGCCGATGAACCGGAATGAGGTGAGTCCCTTTTTGAAGGCTTTTTTCGATAGACGGATCCAGATGTCGTACCGCTGGTTGAGGTGCATGAAGCCCTCGATATAGTTGCAGTACTCGTGGATCCGCCGCTCGACCACCCCTTCGAGATCAGTCTCGACCCGGGACCCGGAAATTTCCACGAGGATCCCCAGGGGATAGTGCTTGCCTTCTTCCATATCGCCAAGATCGGGGCCGAGGATTCGTATGGCGCCATCCTCGATCTGTTCCGGGGTGCGGACTCTTACGATCTCGAACTTTTCCGGAACAGAAGGGCCCCCGAGCTCGACCTGCATGTCGTTTTTCCGGACACGTTCTCCCTCGTGGACAAGGCCGACTTCAACAGGTATCGTCTCGAACATGGTATCTCCCTAGTCCCCCAGGTTTGCAACAATTCCCTTGAGATTGGCAGCCCAGTCTTTTATCGTGCTGTTGGGAAACGACCAGCTTGCATTGGGCTGGTACACACAGTCAAGAGTCATGGTCTTCACAGCCGGTGCGAAATGCTTGAGACCGGAGAGGATGGTCGATTCCATGGCATAGGGAAGTCCGACAAAGATGGCGAGATCGTACGGTTCTTTTCCGTCAAGGCCTTTCCAGAAGGGATCCGTGAGCCGGTTGCTGATATCAACCGCCGGCATGATCGCGGATGGGATGAAATGACGGCTAAGGAACTCCTTGTTCGTGCTGGCAGTGACAACAACCGGGATCTTGCCCTTTTTTGCAAGCTCAATGAGGCAGTCGATGAGTTTCTTCCCCTCAACCTCGTATTCGACAATCCCGTGACCTACAATCATGATCGGGCGTTTTGCCCGGCGAATCATCGCATCGGCAATATCCGGTTTGACGATGAGGGAGGCCTTCTTCGGGCCGGGGATCTCGGCAGTCTGCCAGGAATCGGTCATCGGCATGATCTCACACCTTCCTGTGGATCATCCGCGGGAGAAGCGTAGGATCGGGAATGGGATGCTCTTTCCAGTCCTTACCTGCAAGGTGCCGTTCGATCTCGTCCTTCATCGTTAAGGGGATATCGCTCTTGGTCCGGATGAACTGGTGGACATCCTCGGGAATTCCGCCAACCATCCGTTTGTGGAGGTCGATGTAGTGCGCGAGTTTGTTGGCCCGGCCTTTGCTCGTGTCGTTCGGCCGCATGGTCAGCTTCGCAATCATCACCATCGCCTCCTCCTTGGTCTCTGCTGCAAAGAAGAGGTGCTCCGGCACCGGGCCGACATATATCTTCTCCCCGGTCCGGGCATCGTGCACGTACCAGTCTTCCTCTCGGTCGGACCGGCCAAGCAGCATCCGGCGGTACTTGGTCCCGTGCGGGCCGACAACCACGGGAATTCCCAGGCGCCAGAACCCGGCTGCAATCGCAATCGCTTTCTGGGACATGGCTCCCCAGGCAACACCAACCGCCCCGACACGGTTGTACACGTAATCGGCAATCTCCTCGTAATTGCCCCGGAGCGGGCGCTTGGCAAAGACGCTTGCGATCTTGATGGCAGCACCGGCAATATGGGAGTTGGCAACGCACGAGCCGACATTCACGATCCCGCCGGCTTCAAACGCACCGGGATAGCGCTCGTACGCGGTCTTTCCTTCCTCGTCGCGGAACATACCGGCGGACATGGCGGAGCATCCCGACGTGCAGACAATGTACCGGCGTTTTGCAAACTCCATGCACATCTCCGCCACTTCCCGCGAGCCCTTGGGATAATTGGCACAGCCGACAAACGCAACAACCCCGGGGATCTCCCCAAGGACAATCGGGCCGCCGACTTTCCGGATCTCCACGTCCTGGATAGGCCCGCGACCGGCCCGGAGGCAGTAGTTGTCTTCCCGGGTTTTTTTGTCCGCTGCCGAGACGATCAGGCTGTGGACCGGGATCTTGTGGGTGCAGGCCGGCTCGCAGCGCCCGCAACCGATGCAGTCATCGTAAATCTCGTCGAGTCCCGAGAGGTTTCCACCCGCGGCAGCCTTGATCGCCTGGGGGAGCGGGAGATCATTAGGGCACGCACGGCGGCAGAGCATGCACTGGGTGCATTTCTTTGCAAGCTCGATGAGCAGCTCCTTTGAGGGAAGAGTTCCTTTCTTCTTCCGTTTCGGGGCAACCGCCTGAGCCGTGCGGACCGCAACAACACCCACTTTTTCCGGATCCAGGATGAGGGCTCCGGTAACGGTCCCGCTCACGAACCCTTCCACGATATCCTCAACGGAATCGTGCGTCCGGTCCGGAAGTCCGAGACAGTTCTTCTCGCTCGTTGCAATGAGGGGGGTGTGGATCAGAGCCGCTTCTTCGAGCGTATCGGTGCGGACGCACTGTTCGTCAACGACAATGACATCGGGAACCCCGCTCCGGATATAGCGCAGCTGCCAGGAGATAGGACCGATGATCTTGGCTTTTGCTGAGTACCGCGTCACATCGAGAGCCGTGCAGCAGATACCCGTTACTTCGATGGCTGAGCTGAGGTTATTCTCCCGGAGGAAATCGATGATGCTTGCTGCCGGGGGAACATTGTGGCCAACGACAAGGATGACCGGTTTTTCCAGGTCAACGGTACCAAGGCCGAGATCGACAAGCGCAGCATCCGGGTCTGCCCGGGGGAAGTTCAGGGTGGAGATCTGGGCGATATCGGCAACCTCCATTCCCACATGATCGATCATGCCGGCATGGAAGACTTTGGACTCAAAGTCCAGGTTATTGCCTTCCTGGCCGGTGTGGGTGACCGCGAGGAGCTGGGTTATCTGGTTCTCGCAATAGTCGAGTACCTGTTCAAAGTCGCCAAGGGTTGCGGGTTTTATGCCGCAGACGAGCCGGGTTATCGGGGCTTCGACCTCGATTCCCACATCCCCGAAGCTGATCGGGTGATCGTGGCCGAATTTTTCGAGCAGGTGCGTGAGCAGTTCCCGCGAATGGCTCGTATGTGTTGCAGCCCCGATGCAGGCTGATATAAGAACGGTCCGGGACTGCTGGGCCGGCATCGAGATCCCGCAGGCTCCCCGTTTCTTGCCGGTCAGATCGCATTTCCCGTACGTGCAGAGGCAACAGAGATCGCAGAACGGCATATAGAAGGGTTTGTACCGTTCCAGGAGACGCTTGTCCCATGGCCGCAGCGTTGTTAAGGAAGGGAATGGCGTTGGTCCCTGCTTCTCGTCCCAGGTGTCCCGTACTACCGATCCGATGGTGAGATTGAGATTATGGAGGTGTGCCCCACCGGTTTTCAGTTCCTGTATCCTGAGGTTCACACCATTTTTGCTCATACTACTAAGCCACCGTAAGAATTCATCTATACATTGAGGGATGAGTCAAATAAGGTTATCGTAGTTTACATCGCCTGAAAATGAGAACTGCGCAAGCCTGTAGTCATGATTATCCGGAAAGGACTGCATCCAGCAGGGCTGAAACGGACCGGTACGCAACCGAGGTGCCGGGAAGATCGAGCAGGGATCTGCCGGCCAGCACGTAGGCGGCCAGTTCGTCATCGCGTTCGATCTTGCCAAGATACGGGAGACCGGTCTCTGCTGCAGCCCGGTCATGGAGATCGGCAGGGAACCCGTATCCCCCGACAACGTAAAATTCCTTAAAGCCGATCCCCACTTCCCGGATCACCCGGTGGGCTCTCCGGACATGGGCAAAGGATTTGCTGGAGGGGCCCATGACATCGATCACCAGGTCCACGTCGCGGGCGATCTTCCGGTTCAGGTGCTCGAGGCCCCCGGGCGAATCGATCAGGATATAGCGGTACTGTTTTGTGATCTGGCCGAGCGCATTTTTTAACGCAGCATCGGGAAGGCAGTAACAGCCTTCAACCCACTTGGTCCCGACCGCTATGAGATCGAAATCGCTGCCCTCGTAAAGGCCGTCCTCCCAGATGCGGGTCTCGATCCGTTTCGAAGGGGGGATACCCACGGTCGTCCCGCCCCGGGCAATGAACGTTTCCGAGAGGAGTTCCGCGATCGTAGACTTTCCTTCAGATTCGAGATCAACGCCCATCATCTCGGCCAGATTCTGGTCGGGATCCGCGTCCACGAGCAGGACCGGTGTCTGCTTCTTCTCGATGAGATACCTAGCCATCAGGGAGACAAAACTCGTCTTCCCGGTCCCTCCCCGGCCCATGGTGACAATGGTTTTCATGGCGGATCAGTCCCCACGCTTTGCAAGATTTTCTGCAAGTTCTCTTATTACCCGGTATGCTGCAGACCGGGATTCATCGAGCGGATCACCGGAAATGCCGGTCTCGGCCACTTCCGGATCATAGGGAATGATGCCGGTGACAGCAAGGCCATGTTCTTTGGCAAACTCGCGTATCACGGCCTCGTGGCGGGGAGTGCCGACACGGTTGCCGACAAGGCCGATCTGTACGATATCCGATTCGCGTGCCAGCCGGCAGATCACATTCGCGGTCTCGAGCGATTTTCTGTTGGCATCCGTAACCACGAGAAGGGAGTCGACATGGCCGGCAGTGCCCCGGCCGAGATGTTCGATCCCGGCCTCCATATCCAGAATGACCGCTTCGTCCCGGTCCACAACAAGATGACGCATCAGGGCTTTTATCACCGAGTGGGCCGGGCAGACACAGCCACTTCCCATGGCTTTGACCGTGCCCATCACCAGGAGATGAGCTCCCGAGGGAGTGGGAACAGCATGATCGCGGATGATGTCGTCGACCGTGAACGTAAGCCGGAAGACACCGGGATAGTCGGTTCCGGTCTTTACGCGGATCAGCTCCTCGTTCTCGGCAACCGGAACAATGCGTGCCGCTTCTTCGATGGTCAGCCCAAGCGAGAGGGCAAGATTGGGGGATGAATCGGCATCGATGGCAAGCACCCGGTGCCCCGACTGCACAAGGCACCGGGCAAGAGATCCCGCGATAAATGTCTTGCCAACCCCGCCTTTCCCCGAGACCGCGATCTTCATTTCAGTCCTCTTTGCAGTATGACGTTATGCGTCCATAATAAAAGAGTATTGGAACGAGGCAGGTAAACGGGATAGATCAGGAGATAGTGAGAGACAAAAAAAATTTACCCGGACATTATTGTTTCTTTTTGAAACTTAAGATTTTAAGAAAATCCGCAGACGGACATTTCTTCTTTGCAGCCTCTGCCTTTTCAGAAGTATCCACCATGCAATAATCACCCGGCTCCTGCTTTTTTGTACAGGCCGCCCGGCCGGACTCCTGCCCTTTTGTCGGCTGGGATCCTGACAGGTTCTTGCAGATATAGGAAAAATCCACCATAACGATACGCACCTGCTGTATGCCTCATGACATAATAAAATTTTTTTACCAAATGAATATCCCGGGCAGGCCTGCCCGAAAAAACGATACATTATGTGGGATAATCGCCCAATAGTATCACGACACGCTCGCAAAAGAGGGTATTTTTGTATGCTTGATATCAGGTTTGTACGGGCCAGCCCGGAGATCGTAAAAGCCGATCTCCGCAAGAGAAACGATCCTGAAAAAATCGGGTGGGTTGACGACCTGCTCAAAAAGGATGCCCGTTCCCGGGAACTCAAAGTCGAGACCGATCTGCTCCGGCAGCGCCGCAACACGATAGCCCGCGAGATCAATGCGGCAAAGAAAGCAGGGCAGGATGCCGCCCCGCTCATGGCGGAAGCTGCAGCCCTTCCCCAGAAGATCAAGGATTGCGATGCCGAGCAGGAAGAGATCCGGACCACCATCAAGTCCTATCTGATGCGCCTCCCCAACCTCCTGCACGAGAGCGTCCCGGTTGGAAAAGACGATTCGGAGAATGCCGAGATAAAGCGGGTAGGAACCCCGAGAACCTTTGATTTCGAGGTAAAAAATCATGGCCAGCTGGCCTCCGAACAGGGCTGGGCCGATTTCGAGCGGGCCGCAAAGACGAGCGGCGCCGGGTTCTACTTCCTCAAGGGCAACCTCGTTCTTCTCGACATGGCACTCCAGCGCTATGCCATCGACCTGCTGGTGATGAAAGGATTCACGCCGGTGATCCCGCCCTACATGATCAACCGTACGTCCTATGAAGGGGTAACCGATCTCGGGGATTTCGAGAAGGTCATGTACAAGATCGATGGGGACGATGCCTACCTGATAGCAACGAGCGAGCACCCGATCGGCGCAATGTACCAGGACGAAATCTTTGAAGAGAAAGACCTGCCCCTCAGACTTGCAGGAATCTCTCCCTGTTTCCGCCGGGAAATCGGCGCGCACGGACTCGATACAAAAGGGTTGTTCAGGGTCCACCAGTTCACGAAAGTCGAGCAGTTCGTGTACTGCATGCCGGAGGATTCCTGGCAGATCCACGAGGAACTTCTCGCAAATGCCGAAGAGATCTTCCAGGGTCTCGGCCTTCCCTACCGGGTAGTCAATATCTGTACCGGGGACATTGGCACCGTTGCTGCCAAGAAGTACGATATCGAGGCCTGGATGCCGCGGGAAGGGGCATACAAGGAAGTGGTCTCGTGCAGCAACTGCACAACCTACCAGGCAGTCCGGCTCAACATCAAGGTCCGGGACAAGAGCGATTTCGAATCGAAACAACACCTGCACACGCTCAATTCCACGGCGATTGCCACATCCCGGGTCATCCGTGCAATCCTTGAGAATTTCCAGGATGCGGACGGGACGGTCACAGTTCCGGAAGTGCTGGTGCCGTATATGAACGGGCAAAAGACTTTATGAGATTTTAAGTGTCAGACAACAAACACTTATTTTGTTCAGATAACGTAGATAGTACTAGAACGTGGTTGCATGGCATATCCTGATCTCTACAATGATGAATCTGTACTCCTGAATGCGCTGAACGTCAAAGTCAAATCGGTGACGTTCGAGGCCGTCCTCACAACAAAGCGGCTGATCCTTGTTGACAGTAAAAAACACCTTATCGCACCCCAGGAGATCCTTCTTGCAACCCTCCGGAATGTCGAGAGCGGGGAGAACGCTATCCGCGATCCGACCATCACCCTGTCCCTTATCACCAACAGCGGGGCAACAAGGCAGATGATCCTGACGTTCTTCAAGGCATCCGGCGGGGACCGGAGACGCGAATGCGACGAGTGGATCCGGCTTCTCAAACAGAACATCTCGCCAACCTTCCAGCAGACGGTTCACGCATCCCACGACATCCCCCCCCCGGAGCCGGCACCGGAATTTGTCCCCCAGCCGGAGGCCCCTCCGACACCACGCATCGAGATCACCAATGCCCCCCAGCCCAAGAAGAAGATCGAGATTGCCCGCCCGATCATGAAGATTGTCGAGAATCCACCATCCATGCCAAAACCGGTCGAGACCACTTCCCTTCCGGTTGGCTCGTTCTGCAACCGGTGCGGGAACCGGGTTCCCCCGGAATCCGCATTCTGCAACCGGTGCGGAACCCCGGTTGTCCGGGATCCTGACCAGGTTCCCCCGGCAGAACCGGCCCCGGAAGCGGCAGCTCCCGTGATTACACCCCCGGTTTCGCCGCCACCCTCAGCGATTCCCCAGCTGCATGTTCCGATTCCCCCGCCGGTCTTTGGTTCTGCCGCGGGTGAACGCAAAGAGCGGCCTATCGAGCAGGTCATCCACTCGATCGAACCGCTAATCGAGGATTCGGTCCCGAGGACCGAGCCCGCGCCGCTGATTCAGAGGCCGGTCTCAACGCTGGTGACCCCCGCCCAGCCGGCTGAACCTGCACCGGAGCCGGCTGCTCACGCAGAACCGGCACCGGCTCCTGATTCCGGCAATGTCCAGTGGCCGGTCATCACTCCGGCCGGTGGCGAGGCTCCGGCACCTGCCCCGGCTGTACCGGAAACCCCTGCACCGGTTCCTCCCCCGGCGCCGCCTGCGCGAAAAGCATCCGGCAGGAAGAAGGTTATTGCAATCGCTCTTGCGGCAATCATCATCCTTGCAATCATCGGGAGCGCCATCCTGTTCATGAACCCCCAGGGAACGACTCCCGCAACCGCAACGCCAACAACAGCCACAACAATACCCACCACGGCACCGGCAGTTACCGCAACAGCAACACCGACCGAGACGGTCGCGGTCATTGCACCGGTTGCAACGCCAATGCAGACTACCACGACCGCAGCGCAGCAGGTAATACCTTCGAGCGGGGTCTGGATCCGGATCATTTACCCGGGGATCTATTCAGCAACGTTCGGGACGCCCGGGGCAGAGAGCACCCGGACCGATACCGGCGATCACGTGTACCAGGTCTTCACCAGTACCGGCATAGTTGTCGCATCCGTCCAGAAAGTCGATGCGTCCGGCCAGGAGATCCAGGTTGAAGTGTACAAGGACGGGAACCAGGTTGCGAAGAAATCCACAACTGCCCCGAAAGGAATCGTTGAGATCCAGGCAGACCTCAAGCCAACGCCCACACCAACAACACTGACACCAGTGCCGGTCACGACGACCGCCACAATATCCGCAGGCGCGAATGCAACGGCAAACAGTACCCAGGCAACCCCGTAAATTCTTTTTTTATTGCAGCGAATAAAATTCAATTCCGTCACGACGGGTGAATCTTCCGGAAATTTGCGTACCCCGGAATTCTCAGGATCTTCTTTTCGGACAGCACGTGTATCTCTGCAAAATTGTTTATCCATTGGAGAAAGGGTCTTTGCGGACCCGGTGTGCCGATGCATCTACCCGTTTCCTGCATCCGTTGATTCCGGTCACAGTCAACGCAGCTGAAACAAATGAGATTGTTATATAAAACGGCCCATGAAATTCAGGCAAAACCGGGGCGCGTATGAGGAATTCAAACCTGGATTGGGCAGAGAGAGGCACGACAAGATAAAAAGGTTTACTCGCAGGGCAAACCAAAAAAATATGAATGGGTGATCGAGCCACTTCTTCTAACATCGTCAAATCCCTCGGCCTTGTCTTCGGGGATATCGGAACAAGCCCGATCTACACGGTCGGGGCCATCCTGCTCTTCCTGCTGCCGACCACCTACAATATCTTCGGGCTCCTCTCCCTGATCACGTGGACCCTGTTTATTGTCATCACCGCCCAGTACATCTGGCTTGCCATGTCCCTCTCGGACAAGGGCGAGGGGGGCATCATAGTCCTCAAGAAGATCATCGATTCCCTGATGAAACCGGGAATTGCCGCATCGGTAGTATCCGTCCTGACGCTCGTTGGGATCGCCCTCTTTATCGGCGACGGGGTCATCACGCCGGCCATCAGTATCCTCTCCGCAGTGGAAGGCATCCTGCTCATCCCGGGATTCGGGGAGACCAGCCAGATGACCCTCCTTGGTATTGCCGCCGCCATCGCCATCGGGCTCTTCTTCTTCCAGCGGAAAGGAAGCGACAAGGTGGCCTGGGCGTTTGGCCCGGTCATGGCGATCTGGTTTGTCGCGCTTACCGTAACCGGCATCATTGCCATCATCGGGGCCCCGCAGGTGCTCTTTGCCTTGAGCCCTACCTTTGCCATCTCGTTTTTGCTTGAGAACGGATGGGCCTCGCTCATCGTCATGTCGGCCGTCATCCTCTGCGTTACCGGGGGCGAGGCCCTGTATGCCGACATGGGCCATCTCGGCCGCGAACCGATTATCAAGGGCTGGATGATCGTCTTTCCCGCGCTCGTGCTCAACTATCTCGGGCAGGGCGCATATGTCCTGATGACCGAGAACACGCACAATGTCCTGTTCTCAATGATCCACCATATCTGCCCGATCCTGTTCATACCGTTCCTCATTTTGAGCGTCTGTGCAACGGTCATCGCCTCGCAGGCAATGATCTCCGGCATGTTCTCCATCGTGTACCAGGGCATGAGCACCCGGATCTTCCCTAAGATGAAGATCGAGTACACGTCTCCCGAGCTCCGGTCCCAGATCTACATCGATGCCATCAACTGGATGATGCTCATCGCGGTCCTGGTCGTCATGTTCGAGTTCGGCTCTTCCGAGAACCTTTCCGCAGCGTACGGCCTTGCCGTTTCAGGGGCGATGATGATCTCGGCGGTCATGATGGCTATCATCTTCTTCTTAAAAAGGAACCCGGTCACCATGCTCTGCGCCATGGCCCTCATTGTCATCGACTTCTTCTTCTTCATCTCGACGCTCCTGAAGATCCCCCACGGCGCCTACTTCTCGTTCATCCTTGCCGCGATCCCGCTCATCCTCACGGTCGCGTACATCCGGGGCCAGAGCCGGCTCCACGAGATCCTGCAGCCGATCCGGTACGAGGATTTTATCTCCAGGTACCGGGAGAGTTATGCCGCACTCCCGAAAATCCGGGGCACGGCCCTCTTCTTCATCAACGATGTGCAGTATCTCTCGCCCTATATCGGCCAGGTCCTCTTCCAGAACGAGATCATCTATGAGAACAATGTCTTTGTCTCAATCCGGATCTCCGAGAAACCCTTCGGGATAGAGACCATGCTGGATAAGGACATTGCCCCGGGCCTCCAGGTATTCACGATAAAAGCCGGGTATATGGAAGTGATCGATATCATCGCACTCCTGGAAAGCGAGGGGATCGAGGAGAAGACGATCTTCTATGGTATCGAGACTATCATCTCGGACCAGTTCTTCTGGAAGATCTACGGGATCATCAAGAAAGTCACGCCCCCGTTCGTCCAGTTCTACACGCTGCCCCAGGAGAAGATGCACGGGGTCGTGACCCGGGTTGTAATGTAATGTGAAAAAAATTCCCCTGCCACCCGGTCAGACCGGAAGGGGGAGACGGGAAGCAGCCATCGTCTCCTCGATCTCCCGGATGGTTGAGAGGTTCGCTTTGGTGGACGGCCCGGCCGGGACAGCCGCGCATCCCGAGGCTTTGGAGATGGATTCCGGAAATGTCCCGATCTCCCGGGCCAGCCGGATCGTATCTTCCTTGTCGTACCCGATGAGCGGCCGGTGGATGGGAAGAGTCGATGCCGCGTCCGTGAGGACAACCAGGTTATCGAGCGTCTGGCTTGCCACCTGCCCGAGCGATTCGCCGGTCACGATCCCCTTTGATCCGGCTTTTTCTGCAAACGCTGTCGCCACGCGGTACATCCGGCGCTTGCAGAAGATGCAGGTATATTTCTCAAGATTGCGATCCGTCAGCTCCTGCTTTGCCGCTGCAAGATAGGAATCGTGAATCACCGCAAGGCGGATGCCGGGCTGGTACTGTGCAAGGGTCTCAACAACCCGTTCTGCCCGGGCAATGGTTGTCTCGTCAAGGAACGAGTCGAGCGCAACAAAGACCGGGAGGATCCGGCATCCGCGCCGCATCATCATCCAGGCCGCAACCGGGGAATCGATCCCACCGGATACCAGCGCCACGAGCGTTCCTTCCACGCCAAGCGGGAGCCCCCCGGGACCTTTGGTCACGGTATCGTACAGGTACACCTCGCTCTCCCGGATCTCGACATGGATCTCCTTGTCCGGTTTTGCAAGATTCACTTTCAGGTGCGGGAATGCTTCCCGGACAAGATCGCCGTACTCGATTGCCTTGTCATTGGAAGAGAATTCGTGCTTTCCCACGCGCTTTACCCGGAGGGCGAACGTCTTTGCATTCTCTATCCCGTGGCGCCGGCAGTAGTCCGGCAGGTGGGATTCGATCTCGCCAAGCCGGATATGCTCCACTTCCGAGAACGAGACGATCCCGAAAATATTTTTGAGGAGCGCAGGATTCACATCGCCGTCAAGCCAGATCCTGCCCCGTTCGTTCCGGACATGGATTTTGGGCATCACTTCCCGGATATTGGCAATGAGGGTATTTTCCCACTGACGCCGGACCGGGTCGGACTTGAGAAAGATCTCGGAATAACGGATGAGCCATTGTTTTTTCATACAATCACCGGTTCAGGATAGTCACTTTTTCTTCCGGGCGGTTTTCCGGACGCGATCAGCTTCATCAGCATCTTCGATTGCCAGCAGGTACGTGCCATGGCAGGGCTTGGTATAGGGAAAGATGATACGGGCCCCGTCGATCCCGAGTGCAATGGGCGGCAGGCCGATGATGTACTCATCGAAGAGCTTGTAGCCGGGATCCACGTACCAGAACTCAAAAAAGTTCTTCTCCACGTACTCGCGGCATTCCTTGAACGATGCCCCGAGCGGGAGGATCATCTCGTACTTCAGGTTCTCGATGCAGCCCATCCGAACACCTCGTTTATCTTCCGTTTCAGCTGCATGGGATTATGAACAGCTTTCTCCACAATCGTCTCGCATGAGAAGCCGGCGGCATTTGCCAGCGCTTCAGGATCTTTTCCAAAGATGATAACAACAATGCGGGAGAATGGCAAGAGATGCAGCATGGTTGCCGCGTACGAGATCCCGGCATCGCTGTGGGCAAAGACGATGCAGAGATCAAAGGCCGGTTTTTTTTCAACAATCTCCTTAATGCAGGTCTCCAGTACCTGCGTATCTGAAAGGTAATGTCTTCCGGGATCGGATACTTTCAGGAGATTAAGAACTGCCGGGTTGCCTGCAGCCAGTACTTTTGTTCCCTGCTGTTTCAGCCGGTCCGCAATATGAAGCGCAAGGGCCTGCTGCACGGGAACTTCCGGGCATCCAAGAACAAGGAGTGCGGAGTCCGGGACAGTGTTTTGGTCGGGGGGGATCATGGTATCGTTCCAGGGGATGGAGGGTTTCGGCTACAGGCTTCCGGGCAACAGGAGGCTTGTGCATCGCCCTCTTTGAACGGGTGATGGCAGTACGGGCAGGTGAAATCGCATTCGGTTCCCTCGTACGGGCAGATGGTCATGGAGAGATCGGCAAGAGGGTGGCCTTTGCCCCGGATCTCGAACTCCTTGTACCACCCGAACGGTGCCCGTTTCACTTCAACATCTTCCCGGAGCAGGGCTGCTTCCAGGCCCGTGAGAATTTTTAGCGCAATCTCCGGTTTCCCAAGCGTACTCGTCAGGTGGGCATACGGGTAGATCAGGACCCGGTTCACGCGGAGCATGGCAAGGCGTTTTTTTACTCCCGCGGTTGCACTCCGGATGACCTGGTCCGGGTCCTTCTCGTCGAGTTTCTCCACGCAGCAGAAGTTGACAACACACTCTTCCATCCGGTCCTCCCGTACATCCGTTGCCTCCGCCATCTTGGTCTTCTTGGTTGCATGGTACCACATGCGGGAGGCGTGGATGGAGAGGATCCTCATGGGGTGCCTCTCCCGACAAGGACGCTGATGGCATCGACCGTGATGAGCCCGATGACGTGCTCTTTGTCATCCACCACCGGAAGCGCAGAGATGGCATGCTCCTCCATCTTCTTTGCAGCAGTCTCGATCGGCTCACCGGGCATTGTCGTCACCACGTCACGGGACATGATCTCATCCAGCCAGAGGTAGTTGGAGGCAACGGCTTTTGCAATATCCCATGAGGTGACGATCCCCGCGAGCTGCCCGCTTGCCGAGAGGACCGGCAGGTGGTTGACACCGGCGTTTATCATCCGCCGGGCGGTCACCGCGATTGTTGTTCCCTCCTCGATGGTCTGCACGTTATGGATCATCACATCCCCGACAACCGTACGGGAGAGGAATGTTCCGACAAGATAATTGATCTGGCCGGATTCGAGCAGGAAGGCATCATGCCCGAAATTGGATCGGATATCGGAGTACCGGACATCGATCTCGTTTGCGGTCAGGGCAGAGACTATCTCCTGCGACTGGTAAGGCGGGTAGAGCCAGTCGGACGAGACCGAGATGACAAGGAATGCGGCTTTCACACCAGCAAGGCCGGTGGCAAGCGACCCGTCCTTTGTCAGGTCGAAGTAATCGACAGCCTTGGTCACGTACAGGTAGGAGTTTGCATCGAACCGTTTGGTGAACGTATCGCCCTGGTGGTGGAGGTAGCTCTCGACCTTGAAGTCCGTGGAGAAGTCAAAGCCTCTCCGGTCCTTTCCCTGCAGGGCCCGGCCGAACTTCTCGTGCATGGACTCGTTCGAGAGGTACGTGATGTGCCCTACCATCCGGGCAAGAGCCAGGCCGTGCGCAGGAAGAGCCTTCCCGTAATAATTGCCATTGTTCCAGTCGGGATCGGAGATTATCGCCTTCCTCCCGACTTCGTTGAACGCGATCTGCTGGGGAGTCGAGTACCCGGTTGCCGCTATCACGACAACTTTTTTCATGAGTCCGGGAAAATCGACAGACCACTGGAGTGCCTGCATGCCGCCCATGGATCCGCCGACAACCGCGTAGAGCTGGCTGATTTTCAGATGATCGATGAGCAGCTTCTGGGCTTTTACCATGTCCCGGATCGTGATGACCGGGAACTTTGCGCCATAGGGTTTCCCGGTTGCAGGGTTCGTGGATGCCGGACCGGTCGAGCCCTTGCAGCCCCCGATCACGTTCGAGCAGATGACAAAATACCGGTCGGTGTCCAGCGCTTTGCCGGGGCCGATAACGGCATCCCACCAGCCGGGCTTGTCATCGCCTTCGTGAAATCCGGCCACATGGGCATCGCCTGATAGTGCGTGACAGACAAGAATGGCATTGCTCTTCTCGCGGCTGAGCCGGCCATACGTCTCGTAGGCAATAGTAACAGAAGGGAGGGACTCCCCGCTTTCCAGTACGAGCGGGGACGGATGGTGATATGTCTCGGTTTTTACATTTCCTGCAGATCCTTTGATCATCGACACACCCCGTTTCGTACCTGGGATAGTTCTGCAATAATATCCCGTATATCCCCCCTTGCGGGGGGCCGGGATCGGCCCGGCTTCACGATGTCGCTTCCAGTGCCTGCGCCAGGTCGGCGATGAGGTCCTCGATGTCCTCGGTACCGATCGCAAGGCGCACGAGTTCCGGTGTAACGCCGGTCTTCTTCTGCTCTTCGGCCGTGAGCTGCTGGTGGGTGGTGGAGGCCGGGTGGATGACGAGGCTCTTTGAATCCCCGATATTGGCAAGATTGCTGAAGAGTTTCAGGTTGTCGATGAACTGTCTCGATCCCTTTTCTCCACCTTTGATGCCGACACCGACCAGGGGACCGAATCCTCCCGCGAGGTATTTCTTTGTCAGTTCGTGGTTCGGATTGTTGGGAAGGCCCGCGTAATTCACCCATGCCACTTTCGGGTGGTTGTTCAGGAACTGTGCAACAGCAAGCGCGTTCTCCGAGTGGCGGGGAACCCTCAGGTGCAGGGTCTCAAGGCCGATCAAGAACAGCCAGGCATTGAACGGGCTGAGCACGGCGCCGGTATCTCTCATGAGTGAGACGCGGATCTTGAAGACGAAGGCAACATTCCCGAGACCGGGGAAATCTCCGAACGTCTCCCAGTATTTCAGTCCATGATAGCTCGGGTCTGGCTCGGTGAACTCGGGGAACTTGCCATTGTTCCAGGCAAATTTCCCCGAGTCGACAATGACACCTCCAAGCGAGTTGCCATGGCCGCCGATATACTTGGTGGCCGAGTGGACAACGATATCCGCGCCGTGATCGATCGGGCGGACAAGCCCGACGCCGGTCGTGTTGTCAACAATGAGAGGTAGACCGGCATCATGGGCGATCTTCGCGATCTTCTCGAAGTCCACAACATCCAGCTTCGGGTTCCCGATAGTCTCGGCATACACTGCCCGGGTCTTGTCCGTGATAGCTTTTCTGAACGCGTCCGGATCCGTTGAGTCAACAAATACGACATAGCGCCCGAACTTCGGGAGGGTGTAATGGAAGAACTCGTACGTGCCGCCGTACAGGTTATCAGCGGAGACTATCTCATCGCCGGGTCGGGTGATGTTCAGGATCGCATACGTTATGGCCGCGGCTCCCGATGCGGTTGCAATCGCTCCCGTCCCGCCCTCGATTGCGGCCATCCGTTTCTCGAAAACGTCCGTGGTCGGGTTCATGAGCCGGGTATAGATGTTCCCAAGTTCGCGGAGACCGAAGAGATTTGCAGCGTGCTCCGTGCTCTTAAACACGTACGATGATGTCTGGTAGAGTGGAACAACCCGGGATCCCGTAGCAGGATCGGGCACCTGACCTGCATGGAGAGCGGTGGTTCCAAGATGAAAGTTCTTCTTTGTCATGGGTATTTCCTCGTAGGGTTTCTGATTGTGGATTTTCTTGTAAATCTTGGGGAGATTATTTTTCCACGGCAAGGCCGTGCTTTTCCGCAACTTCGGTAAAGGCATCCGCGAGATAGCGGACTTTCTTGTCCGAGAGGCCGTACGTGTTCAGCTTCCAGGTCCGGGTAGCTCCTGCGAATTCGCCAACGATCCCCCTGGACGAGAGCTCGTCGCTGAAGTAGAACCCGCGGCGCTTGTGCGTCTGGGCAACCGTATCGAAACTTCCGGTTGTGTCGACTTTGGAAAGCGTGTGTTTCCGGGGATACTCGGAGAGAACTTTGCTGCCGGTGATCTTCAGCAGCCGGCCGATGAAGTAATTGGATCTCTTCACTTCGTCCTCCCACTTCAGGGTCCGGGCTTTGACCGTGGGGAACGATGCCATCATCGAGAGCAGCGTTCCTCCCATCAGCGTGCAGCCGAGCATCTCGACTTCCTTGATACCGAATTTGCGTTTGGTGAGATCTCCGACCATCGATGTGGTGCGGAGGGCTTTGGGTAACCATTCATCGGTCATCGCAAGAACCCCGGACGGCGCGACCGATGCCATGCTCTTGTGTCCGGAGCCGACGACAAAGTCAGCCCCGATCGCCTTGCCATCGACCGGCTGGACGCCGACCGTGTAGGCCCCGTTGTAAAGGAACGGGATGTCGTACTGGTGGGCGACTTTCCCGATCTCTTTTATCTCGTGCTCGTTGGCGAACTGGTAATCGAAGTGATCGATCATGACGAGCACCGGATTTTTTCCGGTCTCGCTCTTGACCTCCTCGATTTTTTGAGCAGTGGCTTCACCGGTTACAATATTTTTATTGTTGAGCGGCACTTCCCGGACAACTCCTCCCGCGTTCTCGACCGAGAGGAATTCGGTGTAGTGGGCGAGTGCAGAGACGATCACGGTATCGCCCTTATTGACGAGCGTACCGGTTACGGCCTGGAATCCCCGGCGGGCTCCCGGGACAACCCGGGCATGATCCATGTTCACGAACTTTGCGAGATCGGCATGGAACTCGGCAATCCCGGGCTTTGAGATCTTATCGAGCCGGAACGGCTTGCGGCAGGCATCGCAGGTTGAGTACCCGTCCCCATAGGAGATGAGGGCTTTCCGTGCCTCGGGGGTCAGTCGTCCTGCTGCCTGGATCGGCTGGATGTTGATGGCCTCCTCTTCCCGTGTCCTCAGATCGATGGAGCCGGCGATCTTTGTCACCTTGGGTGTACCGGTGCCGGCCTCAAGGTCAGCAAGGATCGCTTTTGCTTCGGCTATCCGCTGCCGGAATGCAGATTCTTCCTCAGCATCGAACCCGGTCGGGAGCGATTCCCGGAAGAGCTGCCGGATCTCTTCAAGCACAAAGAGGGCCTCGAATGTCTTCTGGATCCTGATACTCATAGTCTGTCACCTGTTTTTTTCAATTGATAAAGCCAGCGCCCGGAATTGAACCGGGGTGTAGTTGATCTGCAGTCAACCGCGTAACCACTCCGCCACACTGGCTGGTTGTTCGAATTCACGATTGTGATTCTTACCATACTAAATAACAATTGTGAATATTTATAGGTTCGGTCACAGGCAGGTTTTTCCTGAACACAAAATACTGTCGGAGATTTCAGTTTTTGCCCGGTTTTATTATGACCGGGGGAAATATTACGCGCCAAATCCGGATACGTACCAGTAATGTTTGCAGGAATCCGGGATCCGGTGCCGTACGCAGGAACGTTTGTGAGGAAGAACAACGAATGGCCAAATTTCGTACGGGATCCGGGAATGAAACCGGATGGATTGGTAAGAACCGGTGACCGCACAAAAACCGCCCGGTCTTCATTCCGGGCAGATGAATATCTCCGGGCGGAGATTTCCGGAAAAATACCCCCGGTTTAATATTATTATCACTCCATACGAGACGACAGAAGGATTTTATGGTTCATTGCAAAATGAGTCACTGGAATGGCAGGAGAAAATTGCTGGGAGTTCCAGAAGTGCGGACGCGAACCCGGAGGAGCCAGTGTCATCGAACTGGGGGTCTGCCCGGCAGCTGCCGAGACACGGGTTGACGGCGTGAACGGAGGAAAGAACGGGGGACGCACCTGCTGGGTGATAGCAGGTACCTTGTGCAAAGGAAAAACCCAGGGAACGTACGCAGCCAAGATTAAAACCTGCCATGACTGCAGATTCCACAAGAGGGTGCAGGCGGATCTCGAGGCAGAAAATCCTGCCCGGGCAGAACAGGGATCCCGGACACTCGACCTGGTGCTTGAACACACTGCCGAACTGGAACGCGAGATCGAGCACCGCTGGAAAATCGAGGAGGCGCTTCACCGGGCAAATGCGAAACTCAGCCTGATCTCGAGCGTGACCCAGCACGATATGCTCAATAAGCTCGGAAGCATCGGTCTCATCATCGATCTTCTCGTGCGAAAATATTCAAACGACCCGTATGCCCTTGAATACTTGAATAAAGCCGAAGTCCAGCTCCGGAATGTGGAAGAGATGATCTGGTTTGCCCGGGATTACAATGACCTGGGGTCCAAAGATCCGAAATGGCAGAATATCCCGGTAGTCATCGCCGGGATTCGCGGTTGGGTCCTGGAAGCCTCCATTGAATTGGATCCGGATCTCGCTGAGTACGAGATCTTTGCCGACCCGCTCCTCTGCAAGGTCTTCTACAATCTTGCCGACAATGCAGTCCGCCACGGAGGCCGGGTGAGCCACATTAAGGTCTCGGCAACCGTGCAGGACGAGAACCTGATCCTTCTCTGGGAAGATGACGGGATTGGCGTGCCTGAAGGAGAGAAGGAGAAGATCTTCAAGAAAGGCCATGGCAGGAACACGGGGCTCGGCCTCTTCCTTGTCCGGGAGATCCTCTCGATCACCGGCATCGGCATCCGGGAGACGGGAGTTCCGGGCAGGGGCGCACGATTCAAGATCCTTGTCCCGGAAGGAGCATTCCGGCGGCGTGGAGAGATACTCTGATCTGCCGGAAAAACCGTGATTCGGAACCAGGAATAATTCTGGTCTGGTGACCGGATGCAGTTATGGAATTTGCGGGACAGAATCCTGCTTTTCCCGGAAAAATACTCCTCCCGGTTCTTTGGACGGGCACCAGTTCAGGAAAAAAGCAGATCCATTGTACAATAGGCAATAAAAAGACATTTTTTTGACGCCGCCTTTAGACCGGATTGCCTGAATAATCGAAGAAACCGTGTATTTTCAAAAACATGTTCTGTAATGCGCAAAAAAATGCTACCCTCAAAAAAAGGGTTTTTTAAATTGGGTCCCGATTGGCAAACGGAGCGATTTGTGGGGAGATTTGTTCCGGAAGGAAAACTGCTTTTTCCGGTCCAACAGAGTCGTTGAAGATCCTGCTCTGCGATGGCAGGAAGGGGATTATCCTGAAAGCCCGGGTCGGTTTTGCGTTGCCGGGCGGGAGGAGAACTCTTTTAGATATTTGAAAATCAAGTGTCCAGGATGGGTCGTCCTTTCGGGCCCCATGGAAAATTATGGGGTATTGACTGGATTATTGTCAACATCGATTACTTCATCAACGAACGTAGTCAGCTGGGTGAGAACATCCGGATCCAGCCCCTTTTCCACGGCAAGGAACATACCGGAAAAACCCATCAGCCGGAGTTTGTTTGTAACAAAATGAACAAACTTGGTGATATTCTGCGAGGAAATATAGATCAGCATAGAATTGACCGAATCAAAGAGCATGGATACTTTCTTTCCCTTAAGCCCGCCAAGCGATTCCGTAACTGCGATCCCGATGGCCGTCATATCGCCGGGATTGACGACGAACCGGCAGTTTTTCACCGGCTCGTGATCATGTCCCATGGCATATTTCGTGACCGTGTCAACGACAGAGATCTTATCCATGGAGATCCCGTTCTTCTCATAATTCTTTTTCAGGATATCGTAGGGCTGGTTTGTGGTAATGACAAGGACATCATATTCCTTGGCCAGGAGCACTTTGATAAGTTCAAGGTTCTTATTCCTGATCTCCGCAGCTGATGCCATGATGAGATATATCTCCTCTTCCTTGATCTCCGGTAGGGGGAATGTCATGAACACACCTATTCCGTGAGGAATTTTCTCGAAGCTTCGGAAAAATCCCCCGAACGATTCACAATCACTTTGTTGAGTTCGATAATGTTCTGCCGGATCTGCTCCAGGTTCCTGATCTGGATTTTGAGCTGGAGCAAAACATCCTGGTTGTCGAACTGGCCGCGCTCAATATCTTCAACAACGAGGGATATGTTTTGTTCAACAACTTCCATCGGGTTTTTGAGTCTCATAGCTGCTTCCTTGATGAATGCGAGGAACCGGTCGTTACTTTCCTTTAATGCGAGCTCGTCCTGCCGGATCCGTTCAGACTGTTCAGCAACCACCTTTTCCTGCACCGCCAGGAGTTCGTTGAGCGAAGCAGCCATTGCTTCAAGATGGCTGACCCTCTCCATCATTGCATCGTTATCCATCAGATAATCCCACCATTTCGTATTCGTTTCTCATACAAATCATCTGAAAACGGTCCCGCGGTCGAACGGTAAAACCGCAACTTTCACACTCAGTGCCAGCGACCTGAACAGATCCGCAGTCTCCCGGGGAACCGTCATTTTACTGAACAGTATAATGACAAAGAGGTTTCCTGAAGGCAGGATCCCGCCAAAACCAATAACTGAACGGACCCCGTACGGGATGACAAAATCATTCTGGGCCGGGACGTACGGGCTGCCAACCGCTTCCGGGATACTGAATACGTTGTAGGTGGTCTGAGCCATATCGATGACCACCGCCGGATCCGGTCGCAGCACGGTGTTGACTTCAAGTCCCATCTGCTGGATGAGTTGCCGGACCATGGGAAATGCCTCGATGAAATGAACGCTTGGAAGGGGAATCGCCTTATGCCCCCGGGATGTCTTTCGGGAGTTCCAGGCCGGTTCGGTACCGGCGCTTGCAAGCAGGACCAGGCATCGCATTTCAGGAGAAGCGGGAGGTCCCTTCAGGACATTGCGGGCAGACTCCTGCAGATCGCTGTCAAGTTCATTGTACGGGTGAGTCTTGAAAAGACGGACCAGGACACAATTTTTCTCCCCGGTCTTCTGGTCAGTCAGGGTATCGTAGAGGTGATGAACAATTTTGTCGGCCGCCTCTTCCATACTGATCGCTCCGGATCCCATGGATCGTAACGCAGCCGAGAACTCAACCATATCTTTAAGGGTAAAATCTCCAATGTTCGGCATCATATCCCCCTTCCTGACAGGATTCCCCATAGGCAATGGAATGCTTCGGGAACCCGGGAGGACCTTTCATCTCCCTGGTTCAGATCCGACAGGATTCTTCCATCAGGCCCGATCCGGACAGGGTCATAACAATGCTTCATGGGGGAGAGCCACTATATATATGTTTCAGCCAGTCACGGGACATCTACGGTGAATCCCCCCGGGCATTCAGGCCATGGCTATACCGCGTGAAAGGGTAATTTTATTCACCAGGTACACAAACGGGCGTTTCGGGAAAAGAGGTATATATATTCGTAATTAACAGCACTTCCAGTGATATTCGAAAACCCTCAACGACAGCAGAACCCGGGCCTGAACCTCCGTGGATATCCATACGTGGCCAGAAGGTCCGTTTTGTAAAAGATCAGGATGGGTTGGACCATGATGAAAAAAATTTCAGAAAAAAATCTCAGTGAGATGCCCACACTCACGCTCACACTCATTTTTATGGGAATGTTTTCCCTGATATCAGTATTCGAACTCGTACAACAGGTGCTCGAACCGGCATTGACCCTGTGGGGATCCCGGTTTATCACCATCATGGTTGCCAGTACCTGTGCGGTCTTCATTGCATTCTTCCCGCTGCGGGCATTGCGGGATACCGAAGCGAAGTTCAAAGCTATTTACGAAGATTCACATGATGCCATCCTGCTTCTTAACGAAAATTCGTTGCTGGACTGTAACCGTCAGGCATTGCAGATGTTCGGGATACCTGATGTCAAGGAACTGATAAAAAACACTCCTGCTGAACTCTCTCCCCTTGTCAAACCGGTTGATCAGGGATCCCTGGCCACCCTTTGCGATCATATCGGGACTGCATACCGTAACGGGTTCGCCCGTTTCGAAGGAGAATTTCTCCGGCGGGATGGGAACCGGTTTCCGGCCGACGTGGTAGTATCATCATTCACCCAGGGGAACAGACGCCTGCTCCAGGCAGCTATCCGTGATATTTCGGTACAAAAACAAGCTGAAGCCGCCTTACTGGAAAGCAATGAGCGGTTTTTTTCTTATATCCGGGAAACTGCCCAGAGGTTGAAAATCCCCATCGAGGTTGTCCACGAAAACATCGCGATCATGACAGCAGATATCGAAGCAGGGGATACCGACAGGAAAAATCTCCTCCTCCAGCTTCATCTTCAGGAAAAGAATCTTGCCCAGATCCGGCAGAATTTCCTGAACCTGAACCAAAGAATTATTGATCATCTCGGTGATCTGACACCCGCATCAAAACAACTCCTCGCGGAATAATCAGGGTCCGGAATCAGATCGTGCCGGAATCTCCAGATTCATGCAACAGGATATGGCATGCAATGGTATCCCTCATTGAATGAAGAATCATTTCCAGGATCTCAACAGATCCTTTCGCTGGCAGCACATAATTTATATACCCCTGCATCCCATTGCCAACCATGCCAGACATAGTACGCTATGGTAAGCCCGCCCGGAGGAGTAACCGCTGAACGAATAACTATACTATGACCATGTGATCTTCTGACCAAGGCATAATACTTCTGAAAGACCGGAAAATTACCCGATAAACCGTATAAGGGAGTGATGAGGATGCTGCAGGATCTGACAGGCAGGATCAATTCCTTTCTTACACCGGTTCATGTCATTAAAGGAACCGTTGTTGCAGGTATGCTGATCATCCTGTACCTGTTCAGCGTCAAAGACTATCTCTTCTTTCACAGTATCATCGAGCTCGTCACGATTGCCATCGCTTTCTCAATCTTCATAATAGTCTGGAATACCCGGAAAGTAATCGCCGATACGTTCTTTCTCGTCATCGGTATCTCGTGCCTTTTTATCGGAAGTCTTGATTTAATACATACCCTTGCTTTCAAAGGTATGGGGGTATTCCCGGGAAGCACCACCGATCTCCCCACCCAGCTCTGGATTGCTGCACGCTACTTCCAGGGCATCGCATTTTTTATTGCGGCACTCCTGATCGGCAGACCGATCACAAAAGACAGGAAGCACGATGCCGGGGTCATCTTTACAGTATGTGCAGCGGTCTTCGGAGTTCTTCTTGCAGGTATTTTTGTCTGGCAGAACTTTCCACACTGTTATATCGAAGGCAGCGGCCTGACTCCATTCAAGATCGTAAGTGAATATTTCATATCGTTCATCCTCGTTGCCACGATCATAATACTCTGGATCAAACGGCGCCATTTTGACCGGGATGTCTGGCAGTTCCTGATCGCTGCCCAGTTCTTCCTCATCCTAGGTGAACTGGCATTTACCTCGTACGTGAACGTGTACGGCTTCATGAACATGCTTGGCCATCTCTTCAAGCTCTTCTCGTTCTATTTCTTCTACCGGGCGATCGTCGTCGTGGGCCTGACCCGGCCGTACGATCTCATCCTCCGCGAACTCAAGACAGATGAGGATCTCCTCAGGGAAAGCGAGAATAAACTCAACATGATCATTCGGGGATCTCCCATTCCGCAGTTCGTGATCGACAGCAACCACCGGGTCATTCACTGGAACGAGGCTCTTGAGAAATACAGCGGGATCAAGGCAGAAGAGATAATCGGGACGAACCAGCAGTGGCGTGCACTCTACTCCTCTGAACGCCCATGCATGGCAGACCTCCTTGTTGACGGGGTACAGGAGAACTTCCACGGATGGTATGAAGGAAAATATGCGAAATCCGCCCTTGTGGAAGGTGCAATTGAAGCCACTGACTTTTTCCCGCACATGGGACGGTCCGGCATATGGCTGTATTTCACTGCTGCGCCGATCAGGGATTCCAGGGGCAGCATAATCGGTGCCGTTGAGACGCTGGAAGATATCACGGAACGGAAAAAAGCAGAAGACGCGGTCCGGAGGTCCCGGGATTACTGCTTAAAGCTCTTTGATGACTTTCCCAACCCGATCTGGCGTACGGATACCCATGCAAAGTGTGACTACTTCAACAAAGAGTGGCTCGCATTCACCGGCCGCACGTTTGAGCAGGAGAAAGGGGATGGCTGGGCAGACGGAGTCCATCCGGATGATCTTGACCGGTGCGTAAAGACCTATCTTGCCGCATTCAATGCACGGGAACCTTTCGATATGGAATACCGGCTCCGGCATCGCGACGGTACTTACCACTGGTTGTTAGACAGCGGAAAACCGTTCTATGATCCGGACGGGAATTTTGCCGGCTATCTCGGCGCATGCTATGATGTCACAGGGCGTAAAACAGCGGAAGAAGCGCTCCGTCTCCAGAACAGAATATTCGAGACAATCGCCGAAGGGGTTTACCTGATCCGTGCCAGCGATGGCGTGATTGTTTTTACCAATTCCAAATTTGATACTATGTTCGGGTATGAGAAAGGGGAGTTGATCGGCAGGCATGTTTCTGTCGTCAATGCTCCGGAAGAAAAAACGAGCCCCCGGGATACTGCAGAAGAGATCATCAAAACCCTCCATGAAAAGGGAGAATGGAGAGGGGAAGTAAAAAACATAAAAAAAGACGGCACCACATTCTGGTGTCTTGCCGCTGTATCAACATTCGAACATCCCGGATTCGGGAGTGTCTGGATTTCTGCCCATACGGATATAACCGCCCACAAGCAGGCAGAGGATGCTGTACGGGCTGCGGTAAAATTGAACCAGCTGATCGATACGATGTCGGTCAGTGAATGCATGAGTTATACCCTCGATGAGGCAGAAAGGCTTACTGCAAGCAAAATCGGGTTTTTCCATATTATTAATCCAGATGAGAAGACGATCCAACTGATTGCATGGTCCACGGAAACCCGGAAACACTGTTTTATCCCAAAGGAGCCAGAGCGGCATTACCCGGTGGAAAAAGCCGGTGTCTGGGTGGACTGCATCCGCCGGCGCAGGCCGGTCATCCATAATGATTACGCCAGCCTGCCCCACAGGAAAGGTTTGCCGGAGGGTCATGTCCCGGTTATCCGTGAGCTGGTTGTTCCCATTTTCAATGAAGATAAGATCATCGCAATCATTGGCGTAGGTAACAAAGCAGGGGATTATGATGAGAAGGATATCAGCGTGCTCACCCTGCTTGCAAAGAATACATGGACCCTGATCCGGCGCAAACAGGCTGAAGAAGCTCTCCGGGAGAGCGAGCAGAAGTTCCGGGATATTTTCAACAATACCACCGACGCGATTCATATTCATGAGATCAATGCTGACGGGACCCCGGGAAGATTCACCGATGTCAATGATGTTGCATGCCGGATGCTGGGCTATACAAGGGAAGAGATGATTGCAAAAACCCCCTTCGACATCACCACTGACTACCATAACCCACCGCTGGAAAGAGTTATTGAAGAACAGCGGGTGTCCGGCACTTCGAGATTCGAGACGGAGCACCTGGCAAAAGACGGCACTATCATTCCTGTGGAGGTCAACACCCATATAGTTACTATACAGGGAACGAAGGTGATGCTCGGAGTTGTCCGTGATATCACCAAACGGAAAAAAGCCGAAGTATTGCTGAAACATTATAGCGAAGAACTTGAACAGGAAGTGAAAGCCAGGACCGAAGAACTGAGCGCATCGCTTGAAGAAAAAGTCCTTCTCCTCCGCGAGATCCATCACCGGGTCAAGAACAATCTCCAGATCATCATCAGCCTCGTCAATCTCCAGATGCGCCGCGTTGAGGATGAACGGTTGAAACAGGTCATGGCAGAGACCCAGAACCGGGTACGGGCAATGGCGCTCGTCCATGAAAAACTGTACCAGTCGGGGGATATCTCCCGCATCGAACTCGCCGGTTACACCGGGTTCCTGGTTACCCACCTTTTCACGTTCTATGGAGTGGATTCCCGGCAGGTGACCCTGAAGATCGATATCGGCAAGATCATGCTGAACATCAACACCGCAATCCCGCTGGGTTTAATCATCAACGAGCTTGCCAGCAATGCGCTGAAACATGCATTTCCCGACAGCAGGAAAGGATCATTGTCCATCGCGGTGCGGGAAGAGGGTAAGATACTTCACCTGATGGTCAGGGACGATGGTATCGGGATGCCTGAAGATTTCGACTGGCGGAATGCCGAATCGCTCGGGCTCCGGCTGGTCGTCTCACTGGTGGAACAACTGGATGGGACGATTGAACTGGACCGGAGTGCGGGGACTGCGTTTACGATTATTGTGCAGGAAAAAAAATGATGAGGCCCGGAGTTCTGATACCAGAGCAGGACATCGGGGCTCAGGCATCGAAATGGCAGTTCATTGCTGATATCATAATTTCAGCGATCCGGCAGCTTAAACCAACGGGGATAGACATCGATGTCAATGTTGGGGAGGTCGAGATTTTTGCCGATCCACTCATAGAAAAGATCTTCCACAACCTGATGGAAAATTCACCCCGTCATGGCGAGAATGTGACCTATATGGATTATTCTGTACGGGAAAATAAAAGGCGATCTTATTCCTGCCTATTGTGACAACGGGGTGGGAATTACCGCAGAGGATAACGCTTTTTTAAAAAGGATTTGGCAAACATACCGGTCTCGGCCTCTTCCTCCCCCGCGAGGTCCTGTCCATCACCGGCATCAGTATTGTTGAGAATGGTGAACCGGGCAGGGGGGCACGGTTCGAGATCCTCGTCACGAAAGGGGCGTACCGGCGCCAGCAAGAGAATGGATCTGCCCAGGCACACGGACCCTGATTGAAATTATTTTACCGGACGTTACCTGAATTTTTTCATAGCGCTCATGATCGCGGTTAAAGTCCGGATCCGGATCAACCGGACACGGATGAAAAAATTTCCACCGGATCCTGATGATGAAAAAGATAAACAAACCTGCAGGTGCTTGTCCTTTATTCTCCGGTTGGAGAAAGAACAGGATCTCAAGAAGCTACAGGGCCAGTACGCGATCCAGCATTCCGAATCTCTCCAGGCAGGAGATATATTCCGCAACCAGATAGAAGTTGGTCAAATCTTCGTCATCCAGACCCCGGAACGCGAACAACTCATCCCACAGCCGGCTGCTTCCCTCCACAATAAAAAAGGCGGATTCAAGTTCCACGCCCACAATAATTGGCTTTCCTTTAAAGATCGCGTCCTGGTTTTCATAGAGATCGTTTCCGGCTCCACAATCCCCGATGCAGAAACCTCTGGCCACCGGGGTTTTGCCGGCCGGCAGTTTACCGGCAGAATAATCGTTCTGGAGGAGGTTTGCAAGAACAACCCGTTTTATGGTATCACCGGCAGGTTCGGTTACGGGATATTGTTGTTGAAGATAGGCAATTATTTCCGGACCGGTCTTTTTATTCGGACTGAGCAGTGGCCGGTACTTATCGGACGTTTCCTTCCAGGCCTGCACCATCTCCGGCGTAGCTTCCTGCAGCAGCATAATCCATTTTCTGTTGGGAATGTGGGAATAAATACACAGGGGAAATGGATCGGCAGAGTCTGGAAGATCCACCGGGTCTTGTTCTTTTTACCAGGTATAATCCCGCGGCCATGTACCGGAATATTCCTTTCCCTTATTCATCGCAATAGACCTGCCGCGGCTCCAGGATCCCCGGCATCTTCCCGCGGCAGGATTTCCGGGCAAGATAACAGAGATGGCAGGCATCGGCAACACCTTCCGGCGGCGGGGTATATCCGAGAACCCGGGCCAGCTGCGCCGGCCCGCCTTCAAGAAGGGGCCCGCAGATCGGGTGGGCGGACGGATCATAATTCCGGACCAGTTCATCGAGAGGATGGTTCACATTTCCCATGCATATACCCTGGCAGATCTGGATGTTGCCATAGGCATCCACATGCAACCGGTAAGGGTTCCGGAGATCTTCGTAGGGACACGTGGTGAACTGCTGCCAGTCTTTTGTTTCCGCATACCGGCTGAGCCGTGCAGCGGCCCGACCCCGGAACATGATGCTCCCTCCGGTTATGACGCCTTTCTTCTCCTCCCGCGGGAAGGCTTTCATCTCCGGGCCCGAACCGCCGGGATCCAGTGCAAGGATTGTTGCCGGCAGGCCCATTTCCTGTGCGATGCGGAAGGCACGCCCGGCCGGATTGTCCTTCCGGTCCTCGTAATGGAATACGTCATCACTGATACTGAAATCGCAGATCCGGAGATTCAGAAGGGGTTCGAGAAAACACCGGGCATTCTCATCGGACGTGGCAAAGTAGCCGTTTGTCACGATACCGACTGCATAATTTCTGTCTGTGGCCTGGCGGATGCCGTCAAGAAGTACGGGATAGAAGAGGAACGGTTCCCCGCCTTCAAAATAAATCGTGTCCACGGTTCCCAGCCGGTCGGCCTGGTCAAGAACCGCTCCAATCTGCCCGGGGGCAAATGTCCCGGCAGCGGAAGGACTGCTGCAGACAAAACAGTGCTCGCAGGAGAGGCTGCACATGTACGTGAGAAGGAAATGAACCTGAGTTATCCGGGCCATGACTGATCATCCTCACTACGGGGGATGCAACCCACCGGGACATTAAACCTTCTCTGATCTCAGGAAATCCGACACAAGCACGTGCGGGTGAAATACAGATCAGTCCGGCTCGCGGTACCAGAAAACCAAATCCGCAAATCCCCTTATCCGAAATGCAGGGTCAAAGAATGCACCATTGCAATTCCTACAGGCAAGACACGCCGGAATTTTGCATCCAGGCCTTTCGGGACCCACAAAAACGAGGTCCCAAAACAGGGCTTCTTTTCATTTTCCGATACGGTTGGTCGATCCTGCCTGAGAAACGCCTCCCAAACTCTGCCATACCTGCCTGGTCATCCCCGGGGTGAAAAACGGAAAAACAGGGGAAACCTGGCTGCATTTTCGCGAAACCTGGTTGGTATTGTGCACCGGGATTCTGCCGATACGGGAAGTCTCCGACAGAGAACGGAGGTGGCAGGAGGGTATGTCCTTAGCTGCCAGGATCGCTCTATAATGACGATCAAATCATCCAGCCGGATATGCTTTTTTGGCACAGCGGGTTATTTCCGCGGTTTGTTTCGTGAAGGTGCCGGGGGCAGAGGAAACTCTTCTCCCTCAACCAGGCGTCTCCAGTGGAACTCGCTGAACATCTTGATCTGGAGGATAGCTCCTTTATTTTTTGTATTGAGGACCGAGACGCTGCCAGAGAGGAATGGGGGTATCATGAGCAGTTCCTCGTCATCGATGATCAGTTCAAGGGTATTTTTAAAATTCATAAATTTTTTCGCGTCCTCGAATTCCGGGGGAGGAAACGGTGGCGGGGATAAAAATTTCTCGGAGGGAATAACATGAAGGTCGGCTTTTTTTCCCGGAAACAGGGTGTGCAGTCTCTTCTCAAGATCCGGTGAATCGGAAATTACGATAAGCCGGAACGAGACATCCCCCATCCTGCAGTTCTCAATAAAAGGCAGGTATCGCTCGCCAATCATGCACCGTATCTGGCTCTTTGCTTTCCCGAACATGTCCCGGATCTTGTACTCAATGTTGGTATCACCGTAAATTGTCCAGAGGGCATCTTCTTTATCTGTCCTGACCTTCTCGCTCTCCAGTTGTTTTAAGGTTATGAGGGCCTGATCCGCAGCCCGGTTCACTTTGTCCCTGAGCAGATCGATTGCCATTACCGGGGAGATTGCACTGTACCGTGCCGGTTTGGTAACTCGTTTTACCGCAAGTCCCATATCGGCAAGACGGTCGAGGGCCTCGTACACGCTGGGTTTTGAGATCGAGAGAAACTCGATAATCTCCTTTGCTTCAGCATTGTCATACAGGACCAGGGCCGCATACACGAGGGCCTCATTGTTGGATAACCCGAGATCGTTTAAGGTTTTTACAAGATGGGCCGGGATATTCTCCATGAATCAGATTCACTTCTTGAAATAATAGTTCCTCCCTTGTTGTTAATAATTTTACTACTTTGATGAGAAATTATTTAACCCCAGAGCGAGACCTAGATGAACAATTGTAGTATATTTTTTTACTACTCGATTGAGGAATCTCAATGATCACAAAAAAAACATCTCGAAAAATCCCGGCGCACCGGGATACGACATTAGTGCAGAGAGAAGCTTTGTCGCGAACGGGAAACGTTCCATTCCCCCGCTTCACCATTTCGCGGGGGGGTATACTCCTGTTTGTCATAGCTGCCACGTGTCTTCTCGTGCTGCCGGCAAGTGCCTATGAAACCCCGGAATCGATTGTTGCTGCAAGCAAGGTCTATGTATCGAATGTTGTCTATGATCCTGGAACATTTTTCCCGGGCGATACCGGTACCGTTACGGTATACGTGACCAATGCCAACACCAACCAGAGCGCGGTTGTCAATCATGTATCATTCGGCGACCAGAATATCAAACTGACAAGCCTGCCATATGACAGCACTACCAATATCGGCCCCCTCCAGACGCAATCATTTGTTTTCTCTGTTGAAGCGTCCGGCAAGGACGGGACCTATTACCCGACATTCACCCTGAACTTCCGGGATGCTGACAGTCTCTACCAGAGGGCAAGCGTCAAGATTGACAGCACGCCCTTGGTCCTGACCGTAGTGGATAAACCCGATGCTTACGCGGCAGGCCAGAAGAAGACAATTTACCTGCAGGTTGCAAATCCCCGCGACAATGCGGTGAGTAATGCAATCCTTGAAGTGAGCGGCCAGGGGATCTCCGCTACACCGGAAAAAACTTACATCGGCGATGTAGCTGCGGGAGGAAAAATTCCTGTAAATTTCACGATCACGCCGGATGCTCCCACGAATGTACATATCACCCTGAAGTACGACAATGGCGACAACACCCACCAGGAAACCCTGGACATTCCGGTAACTTTTGGCCTGGATAAAAAGCAGGCAAATCCCCAGATCAGCAATGTCCAGGTAAAACAGACAAGCGGGGTGTACCATGTTACCGGTGATGTCACGAATGCCGGCCTGACCAATGCCAACGGCGTTTCCGTAACAACACTCTCACCGGCCATTCCGCAGGATCCGTACAAGTCGTACGTGATCGGAGCACTCAAACCGGATGACTTCGGCAGTTTTGAAGTGACCTTCAATGCCAATGGCGCAACAACGGTCCCGCTCCAGATCTCCTACAAAGATACCGACGGGAATATCATCACATCGCGTTTCGATGTGAGCCTCAGCGGAGCAGTGTCCGACGACAAAACAACCCAGCAGGGTAACGTCCTGCTGCCGGTAATCGGTCTTGTGATTGTTATCGCCATTGCCGGGGTGTACCTGTATTCCAAACGAAGAAAGAACCAGTGAGGCATGATGTATGGAACCGGTAATACAGTTCGAGGACGTGGTGAAAATATACCCGCTCAAGTCGGGGGATGTCACCGCCCTCAACCATATCTCATTTGCCGTGGAGCGGGGAGAGTTCATCTCCATCATGGGGCCATCCGGCTCGGGAAAATCCACCCTGCTGACCCTGATGGGATGCCTTGACAAACCCACTGCGGGGAATATTTCCATGAGCGGGACACCGATACGGGATATGTCCGATGTGGAACTGACAAGCCTCCGGAGGGACCGGATCGGGTTCATCTTCCAGTATTTCAACCTCTTCCCGCTCCTGAACATCATCGAGAATGTCAGTTTTCCCCAGATGCTCAAGGGGGGAGTGAATGTTGAGAAGGCGAGGGAAGTGCTCCGGGCAGTCCAGCTGGACGAACGCCTCTATACGCACACACCGCTGGAACTCTCCGGCGGCCAGCAGCAACGGGTGGCTATTGCGCGTTCGCTCATCAACGACCCGGATATCCTCCTGTGCGATGAACCAACGGGAAATCTCGATTCGAAGACCGGGGCAAGCATCATGGAGCTCATGACCCAGCTCAACAAAAAAGGTGCAACCATCATCGTCGTCACCCATGACCCCAATGTTGCGAATTATACGAACCGGACGATCCGGATTGTTGACGGGTGCATTGCCTCATGATCTTCTGGGAGATTGCAAAACGCAATATCCGGATCCACATGCTCCGGTCAACCCTTGCAATGCTTGGCATCGTGATAGGCGTGGTTGCCATTGCCTCGATGGGAATCCTGGGCAACAGCATGGTTGCAAGCGTTTCTGAAAGCCTCAGTTCGGTTGGCGACAGCGTGATCGTAACCCCCTATGCCGGGAGCGGCGGCATGGGACCGGGTGGCGGGGGAGGCGGCGGGAGCAGTTCTGCAAGCCTGAAACTCAGCGACCAGAATTTCCAGCAGATCAAACGGGTCTCGGCCCCGAACACGGCCATTCCCGTGTACACGACTTCCGATCACATGAAGATCGGGGTCGGGAGCGACGATATCGTGGCATCCATCTATGCCCTGCCATCCGAAGATGTCCCGGACTTAATGAAACTCCAGGCCGGGGATTACAACAACGGGAATTCCGGCTGTCTTGTCGGGTCCACGTTTGCCAAGGATCACAACGTCAAGGTCGGATCGCGGATCTCGATCGGGACCGATGGCAGCAAGGGAACGCTCCGGGTCACCGGCATCATTGAGGAACGGGGCATGAGTTTCGATATCAGCACGGACAATGCTCTTGTTGTCACCGACGAGTGGTTCGAGAATACGTACAACCGCAACAAGGACTATGATGAAGTGGTCGTGAAAGTGAAGGAAGGCGACACTGCGGACGTGAAGACGGCAATAGAGAAACAGCTCAACAAGCACAAGGACAACAAGGTTGTCAGCGTCACCGACAGCAAAGCCACGCTGAACAGCATTTATGCAACCTTTGGCACGATCACGACATTCGTGACTGCAATCGGAGGCATCTCGATGATCGTTGCCGGTGTCTCGATCTTCAATATCATGATGATGTCCGTCAACGAGCGGATCAAGGAGATCGGTATCATGCGCAGCATCGGCACCCAGAAAAAAGAGGTGATGAGCATGTTCATCTACGAGGCGGCGATCATCGGCGTGATCGGCAGCGTCATCGGGGGTATCTTAAGTATCCTGGCCGGGTACGTTGTCAGCGCCCTGATGCTGGGTACAACCAAGTATCTCGTCACGGCAGCCAATGGCCTTTCCGTTGTTGAAGGAGTAAGCTTTGGGATCCTGATCTGTCTTGCCTGCGGTATTTATCCGGCATGGCAGGCAGCGAACATGAACCCGATCGATGCGCTGAGGCATGAATGAAAACCTGTCCCGGGTGAACGGGAATCTCTTCACCCGGCCAGAAATTAACGAAGTGAGTTCCTGGTATGTGTCAGAAAGAGACTCTGTATATCATAACGCATGACGAGCTGGCCCGTATCAGGAAGATCCGTACACTTGTTGAGAACGACCGATCTGAGGAATGCCGGAGGTGCACGGATGCAATTTCCGAAATTATCAGGGGAGTTGAAAAACGCCAGCTATGACCGGGCTTTGGATCTTTGAAGATCCCGGTCCGGTTATCCGGATCGATCAGAACGGTTTAAAAAAACACGAACGGATCCAGGAACGTTAAACCCGGAAAAGTTCAACGGGAAATGACTGTAACGCTCATAAAGAAATTCCACTACCGGAAAAAATGTTTGAGGAAAAAGGATGCATGCCAGAAGACACAAGAAAACCCCAAGTATTTTTTGTCCTCAACAGTCTGTTACCCTATCTTAACCAGGACCAGCGTTACTACCACCCATCATGACCCGCGAACTGCCCTCTCAAGTATCCACCGGAGCCGGGGACGAAATTCCTGGAGGTTTGGGGAGGTCTCCCCGGGAGGATATGGCGGAACGCATTCGGGAACCCTGAAACAGGAGTCTAAAACAGGGGTTCATTTCATTTTCCGATACGGTTGGTTGATCCGGTTTGAGAGATGCCTCCCAAACGTTGCCATACCTGCCAGGTCATCCCCGAGGTAAAAAATGGAAAAACGGGGGAAACCTGGCTGCATTTTCGCGAAACCTGGTTGGTATTGTGCACCGGGATTCTCCAGGTACGGGAGGTCTCCGACAGAGAACGGATGTGGCAGGAGTGTATCTCCCAGTTGTCTCTCGGTAACAGGGGACGGAGGATGAGGGTGCGGTCTTCCGGGTGTCGAATGAGTCAAAAGATCCCCCAACCCAGTTTTTTAGCCATTTTCCCCCCAAATCCAGAACTATGCCCCAGGCCCCGAACCTCTGCTGGAACCATTATACACTCTCCGGTTATTCTCAGCGCAAAACCGTTGGCCCGCCGAACCGGAACAATAGGACGATTTTCCGGAAAACTCCCCTGAAAAAGGGCCGAAACTCTCCGGTTACGATCCAACAGAAATGGATAAACGGGGCCTGATACGGGCCCGGATTGTCAGATCTCCTGAAAAAGGGGGGTTCATCCCCTACAACTCGTAAAAGCGAACTCGCCAATTATCCCCACACTGCGAGACTTCCGGAAGTCTGAATCCTCCTGGTGGCTCAATCATCTTGATTTTCGCAGGTTTTCTCCGGATGAGGAATTTTTTTGCCGGATTTTTTTTGCCGGGAAAATCTTTCCGGAAATTTTTTTCAATTTTTTCCGACAAAAATATTTTGTAGAAATTTTTGTCCGGTTTTTCCAGAACAATACGAGGTCTTACGCGCAAAACGCCTCGCCCGAGTTTTGCGCTACGCATTTACCGGTACTCCGGCATGAAACCGGAATTTGCCCAGCGAGGACCCGACGAGGCGTCCGAGCGACTCCCTGCGGGAGCAGGGAGGGGGTTAACTCGTTATTGCAGTTGAGATTTGTGTCAACGCTATGATCTGAGTTGAAGGAACCAGAAGTCGGTTTGAATGTCAAGAACGTATGCGATGACCGGGTATTGAACTTGCTGGGTCTCTCCAAAAAAATTGAGAAAATCCCCCCCATTGTGGGTAAGTGCTGCTAATGGGAGATTCGAACTCTGGTCACGGAGGCACCGTATGAGATTCCACACACGTGGCATTACATGCCCCCAGGTCTTTCCGGCAGAGGGCATCGCGGGGCGGGGATTTGTACAGGTTCCGGGTCAGGCAGAGCGTGTACGAGAACTGGCAGATGTGCAGGCACTTGTTGAAGAAGATCGCCCCGATGCCCATCTGGTGAACCTGCTCCGAGTTCTCGACCGGTGGAGCATCATCGGCTTGTTCCGTGCCGGCAACGAACGGCACCAGGAGCGAGAGGGCAATGATGATGAGAACGAGACGGGCTGAGAATTTTTTTGCTGGGACGGGGGGCATCAGATTCTCCGCATACTTTGTTTCTTTTTCATGAAGGTGTATAAGAGTGTCGGGGGGCCGAGGGTTTGCGGAGTCGGATGATGCAATAGATTTCCGGTCTGAACTTTGGCTTCCTGAATGAATTCGGTTTTCATAGGCCAACTACGAAGGCCTCCGAACGAATCTATTAAAGGTATATGCGATACTGAAGTGCCAATTAATTCTATTTTATTTGTTATGATCGGGACCAAAAAGCCGATTGATGAACGTAAATTTGCTCGCATTTTCGATAGTAATTGTAGTCACATTATACCAGCATGCTGCTGATAGAAAAAACGCGATTGAATCAATGATGAGATTATAAAAGTTGTTCGCATTCGATAAATCTTTGATAAATAAGATAATCATAAATGCACATAGTCCCGAGAGAAGTAAAATAACTGACATATTTCTAGATATTTTTCCTTTCGCCACACCTCTTCTGACAATTCGGTCCGTCGGAAAAAGAATAAAGGCCAAAAATGTGAAAATGAAAATTAACCCAAATGTGATTTGTGATATAGCAATACTAAATTTTGAGAATAGTAGCATGAACAGTAAAACAGATGCAACAATAATGCACAAACCTGACAGAAATGCGTAGAGATAGATCAAATCGGCTGTATGTTTGGTCCATTCAGAGTAACCAACAGAATCACTCTCTCCCGGATTTTTTGGATATTTTTTAACGTAACCCCAGTAGTCTAAAATCAAATTTGAAGAGAGGACAGTCATTAGAAATAGACTCATCCCACTTCCTAGTTGGAGAAAGAAATTGTCATTATTGATTGAAGCCGTTTGCTGGAGATAAATTGATAGTGCTCCGAAAACGCCAATAATTACTAGGATCTTGTTTTTTTTATTGAGGTAATTCTCAAGGGTGATTAGGTTGGAATCACATACCCAACATCTTGTCAGATGATCTGCAATCTCGGTGTTGCAATTCGGGCATCGCATGATTTAATCTACTTGTTTTTTAGTTCTCATAGATATTTTTGATCGATTTCAATTCCCGCTGCATTGATTTCTTGTGCCAATTTTTTCTTCCATTCTCCTGTTTCGTCAAGAGGAGTATAGAGTAATCCATCGATATCGGAAGGTCGATCAAGTCCCATTTCACATAAAGCTGCAACTTTATTTCGACCCAATCTACCGATAAAATAGCCAAATTCAAAAATAACGTTTTGCCTTGCTCGCGGTTGTAAATTTTTTAACTTTTGACTATCTTGAAGTTTCTTAGCAATCTCTGGTAACAGATGCTGTTGTTTTTTTGACAGACCTGTTACAGAAAATCTGCCCCAAGGAACTTTTTTACACCCAATATCATCGGAAGTCAAGATAATTATTGCAAAGTCAACATCTGAATAGTGTTCGACTTTTTCAATGATTGTTTTTCCAAGATCTGCTTGTTTATGAAGAATGATTGGTTCTAACTTAATTTCTTTTATAAACCCTTCAACTTCATTTTTTATTTTCTCATCATGCCCATGAACAATGAAGATCTTGCGATTGCAGGATCTTGTTTCCACCGTTGGCATTGAGACCCGTTTTTCCGCGAGAACGGGTTCATCTTGAATTTCTCTAGGTTCCGGATCAAGGATTGATAAAATTGCATCCGAATCATATCCTGCAAATTTCAAAAAAATTCTGACATCTTCGTCACTCTCGCATATATTAACTAAATCGAGTGCAAGTGTTCGTATTAAAGTATCATCGATAGGTGTAGGTTTCCAAGTCTTTAGATTACGATTGTATTGAGAATAGTATGATAGAAACGAAACTACAATTTCAACAAATTGTATATTTTTTGAACTGTATATCTCGATTAAAAGTTCCTTCAAAAATGGTTTTACGAGCGGTTCGGGAAAATTACTAAAATCAACAATTGTTTTTCCAGGAGTAGTAAGAACGTGATTAAATGGAATCGGGATACCGAGTTTTTGATGCAGGGACGTGATAATTTTATCTTTACTTTTCTCTAACCCATTCTCTTCACAAAACAAATCAAATTTATCAGATTTAAAGAAACCATGAAGCCCTAGAAGTTGCAAATGAACATATAATTTTTGAAGAGTGTTTTCGATTTCATTTCGAGTTTCCATAAATCTCAATCAATATTTCACTCACTCATAACTATTAACTTAATCTTTTTCTACTGTAGTTGTCGCAACGTAAGAGCGAAGAATTTAATTTATTAATCCCTTTTTTCGCGTCTGAATAATCATAATTTACTGACGGTATAACATTCAGCCATAACAGAAAAGGTATGGCCCTAGAAATTTCATAACGGTAAGTGTTCATTTTACAATTGAATTCGCATTAATTATCTATGCTCCATCGCATAATGGATACTTGCACGCAAACCAGTTCACCATTTCCGAACGATGTTAATAGCATCGATTGAAACATCGGATCGAATATAATCAACATAGCAAGAGTGAAAATCAATTCTGTTGCCGGAGAAAAGGAGTGGAAGTCAGAAAGTTAAGATACGATACTTAATCGTCTAATAGACTTCTATGCCGAACATAGAAATCCGAAGTAATATCCGAAATCGAGATCACATCCTCAAGTCCATATTTTCTTAAAATACCACTATACAAAGTTCTAATTTTTTCTGGAGTGTCATACCCTTTAGATTCGATCTCACTTACGAGATCGCGTCCCTCTTTAGCCAGCGAAGGGCACCGAACCTCAAATGCCAAAAAAAATGCAGGTCTTCGTAAGGTCTTATTAAAAAAACGATTATAGGATAATAAATGGTCAACATAATTGAATAGTGTCACGATAGAGTTATTCGAATTCAGGCTTCTTTCCTTCATCCTTGTAATCTGCTTTCTAGAATTTTCGTATTCTTTAGAATAAGCGTCCACAACATCGAACCCATATTGTTCAAGTTTCTCATCAATAACTAGATCTGAAAAAATCCCCCCAATACGTCTTTGAATAAATTCGTATTGTCCTGTTGAGACCAACGCAGGCATTCCTTCGAAATACTGGATTATATGGCCCATTTCATGAGCGATCATATGTGCATCCATGATCGTTGTAGGTGGAAAATTCTTTAGCGTAATGATAGATAATCCAGTATAACGATGGATTTTGTTATTTGCACCAATACCTGGCTCCAATCTTAATGTATCAGACTGACCTCTCCAAACGATATATTTCTTAATTTTCTGCCTTTCTTCAGAATAGAATTTCTGGAAGGGAACGTATTTTTCGATAAAATTCCTCAACAAAACGGTCTCATCATATCTCGGATAGCCAACGAAAAATTTTCCTAACGGACTTTTCCCGCAACATTCACCTATGACTTTCTCACTCTCACAAGGGCATGGATCACTATTAGAAAAAAACTCCATATCTTTCTTTGGAAGATGGGAAATATAAAGAGATATTCAAAATAGACGACAAACAAGCTTTTGTGATGAGAGAGAATCTAAATGAACATATTAAAATTTGGAGTCTAAAATTTTTCAGCCAATAACGTGTTCCTCTCCAACAGTAGAACGGTGAATATCAGCGTGCACCGAAAAAGAGTCTCAATCGGATGCTGAAATTCACAAAAGAAGTGCTGCTATGGGGATTCGAACCCCAGTCGCGGGCGTGAAAGGCCCGCATGATTGGCCGGACTACACTATAGCAGCGTGTTGTCCTATCTAGTTTCTCGTAACGTCATAAATAGGTTATGGATGGGGACGGGGAGACGGGAGCAGGGCGCTCTCCAAACCGGATAATTCCGGGAAGCGCTGAGCCGGGCAATCCGCGCAGCGGAGCGGGGGGGCCGGCCGGAACCGGGGCTCCCCGTTTTTCGTGCAAACGAAAATCCTGCCGGGCGGAAAATGCCGGAAGATCCCGGAGCTGCACGCTGACCCCAGCAAATCTCCCAGAACCGGGGGGCTCTGTTTTCGTATCCCTCCCGCTATCTCCCAGATACAGCCCCGTTCCCGAACGCCCTTTGAAGAAACACCCTGTTTTCCTGGTAAAAAAAGTCCCAAAAATACTCCTCCGGGAACCCGCCAAAAATTTCGGTCGCTATGGACGTCTGCCAGGGTTCGGGCCGCGATCCGTAGGGCACATCATGAAGCTTTTTGCGCAATTTCTCGGGCCGCTAAATTGCACGGTTTTATTCCGCGATAACGGGTTTTTTTCAGGAACCGGGCGAATAATGGGATATTTTTTTGCGCTGTTGGCACCATTTCCACTGCCGAATTTTTTTAAGAAAACCGCCCGGAAAGCCCTCCGTCGGAGGATGGTCATGGGGGGAGATACAGTCCCTGATACTATGCCGGTCGAGGATATTCTCGAATGCCACGTATATTCCATGCAAAAGCAACATTTCCCGGATGGGAGGGTCAGGCTGAACCGGGCCCGGTAGAAATCCACCGGAACACTGAACCCGGATCAATCTCTGTAAACGGTTCATATGGTTCCCTTGGCTGGACATGGGGAAACGATAAAATCCTACACCGCCAGAAAAGAATTGTCAGGGAGATATCGAGGGGTTCATCATGTTTCAACCCAACAGGATTCCGTACCAGTTATGAAACAACAAAAATCCCGGGCTGTTCCACAGATGAAAAGCGAACGTCTCGTATTTTTCGATATCCTGCGAATACTGTTCGTTGCGCTCATCGTATACAACCATTTTAAATTTCTCCCGATCTTATCCCTGAATAATTTCTTTTCCAAGGATGGGTACTCGTTGTTCAACCTTTACCCGAACAGCCCCGGGATCCTTGCATTGTACGGCATGATCTTCGTGAGCGGAGCCGTGATCCAGTATTCGTATAACAAAATCCATAGCCGAAAAGAGTACGAACAGTTTATTGCCAAACGTTTCATCCGGCTGTATCCTGCCTACTGGATGAGCCTTATTTTTGGTATCATCATCCTCCCGTGGGTATTTCTCTCAAATCCGCTGGGAAGCCTATTCGAGTTCACGGGATTTTTTGCATTTCTCGGTACGGGATCCGGCATAATCAACCAGATGGGATGGTTCATCGGGGCGATATTTTCCCTGTATCTCCTCTTCCCCCTCATTTCGCAGGTTCTCGGAAAGTACGGGATCAAAGCGCTGATATTGTTCATGATCATCGGGTTTGGCTCCCGCCTGTTCTTCTTCACGTACAACCCCCTCAACCTGTACGATACATTCCTGTGGTTCCCCCTTTGTAACCTGTTCGAATTCGGACTGGGCATTTATATCATCCAGAAGCACTTTTATCCCGCGATGAACGGCGATTACCCTCTCATTCGCGAGCTGTCGGAACTAAGTTTTTACGTCTTCCTGTTCCATGTCGTTATCCTGAAGTATGTGGCAACGACAGTAGTCACCGCGGATTTTGCCCAGATCTATTATTTCATAATTTTCCTTGCGATCATTCTCGTGTCCTGGATAGCCATGGTCCTCGACCGGAGACTGCAGAAAATGATTACAACATTTGCGCGGGCAAAAAAATGGATTTCCTGACGGGTCATTAGATGCTATGGACGAAGGTATCAGGAAAATTATTCTGCTTATGATCTGTCTGGCAGTTCTCGGTTGCATTCTCGCGGGAGTCCTCCATGTTACCATCGATCTTCCCCTCCAGCAGGAAGCACTCCACGCTCCCAAGACGGTCTGGTTGGCGCATACTATTGCAATTAGTGGCGGGATGGGAAATATCCCCAAAATATTCATAACGAAAATGAGCCGGCCTCAACTCTTTTTTAAAAGCCGCCGGTACTTATTGTAATGTTCCGGATAATTACCGGGCACGAAAAAAATTATTTTTTATTTATGGGATAGCCTTCCTTCTCGGTAACGGTCTTGAACGCGGCCATCAGCTGGCGCGTGATCGGGCCGGGCTTGCCCGAGCCAATGGTCCGGCCGTCCACCCAGGTGATGGGCGCCACTTCGGCAGCGGTTCCCGTGCAGATCATCTCGTCCGCAGTGTAGAGATCGAAGTACCCGAGGTTCTGCTCCTTGACTGTGATGCCATGGGCCCGGGCAATCTCCAGCAGGACCATCCGCGAGATCCCGCGAAGGTTGTTGAGGGTCGGGGGCGTGAGGATCTCGCCGTTCTTGACAATGTACAGGTTGTCGCCCGAACCTTCGGAGATGTACCCGTTCGTGTCAAAGAAGATCGCTTCGTCCCCGCCCTTGTAGTTCGCTTCGATCTTGGCAAGGATGTTGTTGAGGTAATTGAGACTCTTCACGTTCGGCGGCAGGCATTCGGCCGGGTTGCGCCGGATCGAGACCGTGACTCCTTTGAGCCCCTTCTCGTACAGGTCGCCGTACATTGCGCCCCAGGTGACCGCGACGATGACAACCGATGCGACTTTGCACTTGCGGGGATCGAGGCCAAGGTCCCCGACCCCGCGGGTGACGATCGGCCGGATATACGCATCCGTGAGATTGTTTCTCCGGAGCGTCTCGCAGATGGCTTCCGTCATCTCCTCTTTGGTTATCGGGCACTGGAGATCGATGGTTTTCGCCGAATCATAGAGCCGGTCGATGTGCTCCTTGAGCCGGAACACCCGGCCATTGTAACAGCGGATGCCCTCAAAAACACCGTCGCCATAGAGGAATCCGTGGTCGAAGACAGAGATCCTGGCCTCTTCTTCCGGAAGGTACTTGCCGTCCTTGTAAATGATCATAGATGTGATTGGGGCGGCCGGGGTTTTGTAGTTTTTTCTTTTGTACGGCGGGTATGTCCGTGTGGTGCAGCACACATAACCTTGATATACATCCCGGGAGTTATCTCACACAACGAATGGCGTGGATTTTGGGAGCACGAGGTTTTGCATGGCTGAAAAGAAAACAGGACTGATTGAGGAGGCTGTTGCGGCCGGTCCCTCTTCGGTGGATCTCTTCCGCACGATCTTTGAACGTATCCAGACCGCAATCATGGTCGTTGATCCGGTTGCCCACAAAATTGTCGATGTCAATCCCTTAATGGAATCCCTTACCGGTTTTTCCCGGAACCAGCTGCTGGGCAATGGCTGCCAGGGATTCGTCTGCCCGGCCAAGTGCGGCGAATGCCCGGTCACCGACCTTCACAAGAATGTCCTGAACATCGAGCGCGAGATCATCAATGTAAAAGGCGTGCGGGTGCCGGTCATGAAGACCGTTGCGAAAGCAGAGATTGGCGGGAAAGAGTACTTAATCGAGAGCTTCACCGATATTACGGACCGGGTAAGGGCCGATGAACGCCAGCTCGCCCTCATCGTCTTTCTGTCGGAATCGATCCTGCGGGCAAAAAAACCGCTCGAACTGATGCAGGCTGACTTCCGCGAGCTCGCAGGACAGGTGGCAAGCGAAGATTACGATGCCGAGGATATCCGCATGCAGCTCCAGATGCACGCGAACAACCTTGGACAGATCCTGATAAATATCGAAGAACTCCAGAAGAACGCTGTTGAAGGCCGAACCTCCGATCTCCCCCTGGAGTACAGGGAATTTTTCGTCAGGAAGTGACCCTGAGTGGACATACCGCCAAAGACCACGGAGAGCCAGGAAAGCATGCTCTGCCTGATCCTCTCTGAACCGGAAAAAACCCAGGACATGAACCTGATGGTCATGAAGAGGATCATTGAGAGAGGCTGCATCCCCCTCATCGTCACGGTCAACAAGCCGACCAAAGTCCTTGCCAAGATGTACGCAAAGGAATCTATCAGCCCCGAATCCTATTACGTCATCGATGCCGTGACCCAGTATTCCGGCGGGGTATGTACACCCGGCCCCCGGGTGAAATATGTCACCAACCCCTCGAACCTCACGGATCTCGGCATTGCCATCACAGAACTCTTAAAGCAGATGCCGGAAGGAAGAAAATGCATCCTGTTCGACTCAGTGAGTATGCTGCTGATCCATATCCCGTCGGCAACCGCGTCGAAATTTCTCCATTTCGTGGTCAACAAGCTCCAGCTCGGGGATGTCTCGGGGATCTTCCTTTCTGTTGAGAAAGGGCTGGACCCGGTGATCCTCTCCCAGATGAGCGCTTTTGTGGACCATATCATCGATTACGAGCAGGCGCTCACTTCTCCGTGTATCCTGTAACACGGACGGGCCGGGGCAGGATGTGCAGTCAGGCACACTTCCGGCAGGTTTCGACAAAATGCGCAAACATCCCGACACTCGCCACCGGGTGGAGATGCGTGTAACTGCCAAGGGTATTGTTGCTGACCGCACCGTCCAGGTTCTCCCGGATCCCGATGCCCCGGGAGAGCGTATACGCATACCGGGTATCTTTTGCCAGGTCAACATCCGAGTAATGGAACTCGTGCCCCCGGAACGCGGCTGAACCGAACGGGGAGTTTGCTGAGCAGGTTCCCTCGACATAGCTGACAACCCGCTTTGCCGGCATCCGGGTCTCGCCCGGGAACACCCCGCACATCGTGTAGTTCTCATCACGGGGGAGATCGTGCCATCCTTCTTTGAGCCGGATCCGGTCGGTCAGGTACATCAGCCCCCCGCATTCCGCGTACACCGGGGTCCCGGTCCGGGAAATTTCCCGGATCGCTTCCCGCATCCGGTCGTTCTTCTCCAGCTCGCCCGCGAAGAGCTCCGGGTATCCGCCGCCGATTATGTAACCGTCCGCATCCGGCAGCCGGTCATGGACCGGGCTGAACGGGACATACGATGCACCGAGCGCCGGCAGGAGATCGAAGAGATCGGCATAATAGAAATTGAATGCCTCGTCAAGCGCGATCCCGATAGTCACATCCGGTTCCGGCTTTTTGTCAAAGAGCATGGCGGGAGAGGACGGGACCGGTGCATCCTTCATGATCCGGCAAAACGCATCGAGATCCACGTACCGCTCGATGAGACCCGTGATGGTCCGGATCCGGTCCTCGAACTCCCCGCTCCGGGATCCTTCCCGGTACGGGACCAGGCCGAGATGGCGCATGGCAAGCTGCATCTCTTCCATCCGGGGGATCGCGCCGATCACCGGGACTCCGCAGTAATGCTCGATGGCCGCGGTGGCCTTGGTGCGGTGCTGCTCCCCCTTGATATTGTTGAGGATGACCCCTGCAATGGTGAGATCGGGATCAAAGGACTGGAACCCTTTGACAACCGCCGCGGCACTGCGGGTGATGCTCTGGGCCGAGACCACGAGAACAACCGGAAGATCGAGAGCTTTTGCAACGGCAGCAGTGCTTCCGGTATCGTCAAGCGCTTCCGCCCCTTCATACAGCCCCCGGACTCCTTCGATGATGGCGATATCCGCATCCCGGCACCCGTAAGAGAAAAGATCGTTCACCTGCGACCGGGAGAGCGTGTAGCTGTCCAGGTTCCGGCAGGGGCGTTTAGAAACTGCTGAAAGATACGAGGGATCGATATAGTCCATCCCCACCTTGAAGGTCTGGACCCGGGATTTTTTTGACAGAAGGGCGGTAAGAGCAAGCGTGATGCTCGTCTTCCCGCTGCCGGACCGGTCACCGGAGATGAGCACCTGCTTCATACCAGGCTCCGGAGCACGGCGCCGAACTCACTCTCCACAACTGCCCGGACCCCGAGGGTTTTGGGGTGAAGATCCACTTCAACCATCACGTGCTTGTGGCCGAGATCCCGGAGCGGTTCCACCTGCCGGGGCCCGTTCGTGATCGAGAAGCACTCGATCCCGTTCGTGTACTCCTGCGGGATTGCATGAGGAACACCGGTGATGAGCGCAAAGTCCGGTGCAATTTCTTGGAGGATTTTCCCGAGCGCTTCCCCGTTCGCCCCGTACTCATCCAGAGCCCCGACCAGGCGGGGGGTTACCCCGCGGGCAGTCATCTCGTCAAGAATCCGCTCTGCATCGGCCCGCACTTTGGGCAGGCCGCGCTGGTCGAGATTGGCAATGTACGTGATATCCGCTGCCGGGCAGGCATCGTGGAGCGCGATGAGGGCATCGGAGAACATGTACGCAGTCTCTTTCTTGGCATTCAGGATGGCAACGCCTTTCTTCCCGGTGCGGGCCAGTTCGAGAAGGCGCTTTGCCGCAACATGTTTCAGGTCTCCCCTGGACGGCTCGATGTAAGCCTTGCAGGCTGCGCCCCGGAGCCGCTCCACCTCGTTTGCCTTCTCCATCAGGAACCGCTGCCGGGCCATCTCTTCTGCAGAGATCCACCCGGCCCCCTCGGCGGCTTCCAGGGTTTTGAGAACTCCTGCAATATTCTCCGGGTAGCCGGCATGGATGTCGACTGCGATTGTCGGCGTGGTGATGCCGGCCCCGTCAATGGCGGCCTGGAGATCCTCGCCAATGATCATGGAGACGCAGGTCCCGATAACGGCAATCCGCTGCGGGGAGAACGTATCCTCCGCGTACCGCAGAACTTCTTCTAAGGGATTCTGGCCCCCGAAGATGAATTCATTGTCTGCAAGAGACGTGGTGAGAACCCGCATCCCGTCCTCTTCGAGAAGCCGGGCATGCTTGAACGAGCAGCCGGAGGGTCCGTGGAGCACGGACACATCCACCTTGAGATCGCGGGCTGTGTAAAGGGCGGCAACAATCGAGCTGGGACGGGGGTGCATGGATTTCATCTGAATCATCTCCAGGTTTTTACCGAAAGGACTAGGGATCCTGAAAGAGTGTTGTCCTTTGCAAGGGAATAGCCTTCTTCAAGCGTGCCGGCCCGGGCGGTTATGACGGGATCCAGCTCCCGGAATTCCGGAGTATGCCGGTCCGGCAGCTCTCCCACCCAGATTACCCGGGCCGGTTCTGTCTCGCGGATCACGGAGAGGATCTGGTCCGGCAGGAAATTTTCGCAGACTTTGCCATCACCCGCAGCCTGGCCGATGACGAGCGTGACTTCAGGGCTGCCGGAAAGGGCCCGGGCGTACCGGATCGCATCCAGGGTAGTGGCAGCATTTGTCCCGCTGTTGGAATTATCAACCGTGAGGATCCCGGCGGACGTGGTTGTGGACATCCGGCCGGGAAGCGCAGGGAAGGATGCGAGCGGTGAGGGATCGATCCCGAGGAGAACGGCTGCAGCTGCAGCAAGGCAGAGGGGTGTGCGGTAGGAGGGCAGCTGAAGGAGAGGGTTGCTGAACACGTACTCTTTTTTACCGAACGAGACCCGGCACCGGGTGCCTTCGCAGGAGACCAGATCATCGGTATGCACAACCCCGGGGCGATCCGGCCGGAGGCTGCCGGTGACGAGCAGCTGTTTTGCGGCCCGGGCCGAGGCCAGCTTTTCTGCAACCGCGGATTTCTTGCCGGTCGCAAATGAATAATCCTCGTCCGAGGTTATGATGGCAAGGGTTCCGGCACCGGTGACCCCGAGCGACTCCTCGGCAATCAGCCAGCCGCCGGATTTCCGGGCAAGATCCGCGGCATAGAGAACCGAGGCCGGGGTTATGCTGCTCCGCGAGATCCAGCTCTTCTCCGGGTACCGGTAGGTTCCGGAGGAGGTATGAAGAATTCCCGGCCCGGGAAGGAGGGAGGCAAGGGCATGGGCGGTCGTGGTCTTCCCCCGGGAGCCGGTGATCTCGATCATGGGGCGCGGGATATCCGGGCCCAGGAGCTCGCGGACCATCCCGTGATGGGAAATGACCGGGACATTTCTGTTTTTGAGCAGGATATGATCCGGGTCGAGATGGACCGGTGCGGTGATCAGATCATAGGAGCGGGAGAGTGCCGTTTTAACACTGACCGACCCGGCTCCCCGGTACACGTCAACCGTATCAACATCATCGAGACGTGCAGTCAGCGCTCGCCCGATTGCATCCCCGCCATGGATCGTGTCCAGAACCAGGATGTGCATAAAAAAAGATCAGATGAGGGTGAGAGCCTTTGCTGCGTTCTTCACCATCAGGTCTGCAAGCAGGGGATCGCTGCCGATAGGTTCGGCATAGACAAGGGGAATGCTCTTCCCGTTCAGGGCAAAACTGCCCTTCTTTACACCCTCGGGCAGGCCGATCTCACCGGGGATGTCCTTCTCGATATGGACGCCTTTTGCAAGAAAGAGCGGTACAACAACGAGCGCATCGATCTTCTCCTGCCGGAATGCCTCGAGCGAATCCTTGATGGATGGCTTGTTCATGTTCATGAAACCGCACTTCACCACATAATCCGGATTCTTTTCCTTGATGAATACGGCGGTCTTCTCGACAAGCTCCTGGTTGTAGGGCATCGTGCTGCCATGCCCTACGAGTAACATTCCCTTCTTACTCATTGTGTAGACTCCAGATGATCGTATGACGGGATTTTCGGAAATACCCCGCCGAATTAGTTTCGATTTTCCGTATGCCAAAATGCGGGCATGAGAAAATACTACGTATGAAAATATACGTATAATCGTAATAACTTTCTTGTTTGTTTCGCGACGACAGAGTAGGGCAGGGGAAGCCGGGCCTGGTTTTTTATGGAAGTCATCGGATCAGAATTTTTTCAAGAATGCAGAAATTTCCGGGGATCTGATCGCATGTCGTAAATTTTTATTTTTATTATTAAACGTTTTTATTATGAATTATAAATTGGTATGAGCGATAGCATACCGGACGCTCTTTTCAACAGAAACATTCCTGATTTGTTCAGGGCCCGGATGAAATCCGATCCACCAGGTTGCTGAATTGCGTTCGCTGAAAGCACCGCCATTTCATTTTTTGGGGCCTGAATGCAACGTAAGGTAAAACCAGGGATACACCAGTTGCCCGGTTTTTCCCTTTTTTCGTATCAGCGTACCAGGAGTTCAGGGGAACTCCAATCCCATCGACCGGGGAAAGATCGTTCAATTTATAATTTAATTGTATAATCAATAAAGCAAATGTATTAATAATATTATTTCAAACGCTATTAGCAACAATCAGGCATTGCGTGAGACCCCCATGAGCACTCAAAAACACCATCTCAACTCAATACGGGCGGGCGTTTTCCCCCCGTTCCAACAAGATCTCCATCGTACGGAGTGCTGAATTCATGACCATACGAACGACCACCTCCGGATGCATCTGCCTTCTCCTGGTAAGCCTTGTACTGATCCTGCCAGTCAGTGCAATTGTGGAGAACATCGAAATTCCGGCAAGCCGCGATCTTCCCGACCGGGACCGGCCCGAGAACATTGCAGCCCTCAAGAACCATAACGCGTATATCGGGGAATCCCAGGAAGCCCGGATGATAGGAGTAATTTCCTACATCAACAGCATCAGCGGCGGTACCGGTGCCGGGAAATTACAGGAGATCCGATCCGATTACATGGCGGCAGCAGCATCAATCCCGCTCATGAACCGATCCGACCGGATAAACGAGCTCAGGGACGAGATGTGCGTCCAGTCAGGCCGTTTCGCGCAGGAGACCCAGGGCCGGATGCTGATATTCAATGGCACTCCCGAAGGCATGCGGGAGACCGTAAATATCTCGCTGAATGCCTTTGACCGATCCCTGGACAACGGGACCGAGCCCCTCTGGCTTGCCGGGAAGAATGCCCGGATTGTCATCTTTGACCGGGAGTCCCAGGAGCGGAACTACACATTACGGAACCTGAAAGACGAAGGAAGTGATGTCACAGGACCAGAACAGATCTCGGACCGGATCAATGCAAAACGTTCCGGACTTGAATCTGCTGCCGCAATGAGCGATGGGGAGAAAATTCTTGCGATAAACACCGAAATCCGGAGCCTCAACCAGCAGTTCCGGAATTCCATTGCAGCCATCAGGGCAATCCCGAAAACCGGATGAGACACCACTCAGCCAGATGGAACGCGATGTGAGACCGGCGCTCGCGTTTTCATGTATTCACGATGATCGAAGATCGCACGCTGACAAAAAAAATATTTCCGGTCCCGCGTTTTTTTCCCGGACTCCGGTCTTTTCCATGCACCAATCTGAATAATCCACAGAGAACTCAGGCCCACCGGGGGCTGGCGGGTAAATAATATGCAAAGAAATTTGTTCCGGCACCATCAACAGATATGAACTCATGATGGATGCTTTTGAGCGCTTCGGGCTGCTCATCAATGACCGGGTAGCCAGGACACCGATAGCTATTGCGTCCATGGCAGGAATTGTGGACAGCGCCTATGCGCTTGAACGATCCGAGTACGCCGGCCTCGCATTCATCGGGGGCTATTCCATTGACGGGCCGGCCATGGCTGCGGCAAAAGAGATGGCTGCCGGGGGAGACCGGAAGGAATTCATCTTCGACAATCCTGTTGAGGAACTCCGGCGCCAGGTTGCCCTTACTGAAGGAAACACCCTGATCCTCGGGATCAATCTCCGGGGAACCACGCCCGAGGCATTTGCATCGGTTGCAGAAGCACTCGGAGACAGCGTTGTGTACGAGATCGATGCCCACTGCCGGCAGCCGGCCATGGTTGCTGCGGGATGCGGGGAATATTACCTGAAAAATATACAGAAACTCACAGCCGTTATCCGGGCGCTCAAAACCAGGGGAGTCACCGTCTCGGTGAAGATCCGGGCCGGGGTTGCCGAAGACGATCGGATCCTTGCCCGGGCCATCTGGTCGGCCGGTGCAGATATCCTCCATATCGATCTCATGGACTTCGGCTCGGCAAAACTCCGGCAGATCCGGAACAGCTGCCCGCTCCTCATCATCGCCAACAACTCCATCAACACGTTCGATCGGATGCGCGAGATGCTCTCCCATGGGGCCGACATGGTCTCGCTGGCCAGAAAATCCGATGAGCGGACGCTGGCCGGTCTCGACGCCGCGATCGCCCGGTATGCCGATGAAGAAGGCTGGTACAATTCCCCCAAACAGCTCTGCCGGGGCGGGGATATCCGTTCCCTCACCTTCTGCTGCATGCCGGTCAAGGAATGCCCGCTCATCCCCACCCTGACCCGCATAGGGATGCCCCGGGACGAGTACATCGACATGAAACTGGAGTCGGTGAAAGGAACTCCCCTTGAGGAAGGAAAACAGACCTGTTTTGGCAGCCTTGCCTGGTGCTGCAAGACCTCGTCCCCCTGCATGTTCCGGGACATGACCTTGAAACTGGGCGGCGTTTCCAGGAAAGAGTATATGCGGCTGAAACGCGATCTCTCTGATACCATAATGGATCGTGTCTTCCATGACGTTCCTTCCGATGAAAGCAGCTGACCAGGCGCAGCTCGCCATGATGCTGGAGGTCTCTGCATATCCCAAACCCGGCAATGTGGACCGGTGCCACGATTATCCCGAGACCCGGCTTGAACATTTCCTTGCATCGGTCATCTTTGCCCGGCCGGCACTCGAAGAGGCCGCATCCGGCAAAGGGCGGATCGGGGAGATCATCAAACACGCCGTCCGGGACACCAACTGCCACAAGGGCGGCAACACCCATTTCGGGGCATTCATCCTTCTCGTCCCGCTCGTGTACGGGAAAGATATCCCCGGCGCCCTTGCTGCGATCACGCGGACAGATACCTCGGACGCCGTGGCATTTTACAAGGCGTTTGCCATGACGTCCGTCAAGATGAATGCGACCGACGAACTCGATGTCAACGACCCCCATGCCCTGACCATGATCCGGGACCGGGACATGAACCTGCTCGACATCATGCAGCACTCGGCTGCCCAGGACATGGTTGCCCGCGAATGGGTGAACGGATTCTCCTTAACCCGCAGGGGCGCCGACCTGCTCCACCAGGCCGGTCCAGGACGCCAGGCCATCGTCAGCATGTTCATGACGCTCCTTGCAACCGAACCGGACACGTTCATCATCAAGAAGCACGGAACGGACGCGGCAATGAAAACAATGACAGCCGCCCGCGATGTCCTGGACGGGAAGCGATCCATCGAAGATTTCGATGAGGAATGCATCCGCACCGATATCAACCCGGGTTCCATTGCCGACATAACGATCGCTGCAATTTATATTGCGCTTGGGGAGGGCTGGTCGTGGGAATCTTAAAAGGCGGGATCAATGAGGTGATTGCCACGACCGCGACAAACGCGGCCCCGATGGGAATCCATCTCCGGGACGGCAAAGCCACCATAGTTCTCTTCAAGGGAAGTCACACGTCCCAGAACATCGAGCGGGATCGCTGGGTTGTTGCAAATATCATCCACGATCCGGTCCTGTACGTGAAGACGGCGTTTGAGGATCTGCCCGAAGAATCTTTCACAAAGGAGCCGGTTGAAGGAAAGACCATGCTCCGTCTTGCCGCTGCCGATGCCTGGGCTGCATTCTCGGTCTCGATCGAACGTACAACAACCGAGGCGGTGATAGTGTCACTTACGCTCCAGAAAGAGATAATTGAGAATATTGCGGTTCACCCGGCAAACCGGGGGTTCGGCAGTATCATCGATGCAACCGTCCATGCCACACGATTCGTGAAGAGCCGCGATCCCGAACTCAAAAAACTGATCGATTATCACGCAGGAATTGTCCGGAAATGCGGGGGAAAGCCCGAACTCGCAGCTCTCGATCTTCTGTTGTCCTGCATCAAATAACCAAATTTGCGGGCAAATGCCCGGTTCCGGACAGATAACAGCGAATCCGGTGTATACATTTATAACCATGGATCGCTACTTTTGATTACAGCATACAGGGCGTTACAGTATCCAGAATTTCGGTGAAATGATACCATGCGGCCACTTTCCCCCAAAAAACAGACAATTTATGATATCTGTATCATTGTAAGCACCATTGCAGCTGCAGTTATTACGTTTGTCAGCCTGAACCGGGGAATTTACGAGGTCTTTCCTTATTTCTATCTTATCCCGATCATCCTTCTTGCGTTCTCCCGCCCGAAACTGAGTATCTACGGCACCGTTGGGATCGGGTGGCTGTATTTTGCCATTGTATTTCTTATCGGCCTGCCCGATATGCGGACCTACACGCTTGCCACGGTCTGGTTCTACATCTTTGTCTCGCTGGGCGTCCTCATCTCAACGTACTCCCAGGTATACCGGAAAGAGGGTGAAAGGACCTGCGGTTCGTTCTACAATTCCCAGGCCGGGGTCTTCAGTTATGACAAAAAAACCCTCAGGATCCGGGAAGCCAACAAGAAATTTGCCCAGATGGTGAGATATGAGCACGAGGAGATCCTCGATAAATCATTGACCGACCTTATCCCGGATTCTGCCGAGCGCGACAGATTCATTGCCAAAGTGCATGATAACCACCGCATCGGCGATATCGAAGTCCGGTTCCAGGCCTGGGACAAAAGTCTCCGGTGGGCCCTTGTCTCGGCAGCGGAGTCCGGGGAACCGGCAATCATCTGTACTGCTGTCGATATCACGGATAACAAGCTCTGGCAGGAGGCAATAACCCAGGCCAACAAGAAACTCAACCTGCTCAACAACGTCACCCGGCACGATATCCTCAACCAGCTCACGGCACTCGTCGGCTACCTTGAACTCTCAAAGCAGGATACAAACGACCCGGTCATGCTGAAGTATATCGAGAAGGAATCAGCAGCAGCAAGCGCAATCCGGAGCCAGATCCTCTTCACCCGCGATTACCAGAATATCGGCGTGCACTCGCCCCAGTGGCACAACATTGCCGAGACCATCTCCCTTGCCTCTGCCACCATCGACCCGAGGAAAATTTTCATCAAAGTAAATATTCCCCAGATCGAAATCTATGCCGATCCGCTTCTCGAGAAGGTATTCTACAACTTAATCGAGAACTCCCTCCGGCACGGGGAGCGGGTGACCGAGATAACGATCACATCAAAAGACGATGACAACGGTGTGGACATCATCTTTGAGGACAACGGGGTCGGGGTACCGGAGGCCCTGAAAGAGAAAATTTTCCGGCGCGAGTATTACAAGAATACCGGCTTTGGACTCTTCCTGTCCCGGGAGATCCTGGCCATAACGAACTTAACGATACAGGAGACGGGGACGGTTGGCAGGGGAGCCCGGTTCGTGATCCATGCTCCAAGGGAAACCTACCGGCGGATCAAGCAGGTTTGATGAGGATTGCCAGCATTCACAGTCATTTTGTTCCGGTGAGAATGAAAAACGGTTTTCGATAATTGATTTTTTGGCTCTGTTGAAACCCTCCGGATATACATCCCATCTAACCATGCGAGGGTGACCCCCTCACTCCCCCACAGGGGGAGGCAGCCCAAAGGGAGAAACCCTTGACCCCCCACAGAACGAACGTGTTTTTCTAAAATGTTTCTGTACGCCGAGGACCCAACGAAAAACCTGTGCAAAACGGGACATGAGTGGGGGTGCAGGTGATGATGCGATATGTCTCGTTCAGATTTGTGAACGAGTAATACAGCGCTATCACAAAGGAGGTGCCTGCCCTGGCAGCATCAAATCACTCAAAATTTTTTGCAGAGCAGGAAACCTGTGTTGTCCTGAAAAAAAGGATACTATTGCTGGTGTTAGCAGACCCGCGGGACCGGGTCGCCCATCGGGGGTTCGATGAACCGCTCGCCGCCGATTGCCGTCTCCATGATGACATGGGCTCCTTTCTCAACCCGGCCGACAATGGTGGCTTCCTTGCCGTAGGGATGCGAGCGGAGGGCTGCAAGGATCTTTTCTGCATCGGACGCCGGGACGCCCATGACCACTTTTCCTTCGTTTGCCACTTCGAGCGGGTCGATCCCGAGCATTGCAGCAGCGCTTTTGACGTTCTTCCGGATCGGGATGCGCTCCTCTTCAATCCGCACCGAGACTTTGCTCTTCCTCGCCATCTCGTTGATGGCGTTTGCGAATCCCCCGCGGGTGGGATCTTTCATGGCATGGATCGTGCCGGCGTCGAGCACTTTTTCCATCATCTTCCAGAGCGGGGCAACATCGGACTTGATCTGTTCCCCGAGATCGAATCCCTCCCGGTGGGCCATGATGGCAAGGCCGTGATCCCCAAGCGTGCCGGACACGATGATCACGTCGCCGGGGACAAGCCCGTTGTCCCGGACAACCGTCTTTGCAACTCCTATGCCTGAGGTGTTGATCGCTATCCCGTCAAGAGCCCCGCGCTCCATGACTTTCGTGTCGCCCGTGACCAGGTTCGCCCCGCATTCTCCGAGCGCCTCGTCCATCGATGCTACGATCCGGGCCAGGTCATCGACATCGAAACCCTCCTCGATGATCATCCCGCAGGAAAGGGCGATGGGTTTTCCACCCATCATGGCAAGATCGTTGATGGTTCCCGAGACCGCGATCCTCCCGATATCCCCGCCGGGGAAAAAAATCGGCCGGACAACATGCGAGTCCGTGGTAAAGACAAGGTTTGCGCCATTGAACGGGATGACCGCCCCGTCGTCCATGGCCTCAAGACCTATCCCGCCGGCATTGTTGTTCCGGAACCGGGTCAGCGTCTGGAGGAGTTCTCCCATCACTTCGCCACCGGCGCCATGCATCATGTTGACTTTCATTTAATCTTCCACCTCGATCTCGATATTGGTGACAACGATCTCCCGGCCTTTGACCAGCTCGGGGAGAGCCCCGCATTGCGGGCAGACAAAAATTTCTTCGCCCGCGTAGCCGCAAACGCATTTTGACTGCGGTGCGGTCTCCTGGCATTCGAGCACGGTTGTTGCAAAGAGAGGATCTTCTTCTTTTATCGTATCGAACAGGAACGTCACCTGCTCTGGGTTTGCCATCGCCATCTTTCCCATCTCGACGCTGACCTTCTTGACCCGTTTGGCATGATTGTCGACTGCTGCCTTGCGGGCTGTGGCATAGAGGTCATACGCGATGGTGTACTCGTGCATTATTCCTCCAGCGCCGCGTACACCTGCTTGAAAATATCCCGGGTCTCGAGCCCTTCCTCGCGGGAGAGGCGCTGGATAGCAAACCCGACATGGACGAGGACAAATTCTCCGACTTTTACATCAACGAGGTCGAGGCGGACTTCCTGTTTTAAGTCACCGTAATCCACCAGGCCGATATTGCCGTCTCGAATCTCTAGCACTTCTGCGGGAACTGCAACACACATCGAAGATCCTCTAAAATATCTATCCAGTACGTTTTGCAGTCCAACCACATAAAAACAGTGATATGGATACGGGGCAGTTCAGACCCCGGATAAAGACTTCCGGTCGGACCAGTTCAGAAGAACAGATAGTGAAAAATTTTCAAAAGAAAAACGCCGGGGAAGAGATTTGAACTCTTGAGGTGCAGGGCACCAGTAGCTTTCAAGGCTACCGCCTTCCCGGACTAGACTACCCCGGCCGTGCTCCATATGTTGGCTCTGGGATGTAAAAAAGGCTTCTTATTCCGGGCCCGGTGGGCGGGAGGGAGGGTTACCGGTGCCGGGATATCAGGACCATGGAAAGAGAGAGTGCTATCACGCCAATCAAGGACATGGGGGATGATTTCTGGGTGGCGGGGAGTTCGGGGGTGGCCCGGGCAGCAAAAGGTGCGGGAGCTGCAGGGCTTACAACAACCGAGTTGACATTTTCACCAAACAGGAAAACATCCCCGCTTATCCCGTACCGGTTAGGATATATCTTGACATAGACAGGATTGCCGTTTCCCACAAACTCGGCCAGCTCCGGGTTGAACTCTCCCTGGGCGTTCACGGTCCGGATCGTGTTGTTGTAGTCGGTATATTCGATAACCCAGTCGATAGATGATGATGTGTACAGGGTTACCGGCCCGGAGCCGGCTTTTACGGTGAAAAACGCAGGATGATCCCGTGACGCCCGGGCATGGGCCGATGCAAGTGCTTCAATGGGAGTCGGCGTTTCACTCAGCGTTGTTGTCAGGGACGGTCGCTCTCCCAGTACCGTGATGGTCCTCGAACCAAGGTACCCTTTCGTATCGGTAAACGTGATCACATATTCGTCAGGACCGGTGATTGGTACATCAGAAGCAAAGTCCCCGGCGCTGTTGGTACTGACATAGGCCGGACCGAAAACGAGAGAATCCTCAGGGTCTGTAACCTCGATCTGGATCCCTGAATTCTGGTTGTTCTTGATATTTCCCGCAAGGTACAGTTTCCCGTTGAAATACTGGGTTTTTGGCGAGGAGAGGAAGATATCGTCAGAACGGTCGATGAGCTGCACAAGGCGCATGGTCACGGAATTTCCCAGGCCGTTTGCGGGAACCTCCACCTTGTACATCCCTTTGGGAAGACCGGTTGTATCAAAAACCGCCCGGAAGGACTTGTCCTCCTGGACATACACGATCTTCCGCTTGATTTCCGAGGTGGTCGTCAGCTGGTTGTACAGGACGACGTCGATCGGCGTCCCGACACCGAAGGTAGTTGTCCCGGTCACGATGAGGGGTTTTCCCACGGCAAGAGTATCAGGTGCTTCGATGTTCACCAGGTATGCTGACACGCCTGAAATGAGAAAGAAAAGTCCTATCAGGCACAGGACGACCTTTTTCACCATACAAAATCAACTAGTAGGATGTTAATGATTTCTGCATTGAAAGAAAAGCCCCTGGCCACCTGGAAGGGAACCGAGCGTTACGGGGAGGAGATGCTGGACTGCCTCACGATTATCTTCAAGAGTGGCGGCTGCTCCTGGTCGAGATGCCGTATGTGCAGTTACCGGCACGAGCGGTACGGGGAGCAGTCCTGCGAAGCCCTGCTCTCCCATCTCCGGGCCCAGCTGGCATTTGTCCTTGCTGAAAATAATCCGGCCGATTTTAAGATGATCAAGATCTTCACATCAGGGAGTTTTTTTGACCCGGCTGAAGTGCCGCCCGCATTCCTTGCCGATGTGGCTGCTGCATTCCGGGGAAAATTGCTCATCGCAGAAACCCGGCCGGAATTCATCCGGGACGAGACTCTTCTCCCGTTTGTCGAACAGATCGATGACGGCAGCTGGAAAATGCCGGTCTACTGCGCCATCGGGCTCGAGACGAGCAATGACGCGATCCGGGAAAAATGCATCTGCAAGGGGTTCTCTTTTGAGGATTTCACGAGTGCAGCCCGCACGGCACATGCGGCGGGTGCAGGGGTCAAGGCCTACCTCCTGCACAAACCGCTCTTCCTTACGGAAAAAGAGGCGCTTGACGATATGCTCCAGTCGATCCGGGATGCCTCAGGGCATGCCGATATCATCTCCATGAATCCCTGCACGGTCCAGAAGAAGACCGAGCTCGAATTTTACTGGAAGCGGGGAGCGTACCGGCCCCCGTACCTCTGGAGCGTTCTCACCCTGTTAAAAGAATCACCGGTGCACATGACCTGCGATCCGCTCGGGGGAGGCCAGAAACGCGGACCCCATAATTGCGGGAAATGCGATTATGATCTTGTCAAGGGAATCCGGGAATACTCCCTCAACGCAGACCGGGAACTGATCAATGCCCTGCTCGAGACGGACTGCACATGCAAAGCGGAATGGGAGTACGTTCTTGAGAACGAGAAGCCGTACTGCATGCCGTTAACGCGATAAAAAAGAGATCTCTTTTATTTTTTTTCCCGGCTCTGGATTTCCAGCTGCCTGGCCAGGAGCGGGAGGAAGGTGCCTGCATCGGATACGATGCCGATTGCCTGGGTAGTGCCCCGGTCCATCAGCTTCGTGAGATGGGCAGGGTTGATATCTACACAGACCGTCTTGACACTGGAAGGCAGGCAGTTCCCTACCGCAATGGAATGGAGGAGGGTTGCAATCATCAGAACCATGCTGCACCCATCGATATGCCTGCGCATGGCATCCTGTGCCTGCATGACATCCTGAATAACATCTGGTAATGGCCCGTCATCCCGGATGGAGCCGGCAAGCACAAACGGGACATTGTTTTTTACGCATTCGTACATGATCCCGCCGGTAATGACGCCGGTTTCAACCGCATTTTTTATGGAGCCGGCCCGCATGATCTCGCTGATGGCATAGATGTGGTGTTTGTGCCCACCCATCACGGGGTTACCGGTCGAGATATCCATACCAAGGGAGGTCCCATAGAGATTGTATTCAATGTCATGGGTTGCGAGGGCATTGCCGGCAAAGAGGACGTTGACATACCCATCACGGATCATGCCGGCGAGAGCCTTGTCAGCACCGGTATGGATGATGGCCGGTCCACCGACGACCGCAATTTTCCCGCCTTTCTTGCGGATCCCGATTATCTCTTTTGCGATATTGGCTATCAGGGTCTCGCTGGGTCGCTCGGAGGAGACGGTCCCGTGCATGAACTCAAAGGTGCTCTGTTCCCGGGGTCTTTCAGGATAGATGACACTCACTCCCTGCTCCCCGATGACAACCAGATCTCCTTTCTTAATTTTCCCCAGAGCCTGTGCTCTCGCAGTCTTCTTTACCGGGTCGACGACAACAAGAAAATCCATCTCGATTGCGGCGACATCGATCCATTCTCCCCCGTACTTTACCTGGGTGGGATGATTTGATGTTGTGTAAAACCCCTTGGGAACAACGCGATCGGCTTCGGCTGCCACAAGATGGACATCCTTAACTTCAACCGGGCGGGCTCCGAGCCGGTGAATTTCGGAGAGGATGCAGCGCAGTTTCTCTTTAGGGGCATTGATCCGGAGCCGGGCATAACTCGGGTCGGTCTTCTTCTTGCCGATATCAAAGGCAAGGATCTCGAAGTTGCCGCCCATATCCATAACCCGATCGAAGAGCTGGGTCATGATCCCTGAGTCAATGATATGACCTCGCAGCTCTATCTCCTGAGATTCGCCCATAGTACTATAGATCTTAGTAATCAACGTTAATATGCATTTTCTAAAAAATACGATAGAATCGGCCCATATTTTGCAGCGATTGCCCAAAATAAAACAAATCGGGTCGGAACCGGACGGAGCCGGGAATTATTCCGCGGATTTCAGGAGCGATTCGGCCCGGGCACGATCTTCGCGGGTATTGACATTCAGGGCGAGCCGGGGTTCGTTCAGAAGTAGACGCGTCTCTTCCTGCTCGTTGTCAATCCGGTCGGACCGGAGGATATTTACACCCGCCGGACAGGATTCGATCCCGTCAATACTCTCCCGGTAAGGCATTCCTCCGCGGCAGGATTTCACAAGAGATGAAGGTATCCAGACCGATAATGCATCCTTGTCGCCTGCAAGATAGGAATTCCAAACAGAGCGGATAATAGCCGGGGTTATACAGGGAATATCGGAGACACTGACAAAGACCGGATCTTCTGTTTCCAGCTCCGCAACTATCCCAATCATATCCTCGATATAACCCAGGCCCGCGGTTTTATGACATGGGATTCCCTGGGCCCTGCACCAGTTGAGGGTCATGGGCGTGTTCGGAGATGCAGCAACAACAGTATGGCACCCGGCTCCGGAAAAAGCGTCAAGAACCCGGGCAATCATGGGACGGCCGCAGATATCGATGAGCGGTTTCTCGCCGAGGTTGAGGCGGGTCCCTGCCCCGCCGGCCATGATCACCGCATACATGCAGCCAGTGCCCCGACAAGTACCCGGTTCTCCTCATGAGTCCGGACAGCTATCCGGATACATGAAGGCAGCCCGAAGGATGTGCAGTCACGGACAAGAATCCCCCGGTCGGATAATTTCCCGCAAAGCTGCGTTACATCGCGCCTGACATCGATCAGGATGTAATTTGCTGCAGACGGGTGACAGATAAGCCCCATACCCGTCAGTTCCTGTTCAAGCCACAGCCGTTCCTGTTCAAGAAGTTTTCTCGATCCGGCAAGATCTTCCATGTGGAGGAGCGCTTCAAGGGCATAGGCTTCGGCAAACGCGTTGACGGACCAGGGAGCCCTGGCGGTTTCGATCCGCTCGATGAGATCGGGAGCACCAAACCCGTACCCGAACCGGATGCCCGGTACGGAAAAGCATTTGGTCAGCGACCGGAGGACAAAGAGGGAGGGATCTGAAATACCGGCAACGCTTGCCGCGGGATCGGACAGTTCGATAAATGCCTCGTCACAGAAGAGGAGAGCCCCGCACTTCTTTGCATTCTCCAGCCGGGCGAGAACTGCTTCTTTTCCAAGGAGAAGACCGGTCGGGTTGTTGGGATTGCAGAGGAAACGGATATCAGCATGTTCCGGGTCGGGGGCGGGAATTCCCCCGGCTATGAGTGCCGATAATTCATATTCCCCGAATGTCGGTGGCTGCGCAAAGAATGTTTTCCGGGAACCGTGGCATCCCAGTTCTACAGAACAGAATACCCGGAGGATCTCAATCGATCCATTGCCAACGCAGATCTCCTCCGGCTTCCGCTTGAAAACATGCGCGATCCTCTTTTTGAGCTCATGATAGGAATCGTCAGGATACGACGAGAGTGACCCGGGATCGCAATGCCAGGATATCGCGGGTGAAAACGGGTTTATGCTCGCGCTGAAATCCAGCACGGTTTTTTGTGTTTTTTCCTGCTGCAGCTTTCCGGTACCCCCGTGAACAACCCGTTTTGGAAAGTCAACAGCCATAAAAATCCGCTCTTTTCCCGGAATACTTGGTTAAACTGTCTTAAATGCGTTTTGAACAGGGAGTGGCAAGCAAAGCACAAGATATTTATACGTTCATGTTTTATTTTGATTCATCTGGTTAAGTCAGACACAAGGATTCTCTTTGTCTGACATATGAACGACAAATGCCAGACATATGTCAGAAATGTGAGATACAATGATGCAACGAATCACGCTCCGGCTCCCTGAACAACAGATCAATCTTCTGCAACAGATGGTTGACTCAGGGGAATATCCCAATGTATCAGAAGCCGTAAGGGCGGCGGTCCGTGAACTCGTTGAAAAACGTGCAAGTCGTGTCCTGAAGGAAAGCGACCAGGTTTCATTTAAGGTTTGAGAGGGTTTAACATGCAAAGTATCATCAACGACGCTTTAAAAAACGCCGAGCTTGAAAAAGATATCAACAAGCCCGGCAGTAACAACGCAATGGAAGATGATTTTGTCGGACAACCGAGGATCGTTATCATCGGTTGCGGTGGTGCAGGCAACAACACCGTGAACCGTATCCACCACATGGGTGTATCCGGTGCAGAGACGATCGCCATCAACACCGACAAGCAGCATCTGGACATGATCCAGGCCGACAAGCGTATCCTCATTGGAAAATCCTTGACAAAAGGTCTCGGTGCCGGCGGTTACCCCGATGTCGGTAAACGCGCAGCCGAGATGGCCCGCCCGACACTCGAGGCAATTCTCGAATCTGCGGACCTCGTCTTCATCACAGCAGGTATGGGAGGAGGTACCGGTACCGGTTCAGCCCCCGTTGTCGCATCCATTGCAAAAGAACAGGGCGCAATCGTCGTCGGCATGGTCAGCTACCCGTTCCAGGTCGAGAAAGCCCGCCTGATCCGTGCAGAAGAGGGTCTTGAGGCACTCGCATCCGCAGCAGACTCGGTCATTGTTCTGGATAACAACCGGCTGAAGAACTTTGTCCCGAACCTCCCGCTCGGCCAGGCATTCTCCGTCATGGACCAGCTCATCGGGGAGACCGTCAAGGGTATTTCCGAAACGATCACGGAACCCTCGCTCATCAACATCGATTATGCCGATGTCCGGGCCATCATGTCCAAGGGCGGCGTAGCAGTCATGCTCGTAGGCGAGAGCAAGCAGCAGAACAAGGCAGAGAGCGTTGTCCGCGAATGCCTTTCCAACCCGATGCTCGACATCGACTACCGCGGCGCAACCGGCAGCCTGATTCACATCACCGGGGGCACTGACCTGACCCTGCAGGATGCAGAAGAAGTCGCAACCTCGCTCACGTATGAGCTCGACCCCCATGCAGATGTCATCTGGGGTGCCCGTGTCCGTGGAGACATGGAAGGCAAGATCCGTGTGCTCGCCATCATGACCGGGGTCAAGAGTGCCCAGATCCTGGGAACCCGCCAGTCCTACAAGACCATGATCAACGACATCGAAGAGAAGCGTTCAAACCCCAAGGCTGTTGAGATGCCCCAGAGCCGGAGAAGCGGCAGGGACCAGCCCAGCGGCGGCGGCATGCTCGAGTGGGTCGGTTAAACAAACCACGCACAAGAAAAAATCAATGTTCCAAATGTCTCTCAAGTAATCCAGGAATGTTGGTCAATCCAACCACCAACACCCTTTTCTTCCCGATCAGATCTCTGTTCGGGCCGGTTGTTGACAGGAAGTCTGCAGCCATCCCCGGAAAACCGCCGAAATGCTTAATAGATCTACCCTCCTTTAAAATATAGTACATTCGACCAATCCTTGGCTGGGAGGATGGGGGTGCTGCCTTGAAACGGCTCACCCAGGTATCGGGAGTTGAACATCATGAACAGAGTGTTGAACAAAGGCTTCGGACCGAAGTCTTATCTGAATTCTGCGCTGAGTACCTTTTCTGATGTTTTTCACCCTGCATCCTGTATGCAGAGTTGTCAAATGAGAGAACCGCAAAAACCTGCGGGCACTTCCTTCTTTGACCAAATACAACTCAAACGCAATAATCCCGCATTTCCGGCAAAGGAGCATCTGATGAGGAGTGGTAACGCATGTTGAATGACCTGATGGAAAAAAGGAAAAAAATTCTTGCCGAGTCTGAAGAACACAAAAACCGCCGCAACGAGCTCAATGCAAACGCAAGCAAGTTCGCCCGCGAGCGCAATACATTAAATAATCAGACCCGCGAGTTCGTGGAAGATGCGCAGAAGAACAAGGATCTCCGGGACAAGTCCAACCAGGACGTCCTTGATCTCAAGGCCCAGCGCAATGAATTCAATGACAAGGCAAACGTTCTTTTCGAGGACATAGAGTCCTTCAAAAAGGAACACGGCACCCAGAAGAACCGGGGCGTCAAGGAACTCCAGAAACAGATCGAGTACATGGAGTACCGCCAGCAGACCGAAGTCTTCACAACAGACAAGGAACGCGAGCTCATTGAAAAGATCAAGCAGATGAAGGGCCAGGTCCGGGAACAGGAAGCCGAGCTTGAGCAGAACAAGGAGATGCGGACAAAGATCGCCGAGGCACGCGAATTTCGCAAGGAAGCTTCCGATCTCCATGCAAAAGTAACGGAAGTTGCCGAACTTGCGCAGAAGCACCACGACCTGATGGTCGAATCCTACCGGAAGGCCGACAAGTCCCGCGAAGCAGCAGATGCAGCTCACAAGAGTTTTGTCGAGGCTCAGGAAGCAGCAGATGCAGAGCACAAGTTCTTCATTGCCTGCCAGAAGGAACTCCGCGACTACGATAAGGTGATCTCAGGCCTGCGCAAGAAGACCAAGAAAGTCAAAGTCACCAAAGAGCAGAAAGCGGTCAGGAAAGAAGCTGAGAGCCTCTTCAAGAACTTCCGGGCGGGAGAGAAACTCACGACCGATGATATCTTACTCCTCCAGCGCTCAAAACTCATCTGATATTCTCTTTTTTATAAACCTCCGGGAAAATACCGGTAACAGGTTCCCCGTATTCCCGGCAACTCATGTAAAATGCAGCAAATGCAAAGAGGGCTGACATGAGTAATGGTTTAATAGATTTACCGCGATTTTATAATTATAATGGCAGATGCGCGGACATTGGTTCTCAGTGTCGATCGGGACGATGATATCGGGTGGAAGGCGAAAGTCGAGAGCCCGTGCATTGGCCGTGCAGCCTGCCTCAATGCAGCAAATACCCTTGCCCTTGCTGACCCCGAGGATTCCGATGTCAACGCCATCTTTTCCGCAGTCAAGATTTACGATGAGTTGACAGCAAAAGGGGAGGATACGGCAATTGCGGTCATTGCCGGCAACCACCTGCATATGATCGAAGGCGATCGCAAGATTGCGGCCTCCCTTGAACTGGTTGTCGCCGAGACAAAGGCAACGAACTGCATCCTGGTCACGGACGGGGCTGAGGACGAATACGTCATCCCCATCATCCAGTCAAAAATACCGGTCTCCAGCATCAAACGCGTTATCGTCAACCAGATGCCCAATCTTGAGGGCACCTATTACATCCTCAAGAAGCTTCTCGATGACCCGAAGATCTCCCGGATGGTATTCATACCGATTGGCCTTGCCATGCTGCTGTATGCTGTCGCGTACCTTGCCGGCTGGCCGGGTGCAGCCACAATCATTGTCGTTGGCGTAATCGGCTGTTACCTCCTCTACAAAGGATTCGGGTTTGACGAGTTCTTCCATGGCATCACGGATGCTCTTCGGCTGTCCCTGTCCAGAGGAAGGTTCTCCTTTGTCACGTACACGACAACCATCCTGCTGGTCATCATCGGTTTCACCGCCGGGTTCATCAATGTCCTGAAGTATTATTCAACAGACAGCAGCCTGGGCATTGTCAATTACCTGATGGCATTTCTCTATGGCTCCGTTGAGTGGCTGATAGTTGCAGGTCTTGTCATGTCGGTGGGCGTCATTATCGACGTATTCAACAATGAGCGGGAAAACCTGGGAAAAGTCATCGTCTTTCCGTTCTTTGTAACAGCCATCGGGCTCATCCTGTACGGAGCGAGCGTCTTTCTCCTTTCGGCAAATGCACCCGACTTTCCCCTGACAGGAGAGATCGCGTCCCGTCATATCTTGTATTCAACGCTCGGGGGGATCCTGGCGGCAATCGCGGGGGTTCTTATCCAGTTCTTTGTCAACAAGAAACTGGCCGAGCAGCGCAAACAGGAAATTATTGAAGTGATCTGATAATCTGGTTGCTACAACCAGGATAGTTGAACTTCCCTTTTCTAACAACGAACTTCTATTTCCCAAACATACTACAAACCGTGCGCCCCTAACACAGGATATGGACAGAAAAAAACGGTTATCACTTTCTGCTCTGGAGAAATCATCTCGACGTACAAAACGCTCCTGAGCTTGTGTAATATATATGATGGGGGGGTCGGGCGGTGTACTTCCGGTGCCAACAAAACATTGTAATGCAGGTAAGCGCCCTTGGAAATTTTCTCCAGGACTGGTTGGTTACAAGCCACAACGTATCAATGTACCCGCTCAACCCCCCAGGGCCCCTCCAATTTCTAAGCCGGATTCGTGTAGTTTTTCGGGGTGATTGGAGAGATTGTTCCAGATGTTCAGCTGAGGGGGGTCGCATGGGTACAAAATTGTGCAAGGGGAGAGATGCTTATCAAAAAAGGTTTTCTACAGAGCATCAATTTCAAAACAGACAGAAGAATCAGTTACGAAAATTGAAAAAAAGAGATTTGTTTTTTTTATTGGGACTTTACCGGGGGCACCTGGGTACTCTTTCCCGGAGCCCGGGGATTTGCGGGATCGTCATCGGCAAAAAATCCCATTCCTGCCGGGAATTGTTTTGCCATGACAAAAGACTTCGTTGTCTGGGGTGTCTTTATCGTGAGATTGGGAATTGCGACATTGAAGTCATGGGAGGGATACCAGTAGATCCCGTTCCCGTACGAGAACGCAGCCTCATCAACAACGAATTCTGCGCTCGAAAGGTTGATGGATTTCATCCTCGCATCATCATAGTTGAGGATCTTCAAAAGTTTGTTTTTCAGGTCCTGCTTTCCAAAAAGGAAAAAGATGAACCGGGTACTCTCATCAACATTGTAATTCACGTGGATGAGAGCGGTGCCATTTTCGAGCTGAACCACTACATCGTCCACTTTGATGTACCCGTAGCGGTCCTCATTGGCTGCAAGAACAGGGGCCACGATACAGGCTGCCAGGATAACAAACAGCAGCACGATGGCACGGGCTCGCATAGCATAATAGTTTTGTGAAGTCCGCTTAAATGGTTTTGGGTACTGCTGCGGGCCGACGGAGACGGCCAATGAGGATAAACTAAAAATTATTTTACATTGGTTAAGATGATCTCGATCGATGAAACATTGGTCTTGCCGGTATCGGTATCAATGATCTCGGTGGAAGTGATGATCTCTTTTTTCGAGACTCCCTCCAGGAACCGGTTGAGAGCAATCTCCGCAGTATCCACTGCCCGGGATATCGCTTTTCCCCGGGCCTTGATTGCCACAACTTCTGCCCCATTGTTAAACTGAGTTACTACGGCAAGGACGTAGTTCATTACCGGCTTATTGCCGACGAATACGGTATTCTCTTTCTGCTGCTGCATAGGTTACACCAATTCAGAGATACTTCTTTTTGAGGATCAGTTCTGCATTCAGAACGCTCGCGCCCGCTGCGCCGCGGATGGTATTATGGCCCATGGCCACGAACCGGATGCCCTCACGGAGGCGGCCGACCGACACGGTCATACCGTTGCCCCGCATCCGGTCGAGCCGGGGCTGGGGCCGGTCAACCTCTTCGTCAAAGAAATGAACGGATTCCGCAGGCTGGGTCGGGAGACCTTTGATCGGGGGTTTGTAATCCCGGTAGGCTTTTTTGAGTTTCTCAACCGGTTCCTTGATATCCACCCAGACTGCCATCGTGTGACCATCGATAACCGGGACCCGGTGGCAGCTTGCGCTTACCTTAAACGGTGCATTGACCACTTTTTTGCCGTTGAGAGTTCCCATGATCTTCAGGGTCTCGGTCTCCATCTTCTCCTCTTCCTTGCCGATGTAGGGAATGACGTTGTCGTAGATGGCCATAGCGGCAACACCTTCGAAACCTGCTCCAGAGATTGCCTGCATGGTGGATACGCGGACATCAGAAAACGCAAATGACCGGAGAGGGGCAAGGGCAGTGACCATCATGATGGTCGAGCAGTTCGGGTTGGTTACAATGAACCCGTCCCGTCCTGCATCCTTCTGGACATCGATGAGACCCAGGTGTTCAGGGTTCACTTCGGGAACAACAAGCGGGACATCCGGGAGCATACGGTATGAACTCGCATTGCTGCAGACAGCAATTCCGGCATCGGCAAATTCTTTTTCCACATCGATTGCGATCTCCGCCGGAAGGGCCGAGAAGACGAGATCGACATCCTTCATCGCCTTTGGCGAAGTGGGAACAACCTTGAGTTTACCAATCTTCTCCGGAAACGGCGACTCGAGACGCCATTTGACAATTTTTTCATAAGGCTTTCCCGCACTGCGTTCTGACGCGGCAAGGGTCGATAGATTGAACCAGGGATGATTTGCTAACTGTTCAACGAATCGCTGACCAACCGCACCTGTTGCACCAAGCACTCCAACATTGATCATAGGTGTCCTGTTCCTGTGTGTATTCCCGTTCCGTAGTGATGGCGGGTTGTAAAATCCCATATTACCTGCCGGGATAAAAACGTTGTTTTTTAAAATTATATGCAGAATTCGATAAAAATTGAGGAAAACCACCCGTTTCGGAACGGACAAAAGGAGAACAAAAACGAAAAACAATTGATAATCATCCCTTGCGGGAGATTCCTGCAAGAAAATACAAAGACCGGACGAACTTATCCGAACCAATTATTCCATATGAATAGCTTCTGACGGGCAGACATCGACACAGGTCTGGCAATCCACACACATATCCTTGTCAACCTTTGCCTTGTCGTTCTCCATGGCGATTGCCGAAGCAGGGCATTCGCTCACGCAGGTTTCGCATCCGGTACATTTATTGGTGTCAATGATTGCTACCAACTCGTTCACTCCAATCTATATATTTTACAAAAGACAAAAAAAGGGTTTCTATCCATGCATGACTGAAAGAAGAAAAACCGGCGTTTTCCGGAGATCTATGAACCCGGGAATAGGCCGGCTGAAAAAATAAAAAACAAATCTCATGAACCGGATATTTCCCGGCATTGCCGATCCGGCACGAGAACTTCCTGAAAAAGCCTGATACCATTCGCAAAAAACTGAGCCGAAGAGAAAAATTATTGTTTCAGGTTGAGGACATCGTTCATGCCATAAATGCCGGGTTTCTTGCCGACAACCCACCGGGCTGCACAGAGCGCCCCGCTTGCAAAGACCGAGCGGTCATAGGCCCGGTGGGAGAGCTCGATGGTCTCATAATTCTTCGAGAACATCACCTTGTGGTCGCCCACGATATCCCCGCCCCGGATGACATGGACGCCGATCTCGTTTTTACGTTCGGTCATCCCTTCGCGGCCATACATCTTCTCGCGGGTGCCGGCGGATTCATCCAGGATCTGGAGGATGGTCTTTGCCGTCCCGCTCGGGGCATCCTTCTTGTTGCGGTGGTGAGCCTCGATCACTTCGATGTCGTAATCCTTGAGAAGTTTCCCTGCCTCCCGTACCATCTGCCAGAAGATGTTGACCCCCACGGAGAAGTTGGTTGATATGACTGCGGGAACATGGCCGTTGATCGCCGTCTCCATCTCGGCCCGCTGGGCCGGTGAGATGCCGGTTGTACCGACAACGAGGGCCACATTGTTCCGGGCTGCCAGCTGGACATTCCCGACAACGGCGGCTGCTACCGTGAAATCGATGAGCACATCGGCCTTCGTCCGCTTCAGGAGAGCCTCGGCATCCTTGGCCTCGACTATCTCCACTCCGAAAAATGTGCTGGGCTTGAGGTTGATCCCGCCAACCAGCTCAAGGTCGCCGGACTCTTTTACCATACGCCCGAGCGTCTGGCCCATGCGGCCGGACGCACCACAGACAACGACTTTTATCATGAGAGTATCACCGCCGGGCCTTTTTTGCAGCAGGTTTCTTTGAGGCTGTCTTTGCAGGGGCGGTTTTCTTTACCGGTGCCGGGCGTTTTGCAGCCCCTTTGACAGAAAGGCCTGCAAGAACTGATTTCAGCTGCTCGGTCTTCTTCTCGTCAAGCTCATCGAGAGGGAGCCGGACCGGGCCCCCGGCAAGACCGATGAGTTCAACTGCCTTTTTCACCGGGATTGGGTTCGTGTCGATGAACATCGAGCGGAAGAGGGGTGAGAGCGCATAATGCTTGACCAGTGCTTTCTGGTAATTGCCTTCTTTCATGGCCTCGTACATCGCAACCATTCCTCTGGGGTCAACGTTCGCCGCGACAGAGATCACGCCGGCCCCGCCAAGGGCCAGGATCGGCAGGGTGATATTATCGTCGCCGGAAATGACAAGGAAATCCTCATCCTGGGTTTCCTCGATGATCCGTGAGATCTGACCTATGTTGCCGCTGGCCTCCTTGACACCGACAATATTCGGGTGGCTTGCAAGTTCGGCCACCAGATCCGGCTCGAGATTCTGGCCGGTCCTGCCCGGGACATTGTACATGACAACGGGGATATCGAGATCTGCCAGTTTCGTGTAATGCTTGATGAGACCGGACCGGTTGGGCTTGTTGTAGTACGGACTGATGACAAGCACCCCGTCCGCACCGATGTCCTTCGCAGCCTTAGTGAGCCGGATCGCTTCAGCAGTATTGTTGGATCCTGTGCCGGCAAGAACCGGAATCTTGCCATTTACCTTATCCACGGTCAGGGCAACGACTTTCTCATGCTCTTCAAACGTGAGAGTCGCTGATTCTCCGGTCGAACCGCAGGGCACAATCCCATGGATACCACAGGACAGCAGAAACTCGATATTGCGACTGAGACCCTGGACATCCAGGCTCATCGCGGAGTTTCTTTGAAAAGGGGTAATGATTGCTGGAAGGACACCTTCAAACATAAAAGAATTTATGAGCGTCTTTTGGTATTTATTTTTCTTGTAATGTATCCGGCGACGCGGTTCCTTACACGCTTGCTTCCGATAATTGCGGACTTGCCAAGCTGCTGCTTGTTCTCTTCAAAGTTGTTCGAGAAGTGTTCCCGCTGTTTGTTCACCAGTTCTGTGCCAAGAGTTTTGATATAAGACGGCTTGATTCCCATGAACGATTCCTCAAGGATTCTATATGTTAAATGCGGTTTGAGCACATAATGATATTGTTAAGAACGTCGGCCGGCTCTTCACCGAAAATGAGGATCTGCTGACGGGGCAATCCCGGATCCCGGCAGAAGATAACGTCGGGGATCCCGCGCCTGCAGCAGGATGCAATACCCCAGTCCATCGTCCCGGCACCCCGGTTTTTGTCCCGATCGCATGAGGCGGATTCCAGGAACAGATCATCGCACAATACCGTTTTTGCCCGGGGGGTGCAGGCAAGGATCGCCGCACTCCGCATCCGGGGATCAAACTTCATGGCAGTAAGGATGACCCTGCCGATCTCCTCATCGGCACCGAACCTGCAGGATCCATGAAATGACAGTCCGCCGCCCGGTAACAGCGATATATTTCCGGGAACTGATGCAATTCCATCGTTGTCCCGTGCGCCCCGCAGGGCAAACCCGAACGATACTCCCTCAACAGGAACAAGATCCGGGTGCAGGTTCCCCGCAAGCTGCGTTACGGTCCCGTTGAGCGTTTCAAGCACCTGTGTGCGTTCCTGTGCAGGGGTATTCACGAGTCCTCCCAGTGAGCCGGTGTGCAGGGGAATGCAATACGGCAGGACATTAAAATATAATGGATCGCTGTCAAGAAAAATGATTTCGTCGATAAGCCTATATCTCCCGGCAGCAAAAATTCTCTTCAATGGATGCGCGACTTCTTGATGTGGTTATCGGCCTTGTGGGTTTTTTGATCCTGGTCGCACTGCTTGCGGTATTGCCCATGGTGATGACGGCAGCGTTTGCTTACCTGGCAGCAATAATTATCTTTATTGTATTCCTGTCCGGAGCCGGTTACCTGGTCAACGAGAAGATCACGTAAGCGGGGCGGGAGTTTTTCCTTCGCCGGGCTGTTCCCCAACCGGCGCCTTTTTGATTTTTGCGATATCCTTCTTTTTGGCTTTATAGTAACTCAACGGGTGACTGACCTTCTCGCAGAGCTTGTCCCGGTGGACGCAGATGCCGGTTGTCAGCATTGCTGCACAGGCAGGGGTTGTGTATTCCGTACCTGACCCGCCCCGGCCGGTGATATGTTCCACCTGGTACATGGTCTTCTCGATATCGAAATCCGGGGACCGGCCGTACAGGTTGGCGATGCCTGCCACATCCATGCCGATAGTATGCAGGAACGTGGTGAGCGCAAACCTTCCCGCATGGGTCAGGTTGGTCCCTGCCGTCAGGGCCGTGATGAGAGCCTGCATGCAGGGAGGAAATGCGCTCTCCTCGATCGTACCGAACTGCTGGAGCATCCGGCTCTGGTATTCCGCCTTGATCTGCTCTGCAGCTGGAGCCAGCTGCTGGCAGAGATTTTTTGGAACCCGGTAGGGAAGATCGCGCCGGAGGATAACTCTTATTCGTTCCCGGAGCAGTTCAAGGACCTCGTCCCTCCGGATTTCGATAAAACCGCGCTGGATTCGGCGGTTCACCAGCTTGAACCGGTCTTCGTGCAGCTGAGATACAACCTCTACGTAATCCACAAGGGGGATGCGATCCTTTGCAAGAGTGATCTCGAATTCAGCGGCAACATAATTTGAGATCCCGCTGTTCATGTCATCATCGAGGATTGCATCATCGTTCCAGCCTTTGGTAGTCTCCGACCCGATCTCGGAATTCAGGAAATAATACGCACGTTCAGCTTCGTAACGAGTGAGCCGGTCCAGGAGCTGGCGATCGTTTATGCAGGAGACGATGACCCGCGCCAGTGCATAGGCCGCGATCTCGTCCTCAGCCGGCAAAGTCACGCTATATTCATTTTTTTTCGGCAGCAGGGATTCCTGGATCCGTGCAAGCGCATTCCGGACCAGCACATCCCCTTTTGGATCGTTCAGCACGGAATCGATCGATGAGAAGCGGTTCTTGATATGGTCCTGGGCTTTTTTTAAAAAGGGAAAATGGGATAGTTCCTTTGCTGATGGAGAATAGTCCATCAGTCGGCCTCAATCCGCGGGGCAAGGAGGTATTCGACGTGGCCGTTCCCGCCGGCTATGTCGAACGCGAACCGGACCGGGTGGTCGATGCCGAGATAAATTTCCACTTCGGCAGCTTTGCTCATGACTTTTCCCATATCCTTGAGATAATCGAGCGAGAAGAGCGAGCGGGCTTCTGCAGGGGCAAGCGAGATGAGTTCATCTTTTGCAAATTCGCGCCGGATGTGATCGGTGTCTCCTTCGGCTACCAGATAAAAGGTCTGGTCTTTCGGGTTGATCCCAAGCGCAATCTTGTCCGAGATGACCGCGGCTGCCTTCATGGCATTGTTGAGATCTTCACCCTTGATCACGATCTTGCCGGGAAGGCTGATCGTTGGCGGGTTCGGGTCTTTCCGGATCGTATTGGTATCAAGGAGCGTGATGGAGTAGTGGTAGCCATGCACCGAGACCGACATCTTCTGGGCATTGTCGGGAAGCTCAAGGCTGATGAGATCGCCTTTTCCCGCCATGCCGAAGATGTTCTTCATCTTGGTTATGTCAATACCCAGCTGGCTCGTGGTTGCCTTAAACGAATCAAATGCCTCTTTCTTGAGCGTGAGGTTGATCATCGCCACGTTTGCGGTATCAACAGCCCGCGTGGAGAGTCCTGACTCGTCCGTATGCAGCCGGCACTCAGGGATGAGAGCCGAGATCGCATCGATAGCTTCCCTGAAAATGTCTGCATCAATCGTTGCTTTTAACATCGCGTACCCCTTAACAAACTCTCTTATACAGTATATCGTCATACTTTAATTATAGCGTTTTGGGTTTCCACCCGAAATTGCGCAGGAGATCGATCGGTTATGGGTTCACAATGGGGATATGACAAGACATATTTGCGGGCAAAACACGAGGGATACCGTTCCCGTGCCGCATACAAGCTGATCGAGATCCAGAAAAAGTTCGAAGTCATCCGGCCGGATGACAATATCATCGATCTCGGGGCAGCTCCCGGCAGCTGGCTCCAGGTGCTCCGGACGATGACCGAAGCCCGCGTGCTCGGGATCGATCTCAACCCGATAGCCGATCTCGACGGGGTGGAAACGATTGTCGGCGACCTCACCGATCCCGAAGTGGTGGAGATGGCCCGGTCCGCACTCGGGATTGTCAATGTCGTTGTCTGCGATGCCGCACCGAAACTTTCCGGCCACAAGAGCTACGACCAGGCGCGGATCATCGAGCTCAACGAGATGGCGCTCGATTTTGCAGTGAAAGTGCTCAAACCCGGGGGGAATTTTGTTGTGAAATCTTTCCAGGGAACCGACTTTCCCGGGCTCTATGCAGATGTCAAGACCCATTTCTACTCGGTCAAGACCATGATAACCAAGTCAACCCGTAAAGGAAGTACGGAGCTCTACATCATTGCAAAGAATTTCTCCGGCTGAGCGTTTCCATGACCCTCAAAGACCCCTACAACCGCCCGGTGAGCAATATCCGGATCAGTCTCACCAAACAGTGTAATCTGTCCTGCATCTACTGCCACCGCGAAGGGGAGACCGCACCAAAAGAACCCATATCGGCAGCGGAGATTGCGGAAATTCTGAGGGTCGCAGCGCATTTTGACATCCGGAGCGTGAAATTTACCGGGGGCGAGCCACTGCTCCGGCCGGATCTTCTGGAGATCGTCAGATCGGTTCCTGCAGGCATGGAATCCTCGCTCACCACGAACGGGACACTCCTTTCGGGCATTGCAACCGACCTGAAAAAGGCCGGCATGCGCAGGGTCAACGTGAGCCTGGACAGCCTCAACCGGGAGACCTACAAAAAGATCACCGGTGTCGACCGGCTTTCAGATGTGCTGGACGGGATTTCCGAAGCCCTCGATGCCGGCCTGACCCCGATCAAGCTCAACATGGTGGTCCTTGACGGGATCAATGATCACGAGATCGATGACTTTCTTGCGTACGTGCGGGGAAACCGCAACCTGGTCCTCCAGCTCATCGAGCTGATGCACTTCAATGACTGCGATCATCACGGGGATCTCAATAACCTGGAAGGCTCGCTTGCAGCCCGGTCAAAACAGATCGTGACAAGGAGAATGCACCACCGGAAAAAATACTGCCTGGACGGGGCCGAAGTCGAAGTGGTACGACCCCTCCACAATACCGAGTTCTGTGCATTCTGCAACCGCCTCCGGGTGACATCGGACGGCACCCTCAAGCCCTGCCTCCTCCGCTCGGACAACCATATCGACATCCGGGGAAAGAGCGGTAAGGAGCTCGAAGACCTTTTTGTAAAAGCCGTCTCCCTGCGAGAGCCGTTCTACAAGTAGACCGAACACCTGCGCCGGAAACGGCGGCCAGGGGTGGCCGGTATATCCCAAACGGCAATGTATTTACAATGCCCAAGCGAACTAAAGGGATATGGAAGATGACAATGAATTCATCCCGGTCCTCGATTCCCTGTACGGGAAATCGTTGATGCTCCACGACACCGGGAGTTTCAACAAAGTCCTGTACTTTTATTTCATCGACTCGCTGGCCCACATCGATTATACCGCGAGCATCTACGCATACCATTACGAGTCCCCGAAGAACATCATGGGTGCTGAATACATGCGGTGGCGGATCGATGAGGAGAAGAAAGGTGACCGGCCAAAATTCCCCGGGTTTATCAACTGGCTCAAAAAGGAGAAGCCGGACCGGTTCGGCCGCCTGCCATCTCTCTGGCAGATGATCTACGATACCGAAGACCCTGCAAGCTACCGGAGTTTCCGGATTGTCCTCGATCCCGACAGCAAGCGTCCGCTCCAGGCTGATTTCTTCTATGCCGTGATCGAAGAGTTCTTCGAGCCCGAGTTCCTCAAGAGCCTGTACGACGATGCCTCGCTCTCTGTGCTCTTCAGACAGTATTGCTCCCAGTTAACAACAGAATAAGGTGCAGCAGGAATGCAGGTAAACCGGATCTGTTCCGATCTTGTACAAATAAAAAGCGAAAATCCCCCGGGCGAAACCGCGGATGTGATCGAGTACATAAAGGCGTTTCTTGAGAAGATCGGGATCCGCTCGCAGGTTTTTGAACCGGCAAAGGGCAGCTGCAGCCTGGTTGCAGAAAACAGATCATCCCCATTACTTTTCTGCGGCCATGTGGATGTTGTCCCGGCGCTGGACGATGGCTGGACGCATTCCCCGTTCTCGGGCCATGACGACGGGAAGTATATCTGGGGCAGGGGCTCCACGGACATGAAAGGCGGATGTGCCGCAATCCTTTCCGCCTGCGAAGAGAGATTGAACAGGGGACTTGATCTTCCTGCCTCGCTTGCATTTGTCTGCGATGAAGAGACCGGAGGCGAGCTGGGCATCCGCCATCTGCTTGCAAAGGATGCGCTCCATCCCTGCGACTGCGTGATCGCAGAACCTACGCCGGCATGCCATCCCACGATCGGCCAGAAAGGGCTCTGCCGGCTGGAGATCAGATTCTCGGGAACTCCGGCGCATGGTTCCCTGTATCCGGCAGTCGGGGTCAGCGCTATAGTTGAGGCACTCTCGCTCATCGGGTACATGAAAGAGCTGAACCGGATCGATTACCCGGTAACGGATGATCTGAGGGAGATTATCGAACGATCAGGGAGCGTGCTCGGCAGGGAGTTTGCGATCAACGATGTGCGGGATGTTCTCAAACGGCTGACATTCAACCCGGGTGTCATCCGGGGCGGGGAGAAGTCCAATGTTGTGGCACAGCACTGCGATCTTGACCTGGAATGCCGGGTGCCGTGGGGCTGCAATATCCCGGATCTTCTGGAGGGGATACGGGCCCATGCCCCACGCGGGAAGATAGTCTCAGCAGAGACAAACGAACCCTCCATAACCGATCCATCCTGCAGGCTCGTAGCAGTCGCCTGCTCCGAGATCGAGAAAGTCTACGGCAACAGGGCCTTTCCAATCGTCCAGTGGGCTGCAAGCGATGCCCGCCACCTGCGCCGGCACGGATTCCGGGTCATCGAATACGGACCCGGGGAGATCTCAACGCTTCATGCCGTCAATGAACGGGTTGCGGTCGATTCCCTGGAAAAGGCTTCCCGGATTTACAAGGGTATCCTGCAGCAATATGCGGAAACGGCTCCCTCGTAATATCAGAACAATGCATTTTTTGGAGATACTGCACTCTCAGGCACATTAATTTATTGACAAAATTTCATAAAGAGCAAATTTTCCCGATAACAAAAAAAGATCCTGTTTAAAGATTATTTTTTATTCCGTTGCATGAGGAAGAACAGCCCGCATACACCGGTGAGTGCACCCAGGGTCGTGAGAGGGGAGAGCGGAGAGTAGGTGGTCTTCCGGGGAACCGGGGTACTTGTTGTTACCGGAGACTCTGCCAGGGTTGTTTCAGCAGCTACTGGAGTCATGACAACAGATGGTGCGATGAGCGTGCCAGTCGGGGTTGGCGTGACAGTCCGGGTGGTATCCCCTCCCAGTTTCCAGGGAGCAAGGGTCGGGGTCGGGCTTCCGGTAATAGTATAATACTGGGCCTTCCCGTACATGTTCGCCTTGTTCTTCTGGGCATCAGTATACCCGGGATCGATGCCTATCGCCTTGCTGAAACAATCCATGGCATCCTGTGTCCGGTTGAGGCCTGCCAGGGCAACACCCTTGTTGTTCCAGATCTCGGCGCTCTTGGTTGTAATGGCCGTGGCCTGGTCGAATGCGCTGAGGGCCTGGGCATAGTTGCCCTGGGCTATATATGCAAGGCCCAGATTGTTCCAGGAATTGAAATTTTGCGGATCCAAATTCGAACACTTTGTGTACGACACGGAGGCCATATCCGGTTTGTTCAGGAACATGTAGGCAGATCCCTGGGTACAGAACGCGTCTGCCCGGTTCTGCTGAACAATGAAGAGTTTATCGTAGGCTGCCACGGAGTCCGCGTACCGCCCGAGGCTGTAGAGCGCGAAAGCCCGGGCATTCAGGGCTTCAGCCCCGCTGGATCGCAGGGCAAGGGACGCATCTGCTGCATCCAGCGCTGCCGAGTACTGGCCCAGGCTGTTGAGGGCTGCAGCCTTGCCGGAATATGCTGTCGGCGAATTCTTGTCCAGTTCGATCGCCTTGTTGAAATAAGAGAGGGCCAATTCGTAATTTCCCGAAAGCTGCGCAGTCTGGCCCTGGGAGATCCACTCTGACGCGTCTTCTGCATGAACCATGCCAACCAAAAATACCAGGAGTATGATTACCGGAACAAGTAGTTTCAACCTCATAATCTCATGACGAAATTACCCATTAATCGCAGATGAATCTATTGATTTCCTCAAAAGCAGGTTCAGATACGCAACCATCAATCCCTGCAGGAAGAGCATCGGCCTATCGTGAGGGTGACGAGAATTGCACAGGCAGCTGCCGTGCAGAATGCTGCAAGGAATCCGGCGGTATCGGCAACAATGCCTGCAAGGAACGGCAGGACTGCCATGCCCAGGTAGCTCGCGGTTGAGAACAATCCCATGACGGTTCCCTGGTGTTCCCTGATCTTCGCAAGAAATGCCATCTGGGCTATCATGACCGCTCCGGCCACAACTCCTATTACCACGAGACCAGCGGGCGAGAAGAACGAGAGAACCGCTCCGGCAGCCATGAGCACTGCAGACCAGCGGATGGCTGTAATCGGAGGAAACGAGAAGCGCGGCACAACAAGGACGGAGACTATGGTGGCAATACTCATACCCGCGATCCAGAAACCCACGAGGTGGGGTGGCAGATCAGAAAATTCCGGGTACAGGGAGATGATAACCCCGGTGATCCCGACAAGGATTATCGCGGAGAGCCAGAGCCAAAGGTAGTCAAGCGCTAGCATCCGCAGGAGCACCGGATCAAAAGTAGCTTCCCCATGTGAAACGGTATCCCGGAGGGTCAGGCTGACTGTGGCCGGGAGAACCGAAAGGGCGGAAAAAACCAGAAGGCCGACGCTGGCATTGGTGAAGATTTCAGACAACCAGCCCGCACAGACAAGCCCGAGAACAAGACCGGCATTGAGGAGGGCCAGGTAATACCCGCTCATCCGCTCGTGATCGGGCCTTGAGTTCACAAAGGACATCCCTGCGGCCACGAAAAGTCCGGCCCCGATTCCTTCGACAAACCGGGCCGGAAGAGCCAGTAACGGGTTGCTGATGGTGAGGAGAAGAATGCCGCTTGCAACCGTGATGATAAGACCTGCCCGCATGACCGTGATCCGGCCGAGCCGGTCGGAAAGAATCCCCCCGGGAAGCGTGCTTACAAGGGCTCCGAGAAAATAGGCGGAATAGATTGCTCCCTGCAGTGTGGAACTTCCGGCAAAAGCCGGCAGCACGGGCACGATGGCGTTCGAAAGCGCCATGATGACGAAGATGCCGAAAAAAAGAGTAAAGGGGATGCGCATCGCAATCGGGTCAGACCATGCGGTAAGTCTCGAGGTTCATGGGAGAATGTGTCTCGATGTGGTAACGCTTGTAAATGGAACTGGCAAGGTCTATCGTGTTGTTCTCATCGCCGTGGATGCAGAAGATCTTCTCGGGCCGGGGCTGGATCTGGCCGATGTAATTCATCAGCTGCCGGCGGTCGGAGTGTCCCGAGAAACCATCGACCGTGACAATTTCAAGGTTGATCGTGATCGTTCCCTTGCGGCCCATGGGCACTTCGCGCCAGCCTTTCTGGATACGCCGGCCGTACGTGCCGTCCGCCTGGTACCCGACAAAGACGAGCGCATTCTTCTCGTCCTGGGCAAGGTTGAGAAGGTACTCCATGACAGGTCCGCCGTTGAGCATGCCACTTGTTGAGATGATGACGCACGGATCGCCGTTCATCGCTTTCTCGCGCAGGTCAGATGAGTCCACCTGCTGGAAGCATTCGGCAAGGAACGGGTTCATGCCCTCTCGGAAGATCTGGTTCCGGAGTTCCGTATTGAGATACTCCGGGTAGGTTGTGTGGATCGCGGTTGCTTCCCGAATCATACCATCGAGATAGATCTTGACTTTCGGGATCTTCTCAAGGCGCATACCTTCCTCAAGAGCCAGCATGACTTCCTGCGACCGGCCAACCGAGAACGCGGGGATGATGACTTTTCCGCCCCGCTGGATGACATTGTTGATGGTCTCGTAGAGCCGTGCCTCGGCATCGGCCCGGGGCTGCTGGAAATCATTACTCCCGCCGTACGTGCTCTCCATGAAGAGGGCCTCGAGGCGCGGGAACTGGTTGATGGCCGGGTTGAAGAGCCGGCTTTTGCCGTAGTTGAAGTCCCCGGTAAACGCGATGTTGTACATCCCGTCGCCCAGATGGAAATGGGCAATGGCCGACCCGAGGATATGCCCGGCATTGTGGAAGGTGAGCTTGATGTCGGGAGCGATATCCGTGACGCTGCCGTAGTTGAGGGTGATGGAGTGCCGGATATAGGTCTTGACCTCGTGGGAGGAGTACGGGATCTTCCGGTCTTCCTTGTTGATCACGTCCAGGTAATCCAGCTGGAGCATGGCCGAGAGATCCCGGGTCGGCGGTGTGGAGTAGACCGGGCCTTCGTACCCGTATTTGTACAGGAGAGGGATGAGGGCGCAGTGGTCGAGATGTGCATGGGTGAGAACAACAGCATCAAGCTGGGAGAGCGGGTGGATCTCCGGCACATACAGGTACGGTGTGCCGTTTGCATTATCCGGCTTCTCTCCGCAATCGATCAGGACTTTGCTGTTCGGGGTTGAAAGGAGGAAGGCTGCACGGCCGACTTCCCGGCAGCAGCCGAGCATCGTGACACGGACCCACTGGTCCCGCTTTATTGCATCCTTGCCGGTATCTTCCCGGCCCGGGATGTCGCGGTGGATCCTGCGGCCGATGGTGCGCAGGAACTGTTTGCGTTCCTCGTTGACCGAGCGGAGGTACTGCCGTACCTGCTTGACCGTGCTGCTTTCGATAGGTGGTGTCCGGACAACTTTCGGTGTCCAGCCGATATGACGGGTGATGTCCCGCAGGGTCATCCCGTTCTTGCCAATGACAACCCCGGGCTTTTCCGCCTCGATCAAAACTTCTCCGGTATCCGCATCGAAGAAGATGTCCGTGATACCGGCAGACTCAGGGACAACGGCCTTGATATCATTGTAGGCTTTCTCGGGGTCTTCGAGAATGGTCGGGCGTACAACGATCCTTTTCCTCAAGTCGCGGGCAAGGATCTTGATTAAGTCCGCTTCATCGGCGAACCGTTTCGGGTCATCGGTATAGATAACGAGTTCCGGTCCTTCGAATTCAACCTGGGTTACCGTGATGCCCCGGGGAACTTTCTCGTTGATCTTTTCTTTGAGCTCTTTGAGCCGTTCTTCTATCTGCATGAAAAAATCGTCCTAAAAAAAGTTAAGCAGCGATCCTGGCAAGGAACGTCTTGACTTCATCCTCGCTCAGATCCTGGAATTTGTCCTTGGTTATTACAACAACGTGGATCCCCTCGCCGGATCCGGCATCGCGTTTCATTGCGGACTTGAGTCCGCGGATTGCCAGCTCAATCGCTTCAGCTTCGGTCATGCCCGGCTTGAACCGGTCTTCGAGTACACCATAGGCCATGGGAGAGCCGGAACCCGTTGCAACGATCTCCTCTTCCTTTGTCGCACCGCCCATTGCATCAACAGAATAGATGCCCGGGCCCTTCTCATCCACACCACCAACAAGGAGCTGGACATAATAGGGGAAATACCGGTTCTGGTTCAGATAATTGGAGAGCAGGGTAGCAGTTGCGCCGACCGTGATCGGGCGGGACCTGCGGATCTGGTAAAGGTTGCATTCTACCGTGAGGATACGGGCAAGCTGCTGGGCATCGCCAACCCCGCCGGCAGTGGTCATACCGATCCGGTCTGCCACCTGGTATACTTTCTTTGCTTTCTTGCTGGCGATCATGTAGCCCATGGTCGCCCGCTTCTCGGTTGCTAGGATCACACCCCCGGCAAAAACAATACCGATGGTTGTTGTCCCCTTCATGGACTCCTGTACCTGTTCAGGCATAGTAACACCTTAAAAATAAATAAACGCTGAAAATGATTAAAAGCGCTTTAAAGTATTAGATGATACCGGGAAACTTAAAGGTTTCTAAGGTACACCAAGGCGGAGAACTCATTTCGCTTCCGTCGGATAAAAAAAGAACAATTTTCGTGGGATGGCGCATCGGAAAAATTTATTCTGATCCGTCCTGGCACATGGCCCGGATCAGTTCCCGGTCATACAGGATCGAGACGAGTTTCTTGTCGCCATTCACGACCGGCAACTGGTCCACCCGGGAACGCTTCATCTTGAGAGCACACTCGCTCACTTCAGCATTCTGGGGAACCGCAACAACGTTCCGGACCATTGCAAGTTTTACCGGCCGGTTCGGGAGCTGGACCCGGGAGATGCCAAAACTGATGGTATGGTTGTCGCGGATGCTCTCCCAGGTCCACTCGTCATCGTCAGTCCCGTTGGAGAAGTCCGAAACGCCTACGGAGTCCTCGATACTGGAATTCCGTATGAGATCCCGCTCGGATATGATGCCCTGGAGCTTGTTCTCGGCATCGAGGATGGGAATCGCATCAACACCGGAGATCTCCATGACCCTGCCGACAACCGGGAGGGGCGTGTCTTCCCAGAGGGCAAAGGTCCGGCTGGTATACTTGTCCTTGATCTCTTCCCGAATTTTGAGCTGGGCAAGGCCCGAGATCACATCGGCAACGGACAGGAGGCCGATAAGATGGCCGTCCTCGACAACCGGGAGCCGGCGGATCCGGCGGGTAATGAGAATACGGGCAGCTTCCTTGAGTTCCAGGTCCGGTCCGATGACAAGGGGCTTTGAGGTCATGAGAAGGCCGAGCTGGGTCTCTTCAGGCTTGGAAAGCAGATCCTTCCGGGTAATGATCCCCACAATTTTCTTGTTCTTGATGACCGGGACACCGGAGATTCCCGTGCGCTTGAGAATTTTCAAGACATCGTCGCGGTTTCCCGGGATCTCAACATGGACCACGTCAGAGGTCATGTAGTCCTTGACAATCTGTTCGGTTATGATCTCACCACCAGGGTTGAAACCGTACTGTGGGTGACAACAAATGTGCTTACGCTCCCAATCAGGAGCCGGTCGGTCTGGCTCTTGCCATGGGATCCGACAATGATCAAATCCGCCTTGATCTTATCTGCAAGGGAGATGACCTCGCTGCCTGCATGGCCGGACTTGAAATGGGAAATTAAGGTGACTCCGCTTGCTGCAGCCTTGACTTTTGCCTTGTCAAGAACAGCCTCACCCTCTTTCTGGAGAACATTGTACATGATCTCGACCGTATTGTCAGCAGGAAGGGATGAGAACAGACCAGTCTCGATGACATAGGCTGCATGGAGTTTCGCATTTCCTGCCTTTGCCATCTGAACAGCCTTGTCAAGTGCGCGCTGGCTGGTCTCCGAACCATCAACTGCAACAAGGATTGTATTAAACATAGTCATCACCCAAAACAAACATGCCTGTTTTATTTGAGTTGTGAATTAAAAACATTTTTGCCAATTTCGGCAAAATTCGCCCGTTTCACCAGCGTTGCGAGCGGATCGCGCGTGAATCTCAGGGCTGATGCAGAAAAACTGATTTCAAACAAATTGGCAGGCGCCCCGACCCGGATATAATAGGGTGAGCCGGTGAGCTCTGATCCCGCAACAGCCAAGCGAAGGATATCCACGGGATTTGAACCATATACGGTAGAGACAAAAGCCATTTCCGAGAAGAGATCGGGAGGAACAAACATCACGTTATCCGTCCCGAGCAGAATCCGGCAGCCGCATTCCTGCATATAGCCGAGCGGGGGATGGCCCGGTGACCTGCTGACACCCAGGATCCAGTTGGACCGGGGGCAGATGGCAATTGGGATATCCCGGTCTGCACAGGACCGGATCTGTTTCTTTGTTGCATGGGTGGCGTGAATGATAAGATCGGGGTCGAATGCGAGCGCTGCATCCACGTCATCCGGGTCTCGTTCGCCGGCATGGAACGCCACGAGTTTTCCTGCATTCCTGGCCTCCCGCACCTGCCGTTCTGCATCGGGAACATCCCGTGCGCTGCTGATCCCGAGTCCATCGGCGATCTGTTCTCCGCCTTCCCGCCCGAAGATCAGGGGTTTGATCGGGAGTTCGCAGGCAGCCTCCCGGAGGGCGAGGACACCATCCCGGCCACCCTCCCGGAAATCGGCACACCCGGCAATGCCGCCGCGTGCCATGCCTAAAAGACTTGCCCGCATACCGGCCACGAGATCAGGGCGCGATGCCGCGGCAAGAAGCCGGTGTTTCAGGCCATCCGGGGGAGTCACGAGTGCAGAAAGGTCACCGGTAACCCCGCAGTCCATCGCGATCGTATCGCCAAGGTGCGTGTGAGCATCAAAGAGCGCGGGGGAGATCCAGCGCAGGGGTGCAGATCGGGTCTCCTCAATGGCAGCGATGATACCATTTTCGATATATATATCGACCGGCGTTTCAGTAAGCTCCTTTCCAAGGAATGCATTGCCGGACAGGATCTGCGGGTGGTCTTTCATGGGGGCTGCTCTCATTTATATATCGAGAAACCAAATAATTTTGTATGGCAAAGAAGCAAGGTGGCCGATTACTCTCCTCAGCAGGACTCGTCAATTATTACGAGAGCGAGGACCGTAGGGCAGTTCATATCAGTCCGATAACGGTAATGGTTGTCGCGGCAGCAATCGGTATTATCGTTCTGGTCCTGAATTTTGTATTCGGGACAAAGACGGTATAACTTTTTTTATTCCCCTCAAAAAAAGGGTTATTCAAAAGCGCTCTTCTTGAGAACGCGTTTGGTAATATCCTCATCATTCCTGAAGTAGAGATTGTCGTGGCCTTCCCATCTTCCGCAGTTGCGGAAGATAACGGCCGGGACCCCGTTATTACTCTCCCCCATCACGAAATTCGAGAATCCGGCGATCTCGTCGACAATAGCCTCTTCGGTGATCTTGAGCACATGGCCGAAGAGATCCGTATCGCCGCGGAAATCCCGGATTGCCGGAAAGCCACTCCAGCCGATCGCGTTCCCGGTCTGGCCCCGCCGGAAGGATCGGCCGCAGGTATCGGTTATGATAACCCCGATATCTTTTCCGCTGATTTTCTGTATCTCGTCTCGCAAGTCCTCTGCGGATTTCATCGGGTCGGGTGGGAGAAAAATTACCATCCCGTCTTCGATATTGGACTGGTCAACGCCAGCACGGACGCCGATATGCCCGAATGCCAGTTCCGAAAGGATGAACGGGTGCTCCATGATGATATCGTTAGACGCATCCAGGACTGCCTGCACAAAGCGCGGGTCTTCGCCATTCAGCTTCCCGAGGCGCACCGCACGTTCTGTGGGTGTAATTGACGAGAGGGTCTTGGTGTACCCCTTCGCCTTTGAATAGATCGTGGAGGCGATACAGAGAATATCCCCATCCTGCACCAGTATTTTCTCGCAAATCAGTGCCGCAATATTATCTCCGGCATGGATGAGGGGAAGGCCCTGCACACCCATGACATGAATCGGTTCCATAGTCACATCTCTATGAGATGATCGGACGATATAGGGATTTCGTATTGCATCCATAAGATAAATCCGGTTACGGAGAAATTGCCCGGATATGAGGGATACCGGGGATTTAATTCCCCGCGGCAGCTTCCGGAAATTATGGAGAGATCAATTTCCAAGAGGGCATCGATATATTTTTAAGAGGACAACACGCATCACCTCATTGCCATGTACCTCATCATCCGGTGCCCGTCCTGCAGGAAGTTCTCGTACGTGGATCGGTTTCAGCGCTGGAAACTCTGCCCGCAGTGCGGCCATGCCCAAGAAGTGAGCAAATCACCGGCTTACCTGGAAGTCGTCGACTTCCGTGAAGCAGAACATATTGTAAAAGAGATGGAAAAGCACATCCATGCTACAAAAAAGACCGATTTTTCACCGGAAGAGACCGCTGAGCTGCGCCACCATTATGCAGAGGCACTGAGGCACCGGGCAAAAAAACCCCGTGCCTGACCGGTTTTCTTTTCTCCAAAGGTACTCCTGCGCAACTCGCGCATCAGAATATGACCGGATCGGATACAAGCCTGCAGCCGCCGGCGATTACGCACCGGCTGCATTCCCGATACGGAAATACTGAGGGGGCACATTTATCTCAAACCGGGCACCTTTGCCCGGCTCGCCGGTCTCCCGGATCCCAAGACCCGTGATACCAAGGATCTCCCGGGAAAGGAAGAGGCCAAAGCCGGTGTGCCTGAAGTGTTTGCGATTAAAAATCGCTTCCTTGAACTCATTGGGAACTCCCCCGCCATCGTCTTCGCAGATGATGCAGGCCGTCTCACCCGATACCTCGGCCCTGAAGGCAATCCGGGTCAGGTTCGTCCCATGACTGAGGGCATTGTCGATAAGGTTGTAAAACACTTTTTCGAGCATCGGGTCCGCGTAGATCCAGAGATCGCCGGTTTCGACCGTCACGGTCACCGATGGATGATGAATCGCAGACGCGGCTGCCTGGATTGTTTCGTTAAGATCGAACCAATGCGGGTTCTCGATGCCGAGACTCTGATAGTCCTTTGTGAAGCCGATCTGGAGTTCCATAATTCCGATTATCTCGGACTGGATGGTAAGATATTCCTGGAGTTGGGGATCCGGAAACTCCTCTTTTATCAGTTCCAGGTACCCCATGAGACCGGTCAGTTTGTTGAGGATATCGTGCCGGGTTATACTCGAGAGGAGGTTGAGTTTTTTGTTTGCAAGGGTAAGAGCCTGGGCATACCGGTTCAGTTCGGATTCGTGATAGTGCATCTCGCTCTCGAAGACCCGCCGTTCGGTGATATCCTCTGCAAGCCCTTCTATCACCATAAGACCATCCTTTGCCATTCCCACGTTCCAGGCCCGGATCGAGACCCATATCTCCGATCCGTCCCGGCGCATGAGACGGATCTCGCGGCCGGCAACGGATCCAACCCTCCTGAGATCTGTTGTGAGTTCCTCGAGTTCCCGCGACCGGATAAAGAAATCGTTTATACTTCTGCCGACAATGTCCTCCACCCGGTCGTACCCGAACATAGCTGCCATCACAGGGTTTCCCGAGAGGACCTGCCCGTTCTCCCCGTTGGTTATCTGGAAGATACCAAGAGCAATGTTTTCTGCCATCATCCGGTATCTCCGCTCATAGTCGTGCAGTATCCCTTCTGCAGACGGGACGGGATCAGTTTTGTTTAGAGGCAAAGGCATCTGTTATGCGATATTAAACGGGATATGTCTTGAGGGTTTTCTCGCTCATTAAGGAGGTCCCGATGATAGTTGACCAGTACCATTCATGAACGCCAATGACAGAACCCGGGTTGTGGTTCTTCAAAGCAACAGAATAGTTCATCTGGTAAGCACCGGCATTGATCTGTAGGTAGTGTCAGCATGGCTGGGAACGGGTGTATTATTATCGGGGGAGGGCCGGCCGGTCTTTTCTGTGCAATCCATGCGGCCGCCCATGGCCTGCAGGTCACGGTGCTTGAAAAGAACCCAGAGCCCGGTGCCAAGCTCCTGCTGTCCGGGTCCGGGCAATGCAATATTACGCACAACGGGGAGATCAGGGATTTCCTGACCCGATACGGGAGCCACGGAAAATTTTTGAAGCCGGCCCTCATGTCATTTACCAACCGGGATCTCCAGGCATTTTTCCGGGACCGGGGACTTCCGGTGATGACTGATGAGAACGGCAAGGTCTTCCCGGAAACCCGGAGAGCGGCAGATGTCCTAGCAGTTCTCCTTGCCGAATGCCGGAAACGTGGTGTCAACATCCGCTGCAACGAACCGGTCAGGGAGGTTGCCCGGGACGGGGGAGCATTTGCATGCACTGCAAAAAACACCATATACCACGCGGCAGCGGTTGTCATCACAACCGGTGGCGCATCGTACCCGAAGTGCGGGACAACCGGTGACGGGTACCGCCTCGCAGCAGCGCTCGGCCAGCCGGTAACCACAACCAGGCCAGCCCTCACACCGCTCCAGATCCGGCCGTTCCCGTTCTCATCTCTTATGGGCATCTCGTTTGAGGGGATGCATTTTACCCACTGGAGGGATGGGAAGAAAATGGGCGATCATACGGGAGATGTCCTTTTCACGCACCTTGGCCTCTCCGGGCCGGGCATTCTCGATGCCTCGCGGGATATCCGGGAGGGAGACGAGATCCGGCTCTCGTTTGCCGGGAACCTGCGGCGCGATGAATTTACAGCTGACATTGCACAACGGGCCGCAGAAAATCCCGGCTGGCAGGTGAGTACTATCCTCGCGAAATATCCAATCCCCGAACGGCTGAACCGGAAACTGCTCAAAATTTCCGGCATTGCAGAAGATCTCACATGCGCCCATTTCTCTGCAACCCTGCGATCTGCCCTTGTGAAGAACTGTTGCGAATTCCCGCTGATCGTTGCAGCCCTTGGAGACTATGCCGTTGCCATGGTGACCCGGGGGGGCGTTGCGCTTGAAGGCGTGAACCAAAAAACCATGGAATCGAAGATCATTCCCGGACTATTTTTTGCCGGCGAAGTGCTGGATGTGGACGGGGATACCGGCGGATTCAACCTGCAGGCAGCGTTCTCCACCGGGTACCTTGCAGGAACCGCTGCCGGGAAACGGCTGGCCGGAGAATAAGGCAGCGTCGGTTTCTCACGCGGGCACCTTTTCCGGTCATGATACGGACAGGCAGCCTTTGAAGAGAAAAGTCAGATATTCCGAACCATAAGGGAGATGCCCCCGTCGAGCCCTGAGAAGAACTTCCGCCCGTCCAGGGTGAAATCTTCATACGAGAGGAAGCCCTTTTCAGCAAAACCGCACGCAAGGAACGACTGCCGCGAGGCCGGGTTGGTACAATCGGCCACAACCTGCCGGAAGCCGCGTTCTGCTGCATGGGCGATCGCATGCCGGATCAGGGCCCGGGCGAGGCCCATTCTCCGGAATTCTCTCACAACGCCAATCTGGAAGATATGCAGGGTTGTGCCGGGCCGGATCCCTGCACGGTCAAGGTTATGTTCTTCAAGCTCATCGATCATGGCCACCGCGTCCCGAAAATGGGAGATGAAGGCTGCCATCTCCGCACATTCTCCGGCCGGATCATGGGTCAGGTCAAAACAGAAGATGAACCCGGCCGGTCTTTTGGTCTTTTTTTCGCGTGCAAGAAAACTGAGATCCTTTCCCACCAGGGACCGGACATAGATCTTTGCAAACGGGAAGAACAAACCTGGATCGGGAGCGTGCCGGCAGGATGTGGGTTCGTCGGAAAGAAAGACATCTGTATAGATCCTGGCTGCCGGTACGATATCGGGTTCAGCCAGGGGAAAACAGGTAAACGGGCCTGCCCGTGAGAATAGCTCCCCAGAAAGGGAATCTTTACCGGGGTCAGCTGTACCTGGCATGGTATCGTACCAGATCTCTCTTTTTCTAACTGATAATCGTACCCGGGATAACAGGATACGGTACCTGGGGTATCCTACGGATAGTATGAAAAATGCGCAAACGCTCATCTGGATAACTGATGGTACTAGGATAGAACAAAAAGAACCGGCGTGATCCGAGGCTATCTCTTCTTAATTCCGGCCGGGTCCGACCGTTATATCAGTCGCAGCAAAGAGTGCTAAAATAAAAAAATTAGTAGATGGTGTTCACTTTCAGGATTGAGGCCGGTGCAGTGCGGGAGATGGAGAGAGCGGCACCGATTGCCGGCTTGATCTCAAGCTGGAACTGGTCATTCTTGAGAATGTGGTTGGTTGGCTGGGCCATAATGTCGAACTGCTCGCCCTTTTCAAGAACATCATCGTTGGTTACCTGGTTCTGGACGGCTGCAATGGTCCACTGTCCTGCCCCCGGAGCACTTCCTTTGGTTCCCCGTGAAAGGGTCTCGAGTGTTGACGCATTGCTGTAGGTCATTACAACCTTGTCGAAGTCGACCGGGGTTCCACCCGGAGCCAGTGCAGTAGAGAAGTTGATTACATCAATGTAACTGCTTGCAACTCCCGTGCCGTAAACATTACCGACGATTTCGAGGGTCGAGCTTGCCTGCTGTACACCTGTGTGGACGACTTCCTGGCTCTTCTGGGTTGTGAAGAAACCGGCGCCGAGCACCACGTACGAGAACACCGCCGCGACGACAACGAATGCGATGAGCACAATCGCTGCCTCGAGACCGGTAAATGCACTATCATTGTTGAAGGATCTCATGATTCACCTTGGGGGTTGACATTAACCCCGTAACCGATAAATGGTTGTAATTGTATTTATATTTTTTTCAAAAAAAAGAGAGGGAAATACTACAATATATTACTTTTCTGGTGTTTTTCCTGAATGAATAGCGCAACTCCCGTCACCGGTTCAGGAGAATACCGGTACCAGGCAAAGAAATGCCCCGGAGAACCAGATGAAAAGGAGACCGGATTTGCCGGTTATTCCCGCTTCCCGATCCCGTCCGGGCCGACCGTGATGCCTGCCTTTTTGATCAGGTAATACCCGGCAGAAAGGCCAAGGATGATCACACCGATGCATATCATCTCAAAACCATAATCAAAAGCATTCATGCTGTTCTGGTCGAGGAGGAGCACTTTCCGTGCCACAGCTATGATGGCAAGCAGGATAACGATCTCCACGTGAATCGTATTCTCCCGGAAATAGGCCTTGATGGTATCCAGGAGTTCGACGCCGATGAGTACCAGCAGGAAGGCCCCGAGGAGCGTTATCATCTCCTTGGCTTCGATGAGGAGGGGGGTTTCATCCAGGATGAATCTTCCCAGGAGCACGACCAGATCGAACATCGCCGCTACCAGCACAATAATGAGCATGAAGATAATTACCGCATAGATGGATTTTTCAAATTTTTCTACATACTCAAGCATAGTCTTTTCATATTCCATAAGGTATCAGATCCGGTAATTCTGCATCATACATGTTCACTACATCGCCAATAACAATGACGGCCGGAGGTTTCACACCGGCATTCTTCGCAACCGTCTCAATGTCTGAAAGGGTGCCGGTCGTGATCCGGCGATCTTTCCGCAGGCCGCGTTCTATGATTGCAACGGGCGTTGATCCGGCTTTTCCGTTCTGAACCAGTACAGCCGCAATCTTCCCAAGGTTTGCAACCCCCATAAGGATAACGATCGTTCCCCGCAATTGTGCGAGCAGTTTCCAGTCCAGCGCCGGTTCGGCTTTTGTCGGATCCTCGTTGCCAGTCAGGATCGTAACCTGCGAGGCATACTTCCGGTGGGTAAGAGGAATACCCATCGAGGCCGGTACGGCAAGTGCACTCGATATACCCGGCACCATCTCGACATCTATCCCGGCTGCCCGGACGGTCTCGAGTTCTTCGCCGCCCCGGCCGAACAGGAACGGGTCGCCGCCCTTGAGCCGCACGACCATCTTTCCGTTCTTTGCCCGGTCCACGATCAGGGCCTCGATCTCGTCCTGCTCCAGGTTGTGCTTCCCGCCAAACTTCCCGCAGTCGATCTTTTCGGCCTGCTTCGGGAGCGTTGCGAGAATCTCCTCGCCCGGAAGCTGGTCGAAGAGCACGACATCCGCCTTGTCAATCACGGTCCTTGCCCGCTGCGTCAGGAGTCCCTCTGCGCCGGGGCCCGAGCCTACCAGATACACTTTACCCTTCATGTGAGATCCCCAGTTGACGGTATGCCTCGTCAATCAGGCCTTTTGCCCGCCCGTGCAGCTGCCTGCCGGTCTCCCGGGCTTCCTCAATGGTCGAGAGATCCGCCTCGATCCGTTCGGTCTCTCTGCCATCGAGCGAGAGCACCTCAGCGATGAGATGCCCGGCCCGGCAGTGGATGCCAAGCGGGGTGAAACAACCACCGCCCAGTTTTTCCATCACCGCCCGCTCGTACATCACATCGGTCCGGGTCTGCGGGTGATCGAGCGCCGAGAGTACTTCCATCAGAGACGGATCGGCCCGGCTGACCACCGCGATCGTTCCCTGGTTCGGGGACGGGACGAACTTGTCGATGGGAAGGCGCTCGCCGGGCAGCCGGAGATCGAGCCGGGTGAGGCCAGCTTCCGCAAGCATGATCCCGTCATATTCCCCGGCACTCAGCTTCCGGATGCGGGTATCGACATTGCCCCGCAGCTCCTTGATCGCGATCTCGGGATCATGCCGGAGGAGCTGGGCTTTTCTCCGGGTGCTCGATGTCCCGATACACCGGACCGTGTTGATCGAGCCGTTGTGGGCCAGGTAATCGGCAGCAGAATCCCGCTTGAGGATAGCCGAAGTAAAAAGCCCGCTCGGGCGAAACGCCGGGATATCCTTCATGCTGTGCACTGCGCAATCGATATCCCCGGCAAGAATGGCATCGTCCAGGGCCCGGACAAAAACGCCCTGCCCGCCGATTGCATGGAGCGGGACCGCGGTCGAGGAATCCCCCTGGGTATTGATGATAACGGTCTTTGTTTCTATGCCAAGGGCCGTTAATTTTTTACAGACCGTTGCGGTTTGTACAAGAGCAAGCTTGCTGCCGCGTGTTCCGATGGTTATCGACATTGTGTGTACGCCTGTGAAAGAGTGGTTATGTCGTGATCGCTGTGCGCTGCTGACAGGAAATTGGTCTCAAACTGGGACGGGGGCAGAAATATTCCCGCATCCAGCATCTTCTTCCAGAACCTGCCAAAGGATTCGGTATCGCATTGTTTGACTTCCGTGTAGTTTTTCGGAAGTGTTGAACGGAAGAAGTACTTGAACATCGACCCGGCCCGGACAAACGACCCTCCGGCTTTTGTGCCGATCGACTCCTCAAGGGCCCGGGCCTTCTCTTCGAGGCCGGCATACAGCGAGGCATGCTCGTGCAGCCACGAGATCGTGGCTATACCTGCCGTGAGCGAGAGAGGGTTTCCCGAGAAGGTGCCTGCCTGGTAGACCGGCCCCTGCGGGGAGACCTGCTCCAGGATCTCGCGCCGGCCCAAAAATGCCCCGATGGGGAGGCCGCCGCCGATGATCTTCCCGAGCGTCGTGATGTCCGGCTTAACGCCGTACTTTACCTGGGCGCCCCCGATGCCAAGCCGGTAGCCGGTAATGACCTCGTCGAAGATGAGGAGGACATCGTGGGCTTTGGTGATCTCGCGGACCTCCCGGAGATAATTCTTCTCCGGGAGAACCGGGCCGATGTTGCCGAGCACCGGCTCGATGATCAGCGCTGCCACATCCGTGTGGGCAGAGAGCAGGGCTTCGAGCGCTTCGGCATCATTGTACGGCACCTGCCGGGTATGGGCCACGAGATCCGCGAGCACACCCGCCGAGTCAGGGACCCCGGTGGTGGTTGCTCCCGATCCCGCTTTGACGAGCACGGCATCGTGAGCCCCGTGGAACCCGCCTTCGATCTTCACGATATCAGCCTTTTTCGTAAATCCCCGGGCAAGCCGGATGGCGGCCATCGTGGCCTCCGAACCGCTCGATACGAACCGCACCATATCCATTCCCGGGTGATCGCCCGTTATCATCCGGGCAAAGGCCGGTTCGAGCGGCGAGGGCGTACCATACAGCCAGCCGTTTTCCAGCTGGTTCTTGATCGCTTCCTTAACCGCCGGGTGTGCATGACCGAGAATGAGAGGCCCGTACGCCATGCAGCAGTCCAGGAGGTTCGCACCATCGACCGTTGTCAGGTGCGAGCCGGATGCAAACGATGTGTAAAACGGGTACGGTTTTATTGCGCGTACCGGGCTTGAGACACCGCCGGGCATTAAGGTTTTTGCAAGCGTGAATAAATTTTCACTGGAGTTATGCTTCATCGAGCCACCTGGCCGCATCGGCCGCGAAATACGTGATGATAAGGTCTGCCCCTGCCCGCTTTATGCAGGTGAGACTTTCAAGTACGGTCTCTTTCTCTTTGAGCCACCCGTTCGCCGCCGCACTCTTTATCATGGAATACTCCCCGCTCACCTGGTACGCGGCAGTCGGCAGGCCGAGCGACGCAATCTCTGCAAGGATGTCAAGGTAGAACGTGGCGGGCTTGACCATCAGGATATCGGCACCCTCGTCCGCATCCATCTGGGATTCGAGGATCGCTTCCCGGCTGTTGGCTGGATTTATCTGATAGGTCGAGCGGTCGCCGAACGAGTACCCGGAACCCGCGGCTTCCCGGAACGGCCCGTACAGCACCGATGCGAATTTGGTGGAGTAGGACATGATGAGGACTTCCTCGAATCCCTCATCATCGAGAGCTGCCCGGATCGAAGAGACCATCCCGTCGAGCATGCAGGACGGCGCAACAATGTCCGCCCCGCTCTGTGCATGGCTCACCGCGATCCGGTTCATCAGTTCGAGCGAGGGATCGTTGAGGAGATCGGGGCCATTCCGTGTATCCCCGATGATCCCGCAGTGCCCGTGATCCGTGTATTCGCAGGCGCAGACATCGGTGATGACAACCATGTCCCTGACCCGGGCCTTGATCCGCCGGACTGCCTGCTGGATAACTCCTTCCGGGTGATAGGCCGAGCTGCCTTCCGGGTCCTTGTCCTTCGGGATACCAAAGAGAAGAATTGCCCGGATCCCCTGCTGCCATAAGCCCTCGGCAACCGCTTCTGCGCCGCTGATCGGGTACCGGAACTGGCCGGGCATTGCCTCGATCGGTTTTGGCACGGTCAGGTTTTCATCGATAAAAACAGGAGCGATCAGGTCATTTTTCGAGAGCGTGACCTCGCGCAGGAGAGGCTGGATGTGCCTCGTCCTTCTTCTTCTCATGCGTCGTTCGGGAAACACGGTTCACCACGATATCCTGCGGACTGGATGAATACATTTTGAAAATTTATCGTATATAGTTCTACAGTATCTTCCCGCGGTATACTATAAAAGAGGTGACAGGGATCCGCGGGCGGGTCCGGTAACCGGACAGGCCCGGAAGCCGAAAGCAGGGATGGATTGATTATCCGGTACGTGCGATACACTGGTTGCTGATACCGGTTTTACCAACCGGGGAGTGCTCAAATGCCTGACCAGAATCCTACGGACCAGAAGAACAGGGACGGGTGTATCTGCGGGCCATGCCCCAGTTACAGCGAATGCATGCGGGGAAATGAGGATTTCATGTTCTGCGTGAGGGGGAAAACACCGGACTGCATGTTTGACCTGAAAGGGTGCTCGTGCCCGCAGTGCACGGTCCGGCCTGCCGAAAGCCCCGTGACCTCGTATTTCTGTGCAGGTGGCAGATCCCGCCTGACCCGGTAGCCGTTGTCCGTCCGGGATCGGCTGGGCCGGTACCGGGGGAAATAACAACTCTTTTAAACCACCATTGCACGATTCTTACCTATGAAGGTCATTTCCTGGGTTACTCTCTCCCTTGCTATCTGTGCTGTCCTGCTGGCTGCGGGCTGCACGGGAACCGGAACCTCCGCAGGCCCGGCCGCAACGGCAACTCCTGCAGCATCGGCCACCGATCTTTCAGCACTCGCCCTGACACCGGCAGATGTTCCACCGAACTTCACGCTCACATCGCAATCGGCAAAGAACCCGGCCGATGTCAGCAATCTCGCCCGCGATCTCGGCTGGCAGGGCGGATACACGGTCAAGTACACCGGCCCGGCCGGAGCCAACGGCCTCAAGGGCGAGATCATTCAGTCCATCGCAGTCTATCCACCGGCAAACATCCCCAGCGTGATCGCGATGGCCGACAAACAGGACCGGGCCGATACCGACCTGACGTACAGCAATATCACTATGGGAACTGCCAGCTTCACGGGCACGGGATTTACCGGCAAGGCCCCGGCCGGGCTGTACATCAAGCCGACGAACGTCAACCCGCTTGTCACCGGCTCCGAACACCACGATGTCTCGGCCGAGCTGAAAGCCGATGTGGCGGAGATCGTCTTCTCGAAAGGATCTATCTTCGAGGTCATCCGGGTGACCGGGCCGAGCGCCGACATGGAAACGGTGACGTCGCTTGCTGAAAAAGCCTATGCGAAGATTCCCTGATCCTCTTTTCTTTTACTCAATAGCCCGCTGATGGATCTCCGGCCCGGAGATTCCTGCAATAAACAAGCGAACCGGTAAGCCCTTTGTTATTACCGTAATTTTCAGGAAAGAGAACGATCAACCGGCCGGTGGATCGGTCAATCGCGCCGGGAGAGATCCATCTGGATCCGTTCGCCCTGGGTGATTGCCCGGAGGAGTGCCTGCGCTCCCGCCAGATCGCCCTCCTCGGCGCTGGAGCGGATGGAGAACGTGGCATCGGTCAGGAGTTTCTTTGCAAGCACCCGGGTCAGGTCGTCGACAATCCCGACAATCCGTGGATCTTCGGTGCCGAGCCGGGCAAGGGCCCGGTCCCGCTCGCGGGAGCGGACCGACTCGGCCCAGGTGTGCAGGGCGGCCAGCGACTCGTCGGCATTCTTCCGGTTCAGGTGGCGGAGGAAGAGCTGGAGTTCTTCGCCGACAAACGCATGGGCCCGGTCCGCCTCGGCCCTCCGGGTGCTCATGGTCTGCTCGTTGACCGAGCGGAGGTTGTCGATGGTGAAGAGCCGGACCCCGTCAACCGTCTCGGCCCCCGGCTCGACATCCCGCGGCTGGGCGATATCGATGACGATGAGCGGGCGTGGGTGTCCTTCAACAGGCCAGCACCGGTCCCGCATGGCCCGTGAGAGCTCCTGCCGGTGGATGACCGGGTGGGGGGCGGAGGTACAGGAGATCACGACATCGGAGAGGGTGATGTAGTGGTACAGCTCGGACATCCGGACCGCTTTTCCCCCGATCTTGTCGGCAAGGATCTCCGCCCGGCCATAGGTCCGGTTCGCCACATACATGGCAGTCAGTTTCTTGGCGGCAAGCGCCTGGGCCACGAGCAGGCCCATCTCGCCGCTCCCGACAACAAGAATATGTTTGCCTTCGAGGCTGCCTATCTCGGCCTCGGCCAGCAGGACTGCAGCCGATCCCACCGAGACCGCTCCCCGGTTGATGGAAGTCCTCCTCCGGACTTCGATCCCGACATGGATCGCTTTATTGATGCAGAGCTCGAGAAAGTCGCCGGCAGTCCCAGCTTCCTGGGCATCCGAGAGAGATTTTTTGAGCTGCCCGATGATCTGGTCTTCCCCGACAATCATCGAATCGATGCCGGAGGCGAGCGTGAAGAGGTGGCGCAAAGCCCCGGTGCCTTCGTGGACAAAGAATCCGTCCCGGCCCTGGTCCGCAAGGAAGGTGCGGAGATCCTCCGCAGTGCCTTCGACAAAAACTTCCACCCGGTTGCAGGTCTGGAGAAGGATGACGCCGGGAAAGCGATCCTTTGCTGCTTCGAGGAATTCCGGTTCGCCGGAGAACCGGAAGGCTTCAAGGGCCGTGACATTTGCCGTGTGATGGCTGACCCCGGCGATTGCGATCGGGACCTGCCCTTGTTCATCCATGGACATACCTCGCAACGATCTCCTTCCAGGTTGCTGCCGGATCTTCCCCGAGCGCTTCCCAGACAGAGGGGCTGTCAAGAATTTCTGTCAATATCGCGGACCGCTTCTCCTGGTCAGGCACGGTCTCTTTGAGTTCCTCGCGGAGGCGCTGCTGCAGTTCGATCATTGCATCGAGCGCCGGGTAATCGCGTTCGATCTTCTCCCGGATAAAGCGGGAGATCGCCGGGCTCGCTCCCCCGGTGCTGATCGCGATCGTGTAATTCTTGCCCCGGGCAACGGCCGGGAGCATGACAGAGCCGGCATTCCCGTCGGCATTGTTGAAGAGGATATGTGCCTCGGCGCAGAGCCTGCCGATCCGGTTGTTCTGCTCCGGGTCGGAGAGGGCCGCAATCACGAGGAATGCACCGGCCAGTATTTTCCTGAGCGACCCGTCGGATGCCGACTCAAGATCCAGTTCTTCGCGCCGGACCGGAAGAGCGAGAATGGCAGGAGAGAAGGAGCGGCTCAGCACCGTCACATCCGCTGTTGTAAAATAAGCGCACTTCCGTGCGGCAACTTCCCCTCCCCCGAATATGATGACACGCCGGCCCGAACAATCCACGAAGAGAGGGATCATCTCGTATAGATAGAGCGATTGCTTACATTAAGATGTTGGAATCTCTTCCGCAGGAGCCGTCTACCATGCACCCGGGAAAGACCGGGGAGGATCCGGGAAAATTATGCGGGCACCCGGGCCTGACACCACATCCCGGGCTTTCCTCCGCCGGTGCGGGTCCGAACGCGGACTCCTGCGGTTCGATATGCTTAAATCGTTTGAATGCTCACATTGTAGAGCACACTGCGCCGATAGTGTAGTGGTTATCACTAGGCGTTGCCAACGCCTAAACCCGGGTTCGAGTCCCGGTCGGCGCACTTGTTTTGTTGTCTTGCTGAAGAGCAGGGCGAATGGCTGTAATTTTAAGTTCTTTCGTAATGTAATAGGACGTTATTCTTAACTCACGAATGTGGAATGTACTTTGTTTTTAAATCCTCACATAAACCATCCAAATCGGGAAAAAGAGTAAAATGATGGATATTTGCAAGTTTTAAAAATCTGAAAGCTCCAGGTATTGCTCGTGGGGGAATATTTATTCTTTTAACGCAATTTCGATAAATTCTATTTATTGGTTGAGGGTTTGTTCCTTGAACTGTAAAAAAACCATCTTGAGCCAGCATGCGAGGATTACTTTTAATTGGATAGATGGCTATGGGATTTTTAAATGGTTCAACAATTTCTCCATCTTTTTCTTGATTGTGCAATAAAAACAATGATTTATAATCATACCCTGTTAGATCATGACCTACCGTAACGATTACAGAACTATTCACAGATTTCTTATTCAACTCAAATGGATTAAGCATCCAAATACAAGGATCTTTTGTTTCCCCGTGCAATGCAAAATATAGCGCAACTGCAAAATTTCCAGTCCAATCTAATAACCTAGTAGGTAAACCATGATGCCGCATTTCATACAAAATTTCCCATGAATTTCTCAAATGAATATCCTGTGAATGTAGCATTGCCGAATAAGACACAAATTCCCGATAGAGATTGGATTCCCATTGTAATAGCTCGGGATTTTTGTACAAAGATGGTAGTAATGTCGATTTACCATTACACTCACCTCTAAAAAAAAGCATAGTTGTATCTGATTTTGCACTAAACTTGTCAATTTCAACAATGACCTTCTCAAAAAAGTAATTCCAGTCTGACATGTTCCTCTAGAGCGAATGGCTCAGTTTAATCATTTTATAATATCTAATAAAAAGTATTAAATATTGAATATTTCGATTTATACCCATTTAGATTTCTTAATTCATTACACCGAAATTTGAGTGTAGATTTCCTAGACCCTCAAGTCAAACAAATATAAATCAGGAATGATATACTGACGATTCCAGCTCCACCCTACTCGGCAGGGAGTTGCTCACGGCACTAGTGCCGTTTTCGCACCGGATTACAGGTAAGTGCGTAGCGCAAAACCCGACGAGGCGTTTTGCGCGTATGGACTCGTATCGTTTCAGATAAAATATCGGACAAAAATTTCTAGAAACTTTTTGCCCGCTAAAAAATTGTATGAAAAATTTCCCGGGAAATTTCCTGGCAAAGGAAAAAAATTCCGGCAAAAAATTTCTGAATTAATTCCGGAAAACTCCGGCAAAAATTTTACCAGAATCTTTCAGGCACACGACCCCTGCCAGGACCCGGAAAAGGCGCCTTTTTACCCCCACATAATGTAGTAAAACCCCACCCGGAAAACCTCAAACTCCACCCACGGATCCGGGCTAAATGCGAGCCCGGATTGACAATCCGGGGAGTCGATCCCAGAACCAGGTTGCAGAAAATGATGATTTCCGGCACACTTTTTCAGAAATCCTGATATAAGGGCGATTCCGGCTAATCGGAGCATTTTGGTGCCGATTGAAAAACCTTAATAGAACCTTTTGGATGGCGGTTCTCAGGTAAAATTGGGGTAGGTAGGCTTAGATCGAAAAGAAGCCCTGTTTTAGACCCCGGCTTTCGGGGTCCCGAAAGCCCTTTTTGATAACCCTTGCGGCGATGGGAATATTGTAAAACCGCCGGGGGGGTTTCCCGCGCGAGATATCGCATCCATCGGGAACAATGAACTGCGAAAAAAATTCAGATCTGCAGAAAATCCGGAACAGGTTTTTAAAAAGTACCGACCCGGAAATAATTCAGAATCCGGAAAAAAATGTCCCGGAAGTACTGCGTTATTCTGGAAATTCTTCTGCAATGCTCAGGGCCAGGTATTTCGGGTTGATGTTTCTTCCAACGAACAGGTACGTGAGCTCGCCGTACGAGTTCAGCAGGGGGAGGACCCGGATATCGATAAAATCCTCCATCTCCTTGGTCTCGATGATCTGGCAGACTCTCTCAAACCGCTTCCAGACATCCACGGTCTTCTGGGGGTCGTCACTCCATGTATCCAGGGCAAACTCGATGTACCACTTGTTCTTTTTTTTCTCTGCTTCCAGAACCTCAAAACCCTCAATACTATCCAGTGCCTTGGCCAGCTTCTTCATCCCTTTTCCAATGTTGTCCATGAACGTCCTCCGGTCTTTTGGTATACAGTTGACGAGCTGAAAGGTTAAGAACTTTTTAGGACCGATCCAACGTGAAAATTCCAGGAGTAAAAAATTTCCCGGCGTAAATCCGGAAGGTTCCGGCAATCGTTAAAAGAACGATGATTATGTTGTCATGCGGATGATGGCGGCCGGGCACTATCCCGGTAGGTAATTTTGACAATCGCAGCAAAGTCGTTCGTACACCGGGTTCCTGAGGAGTTGCCTCTCGGGACCGTGGTATAGCCGATGCAGGAACGGAGATTGATCTTGTGATTTGACTGGTCTTTTGCCACCATATCACCAATAATCCGGTTGAGATCCAGCCCGCCCTCTTTGCACTTGGGATTGCTGCAGGGATGTATTACGGGAACTTTTTTGATATCGGAATACCCGGCCTGGCAATATTCTTTCTTAAGGCCGGTTTTTGTTTCCATTATGGAAATTGAGATACCTGTTATCTGGGGATATTTTTCTTCAAAGGATATTGTTCCGGATACAGTATGTGGCAGATCTGAAGTCATGGTTCTCCACTATTTGTTCTGATGTTTACGTACCCGGAGCTGATTAATTATACCGGAGATTTGTCCGATACGTACAGGATTTCAGAGAGCTGGTCCGTATTTCCGAAACGGGATGAATGCCTGCCAGGGGGTATAGCAGCGGTTTGCTACCCGGGGATTACCCCCCAGATGAGGGGGATTGGGAATGTCCCTCCCCCACACAGATTTCTCCGACGGAGACCTGGATCGCCACCCGGCTAGAGAGAAGAAAACGGGCATTTTCCAGGGGAAACGTTGTCCACGCCCATAAAAAGTCGCAATTTTTGGGCATATTTTTTGAAACCATGACATTTTAGCCCCACTTCAACCTGCAAAATAGCGGGCCTGTACAGGCCGCAGTTTTTTGGCCGGACTGCAGCCGGTTCCCGGAACAACCCCCGGCCGGGCGCCCGCCATGAGCGGATTTTGATCGGGGTGACATTTCCGGCATTTTCGGGCAATTGTTTTTTTTGGGGAGCGAGGCAGATCGTTCAGCCGGACACACCGGTGCCCATCGGAGGGGCATCCGGTACGGGAGAGCACCCCAAACGAGTCTGTACAGGGCGACATCCCGCCCCGGGAGCACAGGTGCTACCGGTAACAATCCGGGACAAACGGGCTGGGGAGACCTGCGGTAGATCTTAAACGACAAAAATATCCTCATAGCCGGCCCGGTTGACAAATACTATGACACGGAGCTGGCTTCCACCCGGGTCTTTCATTGAAGCAGCAACAAGAGAACATGGGGTTCGAGAGGGTGTTCGGGTCTGGCAGGCAGTATTGAAATAAAAAAAAGAGGACGTTCTCACGCTTCCGCTTTTGGTTCGCAGAGCGGGAGCAGCCCGAGCAGGACCAGCGCAAAACCGATACCGATGATCGTGCCGATAATCGAGAAGACCGGGTTCAGAGCCAGGTAGATCTCCCGGAGGGGATAGATCATGTGCGCGATACCAAGGAAGAAGACACCGATCCCGAGCGGGAGGCGACAGCCCTGCCGGAACATCAGCCCGCCCGCGATGAGAAAACCGCAGCTGACAAAGTAGACAAATGTGACAAGAGCTGCCGGAAGGCCGGCCCCGGCCGCAAGGAGCATTGCTGCAAGCACGCACAGGGAGAGAAGGACAATAGCGGTTATGATAACGGGAGAGGGCTTCTCACGCGGCCGGCCGGTCCAGAGCGCGAGGGCAAGGAGGATGAGCCCGAGGACCAGGCCGAGATCGATCACGCTCGGGAAGACCAGGTTCCGGAATCCCATGAACGTGACCGCATACCAGGCAATGTTTGCAATTCCCCACATGCCGAACCCGGCGCCGGCATAGAGAAGGACCGGCTGACGGCCGGCCCGGCGCCAGGAGTACAGCAGGACAACAGCCCCGGAAAGTGCAACAAGGATCTGAAGATAATTGCTGATGGCCAGGAAGAGATCGGACGGGAGGATGAGTATCAGGAGGGTGAGCGCGATTGCCGCTGCAATAACGGCAAGAAAAAAACCGGAGACCGGGTTTATCGCGGGGAGAGGGGGGGTCTTCGCCATATCTTAAGCGTGTTATCCGGGACTTAAAAAAAGATGGCAAACCATTTGGAATAAAAAAACCTTCAGCCTTCCCGCGGTCACGGGAGTCCCCGGAACAATGGATCCACAGGAATTTTTCAGATTCGAAAAAAATATAATAGTCAGACCACGGTTCTTTATTCACATATTCCGGATTGATGCGGGGACAGGCAATATGAAACAAAGTTTTTTTACAGCGGCCAGGTTATCCGCTGCCTGCATCGGCATCCTCTTCCTCCTGCCGTTCGCCGCAGCATCGCTGCCCGTTGCCGGATTCGTATCGGACGTGACCTCAGGCACAACGCCCCTTACCGTCCGGTTCACGGACGTGTCCACGAACACACCGACCGGATGGATCTGGTCGTTTGGCGATGGCGAGACCTCATCGGTACAGAATCCCTCGCATACCTATACCCGGGCCGGGACGTACTCGGTCACGCTTGCTGCAACCAATGCCGAGGGCAGCAATACCGTGACGAGAACGGAATATATCACGGCAGCAAGGCCGGTCATCGCACCGGTTGCATCCTTTGTCTCGAACGTGACATCGGGTACCGCACCGGTTGCAATCCAGTTCCTGGACACGTCCACCAATTCGCCTTCATCTTCGGCCTGGGAGTTCGGGGATGGCAGCACCTCCGCAGGGCCGGGCCCGGTCCATATCTATCCGGACGCCGGCCTCTATTCGGTCACCCTCACGGCATCGAATGCTGCCGGCAGCAACACGATAACGAGAACCGGGTACATCGCGGTGAGTGCGCCTGTCACGGATCCTCCCGTTGCCGGGTTTGTCTCGACTGCGAATACCGGCACCGCACCGCACACCGTCCAGTTCATTGACGCGTCCACGAACTTTCCGGTCTCGTGGCTCTGGCATTTTGGCGACGGGGAGAGCTCAACAGTCCAGAATCCATCCCACACGTACTCCCGTATCGGCACCTACACGGTCTCGCTGACTGCAGCCAATGCCTGGGGCAACAATACCATAAACCGGGACAATTACATCACCGTCAACTCCCCGGTCCCGGAGGCCTCGTTCGACGCCACGGCTACTTCGGGAACAGCACCGCTGACCGTCCGGTTCACCGACACTTCCACCAATTCGCCCTCAACCTGGAACTGGGAGTTCGGGGACGGGCATTCGTCCGCACTCCAGAATCCGACCTACGTGTACACCGCTCCCGGCGCTTACACGGTCAGTCTCCTGACCATGAATGCCGCCGGCAGGGGGATTGTGACCCGGAGCAATTACATCACGGTCTCCAACGGTACATCCCCGGTGGCCTCATTCACATCGGACACGCGGGATGGAGCCACCCCCCTTTCCGTACGGTTTTCGGATAGTTCCACGGGCATACCGACAGCGTGGGCCTGGTCGTTCGGGGACGGGGCCGTATCATCGGTAATGAATCCCTCGCATACCTACCTGAGCAGCGGTTCGTATACGGTCACGCTCACTGCAAAGAATGCTGCCGGTTCCAACACGACAGTTCTGAACAATTACATCACGGTGTATGGACCATCCGGGACAACTGAGGTAACAACGGCCCGGGAAACCGGAGTTCCGGCCGGCCCATCAGATTTCAGTGAGGCCATCCCGGTTACCAACAGGGCAATGACCCTGGAACCTGGCACGGTATTTTCAACCAACGATACGTCGGAGGGTATCCCCCTGTGGATCCCGGCCCTTGCCGCCCTGGTCATTGCAGGTGCTGGGATCATCTGGTACCTGACAAGACGGCCGAAAGGATCCCGCCGGCAACGGGGCAGGGACCTCTGAAAAGATCATGCATCCGGATAATTTTTCTCCCGCTCCGTACTCCACAGGAGATTCCAGGAAAGATTTTAATCAAAAGTTTTTCCGGATTTTTAGTCTGAAACGGTGAGTTCGGAATATTCGCTCCGTACACCACCCGGTTCCGGGAATCTTACCATAGCCGGCATCTTCCGGGAAAAAGCAAAAACGAGCGCAACCAGACTGCGTGAAAAGAATCAGAATACGGGCAGGCCCGTATTCAAAAAGAAGAATAGTGTTGCTGAAGATCACTTCTTCTTTCCAGCTGCTGGTTTCTTTGCTGCTGGTTTCTTTGCTTCCGGCTTCTTTGCCGCTGCCTTCTTGACTGCTGCTGCCATGTGGTTTCCACCTCCTACCGGAAAGGGTTATATTTTTTGTTATTTTATCAATTAATAAATATTTTGGTCAGAATAACAGTTTCGGGCCCGGAATCCAGGTCAACCTGCAGAAATTCACATGGAAAATGGCAGCAATCAACCAAAAAGGAATTATTGAAGCGATAGGGACTGAAATGCGCAATCCTTCAGATTTGACCCGGTTTATAAAATAATGAATAAATTACGCTTGGTTTGGATTGGTCGGGAATGACGGTATACGGGAGGGTAGAAGTTCGCGCTTCCGGCCCGTTCCAGAGGCAGAGCCGGGTGCTGAAATGTTAAAGACCAACTGCAGATTCGGGGTCATGACAATATTATTAATCCCAAAGGCACTTACGGTAGGGTATGAAGAAGCAGTTCGTGCTGGGCCTTGCAGGAGGATTGCTTGGGATCCTGACAGCACTCTATGTGATTGCAACCGCAACCAGCCGGGACATCCTCCTCTCCGGGGTCCAGGGGGCACTCTTCTCGAGCCTCGGGCTGATGGGTGCAGCCATCGCAAGCAAGGACACGCGGTTTGCCGGCTGGATGCTGACCTTTGCCGCGATCTTTATCGCACTCTCGGTGCCGATTGCCGGGACCCTGAACCTGTTCTACATGTATCTTCCGGCAATTGCCATCCTCTTCATTGCCGGCGTACTCTGCTTCATGGAAAAACCGGTTGATCCTGAAGAGATTGACGAAGCAGGCGAACAATAAAAACCGGGCGATCCGATCGTTTCTTTTTTTTTTTAATAGTCCCAGACCGGGCGATTGTTACAAATATAAAATCCAAAAAAGGTTGCCGGATTTCAGGACCGGCCGTTTCACCGGAAATCCGGAATCGGTTATGGAACCCGGACCTGGTCCTCAATCTCGCGGTCCAGAAGGATCGTCCCGATGAGGATTACCGCATACAGGAATACCGTTTCGAGCGCAAGGGTGGCGTACTGGCTTTCGTTCGTCTCCAGGTAGAGCGATCCGGCATACACGAGCACCGAGAGGGTAACAGAGGTGACCCCGATGAGCGTTGCCCTCACGGCAGTATACATCCGGCTCCGGATATCCGGGAATATGACAAGCCCGAAGAGGCCCAGGGCACCAAAACCGATCCCGATGGCAAGGGTGAGCCAGATCAGGCAGTCGGCAAGAAGGGTCATGCCCGCTCACCCCGGCAGGCGTGGATCTTTGCAACCAGGATCGCAAAACAGATCAGCACGAGGACGATGGTGATATTCAGCACAAGCAGGGTTCCCCAAGCGATACTTACCAGAAGACCAACCATCGAAGCAAGCAGGAGAGCCACAATCGCTGCAACCAGGCGATCATACCGCGACTTGATGCGGACAACGCGGACGAGTGCTCCCAGGGTTAAGAGCGCGAGAAAAAAAACGGCCAGAAGCCAGGTATCGATCATAATTCCGTACTAAAGAGTGGAAGATTGGATCTATATGAATGCTCGCGCCCGGAAGCAAAGGTGCAGGGTTTTTTCTTCCGATCTCCGTCCTGCTCCTCATTTTTTATTCCCGCAGCGCGAACAAATACATCAAGATGCGACCCTCCTACTTAGGCAAGATCCTCCTGCGCTGGTGCGACACCTGCCACTCACCGGTCCTTGCCCGCACATGTGCCTGCGGGAGCGAGACCCGGGAGATCCCGATAACCCCGCCGGGCGATGCCAGGCCGGCGTTCCCAGAAGATGTTGCCCTTGTCAACAGGATCTATGAGAACCATTTCGGTTCGCCGCTCATCCCTGAGGGTCACCTGGCACTCTTGAATAAAGTTCCGGACCAGGACCGGATGGAAGAGATCATTGTCGGCGGAGGCGTTGCCGGCATCATCCGCTACTTCCCCGATCGCCGCGAATGGGAACCGGTCCCCCGACCGGAGGCAGGCATCCTCTTCACGCCCAAAAAACGGTTCATTATCGTGAGCGAAGATGCCGTGCCGTTCATCCGGGACAAGGGCATGAGCGTTCTTGCACCGGGGGTTATCTCAATCGACGAGAACATCCGGGCCGGGGACGAGGTCTTCATTCTCGGACCTGACCGGAAATGTATTGCGGTGGGCCGGGCCAAAGTCGATGCAGGGACGGCTCAGGGGATGGAGAAAGGCCAGGTTGTCAGGACGCGCCGGAATATAGAATCCTTAATTGTGCCGGGCGCTGCGACATGGGACGATGCAGTAAGGGCAAATGCCGGTGTGCTGGAACGGGTGGAGGCCGAAGCCATGCTGTTTGTCCGCGAGGTCTCGGGCCGCAACCCGGATCTCCAGCCCAATGTCTCCTACTCGGGAGGAAAAGACAGCCTTGCCACCCTGCTCGTTGTTAAGAAAGCCATAGGCAATGTCCCGATGCTCTTTGCCGACACGGGTCTTGAGTTCCCCGAGACCTACACCAACGTGGACGAAGTATCAAAAAAATACGGCCTCGACGTGATCCGCACGGACGGGAACACAACGTTCTGGGAGACATTCAGACACCAGGGTCCACCCGCAGTCAATGCCCGCTGGTGCTGCAAAGTATGCAAGCTCACGCCGGTCGGGAACCTGATCCGCGAACGGTGGGGAGAATGCCTCTCGTTCATCGGCCAGCGGAGATACGAGTCCGCGGCCCGGGCGCAGAGCGACCGGGTCTGGAGAAATTCCAATGTCCGGGTCCAGCTCTCTGCAGCTCCGATCCACAACTGGACTGCCCTGCATGTCTGGCTCTATATCTGGCGCGAAGAAGCGCCCTACAATGTTCTTTACGCACAGCACCTGGACCGGATCGGTTGTTTCATGTGCCCGTCAAGCGACATGTCATTGATCCACATGATCGCACAGGAGTATCCGGAGCTCTGGCAGGGCTGGGTGGAGAAACTGGAGGAATGGCAGAAGTCCGCAGGGCTTCCTGAAGAATGGATCACCGAAGGGAAGTGGCGGCTGAAAGAAGAGGGGAAGGATGACGCAGATAGCCATTATTGATTACGGCCTGGGGAACCTCCGGAGCGTGATCCGCGGCCTCGAGAGGGCCGGGGCTCAGGCAACGATCACCTGCAATCCGGAAGCGATTGCCGCAGCCGACGGCCTGGTGCTGCCGGGAGTCGGGGCGTTCCATGAAGGGATGGATCAGCTCGGGGACCTGAAAACTACGATAACCCAAGCGGTCCAAGACGTGCCGCTTCTTGGGATCTGCCTTGGGATGCAGATGCTGCTTGAGACCAGCGAAGAGCACGGGATCCATGCAGGTCTCGGCCTCATCCCGGGAAATGTAAAGAAATTTCCCCGTACACCCGGCATGAAAATTCCCCATATGGGCTGGAATTCCCTTGCCATCAATAACAAGGAGAGCCCGCTTTTTTCCGGGTTCAAAGGCAATGAATACATGTACTTTGTCCATTCGTTCTATGCTGACACCGCTCCGCAGTTTGCCCTGACAACCACCGAGTACATCTGTCCCTTCGCATCTTCCATTGCAAACGGGAATGTATACGGGGTCCAGTTCCACCCGGAAAAGAGCGGGGCTGCCGGCCTCCGGCTCCTTGAAAATTTTATCGGCATGATCTGAACCGCGGGTGTTCCGGAACAAATGGGTAACCTTTTTAATCGCGGCCATGCGATCCTGTAGGGATGAAAAAGATCCTGCTCATAACAGTATTCCTGCTCTGCCTTATCGGGCCCGCAGCAGCATACGGGCTCTACGTTACCTGTCCCGAGAGCGTCCAGGTAGGCATTCCCTTAAAGTGTTCCATTGACAGCGATTTCCCCCCGGGAACGACCTTCAATGTTGTATTGTACCAGACCCAGTACACAGCCACCCAGATCAATTCCGAACCGGTAACGGTCCAGAGCAAGGATAAAACCCTGTATAAGATTTTCGATACCCAGGGCCTGCCCGGGGGAGACTACAAGGTTGAGGTAAAATTCCTGGGTGCGGATGAACCGCGCCTGCGCTCGGATTCAAAAACGCTCCAGCTGGTAAAGATCATCGACCGTTCTGATGAACTGGAGATCACCTCGCCAAAGACCCAGACCCTGGATGAGGCCCTCCGTATCGAAGGCTCACTTGCAAAAGGGGGCGGGGATGGCATCCAGGTGGAAGTCAGGGATCCCGATGGCGGAACGCTGCTGGGCTCCCAATGGATCGGAACCACGAGCGACCTGAGAACCGGCGACGGGAAATTCACCAAGAAAGTGGCAGTGGTAATTCCCGGAGATTACGAGGTATCATTCGCTGATGCCAAGGGGTATATCGGTACAGTAACATTCAAGGTCGGCTCCCCGACAGCGGCCCCGACTTCCGTTGTTCCGACAAAAACAGTAGTAAAAACCACAAAAACAACAACTGTCGCAGCCACCCCGTGGCCGACTGCAACGCAGTCCCCGCTCTCCCCGCTCGCGGGTATCGGCGCCATCCTGATTGCCGGCCTTCTTGTTGCCTATGTGATCAGGAAATAATTTTTTTCTCTCCCGTACGGGAAAATGCCGGTGAAACCCGGCATCTGAATTCTTTTTTCGCAGGTCGTTTCCCAGCTCGCATTCATGCGGTTCCGGTTGCCAGGCTCAATCGGTACAATCTTTAGTAACGATATTTCCCGGTAAAGATCCAGCGAGGAGCAGAAAATTCCGATCCGTTCCAGAACGGATGACAGAAAATTTTAAAAAAAAAAAGTTATCGCTTTTTCCAGAGATAGGCTTCGTAACAGAGAAGTATTACGATCACGAGCAGACCGCCAAGGAAGAAGGCAATGGCAAAATCCGAATTCAGCGATGACGTGTTTCCCATCCCGCCATAGGTGGAAACGGCTTTGGTTGCCATGACCGCATTTTCCCCCCGGGCAGCATCCTGCATCACCATGGGCGCGACAACGGGCCCGTTGGTACTGCCAAGGAACGGTGCAAGGAATGAGATCCCGAGGGTTGCGACAGCAACGATCCCGAACAGGGACGCATATTTCAGGAGAAGGGATCGCACGTTCGACTGTCGGGGCGCAACGATCAGGAGCTGGTTGGTGAGCGAGTAGAGCTTTATCTCCCGCCCCTTGACGCTGTATTTTGTCTCCGCAACCGCGATGAGACCGGCATCCAGCAGGTTCTCCAGATGGTACTTGGCTGTATTCATGGGAACCTTGAGCTGATCCGCAATATCGGTGAGACTCTTTGGGCCCTCACCGAGAAAGTGGAGGATGTCCCCGCCGGTCGGGCTTGCCATCGCTTTTGCGATCTTCTGTGCCCGCTCATCGCCCGGTTCCAGGAGTACAATATCTTCAGCCATGGAGTGCGTCGATGATTCGTTCACGTCCGACTTTCAGTGCAAGATCGAGCTGGTTGGCATCCGGGCCGCCGCCCTGAGCGAGCGTGGGCTTGCCGCCGCCTTTCCCGCCGAGCAGGCTGCAGACCTGGCTGATGATATCCCCGGCATTCACCCGGGGATCACCGGACGCGAGGACCACACGGACGGTCTCCCCGGCGGTTGCGAGGAGGGCAATGCCGCCTTTCTCCGCAATACCGTTTGCAAGGGTCGAGAGCTCCTTCTGCGGGAGATCGACTTTCTTTACCACAACTTCAAGACCCCCAATGGATTCTCCCTGGATTGTCTGGAGTTCCAGTTCAACCAGCTTTGCGCTCATCCGCTCGATATCTTTCTTCTGCTCTTTCCATTCCGTAAAGAACCGGGTGACCGTTGCCGGAAGATTATCGTGCTGGACGGAGAGGGTATCGGCTGAGGCCGAGAGGATCTGTTCGAGGTGCTGCATGTAGAAGATCGCAGAGATGCCTGCAGCAAATTCGATCCGCTCGATGCCATCCTGAATGTGCTCGACGCGGATGATCTTGATCATCCCGACTTCCCCGGTGCTCCGGCAGTGGGTGCCGGCACAGGCCTCGATATCGCCGGCTACTTTGACAATGCGGATATCCCGTCCCGGCGGGACACCTCCCTGGTAAAGGGAGAAGCCGTACTTCTGTTCGGCTTTGGTCCGGTCTTCTATCGATATATCGACCGGCTGGTTGGCCATGATCATCCGGTTTGCGGCAACTTCGATCCGGTGGAGTTCGTCAGCCGTGATGTGCTTGAAATGCCGGATGTCCACGCGGGAACTCTCGCTGCCTTTCTGGGCGCCGGCCTGGTGGATGTGTGCCCCGAGCACTTCCTTTGTTGCATGGAGGAGGATATGGGTTCCGGTGTGGTGGCGCATCAGCGACCAGCGGCGCTCCTCGTCCACCATTCCCTTGACCCGGTCGCCCCGGCCGAGCATCCCGCCCGAGACATGGTGGAGGACAACTTCACCAACCTTGATGACGCCGTCCACCCGCACCATGCTCTCGGTGGAGACGAGCGTCCCGGTATCGGCCGGCTGCCCGCCGCCTTCCGGATAGAAGAGGGTCTGGTCGAGCACCGCGTAGTTGTCGAAGAAGTCGATGACAACCGCCTCGAACTCGATGGTCGAGGGCTGCTCGTAATAGAGTTTCTTGGTCGGGGGCAGTCCCTGGACCCGGGTTGTATACTTACCGGCTGTATCCACTTCCGCCTCTTTCTTCGATTCCGAGTGCTGGTCGGCAACGATCGAGTAGAAGTTGTCCGGCAGATCGACAACCGCACCCTCCTTGATGGCAATGTCCTTTACCATCTCGGGCTGGATGCCGTGGGAGTCGTAGAGCGTTATGATCTCGGAGAGAGGCACGCGCTGGCTCTTTGCCTTGTAGGTTTTTGCAATCTTCTGGACAATCCTTGTGCCGCGTTCGAGCGTTGCCGCATACTTCTCGGTTTCGCGGTCCACGATCTCGCGGACAACGCCGAGGTCCTGCTCGAACTTGTTCATGCCGATGATCCGGGTCTGCTGCTCGATGAAATCTGCAAGGGGTTCCTCGATCTTGAGCTCGTTCATCATCCGCAGGGTCCGGCGGATAACGAGACGGGCAAGATAGCCTTCGCGGACATTGGAGGGAACGATGCAGTCGCCGAGCATGTAGGCAAGGCATCGGGTGTGGTCTACCACCGCGTACACCTTCTCAACAGGAGTTATCATCTTGTCGAGCTTGTCGGGCGAGATCTCGATCGCCGCTGCGACTTTCTTGCGCAGGTTGAAGAGGTTGGTGCCCGAGATGTCCATGAGCCCGGCGTACTTGGCATTGAGGGCAAGGATTTTTGTGTACTCCTTGTTGTCAAGCATATGGTTGAGGCCGGCAGCGCTCATCACCTTGCTCACCATCTCCGGGAATACTGCGTCGTAGATGGTAGGGGAGCCTTTCGATGCCCAGACGAGACGTTCGAGTCCGTACCCGGTGTCGACAATCCGGAGCTTCATCGGGTAATACATCTCGCCCTTGAGATCATAACCGGGCTGGCCGGTGTTCTGCCGCCCCAGGCTCATGAAGACAAGGGTTGCGATCTCGAGTCCGCCAATCAGGACTTCCACGCTCGGCCCGGCGTTCCCGCCGCCAATCCACGGGTTCTCCTTGTAAGTTACCCGCTGAGTGTCGCCGCCAATGGAGGCGATGAACTGGTCGCAGAGTTCAACAGTCCGGTCTTTCCAGTAGATCTCTTCGGTCGGGGTGTTGAAGGCATGGTGCGCCATCATCTCGAACGTTGTCAGGTGCCGGCCGGATTTTCCCACGGAGTCGAGGTCGTTGAGCCGGATGCACGGCTGGGAGATGGTGAGCGGGTTTGCCGGCGGGGGAACAACGCCGCTCGTGACAAACGGCTGGAAGTCGGCGATGGATGCGATCGTGAGGTAGATATCGTCCCGCCACCGGGCTGCAACCGGGTAGCGTTCGATCCTTGTGTGCCCCTCTTTCTCAAAAAAGGAGAGGTAGGCCTCCCGCATGGAGTCAAGGGTGTGCGGGCGGAAGATCGGGTCACCGATGAAGTTATAGGGTTCGCAGGGAGCATCGCCGCAGATCTCCCGGGAGGGATCGCGGGTCCAGAAGGCTGAACCGCAGGCCTTGCAGATCTTGCGGACAAAACCCTGGGTTTTGAAATAATCGAGCTGGTATTCCTCTTCGAGCATTAATTACACGTCCATGTGGTTGAAGACACTGTATTCTGGAAAGACTGAAAATGGCAGGGGCCGTTCACCGTCTCCAGCGGACCGCATTGTTCCCGGATCAGATATCCGGGAGTTCCGCAGGACCGAAAGAGCGCATCGGGGAAACGGCATTTTTTTCATTCATCTACAAATTCGCCGGCAAAGGAAAAAGAATTTCCGATAACAACACGGTATAACGATAAGTCCTGCCGGCAACGGAATGCTGCATCAGTTCCCGGAAAACCGGAAGGAGCCTGCAGGCACCGTCATCTCGAACCGGGCACCCCTCCCGGGCTCCCCCGTCTCGGCAATGGTTATGCCGGTGATCGCAAGGATCTCCCGGGCAAGGAAGAGCCCAAGGCCGATATTTTTCCCGCTCTCCCGGTCAAAGATCCATTCTTTTTCAGAAACGGGAATCCCGCTGCCGTTGTCCTCGAACAGGATGGCAAGGTTCCCCCCATCCTGCCGGGCCGTCACCGTGATCGCGGTTACCGGGCCCCCGTGCCGCAGCGAGTGATCGATCAGGTTGCAGAAGACTTTCCGGAGGAGAGGATCTGCGTAAACCTCAAGGCTTCCGGTCGCCACATGGACTGAGACCGGGCCAAGGTTCATGGAGGTCCGGCTGGCCCGGATCATATCGGCAACGCTGATCCAGTCAGGAGGCTGGACACCGATATCCTTGTAATCGCGCGTGAAGACAAGGAGGCCGGTGATAAGATCAGCAATCGTCTCCTCTTTCCGGAGAAGATCGGACAGGGTATCATTGACGGGCTGTTTTTTCATGTAACTGATATACCCGCGCAGGACCGTGAGTTTGTTCAGGATATCGTGGCGGGTGACACTTGTCAGCAGGGCCACCTGCTTGTTTGCCCGGCGCAGGGCTTCCTCCGCCATCTTCCGGTCCGTAATGTCCAGGATCGTTGCCGTAACCCCGGAATCCGGATCCTGGGGATCGAACGGGCTGAGGCTCATGATGACATCGATGACCATGCCATCCTTTCTCCGGATCCGGGTTTCCAGCATGCCGACACCCTTGCCTCCCATGGGCCGGTATAGTTCCCGGTGGATCCGGTCATATTCGGCCTCGTCCACGTACAGGATTTTTGTATTCTTGCCGGTGAGCTCCTGCTCCGAGTACCCCGTTATGCAGCAGAGCGAGTTGTTCACTTTTTTGAAAACACGGTCAACGAGCAGCCCGACACCAACGGGAGTTGCATCAAGCATGCTCCGGAGAACCGCATCGTTCTCGCGAAGCGCCTCTTCCGCCCGCTTGTGCTGCTCGACTTTGGTCTGCAGTTTTATGGTTCTTTCACGGATCCGCTCTTCCAGCTCGAACTGGTACCGTTTCATTTCTGAAATATCCTCAAAGATCATCCCGACCGCATGGGCACCGCCTTCGAAGACAAGGGGGATCAGTTTCATCTTGAAGTACCGGTCATCCTCACCGGTCCCGAGATGGACTTCGGAAATGACTTCAGTCCCTTCGACGGCCTGCTCAAGAGAGGCCAGGATCCCGTCCGGCAGAAGCGGTGCCAGACCGGAATGTTCGATCTTCTTTCCTTTCAGCTCATCCTTGCTCTGGTGAAAAAATGAGAGGAAAGGTTCGTTTGTCTCCTGGATGAACAGGTCCCGGTCCAAGATAAGGATCAGGTCGGATGAGAGGCTCAGCAGGTTGGTCAGGGGCAGCCGCTGGGAGAGATAGAAGATCTTTGCCCGGCCTAACTCGCGAAGTTCGGCCTGCCCCGATATCATCATCGAATTGAGATATTTGGCAGCGGTAGCCCGGTTCAGCGAGAGCTTTTTTGATACTTCCTCTATCGTCAGTCCCTTGGGATTCTCCTTGAGGAGGTTGCGTATCCGGTCCTGCTCAGTTTCCTTTTCCATAATTCCTCAATGTTCAATCAGATATTTGTCGGCTCACAATATTTAGCATTGTTGGTTATTATCAATAATAAATATCAATAATCGTCATTAAAAGAAATGTATAAATACTATTTAGCGAAATGATGGTATAACACAATAAAATGGTGTAAAAAATGGTAGACATTAAGAGTTATGAAATGATATTTGAACAGACACCGCTTGCTCTGTTACTCATTGACCGGCAATACCGGAACATTCTGACCAACAAGGAATTCTCCCGGATGACCGGGGTCTCCCGGGACGTAATCCTCTCCATGAAACTGACCGATTTCAAGGACCGGGGGATTTTTAAATATCTGAAGGATTCGGGAGAGACTTTCGAGCAGGCAGTGGCAAGCAGGCGCACGGTTCACGGACAGTCCACCATGGAAACACCGGCCGGCAAAATAGAAGTGCTGCGGACCATCATCCCCCTGCTCGACGAGAAGGGAGAAGTCGAATACGTTTATATTTCCTATAACGATATCACGAAGATGACCAAGGTTCACGACTATATGGCACACGAAGTCGATGAGCTGGCCAGGATCTACGCAATCATGGCAAGCGGGGACCTGACGCCCCGGTACAAGCTCACCGACCCGGATGCGGACACCAAAGAGAATTACGATATCCTGGTAAAACTCCGGGATGCCGTCCGGGGCATCATTGTCAGCCTTGAAAACAATATTGCGGATGTCAACACGCGGATGCAGAACCTGACAACAACATCCGACAGTGCAACCCGCAGCGTGGAAGACGCTTCAAAAAGCGTGAACCAGATTGCAAAGAATGCCGGCGTTGTCTCCGACAATGCACAGAAAGCAACGAACGGGATCGAGCAGATGGCAAAAGCCATGCAGGACATGAGCGCGGCTGTTGAAGAGATCACGTCGAGCATGGAGAGCGTCTCGTCCCAGGCCAATAATGCCAACACGTCTGCAAAGACAGGCGCGGTACTTGCCGAGAATGTCAACAAAGACATGACAGAGATCACGAACTCGACGAACAATGTGTATGGCATTGTCAAGGACATCGAGAAACAGATGAACGATATCGGCAAGATCATCGTGCTCATCCGCGACCTTGCCAGCCAGACCAACCTGCTTGCCCTGAACGCTGCCATCGAAGCGGCCCGGGCCGGCGAACATGGAAGGGGCTTTGCAGTTGTCGCATCCGAAGTCAAATCCCTGGCCCAGGAGTCGCGCTCAAGTGCTGAAAAGATCGAGGACATGATCACCCAGCTCAATCTTGCAACCAAGAAGGCAACCGATGCCATGGAATTATCAAAAACCCTTGTCAGCAAAGGATTTTCCGAATCAGCCCAGGCTCTCGATGCGTTCAGGACAATCCAGAAAGCAGCGGAGACCGTGGCCAACAGCGCCTCCGAAGTTGCTGCAGCATCCGAGGAACAGGCCGCAACCACAGAAGAGATCACGGCAAGTGTAGCCGAGGTTGCGCATCTCATCGAACAGACCGCAAAAGAGGCCGGCGATGCAGCTGCCGCAACGGAAGAGTCGGCTGCCGCAATCGACGAGATCGCCCGCATGGTCACCACCGTGAACGAAGTTGCGGTTGGTGCGATGGAAGCGAACCGGAAATTCAAGGTGGATTGAGGCTGGAGGTGTTGCCCATGAGTGCCAAGGCAAGCGAACCGGTTGCAGCCATAAACAATCCCGCTGCCGCCCACAAGGAACAGGAACCGGCTTCGATCCAGGTTGTGGAGTTCGTTCTCGGGAATGAACATTTCGCCATCGACCTGTTCGATGTCAAGGAAGTGGTAGAGTATACCACGATCACAAAACTCCCCAATGTCCCGGCTCATGTCCGGGGGATCATCGATCTCCGGGGCGAGATCACGATGATCATCGACCTCAAGCACCGGCTGAATATCACTGAGGAGAGCACCAAATCGATCGAAGCTTCGAGAATAATTGTTCTCGATGACAAGATCGCCACATCAAAGATCGGTATTCTTGTCGATGACGTAACCTCAGTCTCGACATTTGAGGGAACCCAGGTGGATTACACATCAACGTCTATCAACCAGGACGACAGTGCCATCATCGGCATCATCAAACGCAAGGTAAAAATAAAGGATAAGGAGAAGAACGAACTGATCATCTGGATCGGACTCCGGCAGCTCCTGACCGACGTCGAATCGCCGGCATGAAGTGCACGTCTCCAAAAACGCGGATATCTGGTCGGAACAAACAATACCCGCATTCCCTTTTTTAAAAACTACACGCGTTCAGATGCCGGTAAGGCAGACCGTTTGATGCTATTGCGGTCTTTGTTTGCCAGGATCGTTGAACTCATCCAGATACCAGGAATCGATGGTTTCGTAAACACCGGTTGCCCGGGCAATCCGCACGGCAAGGAGATGCGAGCAGGGCCGGCCACGGTACAGGAAATCACCGCAGGTACAGAAATCCTCGTCAACGATATACGGATCGGACCTCCCGTCGACGACAAAAAAGTCATGGTATTTTTTTACCTTTTTTGCATCGAGAATTGCGAGGGCCTTCTTTCCCCGTGAACCGTACTCCTGTTCGATTTCCTGTCGCAGGGCACAATCCAGATCTTTTCTGCCGGCAAGGCGTTCAAAGAGATCGCTCATGAGATAACAGAAATGACCGGCGGATCAGCGATAAATTTCCAGCCGCTGTTCCGGGCCAGGCGCTCCATGGCCGGGGCCTCCAGGGCATAATGCGTGGCTTCGATGCAGGGGATGGGGGCGGAGCGGTACACCGAGTGTTTCAGTTCCGCGGACAGGAATGCATCCGCACCCAGGGCTTGTGCTTCTCTCATGAAGGGGAGATCAAAACCGCTCCCGCCCACAAGAGCAAGACGCCGGGGGCTTTTGATCTTCCCCCAGACCCGGACCGGCCCTCCTATGCGGCGGGCGATCTCTTCGACCGAGAGGGCACAGTCACCGGTCAGTCCAAGGGTCATGGGTTCGGTATTGGTGAGGGAGAGGAGATCTGAAAGACAGTCATTCACGCCACACGACGCCCGGTCGAAATTCGTATGCATGACATAGATATTCAGGTTGTTCGAGAGTACATCGCGCATCAGGGACGATGTTGCACCGGTCAGCGAGGTTATGGGAGTCCAGAGCGGGGTGTGGTGGACCACCAGCATATCAGCACGGGCAGTTATTGCTTTTTTTACTACAGCCGGAGTGGCGTCAAGAGCGCAGCAGATTGTTTTAAGAATATTTCTTCCTTCCACGACAAGGCCGATTTTTCCTGCATCAAAATCCTCGGCAAGCTCGGGCGGGGCCAGGCGCTCCATATCCACAATGAAGGTTCGCACATCCATACAGGATCATGGTTGTCCGGGGATAAAATCACATTTATTATCGCAGGTAATAGCAAACACTTTTAATATTCATAAAAACGTATTTCTGGATATGCACAAGTCCATCGAGCAGATCAATGAACGCATCAGGGACGGCAGCGCCCGGGTGGTAACCGCTGAGGAGATGCCAGCGATCGTTGCCGAACTGGGTGAGAAAGGGGCGTTAAAGGAAGTGGATGTTGTTACAACCGGCACATTCGGCGCCATGTGTTCGTCCGGCGTGTTCCTCAACTTCGGCCATGCCGAACCTCCCATCCGTATGGAGCGGATCTGGCTCAATAATGTCGAGGCCTATGGTGGACTTGCAGCCGTCGACACCTATATCGGGGCAACCCAGCAGTCCGATACCCTTGAAGAGGAGTACGGCGGAGCGCATGTCATCGAAGACCTGGTTGCAGGAAAAAGCGTGGAGCTCCGGGCAAGCTCGCGGGGAACCGATTGTTACCCGAGAAGGACGATCACGACCGATCTCGAACTCCAGAACCTGAACCAGGCGATCATGTGCAACCCGAGGAATGCTTACCAGCGCTACAATGCCGCCACCAATACAACAGACCGGGTTCTCCACACCTACATGGGGATGCTGCTTCCCGGCTCCGGCAATATTACCTATTCCGGTGCAGGTGTCCTCAACCCGCTCTCCAATGATCCAAAACTCAGGCTCATCGGCAGCGGGGTTCCCATCTTCCTCTGCGGAGCGCCGGGCATGGTTGTCGGGGAAGGTACCCAGCATTCCCCGGCCGGGGGCTTTGGGACCCTGATGGTTACAGGAGATCTCAAGCAGATGTCCCAGGACTACCTGCGGGCGGCAACCATGACCGGCTATGGCGTCACCCTTTACGTTGGTCTCGGCATCCCCCTGCCGGTACTGGATCTCGAAGTTGTCCGGGCAACCGCGGTCCGGGACGAGGACATCAGCGTTGACATTCTGGATTATGGTGCACCGAGCCGGTCCCGCCCGGTCATAAGGAAAGCAACCTATGCTGAACTCCGTTCAGGATCTGTGGAGATCAATGGCGAAGAGATCCGGACCTCCTCGCTCTCCAGCTTCCGGAAAGCCCGACAGGTAGCTGCAGAGCTCAAAGGCTGGGTCGAGAAGGGAACCCTGCAGTTGTCCCTGCCCACGCGGCCAATCGATCCGAAAAAATCCTCACGGCCCATGCACCAGACCACCAAAGGTCCCCGGGTGCTCGACATCATGGACAAGAGCGTGATAACGATCGGGGAATCCGAAGAGATCCGCACGGCAGCAAAAAAACTTCTCAAGGGTGAGACCAACCACCTGCCGGTGGTCAACAGCAACGGGGTCCTTGTCGGGATCATCACCACTTTCGATGTCTCAAAAGCTGTTGCAAATCCCGGTAAAGCACATCTCGTGAAAGATATCATGAAGACAAAAGTTATCACAACTTCTGCCGATGAGGCTGTGGATATCGCGGTCCAGAAACTGGAGCAGTACAATATCAGCGCCCTGCCGGTAGTTGATGCAGATCACCGGGTGATTGCCATCCTCACGGCCATGAATCTGGGCAAGCTCTTTGGCGGGAGGTGGCTGAAATGAAGCTCCTCGTCACTTTTTCCCGGGGCAAAGGCCGTAGGCCGATCATCGCTCAGGTTGTCCGCGATACTGGCGTCCTCATCAATGTCGAGCGGGCAGTCATCGACTCTTCCGAAGGGGAAGCGCTCATCGATGTCCCGGATGACCAGTGCAAGCTTGTCCGGGATACCATGTCGGATCTCGGGGCACATGTCCGGATTCTCGAGCATGGCATCAACCACAACGAGAGCGAGTGCGTGGATTGTGGGGCCTGCATCAGCATCTGCCCGCGGGAAGTCTTCTCGTTCGATCCAGAATGGAAACTGAAGATCGATGAAGAGCGGTGCATCCTCTGCGGCAAATGCGTTGAGGCCTGCCCGCACCGGGCGCTTACCCTGCCATTATGATCCGGGTGCCGTTCCATTTCCGCGAAACATTTGCAACGATCCTTGCGGACGATCCGGCTCATGTTGCAGCAGCGAAAGCCGGTATCCTTGCTGCCCGGCAGGACCTGGAGGCATTCATCGCCCGCGATCCCTTTTTTGCATCAACGTTCGATCCGTACGAACCGGATTCGGATATCGTAATCATCAGGAGAATGGCAGAGGCTGCAAGGAAAGCCGGTGTCGGCCCGATGGCGGCAGTAGCCGGGGCCATTGCATGGGCCGGTGTTGAATCCATGCGGGACGCGGGGGCTCGTTTCGGCGTAATCGATAACGGGGGAGATATTGCTCTTGTCTCGGATCGCCCGGTCCGGGTCGGCGTCCATGCCGGGGCATCTCCGCTCTCCAATCATATCGCATTCGTCGTCCCCCCCACAGAAGGAATTTTTGGCATCTGCACATCCTCGGCAACGGTCGGGCCTTCAATCTCGTTCGGAATGGCTGATGCCGTGACCATTTTCGCGCAGGATGTTGCGCTTGCCGATGCCTGGGCAACGGCGGTCTGCAACCAGCTCCGGCCGGAGGATCATTCGGTTCTTGAATGCCTGGATCCCGGTGAGGTGAACGGGGTGTTTGCCATCATGGGCGAACAGGTTGTCCGCTGGGGAAATCTTCCGCCGCTGTACAACGCGGAGGTGGATGAGCAGCTGATAAGTGCCGGGGACCGGCTCTGAACAGGTTGTTGTCAGGGCCCGGTAACAAACTATATCATCTGTTTTTTCATATTCCTGCTTGGCAGGTGAAGAATGGCAGAAAACCCGGAGGGAAAAAATATCCAGCTCCTTTCAGAGAAGGATGCAGGCAGTACTGCACAGCAGGACCGGCCGGCAACAGTACCTGATGAGGCTGACGACCGGACCTGGGAGCGGATCGTTGAAAAGTCAAAAAATCCCGTGGCAGTTATGTTCTATTCACCCGCCTGCTCGTTCTGCCACCAGATGGATCCGTATTTCGCGAAGTATGCCGGTGACTATAATAATTCAGTTCTCTTTGTCCGGCTCAATATCCAGTCAGACCCGTGGACAGCCGAGCGGTACGGGGTCCGGAGCATCCCGACATTCAAGTTCTTCTGTGAGGGAAAGCCGGTCCAGGAAATAGTCGGTGCGGTGCACCCGGCCCTTTTGAAAAAAATGATCGATGACGTGCTGCTTCACGGAAAGGAATGTGCAAAGAATTCAACCCGGATAGATTATGATATCACCGGGTACGGGTAAATGGTTTTTCCGGGAGGGTGCAGGTGATCGTTCAGTCCATCGGGCGACTGCACCCGGATTGCACGGCAGCTTCGGCCACCGCTTTTGCAACCGCTTTTGTCACGCCCTTATCCAGGATATCGGGCATGATACATTCCCGCGTGGGCTTTTTCACGTAATCGGCTATCGCATGGGCAGCGGCGATCTTCATCTCATCGGAGATTCTCGTTGCCCGGGCATCCAGGGCCCCGCGGAATATTCCCGGGAAACCGAGCACATTATTGATCTGGTTGGGAAAATCGCTGCGGCCGGTCCCGACCACCGCAGCTCCTGCGTTCTTCGCTGCATCCGGCCAGATCTCCGGAACCGGGTTTGCCATGGCAAAGACGATCGCATCCCGGTTCATTGACCGTACCATCTCTTCCGTGATAACTCCCGGTGAAGAGACACCGATAACTACATCGGCCCCGTTCAATGCGTCTGCAAGGGATCCAGAAAGTGCAGGCTTGTTCGTCTCTTCGGCAATGATGAACTTGTATTTGTTCCGGTAAAGTCCCTCCCGCCCCCGGAATATCGTTCCCTGCGTATCGCAGACAACGATCTCGTTGACCATGGTACAGACACTGGGATCGTACCCGATGCATTTGAGGAGCCGGGTTATAGCAAACCCGGCAGCCCCGGCGCCACAGATTACGATATTGAGATCCGTGAACTTTTTCCGGGTAACCCTGCAGGCATTGAGAAGGGCTCCGAGAACAACGACCGCGGTGCCGTGCTGGTCGTCATGCATGACCGGTATACCCAGATCCTGCAGCGCGTCCTCGACTTCGAAACATTTCGGTGCAGCAATATCCTCAAGATTGATCCCGCCAAAGACTGGCGCGATATTCCTGACCTGGTCAACAAAATCCGAATCAAACTTTTCAAAACAGATAGGAAATGCATCGATGCCGGCAAATTCTTTGAAGAGAATGGCCTTTCCCTCCATGACCGGGATTGCTGCGTATCCCCCGATATTCCCCAGCCCAAGCACAGCCGATCCATCCGTTACGATTGCAATGGTATTGGCTTTGAGCGTATACCGGTAAGCAAGATTCTTGTTCTTTGAAATTTTCCGGCAGACTTCGGCGACACCCGGCGTATATGCAAGGGAGAGATCGTGCCGGTTCCTCAAGGGAACTTTTGAACGGATCTCCAGTTTCCCATGATGTCGTGCATGCAGGGCAAGGGCTTCTTGGTAGATATCATCGCTTCCCGGGGAAAATGCCATTGCAGGAACTCCTTATACGTGAGAGCGATGGGGCAGGCAATTAAGTTAGTGGTCGGACAGATATGTTCCGACTGAGCATTTTCACGGGGCTTAATAAGTTACATTTTAATACACCAATGAACAAAAATATACATCAAGGTATACTAAATGGACATAACTGGTCCATTCAGAAGAAAAATACCCGGTTACCAACAGATTACGTGATTACCATGAAGTCAAAAGATATTGCCATTGTCGGAATCCTGCTCGCCATCGGTGCCATCCTCCGGTACTTCCTTGCGATGCTCCACACGCCCTTGACCCCGAACATGATCATCGCATTCTACTGTCTTGCGATCATCCTGATCCGGCCGAAGCTTCTCGAAGCCCTCGGGATCGGCCTGGTGGCCGGAGTATTATCCATGCTTATATCGAGTTCGATGTTTCCGCCGGCAAATATCATCAGCGAACCGGTTGGGGCCCTTGTCTGTTTCGGACTCTATGCCGTGCTCCGCGAACGGACCCGGTTCGCCCCGAGTGCAACTACCTTTGTTGCAACACTTGCAAGCGGATTTACGTTTGCCGCACTCGCGATCATCGCCATCGGCGCTACCTATCTGGCCAAGTACAACGGCGACCTGATGGCATTTGTTGTGGTCTTTGTCCCGATCGTAGTCATAACGGCAGTTTTTAATGCAATCGTTGTTCAGTTCCTCTACATCCCTTCCAGCAGGGTGCTTCTTAGAGGACAGGAATGATCGAGCTTACCAACGTCAGTTACACCTATCCACACGCGGTTCAGCCGGCTCTGGACCGCATCTCCCTTTCTCTTGAAAAAGGCCGGTGCGTTATGGTTACCGGACCTTCCGGGGCCGGAAAGACGTCGCTCTGTCTTGCAGCGTCGGGGATCCTGCATCACGAGTACGGTGGGAAGAAAGAAGGGACCGTGATCGTCGACAAAAAGAATGTGGCAGAATACAGCACTCTCTCGGAACTTGCGCAGAATGTCGGGGTTGTCTTTGACGATCCCGAAGCCCAGATGATCTTCACTACCGTTGAGGAGGAGATCCTGTCGGCTCTTGAGCACCGGGGCCTTTCTGCAAATGTCATCGAGGAGCGCCTGGCCGAGATCATAAGGACAACGTACCTGGAAAATCTCAAGGACCGATCCCCCCACAACCTCTCCGGGGGCCAGAAGCAGCGCGTTGCTCTTGCGGCCACCCTTGCCCTTGGCAACGAGATCCTCATCCTTGACGAGCCAACTTCGGAACTGGATGAACATGCAACCCGGCGGATTGCCGATATCCTGGCCGGGCTCAAACGCCAGGGAAAGACAATCCTGCTCATCGAACATAAATTCCATCATTTCCAGGATATGGTTGATACGCTTGTCATCCTGGAAAACGGGGCCATCACGGCAACGGGTATTCCAGGGCAGGTCCTGAAAGACGATCGGATCCGGGGCATGGTCTCCATGGATTTCTCCACGATCCGCAAGGTCAAATCATTGGCAAAAGAGAGCGAGCCTATCATCTCGGTACAGGATCTCACATACTCTTACGGGGAGGTTCTGGCCCTGAAGGGAATCAACCTGTCCATCCGCAGGGGCGAATTCATCGCGATTGTGGGGGAGAACGGATCGGGAAAGACAACCCTGGTCAAACATTTCAACCGGCTCCTGTCCCCGACCAGCGGCAACGTGATCGTGAATGGGAAGAATACGAGGGACTGCACCATCGCGACCCTTGCCCGTGATGTTGGCCTGGTCTTCCAGAACCCGGATCATATGTTCTTTGCCGATACCGTCCGGGAAGAGATCGCCTATGGGGTAAAAAACCTGAACATCGGGAACCAGGACGCGGTCATCGATTCGGCGATCAATGATGCCGGGCTGTCAGGATCCTCAGCACTCTATCCACGATGGCTCTCGCGGGGAGAACGGCAGCGGCTTGCCATTGCCTGCGTTGTTGCCATGCAGCCCGGCGTCATCGTCCTGGATGAACCCACAACCGGTCTGGACGGGTATGAGTCCCGCCTTGTCATAGACATGCTCAAGACTCTCCAGGAGAAAGGCCACACCATCATCATCATAACGCACAACAAAGAGATCGCAGAACATTGCGCAGATCGCGTCATCCTGATGGAGAACGGGCGTATCGTTTCCGATACAGCGGGGGGTGCCTGAATGGCTGAGATCCTCCAGTACGTACACAAGGACGCCTTTTTGCACCGGCTCCACCCGTACACCAAGATCTTCTTCATCATCATCGTCTCCCTCATGGCCATCATCGCCACCGACATCCCGTTCCTCATCCTCATGGTAATAGCCATGCTCGCGTTTGCGGCATACGGGGAGCTCCTGAAAGAGTCGCTCCAGCAGCTCAAACTGATCCTGCTGATGAGCGTGATCTTCATCCTCATAACAGTCATCACGATGCCAAACGGGGAGACGATCGCGTATATCATCCCGCAGGGTGTTCCGATCATCGGGGGATCAATTCCCATCACCATGGGCGGGCTCATGATCGGCGTTGTTCTCACGCTCCGCTTCATGATCCTGATCTTCGCCTTCCAGCTCTTCCTTATCTCAACGCAGCCCCGGGATATCGTCCATGCAATGGAGAGAATACACCTCCCCATTGATTACATTCTGATGTTCATCATTGCACTCCGGTTTATCCCGACCCTCCAGATCGAGGGACAGCGGATTCATGAGGCCCAGCTTGCCCGGGGGTTCAACCCGGGCACCGGGTTTCTCGGGAAGATCCGGAGTGTTGCCCCGATTGTCATTCCCCTGGTCTCCAATGCACTCCTCCGGTCAAATGTGCTCGGCCTCACTATCGATATGAGGGGATACCGGACCGGCAAGCGGACGCATGTCCGCGAACGAGTATTTCTCCGGGGAGATTATGCGGTGATGGGGGTACTCATTGTTGCCAGCGGAGGATTTGTCATCCTCTTCCTGGGCCGGATGGTATGAACGACAGTCAACCCTTCTCCTCTTTTTATTAATTTACAAAACGGTTCTCGATTGAGTTATCGGGTTCTGCCGGGTAGCACGGATCCATACTTTTTTTGGGGTTACGCATCGTCTGCTGCAAGGTTCACGGATATCACCTCAACGGAAGAGTTATCGAAGACCATTTACAACAGAAATACAAACCGGATGAACCAGAAACATGAAAAGAAAAGCGCCCCGGCCGGGACTTGAACCCGGGTCAAAAGCTCCGCAGGCTTCTAGGATGTCCACTACCCCACCGGGACGCGGGATGACTGCCTGCCTTATTTACAACGTTCTCATCGCATAAATACCTCACCGCAAAACAGCCCCTACCAGGATTTCGAGGGAGCCTGGGTGGAGGTTGTCGTGGGAACGGTTACGGCGGGGATAGTATTGGCTCCGAAACTCTGGGGATATATACATTCGGTCCCGGGAGAAACCGTATCATTTTGAAAATTTCCAACCGGTTTTACCCATATAGTGATGACACCGGCGAGTTTATATCCGCCAATTTCGATGAGCAGGTCATCCGGTTTCCAGACCTTGATGGTCTTTTTCATGTACTGTTCGTACCCTTTTCCAAAACCATCCTGGGTATAGATGGTACCGGTTGTCCGGTTCCGGACGGTAATTTCAAGATAGGCCATGGGATCTACGTATTTGTAAGATCCAGACTCGCTCTGGTCTGAATATTTTTTAATTACACCACGGGTTCCTGAAACATACGTGACATCAGTGAGACTGTAATTAATATACATCGGGGGATTTTTTAAGTTGAATTGCTCTGCAATTTTTTTAATCTCCGTTGTAGTATCGAAATTGGCGGTATAAATCCGGCAAACCCGGTCCCGGGGATCAGGTGTGGGTTGGGTCAAAGGATAGGAATAGGAGGGAGGAATTGTGGTCCGCGTTGGAAACGGTGTGGCAGGAGTCAGGTAACTTCCCGTTTGAGGTGTCGGCTGGATCACAACGGATGGAGTATCAGCGGGGGTCTGGTACTGAGACGACCTTTCGTCAATGATGGTGGAGACAGGAGTTTCTTTTGGCGGTGTAATGCATCCGGACAGCACACTAAATAACAGGGTGATTATGAGTAATCCGGCATATGCATACCGACATTTCATTAGGGTATGTAAGACACATCAGGATATTAAATTGTTTTTCTTATGGCCGCGATTTCGCGCCAAACACTCTTTCAGCCTCGGATAGAAGAGCATCCCATAAATCCGGGCTGGAAATACCGGTTGGAAATTATTCCAGAGAGGGAAAAAAACCCAAAATTATTCCGGAAATTAAGAGAGAGAAGCCAGACCGGTCAGGGAATGCACATGACACGTATCCCCGAAATTACAAGGGAGAACGGATCCGATTGTAGATCATTTTTCAGACGATACAGATTTCTGTCACCGATCCTGAACCCCTTTTGCGAGCGAGAATACTGCCCACACCATTCACTCATTTCGGATAACCCCCACAGAACAGTCATTCTGATTTATGTCAACCATCCTATGCGCGGGGCAAGGAAAAGTTCTGAAAAGACGGACATAGTATAAATATTTCTGGTATTTACGATACATACTAACAATACATATTTTTAATATCTGCCTCCAACCTGTGATAATAAAAAAATGAAAAATAATCCACGCCCGCGATCGTACCGTACCATCAGGATGAGCAGACAGGCGTATAAAGTATCCAACCCAATGTAAATGACTACAAATCAGGTATAAATCAGAACGGGGTTCAACAGATGATATCGTACAGTAGATTTTCCCTTATTTTATTGATTATTTCTATGTGTCTGATCGCTCCTGCAATGGCAGGAACGAAATATACTGCCGGAAGTCCCGAACTTTCAGCATATATCTCCGGGGCCAATGAATTCACTCCCGGAAAAGATGTATCGCTCGCAATGGTTGTACAAAATACCGGCCTCAACGAATACAAGTTTATCAATTCAGGCATCGTTGACCGGGACGATCTTCCCAATACGGCAAAATTCCTTACGGTCTCACTCGGTGCCGGCGATGCACCGGTCATCATCAAATCGGATCCCCAGATGCTTGGAGATCTGAAGGGTGGTAATAACGCAAATGCCATCTTTTCCATCAAGGTGAAGCCGGATGCTGCAGCTGGAACATACGATCTTCCCGTTTACCTGAACTACACGTACCTGTATCAGGCAGATCAGTACGGCGTGGACACGATACAGTACCGGTATAAAACAGCAAATGAGAACCTGACCTTGCCCATCAGGATCAAGCCGGATGTCTCCATCGATGTGCTCTCAGCAACCCCCGAACACGTCAATGTAGGTACTGAAGGGTACATCAATATGAAGATCAAGAATACCGGTTCAGAGAACGGTACAAAATCGATAGTCAAGATCCTGCAGAGCGGAAACAGCCCGATCGTACCAACTGACAGCAGTGTTTATATCGGGGATTTCCCCCCGGGAAGCATAGCGGACTGCCGGTACAAAGTATCCGTTACTTCCAATGCCGAGCGGCAGACATACCCGGTGGATGTTGTTGTAGTGTACCAGAACAAAGAGGGAGATTTTGTTACGTCACGCATCGATACGATCGGTGTTCCGGTGGGGGGCAAAGTCGATTTCAAGATCATCTCAGCACCTCCCGAACTCAATCCCGGCAACAAGAAAACAATCACAGTTGAATTCCAGAATACCGGGGACACCACGGTGTACAGTGCCCAGGCCCGCATAAGTGCTGTCGACCCGTTCACCAGCAACGATGATGTGGCATATCTCGGGGACCTCAAGCCGGGACAGTCCGCAAAAGCGTCCTATATCATCAGTGTCGACCGTAGTGCCACGATCAAGGAATACGGCATGGACTCGGAAGTCAGGTACAGGGATGCCCTCGACAACACCTACGTCTCCGACACCATGAAAGTCAAGATCGATGTGACAAGTCCGGCCGGCATCACAACGATACTGTCCAACCCGATCTACCTCTCGATCCTGGTCGCGGCAATCATCGGTATTGCCTATGCAATTTACCATTACCGGAAGAAGCAGCAGTAATCCTGCAAACATTTTCTTTATTTTTTGTTTTTACTCTTCCCGTGCATGTTCCGGATTCACCGGTTCACATACGAAACCGCATAAAAAAATTTAATGCAGCTGCGCCCAACAGATTATGAAAATAATCCGGCGCTGAGCCAAATTCTCTTGCATTGTTTCAGAGGAATGGACGAGATTTTTACACCATCGTGATGATCCGGTTGATAGGCATTTCACCGGAATACATATTCAGGACAGACAAAAATGGTACTCAACGGGGGAACACAGGTCATGCTTCCGGTTCCCGGGGCATACAACCGGAACGATGAACCGGTACCAAGACAAAATGCCATGACCGCCTACAATTCCGGCAGCGTTTCTTCGGAAAAGCAAAGTGCCCGTGATTTTTTCCCGGACCGTGATGCCCCGTGATAATTCCCCGTATAGTAATTGCCGGCACGCACAGCGGGTGCGGGAAGACAACCGTGGCAAGCGGCATCATGGCAGCCCTGACCGCCCGCGGGCTCAAGGTTCAGCCATTCAAGGTGGGGCCGGACTTCATCGACCCGTCGCACCATACAAAAGTGTGCGGCAGGATCTCCCGGAACCTGGATCCCTTCATGATGGGCGAGGCTGGGTGCTCCGGCACATTCCTGTCTGCATCGGATGGAGCAGATATTGCGGTCATAGAAGGCGTCATGGGCATATTCGACGGTGTGGACGGAACAGACCTGGCCAGTACCGCTCATGTTGCCCGGATCCTGGATGCCCCGGTCATCCTTGTCATCGATGCAAAAGGAATGTCCCGGAGCATACATGCCCTCATCAAAGGATTCCACTCCTATGACCCGACCATCCGGATTGCCGGCGTTATCATCAACCGGACGGGCAGTCCCCGGCACCGGGAGATGATCGAACGATCCCTCGCAGTCTCGGCTCTGGGATGGATCCCAAGAAGCGAACACCTTGCCGTGGAAAGCCGGCATCTCGGCCTTCTCATGGCGCATGAAGCAGGGAGTCCAGCGAACCGGGGATCATTCATCGAGGAGTCCTGCGATATCGGTGCTTTGATCGAGATGGCAAAAACCGCTCCGCCGTTCTGTTCGAACCGGGAATCGGGAGTAAGTCTTCCCCCCGGGGCCCGGATAGGCGTTGCCCAGGACAATGCATTCTGTTTCTATTACCAGGATAACCTGGACCGTCTTGCACGCGCCGGTTCAGAGCTCGTCTTCTTCAGCCCTATCCAGGATTCCCTGCCGGACATTGACGGGTTATACCTGGGCGGGGGATACCCTGAACTGTATCTTCGAGAGCTCGAAGCATCGCCATGCACAAAGGCTCTGAAAAAATCTGCTGAGAACGGGATGCCGATTTACGCGGAATGCGGCGGGCTTATGTACCTGGCCCGGGAGATCCAGTCCGACAAAACCTACCGGATGGCTGGCATTCTTCCGGCCGATGCGGAGATGACGAAACGTATCCAGGCTCTGGGGTACGTCAAAGGGGAAGTTGTCGGCAATGGATCTGTATTCTCACCTCACCAGGGAATTGCCGGGCATGAGTTCCATTATTCCCGGGTTATTCCGGATCGGGACGTGCACTACGCGTTCCGGTTATCCCGCGGGAAAGGCATCGATGCGGGACAGGACGGGTTGATCTCATCCCGGGTCCTGGGATGTTATACCCATGCATATTTTTCAGGAACTTTCGCAGAAGATCTGGTCGGGGCAGCCAGCCGGTATTCCCGCCACTGATTCTGGTGCACCAGGCCTGATTTTTCCAAATCCTCACAAGAAATAAAGGCAATGGACTGCGAATCTATCTTTATAAGAAAGGAGTGTAGTTGATGCGCAGTGATGAGATCAAAGCAGGGTACCAGCGTGCACCCAACCGTGCGCTCCTCCGATCGCTGGGTGTTACCGATCGGGAGATGAAACTGCCGTTCATCGGCATTGCCAATGCCTACAATACGATCGTGCCCGGTCATGTCCACCTCCAGAAACTCGGAGAGAGGGTAAAGGAAGGAATTGCCGCGGCCGGCGGGGTGCCGTTCGAATTCGGGGTCATCGGGATCTGCGACGGGATTGCAATGGGGCACGAGGGAATGCGCTACTCCCTCCCGTCCCGGGAAAATATTGCCGATTCCATCGAGCTGATGGTCCAGGCCCACCGGTTCGACGGCCTGGTCTGCATCGGGACCTGCGACAAGATAGTCCCCGGCATGCTGATGGCAGCGGTCCGGTGCAATATCCCCACGGTGGTCCTGACCGGCGGAGCCATGCTCTCCGGCTTCCAGGATGGCAAGGAACTTTCCCTTATCGATATTTTTGAAGGCGTGGGAAAAGTTGCAGCAGGATCGATGACCGAGGATGCGCTCTGCGAGCTGGAATGCTGCGCCATGCCCGGGTGCGGCAGCTGCCAGGGACTTTATACAGCCAACACCATGGCCTGCATGACCGAGGCTATGGGCATGTCCCTGCCCGGATGCGCAGCAACGCCGGCCGTGGATGCCGGGAAACTCCGGATTGCCCACGAGAGCGGGGAAGCAATCCTGCCGCTCGTGAAAAAACAGGTGAAGCCCCGGGATATTGTGACAAAGAAGAGCCTGATGAATGCAATCAAAGTCGATATGGCTCTTGGAGGATCGACCAACACCGTGCTGCACCTGATGGCGGTTGCAACCGAAGCGGGAATCCCGCTGACGCTGGATGATTTCTCCCGGCTCGCAGAAGAAGTCCCCCACATCTGTTACATGCAGCCATCCGGGCCGCACTCCATGCAGACCCTCCACCGGGCCGGGGGAATCCCGGCGGTGTTCAGACAGCTCGAATCCTATCTCGATAACTGCCCGACCGTTTCCGGAAAGAAGATCAGGGAGATCGCAAAAGCGGCGGTTGTCAGGAACGAGGAGGTCATCCGCCCGTTAACAAATCCCATCAGCTCCTCAGGCGGGCTCCGGATTCTGACCGGCTCCCTTGCACCCGACGGCGCAGTGGTGAAGAGCGCTGCGGTCCAAAAGGAGATGTGGAAACATTCCGGCCCGGCCCGGGTCTTCGATGGCGAGGATTCTGCCATGAAAGCCATCCTTGGCCGGAAGATCAAGGAGGGCGATGTTGTCGTGATCCGGTACGAGGGGCCGAAAGGTGCGCCGGGCATGCCCGAGATGCTCTCGCCCACATCGGCACTCATGGGTCTCGGGTACAAGAAAGTTGTTCTTATCACGGACGGGAGATTCTCCGGAGGGACCCGGGGGCCCTGCATCGGCCATGTTGCACCGGAAGCAGCGGTTGGCGGACCCATTGCATTTGTCCGGGACAAGGACACGATCGCCGTTGACCTGAACGCAAAGACAATCGATCTGAAGGTGCCGGCCAAGGAACTTGCAGAGCGGAAGAGAGCATGGAAAGCCCCGAAGAAAGCCCTGACCGGCGTCCTTGCTCGATATGCAAAGACCGTGGACCAGGCAAATTTCGGCGCGGTCCAGAGATAATAATCCCTTTTCTTTTTACTCAGTTGTTACAACCGGATTTCCCGCACTGACAAGGAGCACATTTTCCCGTACAGGAAATCCGGTGGTACCACCATGCCGTTCTCTCCATTCGGGCAGATAGTAAAAAGAGAAAATCATAGCGGGTGAACGGATGTTTCACCCAGCACAGAAAAAAATTAAAAAAAAATTAACTCTTCTCTTCCGCGGCTTCGTACACCTGAACAGCATACCGGCTCGTGAAGAGAATGAACGGCACGTACAGGACCAGCATCACGATGATGTGAAGGATATCGCCAACAACCGGGATGAACGAGAAGAGATTGACAACCATCCCGAACAAAAAGCCGATCACACCGATGACCAGGAGTGCAATGATATAGTTCAGCCAGCCGGTTCTCCGGATCTGGGCAAGGATAGCTGAAAAATTAAAGGCCTCGCTCATACAGCCGGTGCGTGCAAACCGGATAACCCCAAGGAACGAGAAGATGCCGATGATTATTGCGATAATTATTGCAACGAGAATAAACAGCAGCATGAAACCGGCTGCCGAGAGGAACTCGGGATGGCTCATAAACCACTGACTCATCTGCGACTCGGACATTGTTGAAAAGTCCTGGTAAAAAGCACCGCTTGTTACAAGGGACGAGAGCAGAGGAAGGAATGCAATGATGATGAGAAGTATCACCGGTGCTGCGTAGACCAGTTCCACGACAAAGAGTTTGAGTCCGTCAACGAACATCGATCCCCACTCCTTGAGCTCCGGCGCAGGTTTTTCGCCACGATAGATCCTGACCATGTATCCCAGGATCAAAGGAAAGATGATCATGCTGACTATGAGAAGGAGCCAGCGGGTCCATTTCGACCAGATTCCTTCTTTTGCATATGCGAAGGATTCGTCAAGCATAAGGCTGTAATCCATGTATTTTCACCAGAATGTTTTCAAAGAGTCTTCGTTTGGAAAATAAAAACATATGCCCGGGCAGGACAAAAAAATACAAAAAAGATTATGCCGTTGTCCCGGCGCTGTCGTAGAGCAGGGTAAGGTACCGTGCTTCGAAGAGGACGAGGACCGGGAGCAGGATGAAGAGCAGGAGCATGCCGATGTAGGGAATCAGCATGCAGATCACTTCGATGACACCGATGATGATGAACATGATGATCAGGGCCACAAGGTAGGACCCAAAGCCGATCTTCCCGATGTGGGCGAAGATTGCACTGAAATTGAACGCCTCGCCGAAACTGTTCGTGCGGGCAAAGCGGACTACTGCGGTTGCAACGATGAGGCCGATGATGATCGACACAATGAGGAGAATGATGAGCCCGAAGAGGAACGCCCCGATAAGGCCCATCACGGCATTCGGATCGGTCAGACCATACGACTGGGTCATGACGCCCGTTACGAATGCGCTGCCGATGACAACAACTTCAATGATGATGACCGGGATCGCATAGATCAGGCCGACAATGAAGAGTTTGATCCCGTCGATGAACATGCTCACCCATTCTTTGGGCTCGGGAGCCGGGGTCACGCCGCGGTACACCCGCAGGATGTATCCCATGATGAGCGGGAAGATGATGCAGCTGATGATCAACAGAATCCATGTAACCCACTTGCCAACAAGGCCCTCTTTGGCGTACCCGAAAGAGTCTCCAACCATTTTTCCAAAATCCATTACCTTCACCACAATGTTATTTTCTGAAATCATCTATGGCGGCTATAGCCACAAACGATTTAAATAACATATGACAAGTTCGCAGAATATATATTTATCGCAGGAACGTGGCTGAATTAAAAAAATAAAAGAGATAATCAGTGCCTGAAGTACCGCACACCCGTAAAGATCATTGCCATGTGAAGCCGGTTGGCTGCTTCAATCACTTCCTTGTCCCGGATCGAACCGCCCGGCTGGACGAGCGCTGTTGCGCCGGCTTCCGCGGCAACCTCAAGGGTATCCGGGAAGGGCAGGAAGGCATCGGAGGCAACAGCGGATCCTTTCAGGGACGAGCAGGCCTTCTCGATGGCGATCTTTGCGGAATCCACCCGGCTCATCTGGCCGGCTCCGATCCCGAGCGTGTGAACCTTGTCGGCAAAGATGATCGTGTTGCTCTTGGTATGCTTGCAGACTTTCCATGCAAGCTGCAGGGCTTTCATCTCATCGGGGGTTGGATCGCGATCCGTGATGACCTCCCAGTGCTCCTGGTACGCCGGAGTCCGCTGGACGAGAACGCCGCCATCGATGGTCCGGATCTCATCCGCCGGGGCCGGTTCCGGCAGAACAATGACCCGCATGTTCTCCTTCTTCTTCATGATCTCAAGCGCTTCCTTTGAGAACGAAGGAGCAAGGATGACTTCGACAAACGTGTTGCTGATCTCTTCGGCAAGTTTCTTTGAAAGCTCGCGGTTTACCGAGACCACGGATCCGTAGGCCGAGACAGGATCGACATCCCGGGCAGTCACGTACGCATCGAATACATCCTTTCCTATGGCAACACCGCAGGGATTGTTGTGTTTCACGATGACGGCTGCCGGTTCATCGAACTCCCGCATGAGCGAGACACCGGCATTCAGGTCCAGGTAATTATTGTAGGACATCTGCTTGCCCTGGAGCGGTTCGGCACCGGCAATACCGGCCCTGCCGTAGACGGCTGCCTGCTGGTGGGGATTCTCACCGTACCGCAGGGCCCTGCCATGGGAATATTGTACCGTGAAAGTGGTGGGAAACGGGGTGTCAAGCTGGTACAGGTGATTGCTGATCGCTGCATCGTATGCTGCAGTCCGTGCAAAGGCTTTCTTTGCGAGAACCAGCCGCTCTTTGAGGGGAAGGCCTTCGCCTTTCACCGCTTTCTGCACTATCGGGTAATCGGCCGGGTCAACGACAACCGCGACATCCTTGTAATTTTTCGCGGCAGCCCGGATCATGGCCGGCCCGCCGACATCGATGTACTCGATGAGCTCTTCGAGATTCATCTTTTTGGCTGCCATCGTCTCGAACGGGTACAGGTTGACCACCAGGAGATCGATATGGTTGATGCCGTGCTTGGCCATCACCGCGTCATCGATCTGTCTCCGGCCGAGCAGCCCCCCGTGCACCTTGGGGTGGAGAGTCTTGACCCGGCCATCCATCATCTCGGGAAAACCGGTGTAGCTCGATACTTCCGTGAACCGGATGCCGGCTTCGCCCAGGGCTTTTCCGGTACCCCCTGAACTCATGATACTGTATTTTTGTTCAATGAGTGTTTTTGCAAGATCGATAATCCCCGTCTTATCCCAGACGGACAGCAGTGCCCACTTCATGTCCTACTATATGAAGAAGGGGCAAGAAAAAGGTATGCTGGTAGCATACTTTGCTATAAGTACAGAGTACCGGGCAAAAGGCTGAGCAGAGAGACCCGGGCCGGAGAAATTTTCAAAATGCCCTGCCAAAAGCGGAATTTTGCCATTAATACCATCCCGTTCTCCAAACCGGGCCGATATTACCGGTTCACCCCGCAGGACCATGTAAATATTTATATAGAACTACAATGCAATAGATATTGGAACATCGAATGGGATGTATTATGGTCGAGGCAGAAAACACTCCAGAAATGACGGATTCTCCGGGATCGAAACCCAAAGAGAATCCGCCGGCCGATCCGCAGTCCCTGCTGGATACACAGAAGAAAGCGTTTGCTGACTTAAACGACCAGTATCTCAGGCTGGCTGCGGATTTTGAAAATTTCAGGAGACGCACTGCCCGGGAGCGCGAATCGATCACTACCCTTGCAAACGAGCGGCTTGCTGTGGACCTGCTGGAAGTTGTCGATAATATCGACCGGGCCCTCAAGGCCGATGAAGCCCACTTGAAAGAGGGGCTCGTCCAGATCCAGCAGCTCCTTGCTGCCCAGTTGCACCGTCACGGCATTGAACCGATTGAATCCTTGAAAAAACCGTTCAATCCACAGGAGCACGAAGCAGTCGCCCACGTCCCGTCAGATGAATGTGCGGGAACCGTAATCGACGAAGTTTCGTGCGGGTATCGTATGCATGACAAGATAATCAGACACGCAAAAGTTGCAGTATCAAAAGGAAACGAAAAAAATACGGAGGAATAAACCATGGCAAAAGAGAAAGTTCTGGGTATCGATCTGGGAACAACGTTTTCCTGCATGTCCATCATGGAAGCCGGAAAGCCGATCGTTATTCCCAATTCTGAAGGCGGACGGACAACGGCATCCATAGTTGCTTTCACAAAAGAAGGCGAACGGCTTGTCGGCAGCCTTGCAAAACGCCAGGCTGTGACCAACCCCCAGCGGACGATCCAGTCCATCAAACGGGATATGGGCACGAGCAGGAAAGTAAAGATCGACAGCAAGGAGTACACTCCGCAGGAGATCTCGGCCATGATCCTGCAGAAACTCAAGATCGATGCCGAAGCCTACCTTGGGGAGAAGATCAGCAAAGCCGTTGTCACGGTCCCTGCCTACTTCAACGATGCCCAGCGCCAGGCAACCAAGGATGCCGGCAAGATTGCCGGTCTTGAAGTCCTGCGTATCATCAACGAGCCCACGGCAAGCGCCCTTGCATACGGTATCGACAAGGAGAACGATGCAACCGTCCTCGTCTACGATCTCGGCGGCGGCACGTTCGATGTCTCGATCCTCACGCTCGGCGACGGGGTCTTTGAAGTCAAGTCAACCGCAGGCAACAACCACCTTGGCGGCGACGACTTCGACAAACTTGTCCAGGATTACCTCATCGAGGAGTTCAAGAAGAAGGAAGGCATCGACCTGCGCAATGATCCCTATGCAATGCAGCGCCTGCGCGATGCATCGGAGAATGCCAAGATCGAACTCTCCCAGCGGCAGACAACCAACATCAACCTGCCGTACATCACCACCGATGCGAGCGGCCCCAAATTCCTGAACATCGACCTGACCCGCGCCAAGCTCGAACAGCTGATAGGCGCCCTTGTCGAATCAACGGTAGGCCCGGTCAAGCAGGCACTGAGCGATGCCAAGCTGGAGCCAAAAGACATCGATCACGTCCTCCTGGTCGGGGGTTCGACCCGTGTACCCCTTGTGCAGGAAACCGTCAAGAAGCTGCTCGGGAAAGAGCCGGACAAGGGCATCAACCCGGACGAATGCGTTGCTCTCGGTGCCGGTATCCAGGGCGCAGTTCTGACCGGTGAGGCAAAAGACATCGTCCTCCTGGATGTCACCCCGCTCACGCTCGGTATCGAGACCCTTGGCGGCATTGCAACCAAGCTCATCGAGCGCAACACGACAATCCCCACAAGGAAGAGTCAGATCTTCTCCACTGCGGCCGACGGCCAGACCAGCGTCGAGATCCACGTGGTCCAGGGAGAGCGGGCGCTTGCCAAGGATAACTTCACGCTCGGAAAATTCCAGCTGACCGGCATCCCGCCGGCACCCAGGGGAATCCCCCAGATCGAAGTAACGTTCGATATCGATTCGAACGGCATCATCCATGTCTCGGCAAAAGATCTCGGCAGCGGCAACCAGCAGGCCATCTCGATCAAAGGAGACAAGAAACTCTCCGAAGAGGACATCAAGAAGATGATGGACGCGGCCAAGCAGTTCGAGGCTGAAGACAAGAAGCAGCGGGACGAGATCGAGCTCCGCAACCAGGCCGACACCGCAGTCTTCACCGCGGAGAAGATGTTGAAAGAGAGCGGCGACAAGCTGGAAGCCGAAGACAAGACAAAAGTCGAAGAAGGCGCAGCGGCTGTTAAAAAAGCGCTCGAAGAGAACAACATCGACGAGATCAAGAAGGCCATGGAGTCGCTCACTGAAGCTGTATATGCAGTGACAACCAAGATTTATCAGAAAGCCCAGGCAGAACAGGCAGCGCAGCAGCAGGCCGGGTCGAACCCCGGGTCAGGTCCTGCCGGGCAGGAACCCAAGAACGACGATAATGTCGTCAATGCAGATTACAAGGTAAAAGAAGAGTGACGTAACAATGGGCGCGGACTATTACGAGACCCTCGGCGTACCCCGGAATGCCGATGACAAGGAGATCAAGAAGGCGTACAGGAACCTCGCCCGTAAATATCATCCCGATGTCTGCAAAGAAGCCGGCGCCGAAGAGAAGTTCAAGACGATCAACGAGGCCTACAGCGTCCTGTCCGACGAACAGAAAAAACGCCAGTACGACAACATGGGCCACGAGACGTTCACGAACGCTTCGAAAGGATCGTACTCGGGCAGCAGCGGGTATGGCAGCGGGGGATTCTCCTCCGACTTCTCCGGCTTCGGGGATATCTTCGATTTCTTTGGCGGAGGCCAGAGACGCTCGGGACCCCAGCCCGGTGCCGATCTCCTCATGCGGATCCAGATAAAACTGGAGGATGCCGTTGCCGGCACCGACCGCGAGATCGAGGTCATGCACACGGAGCCCTGCCCGGCCTGCAGCGGATCCGGAAGCGAGACGAAGCGTCTCAACACCTGTCCCCGCTGCGGCGGTTCCGGCCAGATGCGGCAGGCAGCCCAGTCCCCGTTTGGCCAGTTCATCCGTATGACTCCCTGCACCCAGTGCGAGGGGCGGGGCAAGATCCCCGAGAAAGTCTGCAAGGACTGCCATGGATCCGGCCACACCCGGGTCAAGCGGAAGATCTCCGTCCACATCCCGGCCGGGGTTGACAACGGCATGCGCCTCCGGATGGAAGGCTATGGCGAGGCAGGAGATTACGGAGCCCACAACGGCGATCTCTTCATCGAGATCTATGTCCAGGGCCATGACCGGTTTGTCCGGTCGGGGGACAACCTGGAGACCCTCATCGAGATCTCCCCGGCCCAGGCCGTGCTCGGGACAACAGTCGAGGTCGAGACCATCGACAAACGTCACATCGATCTCCATGTCCCGGCCGGTATCCAGTACAACACGGCCCTCAAAATCCCCGGCGAAGGGATAAAGCGGCGGGGAAAACCGGGCGACCTGCTCGTCCGGATCCGGATCGTAACCCCGAAATCCATCAGCACCGAACAGAAGGAACTCTACCAGAAGATCGCCGACCTGGAAGGAAAGAACAGCGGCGGCGGGGGATTCTTCTCCGGCATCATGGGCGGCAAGAAGAAACCCAAAAAATAATTTTTCCTCTTTTGCACACCTATTTGAACGCACAATCCCAATACTTACGAAATGAAGCTTCTTTTTGAGCTTTCCGGTGAGAATCCCACCCTTCCGTTTGCTGAACTCGACTGCGTGGGAACGGTTCTCGACCAGCGTCTCCAGGTCGCGGTTGCAGAATGCCCGGATCCCAAAAAAACAGAACGACTCGCCATGACGCAGGGAGTGCTCGAATATCTCGGCGAGTGCGAACCAACGCTTCCGGCCTTTACGGAACTGCTCCGGGACTTATCGATAGAGACAACCCGGACCTTTGCCGGCCGGGCCAAGAAAGTCCACGGGGGCTGCCATGAGCACAACCCCTGCTCCCAGAAAGAGTTCGAGCGACTCATCGGCACCATGATCGCAGGGCCGGTCTCTCTCAAGAACCCGGAGATCGAGTACCGGGCAATCCTCTCGGAAGACCGGTGTTATTTTGGAAAAGTGCTCTGCTTCATCAATCGCAGTGCCTATGATGAACGCAATCCCGGGAAGCGGGACTTCTTCCACCCGGGCGTCATGATGCCGAGGATGGCAAGGACGCTCGTGAACCTTGCCTGTGCAGGAGACGGGGATATTCTTCTCGATCCGTTCTGCGGCACCGGGGGCATCCTGATCGAGGCCGGGCTGATCGGCGCCCGGGCGCTCGGCAGCGATTTCGATCCCCTGATGGTGGGCGGCTGCCGGCAGAACATCCGGGAGCCGGAACTCCTGCTTGCCGATGCAACGCATCTCCCGTTCGGGAACGGGACTGTCGATTCCGTTGTAACGGATCTCCCCTACGGGCAGTCGGTCTGCATCAGGAAAGCCGACACCATGGACCGGTTGTATGCCGACTCCCTGGACGAGATCCGCCGCATCCTGAAACCCGGCCGCCGGGCGGTCATCGTAACCCACAAGGATATCTCTGCTCTGGCTGCCGATCACATGACCGTGCTCCAGCGCCACGACCAGCGGGTCCACAAGAGCCTCACCCGCCGGGTGCTGGTACTGGCGCATTGATTTTTCACCGGTTGAACATACCTGGGAAGAATTCTTTATCTTGATCCCGTTCCAGATATGATCCGGTTGATATGAAACGCAGTATTCTCCCGTATTTCTTTCTCGCATGCATCCTCTGCCTGGCACTTTTCTGCCTGCCGGCGCTCGCCTATTCGGCCAATGCAGTAACATTCTATGACCAGGGAAACGCCCTCTTTGCAACAAAGAATTATACTGCCGCTGCCGCAGCCTATGACAACGCGATCGCCCTTGAGCCGGGTTACTACGAGGCCTGGAATGCAAAAGCCGATGCCCTCAACAAGGACAAACAGTTCAACAATGCCCTCATTGCTTCGGACAAGGCCCTCAGCCTCAACCCTCAGTATCTCCAGGGCTGGCTCAACCGAGGGACGATCCTGTACATGCTCGGCCGGTACGATGACGAGCAGAAAGCCTATGACCAGGCAATCGCAATCGACCCGACCAATAGCACGGCCTGGTTCTTCAAAGGCTTCTCCCTTGGCGGGATGAAGAAGTACGACGAGGCCATTGCCGCGTTTGACAAGGTCAAGTCCCTTGACCCCAATTATCCCCGCATAGATTATTACCGGGACATGGCCGTGCAGATGCGCAACCAGGAGTCTCCGTTCTCGATGCAGAACCTGTTCTACATCATTGCAGGAGCGGTCATCATCATCGGCGCAGCAGCCTGGTATCTTGCGGTCCGGAAAAAATACTGATTCTTTTTTGTGAAAAATTTCATTGTCAAAAATAATTTTGTGGAAAATTTTTTGGATTTTTTTCAAGTTTTTTTTCAAGAAATTTTTTTGTTAAAATTATTTGGGGAAATTACCTGATGAAAATGCGTGGGGTAAAAAATGCAAACCATATCCGGATATTCATCGAATCCTGGCTCAAAAATGCATTTCGGGAGCCCTAAAACAGGGGTCTAAAACAGGGCTTCTTTTCGATCCGGGCCTACCTACCCCAATTTTACCTGAGAACTGCCACCCAAAAGGCTCTATTAGCGTTTCTCAATCGGCACCAAAATGCTCCGATTGGCCCGAATCGCTTTTTAATCGGGATTTCGAAAAAAGTGTACTGTAAATCGTCATTTTTTGCAACCTCACCATGAGATCGATCCCCCGGATTGCCAATCCGGGCTCGTATCGGGCCCGGATTCGGGGGTGGAGTTTGGGGTCTTCCGGGCAGGGAATACCGACGGCAGGAGGGGGTGGAAATAAGGCTTTTCCGGGTTCTGGCGGGGTTTTGTACCGGAAAGATTCTGCCGGGATTTTTCCGGAATTCTTTTCCGGAGATTTCGAAAAATTTTTTGGTTTTTTTACAACATCTTTCAGGAATTTTTTTGTCGGAATTTTCTCCTTTGCCGGAAAATTTTTCAAAATTTTTTCAGAATTTTTTTGTAAAAGATTTCAGGAAATGTTTATCCAGCATTATTCATGGAACGATGCGATGCCATACGCGCAAAACGCCTCGTCGGGTTTTGCGCTACGCACTTACCTGTCCGAAAGATGTTGGGATCACGGGTGTTGCCCAGCGAGGCCCCGACGAGGCGGCCGAGCGACTCCCTGCAAAGTAGGGAGGGGGAGGAATCGCAATTATTATTTCTGGTGGCATTATAATGTGAAAAGATGGGATAAAAAAATGTTGAGACATGCAATATTTTTAAGATACTCTTTTTATTAAGTTCAACAAATAATCGATTGGTTAATTATGACAAATCTTCATTCAACCCTACCGATTACAATAAAACATTTAGGTGCAGTATCAAATGCAAAAATTCAATTAAAACCGTTAACCGTTTTTGTTGGTGAGAATAGTACAGGAAAAACATATTCTGCGTACCTAATTGGATTTCTCTTCAGCAATTATGCATGCAATAATTATTTGTCGCAAATTGATTCACATAATAGGATTAAAGATATCGATCAAATAATTGAAAAAATTAGAAGTGAGAGAAAATCAAAATTAAATTTAAAGTCATTTCTAAAAAATAATAGTCAAAAATATTTTGATATGATCTGCAAAAATATCGTTCCCAATGAATATTCGAAGTTTTTAGCATCGGATACTGTATCTTTTGATAAAATTGATGTTAAGTTGGATTTGAGTGATTTTCTTGATACACAATATAATCATCTTTCTCCTCACTTCCTTCATTTTAACTTCGAATGCAATAACGAAATATGTGAAAAATGTGGAAATGATCTTTGCGAGATAAAAAATCGAAAAATAAACATTAATATTGATAAAAAAAATTTAATTGTATCATTTAAAATTGTGGATGATTCCATTACACAACCTGAAATTGAAAAATTTGTTTATGAAATTGCAATTAAGTTACTCCACAGATCCATTTTTAATGAGACATATTTTTTAGGAGCTGAACGAACTGGATTATCACTTTTATACCATACTGTAAAAACTAGAGAATTACATTCAGATCAACCAAACACAGAAATTGATACTTCACAAAAAAATAGAAAAATTAGAGGAGAGTTGAATGTTTTATTCTCAACACCTACAAAAGACCTGTTTAGTTATGTAAGAGAAATTTTTGATCCCGATGCAGATGAGGCGCGAAAATTAAAAATTAGAAATAAGGCAGAGATAAAAAAATATTTAGCATTTGCTGATATTCTTGAAATGGAAATTTTGCAAGGGAAAATTGGAATAAAGGACTATAAAAAACAGAAAATTAAAAAAATAATGTTTGATTATACCACTCTCGATAAGAAAATTCCATTAAATATGTCAATGAGTGCATCGGGCGTAAAGGGTTTATCTCCATTAATATTATTTTTACGATATTTCATTGAACCACATGAGTTGATTATAATTGATGAGCCTGAATTGAATTTACATCCGAGAGCACAAGTTCAATTAATTGAATTGCTCACCATGTTAGCAAATTCAAATGTTCATGTGATAATAACAACCCACAGTCCATATATCGTAGATCATTTAATTAATCTAATAAAAGCGTCGAATAAAAGGAACAAAAAAGAAATAGCAAAAAAATTTTATTTAAAGGATGAGTTAGCATTCATCAAAAAAGAGGATGTATCCGCATACTTATTTGAAAATCACTCAACAACGGATATTTTAGAAAAACAAGGCCATATCAATTGGAAGACATTTAGTAAAATATCAGAAGAAATTACTGATTTGTATTTTGAGCTTGATGATTAATATGCCGTTTAATCTTTTAGTTACAACTTGTGCATTTAAAGGACAAAAATGGCGTTATGAACCAAGAGAAGGTGCTCCAATCACCATTGATGCTTTAGAAAATGAACATGTGATTTTTTTCGAAATTGATGAACAAACAAATAAAACATCACAGTTTAGAAAGCATTTCAGAATGGATACTGAAGGAAACAAAATTTGTGATCTTCTAATTTACTATTTTGCAGAATATGAGAACTGCGATATCCGACGAGACTTCAAAATTATCTGTCTAGCCGAATCCAAAGGGACTTCGTTGGATGATGCTATTGATCAAATTGAAAATACTTACAATTCTATAAAAGATTCATTCAAGGACGAAAAGAAGTACAATATTCCAATAATTTGGTGTGCATATGTCGCAACGACAAGTTTTGGATCCGGTCAAAATCTTCGAAGAAAAGAATACCGCGAAAAATTAGCCAGATTATCTGGAATTCGGTACAGTTCAATTTCACTCGAGCACGATTTAGGTGCCTTTTTAAGAAATTGTTGCGTTAGGTTGGTCAATGAAAAAAATGGGAGGAAATGATACTACCCGACCGTATCGATCGATTCAAGGGTTCGAGGCCGTTGGGAAGTGTCTCAACAAAAATTTCACTTAACCCATTTGTGATTGTGTTTTTTAATCACGAACTTATAAGCTGGTTTTTTTACATGTATTCAGATGTTAATTCAAAAAATGTTTTTGGCCAATAATTTTGTTTTCAAAAAAAATCACTCAATCTTCTGGACCACGACAAACGTATTGTTCTGCTGCCAGCCAAGGGTCATGCGGGAGCTGCCAAGAACCGCGCCGGTCGTTTTATCTCTCGCGGTCAGGGAGATTACCACGGGTTCCTGCGGTGACGGGGGCATAGAATAAAACGACCAGTAGATCTTCTCCCCGTCATTTACCGCAGACGCTCCTTTCTCTGAAACCTGATAGCCGGGTGCGGTCCAGCCCAGGAACTGGCCGAAGCTCGCGTTCCATTCATAGCGGGCATCCGCAACACTGAATCCGGCAGTGTCGGGAATAAGGCCAATACCGGGGGTCGAGGACATCAGCGGCGAATACAGCTGCGGGCTGGCATTGATCAGGACCGAGGTTCCCGGTTTCTGGATACCCGTTGCGGCGGGGACGGATCCGGAGCCGTAATTTTTCGAGAAAAAACCCGGGTCTCCCCCGAAGACGACCACGACCAGGATGATGATCCCGATCGTAACAATACCAAGAAACGGAAGTTTCCAGTCCATCCGGTTGTTTGTATCCTGCATGAACAATCTCCTTGTGGGATTCTGCCCGTTGTAACAACGTTTGGCCAGCCATAAAAAAACCCTTTTCGTTCAACTCCCCCCAGTCAGACGGATCGACAGGAGTTCCGGTGGACAGGATAAACCAAAAAGATCCTGCTGCACTCCGACCGGACGAACGGTGGGTTGTGCCATGCAGCTGGTTAAAAAAGGAAGCGGCGGTTCACCAGGCCGATGCAGCCCGGACCGCGTCCTCTTCCGTGGGATAGATAGCAAAAAGGGCCTTGAAACCCGAGAGCTTGAAGACATGGTCCACAAACGGGGTGATGGAGAAGAACCCGAAATGGATCCCGGAGACTTTTGCCATCTTTGCCATGGTAAGGAAGATCCGGAGCCCTGAACTGGACACGTACGTTGTCCCGGACATGTCGCAGAGAAGGGACGCGGGTTTCTGTGCAAGATAGGTGCGAAGCTCTTTTTCAAGCGCCATGGCCGCAACATGATCTACCGATAAGGGAAGAGATACTATCAGGATCTTATCACGGGTCCGTACATTACATAACGCCATCTTTCCCTCACACGGTTTGTTGTTTCAAACGTCTCCTTCCGGCATCTTAATGGTTGAGGCGTTTTGCAGGAAGGAGAGGAAAGGAAAAAAGATCCCGGATCAGTTCCAGACCGGTTGAACTCCCTGACCGGAAAAGATACTATGCTGCAGGTCAAACGTCATGAAGATCAGGGGTACTGCCTGCGGATGATTTCTGAAAATCATTACCGGCTGGGAGTACCGCTCTGCGTTTTCCTGCGATTACCATGCCTGCATCAACCGCCATACAGACCGAACGGCTGGAACTTATACCGGCAACAAGGGAGATCCTGACAAGCGACCGGGGGGACCGGGCAGGGCTTGGCCGGCTCCTGAACGCCGCCATCCCTGCCGGCTGGCCCCCGCCCCTCCTCGAAGACACAGTACTTGCGGAATTTATCCGGATCCTGGAAGAGGGATCAGACCCGGCCTTCTGTTGCTGGTACTGGGTTCTTAAGGGATCGGATAATAAAACACGAACCCTTATCGGCAGCGGGGGTATCGCATCGCTTTTAGGATTGCCGGATACCGTTCTCATCGGGTACTCCGTTCTGGACGGGTTCCAGGGCCGGGGCTATGCAACCGAAGCAGTCCGGCATATCGTACCGGTTGCTTTTTCCTGCCCGGGCATCCGGAAGATTCTTGCAACAACGTACCCGGAGCTCGGGGCATCCATCCGGGTTCTGGAAAAGAACGGATTTCTCCCGGCAGAAACGGCAGGCAGTGGGACCGGAATGGAAGAAGGGACGCTCGCGTTCATCCTGGAAAGAGACCGGTAGACAATCCCCTGGTACTTTTCCCATGAGCCGGAGTATTCACGAGAAGCAATGGCACGTACTGGTTTGGAGACCAGGTAATATCCTGTAACGGGACAAAAAAAGAAATTCGTTCAGCTGAGGCATTCCAGCTTCTTTTCAAGGACATCGAGCCCTTTCCGAACATCGTCGAGGTTCTTACCGCCCGTCAGGATGATCTTTCCAGAGGAGAAGATCAGGACAACGATCTTCGGGTCCTTGATCCGGTACACGAGGCCGGGGAACTGTTCGGGTTCGTACTCGACATTTTCGATGCTGAGCGTGACGGCCATCTTGTTCAGATTGATGTACCGCTCAAGATTGTACGAACAGACCATGTTGGTGATCGCGACCCGGGGTTCGCTGAGGGGTTCGATTCCTGCATCTTTCAAGGATTTGATGACAATGGCGAGTCCCTTGGCGAGAGCGGCATCGTTCCGGACACCGGTGATGACGATCTTGCCTGACGAGAAGATCAGGCACGCAATCTTGGGATCCGCAATACGGTATACCGCACCGGGAAACCGTTTTTTATTGAGCTCGCAGTTCTCGACTTTCGATGAGAAATCTGCAAGATCAATGGATTCTGCAATGACACCGGATGCAACGATGTTCTCGATCTTCAAGGATTCATATTTTTTACCGGACATCTTCTTTCTATGACGTCCGCCGGACCATAATACTGATGGAGAACCTTTATGAGGGGATAGATAGGAGGCCACAAAAGCGCATATCCCGGGGTTTGCGATCCGGGAGCGGGCAGGAATTTCCAAAAGAGAGAATGGCTGGAGCCGGCATTCGGCCGCAATCCCCGGCCGGGATCTCCTCCACGCACGCTCCTGCGCGGGAGATCGCGATCTTTGTCGCCGGCATCTCACCCGGAGACAGGAAACGGATGGCCCGCAATCGGTTTCGGGAGCATTGGGCACAGGGAGCAGACTGGTCGGGCCGGGCAACCATCGCTGCCGGTCCCATCCGCATCCATCCCCTATTTGAAATAATAGCATCGTTCCCGGTAATATTATCCGGTCCCGGTCAACGGATCCCCCTTCCCGCATCCGCCCAATATTTACCCTTTTTTCCTTAATCTGGTTCCCGTCAATAGATCAAAACGCCAGACAATTATGCAGATCACACAATCCATCAGACGTTCAATCGCTGCGGTCATACTGACTGCAGGACTCGCGTACCCGGCCTGCGCTGCCGTCTGCCCCAAGGGAATCGGGGGATGCACGTCCCCGGGGCGGTGCTTCCTCTTTGTGGATGCGGACAGCAACTCACTCTGCGATTATACCGGACGGACCGGGTCGCAGGCATCGACCGGTACGGTTTCAGCCCAGCCGGGGGCTTCATCCCCGATACCGGTTTCGTCAGCATCGGGTACAGCCGGCACGCAGGCGGTCCCGGCCCAGTCTTCGGCTTCGTCCGTTGCATCGGTTCCACCGGGCAATGCAGGCACCGCTCTCCAGGATTCATCATCCGGGAGTATCCTGAATTCTTTCCACCTATCAGTACCACTTGTCGAAGTGCTCCTCTTCCTCGCCTTTACCACACTCATCTTTGCACTCATCCGGGAGGGCATTGCAGGAATCCGGATCCAGAGGACGGTTCCCGCCCTTGCGCTCTCGGCTCTCTTCGGCCTCCCGCTCTCTCTTGTCACCACATCCGTTCTTGCCGGAAGCGCAGTTGCAGGCACGGTATTTGCGCTCGTGTACATGGCAATCGCACCCGTTCTTGTCGCTTACCTTTGGTACACGGGCGCGATGAGCCGGAAGATTGTGCTTCTTACAGCAGCGATCAGCACGATTGCCGGCTTTGTCTTTGTCGCACCCATCATGCCCACGGAACTCGGGGGAATCGTTACGGCAGCAACCGGCACCTCGGCACTGACCATGGGGATCTGCATTATTTGCGCAGTCATCGCACTTGCAGTCATTACCGGCAGAACCTTCTGCAGCAGCATCTGCCCGGTGGGATCCCTGCAGGAACTGGCATATGCGGTACCGTTCCGGAAGATTCTCATCGGGCGGACCCGAGTTCCTGAACTCATCCGGCTGGTCCTCTTTGCTGCAACGGCCATTGCCGCGGTCTACCTCGTCGACCTGATGGCGGTTACCGGGTTCTACGATCTCTTCAGCCTCACGCTCACCGCGGGATTTGTAGTGGCAGCCGGTCTCCTGCTCGTCTCGATCCTCGTGTACCGTCCGGTCTGCCGGATCCTCTGCCCCTTCGGGGTCCTGTTCTCCCTCTTTTCGGAGTTCAGCTGGTTCCGGCTCCGGCGCACGGAGACCTGCATCGGGTGCAGGAGATGCGAGAAGGCCTGCCCGGCCCTGGTTGCAGGAGAGAATGATCCAAAACGGGAATGCTATCTCTGCGGACGGTGCACGGAGACCTGCCCGGAAAAGACGGCGCTCGCGTACCGCCACTGAACCTGTTTTTTTCTCTTTTCAGCTACAGAATTCCTGCAAACGCCGGTACAGATGTACGGCCCCGTATTTGCTGACGAAAGTATTTCTATACCCTTCGACAAAGAGACTAAAAACCAGAAAGAGAACGGGAGCGGCCGGATGAGGATTTCCGGAAAAGCTCCTGCGAGTTCTTCTGGCATTCCCCGGGTGGCGGGAGGAATTCCGAAAACCTATGCAGGTACATGGGAAGGATACCGGATGAAATTCGCTGAGCTGGTGGATCTTGCCGAACTTACTGAGCTCTGCGAGAGTTTCACTGCGGCAACCGGTGCAGCAACTGCCCTCCTGGAACTGGATGGTACGGTTCTCATAGCAACCGGCTGGCAGGATATCTGCACCCGGTTCCACCGGGTAAATCCTGACAGTGCTGCCCGATGCAGGGAGAGTGACACCGATCTTGCCGGCCGTTTGAAAAAAGGCGAACCATACAATCTCTACCAGTGCAAAAACGGGCTTGTCGACGTGGCAGTCCCGATCCTGGCCGGAGGAAATCATGTTGCCAACTTTTTTGCCGGCCAGTTCTTTCTTTCCCCGCCGGACCGGGAGTTCTTCATCCACCAGGCAGACCAGTTCGGGTTCGACCAGGATGCCTATCTCGAAGCTCTCGGGCGGGTTCCCGTGTATGATGAAAAGCATGTCAGGAATCTTCTCGGGTTCTTCTCCCGACTGGCCCGCATCTTTGCCGAGATGGGGATGGCCCGGATCCAGCTTGAGGAGACCAACCGGCAGCTCACCGTCAAACATGCGGAACTCGAAGAAGAGATAGCAAGACGGGAACACGCTGACGAGGCGCTCCGCAGGAGTGAATCCCGGTTCCTCGGCATAGCCGGTACGATCCCCGGGGTCGTGTACCAGTTCTATGCAAAGCCCGACGGGCAGAGGGGTTTCTCGTATGTGAGCGAACGTTCGCTTGAGATCCTTGGCATCCCGAATGACCCGGGTCCTTTCATGGAACGGATGATCGATCGCGTCCATCCCGGAGACAGGCAGCGGTTCTTCGATTCAATAGATGCCGCAGTCCAGGCGGTTTCCCGCTGGGAATTCGAGGGCCGGATCATCCGGCCGGACGGGAACGTCATGTACTTCAGAGGCATCTCGGATCCGGTCAGGGAGAAGGAGGAGCTCGTCTTTTCCGGCATGCTCCTCGATATCACGAAACGCAAACTTGCAGAGACGGCCCTGCAGGACAGCGAGGAGCAGCTCAGGACGATCATCGAAGAAGCACCCTTCAGTATCCAGGTCATGAATACCGAAGGCAGGATCATTCTCATCAACAGGGCGTTTGAGAAACTCTGGGGCCTCACCCTGGAAGACCTGCGCGATTACCGGATTCTTTCCGATGAGCAACTCGTCCGGCACGGGATAATGCCCATCATAGAGAGAGGATTTGCGGGAGAGGTCGTGGAGATACCTGCCACCCATTATGACAGTATGCAAACATCCGGCAAAGGCAACCGGCCATGGGTCCGGAGCCGCATCTACCCGACCAGGGATACGAAAGGAGCTATCCGCAACATCATCCTGATACACGAGGATATCACCAGCCAGGTGGAAGCTGTCGAAGCACTCAGGGAGAGCGAGAGCCGGCACCGCCGCATTGTCGAGACCGCGAACGAGGGGATCTGGTCCATGGACGCCCGCCATGTCACAACCTTCGTCAACCAGAAGATGGCGGACATGCTGGGGTACCCGGTTGAGGAGATTGTCGGCAGGGCGATTTCGGATTTCATCTTTTCTGAAGACCTGCCCCATAATACCCGGCAGATGGAGCTCCGGCACCAGGGACACAGCAGCGTGTACGAGGGCAGGATCCATACGGGTGATGGCGGCATCCGGTGGATGAAGGTTTCCGCAACCGCGATATTTGACGATGCAGGAAAATTCGCGGGCTCGTTTGCCATGCTCTTCGACATCACCGACCGCAAACTTGCCGAAGAAGCCCTGTTGCGCAAGAACGAGGAACTGGCAGCTGCAACCGAGGAGATGACCGCGATTGACGAGGAACTCCGGCAGAATTACGAGGAACTCAAAAGGATACAGGATGCTCTCGGGCTTGCCCGCAGGAAACTCAATCTCCTCAACCAGGTCACGTTCGAGGAACTGCAGAGCGGGATCTTCTCTCTGTCTGCATATCTGGAACTGTCCGGGACAAGGGGTTCTGAGGAGAAGAAGGCCGGCTATATCTCAAAGCAGAAGGCCATCCTCAAGGACATGACAAAAAACCTGTCCTTTGCCAGGAATTACCAGGGACTGGGCATGGTTCCCCCGAAGTGGCAGAATGTCAACCAGGTATTCCTCTTCGCCATCTCGCACATGGATACGCTTTGCCTTGTGCGGGATGTCGAACTGGGCAGCCTGGAGATCTATGCCGATCCGCTGCTCGAACGGGTTTTCGGAGTTCTGGTGGAGAACGTCCTGAAATGGGGCAGCGGGGCAACTACCATCCGGCTGCACTACAGGGAAGAGAAGGGCCGGCTGCTCCTGACATTCGAGGATAACGGGCAGGGAATTCCAGACGGGAGAAAAGAGTGTATCTTTGAACGGGAATCCCGCCAGGACGGCGGTCTCGGGCTGTATCTTGTCCGGGAGATCCTCTCCATCACCCGCATCACGATCCGGGAGACCGGAGAACCGGGGGCCGGTGCACGGTTCGAGATCTCGGTGCCGGAAGGGGAATATCGTTTTTAGAGAAGAGATACCGGAACGGGTACAGCTGCCTGCCGGGGGGAATCTGTTCGGGATCATCCGGCCTGAAAAAAGATCTGAATATCGAGGATTGCCCGTGAGTTATCCTGTCCGGTGTTAATCCCGTGCCAGGATCATTGGCATCCCTGCAGGGTTACCGGATTTGCCATCCGGGTCACTTCGGAAGCAAAAACACGCATTTTTTCGATAAAGTTTTCAATAAAACAGAACGGTTCGGGCAATTTACCCAAATATTTATCAGGTTATTATGCAATTCCAGAGATATGGATCTGACAATAATCCAGAGTTCTGTCACTCTTTTCCAGATCCTCTGTGTGATTATTGTCTTCGCTTCTGTTTTTATGCGGAGCCGGTTTTTCCGGGAGGTCTTCGAGCAGCGGCCGAAACTGACCACCCAGGTTCTCCTGATGGTTTTTTTCGGGATTCTGTCCATCTTCGGGACATTGAGCGGGCTCTCAATCTACGGCGCCGTTGTCAACATCCGGGATCTCGGCCCCATGGCTGCCGGCCTCCTCTGCGGCCCCTATATCGGTCTCGGGGCGGGGATCATCGGCGGATTGTTCCGGTTCTTCCAGGGCGGACCTTACATGTGGACCGGTTTGTCCGCCCCCATTCTCTCCGGACTCTTGGGCGGGATAATGTACCTGGCAAACCGGCGCAGGTTCGTTTCCACCTGGGTTGCCGTGGTTCTGATCGGGCTTTCTGAAACATTCATATCCTGTTACACGCTGATCCTGGTAACCAAACCCTCGGAATTTTTCACTGTTGTCACGATGGTTGCAGCCCCGATGGTTATCTTCAACATAATCGGCATGTTCATCTTTGCAACCGTGGTCCACCGCATCTTTGACGAGATGCAGGCTCAAAAGGAGAGGCAGCAGCTCGAACTGGAGGCCGGAACAAGAAAGAACCTCACAACCATCATCAACACCATCGCATATCCTGTGTACGTCCTGGACCGGGGGCATCATTTTACCCTGGTCAATGACAGCTTCTGCCGGTTTATTGAGAGGACAAGGCAGGAGATCCTGGGAAAAACACTGGGGGATTTCATCAAAAAAGAGGATTCCGCAGTACATTACCAGATGACTGAAGATGTATTCCAGACCCGCAGGGCCCGGGAAGAGGAGATCACGATCACCCGGCCGAACGGCCAGGGTTGCACCATCATTGCCACATCCACCCATTATTCGGATTCCCCGGGCCAGGAGTTCATTGTTGGTGTTATCCAGGATATCACGGAACGCCGGAAGATGCAGGTTGCCCTTGCAGAGAACGAGGCCTGGTACCGCATCCTTTTCGAGCATACCGGTGCCGCAACCATCATCATCAACAAGGATGGCATCATCGACCAGGCCAACACCGAGTTTGCCGAACTCTCCGGATACTCCCGTGAAGAGATCGAAGGAACAATGAAATGGATACAGATTGCGGATCCCGTGGATTATGAGATAGTCAGAAAATACCATCACGAGAGAAGACAGAACAGTTCCTCCTCGGCTCCAACAAACTACACGGTCCGGATCCTCGACCGCAGCGGGAATAAAAAAACCCTCCAGGCCGTGGTTGCAACGATCCCGGGAACAGAAAAATCGATTGCATCGTACGTTGACATCACGGAACAGAAGAGAACCGAGGAGGCCCTGGCCCAGGCCAATAAAAAACTCAATCTCCTCTCGTCTGTCACCCGGCACGATATCATCAACCAGATCCTGGTACTCAAGGGGTTCTTAACCCTCCTTTCCGTCAGGACCGACAGACCCGAACTCCGGGAATATGTGAATAAAAGCATCCGGGCGGGCGAGAATATCGAGCGGCAGATCATCTTCACCAGGGATTACCAGGACATGGGGGTGCAATCGCCGGTATGGCAGAATGTTAAGAGATGCATCATCAATGCCAAGGGAGCTCTCGTTTCCGGCACCATCAGCATCAAAATAGACGGACCGGATGTCGAGGTGTTTGCCGATCCCCTCTTTGAAAAAGTATTCTATAATCTCATCGACAATTCCCTGAAATACGGAGGCGAGAAACTGCGCACCATCCGTATCGGTTTCCGTGAGACAGACTCCGGCCTGGTCATCACGTACGAGGATGACGGGAACGGGATCTCAGAAGAGGATAAGGTTCATCTCTTCGAACGCGGCTTTGGAAAACACACGGGCCTCGGCCTCTTCCTCTCCCGGGAGATCCTCTCGATCACCGAAATTGCCATCACGGGCGACGGGGTGCCGGGCGGGGGGGCCCGGTTTGAGATCTCGGTTCCGGCCGGAGCATACCGCATCCTGGAACAGCACGAGTCCCATCCATCCTTCCTGCGATGAGGGAGTGAGCGGGAGAAGAGAAAAGAAAGATACATTTTCTCCGGCAATGAAATGAACCTTGCAGGGGCAGGTTTCTGATGGCATGCAGGGTTCTCACTGAGGCACTGGATGAGGCACCGTTCACGCTGAAGCATGCCCATATCTGGTTTCTCTCGTCCATGGGGATCTTCCTCGATGGCTTCGATCTCTTCGTGATGTCCATTGCCCTCCCGCTCATCATCGTGCAGTTCTCCGCATCCCCCCTTGCCCAGGGAGCAGTCGGTGCTGCATCCATTGTCGGCGCAATCTTCGGGGCGCTCATCGGCGGCAGGCTCTGCGACCGGTTCGGGAGAAAGAAGATCTTTCTTGCGGATCTCTTCATCTTCATTCTCTTTGCAATCCTGTCGGCCTGCGCCTGGAACCTTGAGTCCCTCATCCTCTTCCGCTTCCTCCTGGGAGTGGGAATCGGCGCAGACTACCCGATCTGTGCATCCTATGTCTCGGAGTTCATGCCCAAACGGATCCGGGGCCGGATGCTGATCGCTGCATTCAGTTTCCAGGCTGTGGGCATCTTTGCCGCTGCCGCGGTGGGCCTCCTCGTTCTCGCCCTTCACCCGAATGAATCAGCATGGCGGTGGATGCTCATTGCCGGGGCAGTTCCTGCAATCGTGATCCTCGTGCTGCGGCGGACCGTACCCGAGAGTCCCCGGTGGCATATCCAGCGGAGGGAGTGGAAGCTCGCCATGGGAGTTGTCCGTTACCTGATACCGGATTTCAAACTTAAGGAAAAAGTCGAGCCCCCGGTGGAAAAACCGGAGCCCGAAGTTTTGGAAAAGAAGCCGGCATGGCATGCCCGCATGGCCGATTATGCCGAACTCTTCTCCGGGCAGAACCTAAGAAAGACCCTGCTCATCACCATCCCGTGGTTTCTGATGGATTTTGCCTTTTACGGCGTGGGAATCTTCACACCCATTCTCATCGCATCCATGCTTGGCACCCATGCGGTCGGCATGAATTTCATTGCCCAGGATTTCTATTCCTCGGAGTTAACCGTTCTTCTGGATATTTTCCTTGTTCTCGGGTTCATCCTCAATATCCTTTTTATTGAGAGGATGGGCCGGATCCGGCTCCAGCTGATGGGATTTGTCGGCATGGCTGCGGGCATGTTCATCCTCGCTGCGTCCCAGTCCGGTTCCACGACCATCATTGCTCTCGCATTTGTCGGATTCGGGCTCTTCAACCTCCTCCAGAACTGGGGCCCGAATGCCACGACATTCCTCCTCCCGGCCGAACTCTTTCCCACCCGGCTCCGGGCAACCGCCCATGGCTTTGCATCGGCTGTTGCCAAGGTTGGTGCAGCCTGCGGGATCATCTTTGTCCCGCTGATGCAGGCCTCGATGGGCGTACGGGACACGGTCACCATCATGGGCATCATCTGTATCATTGCCTGTGTTGTAACCTGGCTGACCCGGGTGGATATGACCGGCCGCTCCCTTGAGGATCTTGAAGACGTGGCCTGATGATTCCGGCCCTGCCGGATGTCTGAAGCCGGAATTTCCGGCAGGGCCCGGTCAGACACCGTTTTGCAGATTGGAGGTATCGCCCGGTCACTGTGCCCGTTTACCATACTAAGCGTAAACCGCTTACAAAGATCGGCAGCGTGGCAGCGGATCATTCGCCAGGATCAGCAAACCGGAATTTCCCGCACGGGACATGGATCTCGAACTGTGCACCATGACCGGGCCTCCCGGTCTCGGTTATGGTGATGTCCGTGATCGCAAGGATCTCCCGGGAGAGGAAGAGGCCAAGACCGGTATTTTTCCCAAACCCGCGTTCGAAGAGCCGGGCCTTGTCCGCTTCTGATATACCACACCCGTCATCCCCGACAACTATCACGAGGCTGTCACCGGCCGGGCGGCTGGAGACCGCAAGGGACGAGAGGTTGTCCCCGCCATATTTCACGGCATTTTCAAAAAGATTGTAGAACACTTTTTCGAGCATGGGATCGGCATAGACTTCAAGGGATCCGGTTGTGTCAGAGAGAGAGATGTTCCGGAGGTACACCAGGTCCTGCGCCCGCCGGACAGCGGCACCGACATTCTGCCAGACCGGCATTTTGGATCCCAGTTTATCGTATTCTGCCGTGAAGGCGATCTGTTCCCTCATGGCATCCAGCGCCTCTTCCTGAAGGGAGATGTACTCTTTCTGTTCAGGATCCGTTGCAAGTTCCCGGCTCAGATCCAGGTAACTGGCAACCGCCATGAGTTTGTTCTGGAGATCGTGCCTGGTGATGCTTGAGAGGAGAGCTATCTTCCGGTTGGCCTGCGCAAGAGCCAGCTCTGCCTGTTTGCGTCCGGAGATGTCGCGCAACAGGCAGATGAATCCCGAAACTCCTGCCCCGCCGGCTCCCATCGGGGTGACCAGCACATCGTAGAACCGCAGGCTGCCACCCGTCCGGATCTGGATCTCGATATGGCGCTCCTGCGGTACGGACCGGGGATCAACCTCCAGGAGTGCGAGCCCGCTGACGATCTCCCCGACCGGCCGGCCGATGGCGTCATGCGAGGAGATCCCGGTGATCTTCTCGGCCGACGGGTTGAGATCCATCACCCGGAACTGCCCGTTCAGGACAACGACCCCGTCGCTCATGGTCAGGAATACCAGGGAATAGGCTACAGGAACGGCAGAGAAGAGCTGGTAGCGGAGCAGGCCGACTGCTATAATGATCCCCGTGGCAAGGAACGCAAACGGGGTCAGGTCGTACTCGGGGAACGGGGCAAGCTGGAAGACATAGGCCATGTTGCAGAAGGCCGGGATGCAGGCTGCACAGAAGAGGAGAAGTGTCTGCCGGCGGTAAAGCGCTGTAGCGGCAACGAGCCGGCCGGCCACGAGGACCAGCGATACAAGAGCGAGGAGGTAGCAGTAGCCGATATGGATCCAGAAGAGCGGGCCGTGCTCATACACCCAGATGGTGGATCCGTCAATGACAAGCGGGGAGAATCCGGTATAATAGAGATGGTGAAGCGGATTGGTGAGGACGAGGATCCAGACGATTGCAGGTACGATGAAGAAGAGGGGGACGGTTCTCCGCGTGAGATACTGTTCCCGGCCGGTATAACAGAGGACGATAAAAAGCCAGGCAACCGGCACCGTCTGCAGGGCGGGATACTCGATATCGTTGATGAGAAGGACCGCCTGGAGACTGGAGCTGGTGAGTTCCAGGAGATAACCGAAGATCCAGACGGTCTCGGCCGCCATCAGGAGAGTGAACGGGCGGGATATAGGAATGGCACGGTTGCGCCAGCCTGCATAGGCAAGGACTGCCGAGATCGTGCCGGCTATGACAAGGAGGATAATTGCAGGGGATGAGGGAAAACTCATGCGTTCACCGTTCGGGGTATGGTATTGCGCCGGGCAGGAAATCACCGGAAAGATTCCAGCAGTATATGCAGAGAGATGGTTCCTGAAGATTCATAAATAACGTATATTGTGTCCCGGGCAACGATATTTCTCAAAACCCTTATCCAGATGACCGGTGAATAGTGGATGGAAATCATGGAGACCCCATCATCCAAAGACGACCCCTGCGAGCAGTGCGGGCTCTGCTGCCGGATCTTCGGCCCCGGCATTATGCCGACAGTACCGAACGTTTATGTCTGGATAGAGCAGGGGCGGACCGATATCCTGCGCTGGTTCATCGCGTACCGGGAACACGGTGATCCCGTTCCCTGCACCAGTCTCCGGGCAGAAGATCTTGGCGATGTGGTCTCGTTCGAGATGCGTGATGCAGAGACCGGCGAGTATGTTACGGTCTGCCCGTTCCTCCGGAGGAAAGGAAAGATGAGGTATCTCTGCGGAATACACCTGGTAAAACCCGAGATGTGCTGGAATTACCAGCCCTGGGTCTGGGGCGAGACGTATTTCAACCGGTGCCCGTCGCTCAAAAAAAGCAACGGGAAGACCCGCTGGCCGCTCTGATCGCTTTTTTTATTAATGGATGTACATTCCTCCATTTTACGGAGCGTGGGTTGCAACAATAAACCGTGAGGAGTGCAACATGCCTCCGGGCAGAATCCCGGGATATCCCCGGCGACAGGATTAAATATCCGGTTCCGTATAACGTAACGCATGCCAATCATGGAATGGACTGAAGAGCTGAGTGTCAATGTTAAGGAGATTGACGAACAACACAAGAAACTGATTGCACTCATCAACAAACTGCACGACGCCATGAAGGCCGGCCAGGGAAAAGAGGCCCTGGAAGGAACGCTCCAGGAGCTCGCGTCGTATACGGTATACCATTTCCAGACCGAAGAGAAATACATGCAGAAGTTCAACTACCCGCGCCTTCCCTCTCACAAAGCCGAGCATGCCGCGTTTGTGAAAAAGGTTGTGGATTTCCAGAAGGATTTTGCTGAAAACCGGCTCGGTCTTACGCTCGATCTCATGAACTTCCTCCGCGACTGGGTCAACCACCACATCCGGGAGACCGACAAACAGTACACCGCCACGTTCAGGGCGGGCGGCCTTGCCTAGCACAAAAATGCTGCCACGGGCCGTGCATGCAACGATCCGACGGGTAAAAAAAGGGGCCGGAATAACGTTACCGCAGGGTGCGATCCGGCCCGTAGCTTTTTTCAGAACAACAGAATTCCGATAGCCGGGATCGATACAAGACAGAACAGGGTGGAGATGAAGACCCCCTGGGACGCGAGCGTTGCATCGACTTTGTACTCTTCCGAGAAGAGCACCGCATTTGCTGCAACAGGCATTGCTATGAGGAGCACCGTTACCCCGAGGAGGAGTTTGTCGTGAATGAAGGGCAGCAGTATGAGGAAGGCAAGGACCGGCAGGACAGCCAGCCGGAATGCCGTGATTACCGCGATCCGCCAGTCCCCGGCAAGGCGTGAGGCCGGGAGCGTGGCAAGGAGAGCGCCTACCACCAGCATCGCGAGGGGGGTCATCGTCATCCCGATCCAGTCGAGCGCTGTGCTGACAGGAGACGGAATCGTATAGCCTGCAAGGAAGAGTGCAAGGCCGATGAAGGATGCCACGAGACCCGGAGTGACAAGGACCCGCGGGTTGAACTTCCCGGGACGGCCGTGTGCGATAAGATAAACTCCCAGAGAAAACGCGAAGAAGTTGAACGGCAGGCAGAAGAGGATTACGTAAAAGAGCGAGTCCGGGCCAAGTACTGCCATCGCGACCGGGATTCCCATGAAGCCGACATTAGGAAAGACGAGCATGAACTGGAAGACGCCTTTCTCCTGGCCGGAACCGGGAAGAAAATGGCAGATAAGATAGCTCAGGCAGAATGCTCCAAGATAGTACGCAATGGCAATTAAGAGCATACTCTCCGCAATCCCGATATTTGTGGCCGACAGCGGAACCTGCATGCTGCGGATGGTGAGGGCCGGCAGTGCAATGTTGACGAGGATATGGGAGATCCACTGGACCCGGTTGCCATTCGGTATGCCGTATTTCCGCAGGATAAACCCGATTCCGATGATGACGAAGAGGGTGAGGATCGCAGAAGAGACCAGCAGAAAGTCCATGGGTGTCGGTTCCTTTTTTCCGGTTTCAATGTTGACAAAAGGAGGATGTATAGTTTGGGAATACAGGCCGGCCTTGACGGAGCGAAGTTCTGGAAACGGGACGGGGGGTCTCCGGCAGACCCCCCTGCCACATTTTTCAAAACCGGTTGGACCCCCCTCCCTGCCATGGGGGGGTGGTAGCCGGGGGACCCCCCACCCGTTCAGGCCAGACTGACCTCCCAACTCAAATTCGGGAACCCGGCGATTTGTTCCACTCACGTCAGGAACTCCACGGGAAATACCGGACGGACGACTGCGGGAAATGGTGCGTTACTCAACATTGAGGCGGGGGGTCTGCCGGGGACCCCCCCTCTTGAAATTTTTAAAATCGTGGTGACCCCCCCACCCGGATCTATGGTGGGTGGGGGGGTGACCCCCCGGTGCGTTGAGGCCCGGATTGACCGGATTTTTTTTAAGCTCTGTGTATGCCGGAACATTTGCCGGAGGTGCGAACGGGCCGTTCCGTCAGGATTTCCGGCATGGCATGTGAACGTGAAAACGGCAACGTCAAATCCGGTTATCGCCACACCCGGCTCATCACAGGAAATCGCAGGATGACCGTTTATCCATACCCCTGTCAGAAGCGTATTCCGGAGATGCTCCAATCCGGGCCCGTAAAATGCCCCGTTTCCCTGTTTTTCCGGAACCAGAGGCAATAATTCGGAAAAATGAGGTAATAATTCACTGAATTCTGGCTGTTTTTACGTCGTAAGACCAGAGGCAGTATTTAGCAACATTCAGGCAGCGGAACTCAACCGGAAACGGGATTCTGTGCGTTTCTGCGGGGGAATGGTGGCCGGCGTGCAGGGCACCCCCTCCGGACGCATTTCTCAATTTACGTCGGAGAATTTCCCTTGGTTGTGAGGTCTTTCTCCGTCGTAAATACGGGTTCTCCGGCGTGAATTTATCATCCGGACCCCCAGTCTCGTGAAATCTTCCAGGAGTTTTCGATCAAACAGGGGGTCGGACGATCTAAATCCGGGCACGTATGAGGCTCCGTTCCGGAAAAGTGGTACAACAAAGCCCGTATCGGGCCCGGATTGGAATGGAGTGAAGGTGAGAAAAAAGAGATTCCGGGAAAGGTGTTTTACGGCGTGAGGAAGGCAGGCATTCCGGATCGTTTTTATGGGCCGGACCGGGGAATTTTTCCGGAGAAATTTTGTAAAAAATTTTTGGGAAAAACCTTGTAAAATATTTTGCAGTAAAATCTGCTGAGAAAATGTTGTGAATGGTTTGCCGGAAAAATTTCAAGCACGGTCTGGGTGATCCGGATCCAGTTTTTGTGCAGGGTCTTTATCGCGTTGAGAATTTTTTGAGCAAGGTCCAGGTTAAAATTTTTAGGCCGGAAGCCCGTGTAGTTTCGCGGTAGCACCTGAGTGTTAGATAGGGCAACGGTCTGGGCTGGTCAAATCCAGATGAGGTGAAATTTGGAATCTTGCATTCACTACCATATAATCTGATAGAGAGATTGAGGTGGATCGAATAATCAACGGATGTAGATCATTTATCTTTTATCTTAATCAGTTTAATAGAGAAATTTGGATACAAATAAATGTGATTGAATGGGGAAAAATAAAAAAAAAGATTTAATCGCTATAAATGTTAATTTTAAGAAAATGATGCGGAATATCACATCAACACGAGCATTAGATAATATTTCATCTGATGATGTAGATCGTTTTAGAATTTATACGACATATTTAGGATCTAAACCACCAAAATTGAATGTTCTTATTTTCGGCGACTTGATGATTGATTTTTTTATGCGATGCAAACTTGCCGGAAAACGCACAACAAATAGGCATAGTTTTGGATGTGATTTCGATTTAGTGTATGATATTAATTACGATTCAGAATTTCCTGAGAATCACCTACTTGGGGGAGCAGCACGAATTGCATTTTTATTCAAATCATTTGCTAATGTATCAATGTTAGGAATAATTGGAAATGATTGCCAAGGAAAAGTTCTAAAGGATTTCGCTGAAGATAAGGGAATTGATACACATTTAATTGAGGTTCAAAATTATCTGACTATTACAAAATACTACATTGATAATATTAGATATAGTGAATCCAAACAAGACGATCCTTATGAACAACTTAAAGCATTCCGAGTCAATCGTGAATTACCAATGGAGAAAGCAAATAAATTGATACTAGGAACAGACAGAAATAAAATTTTTCAAAAATTGATCACATTAGTTCCGAACATTGATTGCATTATTATTAAAGATAATGAGAAAGGGCTCTTCGCTGGCGATCTTTCCCTAATTATTGATTTTTTAAATGTGCAAAAAGAACATAGAAAGAAAACTGATCACCCATTATACATTTTTTTAGATCCAAAATATGATTTGGAAAAATTTAACGGTCTACAAATTGATGGGGTTCTTCCAAATATCAAAGAAACCGCAACAGGAATCTATACATCAATAGATATGGATCTTATCACAAAATACACACGACGAGAATTGCAATTTTCAGATGATGACTATGAAAAATTCCTTAAAAAATTCGATAAAATAGAAAATTTTATAATTAAAGCAGACAGAGAGGGCGCAAAACTCATCCAGAAGAATGCAAATTCAGAAGGTAATGAGTACGAACTTGTCTCAATCGATGTTTACGACAGTAAAATTCCGTCAACAGGTAATGAAATAGGGTGTGGTGATGCATTCGATACATATTATATCGGATTATTCCTATTAAGGGGAATAATATCTAAAGAATTAAAAATCGAAATCAGTTCAGAAGAATGTCTTCGTTATGCAAATTTTGTTGCTGGCATACAATTTAAAAAAGGTCCACATACGGCAACAAGAATCGAAAATGTCTTTTCTGAACTTGAGCTTCTTGAATCAAGTATGCATACACCTCCTAAAATTACCCAAATACCAATAGGGTATTCAAAAATCAGAAATGTAGTTCATCCAATTGTAATTGGGTTAGTTCAATTGGCATATGACCCGGATATGGCTACCCTTGAATATCCATTAGCATGTCAGATCATAAATCCTGATCTGCAATGGAAGAAAATTGAAGGGGCAATTAATTTAGCTAAAAATCAAAAAATCAATATACTTTGCTTCCCTGAGATCAGTTTTATAGAAAGGTTCATCGAGCCATTATTGAAGATTCTTGATAATACGGATATTATTGTAATTTGTGGGAGTTACTTCTTCAAACAACAAAACATTTGCACAATTATACACAATGGGAGAAAAATTGCGGAATATAAAAAAATCAATCCTTCAATTCCAGAAAAAACAGGGTATCACGGGATGGGTATACGAGGAGGAGATCAAATCTATATATTTGATACCAAATTCGGAAAATTTTCAGTATTAACATGTTCAGATTATCCCAATAATTTACAATATTTAAAAAATAAAGATCGATCAAACCAAGTGAATTTTGTAATCAATCCCTGTTATGATGATAAAAAAGAGAATTTATTAAACACAATCAAAATAGCTGAGGCTGCGGCGCTTGAGCATAAGATTCATACAGTTATAATAAACCGAGCTGAGATAAATAAAAAATATGGCTGTTCTGGTATTGTAGGGATATCGCATCATGATTACCAGTATAATCCTGTAATGCAAGAAGATGCAATTGAAAGTAATTCCAAGAACCCATTAGCTGGAGAGATAAATTCGGAAAGGATTATCGTCGGAGATTTTTATTGGCAAACTTCAGCTGTATATTCAACGGATTCTACGCAGCCACCGTTGTTTGATAAAATAAGATATTATGAATTTGATAATGAAACGGGAATCTGGAAGTTAGATACAAATCCAAAAAAGGTGGAAAAAGATAAATAATCGTTTATATCTTTTTACGAACCTGAAAAATTTCTAAAAAAGACTGCATGATCTTCAAGATTCTTAAATTCTTCAAACCATTTTAACCAGAGCAAATCATTAACAAAATGCAATTAATCGTAGCAAATCACTTTCAAATGGTGGAAATTTGAACGCAATACATGACAAACAGGCTGACAAGCCGATCAATTTCATCCACTTTCGATTTAATTTCCCGTTCAAGGTGTAGGTACAACGCGGAGGTGGAAGACATATCGATGAATTCGGTTTCCAGCCTGCTGGACTACCTCTCACCGAGACTATAACAGACTGGACCCTAGGCTATATTCCTGCCCCAATAATTCTCTTTAAGAAAAATATCACAATCCAAAGCTCGAATCCCGACCTGGTACCGAAGCTTGGTTGTGGATATGGTGCTCCCTCCGGGATTCTGCGACCGAACCGAGTAAAAAAGTTCCCGACGGCGGCGATTCTTCCGCGAAGTTCTTCGAGATTTTTGTCGACAACGATTGTCTGGCGGGCGATTTTTTCCTGTAATTGCCGGTCAAGCCGAGTCTCATCGGCACTGAGGCGACCGATCATCTCCTCATACTCGCGACCTGTCGCGACGTCCGTCTCTGCAAGGGTCGTCTCGTAATGATCGTAAAAAAACCGGACCTCCCCATAGGTTGCGGACTTTTTTCCCCACAGGGGTTTCATTCCATTGATGAGGTCCCGGGTGCACCCGGCCTCCCTGTGAATACGGGCCATAGTTTATTGTTCAATATGGGTGTCCGGGAGTCCGTAGGGATGAACGCGTTGTATGAGATTAGGATTTCCCGACCTAGGCGTTGTGAGGATTGCCTGATTTATAAGTTTGCAGAGGTTTGTTAATGATTTGGGATGCTGATATGTGGCAAAACACTATACACACTACTATCGATTCTCGGAAATGAGGGAATGTTTAGATCTGCAATTCTAGTAGGATCATTCGGTTCATATTTTTGATCAAGTCGTTTGACTAAATAAAGATCGGGATAATTTATAGCCAGAATGAATTCAATAAATTGTCTTGGAGTAGGGACTGCATTCAGGGATATTCTAGAATTCGGGAATAAACTAAAATGCATATGGCATGAATGATGAAGTGGACGACAGTAGTCGTGTGGTGAATAGTCTATACGAATCCAAGCTATGAGGGGATCCTCAAAAAGATCTTCTTTATAGTCAATCTTGTTATCCGATGAAGAGGATTTATCATCCCCATTATATAGATCGGAAAATTGCATCTCCTGAAATGTATCGTATGTAACACCACCTGTGTTGTAATATGCTAAATTCGCAGAACACAAAGCTTGATTGTAATCATTGAACTGGTAATATAATTGAAAAACTGAGCCATCTTCAATTATTTGAAAGGAATATTGACCTGATTTCACGATTTCGATAAGATCAGAGCGCCGAATATCAATAATTCGTTCTCTTCGAGTATATTTATTCCAAGATATATTGTGTGAATCTTCATCCTTTTTGTCCCTACGGTTGATAAAAGTACTCGGCCAATCGAATAATGTCGTTTTGAGGGATTGGTAGGTTTCACTTAGATTCACGTTTTCCTGCCACCTCTTCAATTTTCTTCATCACTTTTTCAAATAATTCAGGATCTTGTTCTGATAGAGCAACTAGTGCATGCAAATCCACATTTTTTAATCCAGTAAGATTATCTCTAGCTTTACGAATGTCACGTTTTCTTCGAGCAATTTCAGCATCAAGATCTCGGATTTTTTCCATATCTGGAAAAATAAAGTTGAATCTCGGCTGATCTGAAAGAATTAAATCGATTTCTTTTTTTGCTTTTTTCATTCCTGGCCCAATACCTGATATTCGAACCCAACCTTTTGATCTGGTAATTGCAGTGAATGCACGATTGCGATTTTGCAAAGATTCAACATAATCATAGAGTACATCGAAATTGAAAACATAGACAATATACGACTCGTTCCCCTTTGCTCTCAATACAGTTGATATTGTGACCCTACCATCTTCAGCAAATGATGAGCTATCATCTACCAATCCGGGAATCGCTGATTGAAGACCCAATGAATATAATCGTTCTTGAATTGGGGGCAAATATTTTTTCATATTGAGGGGATCAAGACAAACAACAATAATATGTTCCGGTAAAACTTTTTCAACAGTAATATCATTAAAAATCGATTGCGCTATCCAATCGAATTCCTTGTCTCTATCTTCAAAAATCTGAGAAGTTACTACCTCTTGGGAACCTTTATAGACGTCATTTATAGGATTCGGACTATTTTCTTTCGGGCGGAAAATTGTAAGTCGGCTATCTTTTATTAGATCTCCGCGTTCAATTTTGTAACCAAATGCTTCCCAAGACTCTTTTTTGCTAAGCATTTGTACGGGACCATCAGGACTGTATAAACCTAAACCAATCGCATGGGCTAACATTAAAACTGGCTGAGTACATCGATATGAACGATGGAGAATGAAGTCTTTTTCTATTCCACCGGGATAAGCTTCACCTTCGAGAGTCACATTTGGTTTTCCATCCTTATCGATCCCAAATAATTCTTCAGGAGATGGAATTTTCTCCCCAAATAAACTCTGGAGTTCATCATATACCCAGTAGATATTATGTGGGGAAGGTGTCAGACGAAATAATAATTGGAAAAATTCAGATGGAAAATCCTGAGCCTCATCAACCATAATATAATCATACCTAGGATCAATTTCGTGTGACAAAATGTGCTTACAGCATGAGACGAATGGAGATTTCCAATTTAATTGCTTAGCTTCAAAAAATTGAAGCGGGGAAATCCCGGTTCTTTTGCAGGTGTCATAATATACTCCAGATCTTCTTGGTCCACCCCATGCATGACGGATATGTAAATAATCCCAATCAGGATCCGAATCACTATGAAATCTATAGAATTTTGTTATTAGAGTTTTGACCTGATTGTACAGGCTCTGAGTATTAAATGTGAAAAGAATGTGTTTTTCAGGAAATCTTTGATGGATTTGTGCGGCTTTCATAGCCAATAAGACAGTCTTTCCAGTCCCAGCCATTCCGCGAATTCTTTGAGGTCCCGGTGCTATTTGAAGCGCCGCTTTTTCTTGCTCATCGTCTAATAGCGCTATGAATGAATCTATTGATTTTATTGCCTCTCCAAGTGTATTTGCAATTCTTGGCTTGAGAACTCCGCCTTTAGTTAAGGGATTAATTCCTTGAATAATTGACCTAGTGAGGCGCCATTCGTCAGGAGACAATCTGGGATTGATCTCGGTTAGATATGTTTTGATATCGCTATCTTTCCAGATCACTATTGCATCATTTAGAATATCTGGAAATTTACTCTCGAATTCTTTTTTTGTTATCAATGGGAGCGCAAGTATACAATAAGGATTCAATCGCTTTCTTAATTCCCTGTCAGCGCCGAATTTTGACTTTAACAGAAATACAAAATCTTCCGCTTCTTGAATTGGTGAATCAATTTCCATATCATCAACAATCCAAAATTTTTCATTGATTTCATTAATTTTAGTAATCTGATATGGCAGACATCGAATCACAACTGGTTGGTGGGTTTGCGTCAGTAATGTAAAATCAGGAACAACACCTGATCGAGTTTTTAAAATAGGGTGCATATAATAACAAACACCGTTTAATTCTGGAAATGCAGAAGATATTTTTAACCAGATATTTTGTGATGCCACATCACTTCCATACTTTGGGAGTGTAACTACAAGCTCAATCATTTTTCCCAACCCCATTAACCAGTATTATCTATGATCGATGACACATGGCATGATATAACCGATCATACTGTTTTTCATTGATTCTATATTATTCATTACAAATTTCTTCAAACCCCACCGCAAAAATCCTGGTCCTCCATCACCACGTACACCATTGCCATCAGCAGTAAATCCACCACAACCCCAACAAAGAACACCACCCGATTCTAAAACGGCGTGAGCGAGTAAATCCACGGAACCATCGAAATGCCACCCATAACAAATAAAACACAAAACTAGTCGCGAAGATTGAAACAATCAGATAGTACGCGACGATGCGTTTGATCGCGGTCTCCGGTCAGTCATATCCATGCCGGTTGTGCCTCTCTCACGTTCCCTCCATCCCCCTTATATCCCATCCCACCCCACCGGAACATAACCATGCAGGGAGAACAACATGTCCGGTGAGATGGACCTCCGGCTCGAAGCCCTCTCGAAGTATATCGTGACGAGCCCGTCGTGGATCAAATCGTTTGCCCTCATTCTCCTCCTCTCGGCCTGCGTTGAGATCATGGCAATGCTCGGCAGCAACAAAGGTCTTGTTCACCCGGATCTCTTCCCCATCGCCGCCTACTTCATCCCGGCGGTCGCTGCCCTTGCCCTGACCCCCTGGCTTGCCCGCCGGTTCAGCGGGAAACTGACATACGGCTGGTCGGGGCTCACAGCCGCCATCGGCCTCATCATCGCAGTCTTCATCTCCCTCTCACCGGTCATCTTCTTTGCCGGGTTCGCGTTCCCGACTTTCTTTGCAGTCTCGCTTGCGTTCGTCTTTGCCTTCCGGATGCTCCTCCTGGCTGCGGTCGTGGATTTCCATCTCAAGCGGGTGATCGTGCCGGCGCTCCTCCATTCAGGAATAGCCGTTCTCGGAGCCGCCCCGTTCCTCGGCCTCTGGTTCGTGCAGCTCTCGCTGATCCTCCATGTCACATTTGCCATCGGCGTGCTCGTCTTCATCATCGTGGTCGAGCGGCCCATGAAGGCCAACTTCAAAGTCGGACCCCTTGAACTGGCAAACGCGTTCCTTCTCCATTTGTCGGAGGGCAGCAGGAAACTCGACGACTTTTTCCGGAGCATTGGTGAAAGCGTTGTTGTGCCGGAAGTGTCGCTTGTCATGAAACGGGAGAAAAAAGAGGATATCATCCTCACCATACCCAATGTCCACCCCGGCCCGCTGGGCGAGATCGGCGGGTCCAACCTGCCAAAGATCCTTCACGGTATGCTCGGGAACTCCTCGATGGTCTTTCATGGGGCAGCCTCGCACGATTTCAACCCGGTCGATGAAGTGGAAGTAAAAAAACTGGGAGACTCCATCATTGCAGGCCTGCCGGATTCCTGCCCCAACGCTGGCTGCACGAGATCGCTCCGGCGGACGTGCGGATCGGTGGATGTGCTCGTCCAGGCCTTCGGGGATACCGTACTTGCCGTTGCCACCCGGTCGCCGGAAGTTACCGAAGATCTCGAATTCTCTGTAGGGTTTGCGATCATGAAAGCCGGGGAGAGACATTTCCGTAATATTGGGTTCATCGATGCCCACAACTGCATGGATGCCCTTGCCGACGGGGTTTACCCTGCAACGGAGCTTGCAATGGAGTACCTGGGGGCAGCGGAATCCGCATTTGCTGCCGCGGCTGGCCAGGAACAGGCAGAATTCTCTGCCGGGTACGCAGCAAGGACACTTCCGTACACGCGGCAGGAAGGGTTCGGGGATCTCGGGGTTCAGGTGCTGGTCGTGAAGGCCGGCGGGCAGAAGACCGCGTACGTCCTCTTCGACGGCAACAATATGCACACCGGAGTCCGGGACGAGATCCGGAGAAGACTCTCCCGGGTTGTCGATGAATGCGAGGTTATGACCACCGATACCCATGTGGTCAATACCGTCTCCGGCCGGAACCAGGTGGGGCTCAAAGTCCCGCTCGACGCATTCTACCCTCTGGTCGAAGAAGCGGTAAAGGAAGCGCTCACGGACGCAACTCCTGCCCGGACCGGGGGGACGACGACGTGGTGCCACGGGATCGTTGTTTTTGGTTCCCAGCGGGTCTCCCAGATTGCATCCACGGTGAACGGGATGATGGGTTTTCTCGTACCGATCGCAATCATCATCCTCCTTTGGGCATTCCTCACCACCGCAATGGCATATTACCTGCTGGTGTACTGAACTTCAGGAACCGGGGCAGCTTTCCGCGCCATGCAGGGGCGTGATCACGAAGATGCACCGCTCGTCCCCGGAAGAATAGCACTGCTCCTCGACAACATTGACCGGGCAGCCCAGATGGTGTGAGAAGATGGCCGAAAGGACACCGATATCGAATGAACAGGTCCCGTGGCCGGTGACCGGCAGGTCCTCGCATTCGAAACATCCCCGGACATCGAGCGTGAGCGGGTCGGTTGACGCAAGCGTGATCGCACCCAGTCCGTGTGCCTGCCAGAAGAGATCCATCTTTCGTGCAACTTCTGTTACATTAGGTGCGGCAACGAGGGGAGCGAGCACACTTCCCACCTCAAAGCCGGTCCGCTGGAGCACGGGATCCAGGTTGATCCCCATGGCCATGGCCTGCGTCCGGAAGACCCGGACAGAGTACCGGAAAAAGGAGACAATGTCATCATCACGGAAGGGCCGGTCAGCGGCCATATCGTCGCGGACGCGGGCGGGCAGCCGGGCGTCCCGGTCGGCATTCGTAAGCCTGCCGATGGCATGGGACGAGAGCGCGATGAGCCGCCTGCGGGTATCCCGGGGATCGGTTTCGGTGGTGATGAGTCCCGACTGCTCGAGATCGCGGATATGCACGGATATGGTGGACTTGGCCTTCCCGGTCTCCTCAACGATCCGGTCGAACGGGACCGGTCCCGCTGCAACGAGTTCCAGGATCCGGAGCTTGATGGGACTGTCCACGGCTATTACCGAGTTCTCGGTTGAGAAGAGCCGGACATCCCGGGCGCTTTCCCCCCTGCTTTGGCCGCTGCGGGATTGCATATACAGAGTGTGGAGCGCAATGTTCTTAAAGATTGTTCGCATACAATAGAACATTCGTATTGTTACGAACAAAGTGATTGCCATGAAAGCAGAATCCTACAAGATTGCTGACGGCGTGTACTGGGTCGGATCCCTGGACTGGGACCTCCGCACCTACCACGGATATACACTCGATGGAACGTCCTACAACTGCTACTTGGTCTTTGGTGAGAAGACCGCACTCATCGACAACGTGTACCCGGGACACTCAGCCCAGATGTGGGCCCGCATTGCCGATGCATTTAAGAAAGAGGGAAAAAAGGAGCAGATCGACATCATTGTCCAGAATCATGTCGAGAAGGATCACTCGGGAGCGCTCGTCGAGATCCATAAAAAGTACCCCAAGGCGCCGATCTACTGTACAGAAGTTGCCGAGAAAGGACTCCTCCGGCATTTCCCGGCCCTTGCGGGTGCAGTATTCCATCACGTAAACACCGGCGAGACCCTGGATCTTGGCGGCAAGACACTGGCGTTTGTCCAGGCCCCGCTCCTCCACTGGCCGGATTCCATGTTCACGCTCTATGCAGAGAAAGGGATCCTCTTCCCGAACGATGCGTTCGGCCAGCATATCTGCTGTGCAAAGCGGCTGGATACGGATATCCCCGAGCACGTGCTGATGGATGCCACGCAGAAGTTCTACGCCAACTTGATCGTGCCGCTGACCCCGCTCTTCTTAAAGAAAGCAGAAGAACTGACCGGCCTTGGCCTTATCGAGAACGTGAAGATGATTGCACCATCCCACGGCCAGATCTGGACGGATCCCGGCAAAGTTCTCGGCGCGTACGTTAGCTGGGCCAGCGGCTCTGCCCGGAAGAACAAGGTGACTGTCATCTACGATACCATGCACGGATCCACAAAGATGCTCGCCCACGGTCTTGCAGAAGGCGTGATCGCCGGGGGATGCGATGTGAAGCTCTTCAATCTCCATGAAGACGAACGATCCGAGATCGTCAAGCATATCCTGGATTCCAAGGCGATCATGGTAGGCGTCCCGACCATCAACGATATGCCGTACCCGAGCATCGGGGATCTCCTCTACTATCTCAAGGGCCTGCACTTCAACCGGACCGGTGAGCGGTTCGCATTCACGTTCGGGTCCATGGGAGGAAAAGGCGGTGCCGTGAAGATGGTTGCCGATGAGCTCAAATCCGCAGGTTTCACGGTCGTGGGATCGCAGGAAGTCCTGTACGTTCCCGATGCCCCCGAACTCGATGCAGCGTTTGCCGAAGGACTGGCAATGGCAAAACGCATCACGCGCAAATAACCAGCAAATAACCCGGCGGATCTCAGCCATATGCACCAGCCCCTCCTCCTCTTTTTATCTTTTTAACAGACCCGGTATTCCCGACAGGTGCAGGGCGATTAAAAAAAAGTTAAAGGTTCTGCGCCGGAACAACACTGCTGCCGGTCTGCATTGCCAGATTTTTTGGAAGCTCCAGGTCCAGGGCTTCCTTCAGTACATCCTCCACGGTCCCGACCGGAACAAAGACCAGTTCGGCCCGGACATCTTCCGGCACCTCAGCAAGATCCCGTTCGTTCTCCTTTGGCAGGATCACTTTTTTGATCCCGGCCCGGTGAGCCGCAAGGACTTTCTCCTTGATGCCGCCAACCGGAAGAACGGTTCCGCTCAGGGTGATCTCGCCGGTCATCGCAAGCGCCGGATCCGCGGTTTTTCCCGTTATGAGGGATGCCAGTGCCGTAAAAAGCGTGACACCTGCTGAGGGGCCGTCCTTGGGAGTGGCCCCCGAAGGGACGTGGAGATGGATGTCGCTTGCCAGGAAATTGAAGGCATGTTCCGAATGCACGACCCGCGAGCGGATGAGGGAGAGGGAGATGGTTGCCGATTCCTTCATCACATCGCCCAGCTGGCCCGTGAGCGTGAGCTTGCCGGTACCCGGCATGAACGTTCCTTCGATGAAGAGGATCTCGCCCCCGACCGGCGTCCAGGCAAGCCCGGTCACGACACCGGCCGCGGGCTCCTTCCTTGCCACTTCCTGCCGGATAATCTCCTTTCCCAGGATATCCGCTAAACCGGCCGGAGTCACGATTACCGGCAGAATCGCCGAATCGGAAACGATCTTTGCAGACACGTACCGGGCGATTTTTGCCAGCTGCTTTTTCAGCCACCGGACCCCGGCTTCCCGGGTGTATTTGTCGATGATTATCCGGACGGCTTCATCATCAAACCGGAGACTGCCGGTATCGAGACCGTGCTCTTGTATGACCTCGGGGATCAGGTGATCCTTTGCTATCGCGAACTTCTCGTTCTTGGTATAGCCCGAGATCTCGATGAGTTCCATCCGGTCCAGGAGCGGGGCCGGGATGGTTGCAAGGGAGTTGGCGGTTGCAATGAAGAGGACTTCCGAAAGATCGTACGGCACCTCAAGGTAGTGATCCGAGAACGTGCTGTTCTGCTCGGGGTCCAGCACCTCAAGAAGGGCACTTGCCGGGTCTCCCGCATAGGATGAGGCAAGCTTGTCAATCTCGTCGAGGATGAAGACGGGGTTCTTGGTCCCGGCTTTCTGTATCCCCTGGATGATCCTTCCGGGCAGAGCACCGATATAGGTTCTCCGGTGCCCCCGGATCTCGGCTCGTCCCGGACCCCGCCAAGACTGATCCGGACATACTTCCGCCCGAGAGCCGTAGCTATGCTCCTCCCGAGGCTCGTCTTGCCGGTGCCGGGCGGGCCCGTGAAGAGGAGGATCGATCCCTGTTTCTCGTGTTTGAGTTTCATCACCGCAAGATGCTGGATGATCCGCTCTTTGACTTTCTCCAGGCCATTGTGGTGACGGTCGAGCACCCGGCGGGCCTCGCTGATATCGATCTCTTTCTTTTCTTCGGTCTCCCACGGCAGGTCGAGCAGGAGATCGAGATAGTTCCGGATTATGGAACTCTCGTGATTCTGGCTGCCGCCGGCCTCCAGTTTTCTGGCTTCTTTGAGTGCCTTTTTCCGGATCTCGTCCGGCATCTTCGACTGCTCTATGCGTTCCCGGTACCCTGCATCGCCCTCGGCACCTTCGCTCTCCCCCAGTTCCTCCTGGATGACTTTCAGCTGCTCGCGGAGCATGGCCTCCCGGTTGGATTTGCCCACCCGGTCAGAGACTTTCTTTGCCATCTCCATCCGGATGCTAATGGTGTCCCGGATCCGCATGAGGAGTTCCAGGAACGTGATATACCGCTGCCGGACTGACGCGATCTCAAGCAGCGCCTGCTTCTCGGTTGTACTGACCGGCAAAAACGGCATGACAAAGCCCATGATCTGGTCGATCGATTCCATGGCATCGATCGGGCGGGTGAACTGCTCGGAGCCGGTAAACCGGCTGCTCGTCTCGTGGATGGTGAGTTTGATGTCAGCAAGAATCCTTGTTTTGAGCTCGCTCTCAATGTCCTGCTCGTCCGGGAACGGTTCGGGAACTGCAAAGAACCGTCCGTCCCGCTCGAGGACCGAGACCGCGTTCACTCTTCGCACAACATCGGCGCAGATGATGTACCCATCTTCGGTCGGCTCCACGTGGGCGATCTGGAAAAGACTCCCCACCCGATATAGGGATTCTGCACAAAGATCCGCCGGGCGCGTGCCGCTCCTGACGGTCAGGGCGATGGCATGGGTCTCCGGATCCTGTTCCATAGCTTCGAGCAGGAGGTTTCCGGTGGTCTGGTCAACGCCGAATTTTGCCCGGCTGTCCGGGTACACAACAAGCTCGAAGAGCGGTATGACAAGTTTTTCTTCAGTACTCTGTGATTTGTCTGATTGCATGGTTTCCTCAACTGTTTAGTTCGAATTTACCTAACTAATATACCGGCGAAAAAAATTACCGGACTTTCTGCAGGATCCCGATGAGAAGATCCCGCTCGTCCTCATCGAGCGTTTCCATCATTCGTTCGATCACCCGTTGCAGGGCAGCCTTTTCTGCCTGTGCGATCGTTTTTCCTTTCTCGGTCAGTCGGATGTACTGGATACGGCCGTCATCGGGACAGCGCTCCCGGTACACGCAGGCCATCCGTTCACACTTGTTGATCATCTCGGTGACCGTGGGTTTGGAGGTTTTTGTGATCTCCGCAAGCCTGCTGAAACTGACTTCTCCGTGTTCGTCGATCATTCTCAGGTACGCGATCTGCCGGACGGTCAGGTCGGAGATTCCACATTCGGAAAAGATCGAACAGGAGCACTCGTTCTTGATCCTGAAAAGATTCAGGAATGCCTCGTAGAGCTGCTCCTCTTCGTCCATCATGTTCCGATCAAATTAGTTAGGGTTTACCTAATGATAAATATGCCGGTACGGGTAACCGGGAGGCAACCCCAGGAAGATGGCAAAACAGGAAAAATGCCGTTATTTAATATATCCGGGCACCCTTTTTTAAAGGAAGAAGATAGCATTTTCCGCAGCAGAAACCAGAGGAGTGGAATGATACCCGAGATCAGCCGTTCACGAGAACGTACAGGAAGTTTTGCATATTGGGTCGTGTTCATCGCCATAGCGCTCCTGCTCCTGGCGGTACCCGTTTCTGCGGCATCCCTCAATACCTCGGGGCTTCCGGCCGGGACAACTCCCCAGAACGTAAATATCAGCATCTATATCGTGGACTTCAACCGGTTCGATGTCGGGGCCGGGACGGTCGGGGTTGATTGTTATGTCAACTTCAAATCCGATACGCCTGTCTCCATCAATGATTTCGAGCTGATGAACGGGATGATAACTTCGGTGAGCACAATCAAGGACACGCCGAATGAGAAAGAGTACCGGGTCATTGCAGTCCTGACCGTGGAACCCGATCTCAGCCGCTACCCGTTCGACCGGCACATGCTCCCGATCCGGTTCGAGCCCAAACTCAAGAACGAGCAGGAGATGGTCATCTCGATCGATCCGGTAACAAGCGGGGTCAGCCGCGAGGCGGATCTTCCGGGCTGGACATTCTCCGGCACCAGGTCCTATGTCACCAACAACTCCTACCTCTCGGGCGAGATCCCCTATTCCCGGGCAGTCTTTGACTATGGCATCGTGAGGGACGCAACCTCGACTATCCTGAAGTTTTTCCTCCCGCTCATGCTGATCGTGATAGTCTCGCTCTCGTCGCTCCTGATGAAACTCACGTCCCGGCTCGGGCTGAATGCCTCGATGTTCCTTGCCGCCGTGCTCATCCACTGGCGCATCGCGGATGCCATCCCGCTCGTTGCCTATGCAACATTCCTGGACCTGTTCATGATCGTTACGTATGCAACGCTCGTTATGGTCCTCATCTCGGGAATACTTATGCTGAGATTTTCTGAAGCCGGAGATACCGCACGGGTAAATCAGATCAACTACTGGGCGATTCGGATCATCCCGCCGATCACCATTCTGTTGTATCTCTTGTTATTCACCACACTCCTGTAGTAACAAACCAGGGAGTCCATGCCGTGGATGTATACCGTGATACAACCTCACTGGAAAAGTTCGATCGGTTCTTAAAGACCCCGGGTATTTTTTACATCTGCAGGACAGAGTACTGTATATGATCCTTGTTGATGCCAAGTGTACAATCCTGCCTGAACGGCAGGGAGATTTTACCGGAGAAGTCCGGAATATTCTAAATAAAGTCCGTGCGGAAGCCGGGTGCCATCGCTATGAATTATTCGCTGATGCCCACCATACGGGAGTCTTTCATTTTATTGAAGAGTGGGAGAGCCAGGAACATCTCGACAAACACCTTACCCAGCCCCATATGCAGGAATATTTTGCAAAAACAGCACCCTGGCGGGCTGCCCCGATCGAATTGACCCTGTATGAGATCCGGTCATCGCGATCGACGACTCTTGGGTAACTGACAGGAAGATCCCTCCTGCAGGGATACCGATACCGTCTGTTTTATAGGAGTAAAAACCATTTTTACAGGATGAGAAGATCGATATTTTCATGCATCGGCGTGCTTCTTCTCGGCCTGCTTCTTCTCAGTGCCGGCTGCACACAAAACCCATCCGGTGCAACTCCTTCAACACCCGCGGCAACCGCGATCAGTTCACCAGAGAAATATACATCCAACGAGACACTCGTTGCTTTTGTGGACAGCGCGGTTGTGTACGCAAAAGTCCATGGAACAGAAAGAGCCCTGGCAGAATTCAACAACCGGAACGGCTCGTTCTTCAAAGGCGAACTCTACATCTATGCCTATGGTTTTAACGGCACCACCCTCGCCCACCCGATAAACCAGGAGAAAGTCGGGAAAAACCGCGATGATGAAGGAGCCATCGGGGTCTTTGTCAGGGAGATGGGATCTGCAGTCAGGAACGGGAGCGGTTTCTACCGGTTCACGTACGTCAACCCGCTCCACAACAACACGCTCGAATCGAAGATGGGATACGGGGTCGAAGTGGATGATGACTGGTGGCTTGGCTCCGGGGTCTACACCGGGCCGGTTGAGCAGACCCTTCCTGCCACCATGACAACAAAAGGAACACAGGGGAGTTGATCACCGGGGGTCGGGGCCCTGTACAGATCCGGATCACGTATTTTTTCCCAGGGGAATCGTAATTCGTGCAATAACAGGTTCCTTTTTGATGCCTTTCCAGCAGCCGATCTATCATGGGAGCGGCCACATATACAGGGAGATGAGCACAACCCCTGGTTCTGGTGTAACAGCACAGAAGTGTTATCGATTGAAGGGGAGATTTCTTTCAAGACTCCCGGGTAGAAGAAGATAAAAAAAGCCTGAAGTGATGTGCCGCGATCAGCACAGGTCCACTTCGGTGTCCGGATACATTATCTGAACAGACCGTGCAGGAAAAACCGGTGCTGGCCGAGTTTTCCGTCAAAGTTCGAGGCCCCGATGTGGCTTGCTTTCCCGGTACCTGCCGCGGCAAGGATCCCTGCTTTGAGGGCCTGGTTCATCGTTGCTTCATCGATCCCGTTTATGACAATCTCGTAGATCGATCCAACGCCATCCGGTACAAGGGAATCGGCAATTTTTCCTTTCAGGGTCGGGCAGAACATATGATTGGTGCTGGCAGGCATCGGGAAGCGGTAATTTTTGCTTGCCACCTTGGACCCGCTCTTCACAATCCCGCCGGCAAAACTCATGATGATGCCCTTCATTCCCCGGATTGCGCCGGCACCGGCAACTGCTGCGGCAAGTGCAGATTTGCTGTCTCTTCCCATGACGAGGAAATTTCCCCCGGCTATTCCTTTGACGGTACCAAAACGTTCCTCCCCGATATAATCGCCTTCCATTACCGGGATCTTCCAGCACTGCCTGCCGCCAACAACACAGCGTTCCTCGTACCGGTCCCCGAAATAGTGCATCCGGATCCCAAAGCGCGATGCAGCATCCGGCAGGCCATCGAACGCGCCGGCAGTCGGTGCCGGGAGAACGCACTGGGAGATCCGTGCGGCAACATTGGCTTTCATGTTCTTCTTCTCGGCACAGATCAAAATCGAGACGCCGGGTCTCCCGTCCGGGGTCTCATGTGCGGGGATCTCGCATTCGATCCCCGCTTCGCAGGGGCATGCGATTTTGGATGTGGCAAAACCGGTTGCAGTTGCAGCTGCCGTGTGCGCCCACTCTTTTGTATCGGCAGTGATGATAACCCGTGAAACCCAGACCGGGAATGCTTCGGCAAACGTATCGATAATCTCGGTTTCGTTTATCTCCATCATCCCATCATCCCTCAGGGATATACGACACCGTCTTCCGTGATAATATGATCCATGCGGACATCCGTCTCGTCCAGCGGAAGGGAATCGAATTCCTGGCAGGCGAATGCGATGCCGATCTTGCGAAGACCCGTGAACTTTTCCAGGAAGCGATCGTAATACCCGGCACCGTACCCGATCCTACCGCCGGTGCGGTCGAAGCCGAGCATCGGGAGGATGATGGTATCCACGTCCTCGCCCCGGGCCGGGATCTCGCTCCCGATAGGCTCGGGAACACCGAACGTGCTCGGGACAAGGGCAGCAAAGTCCCGCAGGTACGAGAGCCGGAGGCTCACGTCCTCCTTGACAATGATCGGGACAATGACCGGGATATTGCGTTCAAGGAGTGTGGTGATGATCGGCACCGTGTTGACCTCTTTTTCCTTGGAAGTATAGGCCATGACCGTCTCGCCGTCGCGGATAAGGGTCATGAGATGGCTGCAGATGGCCTGGCTTTTTCTCAATCGGTCTTCCGGTTCCATGGAATCCTTGCGCTGCCGCAGGATCTGCCGTATGCTGCTTTTCTGCTCCCGCATGGGCAGTAGTAGAGGACCGGGATATTTATGCTTTTCCGGTTTGGTTTGAAGTGAAAAGGGAGATGAACCGGGGGGATGGGAATATCCCGGTTACCAGGAGTCCGGCATGCGTTTTTATCTGATTATCCCGGGTCAGGAACTCTGTTCTCTCTTGAAACCGGTTCTTGAAGCAAGCGATGGCACGCAGCCCACGAGCCAGAAGGTCACAACAGCCATGCTCAAGAAGGTTGCAAGCTGAGGGATCAGGGCCGTGATGCCCAAAGTCTTCCAGATCAGGGGTACAACGGTATTGACAAGAAGAACGGAGAGCGTGCCGGTGATGACGACCGCTAATCGGCGTTTGTGATCTTCCGGAGGATTCCATCCGCCGCGGGAGCGGAGGTACTCGTAACCAAAAAGGCTGCCGAAGATGATACCGGCAGCACCCCAGGCATACTGTATACGGGCCGGGCTTATCACCGAGCCGGTCTGCTGGCGGGCGAGTTCAATCCATGCGCCCGGAATCTGCCAGCCGGCAAGCGAGAGATACGCGGGAATGACAAGCAGGAGCGGGATTGCCGCAACAAGAATGAAGAGGGCAAGACGGGCCGGCCGCGAGAGCCGGGCAGCAAAATCTTCAGCCTTTGGCACTGCGAGCAAAAATACCACCAGGAGGAGGATGCCTAGAAGCCAGCCACCGAGAATATCGAGAAGAAAATGGATGCCGGAGAAGATCCGGACAAGACTTGTGGCAAGAAGCAGGACGATACAGATGATGAGGGCCCACCAGCGCCGGACTATCGTTGCGATATACCCGTACATGACCGCACCGCTCATGGCGGCTCCCGAAGGAAAGCCGAACGATGAGTGCGCGGAAAATGCAGTTACAGCCGAAGAGACCCAGTAGGGCCGGGGCAGATGGGAAGCAAGTTTTACTGCCTCGTTGAGACCAATGTTCAGCCCGAATACCGTGGCAAGCCGGACCCCGAACCGGGGATGCAGCCCGAACGTGATCACAGAGATGATGAGAAAATACCAGGGCATCGAGTCCAGGAATTCCCCCTGGGTGAAGAACGAGGTGAGCGGCAGAGAGTATGCCTGGAACGCCACAACAAATCCCGGATCCATAAACAGGCCCAAATCCATGGAAATACGTTGTTATGGGCATCCAGATGAAGATTGTTCTTTGAATCGGGGAAAAGACTGTTATGAGCCAGAAAATAGTGCAGACCGGGCTATCCAATCTGCCCCACACCAGCCACAACACGCAGGAAATGTCTCCGGCATTCCGATCTGGCAGGGAGCCCGGGCCGGAAACCGGACCATCACCCCTCCGCTCTCAGCGACAGGAAATGCTTTCGGAAAAGCTCCATTGCCCTGCGGGTTCCCTCCCGGGCTCTTTTGCTGTCCTGGTACCCCATCGTGATCGTCATCTGCCCGCGGAATGTGCTCGTGATAAAACAGGTTGTGGGCATAAAGCCTCCCGGGTAGCAGACATATGCACCGGTCAGCCCGGGGAGCTCGGGGAGGATGAGCTGCCCGGGATTTGAGAAGAAGATGTCCGCAAGACCCCGTTTCTCCATAGATGCCATCTGTTCCACCATATCCTGGATATTCCGTCCTTCCGGATCGCAGTTCCTGTCCATTGCAACCTGTTCGGCAATGCCGATGGTTGTCTGCTTGAGGCTCCTGATCTCCCGGATGACACGGGGAAGAATCACATCCATTCCTTCTCCGGCTTTGCGTTCGATCAGGAAACTGACATTGGTGGCCTGGTTGCTCATCACCCGCGATCCATCGCTTAAGTGCTGGCGGAGATTGACCGGGAAGAACAGGGAGAACGGTCTATGATGGCCCGTGAGATCGCTCATGGCAAGATAGTAGGCTGCCGTGATCACATCGTTGATATTGCCCCCGAGCAGTTTTGCACGGGCTCGGATGGCATCAAGCTCGTCCCTGGCGATACACTCCCGGTGAAACGATGAAGGTTCTTGGGATGTGCCGAATGGATCGGGCCACATGGGATCGATCACTTTCATATCCGTGAGCTGGGGATTTTCTTCCCGGGCCAGCATACGGGTCCAGAGCGTGTCGCGTTCCGGGATTCCCCCGGATGCCGGAGGAATGCTTCCGGGTTCCATGTATTCCTGCAGCAGCTGGGACATAAGCGTATGAAGACCGAACGCATCGGCGGCTGCATGGGAGAGGTTGATGACGATACTATCTCCCCGGGATCTTCGCAACAGGCGCACCCGCACCTGGAGCGGCCCGTACGGATCAACCGGCCCGATCACCTGCGGATGATAATCATCTGCGCATTCCTCAGGAATTATGGGGGACATACTGACGGGAGTTACCATCTCCCAGAACGCGGGGCCATTCCCCCGGACAAGCCGGCTGTGAAGAACCGGGTGGGCTGAAATGCACGCTTTTGCAGCCGCTTCAAGTGTGCTGGGATCGAGCCGTGTATCGAACTCCATCACGGCACAGAGGGTTGCGTCGCCCATGATCCTGATCGAATCGGTAAAAAGATCAAGGGCCGAAGCCTCGCGGGTGTACATGCTCAAACCAGGAATTTCCGGATTAATAAACCTGCACTACAGGACAGTGAATATGATAAAGGATCTGATCTGATGGCGCTCCTGAATTGGCTACCAGACTCCGTCAGGATTCCGGTTATTTACGGATCCTCTTCTGCCGTTCGCGGATATAGATGATCTTTCCAACAGAATCCGTTGATTGCCGTTCATCGATCTCGAACAGGTCAAGGGAACGGATGAGGTCGAAGAATTTCCGGTACCCGTAATTCCGGGAATCGAACTCAGGGCTTTTCTTCTGGATGTTCTGGCCGACAAGGCCAAGTTCGGCCCAGCCCCGCTCGTCGGACGAATCCTCGACACTGTTTTTGAGTAATTTCAGGAATTTCTGATCCTTTATTACGTCTTTGAATACCATGGGGTTCCGCGGGACGGGAGCTGTAGTCCCGACGGACTCCGTTGGCCGCAGGATCTCGGTGTAGATGAATTTGTCACAGGCATCGACAAACGCTTTGGGGGTCTTCTCCTCGCCAAACCCGTACACCATCAGGCCGGATTCCCGGATCCGGGAGGCCAGGCGGGTGAAATCGCTGTCGCTGGATACAATGCAGAACCCGTCCAGGTTTCCTGCATGGAGGAGATCCATTGCATCGATGATCAGCGCACTGTCCGAGGCATTCTTCTTGGTTGTATAGCTGAACTGCTGGATGGGGATGATCGAATTGGAGAGAAGGACATCTTTCCATCCCTGGAGCTGGGGGGTGGTCCAGTTACCATAGATCCGTTTCACGGAAGCCACGCCGTAATTGGCAACTTCGTCGAGCAGGTTCTTGATGATGCTTGCCTGGGCATTTTCGGCATCGATGAGCACTGCCAGCCGTTTCTGGCGTTCGATCGGGACTGAATTATATTCCATTGATCCACCATTCGTTTCCGAGAATTTAATCATAAGTATTGATCCGGGTATGGACGGTATTCCGCAAACCCGTTTTTAAACCGGGAGATCCTCACCCGGTATCGTTTGAGCGGGAGCAGGACGATTCAGCCAAATCAAACGGGGTCCTGGACAATCCTGTGCAACCCGGCGGGCAGGTTCCTGCACCCGATACCCGGAATGAAATGCATCCGACCGGTAGAACGAGATATCATAAAAATAAATATCTTAAAACAAGACGGTTTTGGGGATCTCATACATGAAAAAAGACAATAAAATTACCTTGTCCAAAGAAAAAAAGGACGTGATGATTGCTGAAATAAAGAAATATTTCCAAAAAGAGCGGGGGGAGGAGATGGGAGATCTGGCAGCAGCTCTGGTTCTGGATTTTATTGTGGAAAAACTGGCACCGGAATTTTACAACCAGGGCGTCTCTGACTCCTATAATTATACAAAAGAGATGATTGAAGACTTATTGGCAATCCAGAAGTAGTGATCTTCCCGATATTGCCGGAAGGTAAATCATCCATTACCCATCTTCCACCGTTTTTCCGGGTTCCAGGAGGATATTCCTCAAAAAAAAGGAGTCCCGGGGTTTCAAAACACGTACGTTGTCCCTACCGTATTCAGCATGAATTTTCCGGGCATCTTTTCGGAGAATTGGTTGATCGCATCCCAGCCCGTACAGTGCATCGGGACAATATAATCGGGATTGATCTTCTGCATCGCGTTGATGGTTGGCCCGATGCGGGAGGCAAAGGCCGGGCCGGTGAGATGGAAACCCCCGAGCACCGCATGAACGCGGCCGGTGCCGGTAAGATTCTGTGCATATTCAACCGTATTGACGATCCCGGCATGGGCGCAGCCGCTCAGTATCACGAGACCTTTATCCTTCACATTGACCACGATTGCCTGGTCGTCCCGGATCGGGTCGGGAACCCATGTGCCATCCTCGAACTTCTCCATACCCGGCATCCCGGTCTCAAACGGGGTTGTCCTCTCTACTTCGCCGGTTACGAGCAGGTGGCCGTTGGCCAGGGTCGAGGGCCCTTCGCGCCGGAGAATATCAGCTCCGGCTTTTTTGAGCCGGACTGCATCCAGCTGCGGCAGCTCGACCGGTTCCCGGCCCGGGGGATTGAAGCGGCGCCGGAGAAGGGCATCCGGGTGGAGGACGAGCGGAACCTGCCGCCCCGATCCGCAGAACGCGGTCTCCAGCCCCCCGATGTGATCGAAGTGGCCGTGGCTCAGGACCGCTGCCTCGATATCCGCAGGGGAGAACCCCAGCTGCCGGGCATTCCAGGCCATGCACTCCCGCGAGAGGCCGAAATCGAGCAGGATCGCGTGCTCGTGCTTTCCGGCAAAGACCCGGACCATGCACGAGAACCCGTGCTCGGAGAGGAGATGCCGGTTTGGATCGAACGGGAGCCGTCGGTCCGCCGGGGTCGACTGCGGTACAAATATATCGATATAGTTGTCGACCAGGACGGTCACTTCCATCCGGTCGGCCGGTTTCAATGCAATCCGAGACATCTTCCAATCCTCCTATGATGATTGATTCAGTCTATAAGAAGGAGCGCCATCAGTTCCGGGTGCCCCTGCACCGGGAACCGGATTGGCATCCCCGCTTTTTCTGCGGTCTTTACCATGTTGACGCCCACTGCATGTTCGGGAATCCGGGCCTGCGTGGGGTGGACGCAGATCCCGGCTTTCACATTACAGGTCTCGCAGAGCCGGCACGAACCATTGATGAACGCGAGAGCGAAAGGATTGCCGGCATTGAACGCTATCCGTTCGAGTTCCAGCATCATGGGGGCGAATGCGCCGGTGCCGTTGAAGTGGTCCTTCCAGAACTGCGTTGCCTGCTCCTTTTTATCAGCAGGGGCTGCAGGGTCGAGCCAGTACTTGTAGATCGAACAGATAACGTCGGGGTCGGCACTCGCAGGCGAGATGAACTTAACGAGCAGGGCATACTGGTACTCGGAGAGGATCTTCCGGAACTCGTCCGGGGTCGGGACATGGGGCGGGCAGGTCAGTTTCTTCCCGTACCCGATGCAGCCGGCCCGGCACTTCAAGGGGACACGGTTCTCGACAATCACATCCGAGGCCGGAATCAACTTTGCGTCAGCTGCGCCAAGCGAGCGGGCAGCGTCTGTGAGAAAGGTAAATTTTTTTGAATCGATTCTATCGGAACTCATGCTTCTCACCATTTGTTAGTAACTGTAATACGGCATCTGCGAAAAACCCAAGCCTCATTTGCATTGCTTCCCGGGTCAAGATCCCCGGCACTTTCACACCACCTTCTCCGGGTTATATGTATGACATTGCGGAATTCTGTATCATGGAATGCCTGCACAGACCCAGATACGCCAATATGACGGGACCACGGGGCCCGGATTATGATCGTGAGAAGCTAACAAAAATCCGGAAAAAAATTGTGGACGTCTTTGGCAGGGCAAGTACCTGGGACGATGCAACCATTTCGGAGAGATATAACATCACGCCGGATGGCGACCTGATTATGATCATAAAGTGATACGAGTTCGGTCTTACGTCCCGGGGGATGTTGAACCGGGATCTGTCCGGTCCCGGTAAATTTTTCCTTGAAGTCTTTTTATGGCCGGTTAACAATAATGATAGTTCTTCGAATCCACATCAGGGTTTCCGGTTCTTCTTGCGCACCTGTTCCAGATCCTCGTCCGATATCATCTGGAGCCGGGTGCCGCACGTTGGGCAGAGCCCGGTCTGGTTCCAGGTCAGCTGTTTGTATTCCCGCTTGCAGACAGGACAGTAGTTCATGAGCATCTCCAGGTACAGGTGCTTATTATCAAAGGCAGCTGCGGTTCCATTCACGCATCCGCATTCGTTTATGTACCGGACTTTGGGGCATAGTTAAGAGGGGACGTCCGCATGATAAAATTATCCTGATGGATACAGCATAACCATCCATAAGACCCAGACAAAGCAGCAGATGCACCCGGCTGCAACACTTCCCCGGAACCACCAGGATTCCCATGCCGGGCAGCTGTCAGCGAAATCATAGGAGAGCAGATCCGTATCACTTCGTTGCAGGAACCGTTGCAGCCAGGTTCGGGTCATGGGACAATCCCGGATGCCGCGGGCTCTCCTGCGTAAAGATCCAAACAGAAGCCTGTTCCGCAGCAGTCATTATTTGCCGGACAGGAGCAGGGGCCGGGCACCATTTCAGAGCAACCCCTGAGCTCCATCAATAAGTTCTATCGTGTAACGATGAGGATAATCGCATTTCTGCATTGGCGTTGTGCCCAGAATGTAGAAACCGAAACGGGCTTCGCGGATATGGTTGGTGTACAGAAAATTCAGCATGGCACCAATCGATTGCGAGGATTTTCGCGACAGCTGGAAAAACCGGGCAATATCCCGCGAGGTTACTACCGCCCGGTTCAGATTCTGGGAGAGCAGGTAGGTACAGATCAGCCGGGCGCACTGGTATCTCCGCGCTGAATCTGAATGCCCGCATCTCATTTTTTTATCCCCGTTTTTATATTTCTCATGCCCCTTTGGTTCATGGGGGGATATACCTGTGTATTGACTGCATATTTTAAAAAAAAAGAGTGTTCAGGGTTTTTCCTGTTCCGGTGCCCGGGCTTTTTTCAGATGGAGATCGAGTACACCATGTACCAGGCTCATCCGGGCCCCGTGAGATGTGACAGGTACGGGAAGCAGAACAACACGGTGCAGGGAGAGCCGGTTCTTTTCACATGCGGGATTCAAGTCAGGTTCCCTGCCCTCGTCACCGGCATACTCACCGGTAATCCGCAGGGTTGTGTCCGTAACAAGCTCAAGGGAAATCTTTGCATTGCCACCGGTGCCGGTGACCGTATCTACCGTCACGGTAACCTCATCGTCCTGCACGGACACTTCCGGGTTCAGGTTATGCACGTACTGGCAGACAATTCCGGGGTTCTCCTCATGCAGCAACAGCGGGTTCTCAGCGGGTTCAAGAGCAAGCTGGTACAGGTAGTCCATGGATGCTCTGAGTTCGTCAAGTTCATCATAGATGGATCGGTGAAAACGTCGTACCATTTCTCTACCTCCTTTTTTGTTGCCCAGGTGCGATCCCACCTGGATTAATGGGACGAGTGCTGTTTGGCCGAATATAGATTGTGGTAAAAAGGGCAGGATGTGTAAGAAGAGATGAGGATTGGGGGGAGACTAGGGGATCTCCACCGAACCTGCAAGGGAGATCACACCCCAGAGGTTTCCTTTGACTTTGCAATCAATTATGGATCTGATGTCCGGCAGGGATTTTTGAGAGGTCCCGACAATCAGGGAGAAGACCGCCAGCTGCTCTTCACCGGACCACCGGCTGTCATAGGGTGGCATCGGGGGATAGAATTCCCAGAACACTTCGTGCCGGTTTTTGAGCAGCCCCTCGTATTCCAGCAATGATCCGGCAGGGATTCCAAAGAAGTACCCGGTTTTTTTGCTGTACGAGCCGCTCAAGAGGTTCCCGTGGCCGGCCGGGATCCCGAACCGGTTCTTTTGACCGGTCCTTGGGGTTTTTACGTTTTCAGATGAAAAAAATTCCAGGGCCGGCGAGATGGTGAATGCATCCCGGCCGTTCTCTATAAGTTCGGTGATGCTGCTCTTATCTTTCGGGGAATAGGAAACAATTTCCGTATCTTCCGGAAACGCAAACTCGATCATCCCGTTGATCAGGCGGGTGGTCGAGGGATCGCCCGGCCGCATGCTGATGGCAAAGAGTACGGTATAAAAAACCTTATTTTCCGGACCGGTTGTGCTGCCAGGATCCTGCTTTCGCACCTGATCGATCACATCATCCGGGGTCCGGCTTACAATCTTTGTGATGAAGACCCGGGCATCCGGGCCTGCCAGGGCATCATCCGGATCAGGCCCTCCATCCTGTCCGGGAGATCGTTCCGATCCGTTTTTTACTTCTTCGCCCGGACGGGGCATGTATGCATCCCTCATCGTTGCCGCAGAGGATCTCTGGATCTCCGACAACAGGATCACTTCGACAGATTCCACGGAAATGTCGTTTTTTACCATGATGTCCCTTTAATATCACTTCAGACCGTGCAGGGATAAATAATTGTTTAAAGACGTTTCAGAAACCCGGGTCCGGGAAAAGACCGGAACTGCTGAAGGCGCGCATCAGGCCGGGACTACGATCGGTACACTCCTCCGGGACCGATCGGGACCGGTGTTTACGAAAGAACCTGTTTTGTCTGGAACTTGGGCCGGACCTTCTCGGAGAAGTATTTTCCGATCTCGCCGGAATGCATCAGATCCGCGTACACTTTCGGGGGCACTGCCAGGTACTGGTAAACGAGTCCTGAGGCAAATTCAATCTCCAGGATCTTCCTGGTATCATCATATCCAACAGAATGCAGAATTCGGGACTTGACGGACTGTCGCTCCATTCGTATCAACACTCTCTTACACGTGCGCTGGGACGTTAAGGGTTGTTACAAAAAAATGTGCCGGGCTTACCGGCAGGATCCGATATTTCCCACCAGCACGGCTGGTTATTCAGAACCGTTTCGGATCGGTCTCCACATCCACGATGACCGGGCGGTTCATGGCCATTGCCTGGAGCACCGCGGGCCGGAGATCCTCAGGCCGGGCCACATGGATACCGGCACCGCCGCACACTTCGGCATACTTCGCAAAGTCCGGGTTGAGCAGGTCGGTTGCGAAATTCGGGTAATGCTCCATCATCTGCTCGACCTGGATCATGCCCAGCTCGCGGTTGTTTAAGATGATCACCACCACCGGAAGATTGTACTTGACCGCAGTAACAAAATCCCCCATGGCCATGGAAAAACCACCATCACCGGTTATGCAGAAGACCGGCCGGTCCGGGTACGCGAGCCGGGCTGCCAGGGCAGCGGGGAACCCGAATCCCATGGTGGCAAGATAGCCGGACATGACAAAACGCTGGCGTTTCAATCGGAAGTTCCGGCCAAACCACCACTGGTTCTCCCCGACATCGAGCGAGATTATCGCATCGGGAGGAATAATCTCCGAGAGAACTTTCATGATGTAGGGCGGGCGGAGCGGGACTGCCGTGCTGTCGGCCTCCCGGTCCCGCTGCTCGTCCCAGGCACGCTTCATGCGGGCAACTTCAGCTTGCTTTTTTCCGGTATCCTTCCTGTCAAGAAGCGGGAGGAGCATGGGGATAACGTCAGCACAATTCCCAAAGAGCGAGAGCGACCGGTCATTTTTTCCGAGCTTGACCGGGTCGAGATCTATCTGGACCATAGGTTTGTCTTCCGGCACGCTGGTAAATTTCGAGAACCCGACACCCAGTACCAGGAGGAGATCGGCATCGGCTGCAGTTGACCGGGCCATTGGCGAGCCAACGTTCCCGAGGATCCCGAGCACCCAGTCCTCATCCTCCGGCAGGATCCCTTTGGCCCGGAAGGTGGTCAGGATCGGGGCGCCGATCTTCTTTGCAATGGCAAGCACGTCCTGCCCGGCCGCATATGCTCCCCACCCGGCAATGATGACCGGGTTTTTTGCAGCATTGATGCGATCCGCTGCCTCCCGGATCAGGTCTTCGGTCGGGACGATCGAGAGCCTCGGGATGCAGGACTCCCGGGAACAGAACATGGCGTCGAGCGGATCTTTCTGGATATTGTTCGGGACCGAGAGCTGGGAAACCCCCCGGTGGAGGATGGCATACTTGAGCGCCCGCGTGAGGAGCAGGACTGCCTTGCTGGGGTCGGCGAGCGTGTTGTTGTAGACCGTGATCGGGCGGAAGAGCGCATCCTGGTCGATCTCCTGGATTCCTCCGGGGCCGGTGTACTGGGATTCCGACTGCCCGTTCAGCGCAATAACCGAAGCATGGTCTTCCTTTGCATCATAGAGTCCGGTGACAAGATTAGTTGCTCCCGGGCCGGCAATGGTGAGGCAGGCGGCGACGGTGCCGGTCAGTTTGCTGTACGCTGACGCGGCCATTGCAGCATTTGCCTCGTGACGGAAGACGATATACCGGAGGGCCGGGTTCTTCCGGACCGCTTCCACAAGCCCGAGCGAGGAGGTGCCCGGAAGACCGAATATGAACCGGACATCCCAGGCGGCAAGCTCTGCAACAAGCACATCGGAGACGGTTGTATTGGAGCCGGCATGGGGATCTTCTTTTGGGATTGCAAAAAAAGCATCCTTGGCTGCCCCGCAGACCGGGCAGGACCAGCCTTCGGGAAGATCGAAAAAACGTGTCCCGGCCGCAATGCCCGCCGGGACGATCCCGGCCTGCTCGTCATAAACATACCCGCACACCCTGCACTTCCATGCTGTCATCCATCTCCTCCTGTAGCAGTCAATAGATCGGTTACCGATATAAAATACAGGGAACACTCAGGGCAACACCCCGGCCCGGATCCGGCCAGCGGGTTATAGCAATCCGTGGAAACGGAGAATCTGCACAGAGTGCTGCGATACGAGTGCTTAAAGGAAAAAAGGGAAAGATCCCGGCTTTTCCGAAGCCGAATACCGGCAGGTTTTTGCAGCGGGGGGCGTGTGGACTGCGTTTTGAACAGGAATGATCGCCGACAGTGACGGGGAATTCTTCTGCCAACGGAAATCGCTCCCGCCCGTCTTCCGGACGCACTGCCGGATACCCATACCAGGGATTATATGGTTATGAATACCCGGTCTCTTTAGCAATAATCCAGGATGTCGGCAGATGATAACACAGGATATCGTGAGAAAACTCTGGGACGAAGCAGGATACGGGAATATCGCCATCTGGGCTGACGATACGATAACGGCAGTACCGGCAGATTATCCCGGGGAGACCAAAGGAGCGAAGCCGCTTGTCATCCTCAAGCCCATAGCACTCGTAAACCAGTTCGAACTCCTTGATTTCGCTCTCCATGACGAGGAACTGCTCACGAAGATCGAGACCACGGTCCGGGCGGCCGGTGGCCGGATTACCCGGGGTCCCCGGTCATAACAGTACCCTGCGATTGCAGACAGCCGTTAGATCGTATCCGCGTTATCCGGAGCCGTTGATTGTACGAGATCTGATCAAATAGGTCAAAAAGATCTAAAAAAAATTTCAATATGCTTTCGGGAAGCCGTGCGTCTGTTCCTGGCTCAACTCAAGGATCTCCTGGGTCCTGTCCAGGAGGCCTGCAAGATATTGTTTTGCCCAGTCCTCGTTCTCATATTCAGCAAACGGGCGGTATGAACCCTGTACTGCGGAATTTACCTTGTCAAACTTCAAAAGACCAACCGGAGCTCCGCCATCGCGTACCATCTGGTCAAGTTCAACAAGAGGATACCTGCGGGAACTGAAGACAAATTTTGTCTCCTTTTCAAACCCGACAGCAATCGCAACCAGCCAGGCACCTTTTGCTTCAGCACGCATCTCATCTACCAGATCGGAAGTTTTTCTCATGTCTTGCCCGGTTCAGAAAATTGTCGGTACTCGCTTAAATAATACATTCATTGGATAGCCGGCAGCATGAGTGACGCGCTGAATCCTCGGCCAGGTACAGACAGGCGGGGATTTTGTCAGGCAGCCCGGACTCTCCCCTACCTATCATGACAACTGTAATGGGCAGTATGAGCGACACGATGGAATTTATCTCTCTGATAAGGCCAAAACGCCCGGATTTTCTTTCTACCATGACTCCTGAAGAACAGGCAACAATGGCCCGGCACACAGAGTATGTCAGGGACATGGTTGCCCAGGGAAAAGTTTTCCTGGATGGCAACTCTCCTGACGGCACCCTCGGGGTCCTCATCTACCGCGTGGATTCAGCAATAGAGGCACGGCGCCTCTTTTATTCCGATCCGGCAGTCATCGGGGGTATCGGGTATCCCGAGCTTTACCCGCTGACGATCGGGCATCCTTCATCCAGCTGATCATTTCTTTTATTCTTCTGATGCCGGCGGGATCCCGGGTCAGAATATGATATCCTCTTTTGCAAACCGCACTTTTAGCATCGGCTTATCGGCTGCATACCCGAGCGGACAGAACATGACGGGTACAAGGGGCCGGGGGATCTTCAGGATCCGGGAAAATTCTCCCGGGTCGAACCCTCCCATGGGACAGGAATCAAAACCCAGGGCTTTTGCACCGTTCAAGGCATTTCCCAAGGCAAGGTACGTCTGGGCCTGCGACCATGCCAGTTTCTGGTCAGGAGACATGGGCTTTGTGAACTGGACCGCCATCCCGATCACCGCCTTCTGCATCTCTTCGGGTGCACCATTCTTTTTCAGGAGCGCGTCAAGCCTGCCGATGAGACTGTCGTAATCGGGATCGGCACAGAAAACCAGCAGGTGCGAGCAGCTGGTAACCTGCTCCTGGTTGAAGGCTGCCGGTTTGAGCAGCTCTTTTGTCTTCTGGTCCACAACTACCTTGATCTTCCAGGGCTGGAGGTTCAGCGCAGACGGGGCATACCGTACCATTTCGAGAAGCTCGTCAACTTTTTCCTGGGGAATCTTCCTGCCGTCAAACTTCTTTGTCGCATACCGCGACATCACGATTGTTCCAAACTCCATAGTGTCCACCATTACCGGATATGCGATCGATTCCATTCTCCCCCTATTTATATATTGAGACCGATACCACCGGCATGGAGCTCGGGTCAGACAAAAGGGGGATATTTTTGCACCGGAAGAACCATATCGTACATCAACGGGGATGAGACCATTCGGCTGCGATCAGGAGAAAGAAGGGAATGCCCGAGGGAAAAACGGAACGGTACCTCTGAGACCGGGCTGCCCGTCCCCTTTTTTCCGGAAGGATGGGGTGCAGCTGATGGAATGCCGGTTTGAACGGACGGACGCGGACGCCGTGTTCATCCTTGACGGGAGGATCGACGCTTCCGGATCCATCCGGCTCGATACCGGAGTAAAAGAGCACCTGGACCCCTCCGATCGCGCAGTGATCTTCGATATGGCCGGGGTCTCTTACTTGAGCAGCGCAGGAATCCGGGTGTTCGTTGGTCTTGAGAAGACGCTCCGGGGGAGAGACGGGCACCTGCTGCTCTGTTCTGTCCAGCCAGCGGTATTAAAAGTCCTGGAGATCACCGGGTTCGACCGGGTCTTCACTCTCTGTTCAACCCGGGAAGATGCCTTGCGCCGGTGCCGTCTGGCATGCCCGGCAGAAGCCGGGTCCGGGACAAAGGATACATCCCGCACAAGGTTCTCTGTTGAATCCTTCCCGGACCACCGGGCAGTCCTGAAGATCACCGGCAATGCAGAAAAGATCTGCACGGATATCCTTACTCCCGATGATCTTGTGCCCCGCATCTTTACTCCCGGTGAATACTCCCTGGGTATCGGGAGCACAGGGGAGTCGGCGGCTGAGAGTTTTCCCGACCGGGGGATGCTCATGACCACGGGACATGCCATATTCTGGAAACCGTTTCAGAGTTCCGATCCCCCGGATTTTCTCATCCCGAAAAAGGATGCTCCCCGGATCCTGATCAACTGCGCATTCTCTCTTGCAGCGGACGACACATTCCACGAGATCCTGGTAGCCGAGCCCGTAAGCCCGGATGGGATCCGTCTCTATGATCTGGTCTCCGACATCCTTGCGCATGCAAAAGAGACCCGGAAAGACTGCCCGCCGATCGCGAGCTTTGTTCTGTACGCCGGTATCAGCAACCAGACCGGAACGTCCGCCCCCGGCACACCGGAAAAATCACTCCCGGGAAAAGTGGAGAGAACACTTGTTGCGTTTGGCATCTGCATTGACACGGGAGCCGACCTGTCAGCCTATGACCGGGATACCCTTGACGCGATCCTCTGCCAGAAGGGGCCGGGACCCGGGGAGAAGGATCTCTTCCTGTACCAGTCCGGCCTTGTCTTCGATACTCCGCCCGCATTCACAACCCGGGACATCACCCGGCTCGTTGCCTCAATTGCCGCACAGGAACCCTGCACGGATCTCGTGCTCCTTTCTCCAGAGACAATGCTCTTTAAGGCAGTGCTCGGTGTCAGTTACATCTCTGCGCTCGAGCAGACCGACCGGATGCCGGTCCGCATCTTGGGAGAATGTCCCGGGTGGAACCGGACATTTGAGACGCTCACCCGCTGGCTGCATCCCGGGTGCCGGGAGGTTGAACTTGTTCCCCTGACCGGCGGTTTTTCCGGAACCCTGGTGTTCCGGGTCAATGCACGGGACAGCAGGAGCCGGTCGATGATGCCGCTTGTGATGAAACTCGGGAGCTGGCCGGTCATCGAAGCGGAGATACGCGGATACACCGATCATGTCAAGCGCTATATCCAGAACAACGCAACCCAGGTGATCGAGACCGAACGGATAGGAGAATACGGGGGTATCCTCTACAATTTCGTTGGTATCCGGGGCCCCGAGAGTAAAATTTTCTCGCTCGAGGATTTCTACCTCTCCCGGACACCCGACGAGATCCTGCCGGTCTTCGATGCACTCTTCCGGGTTGTTCTCATGGGATGGTACGGGGAGCCGAAGAAAAAGGAGATTGCCCTGTACCAGGAGTACAACCGGTTCTGGAAATACGAGGATCTCCGGGCCTATGCTGCGTCCCGGTTCGGTGCAACGCCGGACCAGGAAGAGATCGATCTCCCCTTCGGGCTGGGAAGATCCACCAACCCGCTCTGGTTCGTGGAGACGGTCATGCCGGAGAGGTTATCGTGGATATTTCCGGTGTACGAGAGCTCGGTCCACGGGGACCTGAACATGAAGAACGTCTTAATGGACGAGACGGGCAACCTCTGGCTGATCGATTTTGCCGAGACCCGGTACTCGCACATCCTGCGGGATATCGTGAAACTCGAAGCGGTGCTCAAAGGCGAGATGATCAGGACCGGTTCACTAAAAACGCTTGAGGAACTTGTACACTTGGATCTGCCGTTCCTTTCGGCAAAAACGCTCTCCGATATCCCGGAACTCCCCGACACCATTGAGGACCCGGCTCTTGAAAAAGCCTTCCGGGTTGTCCGGAGACTTCGTAAGTACGCCAACATGATAACGCCCCATGACGATGATATCTCCCAGTACTATGTCGCCCTCCTGCCGTTCACGCTGAACCTGCTGTCCTACTCATCGGTCAACGAGTACGAGAAGGAGTACGGGTGGATCGCCTCGTCCCTGATCTGCCGGCGCCTCATGGAGCGGAGGGCCTGATCTGGGATGAATCCCGCACATTCCGTTCCTTTGACATTCTCGCCGGTGTAATTACAACTCCGGTGAAACGGTCTTCCCAGCCGGTTTTCCCCAGCGGGGATGTCCGGGACATTCAGAGTTTTTCTCTGCTTATTCAACCGATCGGGATTTCGGAAGGGCCGGCTCACGGAAAATGGGGGATCTGCCCGGGTACCCGGAACTCCTCTTTTACCCCTGCATTTCAACAATAAAAAGATCAAGTAAAAAGATCTATAACCCATAATCGCAAACCTCTTCTTTCATGTTTGAATCCGGCAACAAACCTGTTGTAGAAGACACCGAAGAGAACCGGGCTATCTGCAGGAAGTACTGCAAGAACTGCCAGAACTACCGGAAGCACTCGCTTGAAAAATACCAGCCGAACGAACTCTTCTGCTCCTGCGGCCAGTCGGCGGCAACGGGCATGAAACTGATCGGATGTTTCTGCTCGGGCTGCGAGATCTATACGAAATACCACCTTCGCGGCGGCTTCTTCTGCGTCCGGCGCTGAACCATTTTTTATTTTCCCTGACCGGATGGGAATTTCCCGCGATCAGCGCATTCTGGCTATACCCGCTCACCCGCACGGGACCGGGGCATTTCTCGCGTTGATGATGAATCCGGCCATTACGTAACCTGCTAACAGGAGGGGGCTGGCAGCCCGGCTGCCGGGTAAAGAGCAATGCTTTTCTCTGACTCCCGACTCTATTCAATGGGAAATATGGTTGAGAAAAAACGAATAGCAATCACAACGGCAATCGGGATCCTCACCGGCCTGTACTGTGCCGGAAGCCTCCTTGTTGCCGCCCCGCCGGGAGTCACCCCTGAACCCTGGTTCATGGCAATGATCTTTTACGGCCGGGCCCTCCAGGGATTTGTGATCGGTTTTGCCGAGGGGATTCCCCTTCGCCCGCTCGCCCGGGGGGCCGGGCTCGGTGCCATTTTCAGCCTCCTGCTCTGCATTGTCCCGCTCATGGCCCACAACTATGCCGGTGCCGTGCTGCTCTTTGTCTTTGGGATCATCTATGGCATGCTTGCCGACGGTATAGCAAGCCGGGTAATGCAAAAAAGCCCGACCGGGACGGGTTGTCAAAACCGGAACAATCCATAAAAAAACCTATTATCCACCATCGCACACATCACTCATCATGATCAACCCACCAAAAAATATTGTCGAAGACACCGAAGAGAACCGGCAGATCTGCCGGAAGTACTGCAAAATCTGCCCGAACTACAAGACCCATTCCCTGGAAAAATACCAGCCAACCGAGCTCTTCTGCGCTCTCGGGAGATCCTCCACCCCGTCGACAAAAGAGATCCGGTGTTTCTGCGTAGGCTGTGAGCTCTTCGCAAAACACCATCTCCGGGTCGGGTACTTCTGCGTTACGCACTGAACTTTTTTTTTTGGCACGCGGACCTAACCAGGCCCGTCACTTCCTTTTGGGGGAGGGATCCGCATCACTGCCGGAACCGCAGTGTGATTTTCAACAGGGTTTATCAGCAGCGGGAAACAGAGTTAAGAGATCGTTTCATGAAAAAATCCCTTGCTCTTATCCTGGCCGGCCTCGTCTGTCTCCTGCTGATCGCAGCCGGCTGCACAAGCCCTTCCGGAACAAACCCGGCAACAACCCCCGCTGCCACGACCGCCACACCGGCAGCAGCGACAACAATCGCGACTGCGTCGACCGCTGCACCATGGTCCGGAACATGGAATACCCTCTTCAATTCCGGTCACGAGCTGGTTGGCGGGACTCTCATCCTGATCCAGACCGGTTCATCCGTTACCGGGATTCAGAACAATGGAACATTCAATGCAACCCTCCAGGGAAACACCCTTACCGGCACCTGGAACGACCGGCCCGGCTTCGGTAATGCAACAGGTGTATTCAGGCTAGTGCTGTCGGAGGACGCAAACTCGTTTGCCGGCGCATGGGCCCCCGCATCGGAAGGAGTTGCGGCTCTTGAGAACACAACAAGGACCTGGAGCGGCACAAAGGCATCGGCCCCGGCGGCGTCCTGGTCGGGAACCTGGAACACGGGATATACTCCCGCGGATAACGGAACGTTCAATGAGGTTCTTACCCTGACCCAGACCGGTTCATCCGTGACCGGTACGTACAACCGCGGTGCCGGCACGATAAAAGCTGTTGCTCAGGGAAGCAGGCTTGCCGGTACCTGGACCGAGACGGGCAACAACGAATCCTATTCCGGGTCATTCGAATTCAGACAGTCGGCAGAGGGAAAAACCTTCACCGGCCGCTGGATATACTCATCGGAAGGGCCAAGATCCCTGAGAAATACAACCCAGCTCTGGGATGGCGTGAGAGTATAAAACCCGGGAACGATCCGGGGCTCATTTCAGCCCACAATTATTCTTTTTTCCGCCCCGCCTGAACGGGTTTTCCCGAACCGGGCACCTGAATATATCCTGGATGTTTCCTTCCGGATTTCAACTGCGCTGGTCATCGTGCTATTCATATCCAGGCTCCGGTGCATACAGGTCTCACTTTAGAAGCTCTTATCATGGGAGCGGTTGACGTTAGAAACGGAATTGAAGAGCGTAAATCGGTTAGAACCTCCTGAAAATGATTGCCGAACCTGAACATCCGGAATTGCCGGCCCATTCCCCCGCGATGCTCAGAGCCGTGCTTGTTGCTGCCTTCATTGGAGATTTTCTCTCACCGTTTCTCATGGCCTCGCTTGCCATCTCAACACCGGAGATAGGAAAAGAACTGGGTCTCGAGGTCGTGTATCTCGGCTGGATCCTCACCTCGTTCCTGCTCGCCTCCTCCGCGCTCATGCTGACGGCAGGGAGGCTCGGAGATTGTATCGGGCATAAGAGAGTCTTTGTAGCGGGAATGATCTTCTCCCTGTTCGGGTGTATCATCGCCTTGTTTGCATCCAGCTTCCCGGTCCTCATCATTGCACTCGTCGTAGTCGGCATCAGCAGCGGGTTTATCTGGGCAACAACGGTCCCTCTGCGCCTGAGTGCATTTCCTCCGGGCATGCGGGGAAACCTGATGGGGCAGAATACCGCCGCGGTCTATTCAGGAGTTGCAGCCGGCCCGGTCATCGGCGGAGTCCTAATCGAGTTTTTTGGCTGGCACAGCATCTTCCTTGCCATCATCCCGCTCGTGCTCATAAATCTCCTGCTTGTAAAGATATACGTCTGGAAACTGCCGGAGCACCATAACCGGAGCCTGTCCGGGTTCGATATCGGGGGATCGGTTCTCTTCGCCATTGCCATGATCACCCTGATCTACGGGTTCTCGGAGATCCCCCGCACGGAGGGGTTCCTGTCCATCGGCGGATCGCTGGTCCTGTTTGCTGCGTTCATCCTGTACGAAAAACGGGTGGCCAGCCCGATATTTGATGTCAACCTGTTATTCGGCAACAGGAAATTCCTGCTGGCGGGAGTTGCTGCGATGCTCGGGTATTCCATCACCGCCGGGATGATCTACGTAATACCGCTCTTTGTCCAGAGCATCATGGGATTTTCTCCCATCATCTCCGGGCTGGTATTTGTAGGGGCAGCTCTCTGCCAGGTCCTATTTTCCCTGATTGCCGGTCAGATGTCGGACCGGGTAACGCCGGGCCATATCTCGGCTGCCGGCCTCGCGGTCGCGACCATTGCCCTTGTCCTGTTCCTGGGAATTGACGATACAACCTCACTTCTCATCATTGCCGGTCTGCTCATGGTACTCTATACCGGCATAGCTTTTTTCGGGACGCCCAACTCCTATGCCATCATGGGGTCGGTGCCGAGAGAGAGACACGGCATGGCTGCGGGCACGATAGCGACATTCCGGCGCTTTGGGAACCAGTTCTCGATCGCGGTCCCGATGATGGTCTTCTCAATTATCCTGGGAAAAGTCGTTCTTACCGATGTGAAAACGCCGGATTTCCTCATCTCATTCCGAATAATCATGGGCATATTCGTGGCATTCACGGTGACAGGTATTGTCTGTTCGCTTCTGCAGGAGAAAGTGAGAGGAAAGGATCGTCCGTCAGACGATTAAGAACTCTGTTTAGTCCCGATACCCGGATACCGGGCATCGGGCTTTACCGTGAAAAAAGGATTATTCGCCGGGGAACGACTGGCCGACAGCCTGTCCGCCATAGGGCAGGGAGAAGTGCAGCTGCTCAATTTTCCAGCCGCTCCCTTTGTCCTGGAGCACCATCGTCGACCTGCCATAAATGGTCTGCTTCGTTGTCCCGTCGGTTGTGAACGTCATCGAACTCTTCGACGTTACCCACGCGATCCTGCCATCGCCGAAAATCTTCCGATCAGTAAAATCTGCGGCAAGGATGGTTGCCTGGCTCATGTCGCGTTTCATGTGCTGGATGAAGTCCTTGTGATCTGCAATCACTTCGTCGGGTCCGCTGCCAAACCCGCTGATGTCGTGGGAGAATACCGCTGATAATGCCCGTATGTCCCTCTTCTGGTATGCCGAGACATATGCCTGCATGGTTGCGATTACTTCTGCTTCCTGTGCTTTTGAAAGAGTCATAGGAACTGATTGCCGGTATCCATGTATTATCTTTTTTATTTCAAGTGCCGGGAAAAACCGGCAGAATGCTGCACAGGAAAATAACCAAAAATCACGAACAAGCCGGGAAATGATCCCTGGATGTGATACCATGCATTTCCCGGCCGTGCAGACACGGTCAAGGTATCTGCATCTCCGGGTTTCACATCACTCTTTAAACGTTCTCTCACCCGGTACCTTCCCGATTAAAAAAAAGCGTAAGGTACTCGGTGAGAAAAGGTATTAAGGCCCTTATCGGACGCTCTCCCGTGATACCATGAAGGATCACTGGATTGTAGTATTATTGATCATGATCGGTGCAGCACTTTTCGCACCGGCAGTATCGGCACAGATTGTTGAAGAGAAAGAGGGGTACGTTGTATCCACTGCGGATGATATCGCAAAAGGGGACCAGCTGGCCAGGATATCGTCGCTGGTATCCAGCTCTATCAGCCAGGGACAATTACATTCGTATTCACGGTACGTATATTCCGGAACAACATCGATCATATCCGATCTCAACTGGGGGGATACGACAGATTCGATCTCGCTCACCCTTGTTGCACCGGATATAACCCTTGGCCCCTATTACGACAGCGCCGATGGCTGGACCGATGGCAGGATTTACCTCAGTGTTTCAAAATCATCCGGGCTTCCCCAGGGCACCTGGTGGAACAGGGTCTATGGATCCCAGGTTACAGGTTCCCAGGCTTACACATTCGAATCATTCTGATCAAAAACAGAAACCTCATCATCTCAAAATGGTGAAAATTGCAGTAATGAGTAAACGGGTTTTATTCGTTGCTGTAATTTTTCTCCTCTTCGGGTGCGCCGCGATACTTCCCGTTTCAGCAGATACCGGCGGATACGTTGTGAGGCCTGCAACTCCCGATATGGTGCACGGGCCGTCCCAGGAACTTGCCCGCGTCCCTCTCTGGGAGCACCCGCCCCGGGTACTGGCGATTTACCTGGCACTCTTCCTCTCCCCGTTTCTTGTATACCCCGTCGAGATCTTTTTTCTCCTGAAACTCTTTTCCTATCTGGGATATAGAAAAATTGCACGGAAGAATGTTCTTGAAAATTCTTCGAGAAGCGTAATCTTCCATTATATCCGGGAGAGTCCCGGTACAGACTTCTCAGAGATCTCCCGGGAGACCGGAGTTTCAATAAATACCCTCCGGTATCATCTCGCAGTCCTGAAACTCACCAATAAGATCACCGCGCTCGAAACCACAAGGAATGCCAGGTATTACGAGAACTCGGGCTCTTATCCGGTGATGGAGCAGAAAATCCTGAAATATCTTCGCAATAAACCGACCAGGACTCTCCTGCAGAGCGTTAAGGAGAAACCATGTCAGACCCGGGTAGAACTTGAGACTGCAATGGGCATTTCCGGTCCCGGGGTGAGCTGGCATATACGCCGGTTGTCTGATGATGGGATCATTACGAATACGAAAGTCGGCAGGAATAACCATTATGAACTCAACCCGGACGTGATTCCCCATCTGGATAAATATCTTCCAATGTGCCTTGAGGATCCCGACAAGGAGAAGAACAGCTGATTGTATCGGTACGATCCGGGTTTTAAAAAATAAACGGAGGGGGGGTTGGCACGGGACCCCCCATGCACGCGGGGCCGGATGGGTTCTGAAATTTTCCCGGAAGATGTCATTCGATCCGGCAGATCCGGACTAATAACGGTACTTGCGTTAAGAAATGACTATCCGTGACATTCAATGGCGCGTACTGGTTCTCAGCATTGGCCTGTGTGTGGGTAAAAAAGAAAATTATGTGTCAGGGATTTTATAACAGTCCCGGCGCTTTTACCCGGAACTTCTGCCAGAGCACACGTCCTACGACACGGTAGGTGTAGTCCAGTTCTTCGAAACTGGGGATGTCGTGCTCTTTTAACATCTCCCGGCCCGTGTTCATCGAGTCTCCTCCGAGCAGGGTAGCAACGAGACGGTTCTGGGTCATACCCGAGAACTTGAGGATCTGTTTTGCGATCTGTTCTGACGTGAGGACCAGGTTCGGGAACGTGATGATGAACGCGATATCCCAGAGATCCTCGTGCTTGGCGAGAACTGAGAACGTCTTCTCGAACCGTTTCTCGCTTGCATCGCCGAGCAGGTCGATCGGGTTGCCCTTGTTCCAGAATTCGGGGAGGAACTCGTTCATCTCATCGATGACCTCTTTTGGCAGGTCAACGATCTCGACACCGTACCGCTCTGCATAGTCAGAGGAGAGCACAGCGTACCCGCCGGCGTTTGTTATGATGACGGCCCGCTTGCCTTTCGGATACCGTTTCGGGTGGGCGAGCATCTGGGCGGCGAGGAACGCACCGGTCAGGGTGTGAACTGCAATGACACCGGATTTCCGGAAGGCTTCCATATACACATCATAGGATCCGGAGAGTGAACCCGTGTGCGAAGATGCGGCAGCCTGGCCCCTGCGGGAGGAACCCGCCTTGATTGCAATGACCGGTTTGATCTTGGCCACTTCCGAGACAACTTCCATGAAACCCTTGCCATCGGTAATCTGTTCGATGTAGAGGATGATGGCTTTGGTCTTCTCGTCCTTGCCAACGTACCGGATGTAATCAAGGAAATCAAGATCGGACTGGTTGCCCACCGAAATGACGTTCGAGAACCCGATGTTTTTCGCCAGACTCCAGTCAACAACGGTGTTGATGATGGCGCCACTCTGGGAGATGAACGCGATGTTGCCGGGCTTGGGTGACTGGTGGACGTAGGTTGTGTCGATCCCCCGCGGGGGGATGATGACCCCAAGACAGTTAGGTCCGATGATGCGGGTCCCGTTCCTCTTTGCGATCTCAAGAACCCGGTCTTCCAGCGCTTTTCCGCCCTCGCCCATCTCCTTGAAACCGGCGGTGATGATGACGGCCATGGGAACACCTTTTGCCCCACATTCTGCGATGACGGCCGGAACATGGATTGCGGGAACCGTGATAACAGCGAGATCAACCGGTGCCGGTATAGCGGTGATGGACGGGTATGCCTTAAGACCCTGAATCTCGCTTCTCTTGTTGTTGACCGGGTAGAGCTGGCCGGGGAAGTGGAGCAGGTTGTGCATGACGGCATACCCCATCTTCGATGAATCCTGTGATGCACCGACAACGGCAATCGAGCGGGGGTTGAAGTATTCCATCGGAACCGGTACCCGTGCGATCTTTTCAATAACCTTTATGTCATCGTTCACAATGACACGTGCATCGACAGCACAGGCCCCGCTCTCGTAGAGCCGGATCGGGTTGATATCAAATTCCACGACCTGCTCGTTCTCTTCGAAAAAGCGGGCAACGTTTGAGATGATCCGGACCAGTTCTTCTTCATCGCGGGGCTTGGCGCCGCGGTAACCGGCAATCAGGGGATACGCGTTGATCTCCTTGATCATCTGACGGATCTCTTCTTCGGTGATGGGCAGGATCCGGAGCGTCACGTCTTTCATGAGCTCGACCATGGTCCCGCCCATGCCAAAGGTGATGACCTTGCCAAAGGCTGGATCTGTCCGTCCCCCGATGATCAGTTCGAGGCCAGGCTCGGCCTGCTGCTCGACAATGACGCCTTCGACATGGGCATCGGGGTTGTAGGCTTTCGCGCCGTCAATGATCTTGGTGAACGCACCAAGGGCGGCTTTCCTGCTCCCGATACCGACAATCACACCGCCGGCATCGCTCTTGTGGACGATCTGGGGCGAGATGATCTTCATAACTACCGGGCAGCCCATACGTTCGGCGGCATGTGCTGCATCTTCCCCGCTCTTTACTATCTGGTACTCGGGTACCGGAAGATCGTATTTCCTGAGAATATCATATCCTTCTGCTTCACTCAACATTTTCTGGGTCACGGATTCACCTCGATTCTGTCTGATCTGGTTCCCTTTTTGGGAAGATGTATTAATTTTGTTGGTGAATGCGTGCAGAAGGGTTCGACCGAACAAGACTCATGCCCGCACTCAGGTTTTTTTAAAAAATTTGGTATGACACAATTTAAACATTCTGCAATTGTCGAATTCTGCTTCGGCATCAAACGGTGACCGAAACGGGCGATTTTGGACATTCAGACTAAAAGATTAAGTTAAATTATCATTATTGATAATGTAGATTAGGAGCACTCTATGCAAGAGAGCGCGGATTTGAAACACGAAATCAAGTACTATACGCCTGATCCCTCCTACCGCACGAACAGCTGGATGGGGGATTACAGCTGGGCCTATAATGAGTTTCTTAAAGACCCCGAGGCGTTCTGGGCAAAGATCGCAAAAAAACTCCACTGGTTCACCGAATGGGATCAAGTTCGGGAATGGAACTATCCTTATGCAAAATGGTTCCTCAATGGCAAGACCAATATAACCTACAATTGTCTTGACCGCCACGTTGTTGGGAAAAACCGGAACAAAGTCGCTCTTATCTGGAAGGGTGAGACCGACGATGAAGAGCGGGTTTATACCTACCGGCAGCTCCTCCGCGAAGTAAACCGGTTTGCCAATGGCCTCAAAAATCTGGGGGTTACGAAAGGCGACCGGGTCTGCATCTATATGCCGATGATTCCCGAACAGGTCATCGCCATGCTTGCCTGCGCCAGAATCGGGGCCGTCCACAGTGTTGTATTCGGGGGGTACGGGGCGGCCGCACTCAACCAGCGGATCGTGGGTGCCGGTGCCAAGGTGGTAATTACCGCCGATATGGCCGTTCGCCGGGGCAAATCCATCCCGCTCAAACATGTGATTGAAGAAGCGATCATCCATGCACCTACGGTCGAACATCTTATCGTCCTGCGCAGGGAGCTTGGCAGGCCGGTTGAGATCCACAGCGAGATGGAACTTGATTTCTATGAGGTTGTCAAGGAAGCATCACCCGAGTGTCCGGCAGAAGTGATGGACTCCGAAGATCCGATGTTCATCCTGTACACGAGCGGAACCACCGGTGCCCCGAAAGGTATCGTTCACACCTGCGGCGGGTATATGGTCGGGGTCTATTATACAACCAAATACATCTTTGACCTAAAAGAGAGCGATGTGTACTGGTGCACGGCCGACCCCGGCTGGATCACCGGTCACTCGTATGTAGTCTACGGCCCCCTGCTTGTTGGCGGAACGATCCTCATCTCTGAGAACACGCCGGATTATCCGGATCCTGGCATCTGGTGGAAGATGGTCGAGGAATACGGGGTCAGCATCCTCTATACAGCGCCGACTGCAATCCGGATGTTCATGAAACTCGGTCGCGAATGGCCGGACAAATACAATCTCAGCACTCTCCGGATCCTCGGATCGGTCGGAGAGCCGCTCAATCCCGAAGCCTTCGAATGGTTCTATCACGTGATCGGCCGGAGCAAATGCCCTATCGTTGACACCTGGTGGCAGACCGAGACGGGCATGCACATGATCACAACCGTTCTCGGGGAGCCGATGCGTCCGGGTTTTGCCGGAAAGTCTATACCCGGCGTTGTTGCCGATGTCGTGGACAAGGACGGGAAGAGTGTCGAGCCCGGCAAAAGCGGTCTTTTAGTGATAAAGGAGCCCTGGCCGTCCATGATGCGGGCCGTCTATAACGACGATGCCCGGTACCGCAAATACTGGGAGACAATCCCCAACTGTTACACCGTGGGGGACCTGGCGATAAAAGCAACAGACGGGAATATCATGGTGATTGGACGTTCCGATGACCTGATCGTTGTTGCCGGTCACAATATCGGTACTGCGGAAGTCGAAAGCGCACTTGTATCCCATAAGGCGGTAGCAGAAGCAGCTGTTATCGGCAAGCCGGATCCCCTCAAGGGAAATATCATCAAGGCGTTCGTCATGCTCCGGCTCGGCCATGCGCCCAGTGACCGTCTGAAAAACGAGCTCACTTACCACGTGCGCATCACCCTTGGCCCCATTGCCATGCCTTCGGAGATCGAATTTGTCGAGACCCTTCCAAAGACGCGGAGCGGGAAAATCGTCCGACGGGTTCTCAAGGCAAAGGAGATGGGCATGGATCCGGGGGATGTCTCGACCCTGGATGAGTGATCAGTACTGGAATCAATATTCATCCCCTCCCCATTTTACGATATAGTAATTGTTGATATTAATTCGGTAAAATCTGTAATTCTCAGGTGAGGGGTCAACCGGATCTTATCCGGTTCCAATCTCTTTTTCAAGACGAAATTCCCCGGTATGCCTGGTTTGTATATTCTCCGTTTTACTTTCGGCATATCCGGGTTTAAGACCTGATAATAAAAACCGGCCGATTTGGGACCTGGTGGGACTGAAACCACCGGGATCCCCCTATGGCAGAAACCCAAAAAAAGGTATTCTTTTCCTGTGCAGAATCGCCCACCAATTATGAGGATGGAATAACGAACCGGACGGTTCTGTGGCACTCCAATCCGGCACCGGTTTTAAACGATGCTTTTTTATATGGCCCCCTCCCTTTCCTTATATACTAAATAAAGGGATGTTTGGGAGAACAGAGCGGGATCTTTTTCCGCCCGGCTTCAAAAACGCCCGAAAACAACTCAAACCTCAGGTGATAACGAATATGAAGGTCAGGCCAGAAGACTCCCTTAAGATCGAAAATATCGTTGCCTCAGCAAAGGTGACTGATTATCTGGATCTACCCGCACTCGCATCCCAGATCGAGGGTGCTGAATATAATAAGAAGCGGTTTCCCGGTGTCGTTCTCCGGATGCAGGATCCCAAGATCGCAGCCCTTGTTTTTGGTTCCGGCAAAGTTGTACTGACTGGTGCCAAGAGCATTGACAGCCTGAGCAAGGGACTCAACATCCTTGGCGGGCTTCTGCGCAAGCAGGGAATCGATATCCCCAAGAAACTGGATTACAAGATCCAGAATATCGTGACTTCGGCAGATCTTGCAACGGCGATAAATCTCAACAAGATTGCCGTTGGTTTCAATCTGGACCGGATTGAGTACGAGCCCGAGCAGTTCCCCGGTCTTGTTTACCGGCTCGATGTGCCAAAAGTCGTCGTGCTCCTCTTTGGATCGGGAAAACTCATCATTACCGGTGGCAAGGAACCTGAAGATGCAAAGAAAGCCGTAGTCAAGATCCTCTCCGATCTCAGAAGTCTCGGACTTCTCTGATTTTTCCCGGCTGACTCTGCATGGCAGAGTGCATGTGCTGTCGGCCCCTGATATGGGATTTAATATTGTATTTAAAATATATGGGTATTGCTTGACAATAAGAGTGCCTATATATCATAGTCTCAATAAATGTAAGTGTAAGATTCAGAGAAAATTTACTGGATGTGATGCATGAGAACTGAGAACGTAATGTACTTTACCGAGAAGGAGGAAGAATTTGCCAACCTTCTCATTGAGATCGGGACAAAACGGAATGTCGCAAAAGTGCTGGTGTTCCTGGCAAACACGCCGGAAGCTACCTCACGCGCCATCGAACGCGGCACCGATCTCCGCCAGCCTGAGGTCAGCATCGCTATGCGCTACTTAATCGAGCAGAACTGGATTACAAGTAGGGAGAGCAAGGCCGAGAGCAAAGGACGCCCGGTCAAGATCTACGAACTTGCAAAACCGATCCATGAGATCATGGACAGCATCGAGAAAGAGAAGAAGAAAGAGGCGACCAACCAGCTCGCCCTTGTTCAGAAATTACGGGATTACATCAGGTGATGTAAGTACCCTGCACTTTTTTTCGCTTCCGACAATCACGGTTGTCTTATCCATAAAATTACAGAAGAGCCCGCTCTCTACAACCCCGGGGATATCTGCTATTGCCATCTCCAGTGCCCGCGGATCGCCAATCTCCATGAATTTGCAGTCGATAACAAAATTCCCGTTATCGGATATGACCGGGCCGTCTTTCTTGACCGCTTCACGGATAACCGGGACACAGCCGAGCGCCCTGAGCTGGTTCATGACTGACCGGGCTGCAAAAGGAAGAACTTCCACAGGAACCGGGGCTGCGAGGCGGTTTACGACCTTCTGTTCGTCAACCACCACCACGAATTCGAGTGCAGCTGCCGCAACGCATTTCTCCCGGGTATGAGCGGCTCCCCGGCCTTTGATCAAATGAAATTTCGGATCCACTTCATCTGCCCCATCGATGGCAATCTCGATCACCGGGTGATCATCGAGAGTTGTCAGCGGGATGCCATATTCGCGTGCCCGCATTGCCGTCTGGTACGATGTGGGTATGCCCTGGACCCGGAGGCCTTCCCGGACCCTGACTCCCAGCCGCTCTATCATATAATAGACGGTCGAGCCGGTGCCAAGACCCACAACACTGCCGTCCTCCACCATATCGGCTGCCTTATGTCCTGCTTCCTGTTTGGCGGAAGCAAGTTTTTGCGCTTTTTCGTCCATCAAAGTGATACTAATCAATGCCCGCATAATTAAAACTGGTGATATGAGCGCGGGATTGTTCCGGTAAAAATTATAAAAACAGTTTCTTCATATCCTCGTGGGCGGCATGGGCTGTACAGTCAAGGGTAATGGGGGAGATGGAGACATTGCCTTTCCGGATCGCGTGGACATCGGTGCCCTCTTCAGCATCGTCGATGAGCGGCCCGTTGATCCAGAAGTACGGCCGGCCGCGGGGATCGAGCCGTTTCTCAACCCCGGTATGGAACAGTTTATGGGCAAGCCTTGTTACTTCATATCCGCCTTTGACCTCCGAGGGGATATTGACATTGATGACATCCGCGTTTGGACAGAATCCCCGTTCAAGCACGCGAGAGACAACGTCGCGGACAACCTTCTTTGCAGCATCGAACCCCTGGCCATGCGTCCTGGGATCATCGAACTTGTCTCCCTGATCCTCCACCTGGAGAGAGAACGCAATGCCCTTGACTCCCTGGTTTGATCCTTCGAGTGCTGCCCCGACCGTACCGGAGGTCATGATGGACTCAAACGAGAGGTTCTCCCCGATATTGATGCCGCTTACAATGAGGGTCGGGTTGAGTTTCAGCGCGTAAAGGCCGATGATCACCGAATCCGTGGGTTTTCCGGCAACGGACCAGGCCCGCTCTCCATTGATAAGGATCTGGTTTGTCCGCAGGGGCTCGAAGATCGAGATCGACCGGCCGACCGCGCTCTGCTGGGTTGCGGGGGCGACCACGGTCACATCGGCAATAGGCCTGAGCGCGTCGTACGCGGCCCAGAGCCCTGTGGAACTCACGCCGTCATCATTGGTCAGCAGGATCGAAGGTCTCATGTGTTTCCTCTATTGATGCCCTTTGCCAAAAAGGTCACCGATCGGATAGGGTAATTTTCCGGAAGAGCATAACATAGTGGGATGAAAGTCCTGCTTGCCGAATATACCTCCGCAAACGACCCGGCACTTGCCCACGAGGGCAATGCTATGCTGCGTGTGCTGATATCGAGTTTTGAGCGTTCAGGGTACGAGGTGGTCCTGCCGGGCCATGGCGATTTTGCCAAAGAGATCGAGCGGCTTGCACCTGCCTGCGATATGGGTCTTGTGATCGCACCCGATAAGCTCCTGTCGCAGTTCACCATGCGTCTTGAACAGCACACCCACAATCTCGGCTGCGGGTTCATGACGATCGCGCTCTGTGCCAACAAAGTCAAGACCCAGAAGGTTCTAGGCCAGCACGGCACTCCCGTTCCTGGGGAGCCGGGGTCCGGCAAACGGGTGATAAAACCCGTAAAAGGATGCGGCTCGCAGGGAGTCCGTATCTCCCCGGGCGATCCCGGTGAAGGGGAGTTTGCCGAACGGTTTATCGATGGAGAGCACATCTCGGTCAGCCTCATCCCGAACCGGGTAATCGGGGATGCCTGCCTCTACTTCCGGGGAAATCCCCCGGTCGTGCTTGCCGTGAACCGGCAGCATATAGAAACGGGTGCGGATGGATCTATCCGCTATCTTGGCGGGGAAACCCCTATCCATCATCCGCGCGAGACGGAGATCATTGATACGGCGCGGAAAGTTTGCGAAGTTCTCGGCTGCCAGGGATACTGTGGTGTCGACATGGTTGTTGCGGACAAGGTGTATGTGGTGGATGTCAACCCCCGGATCACAACGAGCCTTGTCGGGATCGTAGCCTGCATGAAAGAGGAGATTGCCGACCTGCTCGTGGCGGCATCCAAAGGGGAAGGCCCGGCTGCAGTCCATCTTGAAGGCCACGCCCGGTTCGACACCGACGGGAAGGTCACCCGGATATGATCGGGATCGATGTTGGCGGGGCGAACCTCAAGGTTGTTGATGACCGCGGCGTTCACCTACATTACTGCCCGCTCTGGGAGAATGCTCCCATCACCCGCCTTCTGAAGCAATACGTGAAGGGTGAAGATGATCCGGCTGCGGTGGTGATGAGCGGGGAACTTGCCGATTGTTTCGAAAATAAGCTGCAGGGAATCTCGTTCATTGTCAGTGCTGTCCATGCGGCATTTCCCAAAGCCCGTTTTTATGGCACCGATGCCCGCTTCCATGTCGGGGGCGTCCCGCAGCTGGCAGCTGCCAACTGGCTGGCGTCTGCGGATTATATCCGGACAAAACATCCGGATGCGGTTCTTCTTGATGTCGGCAGTACGACTGCGGATATCATTCCCCTTAACCGGTTCGACCGCCTGCTGGGTCTCACCGATCTGAAACGACTGCAGTCCGGTTACCTGCTTTATACCGGCATGCTCCGGACAAATGTGGCAACCCTGATTCAATCCGTTGATCTCAACGGTATCCGGACTCCTATCAGCACAGAGTATTTTGCAACCAGCGCCGATGCCCATCTTGTGCTCGATCACATCGATCCTTTACTATATACCTGCGACACTCCGGATCGGAAGGAAAAGACACGGAATGCCTCCCTGAGGCGCCTCGCCCGGGTAGTCTGTGCAGATCTTGATGAGATCGAGGTGGCCGGCGCGGAGCAGATAGCAGCGGAATTCTGGTTGGCCCAGAAAACGATGATCTGCAACCAGGTGCGCAGGATTGCCGCCGAATCCGGGGCAGGGCAGATTGTGGTTGCAGGTATCGGGGCTGCTCTTTTTGTCCGGGAACTCGACGGCATCGAGCTCATGAGGGAACTCGGGCCTGAAGCGGATGCCCTGCCCGCTTTTGCAGTGCGGGAACTGGCGTGCAGGGAAAAAACCGATTGCTGACCGGGGCGGTAATGGATTCGTGGAAGCTGAGTCTGGTATTGTTTGCGGGATCGCTCGTACTGACTATTGTGTTATGGATGATCGGTCTGCCGTTCTTCTTTTTTTGTCTCGTCATCCCGGTCATCCCTTTTCTTCGGAGGGAACAACGAATGCGGCGCTGCCCGGTATGTGGATGGGAAACCACAGGCAGCGAGCGCTTCTGCCCCTTCGATGCCGCTCCCCTCCGGAATCCTGGCAGCGATGGTGGAGATCGTGAGGATTGAACGTGGGAGCCGCATCCCGAAAACCTCCGCAGTGGGAATGTCTGGTACTTTGAGGTTGCGGTAATTCCTCCAGGTTGTGCGGTCGACCCTGATTCCCATGACATCGATGACCCGGGCAGCCCGGCTGGGTGGCATCAGGGTTGAGAGAGTGGTATGAAGATCGATGATGATCGAACCGATCCGGGTATCCGGGTAAAACGGCTCATCGGCATAGCAGAGTTTTTTGCATGAACGGCAGGTAAAGCGCCTGACATATACGGTAATGGTACGTTCGCCTGCGGTTTCAGTAAGAACCGCGAATTTTTTCTTCCGTGTGTCATAACCTTGAATTGCTCCCCCGCAGAACGGGCATTGTGCCAGCTTTGTGAACTCTGCCCCGTCAAAGGCAGATACCGCCGTTATGATGAGATCGGTTATCATGGGGGGAATCCGGAGTGGTCGCATGGTTTTGTCCTCATTGCAGGATCAAGTGCTGTGCACTAGTGCTGCGCGTTTTGACGTTTTCAGAAAATTCCTTTATAAATCCCCCTATAAATACCCACCGATAATCATCATTTTCTCGGAATAAACCCTCCGTCTTTAATAATCCCCATTTTCCAACTTCTTTTGTTCGAGGTTAGAACATGGACTTCACATACGTACCAAGCACCTGCCCCTACTGTGGCAATGGTTGCGGTATCAACCTGGTCGTCAAGGATGGCAAGGTTGCCGGGATATCACCCTGGCACCGCAACCCGGTCAACGAGGGCAAGGTCTGTATACGCGGCAACAAATCGTTCGAATTTGTCAACAGCCCGGCCCGGATTACCACCCCGCTCATAAAAAAAGACGGCAAGTTCGCCGAAGCCAGCTGGGAAGATGCATACAAGGAGATTGCAGGCCACCTGAAAGGCGCCAAGGCTGACGAGATCGCCTTTGTCGCATCCGGCCGCGCCTGCAATGAGGACAACTACGTCTTCAAGAACCTTGCAGCCAATGTCATCAAGACTGCCAACATCGACTACTGCGGCCGCCGCTGCAATGGTGAGGTTGTCAGGAGCATCGCATCTGCATTCGGGACCGGTGCAATGACCAACTCTGTTGCTGACATCAGCCAGGCCAAGGCTATCCTTGTCGTGGGTTCGAACCCGCTCGATGAGAATCCACTCGCCGGACGACAGATCATCCTTGCCCGGAAGAACGGGGCAAAAGTCATTGTTCTTGACGCCCGCACAACGGCAACTGCCCGCATCGCCGACCTTCACGTTGCCTGCAACCCGGGTACCGAAGTTGCCTTCCTGATGGGACTCATGAACGCCATCATCAGCGCCGGTAAGGAGAACAAGGACTTCATTGCAAAGAAGACCAAGGACTTCGAAAAAGTCAAGGGTGCCGTCGCGCCGTGCAGTCCCGACCAGGTTGCCAAGATCTGCGGTGTCGCAGCCGAGACTGTTGCAAAGGCTGCCGAGATTTACGCTGCAGCACCTGCCTGTGTCATCACTTCGGCAGGAGCATCAGACGGTGAACTTGCCAAGGCATGTATTGACATCCAGATCCTCACCGGCAATGTCGGCAAGGCTGGCGCAGGTGTCAACCTCCTCCGCGGCAAGAGCAATGGCCAGGGCGCCATGGACATGGGCTGCGTTCCCGGTGCAAACGGCCAGAACCTCCCCCAGATGATCGATGCGATCAACGCGGGCAAGATCAAGACCATGTACGTCATGGGCGAGAATGTTGCAGCCGGTGGCGCAAAAGCAGTCGAAGCCCTCGGCAAACTCGGTTTCCTCGTTGTCCAGGACATGTTCATGACCGAGACTGCGGCAAAGGCCCATGTTGTCCTGCCGTCTGCAGCTTTTGCAGAGCGCGACGGGACTGTTACGAACAGCGAACGCCGCGTCCAGCGCGTCAGAAAGGCTGTCGAGCCCGCAGGATCCGCAAAGGCGGACTGGCAGATCATCTGCGATGTGGCAAAAGCACTCGGTGCCGAGAAGGACTATGCATTCAAGAGTGCAGAAGAAGTCTTTACTGACATCGCAAAACATGTTCCCCACTATGCCGGCATCACCTACGCCGCCCTCGAGAAACCCGAGGCAGTCCAGTGGCCCGCAGCCGGTGGAAAATTCGGAACCGCCATCCTCTTTGCCGACAAGTTCGGAACCTCCGATGGCAAGGCAGCATTTGCAACCTTTGCATTCAAGGCCCCCGAAGCAGTCAGCACAGAATTCCCGTTCGCGGTTGCTCCCCAGTGGCCCATGGGGACCCTCTCCCTGAATACCCCGTCCATTGTCCGGGAATGGCCGGAAGCAAAAATTGTCATCAACAAGGAAGATGCCAAGAAACTCGGCATCAATGCAGGCACAAAGGTCAAAGTATCCGCAAAAGCCGGCTCTGCAGACCTTGTAGCTGACGTGACCACTGCAATCAAGCCGGGCGTTGTCTCGTTCCCGCTCACGTTTGCAGCTGCCACGGTGAAACTCGAGAAGACGGAGGTGCAGTAACATGGCAAAGAAAGGCGACATGCTGTATGCATGGACCAATGATGCGGACATCAAGAAGAAGGCAGAGCTCGGTGGTGCTGTCACCGCGCTCTGGAAACACGCGCTCGATGCCAAGGTTGTTGATGCAGTTCTCGTCATCTCCAAGGGTAAGGATCTCTATGATGCAAAACCGACTCTTGTGAAGAGCTCGGCAGAACTTGCCAACACGGCCGGATCGCTCCACTGCGGTACCCTGCTCCTGCCCAAGCTCATCAAGAAGTATTTCGATGGCGCTTCCGACATGAAACTCGGTGTCACCGTCAAGGGCTGCGATGCCATGGCCTTCTACGAACTGGCCAAGAGGAAGCAGATCAACCTCGACAACATCATCATGATCGGTGTCAACTGCGGTGGATCGGTCAGCCCGGTCCTTGCCCGCAAGATGATTGCCGACAAGTATGGCGTTGACCCGGATATGGTCCACAAGGAAGAGATCGACAAGGGCCAGTTCATCATCGAGTTCGAGGGTGGCCACAAGGGCATCTCTGTGGATGAACTCGAAGAACACGGTTATGGCCGGCGCAGCAACTGCCGCCGCTGCAAGATGAAAGTCCCCCGCCAGGCAGACCTTGCCTGCGGTAACTGGGGAGTCATCGGAGAGAAAGCCGGAAAAGCCACGTTTGTTGAGGTCTGCTCCGAGAAAGGTGCCAAACTGATCGACGGCGCTGTCAAGTCCGGTGTGCTCTCAACCGAGGCATCCAACCCCAAGGGCCTTGAGATCCGCGGAAAAGTCGAGGGAGCCATGCTCAAGCTCGGCGAGAAGTGGCGCAAGCACGACTTCGAAGCACTCGGAGAAGGTAAGGACCGGTTAAAGAAGATCATGAGCGAGACCTCCCGCTGTATCAAGTGCTACAGCTGTATCTCGGCCTGCCCGATCTGCTACTGCATTGACTGCTCCACGAAGAACCCGGCTTATGTCACCCCGGGAGAAGTTCCACCGAACTTCATGTTCCACCTCATCCGCTTTGCCCACATTGCGGACTCCTGCGTGAACTGCGGTCAGTGTCAGGAACTCTGCCCGTCAGAGATCCCCAACGCCCTCTTCATGCATTCCCAGCAGGTCGAGCTTGAAAAGATGTTCGGGCATGTGCCCGGTGTCGACATGGAGCTCCCGCTCATGGCCTATGCAGAGGAAAAAACCGAGCGCTCGCGGCTGCACAACACCGGCAGCGACATGATCTACCTGAACGTGTTCAACCCTCTCAAGGGACACTAATCTTTTTTATTTTCGTAATTTCCCATCCGGGGATACTGCCCGCATCCCCGCCCATTTGCATCTCATCACATTTTTTATTGCATCAGCACCAATCCAAGAACATCGGAGGAATTCGTGGAGCAGCTTCTTGTATTCTCGGTAGGGGATATCAGCTGTGCTATTCCTCTTGCTGCTACATCCCGGGTTATCCGGATGGTCAAACCGGTCCGGAACGGGAACGGCAGATCCTGGGAAGCCGGGGTGATCAACCTTCACGGGACCACAATCCCGGTCCTATCGATGAGATCCCTGTTTGGATTCGACAGATCCACACTCCGCCTTACCGACATGCTGATCATTGCCCATACAAAAAGCGGCGATGTTGCCCTCTGGGTTGATGCGACAGACGGGATACTTGAAAGCCCTGCGGTATCAGAACTCCCTGATATCTCTGACATGGGGCAGCCGGAAATAGCCGGGCTAAAGAAGAATAGCGATGGGTTGTTGATAATTCAAAATCTCGATCTCGTTATCTCCAGCAAAACCCCCCTCGCTCTTGGGAACAACACTCGTACTCTTTCAGATACAAATGAACCGGTCGAGGTTTTTTCTCAAACGGAAGCGCTCCTTGAGGAGCGGGCACGAAAGATTGCGGAACCTGAAGATAGCGCTTCCGGGAATGCGGTTCTTGAGGTCCTCAAATTCCGGCTGGCGTACCGGGAGTATGCCCTTGAGATGAACTATATCCGTGAAGTTGTCCTTACCGGGGAGATAACGCCGGTTCCCGGGACTCCGGACTATATCTCCGGGATCTGCGTTGTCCGGGGGGAGATCATCTCTCTTGTCGATCTTCGCGCCCTGCTCTCCATTCCTGAAAAGGGCCTCACCGATCTGAACCGCGTGATTGTCATGACCAACCGGCACCTGTCGTTTGGTATCCTCGCAGATCATATCACCGGTATCGGGATTCTTGAACTGAATAAGATATCATCCCCCACTCCGGGTGCGGGACCTGTTCATTGCAAATATATTAAGGGCGTTACTGACGGATTCCTTACGGTCCTTGACGCAGATGAGTTCTTCCAGGATCCCAAGATGATTATCGAAGATGCCTGATATTGCTCATTTCCTCAATCCAGCCCTGCCCGGCTCACCCGGTAATCTCCCCCACCAAAGAGAGATGTGAATCATTATGTTTATCCGATATGCCGTCAGTCTATTCATTCAGAGAATACATCTGCCGCACTAGAGGAGTCAGGACATGTTCGAGTTTTTCTCCAACCTGAAAGTGGGAACCAAGATCCTGGTCATCTGTCTGTTCCTTGCCATCATCCCGACACTGCTGCTCGGGCTTGTTGCGTATTCCAGCTCAAGCACGGTTATCAACGAGCAAATCCAGACCCTTCTCGAAACCCAGGTCCAGGACATGAAAGGCTGGACCAATGATGTGTACAAGCTGACGCGGAACAAGGTCAACAGCGATCTCAACGTGGCCAAACAGAATTTTTACGGGAAAGGAACCCCGCAGATTGTCAATGGCAGGATGGCCCTTGTCGACAGCAAGGGCAATGAGTACATTGTCAATGATAATTTTGAGATCGTGGACAAGATCCAGTCGCTTGTGGGCGGTGCGGCAACCGTCTTCCAGGTCTACAATGATACGTACGCGACCCGCATCTCCACCAATGTTCTCGACACGAACGGGAAGCGGGCTATCGGGACTCCCCTCACGGACAATGTGTATGAAGTTGCCGTGAAGAAAGGCGAGACCTATTACGGGCGCCGCGACCTGTTCGGGACGGACTATGTCACCGCGTATGAACCGATCCGGGATCCCCACGGAAAGGTGATAGGCGTCCTCTTTGTCGGGACGGCTGAGGGGCAGACCCTCGATGTCGTGAAAAAGAGCATCCGGGAAACCGTTGTGGGTCAGCACGGGTACATGTACGTGATTGACAGTTCCGGAAACGTTCTTGTGCATCCGAGCCTCGAAGGACAGAACTGGATCGACAAGGATTATGTCAAGGAGATGTTCAAGAACAAGGAAGGAGCGGTTCCCCACGAAGTGAACGGAACGAAAGTTCTTGACGCGTACACGTATTACGAGCCGCTCGACTGGTATATAGTCTCGCGTGCGGAGCTCTCCGACTTCACTGCACCGATCGATACCATCCGGAACACGATCTTTGCCCTCGTCTTCGGATCGATGGCGATCGGGATCGCGGTTGCCGTCCTCTTTGGGCGGTCCATATCCGGCCCCCTCCAGCAGGTGGTCGTGATGATCAAGGAGCTCAGGAACGGCCATCTGTCAGCCCGGCTCAATATCCGGCGCAAAGATGAAATTGGGATGATGTCCGCGACCATGGATGAATTCGCCGATGATCTCCAGACCAATGTTGTCGGGGGCATCAAGAAGATTGCGAACGGTGAATACATCGAGAGGTTCTCAGAACCGGTGGACGAACAGGACGAGATCCGGCCCGCGCTCAAGATGATGGTCGACTCCCTGGATCATCTCCATAAGGAGACGATCAAACTCACCGATGCCGCCAGGGCGGGCGACCTGTCCGTGCGGGGGGACGAGACGGCGTTCCGTGGCGGGTACCGGATGATCATTGCCGGTTTCAATAAGACGCTTGAGACGATCACGGAGCCGGTGAACGAAGCAATGCGCCTTGCACGGTTTTATGCCTCGGGCGACCTGACCGCCCGGTTCGATGAGAAGATCCCGGTTGCCGGCGAATTTGTCGCGTACCGCGATGCGCTCAACACCATCGGTATCGAACTGCAGCGCATGATGAAGCTGATCAATGAGGAACTCTACGAGGGCATCTCCGTCCTGTCCTCGGCTTCAAGCGAGATCCTGACGATCACGACACAATTGTCAACCGCCAGCTCCCAGACCGCAACAACCGTGAACGAATCGTCCGACACGGTCGAGAGCGTCCGGACCAAGACCGATCTCATCAACCAGAAGACAAAAGAGGTCTCCGAGAAAGCGGTCAATGCGCTCAACGTATCCATCGATGGCCAGAAGTCCGTGCAGGAGATTCTGGACGGTATGAATCATATCCAGCGGCAGATGGACATGATCGGGATGAACGTCATCAAGCTTTCCGAACAGAGCCAGGCTATCGGGGAGATCATCGCAACTGTCACAGATATATCGGAGCAATCCAACCTGCTTGCAGTGAATGCATCCATTGAAGCGGCAAAAGCCGGGGAATTCGGAAAAGGTTTCGCCGTGGTTGCCCATGAGATCCATAACCTTGCCGAGCAGTCCAAGCAGGCAACTGCGAACATCCGTACTATCCTGACCGATATCCAGCGGGGCGTCTCCTCCACCGTGATATCGACCGAGAAGGGAACCAGCTCTGTGGCAGATGCGGTCCGGCTGACAACCGATGCCCGCGAGGCAATCGAAGTCCTGACCCGTTCAACCGCAGAATCCTCCCGCCAGGCCATCGAGATAGCATCGTCTATCCACGAGCAGGCAGCCGGGATGGACCAGATCTCGGTTGCCATGGAAAAGATCCGGGATGCAGCACAGAAAAACCTCCAGATTACCCGCCAGGCTGAAAAGACTGCGGAAGACCTGCATGAACTGGGCCTCCGGTTAAAGAAACTCACGGTCCAGTACCATGTGTAACATTCCTTCCCATGACCGGACCGGATGCTGAATTCCAGAAACGGCTTCTTGCCACATTCCGGGATGAAGCCGAAGAACATCTCGGCGCGATGGGAAGCCTTCTCCTGGAGATGGAGAATGCCGGCTCGTCCGCGGACCCCGGGCTCATCGAGCGCACGTACCGGACAACCCACAGCCTCAAGGGTGCTGCCCGGGCAGTCAGCCAGAAGGAGATCGAATCGGTCTGCCAGAATCTGGAAAATGTCTTTTCGCGGATGAAAAAAGGGACATTCACTCCGGATGCCGAAGCGTTCGATCTTTTTCATCAGGCAATCAAGGTGGTGCAGTGCCTCATTGCAGGCAAGACGCCACAGGGTCTCTCTTCGGTAGGGATTGTCACTGCACTCCGTGCACTAACCGCCAAAGAGTCCTCAAAAAGCGAGGCCCCCGAGACGGAACCTTCTGGCAGTCCCATCATACCCTTTCCTGATAATCAGTCCCCCCGATCGGGTAGTATCGGCAAGCCGGGAGAAAAAAGTGAGAGCCCGCGTCCCGATACTGCACAATCTCCTGGCACCCGTCCCGCCCGGTCGGAAAATACCAGCCAGGAAATGTTCGGTTTCCCGGTAATGGGGATTGTTTCCGAAAAAACCGGTGTTGAGAGCGGGACCGTACGGATTGCTGCCCACAAGCTCGACCGGCTCATCGCTGGATCGGACGATCTTCTCACTACCCGGCTTTTCATCACGCACCGGATGCGGGAGCTTGAAGAGATGATGGGCCGTTTTACGGTCTGGCGATGGAACCAGGCGCTTATTTCCTCAGATCTCTACCTGTTCCGGGAGACAATAAGCAGTATCCGGAAATCCACACTTCCCCCCGATCTCATCCCCCCGCTCGAACGTCTCATCAAATTCATGGACTATGATCGCGAGTTCGTCACGTATCTCCAGCACGACCTGTTGGCGCATATCCGGGCAACTGACCGGGACCGCTCGGCACTGGAGGCGAGCACGCTTGAGATCTCGGACCTGATCCACGATGCGGTGCTTCTGCCGGTATCGAGTATACTCCAGTCTTTTCCCGGGCTTGTCCGGGAATATTCCCGAAGCACCGGAAAACAGGTTGAACTTGTCACCGACGGGGGAGAGATCGAAGTCGACCGCCGTATCCTGGATGCACTCAAAGATCCGCTCATGCACCTGGTCTACAATGGCATCGATCACGGGATCGAGTACCCGGATATCCGGGCGGCCCGGAACAAGCCCGTCCGCGGCCAGGTGCAGATCAAGGTCTTCCCTCTTTCCGGAGGCAAGGTCGGTATCGAAGTGAGCGACGACGGAACCGGCATCGATGGCAGCGCAATACGGAAGACTGCCGTGAAAAACGGGCTGATTACCGAACGGGAAGAAACACAGCTTACCGATGAAGAAGCCGTCTGGCTGATCTTCCGTTCGGGGCTCTCAATGAGCCAGAATGTTACAGAAATCTCCGGCAGGGGACTTGGTCTTGCCATTGTTGAGGATTCCGTCACCCGTCTCGGGGGATCGGTAACCGTCTCTTCCGTGATCGGGAGCGGAACCAGTATCATCATGCGTGTCCCGGTGAGGCTCGTGACGTTCAGGGGGGTTGTCGTCCGCCTGGGAAACCGCATGTATGTGCTTCCCATGCAGCAGGTCCGCCAGGTCCTTCGTATACGGGCTGATGCAATCGTTCAGAAAGGGGATCGCCCCATGCTGTCGTTCCACAATGAGCTTATCAGTATCGTGCATCTCTCCGAACTTCTCTCAACCCCTCACCCGGGGGTCCCACCCGGCAAGGACACCCCGTCTTCCCTTGTGGTCATCGCATATGGAGCCGGCAAGGTCGCCTGCATAGTTGACGAAGTGATCCGGGTTCAGGAGATCGTGGTGCGGCCTCTCGGGAGTCAGCTCCGTCGCGTGAGACGGATTGCCGGCGCTGCAATCCTGGGAGACGGGAGTGTTGCACTTGTACTTGACACTCCGGACCTGGTTCAGGAAGCTCTCAAGACCACCGGCACGACCCCGCCGGTTGCGTATGCCAATCTCACTGCACCCCGCATTCTTGTTGTTGAGGACTCCGTCACCTCGCGAACCTTCCTCCAGATGCTCCTTGAACGCGATGGCTACCAGGTCCAGACTGCAACGGACGGTATCCAGGCACTCGGAATGCTCAAGGAGCAGCTGTTCGATCTCGTGGTCTCGGATGTCGATATGCCCCGGATGAGCGGATTTACGTTAACGGAAAAAATCCGAGCCGATAGACGGCTTTCTGGCATTCCGGTTGTCCTGGTCACATCGCTTGATTCAAAGGAGGACGAGCAGCACGGGATCGCGATCGGGGCCGATGCGTACGTGATTAAGAGCGGGTTTGAAAAGAACAACCTGCAAACCATTGTCAGAGACCTGATAAAAAAAATCCGGCACCCTGGCCGGTAACGAACGGGAGATAGCAGAATGGATACCCTAATTCCTAAAAAAATGAAGATTCTGATTGTCGAAGACAGCCGGACCCAGGCAGAGTACCTGCGGCACATTCTTGAGGATGCCGGTTGCCTTGTCATGCTGTCGGACAATGGTTCCGAGGCACTCAGCCAGATTGCCCGGGACCCCCCGTCTCTCATCCTTTCGGATATTGTGATGCCGGAGATGGATGGCTATGAACTCTGCTCCCGGATCAAGCAGAATTCCTCAACCTCAAAGATCCCGGTAATCCTCGTGACCCAGCTCTTCGATCCGGTGGATGTGATACGGGGTTTGGAAGCCGGGGCGGATGATTTCATCATCAAGCCTTTTGATCCGGAATATGTCCGGGTAAGGATCGGGAGTATCCTTACTACCATGAACCAGCCGGATCCGGATGGCCCCTTCCGTGCGCTCACTATCTCCCTCTTTGGCAAGACCCACACCATTCCCGCTGGCAGGGTCAGGATCTTAAGCATTCTCCTTTCAACGTACGAAGTCGCGGTCAGGAAAAACGTGGAACTTGAAGAAGCCCGGGAAAGACTCAATGCACTCAATGAACAGCTTGAGCAGGCTATCGCCGATCTCAAACAATCCAACGCCCGGCTCGAACAGGAGAACATCGAACGCCGTAAGGTGGAGAAAGCGCTCGATGAGGCCAACAAAAAACTCAATCTCATGGCCAGCATCACCCGCCATGACGTGATCAACCAGCTCAATAACCAGCACGAATCGCTGGAAACAGCGCTCTCGCAGAGCACGAATGATCCGGCAAAAGCCTGGGAGCACGTCCGGGCTGCTGCTCTTATAGCAACACAGACCCTCAATTCGGTCCGATTCACGGAAGATTACCAGAACGTGGGGGTCAAGGCTCCCCAATGGCAGGATCTTTTCTCCCTTGTTGATACCGCCGGAAAAAACCATTCCCATGGCCGGGTCGCCGTCATCAACGAGATCCCGCAGGGAACGGAGATCTATGCCGATCCCATGATTGGGAAAGTGTTCTCGAATCTGATAGAGAATACCCTCAAATACGGAGAGAATGCTACCCGCATCCGGTTCAGTACTCAAAACCAGGGCTCGGACACGGTCATCATCTATGAAGATGACGGGGTCGGAATCCCGGCTGGCAGAAAAGCGGCAATCTTCAGTTACGAGTATGGGATGACGAGCGGCCTTGGCCTCTTTCTCTCCCGCGAAATTCTTGCCATAACATCCATCTCCGTCCGCGAGACCGGCCTGGCCGGTTCAGGGGTCCGGTTTGAGATCCGCTGCCCTGCAGAGACCATCAGGGCTGCCGGCAACCAGATGCCATGAGAATATGATCGGTTTTTCGGAATGGGTGGTGCAGCGGATGAAACTCGAACCGGAAATAGGCCTTTCTTCTGCTATGACTACCTCGGCAATCTTTTTGCAGGTTGAGAGCGAAAAAAGGTGTGCAGGTTCCCCGGCATCATGAACTTTTTCCATCTCTTTACGTTTAGCAATCCGGTGTATCGCAGCCGTATCCTGGTACTTCTCTCGCTCTCGGCAGTCACGCTTGGGGTGAATCTCGTGGGAATGATGGCAGGTCTCACATCTGTCCTTCCCCATCTGCTCTATTTCCCGGCCATACTTGCCTCTTACTGGTATCCCCGTCGCGGGCTCATATTCGCGTTTGTCATCGCAGTCCTCTATGCCCTCATGGTCGTCCTGCTCGTTCCCCTGAACGTGATGGTTGGCATTGAAACCATTGCGCGTATGGCAATCCTCGTGCTTGTTGGCAGTGTTGTTGCCCTGCTATCATGGAATCTTGCAAGTTCCGAACAGCAGCTCCAGGACATCATCGAATTCCTGCCAGATCCGCTCTTTGCGGTCAACAAGGATGGAACCATAATCGCGTGGAACCGGGCTGTTGAAGAGATGACCGGAAAAGAAAAATCTGCCATGCTGGGCCGGGGCAATTTTGAATATTCCCTTGCATTTTATCCTGAACGGCGCCCCATGCTGGCGGGCCTGATCCTCAAAAACGAAGGCGATATCCAGAAAAAGTACCCTTCTGTCCGCAGGGAGTCCCGGCGACTGGTCTCGGAATCCTATCTGCCGCAGTTCCACGGAGGGCGGGGAGCACACCTGCGTTTCTCTGCAACGGCCCTCCAGGATGCCCGCGGGAACTGCATCGGTGCTATCGAATCCATCCGGGATATTTCCGACCAGGTAATGACCGAGTCTGCGCTCAAGAACGCAGGATACCGCCTTAATGCGCTTTCAGGGATCCTACGCCACGACATGTCCCGGGTGCTTGCCGTTCTGTACGGCCGGCTGCGGCTCGGTGTAATGAAATTTTCTGACCCGGCGGTTATCAATTTTATTGCCGAAATAAAGGAATCAACAAACGGCCTCCAGCACCAGATTGATATATCCCGTGAGTTCCGGGATATCGGGACCACCCCTCCGGGGTGGATCCCTGTACAAAAAGCGGTTCTTGAAGCTGCAGGACAGCTGGATCTCAAAACGATCTCGCTTCGGGCCTGGACTGAACGGCTCGAAGTCTTCTCCGACCCGCACCTGCCGGTGGTCTTTTATCATATCCTTCACAATGCGCTCAAAGAATCCTCCGGGGTAAAAAATGTAGTCATTACCTACCATATTCGCGGAAACGGGTGTGCGATCATGGTTGAGGATGACGGGAACGGTATTCCGGATTCAGAAAAGGAGGAGCTGTTCCTTGGAAGAGAAGATAGTTACGGGCGCGGGCTCTTCCTCTCCCATGAGATCGTCTCCCTCACCGGCATGACCATCACCGAGACCGGCATCTACACAAAAGGTGCACGATTCGAGATCCTGGTTCCCTCGGAAGGGTACCGTATTAACGGAATGGAGGGGTGATGATGGATCCGGTACCGCGTGTGCATCCCGAATCCTCTCCCCTCAAACCTGTAACTGGGTTAGGATCTGTCCGAGTCCGGGAACTCCTGCCGGACGAATTCGGCCTTGCCGATGTGATCTGGAAGGAATACCATGAGACCAAAGGCGATCCGGGTCTGGACAGGATCTTTGCGGTTTTTACCGGAAAGACTCCGGTCTCCCTTGCCCGCTGCCGGAAGCATCCCGACGGATTTGAAGTGGACGGGATCTACACTCCTGAAAGTTATCGTGGCAAGGGATATTCACGCCTGGCGGTGGGTGCACTTGTGGAAGCCTGCCACAATGATATTCTCTACATGTACGCTGTACGGCACCTGGTTCCTTTTTACGCCACGTTCTCGTTTGAGCCGATTCCCGAGACCGCGCTTCCAGCCACGATCCGGGAACGGTATACCTGGGCAGCCGGTAACCTCGAGGGTGCCGAAGTCCTGCCCATGCGCCGGAATGCCGGGTGGTCCTGGGTCTGAACCGCACGGGTGTGCGAGGAAAAAGGATTATTTCTGCCGGAAAAGCGGAATCATCGGCTTTAACGGATCGTAACCCCCACCCGGTGTCAGCTGGTAGGAGCGGGAGAATGCATCGTTTCGTTCGTTCGAAAACGTGACGACCGCTTTTGCTTCCCGGATCATTGTTCCCAGCGGATGCACTATTGACGCATCCGGTTGGAGGCTGTCGAGATCGAATTCTATGTTTTCCGGCACGAGTGCCACATGAATATTCCGTGCAACTGAATTTCCCGCATTCCGGATGGTAATGCCCTTGGCGTCGTCCGTCAGTTCTGCCACTACATCCGGGAGGAACTGGCTGTCTTTCATGATGAAGAGGGACATGAGGAGGACGGCGAAGATGATGACGAAGATACCGGCAGCATAGATGTTGACGATGAAGAGGACAATGGCAATGATAATTCCGATAATGATCAGGATCCGGGTCTTGTTCTCCATAGAGTCCATTAGTTCACCACGGTTTTTGTGTTTAACGGTTTGATCGCTGTTCCTATCCGGTAGTGACCGGTTGCCTTATGTGGAAAGCCTGTGCAGTTTTTTCAGCAGGCTGACCGTCTCAAGGGTCTCTTTTCCCGGTGTTTTTTTCAGACTCTTTTTTGGAGATTTTCCCAACAGAACGCCGAATATGCTGCTGATCGCTTCTGCATGTGATGGACCGTACCCCCCTTCAAGGACAAGGGCGAGCGGGCAGTCTGCTGATTCAAGGACGAAATGGGTGAGAAGCCCGAAATCATCGGGATCCAGTTTCATGGATCCGAGAGGATCGTCTGCAAGGGTATCCTGCCCGGCCGAGATGATGACAAGGCCCGGCCTGTATCGCCTCAACGCCGGGACAAAGATCTCTGAAAAAACTTCCTGGAAATCCGCAATCCCTGAGTTCCTGGGAAGCGGGGCATTGATTGTGCACCCCTCTCCCTTCCCCCTGCCCGTCTCTTCGATGAGTCCCGTGTGGGGGAAACATTCTCTCTCGTGGATCGAACAGTAAAGAACGCGTCCCTCGTCATAAAAGATACTCTGCGTGCCATTGCCGTGGTGGGCGTCCCAGTCGATGATTGCCACCCGGTCAACCGCGTTCAGGGCTTCCGCGGCAGCAACAGCGGTATTGTTCAGGAGACAGAATCCCATGGCCTTGTCGGCTTCGGCATGGTGTCCCGGGGGCCGGACCAGGGCAAAGCACCGCTCCCCGGAGAGGGCATGCTCCACGGCCCGCACTGCGGATCCTGCAGCATATGTGGCAACTTCGTACGAACAGGGGTTGATGTACGTGTTGGAGTCAAGATAGCCGGGTACCAGAACGTTGTTCTCGAAATACCCCCCGGTGTACACGTATTCGTCGAGGGAACAGAAGTCCACGTGTTTTGTACACTGCCGTTCAAGCCATTTCAGGTATCCAGGAACATGCACCCGTTCCAGCTGGGCAAGGGTTGCCCTGACGGGCTCATACACCGGTATATCCTTTGGCATCCCCTCAAGCACGGAGAGGAGTCGGTCATGACATTCCGAGTGGCCTTTGCAGTCGTGATTCTTGAAAACCGAACCGGTTATTGCAGAAACATTCATCTGAACAGTATTCCTCTGAAAATCCGATACTAACTATCCGTTCGTTCTTTGCACATTATGAACATTTTGAATTCATCATCCTGTTTCAGTCAGGTAACGGAATGGCCCGGAAATGACTCTCCTTTGTGCAAAATAACGATATCCTTCGGAGAGGAAGACCCTTCGGATATCCCGGCGATCGGGGTGTTTTTACCATGCGCGTCCGCTGCATCATTTAAAGAATTCGGTTACCGGAAAGGCTTTAAACAATTTTCAATCTACGGGAATGGTAATCTGAACCTGTGAAAAATTATATAAAGTAAACCACAATTGACCCGTCGTCATTATGCGCTTTTTTCCGGTGTTTGCGGAAATAACTCTCTGCCGGCGAGCATTTAGAAAATTATTAATAACTCCGTACAAAAGTTTTCATTGGCCTATACGTGATTCGTATCAATAGTCGCTGGTATAGGTGAATGATTCAGAGGTGTGTAAAAAAATGGTGTTTCATCCTCCGGTAGCAATTACCGCGAAGGCAGGAGATGCCGGTAAGTACAAAGTCGGCTTACCGGCCTGGAACATGGTCCTCCGTGGATTCATGTCGGGCGCTTATATCGCAATGGGTGCTGCTCTTGCAACGGTCTGTTCAACGGGAATTATGGCAACTGACGCGGCACTGCGGTATGGTACAGCAAGCCCCGGTTTCGCACAGTTGATCCTTGGTGCCGTCTTCCCGGTCGGGCTTATTATCACCGTTCTTACGGGTGCTGAGCTCTTCACCGGTGACGCAATGCTCGCCCCCATGGCAGCATTCATCCACAAGGTCACCTGGATGCAGGTCATCAACCTGTGGATTTTCGTGTATATCGGCAACCTGATTGGATCGATAGTATTTGCCTACATCATGGCCTACGGTCCGTTCGTCTCGTTCGATGGAGCCGGTGTAGCGACAGTATCAGCTTTCGGTACACGGGCGATTGCCATAGCCGGAGCGAAAGTCAGTTACGTCGGAATGATGGGCATGTGGTCTGCATTCCTTAAGGGCATTGCCTGCAACTGGCTCGTCAACCTCGCTATCCTGCTCGGTATCTGTGCAGATGATGCAGTTGGCAAGTTCTTCGGCATCTGGTTCCCGATCATGGCCTTCGTTTCCAGCGGATTCGAACACTGTGTTGCAAACATGTACTTCATCCCCGCAGGTATCCTGACCCAGGGATTCATCACTGACCCAACGAAGATCAATGCCAGCCTCAACTGGGTTACCATGTGGACTTCAAACCTCATACCGGTTACCATTGGTAACATCGTCGGCGGATTGGTGTTCGTTGGTGTAATTTACTGGGTTGCATTCAGAAAAGAGATTGCAGCACTCAAGTAATTTTTCACCACGATCCAATTTTTTTTATGAACATCCTTGGTTGTAGTATCCGTTTGTTCCTGCAGGCAATAGCAGGAGTTGATCCTTATCAGCCCTGTGCATTATCGCCTCATCTTTCAGCCCCGGGGTTCGGATTCATCTCATCCGGATAATCCCGGAGCCTTTTTTTTCTCATTATTCTTTCCACGGATCGTTCCTATGACCCCTTCAAAGCCGGGAGCCGGATTAACATGTGGCCTGGTACCTGGCCTTGCCGTTTCTCCCCGGATGCGATCGCAGCACTGAAGTAGATTAACGCCAAACAGTGATTTTAATGAAGATCGGAAATGTTGATGTGAAGATCTCAATCGTCTCAATTGCGGTATTTGTCTTCTTCACCATTGTTCTTGTCATCGCCTCCCTATTCAGTCCGGGCGTGCAGTCGAACCTTATCTGGATGATCCCCTGCCTGTTCATGCTTCTGGTGATACCTGTTGCACTCAACTATATGAGCCGCAGCGAATATGCGGATCTCACCCCCCGCTACGAAGTTGAAGCAAAGACGGTCAGGGTCAAGCTGATCAACGAGAATATGGTTGGAAAACCGGTTCGGATTGAGGGAGTTGTGGAAAAAGTTCATTTCCAGTTCCTGAACCGGCCCCAGTTTGTTGTTGCAGACCGGTCCGGTGCAATCTCGGTCAAGATGTTCACCAGCCCCGATGAAGATATCAGGGTCAATGATATCGTGGAGGTTCTGGGCCAGGTGATCCGCAGGTATATCGTAACCGGCGACCCGGTGATCAACTGCGTATCGATCAGGAAGATCAAAAAATCCTAGGGGAACATTCAGCCCATGTCTCCGGCCCCGGACCCGGGCCGGAATTTCCGATCTTATCCCGCAATTGTATTTTCATCCGTGCATGGTGAAACAGATGTCAGATCAGAATGCTCAAAATATCCCGGAAAAGGCCTGCTCGACGATACTGTACCTGGAACTGGCAGTACCCGTCTTCTCCTTTGGCGGTGCCCTGCTTGCCCTGTTCTTCTCCGGCATGGGAAGTACTCTCGATGTCCGGTATTTTGCCACCGGTTGTGTCATCAGCTCCTTTGTTCTTGCCTATCTTGCATGGATACGGCCCCGAAAAGACATCGTTGCACTCTCGACTCCGATCTATGCAGTGATCTTCTTTGTCGCACCTTCGGATATGGCGGTCAATATCGTTCTTGAACTGCTCTATGCGGTGAGCCTTACGATCCTGCTCGTGCGGCTCAAGTACCGATTTGGCACAGCTCCGGTGTCCGGTGTTGCTGCGGGAGGAAAAACCCTTGAAGAACCCCTGAAGGGATATTGTGCTGCTCTTTTTGGGAAATTCCCTGACGTAAGCCCTGCTGTGTCCCATCTTGCTGCTGTCGGATTCATTCGGTTTGCCCAGGGAGATTACCGGGATGTGGTCGATATGGCAGACGCTGCCGGGGCAGGTGGTACAGATGCAGATACCCCGCCGGCTCTTGTGACCGCGTTTGCTATCATCCGAGAACAGGCCCTCCTGCTCGACGAGTCTTTGGATCAGCCGGAGCAGTTTGCGGAATTTTCTGCAGCCGACGCCGGTTTCCTTGCAAAGCCTATTCCTCCTGAAGAAAAAATCCGTGAACGGTATGAGGTGTCCCTGGAGAATGCACTTCTCCTCCTTTATGCGGTTGCCTGGAATGCTTCCGATCGGGATCACCCGCTCCTCCTGACCGGTCAGAGTTTTGCCCTGAAACTCTGTATCCCGTAATACATTCTTTTTATCCTCCGGACCGGGAATTACCGCCCGCTGAACCGGCCGTAATTCCCGCAATGTTACCTTTCAATTCCTGATCATATGCCGCCTATACCCGCATTTTTCGGTAGGGCATCTTGTGTGGTGATGAGCCGGATTGTAAAAGTGCCTGTTGGATCTAATGAGGAGTTGTCAATAATGGTGCGATACCGACTCCCGGGAAATCCCGCGTGGATTTTTTAAAAACAGAGCAAACCGTATCCGGTTGAATCAACCGGTGTTAACGGGTTGTTACAAAGCTGAATCCGGAACTACCCGGTTATCGAAGCAGGTACTATCCGTGTGGCAGTATATTTCCTACGGTAGAAAGGTATGGGGGTTGTCCTGGTCATGGTGATACGATTCAGAGGTGTGTATACCAACATGGACTGTGCAGGATTTACCCCACGCTGTATTGACTGGTACGCTGTGCACTAGTGCACAAACACTATGCACAATACATATTATTTCACACCCCTAATTAAGCATTGGCATCAATATTGAGTACAAATAATCGTGTGCAGTGTGTTTGTAATGCAAAATATCCCCATGGTGACAACTCAATGGCTGGAAATGCGGGTGAAGAAGAGACAATACGGATTTTAAGGTTTCTGAAGGAGAACCCCCTGGGCATGAGTATCAAGGAGATCTCGGCTGCGGTCTCCATGAGCCGGAATTCTGTTGCAAAGTACCTCGATGTGCTCACGGTCTCGGGCCAGCTCGAACTCCGGGTTGTGGGGAATGCGAAACTCTATTCGCTCTCCCGCAGGGTTCCGGTTGGAAGCATCATCCACCAGGCGCAGGAACTCATCATAGTCCTCGACAATGACCTGCGGGTTGTCCAGGCAAGCGACTCGTTCTGCCGGTTCGCCCGGCAGCTCCCGATAAAAGTCCAGGGCTCCCGCTTAAGCTCGCTCCCGTTCCCGCTCCTTTCTCCCGATGAAGAACGTGACCTTCAGGTTCTCCTCCACGGAGGTCCATCCTTAAGAAAAGAGATCCGGGCAGTCCGCGATGGAAATGAAGTTTTCTTCTCCGGCAAATTTATTCCCGCCCTGCTCGAGAACGGCGTAGCCGGCGTAACTCTTATCCTCGAAGACATCACCGAACGCCGGCAGGCCGAGCGTGCGACAAAAGAGCGTGACCGGCTCCTCAGGACGATCTTCCATATCCCGGCGGCTCCCCAGTTTTACCTTGATCGCAACCAGAAAGTCGTGTACTGGGACCGGGCCCTTGAGATCATGACCGGCATCAAGTCCGAAGAGATTGTAGGGACCCGCGACCACTGGAAAGCCTTTTACGCGATTGAAAGGCCCTGCCTTGCCGATCTGGTCATTGAGGGGAACCGGGAGAAGATTGTCAGATTCTTCCCGGAGATCCAGGCCGGGATCCCCGATGCCGAAGGCAGGTACGAGTATACCGGTTTCTTTGAGAGTCTGGGCAGTGCAGGAAAATGGCTGCACATAACCGCCATGCCCGTCCGGGACCCCGCGGGGAACCTGACCGGCGCCATGGAGACGGTCGAGGATGTCACGGAGAAGAAAGAGCGCGAGTTTGTCATCCAGCAGGGATGAACCTCATCGCATGAGGCAATTTTTTTAAAACATCCCGGTATATTTTTCCGATCCGCTGTTGAACATTTCCCTTCAGAGGACCGGCCGGATTCAGAGCCTGCCCCCCCTGCATTTGCCGCTTGTTGTGATGATATTCACGGTGCTTTTTGGTATTTTTGATTCCAGGGAGAGTTGCATGCAGTCGATGAGCTCCTGCACCTCGCACATCGGCAGATCCCCTCTGAATTCAAGGAAGATATCAACATGTACGCTTCCCCCGCTCCGCCTCGATTTCACCCCGTGGAGCTGCTCGTAGTTGTGAAAATGGTCTGCCAGTTCCTTCACCACCACGAGCTGGAGTTCTTCCTCAAGAGTCCGGTCAAGCAGATCCGGGAGCGATGATACGATCAGCCGGATGCCGGAGAAGAGAAGGAGCCCTATGACAAAGAATGAGGCAACCGGATCGATATACACGGCCCACGGCAGACCTGCGCAAAGTATCGCGAGGACCAGAGTTGCGAGCACTACGATATTTGCAACGGCCTTTAAGCGGAAGAGGCGCCACTGGGAATCCATAAGGGGGGAGGCTTCCCGCATGGCAATCCGGTAACTGCGAATCGAGAGGAAACTGTCGACTGCCGCCATGATGATGACAATGACAATGCCCGCCTGGACTCCCCCGCTGCCGAGTGGTGCCGGAACAAGGATCCGGTAGGAGGCGGCAAAGATCAGGATGACAAAGGATATGAGCATGACGCTGCCGGTGATGATCCGGGCAATGTTCTCGTATTTTCCCATCCCGTAATCATAGATGCCGGGATCGCCCCGCGCAATCTTCCGTGCGATCATCCATGAGACGAGGACACCGACAGCCTCGTTTATGGTCTTGAGGGCCGATGCATAGAGAGTCACCGAACCGGAGAGGACCGCTGCGGCGAGCTTGGGTATGGCGGGAGCACTTGCTGCAAGAAGGTTAATGAACAGGGCTGATTCGCGTTCCTTTTCTGCAGCATGGAGGGAGTCTTCCCTGCCTTCCAGCGCCGGCCGGTTCATGTTCATGGTTCTGTCTAGTATTGGATGCAGCAGCTGAAAAAACCCGGTTACAATGCAGGCCCATTCATAGTCGCTCCTGTCGTGTCCGCAGAAATTTTTGCAGGACCGCAGAGCCAGGACTCTTTCTGAAATTACAAAAACCGGGCCGGATCTGTATGGGAGAAAAAAAGGTACGGGGGGCTATGCCTCGACTTTTTTCCGGCTGAGTTCTGCCTGGGCCTGGGAGTGCGAACCGGGCTTTCGGCGCATGGGGCAGACATCGATTCCCTTGAGATTGCCCATGGCAAACCCGAACCGGTCCCGGATTGTTTTGGGGAGGTCTTCCTCAGGAATCGCATAGAAACCGAAACTGCCATAGAAGTCCATGAGCTCGAGTTTGGAATGCATGAAAAGGGTCTCGTTCCTGCCGCACTCCTCGATCAAAAGGGACATGACCGAGCGGGCAAAACCCCTGAGCCGGTACTCGTCGAGCACGTACACGGCGTCCACCTCCAGGCCGTCCTCGTGCCTGGCGCAGCGGGCAACGCCGATGATCCGTGTTCCGACAAAGACCGCAAAGAGCCGGTCGTGCTCCCGGTCGGCTTTCTGCTGATGGTAGTGGATCCAGAGTTCTTTCTCGGCCCGGACCATCTCGGCCGGCGTCAGTTCCCGGACTTCGACCGCCTCGTAGATCCGGGCCGATGGCATTGCCTTGCTTTCCGAGAAGATGGCTTTTCCGATCCTGCCGATAAAACCGGGCCGGAACGTGACAAAGCCGCCGCTCTCCTCGCCGGCCAGGGCGTAGAGGGTGAGAAGCGTCTTGTCCTCGTTATATTCATCCACTTCAGCAGGTGCGGAGATGGTTGGCATGATATGTCCGGATTTTTTTATTGCTGTCAGAGAAGAACCGGTTGTTTCCCCATCGAGATTATTGCGGGAAACTGCCGATCCAATATTCTATAGCCGTTATCGTTCTCCCCATATAAATGATGGTGATGACTCCGGTCTCCAGCCTTATGTCACGTGCCTTCCGGTGGAGTGTCTGCGGCTGGTTATTTCCCCGGGCCGCCTGCACCCGGTTACCCCAGCGGATCCATAACGAAAGGTTCTTTCATGCCTCTTTCCAGTATCAGTATACGTAATTGCCGGCCGGTTGCCGGGTTATGTGCACTGTCAGAGGTGTGTAGCATTGATTGATAAGCTCTTATTAGGGAACCTGAGGTTTCGGGAGACCGATTTTACCCCGAACATTGATTACTACAAAGAACTGGCAGGAAGCCAGCACCCGACCACGCTCTGGATAGCTTGTTCTGATTCCCGGCTCCAGTCCGGGCACATCACTCAGGCAAGGGCCGGCGAACTCTTCATCCAGCGCAATATCGGCAACATCGTCCCTGTCCATGACTGGAACTTCGCAACCGTTCTTGAATATGCGGTCGTGCACCTGAAAGTACAGGACATTGTCATCTGCGGCCATTCGAACTGTGGGGCGATACGAGCGCTCGACAAGGAGAGCACGGACTCGTACATCCCGCTCTGGCTCAACAATGCCCGCGAGGCCAAGACCCGGGTGGATGCAAAGATCAGCCCCCCTGAGACCGTACTTGGGAAGGAGGAGCGGTACAAACTGATCGAGCAGGAGAATGTGCGGCTGCAGATCGAGCATCTGCACACCTATCCGCTCCTGAAGAAAGCCGTTGATGAGAAGAGAGTGGAAGTTCACGGGCTCTATTACGATCTCGGTACCGGGATACTGGCCCGGGTTACCTGATCCTTTTTTGATTATCCGATGCCGGTTTATTCCGTGATCGTTTCTGCCGTATCGACCGCCTGGCCGGAACTGCCGGAATAGCGTAAAGAAAAAAGGGATTATGCAGATTCTGCACTCTCGTAGATCATGCAGAGGTAGCGGGCTTCCCAGATGGTGATGAACGGGAGCACGATGAAGAGAATGATTGTCCCGACAACGGGGATGAGCGAGCAGATGAGCTCAATGATGCAGATGATGATCCCCATGATGATCAGGGCAATGATATAGTTGATCCACCCGATCTTGCCAATGGTTGCCGTAATCGCGCCAAAGTTGAAGGCCTCTCCCATGCTGCCCGTGCGGGCAAAGCGGATGATACCGATCGAGGAGATGATCCCGATGATGATGGCAAGGATGATGAAGACGAGCAGGCCCAGCATGAATGTGCCAAGAGCTCCTATCACGATCTGATTGACCGCTGCCGTGTCGGCCCCGGCTGCAATAACTTCCATGATAACCGGGACAAGCGTCAGGAACGCGACGATGAATAAGGGGATCGCGTAAATGATGCAGATGACCAGATACTTTATACCGTCAATGAAGAGCGTCACCCAGTTCTCGACCTCGGGTGCGGGTTTTTCACCGCGGTAGATCCGCAGGGTGTAGCCCATGAGGGGAAGCGTCAGGAGGATCGTTGCTATCAGGAGCAGGATCCATTTCACCCATTTTCCAACAAGACCTTCCTTTGCATAGCCAAAGGATTCACCAACTAATTTTCCAAAATCCATATCAGTCACCTTCCTTTTATGATGATTGACGTTTTGGTGTTCCGCTATAAAAAACACTTGATTTGAAGCAGAATTTTGTGAAAATCAGTGGGTAAACCCGTTTGCCGGGCGAGCGGGCCGGCATCTGCCAGGAAAGCCCGCGTGTTTTTTGTATTTCCCGAAACCGCTGTTTTCTTCTGTCGGCTTTGTGCCCTGTATCTTCCGAAGGGAATACCTGCCGCGTTAAGGATCCGACACCACGTCATACGAATAGGAATACTGGCAGTCGATGTTGCTGAATTCGGCAATGACTGCCTGATCGATCTTCTTCTCCCCGGGTGACAGGGAGGGGATCTCGATGGTCCTGGTTGCGGGGTGGCAGTACGTCAGGAGCGGAGTTATGTCGATCCGGACCCTGATATTGGTGTAGGTACGGTTCGACGGGTTGGTTATCCGGAACTGCGGGGTGTACATATCGACCGAACCCACATTTGCCGTTTCGGGAGTACCGATATCAGAACTCGTCACCGTGATGTCCGAATTATGCGGCTGGGAGATACACCCGGCACTCATTGCAGCGATCATCAGAATAACGAGAAGCAGCAGCCCGGACGTTTTCATGGGATCACGACAGTCTGAAAAAGAGTATTTCTCTGATTTTATTTGTTCCTACCCGGGCCTGCCGGCACAGATACCGGATTGTACATCGGTGTCCCTCAGGGCTGCAGGCTTGCGGATTTCCTGCCTGCGTTCTGTCTCCTGCCTACAGTGCACCGGGTTTCCGGGCAATCCAGATCTCCCGGATGACGAGGTAGATCACATCCGTGAGAAGGCCGAACATCGGGATGATTGCAAGAATGACCCAGACCGGCCCGAGCATCTTCTGTTCTTTTGCATCCCGGAGGATGAGCCAGGCGACGAGCAGCTGGATTACCCAGATGCCGAACATCATAACCGGCGATGCTCCGGAGTATGAAGAATACATGTAGGGTTGCATAAGAGCGTATCCGGTACGGGAGATGATATGTTTTTTCTGCCGGATGGCCCGCCATGATCCAACATGAGCCGGTTTTGGGAAGAACGCGGGTTAAAAGCCGGGATCTACCGGTCTGCTGCGGCAGGAGCCTGCCGTATCCAGGCTCGGAGGCGCATGCCGTTGATGCACAGGGTGATCCCGAGAAGAACCGTGATTGTACCGAGAATTTCCACCAGCAGTACCAGGATGCCTGCAGGGCAGATATGAATGAGGAGGGTTAAGACAAGCGAGATGATGCCGATCGCCATGCGGCTGTAAAACCCTTCCGGCACTGCGCTTTTTCCTTTCGCCACCCGAAAGAGCAGCATGGCGGCGCTTGCGACCATCCAGACCGTGAGGACGCCAAGGATGCCCGTGACCCAGTACTTCATGGGCAGGAGAAACGCGAAGATCCCTGCTGCGAATATTACGGTTCCCGAGAGGAGATCCCGGATCCTGTATCTCGTTTGCCGTTTTGCACGAAATGTCCGTATGAAGAACATGACTGCAATACCTATGATGGCAAGCGGGAGGAGAACCTCGAAGATTTGCTCGAAGATCCGGATAGGGTTATTCAGAATAAAGAACCCCACCAGTCCCAGGAGGACCCCGTACACGACCTGCTCGTGCCAGATGAACCTCTGGGTTCTCAACGTATCTGTCATGCTCTTTGGGTCTGTCCTCCGGCTGTCCATGATCAGGGCCATGAACGTGTCGCTGATCATGAGGACAAGGGGAGCATCATCGATGAGGTGCAGAAGGGGATTTTTTCCAGGATCATACCGGTCCAGGTGCACCCGCCAGCTGGTTTTTGTCTCGTGCACATGAAACCGGCCTTTCCGGTAACTTGCGATGGTACCTGGGGATGGGACATTGATCCGTGACAGAATCCAGCCGGGATCAAGGGGCTCGGTGACCGTCTCTTTCTGGATCTCGACCTCCCATATGCCCTGACGTAACGGTCCTAAAAAATCATCCAGCCTGGTCATTATTCCCGCCTTCTGCCGTTCTCCTGCACACGACTGTTTTGCTCTCATCTGCCTTTAATAAAACGAATCTGCACGGACCGTTTTTCACGTGGTTATCCAGCTATCCGCTCATTGAAGCCAGAGAAGGTCACCCTTAGGGGCAGGGGTATTTTCTTAATCGGGTATGGGAATATCTGCTCCTCATAGTAAAAGTGAGTTTGCGGACGCGAATCTATTAATAATCGTCAGGAGAGTTGTTATTAAAAAAACCGGGCCGACTCCATGAATCCCATCCCCACTCTCGAAGACGAGTTACAGTTCCTCAAAATATCCGTTGAGCGATCATCCGATGAGGTCTTCTGGCTTGATTTTGAGGGAAACATACTCTATGCCAATGACGCGGCCAGCCGGATTACCGGTTTTTCCCGGCAGGAACTCTGCGCCATGAAGATATTTGAGCTGGATCCGGAGATGCCCCCGGGCGCATGGGAAGCCTCGGTTGCCGATCTGCGGGAGAAGAAGACCCAGTTCATCACATCCCGGCACCGGTGCAAAGACGGTACGATTATCGATGTCGATATCCTTGCAATCTATGTCAATCATGGCGACCGGGAGTTCAGTTTTGCCTATGTACGGGAGATAACGGAGCGCAAACGGGTCGAAGCCCTGCTCCGGGAGACCGATCGGAAATATCGCCTGCTTGCGGATCATGTCCATGATGTCATCTGGACTACAGGCCGGGATATGCGTTTCACCTACATCTCTCCATCTGTCACGGCACTCCGGGGTCTGACTCCCGAAGAGGCCATGGCAGAGACCTTCCGGGAGGCGCTGACCCCGGAATCCTACCGGGTATTGATGGAGAGCCGCGAACAGGGTCTGGCGGCGTGGAAAAAAGGCGGATCCGTTCCCCGCAACATTGTCCTGGAACTGGAATTCCGGCGGAAGGATGGAACAACGGTATGGACAGACGTGGCAATCACTCCCGTCTTTGACCCGGGCAGGGTGCCTGTCGGGGCTGTCGGCATTATCCGGGATATCTCCCAGAGACGGCAGATGGAGCAATCCCTGCGGGAGAACCAGGAAAAACTCCGCACGGTCCTGGATAACCTGCCGGATCTCGTTCTTGTCCACCGCAACGGGATCATCCAGTATGTCAATCCCTCCATGATCGACAACATGGGAATAACTCCGGAAAATGTCCTGAACACATCGATCCTGGATTACATTCCCCCCAGGTACCATGCCCGCATAGCATCTGCCGTCCGCGAGCGGACCGAGAACGGCCGGCATGAACCGTACGAGATCGAGATCGAATCCCCCGTGAAAGGCCACCGGGTGGTCCTCATCCGGGGTTCGAATATTGAGTTCGATGGATCCCCTGCAGTCTTAACGGTGCTGACCGATGTCACCGATCAGAAACGGGCAGAAGAAGCGCTCCGGGAGAGCGAGGAGAAGTTCCGGTCGTACGTGGAGAATGCCAATGACATTGTATTCTCCCTGACCCCCGAGGGGATTACCTCATATGTCTCCCCGAACTGGACCGAAGTGCTAGGGCACGATACTGCTGAAATTATCGGAAAACCGGTACGGCACATTCATCCCGACGATTTACCCCGGGTCCAGGAGTTCATCCGGCAGACTGTCGCGAATAAGAAAAAGGCGGGCGGGATCGAATACCGGATACAGCATAAGGACGGTACCTGGCAATGGCATACCCAGAACATCTCACCGGTCTATGATGCCGGCGGCAGGGTTGTTGCAATTCACGGCATCTGTCATGATATCACCGAACGTAAAAAAGCGGAAGAAGCGCTCCGGGAGAGCGAGGAGAAATTCCGGTCGTACGTGGAGAATGCCCATGATATCATTTATACCCTGACGTATGAGGGTATCTTTACCTATGTCTCTCCGCGGTGGACTGAACTGCTCGGACATGATGCCCGCGAAGTTGTTGGCAAGTCGTTCAGTGTGTTTATCCATCCCGACGATCATCAGGTCTGTCGAGAATTTATCCGGCAGGTTCTCTCGACCGGTGAAAAGAAGGGCGGGATTGAGTACCGGATTCTGCACAAAGACGGGACCTGGCGATGGCATACCACCACGGCTTCGCCCTTAAGAGACGATGCAGGAACTATAACCTCGTACCTTGGGATCTGCCGGGATATCACGGACCGCAAGAGAGCCGAAGAAGCCCTCCGGAAAAGCGGGCAGCAGCTGGCCGATGCAATGGATATCGCCTCCCTGGTGAACTGGGAGTACGATGCCGCCACCAATCTCTTCACGTTCAATGACCGGTTTTATGCGCTCTATGGCACGACTGCAAAGCGTGAAGGCGGCCTTCAGATGTCTCCGGACATCTATGCCCGGGAGTTCATCCACCCGGACGACCGGCATCTCATGTTTATGGAACTTGAGAACCTCCTGAAGACAACCGATTCCAGGTACCTGGCCCATCTTGAACACCGCATCATCCGGAGGGACGGGGAAGTCCGGCAGATCAGCGTGCATGTCCGGGTCACCCTGGATGCGGAAGGCAGGCTGGTCCGGACCCATGGGGCGAACCAGGATATCACCGAGCGGAAACAGGCCGAGAAGGCTCTTGGCCGCGCAAACCGCCAGCTCACCCTGCTCAACGGCATCACCCGGCATGATATCCTCAACAAAGTCTCGATCATCCTCGGGTTCCTTGCTGTTGCAGAGAAAAAAGAGAGCGATCCGGAAATTTGCAGGTACCTTGAAAAGATAGAGTCCGCAACTGCCGCAATCCAGTCGCAGATCGAATTCACCCGGATGTACGAGAATCTCGGCACCCACGAGCCGCAGTGGATCGATCTGGATACTGTCATGCCCCGCCAGCATATCCCCCCTCCGATCACCCTGAATTCCGATGTGAAAGGCGTCCAGGTATTTTCCGACCCGATGCTGGAAAAGGTGTTCTTCAACCTTCTTGACAACTCGATCCGGCACGGTCAGATGGTGTCTGAAATCCGAATCTCGGCCCGCCTTTCGGACGGGAACCTTGTGGTGGTGTGGGAGGACAATGGTGTCGGCATTGCAGCAGACGAGAAGGAGCGGGTCTTCGAACGGGGGTATGGGAGGAACACCGGCCTTGGTATGTTCCTGGTCCGGGAGATACTTACCCTGACGGGTATCACGATATCGGAGACCGGGGAGCCGGGCCGGGGTGCCCGGTTCGAGATCCTGGTTCCGAAGGGAATGTTCCGGGTTCATGGTGCATAACCGGCTCTTGCGTTTTTTGCCGGGTTCCGGAGAGCCCGCTTGACGTGCTTCGGGAATATCGGGAGACCCGGGTCCGCGTACCCGCCTTGTAGCCGCCGGCCGGGAAGGTGACAGCCGGCTTTTCCACCGGTGAATTTTGAGGGCAATCCGGAAACATTCCGGAATATTTTTCATTCGGCGTTTCTGAAGTCAGGCAACCGGGCCGGTTGCGATCACCTTTATCATCCCTGCCAAAAAACAGCTGATACATAATGCGCTGCTCTGTTCCCGCAAGCCTGCTCTCTCTTCTGATCATTGCCTGCCTCATCGCTGCCGGCTGCACCGGATCGACCGGGCCCGCACCGGCAACCCCGGCATCTCCCGCTCCGCCGGTTCCCGCCCGGGGAACTGCCGTCTCTCTCAAGGAGATCGTCCCGTACGTGGATGCTGCCGCACTCTATGCCCGCCAGGTGGGAAAAGAGCGGGCCATAGCCGAGTTCAACAATCCGGAGAGCGTCTTCAACCAGGGGGGAGCCTACATCTGTTCCGAAGGTCTCGACGGAACGGCCCTGGCCGAACCCTTCGAGCAGGGAATCGTGGGGACAAAAATTTTGAACCTGACCGACCCGTATGGCATACCGGTTGTAGAGAACCTGATCTATACTGCCCGTGACGGGAAGGGACTGGTCAGTTATCATTACCGGAACCCGTTGCATAACTTCACCCTTGAGTCCAAGGTCTCGTATGTGGTGAATATCGACGGGACCTACTACATTGCTGCAGGGTATTACGAGAACCTTGGCACGGTATTTCCCGCAGCAGGCATGGCCCCCCGGCAGCAGGATCTGACGGCAGATGATCTTGTTGCATTTGTCACCGGGGCCCGGGACTATGCCCGGAAATACGGCAGGGAGCAGGCACTCGCGGCATTCAACAACAGATCCGGGCCCTTTGCCCGGGAGGAACTGTACATCATTGCCTATGATTCCCGTGAGCGAAACCTTGCGCATCCCAATTCCCCGATGATCCGGAACCTCTCCCTGAAACATTACACCGACCAGGACTCGGTTGCAACCATTGCGGAGCTGGGGGATACCGCCCGGCGCGGGGGTGGGTTTGCCCACACAACCCAGCAGATCCCGGTAAACGGGAGCCTCGTCTTTGCACCCAAACTCCAGTATGTGCTGCCGGTTGACGACACCTGGTGGGTCTCTGCGGCAATCCTCAACCCGGATTACACGCAGCTCCGGACAGGAAACCTCACCGGAGTCCGGATACGGAACCAGACGCAGGAAGATCTCTACAGCCTTGTCAACCGGGCGGTCCGGTATGCGCAGGAGAACGGGAACGACAAGGCCCTTGCCGAGATCGGGAAGCCTGACGGCATGTTCGCAAGGGGCGATCTCTTTGTCTGGGCCGAGGGCTTCAACGGCACCATCCTCGCAGATCCGTACCTGAAGGACGTTGTCGGGACGAACTGCATGGATTACACCGATGCCTATGGCGAGAAGACAACCCTGGCAGCCATTTCCGCAATCCAAAACGGCACCGGGTATGCCCATGGCATGTTTGCCAATACCGCAACCGGATCGAACCGACCGGTGCCGAAACTTATGTACATGAAAGCGGTTGACGATACCTGGTGGATAGGAGGCGGGATTTATGGCGTGGAGGTGCGATGAGGGCAATGTTGTGGAACTCTTTGCACCATGCGATACCTGCAGGATTTTCTGCGGGACTACCGGAAACGGTGCCGGATCCGGAGCCGCTTTATTGTTCCTTACAGAATACTGAACTATTTCCTCTGGTGTAAAAATGACAAAATCCCGGCCCTACGGTGCCATAAGAAATGTCGAAAAGGTATTGATCGTGCTTGCCATCATAGGCGCCCTGATTGTCCTTGTAATTTATTTCGGCATGGAACTCGCCAACCAGCACGCAGCGCTCTTTTCCCCGTGAGTCTGATATGGTGGTGCCGGTGTTTCAATAAAGATTCGCCCGGGAACCGACGCAGGGCAACCCGCCCTTTGGTCTGAAAAAAAGGCACGTTGCCCATCCGGGTCGGGCGCCCGTGCCGCCACAATGATTGCAGAACTGCAGGGGCTCGTACCCCTGCCCAGTACCTGGAAATAATTCCGGTTCAGGATGTCAGGTATTCCATGACCGGAGTATCAAGGTTGAAATTTCCCGTGCTGATCATGCGGACATGCGAGCCGGTCACTTTTTTGTACGCAGCAGGATAGAGTTCCCGGAACGTGACATTGCGGTCTTCCCGGAGCGTGCTCATAACGCCTGCGGTGAACTCGTCCGAGAGCCACTGCCGGATGTCCGCATCGTAGACCGCACCGAGCGATGGCTCGCTTTTGGCTGCCCCGGTCAGATAGAAGATGCCCGGGGCGGTAACATTGGTTGCCACGCTCTCCCCAAAGCAGGTATCCACGATGAAGACCATCTGTCGGTACCGGTGGTTTGTCTCCATCGAATTCGTAAGCGAAGTAAAGTTTTCCGAAGTCATTACTGAATTCCCGGTTCCGAACACGAGGTTCCCCGGCACCCCGTGGCTTGCAATGTACACAAAGACATCGGTGCTGGCATTGCTCTCAAGGACAACCGGTGTGGATTCCGTCCTTGTGCCGGTCATGACATTTCTGAACGTGGCTGCATTCACATCTGTTCCGGTATAATCCGGCTGCGCTCCTGACCGGAGATTCGGCCCTTTGGGAACATTGTGGATATCGCCCCTGAGGGGATTTTCCGGAATCGTGGGAACATCGTCATAGATCATGAGGATGATGTGATCATCGTCAACCCCGTTCTGGCGGAGCAGGGTATAGAAGGCCAGGGCATCGGCCTGGTGCCGGTAATTGTTCCATCCCCGCGAGGGACCAACGATCACTGCCCAAAAACCGGTCTTTTTGTCGGGACTGCTGTAGGATCCGGCCTGGGCTTGCGAAGAGGACATGAGCCCGGGCGAGGCACGGGACTGTCCTGCCGATTCCCCGCCGGTTTTTTCCGGAGCAGTGCTGTTCTTTGTGTCGAGAACCGCAAGGGTCCGGAACGTGCCGTTGTTCACCTGCCAGTATGAGTAATACGAAGCGATCGGGTCCACCCCGAGCGATTCATCGTACTCAAGGCCGCCGCTTGCACCGGTGATCCAGGGCATGGGCCCGGATCGGATCTGCTCAAGCGCTGTCCGCACTCCCCGGGCATCCCAGCCGGTGACCGTTCCCTCGCCATACACGACCTGCCGGACCGAGTCCGCAAGCGACTCGAAGGGCGCGCTCTCCTGGCGGGCCTCGGCGAACGCAGCGATCAGGAGGGCATCATAGGAAGGCGCCGCGTAATCTGCCGGGGAATGCTTAAATTTCTTCCCGTACGCCTCAGTAAAACCGGTTGCCGGATCGGCCGTCGGGTTGGTACCTTCGAGCCCTTCAGCAGCAGCCCCGAGCGAGCTGATAAGGGCCGGCGTTGCTGCAGAATCGGAGAAGAAGAGTTTTGTCCTGCTGCCGGACCGGTCCACCGCCCGCTTGATCCTGGCAGCGTCCTGCGGATACGCAACTGCTACAAGATAATCCGGATTCGTCCTGAGAGCATCTGCAACATCGGCATCAAGCATTGGCGATCCCTCTTCGAACTGGCGGATGAAGGGGACATCGATACCATATTCGGTTGCAAAGAACCCGGTCCAGTCGTAGAATGTCTGTCCGTAGGTGCTGTTGTCCGCGAGGAGTGCAACTTTTGTCGTGCCCTTCCCCTTAAGGATCGTAAGGATTACCTTGACCTGGGCTGCGTCGCCCTGGACGGTCCGCCAGACGTACCCGCTCTTTCCAAACGCCCGCAGGATATCGCCGGATGTTGCGGACGGGGTGATGAGAACTTTCTTTTTTGCAATGAACGCGGGAGCGAGCGCGTACAGGTCATCACTTTTGTCCGGCCCAATCACAATATGGATGGAATCATCGGCAAGGAGTTCCTGTGCCAGCTCTGAAATATTGCCGGAACCCGTGTCCTTGTACACAAGTTCAACATCTCTCCCCGAGATTCCGCCCTGGCTGTTGATGGTGTCCCTGGCCCAGTCGAGCGGCGCTTTGAATTCAACATCACCGGTTATCGGGAGGAGGACCCCGATGCGGACCGGGGTGCTTTTGTGGATAATCGTATACCCGGCCCAAGCTCCAGCGAGGATGATGACGACGATGAGTGCAATGAGGGCGAGAGTTTTTCTGTTGATGGTTATCACCGTTGCTTTGGGAAGACCGGATGTTCCGGAGGGACCGGCGGAGTTATGTACAAAATGATGGGGATACCGGAAAGATAAGGATAGTTATCGGTAACCCCTCATTTTGTGTCATCTTGTCTGTCCGTTCCGGCATAACCGCGGTACGAGCGTTCCTCGCGCCAGCAGATCCGTATGACAAAAACCCCACCGGAACCGGCCCCGGTATTACCCGCTACACAAACCGGGTTTCCCGTAACGATTTCTCGGGCTGCCTCACTATCCTTTCCCGAATCCCGCCCGTTCTCCGGCCTGGCAGTCCGGACTTCCGTGCAGCCGCCCGAGACTAAATGTTTTTATCTGTTCTCTGGGTATTGTTGGGTAGAATACAGTACTCCCTGATCCGGGAGTAACGGAGATTACGATGACCGACAGTGGCAGAAAGTACCGCTTTTCATGGGCTCTCCTCGGGGACCTTGTATCAGGCAGGCCAAGCCTCGGTCCCACAACCCGTCTTGATGTATACCGCCTTATGCAGTATACCATGCGGGATATCCTTGAACAGGAGTTCGGGACCGATAAAGCAGACGAGATTTTTTACAAGGCCGGGCTGCTTGCCGGAAAGGAGTTTTACAAAAATCTTCTGGGAACTCCTGCGGACCTCAACGAGTTTGTCCAGAAACTCCAGAAGATCCTCGTTGAAATGAATATCGGCATACTCCGGATCGAGAAGGCGGACCCGGTTAAGGGCTCCTTTGTCATGACCGTTTCGGAGGATCTGGACTGCTCCGGCCTGCCGGAGACGGGTTTTGGCATCTGCACCTATGACGAGGGGTTCATTGCAGGGCTTATGGAATCGTTCACCGGTGTTCCTTTCGATGTTAAGGAGATCGACTGCTGGTGCACCGGCGACCGTACCTGCAGGTTTGCAGCCGAGCGGAGAGCCCGGTAGATCCTTCCTATGGCAGACGGAAACCGCAGGGAGCCGGCTCCGGCCCCTGAATCGTCCGCTGGTCTGAAGGAGGCGCTTTCCTCCATCGAGAAAACCTTCCGGACCGGGACCGTGCCGGAAGATCTGGTTGCACTTCCCGATGAAGAGACCCAGAAAAAACTGATATCGCTGCTTGCCGACATTGCAGCAACCCAGCAGTTTTCCCAGGCTCTTGCCAGGGGCGATCTCTCGCAGGACCTCGATGTTAAAGGGCGCTCAGCCGGGTGCCTCAAGGCCCTCCAGGCCAATCTCCGGCACCTGACCTGGCAGGCCGGACAGATCGCAAAGGGCGATCTTTCCCAGCGGGTCCATTACATGGGCGAGTTCTCGGACTCGTTCAATACCATGGTTGAGCGCCTGTCCGAGGAGAAGACTTACCGGGTGCAGCGGGAAGAGGCGATCAGAAAGAACGAAAGCCACCTGCGCACCCTGCTCCAGACCCTCCCCGATCTCATCTGGCTCAAGGATCCCCGCGGGGTATACCTTTCCTGCAATTCAACGTTCGAGCGGTTCTTCGGTGCGAAGGAATCCGATATTATCGGGAAAACGGATTATGACTTTGTGGAAAAAGACCAGGCCGACTTCTTCCGCGAACGCGATCGGGTAGCCATGGAGGCGAAGAAGCCGGTCAGCAACGAGGAATGGATCACCTTTGCCGATGACGGACACCGGGCCCTCCTGGAAACGGTCAAGACGCCGATGTATGCTGCCGGGGGAGACCTCATCGGCGTGCTCGGCATCGGGCACGAGATTACCGGACGCAAGAAGATTGAGGATGACCTGCGCCAGAGCGAAGAGCGGTTCCGTACCATGAGCGAGACCTCGCTCACCGGTGTCTACATTTTCGTTGACGGGGTTGTGAAATATGTCAATCCCATGTTTGCACGGATCTACGGCTATACGCCCGAAGAGATGATCGGCATGAATCCCCTCTCTCTTGTTCATCCCGATGACCGGGCCCTCGTCTCTGACCGGATGAAGGGCCGTCTTGATCGCCGGGAAGAGATCAGTGTATATGAATGCCGGATGGTGACAAAGGACAACAGGACCATCTTTGTCAGCATCATGGGGGTGCTCATTCCCTACGAGGGCCGGCTGGCAATTTCCGGTAACCTGCTGGACATCACGGACCGGAAACGTGCAGAGGAAGTGCTGCGGGAGAGCGAGGAACGGTACCGCACCCTTTTCGACGAATCCCCGATCTCGCTCCGGGAAGAAGACTATTCCGACATACAGTACTGGTTCGATACCAGAAGAGACGCAGGGGTCAGCGATTTCCGTAATTATTTTGAGATGCACCCGGAGGATGTCAGGTCCTGTGCCCTCATGGTGAATGTGACGCGGATCAACCGGGCTACCATGACCCTGCTCGGGGCCCGTTCCCTCCGGGAATTTTCCGAGGGTCTCTCATCGGTCTTCGCTCCTGAATCATACGATCAGTTCCAGGAAGAACTCATTGCCCTGAGCCAGGGAAAGACCGGGTTCGAATGCGAGATTCCTGTCCAGACGCTCCAGGGTGAGAAGAAGATTGCGCTCATGAAAATGATAGTCGTGCCAGGCTTCGAACAGAGCCTCGCGAAGGTTGTCATATCCCTCATCGATATTACCGACCGCAAGAAGATGGAGAACGCGCTCCTCCAGGCGAACAAGAAGATCACCATGCTCTCTTCCATCACGCGCCATGATATCCGGAACCAGCTCATGACCCTGCAGGGGTACCTTGCGCTCTCCCAGATGAAGATCGCGGACCCGGAGCTCCTCCGGTTTATCGGCAAAGGGGTGCAGGCAGCTGACGCGATCGGCAGCCAGATCGAGTTTTCGAAATATTACGAGAACATCGGAGTCAGTGCTCCCGAGTGGCAGGATATTTCCCGGCTTGTCCAGTCCGCCCGGTCCCAGCTGCCTTCCCTTGATATGATCGAATTTGTCAACGACCTTCCCCCGGTAAAAGTGTATGCCGACGGGCTGATCGAGAAAGTATTTTACAATCTTTTAGAGAACACACTCCGCCATGGCGAGAAGGTCAGCCGGATCCGCGTCTCTCTTTATGAAACAAACCGGGGTGCGGAGATAGTGTACGAGGATGACGGGGTCGGGATCTCTCCTGAGGACAAGCAGCATCTCTTCCAGAAAGGGTTTGGCAAAAATACCGGCCTCGGACTCTTTCTCTCCCGGGAGATCCTGGCGATCACGGGCCTGACGATCCAGGAGACCGGTGAACCCGGGAAAGGGGTGCGGTTCGTGATTACAGTCCCAAAGGAGGCGTACCGGATTTCCGGCAGGGAGTAGACCGGCTCACACCTTCCGGATGAAGGTTCCCCCCATGGATTTTTGCCGGGTTTTCACCCGGGATGGAATCATGCAATCTCTGCCGGGGGCCTGCGGCATATCATGGGAAAAACTATCCGGGCCGCGAGTACCAGACCCGGCCATAGCGATCCTTCTCTTCAGCAAGGCGTTTGTCTTTCACGCACTGCCGCAGGTATTTTCTGAACAGTTCCTCGGAGATATCCCCGGCCTGCCAGGTCTGGGTTGCGAGACAGAATTTTCCTTTGGACCGTTTGAGGTACCCTTCGAGTTTCCTCTCCAGCCTTGTTTCCAGGGGATCGGATCTTTTTGAACTCTTCAGCAATGCGCCCGGAAGCTCGGTGGCCGGGGATGAGTCCTCCTCTCCCTCCTTCCAGATATTCTTGCACCGCATGCACCTCAGGGTGTGGAGAAGAGAGTAAACCAACTCGCTGCCGCAGAAAGGACATGGTGTCATGGTTCGTTACTCCCCGGCAGGAACGCACGTCTGCATCATGCAATGTTCCTGATCCGGCTTGCGCCGTCTGGTATTCATATGTCTTTCACTCTTCATGACGCGAACTATTCCTTAATGCTGTTCTAGTAGATAGCAGGTATCAGAACTTGGTCTCGAGCCCGTCCCGGATATTCTTTTTGGGCTCTTTGTTGAGTCCCGCGATATAGTCCTCGTAGTAGTGTATGCGGGTGCTGACAGGGAACGGGATCCCGATGGTCGAGAGGATGGCTTCGCCCTGGTCAAGGGTCTGGATCTCGATCTCCATTTTACTCAGATCCTGTTTGGCACTCCCCATGATGATGTCGCGGTCTCCCCGGTCGCCAAGCCCCATCACGACAAACGTGTTGATCTGGGCGAGCACCTTCTGATCAATATTCTTTGGCTGCTGCGTGACAACACAGAGTCCGACGCCAAACTTACGGCCCTCCATTGCACATTCGCGGAAGATCTGGGTGGACGAACCCCCGCTCGCAAGGACACGCTGAGCTTCCTCGATTGCAATTAATACTTGGGGGCTGGATTCTTGTCTCTCATCAATGCCAAACCCCTGAGCCTCGGTCCGGTGTTTCTGCATAATCATCCGGGTGATAACTGATAGGACAAAGAGTTCACTACGTTCCCCCATATTAGGGATATCAATAAGGACTACCCGGTTGGCGTGAAGGTTGTTAATAATCTCATTCACCGATGAGCCCTGTGAGCGGAAAAATGGCTTGTTTATATTGACCAGGTTCTCGATGTGCCCCTTGAGGACTCTAATCGGTCCTGAATAAGAGTTACGAATTTTCCATGCGAGACTCCCTTCAGCTACTTGTGCCGCAACTGGATCTTTTACTGGAAATATCTCGGGATCAATATTCAGAAAAAACTCAATGATATCTTTTCCATCTGTATGGGAAAATGCTTCAACAATGTCGTGTTGAGGTCCAGACAAATCATAGAGGGTGGAGAGGTCACTGATTTTAAAGTCATTGTAATCCAGCCAGAGATGATTCATGGCATATTTTTTCCGGTCTGTTTCTCCGCGGATGGTGAATATGGCAAGACCTTCTTTACCGTTCGTGTAATGGACAAGACCTTTTGTAGGATTGCCTGTGGAAGATCTCTTACCGCTAACGTATTCACCGTGAGGGTCTACAATGAGGAGACCAAATTGCTGCATTTTCATACAGGAAGCACAGAACGTTTTCATGAAGTTGGACTTACCCATACCGGTTGTGGCAAATACTCCCATGTGTTGGGGAAGTACTTTGCTGTGAATTTTGACGGGAACATCCTTCAAGTCCTCCTGCCCCGTCCGCATTACCCCTACTTCGATATCCCCCATAACTTTAGTGAGAAATGCAAAATCTTCTGATTTCGGAATCGTGACTTCGGAAAATTTTATTGGGACTGTACGGGGTTTCCGGAATTTTCCTGTATCATCGATAAAACCGAGAGGGACCGCTTCAATTCCGAGAAAAACATCTTCACCAAGACCATAGAACTGTTCGCTGAATGGACGGGTATCCCAGTTTTGATCGGCGAAATTACTCTCATGGAATAGATCGATTACCTTTGCAAAAAAAGTATACTTTTTTCTTGCATCCTGAATTTTAACAATATCCCCAACAAACAGGTTCGCATCGTGAGGTACAATAAACCGATATGACAGCACGCTCTTCCCGATCAATCGGAATTTTGTCTTGTCTGAATTTTCAATATCGTTTAAAGTCATCATGAATATCACCAAAAAGTAAGTCAAAAATTTCTTTGTTCAATCCGTGCGATGAAAAACCCTTCATGAGATCCTGTCGAATTTGTTCCATCACGGTTTTGTCGATAACAACTGTCCTGTGTGCATCCAGTAGGGGATACGGATATCCAGGTATTCGCCCATCATCGGAACATGCAACTATTGTGTTCATAATCATTTCGACCGTTTGTTCATCCGTTCCTTTTGGCAACTCCATTTTGAGGGGGAAATTCTTAGATGGATGTACGGAAGCCACATACAGATCTCCCTGTCGTCCCCGTTTGTAAACCGCACTATCAAGCAGATGCTCATTAATCCGAACCCACCAAGGCCCTGAAATACCAAATTTACGGGCCATGCCCCCAACTGTAGGTAATAGGGGATGCCCTCCCCCCCATGTCGCATGAGTCCGTTTCGTGATTGCTGCAAGGAGTACGCCACGGTACTGTGCGGTCTGGATAATTTCCTGCAATATGGGATCATGGTTCTGATCCGTTACACGTAATGCCCCATCAAGGAGAAGAAGGGATCCTTTGGGGAGCTGCTTGGTCTGTTGTAATGCAATCCAGTATTCGAGAGTGTCACGGAGAATTGCCGACACTTTTTCTGCATCATTGTTTTTCAGATTTGTTTCAGGAAAAATGCCAAAACAATCACTCATGAGAATTTTAAAATCTTCGTTCTCTTCTTCCGGGCCAACGGATATTACGGTGAGGGGTGTTATTGCCCGTGAATGACGCTCTCCTTTGGAAAATGTAGTCTGGACTGCGCGAATTGCAGCGAGAGCAAAGCTTCCTGATTCCGCAATTATGGCATTACTCCCGTCAATTGCACAGACAATACCGGGAGATTTACTTTGGATGGGATGAATGTCCTGTTTGGTGAGATGGCTGAACTCACAAAACTTTTCAACAAGATCATAGGGCATCTGATGTGAGATTCGTTCAAGAATAAGGGTGATTGATTCATCATAGGATTTTTTCAGGGCCATCACTCCACCTCCTTCACCCGGCTTGCGCCGTCGGTTCCCATCTCAATGACGAGCGTGTTTGCAAACTCTCCCTGCATCTCGGCGATGTGCGAGATGAGGAGGATCTGGGGGAAGCGGGATTCCTGGGTCCGCAAGGCGGTTAAGAGATTGCTCCGCCGCTCCTCATCCTGGCTTCCGAAGATCTCGTCAAAGATGAGGAACGTGCTCTCGTGCACCTGGTGGAGTTCCGCAAGGTAGCGGGAGAGGGCTATTCTCAGAGCAACTGCGATGTCATCCTGCTCCCCGCCACTGAAGCGGTCAATCGCATAGTCCTCGTCCACGTCACGGACAAGCAGGTTGAAATCCTCGTCCAAGAGCACCTGCTCATACCGCCCACCCGTGATCTCGGAGATGATCCGGCTCACCTCGCCTTCAAGCCTGCTCCGCACGACCTGCATCAGGTACACCACGTACTCCGCAATAAGGGCCCGGGTTAGCTTGAGGAGTTCGATCTCATCTTTGAGGCCGGTTGCCTGCTGCTTTAAGCCGGCAATCTGCTCTGCGGCTTTTTTGTAGTCCGCGATCTTCTCTTCTGTGAAGCGGAGGTCTTTGGTTGCATTCGCAATGACGACCTCCACGTTCCGAAGGGCTGCATCGGTTGCCGTGACAGTAGCCTCTGCTTTTGTGGCTTCAGCAGGATCGAATGCAGCTGCGTAAATCTCTTCGCCGAGTTTTGCCAGTTCCGCGTTCCTATCGGTAATCTTTCCAGTGAGATCGGCGAGTTGCTTCTTTGCCATGATGCCCTGCCCGATCTTCTTGCCGAGCTCGGTGAAACGGAGTTGCAGCTTCTGGACTTCTGTGGCTTCCCGTTCGCAGGCAAGGCAGTCCGCTTCGTTGTACCCGAGCTTCGCGATGGCCTCTGCGATCACCTGCTGCTCTGCGGTTTGCTTTTTGTGTTTCGCGACAAGCCCGGCCAGTTCCTCTTCATACAGGGGCTTCTGCCGGCATTTCTCCGCCAGCGTCCGAACCTGGTCGAGGGCGGGCTTCAGGGCCTCGATGACGGACTTTTCTTCACCGAGTTTCTCCTGCCGTTCGAGATCCGCGACTGCCTTCCCTGTGAGCTCCTGGAGTTTTGCATCGAACTCCGCATCGAGGCTCCCGAAGTGATCCCCGAGTTTCTGTCGGCAGAGCGGGCAGGTGCCATCCGCTCCTGCGGCCTGGATCGTTTTCCTGTCAGCGAGGATCTTCTCCCGCTCTTCCTTGTAGCGAACCTGCTGGGCGGCGAGGGTGCCCATCCGCTGGTGGATCTCCGCGAGCCGGAAATTAACCGCGACTTCGAGCCGGTCGTCTGCGATCTCCGGTCCTGCTGCAAGACCCACTCGGATGTTCGCGATGAGCCCGGCCCGCTTCTCCGCATCGCCATCCAGTCCCCTGATGAGGGTACGCTGTTTCTCGGCTCTGGCTGCAAAGTCGGCGATCTGCTCAGTAGCGTGCTTGAGTTCTCCTGTGAGCCTGATATGTTCGGCCTTCTTCTCCCTGAGTGCGTCCAGTCGCAGACGGACTTCCGCATACGAGCCGGCGGACTTTTCTATCCGGTGGTACTCAACCTCCTCATCCGCGATCAGGGCAAGCGAGGCTTCGAGTTTCTTTGCCTGTGCGGTATCGGTATCCAGTTCGTGCTGGAGCGTCTGTTGCTGCTGGAGGAGCCGGGCATATGTAGTCTTCTTATCAGCGAGTACTTTGAGTTCTGCCTCGAGCTGTGCCCGCTTTGTCCGGTGAAGCTCCCTTGCTTTCGTGTGTTCTGCGATCACTGTGTGGAACGAGCTGACCGATGCTTGCAGCTTGATAAACTCCTCTTCGCTCTGCCGGCCGGTCATGGCCGCGAGTTCGCCTTCCTTGCGCTGGAGTTCACCAGTCTTTCCATCGAGCTGCTCTTTGAGGATCGCATCGCTCTCGGTTTTTAAGAAATCGATCCCCAGGGCTTTCTGGAACCATTCCTTGCGCTTCCCAGGTGTGGTTTCGAGCAGCGTGAGAAGATCTTTCTGGCCGGCGTAGATGGTGTTCTTGAAATCCACCGGTCCCATACCAAGCGTCCGCTTGATCTCGGTCTCGACCTGGCTCACACCGGTTGCCATCAGTTTCCCGTTCCGGTGGAAGGTGGCATCATGATTCGCGGACTTTCCTTTCTTGAACGTTCGGACGACGGTATAATTATCGCCACCGATCCGGAATTCCAGCCGGACTTCGCACTTCTCCTTGGGGGAGGCGAAACTTGAGACAACGTAGTCCGCCGCAATCCCGGTTGCCTGGACCCCATAGAGGGCAAAGAAGATTGCCGTAACAAGACTCGACTTGCCCGTTCCGTTGTTCCCAAGGATACCGGTAATGCCGTCTCTGAAGCAGATCTCCTCATCACGGAACCGCTTGAAGTTCTTGAGAATGAGCCGGTCGAGGATCATTCTGCTGTCCCCCGGTGCTCGTCCATCACAGACTGGAGGATCTCGCGTCCCCGCGTTGCAACAAATTCCTTCTGCTTTGCCGAGAGCTGCTTCTGGCCGATGAACTCCCCGAATTCCTGCAGGTAATCGATCATCCGAATGTCCTGCTGGAGTGGGACGGGTGAATCTTCTTCCTCCGACTTCACCCGGATTTTCAGGTCAAGGAGCTGTTCGCGAACACCTGCAAGGTCACGCATGTCGATGCCCTTGCCATGCTCCCGCGAGAGACCGTCAAGTGTCACCTGAGCCATCGCGTACTTTGGGAGATTCTTCTGCGTGATACGGCGAACAATCTCCTCAGTGATATCCCCGGGGTGGACGCCCTGGCATTTGATCGTCCCGCAATCTGCCATGGGGGTTTTTGGGAGGTCGAGGTGCCGGACTTCGTGTGTTCTCGTATCGAATATGAGCCCGCCCTTCTCGTCCCGAATCTCCCCGTACGTGAGGTACTCGGTTGAGCCCGAGTACCAGGCATTGTCCGTGATCTGGCACTGGCGGTGGTAGTGGCCGAGCGCAATGTAATCGAATTTCTCGGAAAGGATCGTGCCGTCCAGTTCGTGCTCGGCAACGGTTGCGAGCCGCTTGTCCTTGATTGCAGTCGCGAGCCCGTGGGTCACGAGAACGTTGTTGTGCGAGGAAGAGAGTTCCACCGTGTCGAAAGCCGAGCGGTAATCTTCCACATGGAGCATGTTGGGGATGAGATGGAAGATCGTGTCGCCGATCTCCACTTTCTCGTACCGGAATTTGTAGGCCGCCGTGATCCTTGATTTGTGGTACGTGATGACTTCGAACGGCGAGGTTGTGTACCGGGTCTTGACCATGCTGTGGTTGCCGGCGATGATGACGAGCGGGATGTCTGCCGTACCCAGGCGCTCCAGTGCTTCGAGCACGGTTGTGTAGGCCTTGGTCTTCGGCTTGACCGTATCGAAGAGATCGCCGGCATGGACGAGCACATCGGGTTTCTGGCTGATGATCTCATCTATCGCTCGGAGGAAGTTGTCGTACACCTGTTTTTCCCGGAGGTTCATGCCGCTTTCCGGATCGAGGCGGTTGAACGCCGCGAGGCCCAGGTGGGTGTCGGCGATGTGGATGAGTTTCATTGTGTCTGTTTTTTATTTGGGGTGTACTGGGATATAAGAGGAGGGGGGTGGGGTGAAACTAAACCGGTGTTTTCTTAAATTTTGCGTATTTTTTCTGTTGTTGTGGCGTTAAATATGAATAAATTCTCTTAAACTCTTGAGAATTTTTTTGATCCCGGAATTTAGGTCTTTGAAAATTAATATTAAAAATTCCAACGGGAACTCCGAGTTTATATATTTCACCCTTGTCGAGAATACTATTCATTTGTCTAGTGCTGAAGTACCCATTGCCTTCATGAAATTCTTGGAGACTTTGAATAAATGGTGTGTCGTATTTTGACGAACGCCCCAACAACTCAACGAAAAAAAGATCTCGTTTTAGTTTTTTGGATTCTTCCAGTATTCTTCTCTTTTCAGAATTTGTCTCCTCTAATGGTACACCCAAAAATCGGTTGATGCATTTCGAGCCGACACCATCAATTCGGACATTAGTTATTTTATTTCTTATTGTGAAAACAAATCTGCAATCCGATTTACCACATAACGTGCAATTGCTCCAGTTTGAAGGATCTTCTCCGTTATCCAGAGAAGGTAGAACCATTTCCCATTCACTGAAAATTTGTTTTGAGGTTCCGTTAGAATTTTGACTTTGAGATCTTAAAACTGAAAGAACTCTTTGAAAATACGTCATGATATCCATCCAGAAATTTTTCCAGACTGTATGAATATTATTTATTTTCCATATCATATAAATATCATTTTTTCTTGATAACCTCAAAATTCAAATAATTATAATTAAATCTTATTTACACGCAAATCAGATTAATGAAATATTTTTCGAAGCCAATGCAAATCAAATCTAGAAAAGAATCCGTGAATTTTGTCTGAAGGGATTTGGTAAGTGTGTATCTTTCTGAATTGAAACTTTGGAATTTTAGAAAATATGGGATTAAAGGAGATTCGTTTGAGAATTCAGACCCAGGCATTTCTATTCCTTTTCACGATGGCATGAATGTGTTGATCGGTGAAAATGATTCAGGTAAAACTGCAATTATAGATGCAATCCGGTACACATTAGGAACGCAAAGCGGTGAGTGGGTTCGCTTTGAGGAATCGGATTTTCATGTGGCGGAGGGGTCAAGAACAAATGAACTTCGAATTGAATGTATTTTCCGTGATTTTTCTGAGATCGAAGCAGCTGGATTTCTCGAATGGCTCGGGATTGAACATGATCAAAAATATGTATTAGTTGTTCGTTTAATTGCCCGAAATAATGGGAATAGAATTATTACTGATGTTAGAGCGGGTCAGGATTCTGTCGGAATTCCGTTGGATGGTGATGCGAGAGCTCTATTACGAACTACTTATCTGAAACCCTTGCGAGACGCCGACGCAGAATTAATTCCCGGACGGCGCTCACGATTTGCTCAAATTCTCAAATCCCATCCGCTTTTCAAGAATGGATCAACGGGCGATCACGAACTAGAAAATATTTTTAAGACCGCTAATTTAGCGATCGAAGAGTACTTTAAATTTAAAGATGATGGCACGGGTGCGAGTAAATTAATAGGTGAATTAAATAACTATGTGAAGGCATTTTTCCCGCAAAACGAGTCGCATTTACCCTCGGTTACAATTTCTGGAGGAGACTTATTCGATATTCTTCAACGCCTTTCCCTCTCACTTGACGCAAATCCTTCCGGACTCGGATCTGCCAATCTCTTGTTCATGGCTACGGAATTGTTATTATTGCAATCTGATGAAAATCACGGATTAAAACTTGCTCTAATCGAAGAGTTAGAAGCCCATTTGCATCCACAAGCTCAGCTTCGTCTGATTAGGTATCTTGAAGAAAAATCTAAAAATGGTCAGTACATTCTTACAACACACAGTACGACAATGGGATCGAGCATTCCTCTTGAAAATTTAATAATTTGTAAAAATGATAAAGCATTTCCAATGAGTTATGAATACACAAATCTCTCACAAAAAAACTATGATTTTTTATACCGTTTTTTAGATGCAACAAAAGCAAACCTTTTTTTCGCCAAAGGGGTTTTGCTTGTCGAGGGTGATGCAGAGAATCTTCTAATTCCTACAATTGCAAAAATTATTGATCGTCCTTTGTATCAGTATGGTGTCTCGATTGTTAATATTGGAAGCACCGCCTTCACTCATTTTGTTGAAATCTTTCATCGTCGCGATAATGATCAAATGGGGATCAAAGTCTCACTGATAACGGATATGGATGTCAGACCCATTGATTATCCTGCAAAACCTGGAGAGACCAGAAATCCGACAACAATCGAAGCCGGAATAACAGAAAAAAAGAGAAAAATTTCTGAATTTGAAACTGGTGAAATCAAGGCATTTGTTTCACCTAATTGGACATTGGAATATGAAATTGCCCTATCATCATTTTGTAGTGATTTTTATCAATCGATATTATTAGCAGAAAAAATTACTACATCGAAAACCGGCGAGCCTCTTGAAACAAAAGTTAAGGAAGTTAACGCGAAAGTCGAGCAAGATTTTAAGACCTGGCAGGGGTCCTTTAAAAATGATCCTCGGATGGATCAGAAGATCGCTTATGATATCTATAAAGTGAATATGCTTGATAAAGATATTTCAAAGGCAGTAACTGCTCAAGTTTTTGCACAATTGCTAGAACGCATGTCCAATGATGAAGCCAATAAACGTACCTTAAAAGAAAAATTCCACGCTTCACCCACTCTAAAATATCTTCTCGATGCCATCTATCATGCAACGGAGCCGCGGAGAGAATAGATGACCGTTGATATTACGGATGATGACATTTTATATGCGGAACAATTGTTGCTTAAACCAGGTGAGTCCTTTAATGGAGAGCGCAGAGATTTCATCAGAAGCATGGAATCCCGTGATGTAGTTGCATGTCCAGGTAGCGGAAAAACAACCGCTTTACTTGCTAAAATCTTAATATTGGCAAAAAAAATGCCATTTGCAGATGGTCGCGGGATTTGTGTTTTAACGCATACTAACGTAGCAATCAATGAAATCAAGAAAAAAGCAGGAGTTGCAGCAAATTCATTGTTTCGCTATCCCAATTTTTTTGGGACAATTCATTCCTTCGTAGGGACTTATCTTGCGATACCGGCGTATGTTGAGACATTTGGTCATCGCCAAATCAGAATTGATGATGATCTATATGGGCACAGAGCGAGTTATTTCTTCAGAAGAGAGGGTTTAGAATATAACGGTGCAATCTTTAACCAGGTGAAACGTCGGATTGATAATAAACCCAGAAAAGAGCAGTTAGAGATCAAGAAAGATTTTTTTATCGATCTTGTTTTTAATTTTGAAGGAGATTATGTATCTTACTGTCGAGGAGATACAAACAATACTGTTGTCAAGGGATCGAAAAATCCTAGCAAGAGTTATTTACCAATTCATAACGCGAAATATGGATTACTCAATGAAGGCTATCTTCGATATAATGATATATTTCCTTTAGCCACTGGTTATGTCAAAAGGAATCCTAACTTGCAGAAAATATTTTCAAATCGATTCAGTTTTGTTTTTTTTGATGAGATGCAGGATACGGATAATAATCAAAGTAAAGTAATTGATTCAATTTTTCTGCCAAATCAAAAAATGATTGTTCAGAAAATTGGAGATCCGAATCAAGCCATATTCAAGAATTCCAATTTAGATGGCAATTGGTCCCCTCAAAAGCCGCTTTTTTTTTCAGATTCGATCAGATATGGTGAGAAAATCTCTCATATATTAAATGCAATCAGAGTTCACACTGATATTTCACTGAAGGGTTCCGACTCGATAAAATCCAGCCCTGCCCAAATAATTACATTCAAGACCGGTGAAGAGAAATTTGTAATTGAAGCTTTCGCAAAATTAATTCAGAATTTTAACTTGCCTCAAGGAAAGTATTGTGCAGTAGGTTGGATACAACAAAATAATGTTGAGGAGGGAAAATTATGTATTCCCGCTTACTTTCCAAAATATTGTAAGGCTCTGAAAAAGCCAACAACTCAATTCTCAAATCTTATTTCATATTCTACATATGCCATTATAATTGCGAAATCAGAAAATGTAAAGGAATTTTTTGAGGTCATTTTACATGGGATATCTCATTCCCTTGACGCTGCGAGCATTAAAACAGAATCAAACCGGATGTATACTCCAAAATCAGCCGAAAGTTTTTGGAAACAAAAAGATGTAACTGCTTTTTATGAGTTCCGTTCTAAAATCTCAATGTTATACATTCAATCAAGAAACTCGACACTTACACCCATTTTCCTTAGAGATTTTATTGCTATGGCGATTTCTCCTATTTGGCATATACAAAATCCAGAAAAAATTGAATTTCTATCAAGCAATAGCATTGATGCAATAACTAAAATAGATGTGAAAGAGCCTGTTAATCAGGTTGAATTGGGAACCGGATCTTCAATAAGCGTTGGAACTGTGCACTCAGTTAAGGGTGAGACACACATTGCAACATTATATCTTGAAACCTATTATCAGAAATATACCGATTCAGAGCGCTTGATGGAGTTTTTAAAAGGAAATCGGCCAAAAGGAATTAAAAAACACCTAAATCAGAATTTGAAGGTTGCTCATGTAGCATTCAGTCGACCAAAACAATTGGTAGTGTTTGCTTGCCAGGTATCAAGCATTATAGGTCATGAAGAAGATTTACTGAAAAATGGGTGGGAAATTAATTCAGTATCTGATCTAATAAAAAAATAAAGGCGTTTTCACCCGCCTTTCTTCAAATTACTTGCTCTTGTGAACCCTTCTGGAGCAGATTCATATTTTTTGGGAAGATATGTATTGATGAGGGACTTATTATCCGATTTTCGTCGCTCTATGGCCTTTTCAACCAATGGAGATTTTTCAATACAACTCATTATTTTTTCGACGTGCATGTCGATATATTGATTGTAATCGTTAAATGCAGCATCTAATTTTTGAAGATCCTTTAATAAAATTTTATTGGACTCTGCACTTAAAGCCGCATTTTGAATGAGGTCGGAGATCCCTTGCTGAATTTTTTGCCTGCGATAACAATCCTGTGATATTGCTTCCAAATGACTGGCAATATTTACATCATCTTTCGAACCCCCCATGGATTAAAATAATGCGTACTCTATGATAAAGGCAGTCCAACGGATTTCTTTCCATAAGCCGGGTTTTGGTCGTGCGGATTGGATCGTCCTTCAACCTAGGGGACAATTTATATGCATTAATTCTTGTATCATTCCCAAAATTCAATCTTCATCTAGACGTAAATGATCAGCTACCCTTTCACCATTCAGCTCATCAACCTCTGGATCAAGAGAAATTACTTTTTGAAATAACTCGGATATAGTGCTTTTTTGAATTTCACAATATCCGCTTTCATTATCAACCCTTAAAAGCATCTTAAAAAATTCATCATAAAAATAATTTGGCCTTCGTAAAATCTCTTGTTGATACCTAGCATTTAGTTCATGGAGTTCAATAATGGCATCTGAATGGAAATTTACTACGCTTTTTTCACCATCCCATTTTCTTTTTCGATTTAATGACGTTGCAAAATTCTTAAAATTGCCAGGATCCACAGAATTCGAAATTATTAGATAATGATCCACTTTTTTATTGAAATTCTTCAACTCTTCTGATTCGAGTGCTGCACGGATATATCCCCAAGCTTTGTTAATTTCAGCTCGATCTAGATCATAGGTAGCGTGTATTGCCAGTTTGCAGTCCCATACAAAAACTCTCTTATGGCTCTGACGGGTTTTGAACTCTAAACCGACAAATCCTTCTGGAACAAAAGGTCCACCAGCTTTGTAGGCACTAGGAAAAATCTGTTTAAAAATATTGAATACATCCGTTTCGAATTCTTTCGGAGAATATTCAGTGAGTAGGGAAATTTTAGCCTTGATATTATTATAAGAACTACGAGCTGCGTTGGAAAATCTATCTGAAGAATATAGCAGCAATTTTTCGATTTTTCCCTCAATTTTTTGTAAGCCCTTTTCTTCATCAACAAGGATTTCGCTGAGTTCAATTTGCTCGAACAATTTTTCTTGCATTTCTGTCGAATTCGCAACGCGTGCGATATTAATAAACAGAATTGGTAAACCCGATCGAACTAGATAATCTAAAGAGATTTTTGACAGTCGTTTAATATTCAAATAAACAAAAACCGGTTTGTTGTTTACCTGAATCTCATATAGGGTAAACTTTGTATTTTTAATCTGAATTTTCCGTGGTCTCTGAAATGAAAATTTTCTGCTTCGACGAATCAGATCTAAAAAGTAATTCTGGATTCCTCTTTCGGATAATTCAAGTTTATATGAATCATGAACCTTGTGGGTATCAGATTCACAATCACGACATCGTTGGAACTCATTGGAGGAATATGCCGTGTGACCACAATTTCCGTTTAAACAGCGCAATCTAAATTCTTTTGTCGCGGTTATAATACCCGAATGTTTTAATTTATCGATCGAGACTATTTGGAAAGATTTCGGATTAATGACGCGTTTTTCTGAAAGTAAATAGTTGTAAATTGTTTGTTGATTTGGTGCTAAGTTGGTTGGATCTAATGGAATGTTCAATCGGATGCCGAATCTTTCCAAAAAAATCCTTGAAAACTCTAGACGATCCACGTCTTTTAGTTCTTTATTATTTACTTCAAGTTCCAGAGCTCCATTCTCAAGTTCTTTAACTAAGACGTACTTTCTTTTTCCATTCTTTCGAGTTTTTGAATAACTAATTGCGAATTTATCAATGTCGGAAAGATTCTCTATAGATATTACATCTTTATCAACTAATTCGGAAATTGCAATTGAAATATCATTACTTACGCTAAAATTGCCGATTTCAATTGGGATGCCTTGATCAAGTTTTGATCTTTTTGTTTTCAGTAATATTATCTCAAACTCATCACGACTGTCAGGATTTCGTAACCGTCCTAAAAACGTTTCGAGATTTCCACTCGATGTTGTTTCTGATTCATCAATTAGTTCCGTAGAGAATTGATTTTCAAGGATTTTTTTTATGCTTTCTGCGATGTATTTACTGCGCCCCCCCCGAATTTCCCGAATTTCCACCCCGTTCGGTTGAACCTTGATAAGCACGTATTTTGATGGTTTCAAACGTTTGTGTCCAGATGTTGTTTGAACTAATTTATCCCCAATCTGCTTATCAAAAATGAAAATCGAATCCGATGCCCCAATATACCGGACTTTTTTTGGCCCATCATACCAATTTTTTGTTGTAAGTTTTTTTGCAAAATTATTTGCCCCGTTCAGAAATTGTGTAGAAATATCGATGGGAAATGGATTTGCAGTTATTAATGGATTGAAAATTGTTCCCGTGGATGCAGCATTCCAATTATGATAGACAAAGATATTCAATAAATGATCTTGAGAATCATCGATTAATAGCTTGAACAAAAGAAAGAACTCTCTGTCTTCGGTGTTTACATTCGAAAAAATTTTTTTTAGATAATCGATGACGCTTTTTCTAAATCTTCTCAAAAAATCTTCTAACAATAATAGTTGTACAGCATGTGGTGAAGGAAGAATTGAATCAACGTAATTTGTTTGATCATCAAAAGGTGGTGTTGATAATTGTAAATATTGATGAATTTGTTTAAGATCGTTTAACGAAGTATCTTCAAGATAATTTTTAAGTTGCGATTTACCCCTTGATTTCCAACGATCCGTAAAGTATCCAAAATTAATTTCTTTCGCATTCCAAAATTTTTCATTATTTTTTTCGAACATATTTTCACTCTTTCTTGGTGAGGAGGACCAATTCAAACTCTTTTGAGATAGAATTCTTTATGAAATCGTATGGATGATTATCATCAAAATTGAATTATATATCTTATGGTTTTGATTTTCTCTGCCCAGCGGCCCCCAAAACCTGCCTTCTTTTCCCTTTGACCGTGCTCTCCCTTAAACCATCTCCGGGCAAATCCTCTTCAACCCGGTCATCATTGAGTACCCAAACTCATTTTTAATTTTCACTCCGTGCTCCGCACCTATATCTCCCGCATGGTCAATCCCTGATCAGGATTTTCATGACTTTTTCCGATCTCCTCCTCCCCGCTATCGCGTTTATCCTGGGCATTGTCGTCGCATATCTCTTCTTCCGTCAGCAGATCAGCGCAATCGAAGGGCGGGCACGAAACGATCTCGAACGCTGGAAAATCGAATGCACCAATGATATCCGGAAGGATTCGATCAACCGCTCCCGCTCAACGCTGAAGGGAAGGATCTCCGAACAGATGGCCCCGCTCCTGCCGGAGTTTCCGTTCTCTTCCGCTGATGCCCGGTTCATCGGCAACCCGATCGACTTTGTGGTCTTTGACGGGTATACTTCGGTAAAGGATGACAAAGGCGATATGATCAATATCGTTCTCGTGGAAGTGAAGAAAGGAAAAGGAAGACTTACGCGGGAAGAAACGCTGATCAAGCGGGCGGTCGAGGAAGGACGGGTTTCGTGGCAGACGATTTTCCTAAAAGATGAGGGACCGGGAGAGAATTCCGGATGAGTGATGTCGGGGGTGGGGGGATTGATTGGCGGAAGCGGTGAGTGGTGGCAATATGGATTGGTTTTTTGTATTTGTTATTCAGGAATGAAGGATGATGATTGGGTTCGCATGAAAGTAAGACATTTTTTCCACCGATCAGCATACAATCAATACGGTATTTTTGCGGTGCAGGCTTGAAACAAATCTCCATCAGGAACAACAATTCTGCACCAGAATACACTGCAGGACCGTGAATTTTTTCATCGTGATCATGATAGCGATTGAAAATCGATCGCAGATCAATCAATCTTTGATTTTTATTTTTAAACCAGGCTTGATTGAAATCGTTTCGGCGGATGTTGCCGGGAATTTTTCCGGCATTACCTCCATAGCCTCGCTACTAATCTTTCGGACGTCTCATACCCGCTTCCCTGGTACAGCCCTCCCTTGGCGAGGGGGTGCCCCGTAAACCCTGTTCCCTCCGAAGGAGAAAACTATCTCTCCATCGTAGGGTCGATCCCCAAACCCCCCATTCCTTTCATCCATCCTACCCCAGTCCGATCCATTTAGGGATCGCCCCTCCAAACATGGCTACATATGACCTCCCAGCTCCGGCGTAAAAAGCGAAAAAAACGCCGAAACCAGCCCTCATTTTCCGGAAATATTACCTCTGGTTCCGGAAAAACAGGCAATCGGAGCCCTTTGCATGGAGATTTGGGTGGATCTTCAAACAAGAGCCGCCACCCCGGTTTTCCATGAACTCTCCCAAATATTGCCACATATATATTAGTGCATATCCGGACTCCGAAAAATACCTGTGACAGGTATCTTACCCGGTCGGAGCACCAGACCTGTCACGGGTCGTCTCCCCGTCACAGGTCAGATCACCCGCAACTTCGGAAATCCGAAATTTCCGTTCCAGGACGTTCCCCCGGTCCCGGCTCCCCCCGACTTCACCATCCCCCCATGCCCAAATACGCCCGTACAGGGCTCCGTTTCCATTTTTTGAATTCCGGACTCTCGTTGTGGACAGCAATTTGAGCCCGGATTGTGTTCGCGTGGAGAAATCGCCCGTAAAATGGGTATTTTGCCGAAAATCGGCTGAAATGCACCTCGTAGAACGACCCTTATTGGTGGTCCGGCAGCATCTTTTCCGGTGCTCTGCCATGGGTAGTTTTTACTAAGAAACGCGAAAAGAACGCGAATATGGGGGCCGGATTTTCCGGAGACAAGTGAAAAAAACAGGAGATAGATATGATCCATGGAATGAACTAATCCCGACGGGCTTCCTCACCGGTGAAACAATCCTTCCAGACAATACACCGTCAGCTTCCCGGCCGTACCTTCATCGATACATCGCGGTTTCATGTTACATTCCGGACACATCATGCAGCCCAGTTCTTTTTTATCGATATTCAGTGTCCCGCGTTTGTCATGAAGATCGTAAAGCAGCTTCAGATATTTGCCTTCGGCAATTCTCGGGATATCATCTTTTGCCCTGAGCCCTTTCCACTCGTACAGCCGCTTGCCCCCTTTACCCGAATTGCATGATGTGCAAACCCGGATGGCGTTGTCCGGGATATCCGGCCCGCCACACGATCGTGGCAGGATGTGTTCGGTTGTCAGCGGCCCTCCTGCCCCGCAATAGATACACTCATCCGCTTTTTCGTGTTCATGGACCCATTCACGGATTGTTGACGACCAGACTATTTTACCGTCACGGAGCTGAATAAACCGGCTCATCTGGAATCCCCGCTGGCCTTCGAGTCCGGCGGATTTCGAAATGAGTTTTGCGTACTGCCAGAAAATCTGGTCCCGGATCGTTTTGACAGCGGCTGGGGGCATGATTAGTTGTTGTGTAAATCTGGTGGAACAATAAAGATATCGGGATTAGCCGGGAATTTTTCGGAAATTCCGAAAACCTTCGAGAAAATTATCCAAAAAAAACCTGAACCGGAAAAATACCTGTAGTCGCTTAAGGCCGGACCTCTCCGTTTCACTCCTTAGTCGAAACCCTGTGTTCCACGTCAGCGTTATCTCAGATAAATATGCCGGAATCTTGGTGTATGGCAGGATATCGGTCAGATATCCCGGTCACAGATTACGGCACGCCCCCCGTGGTCCGGATAGGTGACAATAATCACGAGGTGGGCGGGGACTGTTTCATTGCCCGAAACACCTTTTCCCTGTAACGTCACGGAAGCACCCTCATGGTACCGGAGTCCCTCCGGGGGATCAATAGTATCATCGTAACCTGATCCTGTTATTATTGACTGGTTGCTGACATCCATTTCATCAATGAAGATTTTTATGGATGGAACCTTGTCGGATGTTCTTTGTACGGTGTCCGGATCCGGTTCCATGACTATCCGAATGGAAAAAGGGCCGGTCCGTGAAACATTCACACTATCGTTAATAATTGGACAGCAGGAGGGGCTCTTGTCAATGAATCCTGTTCCCATCCCAATGTATGCAAGACCCGGCGGGATGACCAGGGCCGCGAGCAGGGCGAGTAATAAGAATCGTTGCCGGTGAATCGCGGTGGCAATGGCAGACTTTCGGGAATCGTGTCGGTCTGATCCGGGTTCCTGCCGGGATCTCTGATACCATACGCCGATAGTCTGGAGGATCCCTGATACCAGGATGAATCCTGCAAGCGTGATCAACCATGGGTGAAAAAGCCTGTCCAGGAATGATCTCATCAGGAAAAGATCATGGGTGTAGTAAACCGTTAGCGGACGGGACAGAAGATCCTGATACGCAATAATCGGCACATACACGAGCGCTGAGGATATTCCTGATAACAATCCGGTCAGCACCGGGTCCCACCGCCCGGTCTCTCCCCCAATGCGGAACAGGTCAGCTGCCATCATGCCCAGAATCCACAAAATCAGGGCATACGTTATGATCATCTGGATCTGATATGGCGGGGAAAGTGCGTAATTGAACGTAAAAATTGGTGTCCACATTGCCTGCAGGAAGAAATTCACCCCGGCCAGGCAGATCCCTCCGAAACAACCCCAAAGGACAATTGCCGGTATCAGGGCCAGTAATCTTCCATGCTCGTGAAAGGCTTCCATGCGTAATCCAAAAAATTATTGGATGGGGTTTGTCAATAACACACTGCCTGAAACAGCGTCAACAATGACCGTTCCGCCGTGGCTCATGTTTTCATTGTCCGGTTCAACGGTATCTACGATCCAGGCAAGTCTCTGGCTGTCACCCGCGGGAATAACTGCCAGTTTTGACTGGATTTTTGCTTCGGTTCCCATATCAAAGGTACGCAGGGCTTTTTTCTGTGCATCAGCCTGTGATATTTTTGGCTTTGTATCAACAAGCAGCGGACGATCAATGCCGGTATAGGTGATTGAATTATCCCAATCCGGGAGAACAGAGACTTGGACTGCAGATAGTGTATATGCTTCACCGACCATTTCGTTCCAGACAAACAGGTATTCTTTTCCTGCATCGCCGTGATCAATAATCCTTGCTTCCGTAAGTACCATGTTTTTGTTGACGAAGGTCATAAATTTCTTTTCTACAAAGGCTTTGACCGTTTCTTTTATGTTTTCAAGATCCTTTTGATCAATGGAACGGACCCATGATTCATTCCGGATTATTGCAGATTCCACCTCTCCGGTTTTCGCATTTACCGAGAAACGACCAGTCTTCGTTGAGACTTCGTATACTTTTCCGAAGGGTAATTCTGTCATTCCATTGCAGGTGATTTCTTCATCCGGTGATCCCGTGAACTTCTGGATATTTTCTTTTACTATTCCGGCCCCGATTTTTTCAGGACAGAGAAATGCATTGGAATTCTTGTTATTATCCACAATTGCAGAAGCTGAACAAACCAGAATCAATGATAGTCCAATCGCTATTCCGATCATTTTAGTGAGGTTAATTTTCTTCATCTCATTCACCGTCCTTAATATCCTGCCCTTGCCGGGTCGATTGCACAGGAAAGACAGCCCCGTATGACATAACTGTCCATTCCTCCGACATTATTATTGCCGTAAGCACTCCGGGTATCCGATGTAGCGTATACCGCTGCATCATTGATGTTATACACCTCATCGAGATAGTACCAGAAGCGGTTTGACCAGTACCCGGATTGTGCTGAATTGATATTGTTACTGAAACCGACAGCAGTATCTACATTCTTTGAGGTCGATTCGTCCAGCAGGTTTCCATTTATGGAATTTGTGTTTGCGGTATTGCATGCCATATAGACCGTGAGAGCAATATCATCTAACTGGCCGGATGTATACGACGATATCCTGGGATAATTCAGGTTGGTTGCGGTGATAATGGTGGAAACCCCGTTTTGCTTAAAAAGAATCCTTCCCGCATCACCATGGCCGTCAAAGAAAAAAATATTGTCAGAAGCCATCCTGGAAAATGCTGAATTAGCATCCGAAGTCAAGTAAGAACTCGCACTATATCCCATATTATTCTGTTCACTCTGCGCATTCTGGGCTGGGCCGGTAGTATCTAAGCCATCATTGTAGTTTGTTCCATAGTTGCTTGTCTGGTAGGCACCCACCATCGGTACCATCGCCATCGCTGCCAGCAGCAGTGCCAACAGAACGACGCTCCATTTGAAGGGTTTCATTTTTTTCATACCTCCTTTTTTTGAGACGCTCCGCTCGTAAGGCACAGAGAAAACCTTCATAGGATCAGAAGATAACGATTACATGCCTACGGGCGGACCGGGTTCAACAGAGTTTCGATGCTTGGTGAACCCGTTCTCTTCTTTTGGGACAACCCCCGGTCGTCCACAGGGAGCAATTTGTAAAATTATATTAAATCTTTTATCACCCGGCACCTTACCCATCATCTATTCCAAAATGTTTCCCAGAGTCCGGATTATCATTGTCCGGACCGGATCACATCCCGTGTAGTCCGACCGCCTCCAATCTCTCCTACCTGGCCCCGCGACTGAAACGTTCTTCGTTTTGCCGCTGCGTTACGATCTTGAAACCGGCATGCTCCGGGATCACGACGCCGACCTGTACGCGAAAGAATGCGAGGACGGGACGGTCATCTTCTGGTTCCGGCACTGGACCTGGAACCGGAACGAGACCGCTATCTGCCAGATCACATCACGGGACGAGGCGGCCCGGTTTATCCGTGAGCAGTTCACGAAGCCCGGTCTCTTCTCCGGCTGGAATCATAAGGGGCTGACCCGGTTTCTGCCGGAGGTGTACGGGAAGAAAACGTAAGGAGACACTATACCATAGATCTTTTATCACTCGCTTACATTGGATAAATGCAGGTTTTCTATAAAACCTGAAAATATGTCCACCAAAATAAAATCACAATCTTTTTCGCCACCCTCAATAATCCCTCAGTATGAAATTCTGCCCGGAATGCGGTGCCAAGCAGGAGGGCTCACCCAAATTCTGTCCGGAGTGCGGAACAAAATTTCCCCCGTCTCCTGAATCCCCTGAAGTATCCTCGCCCGTTCCTTCTTCATCCGAACTGGTGTCATCGATCCCGAAATCAACCCCGCAGCCTGCAATCAACAGTCACGAGCTGGGATTACGACTCGAAGAAGTTGTCGAATCGATCTACAAAGCTGACGGGTATACAACCCAGAGCCGCCAGCATATGAAGGGCGCGGTCCGTGGGTATAACAATGAGATTGATATCCTGGCAACCAGGGGAAACGAGAAGATTGCCATCGAATGCAAGAACTTCAAAAGCCCAGTCGGGATCTCGCAGGTCCGGGATTTTTCCGTAAAGATCCAGGATCTCGGCCCGGGGTGGCGGGGAGTCTTTGTCGGGTACAGTGATTTTACGGAAGACGCTTCGCAGTTTGCTGAAAGCAGGAACATCGAGACCCTTGACCGTGACGAAGTCAAGGAGAAATGGTTCGCGCTTTCTGTCGGTCGGTCGGGAAAACGGGGCGAAAAAATCTCAATCGAACATGGCCTCCCGGTGAACACCGGTTTTATCCCGGCAACACAGCTCGATCTCATTAATGCGGAAAAAGTTGTGATTTCTGATGTAAAATTGATCTATCACCCCTATATCCGCTACCCGTATCATTTCAATAAGGTCTTCCTTGACCCTATGAAGGGAAAACATACTTTTGACGACCGGGGAACGGTTGTTATTGATCTTCTTGACAACGAGATCCTTAATTCCTCCGAGGTTAGGGATGTCGGAGGGATTGCTCAGGCCCTGACCCAGACGTTTACTACCAAAGGAAGACAGGAAAATGCCCGGAGAAAACTTATCCTTCACGAAGTTCTTGATAATATTCCCTTAAGCGATATCACACTGACGATCGGCCAGGATTATCGTGTCACAAAGCTTGTGGTCAACTTTTCGAAGCGTGATGTAAACCGGATCGCTCTCGAATACGTGATTGATAAAAATTCCCGGCGGGTTACCTACTCTGTCGACTCAGGATCGATGTTCCCGGAGACCCGGAATGTCGATTTTATTCCGGAGAAAAAGGACATCGCACTCGACACCGGAGAAGTTGTCTACGTCCCGAAGTGGCAGATCTATTTCAACGCATTCGGGACGGTATATACCCGCGAGGTTCTCGCATGCTCCGGTAAAACACTGGAAGATACCATCGCTTATTGTCCCAACCATTTCAAGATTGGTGTCCTTGAGATTCGCAAGAAAAATTCTGCGGTTTGTGAAAAATGCGGATCCGCTTTCTGCGATGCACATATCCGGCAATGTGCGGTCTGTAAAATCCAGATCTGCGAGAATCACTCCGTGATCTGCAGTTCGTGCAAAAAGGCGTTCTGCGAGGAACATATCTCCAAGATATGCGGCATCTGTGGTGAACTGGTATGCGATGAGTGTGCCCATGTCTGTAAAATCTGCGAAAAAGAGGTCGGGAAAGAGCATCTAGTGAAGTGCGACAGTTGTGGATCAGATGTTTGTCCCAATTGTGTTACGATTTCCGGGTTGATCAAGAAGAAAGCGACCTGTAAGAAGTGCAAATGAGAGCCGTGCACAATCCAGATTAATTCAGTATAAACCATGGCTCACATCCACCGCATATCCGGAAGTACAAACTATCTGATTAACGGTACGCTGCCTATGCGGGGAAAGAAGCTCGCGACGCTGGAAGAGATCCAGTACTTCTATGTCCATCATGATGAGATCCTCAAAGAAACCCCGGCAATCGTTGCCATGGAACAGGAAGAAATCATCTTCAATCTCACCCATGATGAGTCAAGATTGACGTTTCAGTTACAGGAAGCGATTATTCAGAAGACTGCTGAAGTAGATACCGGCATTCACGAACTGGACCAGAAAAGTTCATCTGAAAACGGTTTTATCACACGCGTGGGTTACCGGTTGCGGTACTGGATTGCCGTTGCGTTGAGGGATCACCATATTCATGGACCCTGCTCCGGGCTCTCCCGCGAATTATCTGCCGTCAGCAACCGGAAACATCATCACATCAATAACAAACAATTTCTTATTCACCAGGAGTGTCTCAACATAACACACTCGTATGAGTTCCTGAAAGCAAATGAATCTTTTATTGTCGGTGCAGAAGCCGAAGAAAAAGTAATCCGTGTTCTTTTGCAACTACCGGACGATTTCCACGTTCTGAACGATGTCAACCTCCGGTTCAACCGGGCTATCTACTGGCGAAAAAAGAACGAGTATATCAGAACATGTCAGATCGATCACATTGTCGCAGGCCCCACCGGCATTTTTCTGCTGGAAACAAAAAACTGGAAGACGTCCGATCTTGAACAGAAATCCGGGAAAATACTTCATCAGGTAAAGCGTGCGAACCTGGCATTGTGGTATTACACCAAGGATTATTATTTTGGAAAAGCGGACCAGCCAAAAATCCGCGGGGTTGTCGTATCCATGAGAGGAGCGCGAACCTGCCGAAAACTGGATCAATATACCGATGTGATCTCACCAAATGAGATATCCAGCTATGTCCTGAACCGCCCGGAAATTTTGTCAGAGGAGTCTGTCAATAAATTTGTTAGAATAATTTCCCGGGCTTGATGAAGGGCAGCATGTTTCCAAATCGTAACCCTAAGAGAACAGCGGCATATCCGGAACATGCATCCAAAAACCACATTTCCCGGCCCCCCGGGGAAAATATCAAACTCCGGTTGAGATGGCGAACCCCTGTTGTAACTATTATACACTCTCCGGTTATTCTCAGCGGAATATCCCCGGACGGATAAACCGGGACAATTTTGTGAATTTCCGGGAAACTCCCTTAAAAATCCCCTGAAACTATCCGGTCGGATTTCCGGTAAACCTTGTGTTCCGGGTTCAGTTTAAGCCCGGATTGAATGAGACGGGGTTTAAACCCCCCGGGGATGATCCTGTGCGACAAATTTCCCCACAACCGCATTCCAGGATCCCTCACCATTCCCCCATGCCCAGATAAGCCCTTACAGGGCTCCGTTTCCATTTTTTGAATTCCGGACTCTCGTTGTGGACAGCAATTCGGGCCCGGATTCTGTTCGCGTGGAAAAATCGCCTGTAAATTGGGTATTTTGCCGAAAATCGGCTGAAATGCACCTCGTAGAATGGCCCTAAACGGTGGTCCGGCAGCCTCTTTTCCGGTGCTCTGCCATAGGTGGTTTTAACGGGGAAACGCGAAAAGAATGCGAATATGAGGGCCGGGTTTTCCGGGGGATTTAAAATGGCATCTCAGACCGCGGATATGCAGACCTCCGGTTCCTGGTTTCGCTGGCCGGACTATTGTCCTGATCAACCAGTCGAAGCCGGGGCATTGCACCCCGCCCATGGCGGTTCTGGCCCCCGGGAGTACCCGGGTTTTTTTCCGGATGCTCCTCTGGATTATACGAAAAAAAATGAATCCCTGGAATCACGGCCTCATATCATCAAGAATCTGGTGAAGACCTTCAAAGACCAGCGGGATTTTTTTATCAATGGTCTGCCACAGGAGTTCGTAATCCACGCTGAGATACCCGTGAATAACCTTGTCCCTCAGGCCCGCGATACTGCGCCACGGGATATCCGGGTATTGTGCCCTGACCTGATCCGGCAACAGTTTTGTTGCCTCACCCATAACGGCAAACTTGTACAATACCGCTGATCGTGTCTTGTCGTCAGAGATAAAATCCTGCATGGAAATCCCCCTGGTAAAAAATTGGATATCTTCAGCGGACTGGAGAATATCGTGCAGAAGAAGGGTATATTCCCTCATGCGTACACAACATCCCGGTAAATTCCGTCACGGATCTCCGGCCGGAGTGCCCGGGGGGTAGCAAGATCCACATGCCTCCCTGTCTTTTCTTCAAGATAGTCTGAAAGTTCGATGAGATCGAAGAGATCTGCCCCTTCATTAAAATCGACAAGGATATCTATATCGCTGTCAGCCCTTGCTTCTTTCCGGGCAAATGAACCGAACACCCCGATGCTGCGGACTTTATACCGTCCGGTAAGATCATTCTTTAAGGATCTGAGCAGATCGAGAATCTCGTCCCGGCTTGTCATGGTGTTATCAGTTCCTATCTGATGTGCCTTGCAATAATTATTTCCATAATAAAAGGCACGAATTTTTTTCTGCACCGGCCGGTACCGGGTGTTGTGTCATCGCCGTAAGTCATGCGGGGAGCGGCCTTATCAGAAATGAGTTGGTTGCGGAACTATCTGATCCATGGAGGGGGGTGATCCCCCGGCCGGTTTGATCCGGGTGGGGGGGTAGCCCCCCGCCTCAAATGTGAGTAGGGGACTGCGTTTTCTTGTACCGGTCGGGAAGATCCGGTGAATATGCCAAAAAATTCTGTCCTGTTTTCTCAATGACAATCAGAAACCTGTGCATTGTAGGATCATTCCTTGAATTGTGCCTGCTCAAAGATACTGTTCAATAGTTCCGGTTGCAAAACTATCCGCCAGGTATCCGGCTATCGTGATCCTAATGGCTATTTCCGTCAGAATTTTTTTTAATATCTCTGGCTAGCCCTGCTCATCCTTCATCAGGTTCTGGATCTGTTCCCTGAGCGGGGGTAATTCTTCATGAATGCTGGTCCAGAGCAGATGCCAGTCAACACGGAAATACCGGTGCGTAACAATATCCCGGACCCCGGCAAGCCCGCTCCAGTCAACTTCCGGGTGTCGGGCAATGAGGGATTCCGGCAGGTTTTTTGATGCTTCTCCAATCACCTGAAGGTTACGGAGAATCGCATCCTTTGTCCGTTCGTCAGCCATCAGTTGATCAAAGGAAATATCACCGGTAAAATTCCCGATTTTTTTCTATTGACTGGTGAATATCAAATAAAAGAAGGGCAGACGATCGTTTTTCAGACATACACGACCTCATGCATAACCTGGTCTCGGATCAGGGGATGAAGACCGTCAGGAGTGACAAGATCGACCCTGATATTGAGGCGATCCGCGATCAGGTTTTTCAAATGCACGAATGCCATCATACCGATTGGCTGATCGAACTCAACAACCAGATCAAGATCGCTCTGTTCTGTCTGGTGTTTTTTTGAGTATGAACCGAAGATACCAATATTTCTGACATGATACTGTTCACTAAGCTCGTGCCTCATGCTTCGCAGCTGGTCCAGTATTTCAGGTGTATCCCGCATGTTCCTGAGGGAATATTCGCATTCCATATATATGATTGATATGGAGGGAGATTACCGTTTTATCCGTTCCCGCGATCCCCCACACCAGGTCAACCCGGCTTCAGTGCCCCGGCCCCCCGGATCATTCAGCCGAACAGGGGAGCCAGCTCGACTTTCTGCCAGTCCTTGTCCATGGTCTTCATCCAGAGCACCCGTGACGCCGGCAGGAAAACGACCTGGTGGTTGGAGGAATATTTCTCGCCAAAGAGTTCCGAATGGCAGAACGTTGCCCCGCCGTTCTCCAGGCAGACATCGCGGATCTGCATCATCTTCTGTGCATCGATCGATCCTTTGGCCTCGCCTGCCTGCCGGAGGAGATTATTCTGCCGGGTGAGCGAGTGCCCGGGGGGAGCTGCGGTAAAATTCCAGGCCGGGTCGGCGAAATGGTTGGCTGCTGCAACAACCCCGGTGCCATTTCTCTGCCGGGTTTTGTTGGTCATCTTCTCGTACACATATGCGGTGTCCGGTCCTGCAACATCCACGATCCAGGGAAGATTCGCGTTTGCCCCCCGGATCCCGGCGTCAAGTCCTTTCAGGTCCGAATAATCGAGCATGAACCGGAAGAATTCCATGATGAGGTCGGGGCGGTTATCTTCCGCATTATAGCTGTCGTCAAGACCCGAGTTGTCATCCGCTATGAAAAGCCCTTTGCTGTTCATGAGGGTCTCGGGCCGCATCCCCGCTGGCCCCCAGGTTGCAACGCCGTTGCTGCCATCGGTCGGGCGGTACACGGCAAGGACGTACCACCTGGTGAACGGCAATACATGATCGTCTAAGTCCCAGTTGCGGGAGACCACAACGGAGCCGTCCGGTGTGTAGTTCCCCCATGCAGCAAGGTACGAGCAGGAGAGCGGGACGGGAGCTGCACTGAGGTAGAGTGCTCCTCCGTAATAGAGGACTGCGATATCATCGGGCGTGAGACCCGAGGTCTCGGACATGCCCAGAAAGATCTCTTTTACGCGCTCGGGAAAAAATGCCGTTGCATCCCGTCCGATCGCCCGCACATCCTGCTGCGTATATCCCCGCCGGGTGAGAGCGTCGAGCAGGAACGTGTACTCCTCGTTCAGCTCGTTTTTCATCAGGCCGCCGTACTGCCGGCCCATCTGCCGGTAGGAACCGGAGAGGACGATGACCGGGTAATCGCCTGCAGCAAACCGCTGCCCGCCTTCGAACGTGGCAACGGGTTCAAGGCCCGTGACCGCCGGCCGGGAGAAGGATCCCGCATTGGGGAGAGCGAGTGCAGCAGCGGGACCGGTGAGCATGCAGAGCACAATAAGTACGGCGATGAGTTTCATACACGGTTGTATTTTTTCAGGAGGGATTAACCCTGTGATTCGCGTTTTCTGTCTCTCCCATGGGCAATTATCTGAAGATGAGACTCCTTCCCCATAGGGCTGCACGAAGTTTTGCGGAGGTGTACGGGAGAGAGAGGCAGGAAGTCCAAAAAGAAATGATGCAAAAAATGGCTATTGGAATCACGGGTGAACAGGATTATTCAGTCTGCCTGCACCGCAACAAATGTTGCAGATGAATGTGACTGTGGGATCGGCAGCCCATCCCCGATTTAGTCCCCTGATGGACTTCCCCGTCTATCCCTTTTCAAAGGTGACGACATAATAATTATTCAGGTCATTCGAGGGGATAAAATCTAATCCTATACCCATATTTAACGGGACCTGCACGGCCTTCTGTGCCGGGAGATCCACGGCTGCATAATGTGCCCCGGCAACACAACTACCGGCAATCGCCAAACAGATCACGAACAGTACGAGCCGGGCAAGCGGACTTGAAGCGGATGGGGTTATCGTCATTTTTGTTTTCCCCGTGAGACTTTCGTTATTCAATGAATTGGAGAGAAATCTATATTATTCTGTGGTGTTGAAGCAGCGTCCGGGACCGGCTGCTGGTATCCGGCACCATTTGCCAATGTTAATCCCGCGGGAGGTTTTACGGTGAAGCATGGATGACTATCATTCTTCTTCCGGGAGATCTCCCGTTGTTTCTGCAGCAGCCACAGGAGCACCATGACAAAAGAACTGCCGGACCGGAGAACGGTGAAAAAGGAACTGATCGTGTTCCTGGCTCTCACCTTTGGAGCAACGTATCTTCTTGAACTTGCCGGCATCGCGATGTACGGATCAGGGATACTGGCCAACAAACTGGTACTCGTCCCGATGTACATCCCCGCGGTAGCAGCCATCCTCTGCATGGTGTACTTCAAATCCGCAGCCCTGACCCGGGAGGCGAAGATCTTCCTTGCATCATTCCTGATTGCATCGGCAGTTTCCCTGGTTGAGGGATTGTACCAGCCCCTCCTCGGGACGATCGGGCCCATGCCCCTCTGCACCGTGGTTGTTTCGGTTGCCACGTTCCTGGTGGTGGTTATCCAGAACCTGAACAAACCCTGGCGGGTGAACCTTTCCCCTGCCCGGTTATCCGTTGGGAAAAATTACCGGTACTATCTGTGTCTCTCGGTGATCTTCGCGGCCCTCTTCATCCTGGGGCTGCTCATCAGTTATTATGCCGGCCTCGCTCTCCCGGCCCAGGAATTCAATCCGGGAATGTTTCTGACGTTCATGGGGATCTACCTCCTGACTTTCTTTGTGGCCTGGCCGAAGTACTTCGGGGAGGAGTACGGCTGGCGGTTTTATCTCCAGGACCGCATGTTCGCACTCTTCGGCGGGTACAAGGGAGTGATCCTCGTGGGTCTTATCTGGGGATTATGGCACCTGCCGCTCAGCCTTGTTGGGATGAATTTTCCCGCAAATCTTGTGGCGGGGAACCTGGTCTATCTCGTGTACGCGATAGTGGTCGGCATCACCTTCAGCTACGCGGTCCTGAAGACCTCAAGTATCTGGGCAGCTGTCCTGCTCCACGCGATCACCGACTCCCTCGTGATGGTGGGCTATCCCTATCTTGCAAACGGGCAGATCCTTGTGGCATTCCTGCCGCTCCTGGTGCTCCTGGGAGTGCTTGCTGCAATACTCCTGCGGTCGAAGATCTGGATCGAGGAGTGCCCCAAAACGGCAACCCCGTAATTGACGGGATGGAAAAAACGGTTGTGGAAATTCCGGGGAAACGGGGATGACCCCCCTCAACCGTGACCAATGCCAGGGTCCGGTCTCTTCTCCGGCGGGAATCAGAAGGAACCCATCCGGACTCCAACGGGTGCGTTCTGGAGAGAGATGTGAAGAAACAACTTATTCACCCGGAGATAGTGCAGAGCTCCCCTCCCCGGAATATCCTTGCAAAAAACCAAAAAGCCAAATCCAATCATCCCTAAACCGGAATGGTGCTTCTCTTTCTCGACACCGAGACCACCGGCCTCCCGCGGTACTCCGCAGCAGATCCCACGGATAAATGGCCCCGGGTGGTCCAGCTGGCCTGGGCATTATACGACAACGACGGCAACTGCGAATGCTTGAACAGTTTCATCATTTACCCGACGGACTTCTCCATTCCTTCGGACTCTGCCAGGATTCACGGGATCACGACCGAGCGGGCGAAAGCGGAAGGGGTGTCACTCCACAAAGTGCTCCCGCAGTTCAATTATGATGTCGAGAGGGCGACAACCGTCATTGCCCATAACCTGGCTTTCGACCTGCCGATCGTCCATACTGAATTCACCCGGTGCCGGCTTGCAACAAACCTCCTGGAGAAAGAACAGTTCTGCACGATGAAACCCCGGGAGATTGTTGCGTGGTGCAAAATTCCCAAGGCCTCCGGGAACGGGTACAAATGGCCGAAGCTGAACGAACTGCATCTGCAGTTGTTCGGGACAGAGTTTGAAGGCAGCCATGATGCCGGTGCCGATGTGAAAGCCTGCGCCCGGTGTTATTTTGAGCTGAGGAAGAGGGGGATTATCGGGTAGGGACCTGGATGTGAACGACCGTTCAACCGGTTGTTCATCTTTTTTATACCTGCCGTACTGAAAAATCCGTTCGTTCAAATCTTAAATTTTCACGACCGCGGTGTCCGGACAAACCTCCGCAAACCTGCAGCTCAGACATTCCCGCTGCGACGGGTTTGCCGGGAAATCCCCGTATTCGTACGAAGCATTCATAGCCGCATACTCCCGGGGAATCATCTCCTGGATATCAACCAGCTGTTCCCAGAAAAATGCATAGGGCTTTGATCTTCCGGTCTTCAAAAAAACAAGTTCGGTACTGATATCTTCAGATCTCAACCGGTAATACTGCATTGCCCAGAGAACGTAGGCAGCCATCTGGAGTTCCGATTCGTACTCGTCATCGTCCCGGCCGGTCTTCCAGTCCGTGAGAACGAGTGTTCCGTCCGGCATCTTCCCGACAAAATCCACCTTGACCGTTACCCCCACATCCCCGATCCGGAAATGATCGAACTGCTCGTGCCGCAGGCATTCGCGTGTCTGGTAGCCCGGCCACTTCCCGAAGAAGGTCTGGAGGCAGGTCTTCCCGTTCTCATCGATTGCGGAGAAGAACGACGGGGGGATCTTCTCGCCGTTGTGGTATTCGGTGAAGGTCTCGCCGCCAACATCTTTGTACCGGGAAACTTTTTTGGAAAATGCGTTCATCGCCTCCGTGAGATCCATTGGCCGGTTCTCGCAGTGAATCTGGATCTGCTGGTCGATGATATCGTGGATGAGAGAGCCCTGGACAACGAATTTTGAGGTGAAATTCTTGAGCCACCGGATCTTTTCGGGGGGGACAACGGGTGCGGTTCTCACGTATTGGGCAATGTACTCGAAATAATACTGGCGCTGGCACCGGTTCCAGACCCGGTGTTTGGTGAAGGACCAGGTATTGATGGAGAAGAAGAATGGGTCCAGCTCTGCCATAGGGTTTTAGTTGAGGGGATTCGAGGAAATAGGTTCCGGTTTTACCCGTGGTCCGGGTAACACATGTCAGTTTGAAAAAGTGTATACCGTAACCGGGGGAATCCCCGGTTTTCCCCCCTCTCGTGAAGTTTTCTCCAGAGACGGGAAGCGCTCCTGCCGGAAAAAAGCGATCGCAGAAAATTCCCGGGCTGGAGAGGGGTGCAAGTCTCCTCCCTGTTTTGGGCCTGTGTACTTAAATCTCCCGCCAACCCATATCAGCCTGCATCATGGAAGACGATGACTGGACCGAGAATAAGATGCACCTCACCAAGGGGCGGCTTGAAGGACTTTCGGATGGCATCTTTGCCTTTGCAATGACGTTCCTTGTCATCAGTCTGATTCCGGGTGATCTGAATTCGGCCACGGTATTCGGACCGGAAACCATCGAGACATTGCTATCTGCCTTCACCCGGTGGATTCTGGGTTTTGTGATCCTGGGGGCATTCTGGCTGGATCATCATATCCAGTATCAGCCAATCCAGAGAATTGACGGAATCTTTGTCTGGCTCAACCTTACCATGCTGATGTTCGTTTCCCTGTTACCGTTCTCGGTCTCTTTTGCCGGGCATTACGGGCAGCCAATGCTGGGAAGGATAATCTTCTATGCAAATATCCTTGCCATCGGCCTGTGCATGTCCCTGCAGTGGATGTATGCAACCGCCGGCCACCGTCTTGTAGATCCCAATCTGAAGAGAACATATATACAAAAAATCAGCTGCAGCATCAGTACAATCCCGGTTGTGTCTGTTTTCGCCCTCCTGTTTGCGCTCGCCGGGTTCTGGTGGGGCGGGGTTTTTTTCTTAACCCTGCCATTCCTCAGGGTGGGAATTGCCCGGATGAGCCGGGGATGGGTGGATACCGATAGCTGATACTTGAGTGGAGCTTGTGCCTCCTCCCCCTTTTAGTAAATCACGGGCAGGGGAAAATGTACGATCAGCGCATGGAACGTAGCTACCTATGACCTCACATTCTCCAACGTGAAAAGTTCGAAATATAGTCGAAACTCATTTTGCTATTCCCCCGGGTTTTTAAAAAAAAGGGGCAATCCGGGTTTTTATGGGCCCGGATCGTAATGGCGGGGTTATGGTCCCCTTACGGAAGGGGTGATATTGATTTCGAGATACTGCCCCTTCTGTCGGGTGTAGTTCGGCCAGGTAATGTTCATCCCGCCGTTCGGGTTGCCGGTCTTGGCAAACCGGGTCCAGAGATCCACGACATTATCGGCAACGGCCGGGTCAGGCTTCAGGCCGGGAATCCCGAACAACAGGATGGTCTCGCTGCCATGGAACGCTCCCATCTCCACCGGCTGCCCGGGAATGATGTAGGAGTACCGGTACACGTACGTATCCGGGCTCATGTCGCTCATCGAGCCTGCAGCAAACTTCACCGAATCAACAAAATCATTGTCCGTCATCATCTGCGCAAGCCGGAGCTGGACTTCGGCAGTGGAATTGGCCGGGTATTTTTTAAAGACCGTGTCCGCATTGTTCCCGAACCGGCTCTTCAGGAAAGATATGTACTCGGGAACGCTCATGTTGGCATTTGCCGCAAGCGTTGTCCCGTCACCCGCATTGTTCCCTACCATCAGCGGCACCGGGTTCTCCTTATGGTTGAGGAACAGGTTGTCAAGGGTATCGGGCAGGACCCAGCCGTCCACGTTTGGTTCGAACATCACGGTATGGGTGCTCCAGAACGAGGACGGGGACGAGGGGGTTGCATTGATCAGCGTCTCAGGACTGAGGGTCCTCATCCGGGCAATGGCATCCGGGCCAGAGTACCCGAGGCTTTGTGCATACTGTGTCCCGAACGATTCTGCATATTCCTTTGAATGGGTGGCGTTGATGATCGTCCCGTGCGCCCAGAAGGGACCACTCTCGACAATGACCTGCCGGTACAGCCCCTGGCTTAAGGGCGAGACAAGATGGACGTAGTTGCTCTCGGCCCCGGCCGACTGGCCGAAGATGGTCACCCTTGACGGGTCGCCGCCGAATGCGGCAATGTTGTTCTGTACCCACTTCAGGGCAGCCTGCTGGTCGAGGATCCCGTAATTGCCCGAGGCATGGTACGGGGACTCGTTGTCCAGCTGCGGATGGGCCAGGAACCCGAGGGCGCCGAGCCGGTAGTTCGGTGTAACAACGATGACTCCTTTCTCTGCAAGGGTTGTCCCGTTATAGGCAGGCATGGAGCCGGCAACGCCCGTGAATCCCCCGCCATAGAAGAAGACCATGACCGGCAGCTTCTCGCTGGCATTCTTTGCCGGGGTCCAGACATTGAGGTACAGGCAGTCCTCGCTCATGTTTTGGGGCTGCGATCCCGGGGAGGGAGTTGCTTTTACGGCTTCCGGACAGATTGCCGAATACTCTTTTGCCTGCTTTACCCCTTCCCATGGCTGAACCGGTGCCGGTGGTCTCCACCGCAGGTCCCCTGTCGGGGGAGCGGCAAACGGGATCCCGTGGTATACCCGGATACCGTCCTGGTTTATTCCCGATACGTACCCGGCATCGGTCTTTACGACCGTGGTATCCGGCGCCTTCTGCGTACATCCTGCAAACAATACACATCCTGCAATTACCAGGCAGATAACCAGAATGTACCCGTTACGTCCACTGTTCTGCATATGCTGTCGTTTCCCCGCCAGTCACCGGGAAAAAACGCCGGGCAATTCAGGAAACGGGAGATCCTGCCGGATACCCCTGCACCTTCCGCCACCGGGTTTTAACCCTGGTACCTGGTTTTGTGAATATCACGGTTTGTGAGTATAACATTTCGTATTCTTCACCGGCCGTAATGGCCGGTTGCCGGATACAACAAATCAAAAGCGGGTACGAAGGCCGGCATTGACCGGCACCGGATGCCGGGATGCACTCTCCGCCCGATATTTTATAAAACCCGAACATCATACACACCGGGTAATGAGTGTCTGTCCCCATTGCGGCAGGGAACTATCTGCTCCCGACCGGGAATGCCCGTCCTGTAAAAAACCGGTGAAGAAATCCTTCACGATCCTTTCCTTCTTATGGGATAATTTCCGGCTCTTCACGATGATAGGCATTACCGGGACCATGATCTCCCTCATTCCCAATATGGGGAACCGGATTCTCGGAACCCTGTGGATATCCAATGCCGAAAGCCTGCTTCCTTTGTTCCTCTCCATCATCATATTTTTTGGGACACTCTTCCTCACGATCTGTTTTTTTCTGATCTTCTCCCTGATTCTCGCGGGCAGGAACACTGAGCCGGTCCGGAAGAACGTATCCATCGGATCGAGAACGTTTCTTACATGGTATGAAGGGGATCTTCAGCGCCTCATCCTCCTCATCTGCCTGGTGCCGATGTGGTTTGGCCTTCTGATGTTCTTCATCATGATAATGCCGCTGATCCCCAACCAGTACTCGTGGATCTTCTCCGTCATCATCGTGCTCACGCTCATTCCTCTTGCTCTTTATTCGTTCTTTGGCTGGAAGATCGGGAAAATTCTCTCGACACGCATTCCGGTGCTGCAAAAGTTCCCCCGACTGAGTACGGCTGTCTTCTGCATCCTGGTGATAGTGATCCTCGTCCTTCTGCCCTATGTAATTCCCCCGCCGTATCATAACCCGGAGCCATATTCCGGGGATCTGACGATCAGGGCTGACCAGAAATATTTCTCACCCCACGTCTCATCGGGGAAAGGACTGCGCCTGGAGCTTACGAACATGTCCGGCAAAGAATTGCTGGCAAGCCGGCAGACATGGTGTGCCGATTACGGCTATTTCATCCGGGTGATCCCGTCAACGGGCGAAGTCTCCATTCTCGGGAATCCTGCGTATGATGAAAATTCCCGGGACATTTACTGGACCTTTTCCGGAACCGACCCTGACCTGAATAAAAAACCTGTAACGATCAACGTAATCCTGCATCCCAGAGTGGGCAATGAGGCGATCGCCAGCTCGTCGCTGTCCCTGAACTGGTTCACGAGCGATATCGTGTCTGTCAACACAACGGCCGGCGCCGGGCATCCCGTCTGCCGGGAGGTATGAACCGAATTTCGGCCTGAAGAGATCAGTGCAGATGCCACAGACCGAAAGGACCGGGCAATGAAATCTCTATTTCGGAAAATCAGGTCCGACCGAGGTCCCGCGCCCTCATTTCCTGCGGGCCCGGCTCGCAAGCCAGTCCGGCAGCCGGAACCGGAACGGCTCTTCTTTTTTCGGTGCCGGGGTCGCAAGAAGCGTCTCGTGCACGCGGCTGCGTTCCCGGTCTATCTGGTCGGGAGTTGCCCCGAACTGTTTTAAGATCAGTTCGGTCATCGAGAGTGCCACTTCGCCCTCGGCAGAGAACACAACATCGGCTCCTGCGCCGAGCATCTGTTTCTGTTCGGAGAGATAGATGGACCGGGCAATGATCCGGATCTGCGGGTTCTTTTCCCGGACCTGCTGGAAGACCTCGAACCCCTCGTGGAAATCCGAAGCGCTGATGACGAGCACGTCGGCTGTTGCCACACCGGCTGCCTCGAGCGTATCGATACGGGAGGCGTCCCCGTATTTTGCTCTCAATCCCTTTGCATGGAGATCTTTCACGGTCTGCACATTCAGTTCAACAACCGTTACGATGATGTTGTTCTCCTGGAGCAGCCGGGTTACGGTTTGGCCGACCGGGCCGTATCCCACGACAATGGCCTGGGACTGCCCGGGCTGGAGGATCTCCTCTTCCCCTTCATCCGGCAGGGAAAAGGCCCGGGCATTGATCCGGTTCACCAGGCCCGGGGCATGCCGGTCCATCCAGGATTCTATCCTGCCACCGGCCCGGAACAGGAGCGGGTTTATGGTGATCGTTATGATCGCCGCTGCCACGAGAATGTTCTGCGCATTTGCCGGGAGGATCGCCATGTTCGCCCCCACGGTTGCAAGGATGAACGAGAATTCACCGATCTGGGCAAGCACGAGCGCTACCGAGAGTGCAACCCGGAACGGGTACCGCATCAGGACAACGATGATGAATGCCACCAGCGGTTTTCCAAGAAGGATGATTAAAACCGCGGCGATCACGAGGACCGGGGTGAGGATCAGGCTGCTCCAGTCAAAGAGCATCCCGACCGATACGAAGAAGAGCACGGCAAAGGCATCCCGCAGGGGAAGCGCTTCCGTTGCCGCCCGCAGGCTGAACTCCGACTGGCCTACGATCATGCCGGCCAGGAACGCGCCGAGCGCCATCGAGACATCGAACATGAAGGAGGACCCGACCGCGATTGTCAGGGCGATTGCCAGGATCGCAAGGGTGAAGAGTTCCCGGGAATTGGTATCGGCGATCTTTGAGAGGATCCTTGGGATCACCCAGACGCCGATGGTAAACGTGAAGAGTATCAAAATTAGGATCTTGATGACCGTGAACCCGATGGCTGCGATGATGCCGGCCGGCCCGGCCACATTCGGGCCGAGAAGGACCGGGAGCAGCACGAGGATGAAGACCGTGAAGAGATCTTCCATCACGAGCCAGCCCAGGGCGATGTGCCCGGTCTGGGTATGGATCTGGTTGTTGTCCGAGAGGATCCGGGTCAGGACAACCGTGCTTGCAACCGAGATCGCAAGGCCAAAGACGATCCCCGCCCGCCAGTCCCAGCCAAGCGCATGCATCACCACGGCGCCGAGGGCTGCCGTCACCAGGATCTGGATCAGCGCCCCGGGGAGGGCGATTCTCTTGACTGCCCAGAATTCCCGGAAATGGAACTGCAGGCCGACCCCGAACATCAGAAGGACGACTCCAATCTCTGCGAGCTGCTGGGCAAGGTCAGTGTTTGCAACAAACCCCGGGGTATGCGGGCTCACGACAATCCCGGCCAGCAGGTACCCGACAATGGGGGAAAGACCGATCCGATGAGTGAGGTAACCGAAGACCAGCGCTGCCGCAAATCCGCCGGTCAGCGTCAGAATGAGGTCGAGATTCTGCACGTCCATGGTACTTTGTCCGCAGGGTAAAAAAAGTGACGGAGATGGCAGGAAATGTACGGCCGTGCGTGGAGCCCGGGGCACGTACGGTATTCCTACGGGAAACCCGGCTCACGGTATGGCGGAGAGGGGATTGATGGATGACAAGAACCGGACGGACTACCCGGTCCGGCAGAGCCAAAGAGGCGCCTATTTATTGTATGAGCCCTGTGGATTGTTCATGAAGTTTGACACGCGATATTTCGCGTTATTCGCCGTTGTTCTGGCTCTTGCCGTTCTTACGGCCGGCTGCACCGGCACTTCCCCTGCCACGTCTTCTGCATCCACTCAGGCCCCGCCCGCCGGCACGGCTGTCCCGGTCACTCCCCAGGTCACCGCTGCAGCATCCACCCCGAACCTTCTCGGCGTCTGGACCGGAACAACGGTCGGGAACACCAAAGCCGACGGGTTCCGTGAAACGAACACCACGCGGTATAACGTCACGGCACAAAAGGGACAGGCGTTTTCCGGGTCCAAGGATTATACCCGGGCAAACGGGATAACGTACCATGAGAATTTCTCGGGAGTCATCAGCCGTGACGGAAAGATCAGCATTGTCGGGCATGTGGCCGGGATCATGACCGGCCAGGTAACCGGCCCGAACGATGCCGAGTTCACCTTCCTCCAGCCGGGGGACGATGCAAAAGCCTTCATCATCCATCTCACCCGGCAACAGAGCTGATCCCTCCATCTCCTTTTTTGTCTCTCACTCTCTCTCATTGCCCATGCCCATTGGCCGCACGTTACCGCCCCGGGGTTCTGCAGCGGGGGACTGCTGTCCCTCAAAATCCGGAAACGTATCCGGTTTTCCTGCACCGGCCGGGTCCTCACATGACGTTGTCGCGGGAATCGGATGCGGGCTCGCCGGTAACGCACAGGTAGTGAAAATTTTTCATCGCATGGTGGATTAGCCCTGCTCCATGAAGGCGAGGCTCCGGGTTTTTTGCATCGGACCCGGCAGGGCTGTTGCTGCCAATTTTCCCGGACAGCGATCGAAAACGTCACCGCGAGCCGGGAATTTTTTTTCCTTTCCGGCTCTCGAGGGCCCGTGCAAGCCGGGATCGCTCCAGGGCTGTACCCAGCTGGAGGCCGAGCGATGCGATATTCTCAAGGCTGACCGGGAGATACTGCTTCTCCGCCCGGCTCCCCATGTTCAGGAGCCCCTCCACGGAATCCCCGATCCGGATGGGGATGATGATGAGGGTGCGGACACTGCTCTTCCGGATAGCCGGATCAAGCCCGGCATATTCCGGAAGATCCGGTGTCAGGTAAAGAACCGTCTTTTCGGCAAATGCCCGCTCGAAGAGGGTGTCGAAAATTCCCGAAACGCACATCTTCCTCAGGTTCTCCGGCATATTTTTCTGGACCCGGGGGATCATATCGTCCTTCTCATCTTTCAGGTATACGCATCCCATCTCGAACCCGAGCGAGTCCATAACAGATTCGATGGCCTGCGACAGGAGCGCTTCCTCGTCCCGTTCCTCATTCAGGATTCCCGAGAGCCGGTTCAGGGCAAGGAGCGTATTGATGTACTCGTTCCTCTCCCGGTCAAGGCGCTGCATCTTGAGAATGCTCGCGATCTCATCGGCAACGATCTCCACATTGCCGATATCGGTTGCCGAGATCTCTGTACCGGTGAGGAGGAGTATTACGCCGGAGGCCTCTTCCCCTTCAATGACCGGGACGGCAATCGCACCGGAAATTCCCTCTTCCCCTGCAATGGTTGCAAGAACGGGAAAGGCCGGGTCGTTCTTCCCGATTGCTACCGTTGCAAGGGAATCCCGGCAGCGGCTGATGAGTGGGGCAATCTGCGGCAGTTCCGAATCCGAAACCGGCCGGTCGGTATAGGCAATCCTCATCTCTTCAAGAAAAACAGCACCGAAACAAAATGGTACCAGTTTTTCCCGGATGCCCTTCATCGCCACCCGGAGAAGATCCCCTTCGGTCCGGGTTGTTCCTGCCGCCCGTATGATGTACAGGAGCGAGGCGAGATCGCGTTTCGAGCGTTTCCGGCCTGCAAGGTCTTCCCCGACAACCGCGATACACCCGGCCAGATCCCCCGGCCCCGGAAAGACGAAGGTGACCAGGTACCTGCGCAGGATGCCGGTCTGCCCCCGGAGGCTGAGCTCAAGCGGGACGGGAGATCCGGTTTTTCCTGACTTCAGTTTCATCTGCAGGTATGCAGCCTCTTCGGGACGCAGGAGTTCCCGGAAGGTTGTGACCCCGGGGAAGAGCGATTCGGCAAGGCGGTTCCGGAAAACAATTGTCGAGTCTTCAAGGATGGAAAAGATGATGTTCTCGGGAGTATCGAGCAGGGTTTCGAGTTCGGCCCGGTGCAGCAGGGCGGCATGCACCTCAAACGCCTTTGATGCAAGCGCAAGGGTCTCGTTCAACGGCTCCGGTTCATGAGCCCGATCAGCCTGTACCGGGGACTGCTTCACCATCCAGAGCTTGTTCCTGCCGATGATCCGGTAACCGAGGATCCCTTTTGCATGGAGGGTCCCGAGATATTTGAGTACCGTTGCCCGGCTTTTGCCGGTTCCCATGGCTATCTTGTCGAGCATCCCCTCCTCGGGAGGGTTTGAATCGAGATAGGAGACTATCAGCTGTTCGGTATCGGTCAGGGATCCGGTCTGCGGCAACGACATCTATACTATACAGTCTAAAACCTCCCTCCAGATAAGGCTATCCATCTTTTTTTCGGAGTTCGGGTTGCAGGAAAGTATCCGGATGTAACATCCAGTTCCTGTGATCGCCCCCGGGCAAAAGTTTATATTAGATTATGTGGATCAATATGTTTAGACAATATAGTCTAATTTTCCGGGGGTTCCCGGAACCAGGAGAATATACGATGACCTACGAAGAAATCGGAAAGGAATTTATCGGGCTTCTCGGGCTGAAAGGGAGCCCGGTTGCGGTAAAACTTGCAAAAACCCCGGCTGATATCCCCCCGGGATACCAGAAGATTACGGCCAAAAGCCGGCACTGCCAGATCGTCCAGGATGCCCGGCTCAAGGGATTGACCGGGTACGCAACCCGGGAGGAGCATCTCTGCAAAGGCGGTGCTGCCGTCATGGGAATCGAGCCATCCCCGGAGATCGTGGCTGACGGTACAACCTACCAGAAGCTCGGGAATTTCAAAACCGTCGAAGGAGCTGTGGAGACGGTCCATGCAATCCCGAAGCTTGACGAGTCCTATTACGCCTCGGTCTATGCTCCCCTCGAGAAGGCGGAGTTCGATCCCGATGTCGTGGTATTCGTCGTGACCCCCCGGCAGGCGCTCCGCCTGTCGCAGGCCTATCTCCATACCAGCGGGGGCCGGATCTCCAGCGATTATTCCGGCATCCAGTCGCTCTGTGCCGATGCGGTTGTCGCGGTCCGGCAGCGCGGCGTCCCGAACATGACGCTCGGGTGCAACGGGTCCCGGAAATATTCCGGCATTGCCGAAGACGAAGTGATCCTCGGATTCCCGCCAAAGGATCTCGGTGCCATGGTCGAAGCTCTCAAAACCTTCCACCAGAAGTGGGGATAATATGGTAAGGATCGTCAAGGCCCTGGGTATTAGGGCACCGAACGCGGGAATTCTTATCGGAAATGTCTTGAAAAACCTGGACGTTTCCGGAGAAGAGGTGAGGTTCCTTGTGAGCCCGGGAGCTGAAGCCGGCCTGGACGCCATTGCGCGGAAGTACGGGTATTCGATGGAAGTGACCCGGCTCGGGAAAGATCTTGAAATCCGGATGGTGCCTGCCGGAAAGACCTTAGAAGAGATCGATGTCACCGGGGAGACCTGCCCCGGGCCGGTCATCCTTGCCGGGGAGCGTCTCTCCTGCCTTGCTGTCGGGGAGCGGCTGAAAGTAAAAAGCGCAAGTGCCGATACGATCGCCGATGTTTCCGCTGCCGTCACCGCATCCGGCTCCCGGATCCTGGGTGAGGGAACCGAAGGAGACCGGCATTTCATCCTGGTGGAGAAAGGGGCAAAATTGGAAAATACAGGGAATGTTGCAGCTCTTGCGAACCGGGACCGGGTCCTCGTCTCCCAGAGCAACGGGATCGGAAATGCCGAACGGGCGTATGCGACCTTCATCTTCTCGAAAGTCGCGCTTGCCATGGGCAAGAAGGTGACCATCTTTCTTCTCATGGACGGCGTGGGAATTGCGCGGAACGGGAATCCCAAAGGTGTAAAACACCCGGCGTTCCCGCCGCTCGACCAGCTGATGGACGAAGTGATGAAAGCAGGTGCAACGATCTATGCCTGCGAACTCTCGGCCTCGTTCCGGAAGATCGGGCAGGCGGATCTCGTACCCGGGGTAAAACTGGCAGGGGCTGCGACTTATCTCCAGCTCCTGAGCGATCCCGCGAATGCAATCGTGAGTTTCTGAGGTGGAAATAATGGACATGACCTATCAGGTGATCGCGCTTGCGATCCTCTTCAGCAGTACGGTTACCGGTTTCATCGCGTTCCGAATGCAGGGCATGAAGCTTGCGCCGCATTTCGGTGCGATCATCCTTGCGCTGTTCGTAACCATCGCTGCAATAATAACCGGCATCCCGGCCATCGTTCTTGCGGCAGCAGTCCTGCAGCTGGTAACAACGCTTACCGCGTATACCCAGTTGTGGCAGACCCTGAAAGACAGTTTCCAGACTTCTCCCGGGTACAGCGCCCACCTGGCGCTTGTGACCCTGCTTCCGGTACTGGCGTTTGCCAGCCTGCTTCTCTGACCCGGATCTCTCCGGGGCCGAGTCCCCCCTGCCCGCATTTTTTCAGCAGGGCCGGGGGGGTTCACCCTATCGCTCAAACCCGGGGGGTCCCATACACAATAACGGGCAGATTTGGTTTTAATGGCAGGTTTGACAACCCAGATCTTGTCAGGCTCTCATGGTTCGGATCCGGATTGGACTCTCACCCAAGGAAGCATGCAACCGACAGAATTTGAAGAGAAATGAAGAAAATCCAGGGGGATGCTGGCTTGGTTTTTGAAAACCGTTCGGTTGCTGAGTTCCCAAAAATAACCGGATAAAAACCGGAAGAGTGTAGCCGGAGCGGGGGTTCTCCCATATCATTAAAATACCCGGTCACGAAGATCATTCCGGTTGATTCACATGGAGAAAGTGACAATCGGCGCCATGCCGTACATGAGTGTTATGCCCACCCTGCTGGTGGGTGCAAATGTGAAGGGAAAGCCAAACTACATGACCGCTGCCTGGGCCACGGTTGCCTGCATGGCCCCTCCGATGGTCTGCGTTGCGCTCAACAAGGCACGCTACACGGTTCAGGGGATTGAAGAGAACAAGACCTTCAGCCTGAATGTTCCCTCGGCAAAGTACACCATTGAGACCGATCACTGCGGCATCGTATCCGGTACCCAGGAAGACAAATCGGCTATCTTTACATCGTTCTATGGAAAACTAAAAACCGCACCTTTGGCAAAAGAATGTCCCATCAATATCGAATGCAAACTGTTCAAATCCGTTGACTGCGGGAGCCACCTGCTGTATATCGGGGAAGTTATCGAGATCCACGCAGACAAGTCCTGCCTGACCGATGGGAAGCCCGACATTACCAAGGTTCATCCGATCGTATATGCCCAGGCAACCTATTGGGAGTTCGGAAAACCGATCGACAAAGCATTCTCGGCGGGTAAAAAATACCAGAAGTCGTGATATCCGGACATTTCCGGCCTACCCGATCCATCTCTTTTCTTATATCGATTCGCAGGAATTATCAAAATCAACCTTGTTATCCAGACGATCTGAAGTTAACAGGGATTTTTAGTTTTACTCTCCCGTGAAAGCGTTGCATCTTTTTTTTGTACTTGCCGTTTCTTCTTTGCCCCGTGGAAAATAGGAACGAACTCAAATATATAAATACTCCTTTTTTGATTCGTTGATTATTTGTGATTTTTTTTGTATACCATGCCAGAATATCTAGTAAAATTGTATAATACAAAAATAAAATCGATGTTCATATATAGGACATTTCTTTTAATAATATCTTCAGATAACGTTTCCAAAAAGCCAGTCCACCAGGCACACAGAAACACCATTGCACGCAAGGACGATTCGCATGTATTCCATTCTCTACATCGATGATGACGAAACGCTACTCAAACTGAATAAGCTCTATCTGGAAAAGACGGGTGAATTCACGGTTGCGATCGCATCATCGGCGCAGGATGCACTGGTAATGATCCGGAACACGCTCTATGACGCTGTGCTTTCCGATTACCAGATGCCTGGCATGGATGGGATCGAACTTTTAAAAGAGATACGCAGGGAGTACGGACGCCTCCCGTTCCTGCTCTTTACCGGGAAAGGACGCGAAGAGATCGTTATAGAGGCTCACAATAACGGCGCGGACTTCTATATCCAGAAAGGCCCGGATATAAAAGCCATGATTGCCGAGCTGAAGCATAAACTTTCGAGCGCCATCGAACGGAGAAGAACGGAAGACGCTCTGCAGAAATCCCGGCAACAGCTCACCGATATCATCAATTTTCTCCCGGACCCGACCTTCGTGATCGATGGGGAGGGAACGGTGATTGCGTGGAACAATGCGATAGAGAAGATGACCGGCGTACGGAAAAGCGAGATCCTGGGGAAAGGAAACTACGAATATGCAATCCCTTTTATCGGAACGCGAAAACCACTTCTCATCGATGCGGTCATGCAGGAGCCGTACCTGCATGAGATGCCGTACACGAATCCATTGAACGAAGACAATAAAATAACCGCTGAAGAATTCTCCCCGTTCCTCAATGAGGGAAAAGGCGCCAATCTTCTCATAAGTGCGGGTCCGTTGTACGACCCGGCAGGAAAAATTGTCGGGGCCATCGAAACTATCCGGGATATAACGGTTCTCCGTACCATCAAGAGAGATCTGGATATTACCCGGGAAAAGAGCCAGGGACTCATCAATATGTTTCCGGTCGCGGTGGCGGAAATGGATCTTTCCTGCAACCTCACCTTTGCCAACAATCTGGCGTACGAGTTATTTGGGGCAGCCCCTGGCATTGATCTGAAAAAGATTTCCATATTCGATTTTATCGCCCCTCAGGACCGGGATCGTATGCGCACAGCGGTCGGTTATGCACTTAACGGAAGAAAGAGCACGGGAAGTGAGTTCCTCCTCCAGAAATATGACGGGACAACCTTCCCCGCTTTGATCTACGGGGAAAGGATACGTGACCCGGATTCGGGAGAGCCGGCCGGATACCGGGCGATCGTTATCGATCTCACGGAGAAGAAAAAGGAAGCGCTGGCCCTCTGCGAGAGTCAGGGAAGGCTCCAGCTCGCACTCGAAGCAGGAAATATCGGGGTCTGGGACGTGGATCTGCAGAAGATGCAGGTCCGTGACCTCAGCCAATGGATCAATCAGATGATGGGTTATGACCTGGACCAGCCGGTTCTTTCAGTGGAGAGATGTATTACCTTTGTCCACCCCCTTGATCTCCCCCATATCCTTCTCGCGTTCCGGGATTATACTCAGGGAAAAAAGCCTCTTTTCGAATGCTGTTTCCGGAGTCGCTGCCAGGACGGAACCTGGAAAAAGGTCGTAATCCGGGGACAGGTAATTGAGCAGGACCGGAATGGCGAACCGGTCCGGATCACCGGTATAATCCATGCAGTCAACGATTCTGTAAAATCCCAGCCACCTGCCGCAGAACTGCAGAGCACCGGTTGGGAAAAGACCGCGATATCGTATAATCCTTAAGAATCTGCAGACCGGATGCCGGCTCTTTGACTTTTCCAGAAAACCAGACCGTGCAGGTATCCACTATTCAACCAAAATTCCTCTTGTAAATGTTCTCATTCCCGTTTCGATTTGCCAAACATTAAAATGATAACAGTAAACACTGTTTTAGTCAATTGGGGAACGGCAGTAATGGATTTTAAATATTTTAATCATATAAATACACACCCCCGTATCATACCCGTCATTATAGGAATCAGCGGAACAATCACACTGATTCTCAACGGACTTGGACTTATTTATGGTATCACCATCGTCCTTCCCCACCTCTTCTATATCCCGATCATCCTTGCAGCATATTATTATCCACATAAAGGGGTTCTCTTCTCTGCAGTACTCTCTGCATTGTACTTTTCTGAAGTATTCATTATAACTCCCGTTTTTTCCGAGATGTGGGTAGCTGCACTTGCCAGGATTGTCGTTTTTATCCTCCTTGCCGGGATAATCTCCTGGATCAGCGGGAGAATGCATCACGACACCCGGATGTGCCACCGGCTCGTATCCATGGTCAAGTCCTCCAACGATGCGATTATCGGAGAGACGCTGGATGGCATCATCACCGACTGGAATGATGGCGCAACGCGACTCTATGGGTATACTGCACGGGAAATGGAGGGTAAACCGATCTCGCTGATCATTCCGGATTACCGTGAAACTGAACTTTCCGGGCTCTTTGCAAAGATACAAAAAGGAATGCCGGTTGAGCGATATGAGACCGAACGTAAGACCAAAGATGGCAGAATTCTCAAGGTCTCTCTTTCCCTCTCCCCCATCATTGATGAGAATGGAGAGATCATCGGAGCATCGGTCAGTGCTCACGATATTACCAAACAAAAAGAGATGCAGAATGAGATCCTCCGGGCGAAGAACGAATGGGAACTGACGTTTGATGCGGTTCCGGATATGATAGCCATCATCGATCGCAACCACCGGATCCTGCGGGTCAATCAGTCGATGGCACAGCGAATCGGGCTTGCACCGGATCAGATGATTGGCCGGGCATGCTACCAGCTCATCCATACACGAAATGAACCCCTGGGAATCTGTCCCCATTCCCGGCTCCTTGCCGATGGCAATCCCCATTCCGTTGAGATCCATGAAGATAACCTGAACGGGGATTTCCAGGTAACGGTCTCGCCATTACACAACGGGGCGGGCGAAGTGATCGGGAGCGTCCATATCCTGCATGACATTACCGAGGCCAAGAGGGCGCAGGAGAGCCTGGCTGACCGGGAACGTTTTCTCAACCGGCTTCTCGAAACCATCTCAAGCCCCATATTCTACAAGGATAAATCCGGAGTATTCATAGGCTGCAACTCATCATTTGAAAAATTTACCGGCTTTGGTAAGGACAGGATCATCGGAAAAACCGTATACGATATAGCGCCAAAGGACCTTGCGGATGTTTACTCCCGGAAGGATAACGAACTCTTTGCATCACCCGGGTCCCAGGTATATGAATCCCAGGTCCGTTATGCTGACGGCTCGCTTCACGATGTCATTTTCACCAAATCCACGTTCAATGACCGGGATGGCAGGACAGAAGGGCTTGTGGGTGTGATCCTCGACATCACCGATCGCAAACGCGATGAAGTGGCGCTGCAGCAGGCCATCAAAAAACTCAATATGCTCTCGTCCATCACCCGGCACGACATTCTCAACCAGCTCATGGGACTCCAGACATTTCTCGAATTATCAAAGGAGATTGCAACTGATGCGGACGTCAGGCATTATATCGAGAAAGAAGAGAAGGCGGCAGATGCAATCGGGAGACAGATCGAGTTTACCCGTTATTACCAGGATATCGGCGTCAATGTGCCGCAGTGGCACGATCTCGTGCAGACGATCCAGAAATCCATGGCGCAACTGAACCTGGAGGGGGTTGAAGTGACGGTCAACCCCCCACCGGTCGAGATCTTTGCAGATCCCCTTATCGAGAAAGTCTTTTACAATCTTGTTGAAAACTCGCTTCGCCACGGGGGCGGCGTGACAACAATAACCTTCACCGGAGAAGAGACCGATAAAGGGCTGGTTGTCACGTATCGCGACAATGGTATCGGTATTCCCGGGGAAGACAAGACCCGTCTCTTCCAGAAAGGCTTTGGAAAGAATACCGGCCTTGGACTCTTCCTGTCCCGCGAGATCCTCTCGATTACCGGCCTCTCCATCCAGGAAAACGGAACTGCCGGAAACGGGGTCCGGTTTGATATCATTGCACCCAGAGGCAAGTACAGATTCCTGTCCAATCCCCCTGATTCCGGGGGAACTCCCTCGAATTCCAGCCAATCCCGGTGATGCCCGATGCCTGAAAAAACCATATCCCCCGACATGTTGCCATCCTTTCTTGCCCTGCAGAAGGCCGAACTGACCGAGCACCTGATTTACACCAGAATAGCTGCAGTAACAAAAGACGTCCAGAACCGGAAGGTCCTTGAAAGGATTGCCGGAGAGGAACTCAATCATTACGGGATCTGGAAGCAGTACACAAAAAAGGACGTGGGACCCTCGTTCCTGCTCGTATGGGTATACACGCTGGCTGCCCGGATCCTCGGGATTACGTTCACGCTCAAGATACTCGAACGGGTCGAGCACCGGGCACAGGGAATGGACCGGATGATGCCCGAGGGTATCCCGGAAGTTGCAGGTATTCTTGAAAACGAGGAGCGGCACGAGCAGGAACTTATTGCCCTGATCGACGAAGAGCGGCTGAAGTATGTCGGCTCCGTTGTGCTTGGCCTCAACGATGCCCTGGTGGAATTTACCGGTACGCTCGCCGGGCTGACATTCGCCATCCAGAACTCGCAGATCATTGCAGCTGCCGGCCTTATCACAGGGGTGGCAGCCTCACTATCCATGGCCTCATCGGAATATCTCTCGCAGCGATCGGATGCCGGGCCTTCGGATCCATTCAAAGCCGCGATCTATACCGGGTTTACGTACATCGTCACGGTAACCCTGCTGATACTGCCATTCCTCGTATTGTCTTCCCCCTACATTGCCCTGCTCTTTACCCTGTGCGGGGCAGTAAGCATCATCTTCCTCTTCACCTACTATATCTCGGTTGCAAAGGACCTTCCCTTCTGGCGGCGGTTCGGCGAGATGGCAGCAATCAGCCTTGGCATTGCAGGGATCTCTTTTGTGATCGGCCTGGTTATCCGGGTATTCCTGAATGTCAATGTATAACACCGGATACCATACATCCCTGCTTTTTCCCAAAAGATTACCCCCAGGGACGCAAGGGAACAATTTCCATAAGAATCGATCCATGATGCGGCCCTGAACCGCAGGGCGACAAAGATCCAAATTGGTGGATTTATTACATCGGACGGTTCTTTAGAGTGTATGAATACCGGGAGAAGGAAGTCCGATCTCATGCGTATGGCTATAATTGAGCTATCCGCAGGCGCTCCTCCCGGATGCAGGAGATATCGTATATGAACCGCTGGAATATTCGTCTGCCGGCCTGCAGTGTTCTTGTCAAGATTCTCCTGGTATTCCTCGTCCTCTCGGTCCTGTCGCTCCTGGCTTGCGGAATCGTGGCATTTATAACGATCAGTGATGTCGGGTATTCAGCGGAACAGGACACCCTCTCTCTCGGGAGCCAGGCCATCGATGATACTACCCGGGCCCTTGAAACAGCTGCCGAAAAACACTTGACCCAGATGGCCTTTGACGAGGCTGAGATCACCAATGTCCTTTTTGAAGATACGATCACCGAGATGGAGATCCTTGCAGCCCAGGCCAAAACCACCGGTCATAATCAGCCCCTGAATCCCATCACCCCGGTATATTCCCGGGAGACAATACCACCCGATCCAGCCGGTGCTACGGTCATCTTTTCTGCCCCCGGGGTCGATACCGCCCGTAATACCGAGGAGTACCGGACCCTTGGCGGCATGAGCGATATTCTGAAAGCAGTCTATTACGCTGACGGCAACCTGACGAGTGTGTACATTACCACGGATTCCGGTATAACCCTCATGTACCCGTGGAGAGATTTCACAAACGATACGCTCGATTCCCGAAAGCACGAATGGTTCACCGGTGCAAAAAAGACCGGATCGGTCTACTGGTCGGAGCCGTATATTGATTCTGCCGGGCAGGGTATCGTTGTGACCGCATCAAAAGCGATCGATACAAAGTACGGTACCTGGGTTGTCGGGAGCGATGTTACGGTTGATACGATCAATTCTGCGTACCTCAACCGGACCCTTGGGAGCCGCGGATATGCCGTTCTCATGGACAACAGGGGAAATATCATCAGTCGCCCGGGGCTCTCGGCGGGTGTCGTAGATCCCGGAAGATATGTCCCGGAAAATGCATTCCGTAATAAGGATCCGGCAATCTTTGCGATCAGCCGGAATATGACTGCCGGCGGGGCTGGGATCGAGAAGACCCGTTTTGGGACAACCGAAACGTACGTTGCGTATGCCCCGGTCAGAGCCCTGAACTGGAGTTATGCGGTCTCCATACCGGTGGATGAAGTTACCGCCCCGATACAATCCACCCGGGAGCGAATATCAGCGGCAACCCTGAACACCAGCATACGGATCAATGAACAGACGGACCGCATCAGGGACATCTTTGCGGTCCTGACCCTGATACTCATATTCATAGTCGCGATACTGGCAGTATTCCTGGCCCGGATGATCACCCGCCCGGTTGAAGCATTAAAAGAGGGTGCATCTGCTCTCGGGCAGGGCAATCTGGATTACCGGGTTCACCTGGACACCCGCGATGAGTTTGAGGAACTTGCCCGTTCATTCAACAAGATGGCAGGAGATCTCAAACAGAATATCGACGATCTCAGACGCACCACTGCCGAGAAGGAGCGCTATACAAAAGAGCTCGAGATCGCAAAAGAGATCCAGCTGAGTTTCCTCCCGGAGGTCATCCCTGAAATCCCGGGATATGATCTGGCAGCCACCTCGATCCCGGCAATGGAGATCGGGGGAGATCTCTACGACTTCATCCCCCTTGAAAACGGAAACTGGGGGCTCGTTATTGCGGATGTATCCGGTAAAAGCATCAGTGCCGCGTTATACATGGCATTGTCCCGGACACTTCTCCATGCGGGTGCAGGAGAGCATCCATTTCCAACATCTACCGTGCAGTGGGTAAACCGGATGCTCTTTGACGATGGAAGATCGGGCATGTTCATCACGGTTTTCTATGGAGTCCTCGATCCGGTATCCAGGGTCTTCGGGTATGTGAATGCAGGACATAATCCCCCGCTTATCCTTAAGAAAAATGAACAAAAAGCCCGGTACCTGGAAGGAAACGATATTGCTCTCGGTGTTCTCCCGGAAGTGAAGGCAAAATCATATGAGACCGTGCTTGAACCGGGGGATATTTTATTCCTCTATACCGATGGAGTAACAGAAGCGTTCAACAATCAGGATCAGGATTATGGCGAAGAGCGCCTGGTAACCTACCTGGAGAAGAACCGGACACTCCCGGCCCAGGAACTGCTTATGGGAGTTCTGAAAGAAATTTATCAGTTCCGGGGAGATGCGCCCCAGTCTGACGATATTACCCTGCTGGTCCTCCGGGTGAAATGAATGACGTTCTGACAGGGAGAAAAGCAAGGGGACAAGTAAAAAAAATCAGGGAATCCCCTTGTCGCACCGTGCAGGAGTGCGATCAGAACTATTCAGGTTATGGGCATTCATTTCAGGCAAAACCTTGTGCAGGTTTTCTGCGATACTGGCTACATTCTCATCAAGGCTCCTGATGAGATGTTCCAGTTCCAAAAGATTATGATCCTTTTTCAACTCGGCAAGCAGGACTGCAATGATCTCCCGTTCCGCAGGGTACCGCATTGAGGGGTCAACAGGGGAGCCGAGAAAGGCATAGCAGAGTGCAGCCTGATACGCCTGGGTAAGATGCAGGAGTTCACTCAAGAGGAGTTTTCGGAAGGCCGGCCCGGAGTTCTGTTCAAACTCCCCGAACTGGCGGGTGATCCGGGCATATTCCTGCCAAAGGACAGAGGGAATATCCATTTCCTCTGATGCAAGGGCATCGAAACAGGCAAGGGTATGATGTCTCTCGTAATACGGAGCATAGGCCGGCAGTTCTCCGGTAAGATTGTGATCCATAAAACAGATCTGGTGATTCCTGACAGCGGTGTCGTATTTCTGCAATCGGTGCCGTAGTGAGTGAATTGTCGTCGAGTCCATGGGGATGCCTGTTGTCACGTCGGATGATGGGGAACGGGGAAGGGAAAACAATAAGAAATGTTCCTTTCATGTTGCCCGTTTTTCTTAAAAAATATTTCCGGGAAAGCACGCTATCCGGGTAGAGAATATCTCTTTCCTCCATGGATCCAAATCAGGAGATATTCTACCCTTAAAAACAGCATCGGATTACTTTAATCTCCCTGGAATCACGAGCAGGTTTTTTTCTCCATTCGAATACCAACCGGGGATTTTGGGGGGCGGATAAAAGTAAAATTTCCCCTGGTTTTCAGATATGCGGCTATGCTTCGGGCTGTTGCTGCGTTCCGCAATGGAATGTTCCATAGCCTTCAACCATGGCCCGGGCATTGATTCCGACAACTTCCCGGGTGGGGAAAATCTCCCGGAGAATTGAAAGCGCCACGTTATCTGCAGGATCATCGAAGATCGGAACGATCACGGTCTTGTTGCCGATGTAAAAATTCGTGTAACTCGCCGGGTAGCGTCCATCCGCATCCTCGATCTTTTTTGGCATGGGCAATTTTATGACCGTGAACGGTCGTCCTTCCTCATCAGTGGACTGACTCAGGATCGTGTAATTTTCTAAAAGCGCAGAATAATTTGCATCATTACTATCGGTCTCATAGGCACAGACAATGGTCGAAGGCCCGACAAACCGGGCAATATCATCGACATGCCCATCCGTATCATCGCCTTCGACACCACAATTGAGCCAGATCACCTTCTCAATGCCAAGGAAAACTTTGAGTTTCTCTTCGATATCCTCAGAGGAGAGTTTTGGGTTCCGGTTCGGGTTGAGAAGGCAGGCTTTTGTGGTCAGGACAGTACCTTTGCCATTGACATCGATTGAGCCGCCTTCCAGAATAATCCCCGGCTCGAAAAGGGGCAGACTGAGGCGACGGTTCATCATGAAGGGGATCTTGCCGTCCTGGATCTGCCGCTCATATTTTCCACCCCATGCATTGAAATTCCAGCGCACGAGTGCCAGTTTCTTCTGCGCACGATTCACAACAAAGGTCGGGCCGTAATCGCGGATCCAGACATCAACATATTCACTGGTATGAAGCGTGATCCGGGCAAGATCAACACCCATCTCCCTCAGACGGGCCCGGACCTGGCGGTGGACGATGGCAGTAGGGACGAACAGTTCAACGCGTTCGGAGGTGTGGATCTTCTCAATAAACTCGTAGTATGCTTTTTCCACGAGAGGTAATTGCGGGAACGTATCCTTGTTGTTCGGCCAGGAAAGCCAGACAGCTGCATGAGGTTCCCATTCGGCAGGCATGTGGAATCCGCGGTTCTTCGGGGTATCTCCTTCGCGCAAGGCCGGAAATTCCCCGCTCTCACCCGGGAACGGGGTGCCAATACGGCCATAGGTCTCAGGACGGCGGTTCCGGAAAAAGCCCCACGAATCCCTGACTTCCCGGTTCATCGTAAGGTCGAGAGTTGCGATCAGGGTCTCTTCAGAATCTCCTCCATGGGCAATAATCTTGCCAAACGCATCGCAGACAAAGGATCCGCCAAAGAACCGGATCTCCCCTTCCTGCCCGACACGGTTTACCGCAGCCACATGAACGCTGTTTGCTATTGCATGGCTGCGCTGGATCAGTTCCCAGGCCTCCTGCCAGTTTCCTTCCGCAGGGGTATTCGCATCGGGATGGCCGATTGCCGTCGGGTAAAAGACGATCTCTGCCCCGTCCAGTGCAACACACCTGGCAGCCTCCGGAAACCACTGGTCAAAGCAGATGAGAACTGCAATCCGCCCGAATTTTGTCGGAAAGACCCGGTAGGCTTCCCCGGGATAGAAGTACTCCTTTTCAAAGAAACCGGGATCCTGGGGGATATGGACCTTATGGTAAGGAGCGCTGACACTTCCGTCTGCATCAATGACAACCGCGGAGTTGTAAATCCGGCCTCCGGGCGTCTTTTGCAGGATCGGAACAATGATGACCACGCCGAGCCTGATGGCGAGGGATGAGAAAAACTCCGTTGATTTGCCGGGGATGAACTCGGCGAGTTCCGAAAGATCGGCACCCACGTGCTGGGGGAAGTACCGGGACCGGTAGAGCTCGGGCAGGCATATGATCCGGGCTCCAGATCTGGCGGCAGCTTCAACACGTTCCAGTGCTTTTTTCTGGTTCTCATCCATATCCGGGCCAACGGACATCTGGATGAGGCCGATCACAACGGTTCCCGATTCCATAGATTTCGTGGTATACGGTTTTTCTTATTGGGATAATAGGATATCCATCTGAACCATAAATGCACCGGAAAAACGTGTTGCTCCGGGGATTATTGCAGTGTTGCGGATAGATGCAGAACGAATACATCAGGTTTTCCGGTTACGGAACTGCCGGGTTTCTTACAGTAAAAACAGATTATCCCGACGCTGGCGGACACCCGGGTGTCCGGAAAGACAGTCACTATTATATCACCTCATGTCAAAAACATTTGACAAAGGCGCTGCATGAAGAAAAATACCTTTTATCTTTTTATCGGATGTATTGCGCTCGTTCTTCTGGGGCTGTTCTGGTACTCGGTCGAAATTCACAAACCACTGATCATTGAGATCGCCTTCATTCTCGGGATCGTGGCGATCTATCTTGCGCGGAAGAAAGTAACCGATCTGATCGAGGACGAGCGGAGTGCCCAGATTACAGAAAAAGCGGCCCTGAGAACATTTCAGGTTTTCTGGGTGGTGTTCTGCGCATTTTCCATCGGGGCGGTAATGAACCTGCTCTATGTTCCCCATTTTTCAAAGCAGCGGATAACCAATCGGTCGGTGGAGATCATCCCCCCGGAACTGTTGTCCCTGAAAATGCTGGGATATTTTCAGCTGGGGCTCTTGTGCCTGATGATCTTCCTGTATGTCGGCTTCAGACTCTATTATGCCCGGAAATATGGGGACTGGGAGACCGATGAAGAATAAGATCAAGGTATTCCGGGCAATGCATGATCTGACCCAGGAAGATCTTGCCCTGGAGATCGGTGTAACAAGACAGACAATTCTCGCAATTGAAAAGGGTAAGTACGTCCCGTCCCTGGATCTAGCGTTCAGGATCGCCCGACGCTTCAATGTGACGATTGAAGAGGTTTTCACCTACGAGAGCGAAGTGAGGACCATCGATATCGACTGATCTTTAGGTGCGCCATCCAGAAATCCTGCCTCCGGACTGGCATCCTCTTTTGGCTTTGGATTCCACCGGCCACCATACTTTTTTCACTGCATTGAACAGGGATTTGTTGCAGGAATTGTATTGAGAATTTTTAGAAAAAGATATTATATAGTACAAAATGTAAAATATACATTACAAAGAATCCCAACAAATGAGGAGTCCCAACTAGTACCTTATCGGATAAGATACCAGAAAGGACTTGATCTCAACCAGAAAACCTGACCCTGAAATGAAAAGTAAAACCAGATCCTGTCTCACGGGACGATGAGAACTCAGGAGGAATTATGAAAAAGACAACCGAAATATTTTGTATTCTCATATTCTTGTTCATGGTCTGCGCAGTAAATGCTGCCACCCCTTCGACAACCACAACAAGTTCAGCAAGCTCATCGGGCAGCTCGACAAGTACATCGACTACGTTATCTGCGGAAAGTGCGCTTGCCCAGGTATATGTGAGTTCAGTCACGGTTGATCCTCCATCATTCTATCCCTATGAGGATGGAACGATAACCGTCCAGATCACAAACTCCGGTTCTCAGTCCGTGGCATTTTCCCAGGCAAACATACTGGATGAGCACATCATTGTCAAAAACCCGGATTCCAACCGGGGTATGATATATCTTGGACCGGGAAACACGATGACGTATAAGTTCCTGGTCACCGCTGTGCCTCCCGAAGGAACGTACTTCCCCCTGTTCAGTGTAGCTTCCCGGGATTCCGGAAGTATCCGGTACCCTATCGAGGTATCCATTGACTCAAAGGATATCCGGACCGGTATCTCCCAGAAGCCGGATGCATTCCCCCTTGGTGCTGCAAGCAAGGTGAACCTGAGTATTTTCAATCCGCGGAAAGGTTTGATCGACAGTATCATCATCACCCCAACAGGAACCAATGCGGATGTCAGTCCACCGGAATATTTTATTGATTCAATAGGCTCGCAGACCTCCGTGCAGGTTCCGTTTACGGTAACTCCCCATGGCAACTCTTCCGTGAAGTTCCATATCGCGTACCAGAACGGGGATAATGATCATGCTGCCGACGTCATCCTGCCCATAAATATCGGCGAGGACAAGACCGGGGCCAATCCCATTATCAACAACATTGCCCTGGTACCGCAGGGGTCCTCGTACAAGCTCACCGGTGATGTGAACAATGCGGGAATCACCGATGCAAAAGCCCTGATAGTCACGGTCGGATCGCCGGCGCGTGCTGTTGAACCGTACCCGGAATATGCGATCGGTTCCCTGGCAGCGGACGATTTTGCCAGTTTTGAACTCAATTTCGCCTCATCGGATCTCTCGTCCATTCCCCTGGTGGTAACATGGAAAGATGCTGATGGCAATTCGTACAGCACGACAAAAAACCTTGACCTGAAGTCAGCCCAAAGTTTTGGCACGTATAGCGCATCGGGCTCCGGTTCCGGAAGCTCCGGTGTGAGCGGAACAGGCCAGAACGCAGGGAGTTCAGCGTACCGCAGCAGCGGTGGCAGCAGTATTTTCGGCATTGGGGGAGGACGGGGCGGGGGCATAGCTTCGTTCTACCCGGTCATCGCAGGGGCAGTCATCCTTGTCGCGGCCATTGTCCTCTGGACAAAACGGAAATGGATTGCGAGAAAACTGAAACGCGATTGATCAGGACGGATATGAGCCAAACACCCCTTATTCGTCTCGACGATGTGTCGAAAGTCTACCATCTGGAGAGTGGAGACTTTACCGCACTCGATCATGTCTCACTCGACATCAGGGAGAACGACTTCATCGCCATCATGGGACCCTCGGGCTCCGGCAAATCCACCATGATGAACCAGCTCGGTATTCTCGATGTCCCCACATCAGGAAAATTGTATATCGAAGGCAGGGATGTATCGGAGATGACCGCGCTCGAACGCACCCACATGCGCCGCGATACCATCGGGTACATTTTCCAGAAATTTTACCTCATCCCCCTCCTCACTGCGTATGAAAACGTGGAATATCCCCTCATCCTGAAATACAAAAAGCGGGATAGTTCCGGAAAAGCCGCAGCAGTCCTCAAATCCGTGGGATTCGACAGCGACATGAGTGCCCACCGGCCCAACCAGTTATCCGGCGGCCAGCAGCAGCGGGTTGCCGTTGCGCGGGCGCTCGTCAACGAGCCCAAGATCCTCCTCTGCGACGAACCGACCGGCAACCTGGACCGGAAGACCGGTCTCCAGATTATGGAGCTCCTTGTCGGGCTGCACCGCGAAGGAAAGACGGTCATTCTCGTGACCCACGATTCCAAAATTGCCGAATACGCCCACCGCACGATCGAGCTTGAAGATGGCAGGATTGTGAGATCATGAAAGATATCTTCTTCGATCTCTCGGTCCGGAGCGTGCGGCTGAATTTTCTCCGGTCGCTGCTTGCGTCCATCGGTATTGTCATCGGCGTCGTTGCCATCTCATCGATGGGCATGCTCGGGACAAACATGCAGCTCCAGGTAAAAGAGCAGCTCTCGGCAAGCGCAAACACCATCACGATAACCCCGGATGCGGTCCGGATGAGCCCCGGGTCCACAGCCTCGACCGGCATAGACAAAACCCAGCTGAACGAGATCAAGGAATCCGCAGGAAACAATGAGGTTATTCCAATCCATCGGTCCAGTACGCGGTTCACGGTGGGTTCAACGAACGGGCGCGGATCGATCTATGGGATGGATCCAAACGATATAACCAAGTTCCTCACCGTGTCAGAAGGAGACAGCCTGAATGGCGAGAGCGATGCCCTGGTAGGATCAACGCTTGCAACAAACCTGGGTATCAAGATCGGCAGCCGGCTCAAGATCGGCGAGGATAACAAGTCGGTCACCCGGCCGGTTGTCCGGGTTGCAGGCATTCTCCAGGCAAGGGGAATGACCGCAGACGGCGTCATGGCCGACAACGCCATCATCGTCTCAGATAACTGGTACACTTCTCACTTCGGCGATGAAAACCTCTACGATCAGGTGAACGTGATCGTGAAGAACGTGGATACCATCAGCGATGTGGAGACGGCAATAGATGACAAAGTCAACCGGAAGACGCAGGTTATCCGCATATCAGATGCCAGTTCCCGCCTGTCCAGCATCTCATCAACCCTCGGGACAATCACGACATTTATCCTTGCAATCGGGGCAATTTCCCTTGTTGTGGCAGCAGTCAGCATATTCAATGTGATGATGATGTCGGTGAATGAGCGGATCCAGGAGATTGGGATCCTGCTCTCCATAGGAACGGAGAAAGGAGAAGTACGCCGCATGTTCCTCTACGAGGCGTTCATCCTCGGGATCATAGGGGCGGTATTTGGCGGGATCTGCAGCCTTATTATCGGCTACTCCGTTGTAGGGGCAATGATCGGCAGCACCGCCTACTTCTTCCTGCCCGAGAGTATCATCTTTGTCCCCGAAGGGATGCTCATCGGCGTGATCGTCTGCGTTGTCTCCGGTCTGTATCCGGCCTGGCGGGCATCGAACATGGATCCGATCGATGCTCTGAGGGCGGAATAGCCCGGCGTCCCTCACCGCCAAAACCTTTTTCAGTATTCCCGATATGCCCGGGACGATAGGGTGTCACAGATAGTGCACCACCAGCATCCCCTCCAGTGTAATTAATTCAAATCTGGTGAAAGCCGTAACCATTTTATTTAAAAAATGGTGCGGCCCAATAGATTTTTATGAGATACAGATGCAAATTTTTTAATATAACGCACCACAATTGTAATAGACCGGTGCATTCAAAAAGAGATTGACTCATAATTTCTGGATTTACTGCACCACAATTAACTAAAAAGAGGATGTCATGGAACATATCGAAGAGAAGAACCGGAACAATATTTTCTTGAACGACAACACTGCCAATCCCGCTCCCCTCGGACTGTGCTCGTTTGGCATGACAACCATGCTGCTCAGCCTGCATAATGCCGGTGTGATCGCCCTGACAAGCCCCATACTTGCCATGGCCATCTTCTACGGGGGCATCATCCAGATTCTTGTCGGGATCATGGAATGGAAAAAGAACAACAGTTTCGGTATGGTCACGTTTGGAAGTTTCGGCTGTTTCTGGATCTCCTTCGCATCCATGCTCATGCTTCCGGCTCTCGGAATCGCAAAAGCACCGCAGCCGGTGGATCTGGCAGCCTTCCTTGCACTGTGGGGCATTTTTGCATTCGGGCTTTTCATCTGCACATTAAGGATGCACCGGCTCCTGCAGGTCACGCTCGCTGCAGTCGTCCTCCTGGTGATCCTGCTCGTTGCAGCCCAGCTCACCGGAAGCTCACTGGTTCTCATGGCCGGGGGCATCATGGGACTGATTGCCGGAGCTCTCGCCCTGTATCTCGGAATGGGCCAGGTCATCAATGAGGTGTACGGGAGCCGGGTCTTACCGGTCTGATTCCCCGGTATCTTTTTTGAGAATTGCGTACACGATCTCATCCATGAGAACGCCATCTTTCGTAATGGCATTCTTATGAACGGCTTCCCGCAGGAAGCCGCACTTTTCCAGAACCCTTGCTGAGGCTTTGTTGTTTGCAAAAATACCCGCCTGGATGCGGACAAGAGCGGTCTCCCGGAATACTGCCGGGACGAGAGCGCGGACGGCATCGGTAACGATACCCTGCCCCCAGAAGGACTCCGACAGCCAGTACCCAATCTCCCCGGTCCCACGGTAAACATCCTCAAAATAATGGATGCCAATTCCTCCCGCGGCCTCTCCATTCACCTCAATGGCAAGCATCAGATTTTTCGTTGAGCCGGCCAGATCGATAAACCGGTTCGCATCTGCAAGCGTATACGGATGCGGGAACCCGTCCCGCATGCAGGCTGCAATACGGGGGTTGTTCCCGTGCCGGACAACAGATTCTGCATCGGCAACCGACCAGGGCCGGAGGATCGCTTTTCTGGTTTGAAGATACATGGGGATTCACGAATACCATTTGTCTGGAAATTTTTCAAATTGCGAAATTTCTGTATATTCTTTGTTTTATATTCAGTTGATGGTTGTGGCTTCCTGGCAGAAAATCCGGCTCATCCCGGGCATCCGGTTCGGTCCCGGGAGCGTTGCCCCAAATGCAAATAAATACGTAGCAAAATGAATTCTTAAACGTTAATAACAAAACCAAGCGGAAATCTCCACAATTTACAAAACGCAATATTAATTAATAACCTGTTATAATTTAATTACCAGAGGCGTGTGCCTATGGGGTTACCGGAAGAATCATTTGTAATCACTGTTTTTGATCCATCCTGCTCTGAATGCTGCTGCAATGATTGCGGTGCAGAATTTACCTGGGACCGCATCAGCCACCCGTGCTGCCCCGCATGCAATTCCAAAGATATCCGTTCAGCCTGATTTTTTATTCATATATTCATATTCTCAACGCGTCATGATCTCTTCCTGAGATCAAACACCCAGCGGGCCACACCCGGAGCCACATTCCCGCATCTCCTGGTACAAACGGGTTCAAATCCCCGGCCACCCAACTCCCCCGCCAGTTCAGCAACCTGCCTCTTGTTCCGGAACGTATAGAAGTGAACCATCCCGCCTTGATTCACATAAGGCTCCAGGTTCTCAAGGATTGCATCCATCCCGTACGGTGTCGGGATAATCACCCGGTCAAATCCCGGCCGGATCAACAGGGACGTATCAAAAGCATCTCCCAAAACCGCAGTAACCCGGTCTTCGACATCATTCTTCCGGATATTTTCCTTCAGCCACCGGAATGCTTCAGGGTTCTGCTCAATTGCCACAACACGGGCTCCCCGGGCTGCAGCAGGTACGACAAACGGACCAACGCCGGCAAACGGGACAAGGACATCTTCTCCCGGAAGTACCTGGCCGGAAACTCTTTTTCTCTCGCTCTGGAGACGGGAATTATAAAACGAGGTGAGCACATCGAACGTGTACGAAAAACCATATTCCCGGCAGGTGGTTATCGTATCGGTTCCTGTAAGGATCTCGTACCGGGCAGTCCTGCTGTTTCCCTGCACCGATGAAGTCTTGTTCAGGACCGATTTTATCGAATGGCGGTGGGAAAGGATGGCATCGGCGATAATGAACCTGAAGTCTTCAAGCTCGGGGGGAACCGGGAGAACGGCTACGGATCCGATCACATCGTAATGACCGGTCAGGAGTGGAAGGAGATCTTCGGGAATCTGACCGGATAACTGGTCTTTGAACCCCATAGGCACCGGGATATTGGATGCAGATATAAAAAACCGTGTCCATCCATCGCGGACATCCACGGCCAGAAGCCTCCGGCTATGCAGCATTTCATTTCCCGGCAACTAGACGAAAAAAAGGAGAAAAAGAAATCTTTAATGGCCGGCCCCGCCCACGTCATGGACAGCAACAATGTCAGAATCGCAGGATCTCATCACCTCCGACGGGGTGATCTTCTCCACACAAAAGAGATCGTTCCGGCAGATCTTTGAAGTGCCGGAATACCGGTTTTGGGATATCCGCCCGGACGATCGGGTCCTGGATATCGGGGCCAACGTGGGGGCATTCTGCATCCGTGCGGCACGGATCAGCCCAAACGTAACCGCGGTGGAACCGGTGACCTGTGATATTCTTGAAAAAAATATCCGGGCGAACAATGCACCGGTAGCAACCATACAAGGAGCGCTGGGCGATGGGAAGCCCTGCGAGATCTGCTGGGACGGCTGCCGGGTCATGGCCCCAACCTTCACGCTCGGGGAACTTATCCGGAGGGCCGGGGGCTGCGATTTCCTGAAATGCGACTGTGAAGGTGCCGAATGGCTGATCCGTCATTCGGACTTATCCGGCGTGCGGAGGATAGAGATGGAACTGCACATGCCCCCGATCTGCAGCGTTCCCGATATGGCACTCCTGGATTACATCGGCCAGCATTACCATTTTGAGATAGAACGCAGGCCCTGTCATGACGTGATGGGCGTCATGGGCATCCTGCATGCTAAACAAAAATCCTGACAGCACGGTACTTTTTCATATTGAGGAAAATTATGCCGGGTGAAAATGTTCATGAGCCCGCCTCACCAAGTGAATGCAGGAATAATCATGTGCACTGATATCATCGAACAGAGAAATGTTGCCCTCGACCAGATCCTTGCCGAACGACGCTCGTACCGTATGTTCACAGCAGAGATCCCGCCTGACGATGCGATCCGGCGCATCCTGCATGCAGGGCTTCTTGGCCCGTTCGCTGCCGCGGCCGTCGGCCCGTCGAAGGATTATTTCCGGAGATTCTTTGTGCTGCGAAGCGGTTCGGCAAGCATGAAGGCAATAATTCCCCTTGTGATGAACCAGGTAACAACCATGGCACAGGAGCTGGAGCGGGGAATGGAAAAGGATCCTGAACTCCGGAAGAGAGCAGGCCCGTTCCTCCAGCGCCTGTCGGCGATACAGAAGATGGGCAGGGTTCCCGGGATCGGAACCGCCCCGTTCTACATCATTGTTGCAGAGCGCCGGGGATTTCCCCAGGTAGAACTCCAGTCCCTTGCACACTGCCTGGAGAACATGTGGCTCAAGGCAACCGCACTGGAGCTCGGGTTCCAGCTCGTATCGGTCACGTCCCAGATGTCTGCAAACCCGGAGTTCTGTAAAATCCTGGGCATCAGGCCGGGCGAATGGGAGCTGATGGGGTGTGCGGTCGGGGTTGCGGCCGATGAACTCTCTCCGTCCATCCGGCCCCCGGTCGAAGAGGTTACCCGGTGGCTCGAGTAAGAACCAAAAAACCTGTCGAAGAACAGAACGTTCGCATTATATTTTCTTTTTTTACTCGGTAGAAATCATTCGTGTTGCATACTCAAGGGAGTTGTGAGTGTGACCCCCATTTTTAAGAAACCATATGGATTTTCATAAACTCGTGCTCCACGGGGCGAGCCCCGATGAAGCGGCGAGCACCCATGATCCTATCCCAATCTGATTCCTCCGTTTTGCAGTTTTTTTCGAGAAGCGTTTTTTACATTCTTTTAGGAGAGGAGGAGACTCATCCGGAATACTTTCCCTGATCCAGATGGGGTTAGATTGCCAGAAAGCACAGGAGATTACAGAACGTTTCATGGTATCCGGGGTTGGGAGGAACAACGACGCCCCCGGAAGGCGTGTCCGTGAATATCCCCAATCTCCGGTCTGCCATCCGGGAAAAAATGGTATCCGGGCGTTCCCTCACGCCGAATCCCGGAGTTCCTTCCAGAGATCCAGGTCAAGGAAACTTCCCTCGGCATTGGCTTCCATCTCCTGGTAAAGGGAATACGGAACCGAGAAGGTGAGAACATCTTTCCCGAGAGTTGCCCGGACACTCTTCCGGGCCGAGAGGTCGGTGAGACCGATTACTGCCCGGGGATGATCCTTCCCGGACTCTGCATACGTGCAGACACCGAGTGCCTGGCACCCGGCCGCACCGGCGGTAACAATGATCCCGTCCCGGATATTTCCGTGCCCGTAATTTGCAAGGATCGAGAGCGCAGAGATCTGGTCGGCGTTTGCAACGAACACGACACTCTTCACATCCTCGCCATCTTTGACATCCTGAACGGGTTTCATGATGACAAACTTGTCCTGTGCGTCATAGACCGGCAGGTTTTGCAAGAATTTTCTGACAATGGCAGGGCTTTTGAAGAAGCGCTCTCCTTCGGTGAGCATCTTTTTGTGATGCTCATCAAACCCCCGTGCAATGACCGATTCGTAAGCCTTCTTATCCGCGGCTCCCTCGATCCCGTTCGAGAGGAACGAGCAGAATCCCTCCTCGCTCCGGGACGCGTGTTTCTCCCAGGGCCGCCCGAACCCAAGACCCATCGCCCCGCCTGCGCAGGTGGTGGTATCCCGGGAGAAGACCGCAGTCCGCCCCTCATTGGCAACCTTGGCAAAGAGCCACATGCTGCAACTCCAGATACCCGGCTTGAATTCAAGGGCTTTTTCCGGTTTTTTATCGGCCCATACGATAGCAACCGGATTTTTCCGGATCCCGGCTTTTTTCGCAATCTGACTTTCTGGCATGATAATCTCTCACTTCGCGTTCTTCAGGATGAAGGCGATGGAATTTTCGGGGAATCGGTCTGGAAAGAACATCGCGGTCGCCTGCACACGTGAACGGTTAATGACCCCAGTATAAATAGGTGATGTGTCCGGAAACCGTCGGGAAATCCACGTGGCCGAAAGCCTGGCAGGGATGATGGAAAAATTAATTCCCAACACATTTACAAAAGCACCGCACACTCCTGATCCGGAAAAACATGCTCTTTCTTTCAGAACAGGAGAAGCAGGACTGGGCAGGATATGCAGAAGAGATCCTCTCCTCATTTCCGGCGCCCGGCAAGTACGATGCAGAGATCCGCAAAAACCTGGTTCCGGCATTTCACTTTTACATCGGTACTATCCTTGCTGCGAAAGGGTTCAGTGGTGAAAGTATCGCGTGGCTGGAGACGGGAGTCAGCAAGGAAGAGAAAGGTCTCGCCTGCTGTTCGTTCCTTCTTGGATTTTTGAACCGGCACAACAACCGGTTTGCAAAACCGGCAATAGTATTCAAGGATCCCCGGCCGTTCATCCATTTTGCAAATTCCCCCGGGATGGTTGCAGCCCGACAGGAGTTCATCCGGCAGTGCAGCCACACCCTGCCCGCATTTCACGAACCGGTCCGGTTCATGGATATCGGCTGCGGCGACGGGGCACTGACAGCTGCCGTTCTCCTGAACCTGGCAGACACAGGAAAGATACCGGAGATCGATGAGATCCTTCTCATCGATCCCTCCCCGGCTATGACAGAACTTGCACACTCGACCCTCCGGGCCGCATTCCCCGACACTGAAATCACCGTCAGGAACGGGCGCATCCAGGACTGCTCGGGTGACATCAACCGGAAGTTCGACATTGCACTCAGCTCGTTTGCCTACCACCACATGCCGTTTGAAGAAAAACGGATCCATCTCTCCCGGCTCAAGCCCTGGATCGATCATTTCATCCTGTTCGACATGGAGGCCAATAACGATACACCGGAGAGTTTTACACCTGATATTGCCCTTTCCGTATACCAGTCGTACGGCAGGATCATGGATTTCGTCTGCTCCAACAATGCCCCGCCGGATCTTGTCAATGACTGCATGGATTCGTTCCTCATGGCCGAGGTCATCTCGATCCTCACCGAACCCCGGGGAATAAGGAGCGATTACCATATGCTCCGGAGCCAGTGGAACGTGCTCTTTTCCGAAGTCCTCGGGCCGGAATTTTCACGTTTGTGCGATTCATCGGCCTATTCCGATGAATACATGGCGATCCTTACCCTCCATTACGGCAGGAACAGCCGGCGCTGAAATCCTGGAAACCGAAACCCGGGATCGGCTGATGAGGGGGAGCAGGTTTTTTGAGAGCGCGGATAAAAACGTTAATCATGGCAGATCATCCTGATGGCGCAATTCCCCAGCGCGATGGAAAGACCTATTCGGTGATGGCCAGGTCACCGGCCGGGCTTGTCACACCGGAACTTCTGGAAAAGATCGCTTCGATTGGACGCAAATACCGGGTACCGGTGGTGAAGATCACCTCCGGCCAGCGCATTGCCCTGATTGGCATTGACCGGCCGGATGTTGAGGCGGTCCTTGATGAACTTGGCCCGGACGCGGTCCGGAAGACCGGGCCCTGCATCCGCTTTGTCCAGTCCTGTCCGGGGATCCGGAACTGTAAGAACGGAACGCAGGACTCGCTTGGCCTTGCTCTTGCCCTGGAAGAGCGTTACCGCGAGAAACCATTCCCCGGCAAGATCAAGATCGGGATATCGGGATGTCCCCGGTGCTGTGGCGAGAGCCATACCCGGGATATCGGGATCATGGGAACGCCAAACGGGTGGACGCTCCTTTTCGGGGGAAACAATGGTACCCGGCCGCGGTTTGGCGATGTTCTCGCAAAGAATCTCTCAACTGCTGATGTTCAGGATCTTGTCAGCCGGTTGCTCGACTATTACCAGCTGAATGCACAGTCAAAGGAGCGATCCGCCCGGTTCATGGAACGGATCACGTTTGCGAGGATAAAGCACGATCTTTTGGATCTGGCCCCGTACATTCCTCTTGAGCACTAGCTGCCGGCGGGCTTGGGTTCTCTCCATGAACGGGTTCAACTTCCCAGTCTTTTTATACCCGATCACCCCAACCAAGAGTAACGAGAGATCCTTTGGGAGACCCGAACATGACTGGACCAGCAACTGAAAAAAAGCCCTTTGTCCGGCTTGGGCGCTTCATCGCCTGCCTGACCATCGCATCCTGCATCCTTGTCGGGATGTGTGGGGTTTCTGCCTTGAATAGTGTGGGACAGATTCCGCAGCCGCCCACGAATTCCTATTCGGATACCGGGGGAATCCAGCTCTGGACCAACCCGGGAGATGCGTACATTGAAGTTGTTCCGACCAACGGGGCTATGTCGTATGGCGGGTGGACGAACTCGGCCGGTTCCTACACGCTGTCCGATATCCCGGCGTACGTCACGTACCAGATTATTGTAACGAAAGCGGGTTACCGTCCGTACTCGACAACCCTGTACGTGAACCCGCATATCTATGCAGAGACCCACCCGGAGCTCCAGGTTGCTATGCCCGACCCCGGGAATCTCGACATATCGATCACCCCGTACGGGGGAACGATCTGTATCGATGGCGGGCAGTGCGAGACCTACCCGCTGGACACGAGCGGTGAACTGAGTCGTCAGGTGAGGAACCTGGCAGGCGACCAGTACCACACAGTCACCGTGGTCCTGAACGGGTACCGCCCATTCTCGCAGGATGTCTGGGTACCGGCCGGCGACTACGGGCGCCTCAAGGCAACGCTGCAGCGCCTGTGATCCGACAGGGCCAAAAATCCTCTTTTTTTCGCTTCACGTATCCGGACATCCACGAATAATATCCCGGTCTTCGCTTCCAGGAAAGGCCATAGCACAATCGCTATCCGGATAGTTCCCGTTTTTAACCGGGATGCCGGTTTGTACGAATGCTGCTGCTCTGCTGAGCAGGATTCCGGTTTTCAGATATTCCGGCGATACCGGCAGCATCGGGTTCCGGGTCATGTAAAAACATTGCGAGAAATATGCAGATCCCTGCATGCGATAACGCAAAAAAATTATTCCCGAATATTGTCTGCAGGGTTCCGGTCACGGATATTGTTGAAGTATCCGGTACCATGACAGGATGGGCAGGATATTTTCGGGGTTATGACCGTTCTCCCGGAACCCCAGCAATGCCCGCACGGTTTGGGCGGATCGGCAATGGTATTTTTTCCGGCACCGCTGCAGACCGGGCACGGGATCCCGGACAGGATATCGTGTCCGGACCCGGCACAGAATGCGCAGGATCGTTCGATCACGTTCGAATGAAAAAGAATTTTCTTCGCATTCTCGTTCTTCATTTGCATTGAATCATTCTCATAGTCAAATATATGTTTGGAATTTCTCCTGAAAACCTTGCAGGGTTCCGGCAGGGCCGGGATCTTCATCGTCCTCCATTGGTATTTTGCCCATCAGTGCAGGCAGGTACTATTTCAAAGATGAATTCAATGTATACACGACCAGAACATTCTTGGCATCATAATGTTGAGAACCACTCATTGAACGGAGTAATCGAAATGGCAACCGGGTCCAGGCAGCATACCAATACATCCCAGCCCGGGCGTAAAAAGCAACAACGCCCCATGCATACCACGGGTCGTACCCCACGGCGATCTGAAGGGGACAGACCGGAACGCAAACAGGAACGGAGTCCACGGAGAAATGAGGGGCCACGATCCGAACGCAGACCGGAAAGATCTCAACGGAAATCCGAAGGCGACAGACCGGAACGCAAACAGGAACGGAGTCCACGGAGAAATGAGGGGCCACGACCAGAACGCAGACCGGAAAGATCTCCACGAAAATCTGAAGGCGACAGACCAGAACGTAAACAGGAACGGAGTCCTCGAAGAAATGAGGGGCCACGATCCGAACGCAGACCGGAAAGATCTCCACGGAAATCTGAAGGAGACAGACCGGAACGCAAACAGGAGCGGAGTCCATGGAGAAATGAGGGGCCACGATCCGAACGCAGACCGGAAAGACCTTCACGGAAATCCGAAGGGGACAGACCGGAACGCAAACAGGAGCGGAGTCCACGGAGAAATGAGGGGCCACGATCCGAACGCAGACCGGAAAGATCTCCACGGAAATCTGAAGGGGACAGACCGGAACGTAAGCAGGAACACACGTCCCGGACGACTGAAGGATCCGGGCAGGAGCGAAAACCCGGACGAACTGCGGGAAGAACCGGACCAAGCAGATCCGAACGGGCCCGGAACAACAAAGACCAGGCCGGCCGGGCCGGAGATACCGGCACCAGGTCAGGGACGATCGCAAAAGCAGAAGTTACCAAAGCAAGCAGGAGAATTGGATCGTTCGGCGCATTCGGGGCAAAGAAAACCCACCGGTAACCGCGCAATACCGATCAGCTGATCTTCAACACGGGGAGGACTACCGGTTCGGGGCCTGCCGGGCCCCAAAAAAGATCCCCCGGCAGAACCGGGTCTTGCATGGTAATTGTCAGAATCCCCGGATTTTTACCAGTGCCTCGGCTGCTTTTCCCCGGGTAATTTCATCCGGATCCTTCAGGGCCAGGCTGAGTGCATCGGTCGCTGCCTCGGATTTTATCTCGCCAAGCGCCCATGCAGCCCCGTGACGGACCCAGGGATGGGGATCTTTCAGGGCTGCAATCAGCGGCTTAACAGCAATTTCCGATTTGCGGTGCCCGAGCTCCCCGGCAGCAGCGGAACGGACCAGTTCGCTGGGATTCTTGAGTTCGCGGATCAGTTGATCGATGGATTGTTCAGCAGGGATATCCGAAGGTGCTGCAGTATCCGGACCGGCGGATCCGGCCGTATCATGGGCGGGCACCTTTGGCTTCTTTTTGCTTTTTGAAACCATAGTATATCACAACCTCGTATAGGGAATCTCCCTGGTATGGCGGATATCGGAACAGAAGAGATGGTTTCCTGAAATCGTATGCGGATTTGAACGGTCATATCCGGGCAGGGCATGTGGATATCTATCCATGATATATTTAGAGGTTTGCCCGCCGGGGATTCTTGCAAAAAGCCAGAAAACCCGAGGGAAGACACAGGGTTATCGGTTTTTCTGCCGCAGCAGATTGGATACATTGACGTACCCGGACATCGGGAATCCGGCCTCCCGGCCTCACTACAGATCCTACCGCTCCTGGTCCTTTTCCTGCCGGGATGAGAGGAACCGGTCCACCCGGCCAACCAGCCTCTCGCAATGGATCTTTGTCGACGGCAGGAGCCAGGGCATGAACCGGGTTGTGATGACCGCAGCCGTGAGCATCTTGGATCCAAGATGGTTCTCCCGGCCGATCACGTTTGCCCTGCCATGGCTAAGCTCGTCAAGAAACTGGGCCGGATCCCCTGATTTCGTGCAGGTCACCGAACTGCCCAGGTCAAATATCACATGACCGTCCGATCCACCGGTGGGGGGAAGGCCGAGCCTTGTTGCAAGGGAGATTGCCCGGATATTCTCCCCCCGGGCCATATTGGCGCAGATCCCCTCGATGAGATCGCACTCCTGGTAGAGCGACTCATCCAGGTACCCTTTCTCAATGCATTTTCCCAGGCCCGAGTTGAAGAGGAGGTAGCCGTAAGGGTGGGCCGGGGCCCTAAGGCAGGAGTATCCGCCCGCGGCTTCAAGCACCTCCCGGGTGGTGATGGTTGTGAGCATCCACGGGCTCTCCCGCCGGCGCTCTTTGATATGCCGGACAAAAAAGTCCTCAAGATCGCGGGGGGAGTAAAAGTACACAAGGATGTGCGGGCCGTCACAGGTACTGATCTCGATACCCGGGATGACGAGGAGATCCGATCGCTCCCTGCACGCGGCAAGGGCGCCGGAGATCTCGTTGTGATCGGTCACGGCACAGCCGGCCCCGTTCTTCCGTATCGTCCGGAGCAGGGACGCAATACTTACCGAGCTGTCCGTATGGGTTGTGTGGAAATGCATATCGGCCGGATAAAAGCCTTCGGCCCGGATCCGGGCCGGGTACGGCCGGGCAAACCGGACATCCGGGGATTCATGGGCAGTCATACCGGTCTCCAGAAAAGAGGGACCCCATACTGGTGAGCCATCAGAGCACCGGGGAGAAGAGCCGTGCAACCGGTTCCCAGATCTTCTCCATGAGCGGGCGTTTCTCAAGCGATTCGGGCGTGATCTCGGTTGAGTGTTTGAGGTCCTCCTCAAAGATCGCCCTGAGCTTTTTTGCATAGGCCGGGTTGTAGATCAACGCATTGGTCTCGAAATTGAGCTTGAAGCTGCGGACATCCCAGTTCGCGCTCCCGACCGAGGCTACGAGGCCGTCGATGACAAGCGTCTTGGCATGGATGAAACCCTCATCGTACGTGTACGCCTTCACCCCCGCATCGAGCAGGTCCCGGATGAACGCGTGGTTCACGGCATAGACGAACATGTGATCGGGCTTGCAGGGAATCATGATCTTCACATCGATCCCGGACTGCGCAGCCAGGCGCAGGGCATCGATCAGGCTTGCGTCCGGCACGAAATACGGGGTCTGGATATAAACCGATTCCGAGGCGGTATTGATCAGCTGGAGGTACGCGAGCTTGATCTGGTTGTGCCGGTGATCCGGGCCGCTTGACACGATCTGGACAGCGGCAGAACCGGTCCCTCCGGTCCTGGGAAAATACCGGGGGGACAGTTCCACCGGATCCTTCGAGGCATAGTTCCAGTCCATCAGGAACCGGAGTTCCAGCATGTGGGCTGCGTCTCCGTCAATCTTTACGTGGGTATCCCGCCAGAGCCCGAGCTCTCTTCTCCCTACGTACTCGTCGCCCACGTTGAACCCGCCGCAGAACGCGGTCTTCCCGTCAATGACAACGATCTTCCGGTGGTTCCGGTTGTTGAACCGGAAGTTGATGAAGCGCAAGAATCCCGGGAAGAAGACTGCTTTTTTGCCCCCGGCCTCGATGAACGGCTTCCAGAACGCGGGCGGAACAACCGAGAAGGGAAGGCCGTCGACAAGGACCCGGACCTCCACGCCTTCCTTTGCTTTTCTGGTGAGGAGCGCTGCCATCTCGGAGCCCAGCCTGTCGGGCGAGATGTAATAATATTCCACATGGACGAACTCTTTTGCCTGCTCTATTGCTGCAAAGAGCGCCCTGAACTTCTCGTGCCCGTCCGTATAGATCTCGATCTTGTTATTGTTCGAGACGATCGAGTTGTTGCTGACCAGCAGCATCCGGATGACCCGCAGAAATTTGTTCTCGCGCTCGTCTTTGCTTACATTTTCGAGCCGGGCCACTTCAGTGAGCTGGCCGGCAACCAGTTCCTGGACCTTCCGGTCATCTTCCGATTTGATCCGGAAGAGCCGGGCCCGGTAAAAATTCTGCCCGAACGCGAGGTAGAAGAGAAAGCCGAGAATGGGGATAAAGGCAAGGAGGGTGAGCCAGGCAAGGGCGATCTCCGGGGTCTTGCGTTCGAAAAAGACAATGCTGATGCCAAAACAGATATTCAGGATCACGATTGCGAGAACGAGCGGGTCCACGGCCATGGTACCGGACTTTGTCCGTCTATGGTATCAACGTTCTCTTTTGCTTTGAGTGTGTGCTTCCCGACAGTTCGGGTTTGAACGGACTCCGGAGCCGCCGGCGGAAAGATCAGATCCCATCAGCCAGCTAAACCGGTCTGTGTACTAAAACTGTTGAATTCCCCGGTACAATCAATAAAAAATCTTTTTCCCTGCAATCAGTGAAACACTATCGTTGATACAGAACTATGGTAGACCTGAAGATCCCCCCGGAAAAAGCAATTTTCCTGCTGAACGGGAGAATTGACGATATACAAACGATCAAAACAAACCAGTACGGTCCTGAATATTACGAATTTGTCCGCTGGTGTTCGAAAACCTATGCCGCGATCGATGAGATATATATGCCCGGTGACATCCATCCCGAAGATATCCGGACGCTCGGGCTCCAGAACTGCTCCTGTAATTCGGAAATGAAGGCATTGATCCTTATCGAAGCCTACCATGCCCGGCTGTCGGATTATATCCGGGAAATTGAGGAGGCAATGAAACCTAGGGAACAGGAAAACAAAAAAACCCGTGGGGAATAAAAGAAAAAGTGCCTGCAAGCCGGTGACCGGCCAGCTGCCGGAGGTTGTGGTCACGGGGTCAGCCATTATGGCAGGGGATTGGATTGGCACGTGGATCCTTGGTTGCAGAGAATAAATTCCCTGATCAGACCGACCGGGCCGGGCTTGCAGGATCCCAGCCAGATAGGTGCCATTTATTGCCCTTGTTACAGAATATCGTGATACCAAAAGGTACAGTTGAGAGGGAAAGATGCATTACAAAAAGATTGGTTCCACCTGCATAATCCGTATCGATCGCGGGGAAGAGGTCGTAAGTACACTGATACAGTTCTGCACGGAACATGAGATCACGCTTGGCACCGTCCAGGGTATTGGTGCGGTCAACAGCGTGATGATCGGGCTCTTCGAAACTGCGACAAAAGTGTATCACACGACAACATTATCAGGAGACCACGAGATCACATCGCTCCTTGGGAATATCACAACCCTTGAAGGCAAACCCTACCTCCATCTCCATGCAACCGTCTCCGATGCATCGCACCAAACCTTCGGAGGCCACCTGACGAGTGCTGTTGTCAGCGGGACGTGCGAGGTATTTATTCATATAATTGGCGGACAGGTCGGGCGGATGTTCGATGACGATGTCGGGTTGAATGTGTTTTGTATATAAACCAATTTTTCATAAAAGACTGATAAGGTTGGATGTTCAGCCTAGAAAAAACTAAAAAAATGTGATTATTGGAGCTGATTCCTTTCAGGAACTGCCTTTTCCATACGTGTTCATCCAGTGGATATCCCGAAAGCAGATGAGGTCCTGAATTGGCCTGGATTCTCTGAAAACCACCTTAACCCGGCATCGGGGACATCCAGCAAAGAAACAGCCGGCTTCCGGAATTCCACAAAAAATTCCTTCCCCGGGTATCGACCCGTTTCCCTTTTCCGGTTCAACCCTGACTGCCAGAAACGTTACCATATCTTTTCGTTTCTTTTCCGGAATTAAAACAAAAAACAAAAATGTTGTATACAAATTTATTATATTTGTTAAAACTCTTAAAATGCTCAAACTTGAGCAAATATGAGAAAATTTTAGCATAAAAACGTAAATATTTAATTTTACATTGAGATTGCAATAGAAAAGAGCATATATGTTAGAAGTTGATACTATCCACAAGGGCTTTGGAATTACCGAAAGTCCGCTTTAGGCGAAATATGGATTTTTTCAAAAATGATAATGCATTCACCGGCCTCGAGGCTGCGATTGTGCTCATCGCATTCGTTGTCGTGGCGGCGGTGTTCTCGTATGTAGTGCTCGGCGCCGGGTTCTTCACAACCCAGAAAAGCCAGGAAGTTGTCCACACCGGTGTACAGCAGGCCAGTTCAACGCTTGAGATCGTTGGCAATGTCTATGGTACGGGCGCGGCAACGGTCTCGATCGATACCATCAACTTCTCAGCGGCACTCGCTCCCGGCGGAACCCCGGTGGACTTTGATAAAGTGGTAATAACCTACAGTAATGCATCCCAGCTCCAGACGCTGACGCGGGGAGCAAAGGGGTCGATGCCGAGCGCGGGCGGATGGTCAATCGCAACCGTCCAGAACGAGATAACCAATGACGATGTCCTGGAAAAAGGCGAACAGTTCGACATCATGGCAAAACCAACCAATGCCATTATGAAAAACGACCAGTTCCAGATGGAGATCAAACCGGCCATCGGCGCAGCTCTTTCAATCTCCCGGACAGCCCCGCCTTCAATCCAGGCCGTTAATGTACTCTTCTGATTCTATCCTTTTTTAAAAAATATCCGATTCAACCCATGGATTCAACAACACAACAACCTCCCTGTAACCCATGCGGATGCATCGTATTATCACGCAACGGTGCAACGAGAGTAAAACGATACCGGGGGCTGGATCTTTTCAGGATATTGATGGCCGGGTCTGGTGGACATTCCATGCCGGTGCAAGGCTGAACCGGCATTCCGGTTAATGCTCACGCATTCAAGAGAACACGGATATAAAAATCAGATCTCTCTCCGCAACGCAAGAGCGATCCCGACTCCGGCCATCACGGGAATTATGGCAGCCGATGCCTTAGGAGTCGGTGCCGCCGGTTGGGATGCCTGGCTGGAAGGAGCGCTCGCAGCCGGCATTGTGTAGGTCCGGGCAGCTGATCCGGAGAGCGAACACGTTGCGGTCACGTCCACCACGTCCCCGGGCCGGAGCGCAAGCGGGTATGTGTACGTGAACGTATCGGATGGCTGGCTTGTATACACGGAATCGTTGACACTCTTGCCGTTGACATTCACGGCCACTTCCTTGATGTAATGCCCGTTCATCCCGAGCGGCGGATGGGTGATGGTAACGCTGAGCACGGACACGGCCGGGTCATAGGCAAGCGACATTGCGGACGGGGGTGTGGCCGCGGCCGGCACCGCGAAGACGCACAGGAACAGGAGAGCCCCGACAAGCAGCAGGGCGGGAGAGATACAATGTTCAACTGCGAGAAGTGTTTTCATGCAGGATACCTCAGGCTCTGAGGTATGCGCCATGACTAAATGGTTTGCTTTGCACTGCTGCCTGCAAGGCCGGGCCTGCACAGAAAAAATCCCGTGGGATGAGCCGGGATCTCTGCCGGTTCCGGGAAGATCACAACGTCAGGGTTTTTTGCATCGGATTCCTGCACGAGCCCGGTGTATCCCCATAAGACGCTGCGGGTAAGAAGCGGTATGGACGTGATACGACCAAACAAAAAAAATTATTTCAGGCGGCTCCTGACAACCAGATAGATTACGATGATGACAAGGGAGATGCAGAGGATGTACTCGTCATAGAGATACTGGTTATGCCCGGCCAGGATGAGCGCGATATTGACAAGGCTGATTGCCGCCACTCCCAGCCAGAACCCAAGACCCAGCTGACTCCCGTCCAGTTCTTTGGTATATTTCATGAACTCATTTTTGTGAAATTCCGGTTATTTAGCCATGCCGATGTGATCGTCTCACCACGGATTCCGGTTCCGGCAGTAACCCGTTCAGGTCTTCTTCCGCGCTTTCTCAACCGGCTGGATCTCCTGCACAAATTTTCTCGACAGGTAGCCGGCGTAGATATCCGGGCAGATAAAGATCGCTGTCAGCTTTTTGTTCTCTTCCAGGACCGTAAGGGACTCGTGGCGGTCCGCCATCAGCAACAGTTTCATCGAGAGGCCGGCATTTCCTTCCGCGTCCGGGCCAAAAAAGGAGGACGCGATATCGCTCCCGCCAATATAGCATTTCACCGGTGCGGACGGGGCAAGTTCTTTTCTCCCGACAATAAGATAAACAAAAACCCGTTTTGCCGCCCGGGAAATATCCCTGCTGTATTTTTTCAAGACCTCTTCATCATTGCACAGAAGGATGATCTCGGACTTGGCCCTCTTCAGCATCATCCGGATCTGGTTGTCCCGGGTCCATTCGGTGTACAGTTTGTATCCCTGCATGAGGGGTTCGGGGGTTTCGGTCTCCAGGGCTTTGAGGCGCTGGTACAATCCATCAAGGGACGTTACGGACTCCCGCTTCAGCCGCTCGAACGTCTGGATGACATCGACCGGCGAGTACCGGACCGGGGATTTGCCGGAGGAGACGATGAACCCTTTCCTGGAAAGGGAGGAGAGGGTTTCATAGATCCTGCCCCGGGGGATCTTGGTCTGTTCGTGAATCTCGCGGGCGCTTGCAACCCGGAGGGCCGACAGGATCCCGTACACCTTTGCCTCGTATTCGCTCATCCCGATCCCTTTGAGCTGCAACAGCAACGAATCGTCAATCATCATATCAGCTACTCCCTTCAGGAGCACTTTCTTGATATGCTCACTTTTTCGATTAAATAGGACATGAGTTCAACACAATTCAAGCCATCGAAATGGACCCTTCTTTTTCTTATGCTTTCCGCCATGATGATTCTCATGGGGGGAGCAGCGGTTGCTCCGGCTCTGCCGCTGATCAGCCAGGCATTTCCCGAGGCTTCGGATGCCGCCATATCCTTGATTGTCACGCTTCCCGCGCTTGCAATCGCCATCACGGGCATATTCCTTGGTATGCTTTCGGACCGGATCGGCAAGATCCGTGTTCTTGCCGCCTCCGTTGCGATCTTCACGATTGCAGGAACTTCCGGTTTCTATCTCAACTCCGTTCCCGCAATACTGGTCGGCAGGTTCATCCTCGGGATCGGCATTGCCGGTATCATCTGCACGACATCTTCCCTGATTGTCAGCTATTACGACGGAATTACCCGGGCAAGAGTGCTCGGTTACCAGGCCGCCGCAATGGGTCTTGGTGTGGTGATTCTGGAAGTGGCCGGGGGACTTCTTGCCGGCATCTCCTGGCGTGCAGCGTTCCTGATCTACCTCCTTGGAATTTTCATCTTTGCAGGGATTCTCTCAACCATGAAAGAGCCCGCCCGCATAAACACCAGATCTGAAGTCGCAGCCGACCGTGAAACAAAAACGGCTTCCGACAAAACCGCAAAAGCACCAGAAGAAACGTTCCCGGTAAGCCCCCTTCTCCTTGCATACATCACCCTGTTCATGGGCAACCTGCTCTTCTTCCTGATGCCGACAAAGTTCCCCTACCTGATAGCCCACATGGATGCAGCCCGGGTCATGGGTGAGAACGCTGCGCTTACTGCGGGGATATTCCTGGGAATCGGGGGCATGGCCTCAGCCATCCTGGGAATTTTTTACGGGAGAATTGCCTGGAGATTCCACCGGTACACGATCCTCACCCTGACCCTCTTCTCCTTTGGTATCGGCCTGTGCGCCCTCGGATTTGCCACATCGCTTGTCACCGTCGCGTTCGGGGTGATCATGGTCGGTATCGGCGAGGGTCTCCTGATGCCGACGATCCTGACCTGGATTGCGGCAATCACGCCACAACAGTTCCTGGGAAGAGCCATGGGCGGGTTCTCGGTATCCTTGAACATCGGCCAGTTTGCTTCCGCACTGGCGGTCGTTCCCGTCATTGCTCTTGTTACAACCTACGGCAACATGTTCCTTGCATTCGGGTGCCTGGCACTGGTGCTTGCCGTGCCGTATCTTGTCGCAATCATCAGACTGAAGTATTACCCGGCAGAGGCAGCCCAGGGTACCCTGCCCCTGGCAATCCAGAAATAAGAACAAGATCTGATTCGTTCAAAAGACAAGGCCCCCCATTTTTCCGTGCAGAAAGACGCGGGGCGATATGAGGTGTGCGAACCTACTGCATTCGCAGATGCGGAGTTTGCGCAATCCCCGTTCTTATCCGGAGCAGGAATCCCCGGCTAGTTTCTGATAATCCGGTGTTCGGCAGTCACTTCCCCGACCTCGGCAAACATGGCTGCGATCGGGCAGAGGCGGGAGAGCGTCTGTTCAATGATCGTTGAGACCAGGGTATCATCCGCATCGGCTTTGAGCGTAATGGTCAGATGGACATGATCGAAAAATGCGGGCATGGTCTTTATCCGGGTCCCGTGGATCGCAATCGTCATCGCTGAGGGGACGATCCCGTTGTCCCCGAGCGCAAGAAGGATCTTGACACCCACGCATCCCCCGAGCGAGCCGATGAGGTACTGGATGGGGTTTGCAACCTTCCCGTGTCCCCCCATGCCCACCGGGGCCTCCATCGGGAACGAGAGCCCGGACGATGTGACGGCAGTGAACGCACCGTCTCCATCATACGTAACGGTCATGTCGACCGGTTTCCACTCCATCCGCGATCGGTCCCAGGGGATCTCCGTGCTCATGAAATACCGGTTGTCGCTTACCCTTAATTAATCCGGCAAGTAGGGACAGATCCTTTTTGGGGGAGTGACAAACCTGAATAAAAAGGGGAGTCTTATGGGTGATTCTGACTGCTCATTACCCAGACTGCTGCAGTCCCGGGGGTTTCCCCGGTCGTCCACCACCGGGCTTTGTACTCCAGGCCATTGAGCGTCACGGTATCTCCCGCAGTGTAAACCGCGGCCGCATCCCAGGCTTCCGGGCTGGAACTTTCGGCACTCATATATTTCCAGACCGCTGATTTTCCGGGCATCTCGTTCCGGGTCCACCACTGGGCCGTGTATGTATTCCCCTCGTATGTAACCCGGTCGCCACTCACGTACGTTGCGTCAGCAGTCCATGCGGATACACCGGTTGTGGCAGTCACGACCGGGGTTGGTGTCGCAGTCACGGTCACCGTAACGGCAGGAGCTGGTGTCGTTGTTGCGACCAGGGATGAAACCGGTTTCCAGACACTGGCAGTCCCGGGGGTCTCCCCGGTTGTCCACCACCGGGCCTTGTACACCAGACCATTGAGCGTCACGGTATCTCCCGCTGTGTAAACCGCAGCCGCATCCCAGGCTTCCGGGCTGGAACTTTCAGTACTCATACGTTTCCAGACCGCTGCTTTTCCGGGGATCTCGTTCCGGGTCCACCACTGGGCCGTGTAAGTATTCCCCCCGTACGTAACCTGGTCACCGCTCATGTACGTTGCGTCTGCAGTCCATGAGGATATACCGGTTGCGGCAGTCACGACAGGGGTTGGTGTCGCGGTCACGGTCACCGTAGCGGCTGGAGCGGGTGTCGTTGTTACAACCGTTGTTGCCGGGGTTGGCGTAACAATGGCTGCGGACCCGGCAACCGTGTTGAAAATTTTTGCAAATGCAAAATTATCCTGGGCAAGCCCGCTTGACGTTGCCGATGCCCAGGATGCACCGGCACCGGATCCGTTGTCCCGTGCAAGTGACCACATCGAGAGAAGACCGATGCCGTGCTCCTGTGCATAGGCCGCAACTTTCTGCGCATCCGCAAGCGTGAACACTTCGGCCTGGACATCATTCTGCCCGATCATGGGTGTGATGCCGATCATCCGGTAGATTTGCGAAGCGCTCTTTTCAGGGTACAGCCCCTGGAGCTGGGTTTTCAAGCTCTCTGCAGCTTCGATTGAGTAATCCCCCATCTTTCCGGAAGGGCTGGGAGCATAATACGATCCAAAATCCATGGTCATGATATTGACAACATCGACCCTGACACCGTTTTTTATAGCACTCTTCAGAAGGGAGAGACCGTCTGCGGTCAGGCCGTCGGGCTCGACCGGCAGGGTATAACTGACCCGGAGACCGGGGTTTGCCGCTTCGAGCCGGGCGATTGCGAGGTTCCGCCGGTCAACCGAACCGGTATCTGAAACCGCTGCACCCTCGATATCGAAATCGATCCAGGTTGCATTATACGAATCGATCACCGACTGGTACCGGGCCTGGAGCGTATCGGTATCGGTGACGACCGTTGCCAGTTCCGATCCGGATGCACCGCCGAACGAGACAATAATATCCCCGCCCGAGGCCCGGATCTTCTTCACTTCATCCAGATAGTGGTTGTCCGAAAGCGGGATCACACCCGCCCACGTGGGCGCTCCCGAGCTGCTGCCCGTGATGAATGCCAGGGTATAATACCGGACACCGGTAGAACCGGCTATGGCTGATAACGCCTGGTCCGGGTAAAGCCCGGTGTCGACATACGGAGAGAAGACCTGGTCCGGCCAGGCATTAACCGGGGCTGCAGTGCAGGCGATAAGGCAGATCCCTGCCAGGATGAACAGTATGCGGTTGTAAGAATTCATGTGCAATCCACCGGACACAGGTCTCCTGCCGGATCCGGTGCTGCCAGGTTTTCCTGCAGCAGAACCGGGCATCCCTGTGTCACTTATCTCAAAAAACAACCGGACAGTATTAACAAGTGCCTGATAGCCGGGGTTATACCTTTGAACCGGGAATTTCTGTGACCTTTCGCGGGATAACCGGAGCCGGATGTTCTGCTGCATAATTTCCATCCCGTGAACGGAGGAGTTGATCAATCTGCGTTTCAGCCCGAAACGTCCCCGCCACCCCTCCCCGTACCATTCAGGTCCCCCGGATCAAAACCGGACCGGTTTTTTTAAAAACACCGCAACCGGATAGGATCGTGAGGAGAAGTGAGATCATGAACGCAAAGGAAGCACTGGTCACCGCCGCGATCCTCGTTCCCGGTGCGGTTCTGAATTATGGGTATCCGTATGTTGCACAGGCTTTGGCGGTCCCGTTCGGCATCGAGTTTGTCATCGTTGCCTACTGCCTCGTTGTCATGACAATCCCGTTGCGCATGGCAGAAGTAATTGGCATCGGCATTCTTGCAGCTGTTCTCAACATACTTTCAAATCCCGTGCATCTCGCAACGGTCCTTGGCGGGCAGTCCGCCACGGCTGCAGGGATCCTGGCTTTTTCCAACCTGGCGAGCGAACCGGTGGGAATCCTTGTCTGTTTTTTTGCCTTCGCGTACCTGGCGGGCAGGATCCGAACCGGGGCCCCGTTTGCTGCAGCATTCCTGGCCACCATGGCAAGCGGCCTTGTGTACCTGCTGACGGTTCTCCTGCTCCACCCGGGCATCCTTTCTGCCCAGCCGGAATATCTGGGAAGTTTTCTTTTCAGGGTGGGGGAGGCAGCGATCACCAATGCACTCGTGGTCCAGATCCTGTTCATGGCAGCGGGCGGGCGCGTGAAGTCATTCCTTGAGGGGCGTCCCGGGTAATCCCCGGGCAGCGCAACAACAATATACTGTGACAATACTATGCAATCCAGATGGCAGACGGGATCCGGATCCTCTATGTCGATGACGAGGTCGACCTTCTCGAACTGGGCAAGATGTTCCTCGAGATCCCCGGCCAGTTCACGGTGGATACCTCGGCATCCGCATTGAGATCGCTCGACTCCCCCTCGCTGTTGTCGTACGATGCGGTGGTCTCGGATTACAAGATGCCGGAGATGGACGGGATCGCGTTTTTAAAAGAGATCCGGAGGCGGTATGGAAATATTCCTTTTATCCTGTTCACCGGCAGGGGCCGGGAGGAAGTCGTGATAGAGGCGATCAACAATGGCGCTGACTTCTATCTCCAGAAAGGCGGGAGCCCGGAAGCGATGTTTGCCGAGCTGGCGCACAAGGTCCGGCAGGCGGTTGCCCGCAGGAACAGCGAGAGCGAGATTGTCAGCATCTTCCGGGCGGTCCCGGTCGGGATCGCGGTTGTTGCAAACCGGGTCCTGACCCGGGTCAATGATCGGCTCTGCACCCTGACCGGCTATCCGCGGGAAGAGCTGGAGGGCCGGAATACCCGGTTTTTGTACCTGAACGACGAGGACTATGTTGCGGTCGGGAAGATGCGGGAGCAGGCATACCGCGAGGGCGATGCGGACGAGATCGAGATCCCCTGGCAAAAGAAGGACGGCACCGTCATCGATGTCCGGATAACGGCGGCTGCGATCGACCGGTCCAATCCCATGGCACCCATGACCTACAGCGCTCTCGACATCACCCGGGAAAAAAAGGACCATCGTGAACTTCGTGCAGCATATGAACAGCTGAAAGCCTCGGCCGGGCAACTGCAGGAGCAGTACGCGGAGCTGGCCCGGAGCGAGGAACGGTTAAAGACGAGCGAAGCCGAAATTGCAGGCATCCTGCGTGCAGCCCCCGTAAGCATCGGCCTGATGTCGGCCAACCGGGCCTTCCTCCGTGTCAACGACCGGTTCTGTGAGATCATCGGGTATTCCCGCGAGGAGATTATCGGGCGCGATGCACGGTTCCTGTACCAGGACGATGAAGAATATGCCCGGGCAGGAAAGTTCTACAGCCTTCGCGCCGACCGGGGGGATGTCATGGCTATGGAGACCCGGTTTGTCCAAAAAAACGGGAGAGTTCTGGATATCCGGCTCTATGGGACTCCAAGCGACCCGGCCAATCCTGCTGCCGGCAATATTTTTATCGCACTGGATATTACCGAGGAGAAGGGGGCGCAAAAAGACCTCCACACCCTGTATGAGAAGATCCAGGAAAGCGAGATGAAATACCGTCTTCTCACCGAACTGACCAATGACATTATCTATACCATGGATACCGGGGGCAGGATCACGTATGTCAGTCCCCGGATCGCCAGTTACGGCTATTCCCAGGATGAAATTGTCTCTCATCATTTTTCCGAGTTCGTGGAGAAAGATGACCTGCCGGCGGTCATAGAGGCCTTCCATGAGATGCTGGAATCCGGCAAACCCGTGATAGAGCAGATGCGGCTCCGCGACAAGGCAGGGAACATTCTCATGGCTGAAGACAGCGCAACCCCCATCCGCAATCATAACGGTACCATAACCGGCATCTATGGCATCCTCCGGGATCTCACCGGCCGGAAGGAACCGGAAAAAAACAGGGATGGGAGTTAATGCCTCCGCATTTCAGGCGATGAACTGCCGCTGCCCGTCACACCACGAACGGCACGAGCGCTTTCACGTCGCGCCGGTACCGCTCGTACTCTTCTCCGAATTCCTCAAGCAGGAATTTCTCCTCAATGCTGATCTTCCAGAAGAGAGCCAGGAGCGCAACCGCGAGCGCGATGAAGGCGGAGAGAGAGCCGGTCGCGATTGCTGTTCCGAGAACCCCGGTGAGGAGTCCCGTGTAGATCGGGTGCCGGACGTACGCGTACGGGCCGGTGCGGGTGAGCGTGTGGTTCTCCTGGATTGCAGGCCGGGCGCTCCAGTTCGAGCCCAGGTGCTGCCGGGCCCGGATGGCAAACGCAAGGCCGAGGAGAACGAGGACCAGGCCAAAGAGAACAACCGGGAGCGTGCCGGGGAGCACGCGGGTCTCGGTAAGCCCGGGGGCGAGCAGGGCGAGAACGATCATGACAATGGCGATCGGCACGATCATGCAGGCGAGGAACGAGCCGTGCGACGAGACACGCTTGGCTTTTGGCTGGCCTTTCAGCAGGACCGGGATCCACCAGTAGGCAAAGAACGCCACCCAGAGGATGAAGAGGATCGGGTAAACGGGCTCCATGGAATTTCCGTACAGTGTTGCAGCGCCGAATAAAAAAATGTGTAGCGGGAGCTGAGGACTTCGTATTCCCGGCCGGTGGAACTATTTCCGGAAGAATTCCCGGGCCGGGATTAATTCATCTCCCGGTTCCGGCAGTATCCCGGCACAGCCGGCCCGGGTACAGAATTTTTCACACCGGCCGGATACGGCAGGTGGACATCCCGCATTCCCCCCGCCGGCGGGAAAAACGGGGGCCCAAAAAACGTATCCCTCCCGCCTGATGCCCCCCGGCGCCCCATACGTGCAGCCCATGGGTAAAATCCCCGTTTTTCCGGGCAAAAACGGTTTAGAAAACCCCGTCCGGGAACCCCCGTAAAAATCCGCATGCCACGGCCGTCCGGCAGGCTCCGGGTCGCATCCCGGAGGACACAGTTTTTGCGCAATTTCTCAGGCCGCTAAAGAGCACGGTTTTTTCCTGCATAAAACGGTTATTTTGGAAAAATACCGGTTTTAATCCATAATCCGAAAAACGGTTGGCACCATTTCCACTGCCGAATTTTTCCGGATTTTGAGATCAAAACCTCTCCGTCGGAGAAATAGTCGGGGAGACTTACCGTCCAGGAAGGGGACCCTGGTTATAAGAAGGGGGTGCTTTTCGTCGCGGGGGTATCCCTGCAGGAAAGGGAGCTCCCAAAGAACATCCATAAAAGGCCGGAGCATGGTGACAGGTTGAAAAAACGGTCTGAAATATTTATTAATAGTTCGTCACCCACGTTACCATAGGTACTACCATGGGATCCAACCGGCAGGATATCCTCGCCTCACTGAAAAAATTAAAACGTGAAGTTGCACGGGAATATTTTGTCAAGACAATCGGGGTATTCGGTTCGGTTGCCCGGAGCGAGCAGACGGACGAGAGCGATATCGATCTGCTGGTGGAGTTCTCAAAACCGGTGGGTTTTGTTACCTTCATGAGGCTTGAGAATTTCCTCTCTGAACAACTGGGGGCACGGGTGGACCTGGTAACTTCCGATTCACTGAAACCGGTGATCCGGCAGAATGTGCTTGCTGAGGTCATCTATGTCTGAACGTGAAGCAAAACTTTACCTCACGGATATTGATGATGCAATCTCGGCCATCCGGTCTTATACGAATGGCATGACCTATGAACAACTGCTCAGCGATCGTAAGACCCGCGAAGCCATCATTCTCAATTTTGTCGTGATCGGGGAAGCGATCAAGAAAATTCCCCCGGATATTATCGACCGGTACCCGGATGTCCCATGGAAAGAATTTGCCGGGATGCGGGACAAGATGGTCCACGGGTATTTCTCGATAAGTGCCACGATCCTGTGGGAGACAGTCCAGCATGATCTCTCACCGCTTGCAACTGCGGTGCAAAAACTGCTCCGTGAAAAATAATGTAATGGGAATAGCTTTTCTGATACACCGGATGAGGTACCGGCATCACCGGCTATTTTCGTCCTGCTCCTGTCTCACGTTGAATATTTGTTATAATACCCGTCCGGCCCCCACCACCCAATCTCGGAAACACCAAAATCATGCACCCGGAGCCGGCGCCAGGTCCGCTCGTGCTGGGTGCGGAGCCAGAGTTCGCGGGGCATCCATTTCGGGAACGGGAGATTGCGGATCTCGCGGAGAACCTCCGGCAGGAGCTCGTCGTACGTCATATCCGGATCGATCTGGTACCGGGTCTGCCGGACCCGGACAAGGAACGTGTTTTCCGGTTTGAAGATGATGAGATCGAAGCCGAGCTCCGGGTTGGCGGTGTTCTCCTGCCACCGGTACCCCATCTTCTCCGCAGACTTCTTCGCCTCATCGATTGCAACAACCGGACGTTTTCCCCGGGCCATGAAGCGTAGGTTTGCCGGTCCTTATTCAAATGATTTCTCGCCCAGGAGCTTACATGTCCGACAAAATGCGGAGCGGGTGAGAGAGAATCAAAATCCCGGATTTTTTTTATCGGTCTGCACGTTCCGGAAATCACCCGGCCATTGGAGGAACACCGGAGTTGCCGGTATATTTTTCCGCAACACCCCATCCCGTACCGGAAACGATGCCCCAAGATCGCGTAACATTGCACGGGCGATCACGATGCTTCACGGATTTTCCCGGCAAAAATTCTCAAAAAAAATCCGGAAAGCCCGGAAAAAATTTCATTTCATTCACAAAAATTTCCACACAAATGTTCCTGTAAAATTTGGAATCGTTTGAAAAAAAAATCCGGTAAAAATTCCGGAAAAAATATCAAAAGAAAGAACCGCGGGCAAAGCTCCGCATCAGAGCGTCCGGTACCGCACCGGCGACTGGGCTATGATCTTCTCCCCCCGCCGGTTGATCTCGATGACCGAGACGGTCGCCTCTCCCCCGTACGGGATTGCGACCGGCAGGTCTTTGGCCTGCAGTACGAAAAATCCCTTTTTGTTGAACTCGACCGGGACGGGGAACCGGTAATCCCCCGGATCGTCCTTGATCGCGATCCGGATGCAGTAGGCCGGACCCGCCCGCGGGATCAGCCCCTGGCCTTCGACCCGCAGGGATTCCCCGGCATTCTCCGGTGCCGTGCCGGTCTTCTTCAGGTATTGGGCAATGATCCGCAGCCCGTCCGGTCCCAAACTGGTCATGCTGATTTGTGGGGCGGCGAGGGAGATGAAATGTGAGGGTGGAGTGGGGATGGGGATTGTGTTGGAATTTCTGTGTCAGCTGATCAATATTTGCAGAAAAGTTCTTGCATGGCGAGGACCCGATGAGACGGCCAGGCGAGCCTGAAGGGGGGGGACTCCATCCAGGGGGTCGTGCCCTTCCTAAATTGAAATTAGAAAACACTTCTCAAGAACTCGAGATGTTATTTATAAAAAATCCTCATGCTCAAAAAAATTTTCCCCGAATCACTTACCGAATTAAAATGCGATAAAATTTATTACTTATTACCTTTTTTAGCAACTAGGGGTTTATTGGTTTTTTCTCCATTTTTTACACTAATATTTGTCTTTGAATCGCGATCTAACGTCGTTGAAAGAGGTAGTTTTTTTTCGGAGATCGGATTAATTTGTTGAGAGTAATTAATGTCTTTTACCAGGTTTGTGAAACCGCAACCCAACTGATACTCCTCTGTAATCTTTTTCATGTAATCGGGATCGATATTCACTTTCATAGACTCGGTAATCTTTTTCATGTAATCGGGATCGATATTCACTTTCATAGACTCGGTAATCTTTTTTAAGTAATCGGGATCGATATTCACTTTCATAGAATCGGTAATCTTTTTCATGTAATCGGGATCGATATTCACTTTCATAGACTCGGTAATCTTTTTTAAGTAATCGGGATCGATATTCACTTTCATAGACTCGGTAATCTTTTTCATGTAATCGGGATCGATATTCATTTTCATAGAATCGGTAATCTTTTTCATGTAGTCCGGATCGATATTCAATCGGAAATTTTCCCAGGGCATGGAAAAAGATTCTGAAGATCTATTGTTATAATTAGTTACATCAAGAACGTTATCTGGGGCCCTTCGGTAACTCCTCATTCCAGAAATGTTTTTACAACAATCCTCAACTCGTCGTGTTAATTGTTCAATTAAATTATCCTGCTTTCGCGAAATTTCTAATATTTCGCTAACCATGTCCCTCGTATCCCGTGAGGGTTTTGGGGAGGATACCTTCTTTTTTTTGATTTTATTTAATTCGGATTCAAGATCCGGCCAAAATTTATCAAAACTAGTTTTTAATTCTCCTTCCGATAATTTAGCTTCTGGAGCGGGAATTAGGTCGTTTATTGAGGTTATCATTTTGAAAAAATCTGCCTCAATAAATTCTGTGTGCTGGAATTGAGCGAGTGGATATTCTATTTCTTTATATTCAATATCTAATAAAAAAGTCCAGAGCCTAGAGGTATCTCGGGATTTTGACATTGCGCCTGCTTCAAATAATAACCAAGGGGAGGTAAGGTTGTCTTGGGTCAAACAACATATTCCGAAGTTTGTTTCATCTAATGTTTTTGATAATGTGGAAAACCATCGGGTTCCCTTTTCAATATCTGTGGAAATTACTGGTGAAACTGCTTGAACAATTAGGTGAATATATTTTTTTAGAGATTCGGCGGTTTCTTTGCTCCGCTCTCCGGACCAGCTTAGGAATACCTGCATGATATCTTATTAAAAATAAATTATAATAAATTTAATTACTTAAGTCGATTTAATAATTTAACGTCCGTTCAAAACATTTGATAATTATTTGATGAAAAACTATGAAGAACGCAGCGCCTTGAACATCAATGCGGTATGCGCTGATCGAATTTTGATTATAATTCAATCAATTAAAAAAATTCATTATGCTGACTTAAAAGTCAGTCACCACCCTGTCCCGCCCTCTTTCCGGTCCCGTTTCCCGATGACCTCATCAGCTGCATGCCCTAAATCCTTGCACGCGGTGATCGCACAACCGACCACGAGGATCTCGGAGCCGGACGTCAGCACTTCCTTCTCACCATCACGCAGCTGCGACCAGACATGCACTTCAAAAGATATATAATGTCAACACAACAATGTTGACTCCGCCTCTGGCAACGATGCCGGTGCGTGTACGGCCGGGATGATGCATTTACCGGAGTAAACGGGTCATCAGCGGCGGGTTGCAGAACCGGGTATATACAAAAACGGAGACTACCATGGACTACGGAACAATGATAGATGAAGCGCTGGGCTATTCCAAAGCCGGCGTTTTCAACAGGATGGACCGGTGGCTGAAACTGATCCTCGCAGCGATCCTTATCGGGATCCCGCTCAACGGCTGGATCCTGCGCATCTACCGGGGCGAGAATCCTGCACCGGAAGTGGATCGTTGGGGAACACTTTGTGTGGATGGCTTCAAGCTTTTTGTTATCGGCCTGATCTACTCGCTCCCGCTCATCATCCTCTCGCTCGTTCCCTACCTGATCTTCCCCGGCGGCATGGCCGGCGGGCACCCGCCAACAGGTACCGTCACACCGTACAGCAATGCGGAGATCGGAACATCGATTGCATTGTTATTCCTCCTGCTCGCGATCCAGTTGATCTATGACATCTTCCTTGCCATCTTCATGCCGGTTGCAGCTATCCGCTTTGCCCGGACAGGAGTCTTTTCCGAAGCGTTCAACTTCGGAGCCATCATCGGGACCATCAGGAAGATCGGGTGGCTCAACTACATCCTTGCGATCATTCTCATCGCTCTCGTTATCGGCATTCCTGTCGGCATCCTTGCCGCGATCATTCTCTTTGGGGGATTCATGCTGGGCCACTACTTTATCGCTCTCGGTGTTCTGATAATCGTGATCCTTATCATCGCACCGCCGCTGGTCACATTCCAGGCCCGGTACATGACCCGGGTGTACGATCAGAGCGAACCGGCCGGGACATCCGGGGAAAACCCGGCCGCCCAGCTCCCGTAATTTTTTTTATTGGTTAGATTTTGTTCCATATGGTTCATTTTTGAACCAATCGGAAACGTATCGTTTTAACCGTGAAATTGTTAGATCCGCATACTATTTGCCATAGGATATTTTCAGATGACGACCTCGGCCAGCCGTGCATCTATAAGATCATCATCGGAAAATGCATTCTTGCCGAAGGTCTCAATATGGAACCGGATCGCGGAGGTGACATCGGACACTACTTCTTCATAGGTATCGCCTTCGCCGGCAACAACACCCCGCATCCCGACCGGATATGCGACAAAGCCATCCGGGTGTTTCTCAACAATAATTTTGAAGGGCTGCATACGAGTATCCCGTCCTGATATTTTATTGGCACCGGGAAAGAATAAGGAGGTCGCTTGAAAAAAATTGAATTTGGAAATCTGTCATAACCCTGCCCCGCCCGATCTCGTCCCGGTTCAGTTTCCCGATGAACTCGTCGGCAGCGTGATCAACATCCTTCGAAGCGGCAATGGTACGGCCGACCACGAGGATGTCGGCGCCGGTCTTCCCGGCCCCCCGGCCATCAGCTCATTTGGGTCTGCTGCTGGCAAATCCGCCCTTTTTTCTTGGCTCGCTTTTGATCTCGCTTTTGGAACGGGGGTTTGCTTCCATAATCGGCTTTGCCATTATCTTGTCATAGCGGAGAGGACAATTGCCAACCCGGGATAATTCCCTCTGCACCATCAGACACTGCGCAAACGATCCCCCAACGGAATGGATGTACTGGTCGCAGTGATTGCCTTCACAGAACTCCTCAAGCATAACCTCACATGAGACAAGCGAGGGCTTAAACTGTTGCTAATATAAAAAGTATCACACCGTATTTCCCGGCTGCGAGGGTCCGGGCAAAAAGTTATTCGATCTTTGCAGCAGCAATGGCTGCTGCAGTTTTGAGAGTCTCGTAATCCACCGGGGTCGCGTTGCACCACAACTCCTCGTACACATCATATTTTGAAAATGCAATCATGGTCATGGTTTCGGGATCGTTCTTGTCGGCGATAGTCACGGCCCGGCTCGAAGTGCCGATGCCCGGGGCGGCAAGCTCTGTATACGTAAAGTTCCGGTTTTTCTCATCCCGGGCATCATAGATCACCAGCCCGTCAACCTCCCAGGATACCACCCGCGAGGCATTCTCTGCCGGGAATTTGTACACGTAATGCCAGATGACCGGGTGGGCATAGGATCCGGGTTCGTTCTTCTGCAGGAGGACGGAATATCCTTTCTTCCACCCGGCGTTTTGCATCCAGGGCTGTATCTTCGATACATTCCGCTCCCCGGACGAAACAAGCGTATAATTCCCGGGGAGGTCCGCGAGCCCCAGGACCATCTGTTCCGGTTCGATCGTTGAGAGGGTCTTTGCCGGTGGGGAGGAGGGAGCAGGCGCCGGAGTACTTGCCGGTGCAAGAGGGGATGTACATCCGGCAACGCATGCAAGGAGGATAAGAACAACCGCAACATATACGGTCATGAAAAAAGGGGAAAGTCTCATAGAAGGAGAGTGTCTGTTCCGGACATTAATCTTCGGATTTATTCTTGACTGCTGAGTTGCTCTGCGATTGCCCGGGTATGAAGATCGCCGTTGAGAAGGAGTGGAACATTTTCATTGGTTACCTTTTGTTTCCCAGGGTTCATTTTGAACCATCGAAAATGGTTGTTGTGGCACCGGGAAATTGAAAAAAAACTAAAAAAAAATATTGGATTTAGAAATCGGTCATGACCCTGAACTGGTCGATCTCGTCCCGGTTCAGTTTCTCGATGAACTCGTCGGCTGCATGGCCGATGTCCTTGCTTGCTGTGATGGCACGGCCGACCACGAGGATGTCTGCGCCGGACTTGAGTGCGTCTTTGACAACATCCACGCGGATGCCACCTGCGGTTGCGACCAGCAGTTTGCCGCCGGCTGCCTTCTTGATCGCCGGGATGTCGCCCCACGCATGGGCGGTCTCCTCGACATCGATTGCACGGTGGAGTTCCACGATGTCCGGCTTGACTTTCAGGCTTGCAATGAGCTTGGCCGGGCTCTGGACATTGAGCATGTCAACAATCGAGTAGATGCCGACCTTGCGGGCTTCCGAGATCGCTTTCTCGATGGTCGAGTTCGGGGCAAGGCCGGAGACGACGACCGCATCGGCGGTTGCATCGGCTGCCATCCTTGCTTCGAGGTTGCCGGTGTCGAGGATCTTCATGTCCGCGATGATGAACGCATTCGGGCGGAGCTTCCTGATCTCGCCGATGACCGAGAGGCCGAACTTCTTGATGAGCGGGGTGCCTGCCTCGATGATCACGTGGTCGTTCTGCGGAACGCACTTCAGGACTTCAGCAACCTTGCCCATGTCCACGAGATCCATTGCTACCTGGAGGTAGGGCGGGTCCCAGAGCCGGGTTACCTTGAATCCCATGATGCCGTGGGCTGCCCGGTCTTTCTCGTACACGAGCGTCTTCGTGTCGGGGAACTTCTCGATCGCACGGTGGAGCGCGAGCTTGGTGGCGCCATAGTTGTACCGGTAGATCCGGTTGTAGTCTTTTGCATCCGGGTGGACGAACGCCGAGACGAGGATGACGGTGTCCTCGACATCGATGCCGGCGAACAGGTTCTCTTCAACCGAGTCTGCGACCGCTTTTGCAACGGCTGCCTGCACGGGGCCGAACATCTCGTTGACCTGCGACATGTCCTTTAACGTGACCTTGGGGATGACTACCGTTACCGGCTTTGTGAGCAGGTTCGGGCGTACTACCGCAAGGAGGGGGGTGTGCCCCTGTGAAAGCTGCGAAACCGCATTTGCAAACGCTGAACCGATGGGACCTTCCTTGTTTCCCATCAGCAGGTCGATATGCGCCAGTTCCGCGCCATCGCCAATAAGTGCTTCTCCGACTAAATACATGGAACTCTCCGTTTGATGTAGATATTATGTGCCCGCTATCTATGATAAATTTACCAGCCGGCAGGAACCGGAGAGGCAGGCCCCGCAGATCGGTGTATCAGAAAACCGGTTTACCGGAAACAAAAAACAAGCGTTTTTACTGATACGGGATTATGGTGAAGAATGAAAAAAATATTCAGCTCATCAGCAATGCTGCTTCTGGCAGTCTTGATCGTCATCTCCGCGGGTATCGCGGGATGCACCTCGCAGGCCCCGTCCACGGCGAAGGCAGCCGTCCCGTCCCCGACACCGGTTGCAAACACGGCAGTCGTTTCTCCCGAAAACCTAGTACTCCAGCCGCAGGAGATTCCGGGAAATTTCACCCTGGTTGAGCAAGGGGAAAGAAAAACTTCCGAACTGAGCGACTGGGCACGCGATCATGGCTGGAAGAGCGGGTATTATGTAGTGTACCGCAAGAATGACCCGGCTGCGCCTTCCGGAACGGTCATCCGGCAGAATATCTCGGTGTACGCAGAAAAGAACGCAACCCTCGCGGTCTCCGACACCATCGACGGGTTTGCCGACTGGATCGTAAAAGAGAACGCGATGAACCAGTCCGTTGAAAAGATCTCCATTCCCACGATCGGGGATACGAGCGGCTCCTTAAAGTATGTCAACAAGGGCGATAACTCCGGCGCGTACATGATCGCATTTTCCAAGATGAACGTCTTTGAGGATATCCAGACCAACGGGACTGCGGCAGATTACGAGACTGCCAAACAGCTGGCAACCATTGCAGCGGCAAAGATCAGATAATTTTTTCCTTTTTTTCAGACAGATTGTTTCTCATGGAAGATCCGGGCCCCGTGGTCGCTCACTAGCATACAAGGTTTTTTTGCCCGAACGCGCTCATCCACCCCATAACGGAAAAGGGAGATGAACATGAACCGATCACCGTTTGAAATGTTCCAGAAGGAATGCCCGGAGCTTGCCGAGCGGTTCGACAGCCTGGTGGAAGTCCAGCGAACCCTGAATGTTCTTGACAATAAGACAAAGCAGCTCATCAACATCGGCATCCAGACCGCAATCCGGAACGCGGATGGGGTACGGGCCCATGCCGCAATGGCGGTCCGGGCCGGGGCAACAAAAGAGGAGATTGTCGGGGCCGTTGTCATGAACCTGCACCTGACAGGTCTTGTCACCGTGCTCGACGCCCTGCCTGCTGCGCTTGCGGGTATCGAAGAGGCAAAGAAGAGGAAGCCGCGGTAATCCTGCACTTTTTTGTTTTCCTGTACAACGCCTGCTAAAAAATCAGGATGGGTTCCGGGCCCTGGACTCTGCAGCAAGGCAGAGGATCTCAAACATGATAGTTGCCCCGGCAAGGGCGGTGATTCCCGCAGGATCGTAAGGAGGGGAGACCTCGACGATGTCCCCGCCGATGATGTTGAGGCCCCCAAGGCCGCGGAGGGTCTGCAGCGCCTCAAACGTGGACATCCCTCCCGCCACCGGAGTCCCGGTACCCGGGGCAAACGCGGGGTCCAGGCAGTCGATATCAAAGGATATGTACACGGGCCGGTCTCCCATCAGGTCGCGGATCTCCTGTGCAATCTTCTTCCATCCCCGTTCATAGAACTCTTCGATGTGGACAACCCGCATATTCTTCTCATAGGAATACTGCCACAGGACTTCGCTGGATCCCCGGATCCCGATCTGTATTGCGTGTTCGGGATCGACTGCTCCGGACTCCACGGCATTCCGCATGGGCGAGCCGTGCTGCAGGGCGCTGCCATGGATCGGCCCTGCCGTGTCGCAGTGGGAATCGAAGTGCACGAGCCCGGCTTTTTCTGTTCCCGATATTCCCTTGAGGATGGGAAACGTGATGGAGTGGTCCCCTCCCGCGGTGACAGGAATTATCCCGTTTGCAGATAATTTCCGGTAGAACAATTCGATATCCTGGTTCGCGTCCTCCAGGCTGTATACCGACCGGAACGGCACATCGCCCACATCGGCAATCCGGCAGGAAGCGCAGGGCGTCATCTTTGTATGGTGGTTGTAGATCCCCACGAGCCGCGACTGGTTCCGGATCTCCCGGGGGCCCATGCGGGTGCCGCCCCGGTTTGTCACTGCCTGATCGAAGGGCACGCCAATGAGCGCGATGTCCAGGTCCTCCGGGTTTTCCTGCCAGGGCATCCCGAAGAACGTGGCTATTCCCCAGTAGGGATTCTGCACCATCTCCCCTCGGAATGTCTTGAAATCCTTTGTTATCTTCTCCAGGTCTTCTTCCATGGTTATGCCTCCCGCCGGGCCTCGCGGGATTTTTTGTCCAGGTCCCCTCAGCAAATCATCTTTCTTCTTATAGGAAACGGGGGGGTAAAGGTATATGAAACCTGCCGGAATTGTTCCGGCATTTTTGTCCGGGCCTGCCGCCCTGCCCCGGAATATACGGGAGTTGCAACTTGGTCTGTCTTTTTTCTCCGCCGGCAACGAAAGAAAAACCTGTTCTGTCGAAAACCTGTTATGTAGGAATTGAATTGGGATAGGGCCACGGGCGCTCACCGCCTCATCGGGGCTCGCCCCGTGGAGCACGAGCTTACGAAATCCATATGATTTTTTAAATGATGGTCAAAGGGGCTTGCCACATTGGGCTGCCTTTCCCTTTGGGGGAGAGAGGGGGTCACACTCACAATTTTCAGTCAAGTGCGCTACACGAATGATCTCTACAGAGCAGAAAAATCAGACAAGGAGTTTTCCCGACAGGACATGGACTGCATGGCCTGCGAGGAGAACGCGATCGCCTTCGAGCTTCACCCGGACCGATCCGCCCCGGGGGGAGCACTGGAACCCGACCATCTCGGTTTTCTTGAGTTTCTCTCCCCAGTACGGCCCGAGACAGCAGTGGGCCGAGCCGGTGACCGGATCTTCCGGCACGCCGACAGCCGGAGCGAAGAACCGGGATACGAAATCGAAATGCGGGAGATCGGAGGCCGCAGTTACGATGATCCCCCGGGCCCGGATGGCCGAGAGGGCGTTCAGATCCGGTTCAAGGCTGCAGACATCGTCCGCGAGCGGCAGTTCCACAAGAATATCGAACCGGTTCCTGCCGGTGTACAGGGGTTCGATCCCGAGCGCCTGCCCAAGACCGGGAATCGGCATCGATGTGGCGGGAGGTTCTGCGGGAAAATCCATGCTGATCCAGTCGCCGTCCCGCCGGGCAGTCAGTTTGCCGGACAGGGTCTCAAAGACAATTGCCTTGTTCTGGGAAACGCGGCCGGTCTCCCAGAGCACGGACGCGGCGGCGAGCGTGGCATGGCCGCAGAGCTTGACTTCCTCTCTGGGAGTGAACCAGCGCAGGTTCCAGTTCGTTCCTTCAGGAAACAAAAACGCGGTCTCCGAATGCTTCAGCTCGGCTGCCACCTGCTGCATCCACGCGTCATCGGCCGGGCCATCCGGGATGCAGACACCGGCAACGTTCCCGCGGAACGGGGCCTGGGTGAAAGCGTCAACGAGGTGCAGTTCTGCTTGCATGGAAGAGTGATTGCGGGCCGGGCCTATAAAAAATTCGAAACAGACCTTACGGTCCATGAACCAGGGAAACGTTCAGGAAAAACGCTTAAGAGAAAACGTGGGGTTGGTGAGATTTGAACTCACGATCGACGGGTCTCTCCGACATGCATCAGTGCTCCAACGGGTCATCATATTGAATCAGCAGACCCATTGTTCATCATCTGCGAGCACGAGAACGCAAAGACCGCTGGAGCCCGTCGCCATTCCGGGCTAGGCCACAACCCCTCTCGCGTCCAGCTCCGGGACGAATCCCGTGCTGACCTAACATAATCGCATTGTACAAACTTAAGAGTTTTGTTGTTTTCTGGAGGGGGACGGGTACGGGATCGCCTGCCGCGTTCAGGCCCCCGTACGGTTCCGGGTGTTCAGTGCACCAGCGCCCGGTTTCCCGGCACCACGGGCGGTCCGGTCGGATCCTGCACAGGACCGGCTGGTTCCCGCAAATCCCGGCCCGGCCGGGGATTCCCTCAGGATCGCCGGCAGTTCCAAAAGTAACGCAGGTGCACCACCCTCACGCAAAATCATCATCCATATATTATCCGGTACCCCATCACATACCAATGGTTGAGGGCAGTTACACGTGCGGAACTTCAGCAGTCCCCCTGCTGGGCATGACCATCAGCGAGATGGTCGACAGTATTGCAGCAAAATACCCGGACACGGAAGCCATCGTATCCGTGCACCAGAACATACGGTGGACGTACCGGGAATTTGTCGGTCAGGTGAACCTTGTAGCAAGAGCCCTGATGGGCCTCGGGGTGGAGAAAGGCGACCGGGTCGGCATCTGGGCCATGAACCATGCCGAGTGGGTGGTAGTCCAGTTCGCCACCTCCAAGATCGGCGCCATCATGGTGAACATCAACCCGGCGTACCGCACGTACGAGCTCGAGTACGTACTCAAGCAGGCCGAGATCTCGACCCTGATCGTGCAGGGCCGGTTCAAGACCTCGGACTACGTGGGGATGTTCTACGAGGCCTGCCCCGAGGCGTACGAGTGCAAGCCGGGAAAGATCTCCTGCGAGAAGTTCCCGTTTTTGAAAAATGCGGTCTTCATGGGCGACATCCCGTACAACGGCATGTTCACCTGGGGCGATTTCCTGGAGAAAGCGGATGCGATCACGATAGACGACGTCCTGGAGCGGGGCGAAGGGCTCTCGTTCGACGACCCGATCAACATCCAGTACACGAGCGGTACCACCGGCTTCCCCAAAGGTGTTGTCTTAACCCACCATTCCGTCCTCAACAACGGGTACATCATCGGGGAGGGCATGGGCTTTACCGAGAAGGACCGGCTCTGCATCCCGGTTCCCTTCTACCACTGCTTCGGCATGGTCCTCAGTAACCTCGCCTGCGTAACCCACGGCACGACCATGGTGCTCCCCGCCCCGACTTTCGATGCCGAAGAAGTCTTAAAGACCGTGGAGAAAGAGCGCTGCACGGCGCTGCACGGTGTCCCGACCATGTTCATTGCCGAACTCTCGCACCCGAACTTTTCGAAATACGATCTCCGGTCCCTCCGCACCGGCATCATGGCCGGTTCTCCCTGCCCGATCGAAGTGATGAAACAGGTCAACACCCAGATGCACATGAGCGAGATCGTGATCGTGTACGGCCAGACCGAGACGAGCCCCGGCGTCACGATGACGACAACCAAAGACCCGCTCGAACGCCGGGTCACCACCATCGGCAGGGCATTTCCCCACACGGAACTCAAGATCATCGACTCCAAGACCGGCAAGATCGTACCGTTCGGCGAGATCGGCGAGATCTGCGCCCGCGGCTACTGCGTCATGAAATGCTATTACAACAATCCCTCGGCCACCCATGCAACGCTCGACAAGGATCGCTGGAACCACACGGGGGACCTCGGCACCATGGACGAGGAGGGCTACTTCAAGATCGTGGGCCGGCTCAAGGACATGGTGATCCGGGGCGGGGAGAACATCTACCCGCGGGAGATCGAGGAGTTCCTCCACCACCACGAGAAGATCTCGGATGTGTACGTGGTCGGCGTGCCGGATATCAAGTACGGCGAGGAGCTCTGCGCCTGGGTGAAGATGAAGCCGGGCCAGACCATGACCGAGCAGGATGTCAAGGATTTCTGCAAAGGCAAGATCGCCCACTACAAGATCCCGCGGTACGTCATGTTCGTGAATGACTTCCCGATCAATATCTCCGGCAAGATCCAGAAATACAAGATGCGGGACGAGTCGATCAAGGTGCTCGGCCTTGAAGAGGCTGACAAGGTCCTGACCGCATAAGCAATCCTTCTTTTTTCTCATCGTCTCCCAAAGCCGGACCGCAGGTCACTTCATCCTCTCCGCCCCCAATCCTCCCCACAGCGAAAAAAATTTGGAGGGGAACCTCCTACACGATGCTTGATGGCAGGTGGGAGATTATGCGAACGGGGTACAGGGTTCTTATGCTTGTTATCGTCGCGATAATCCTTGCAGGGTGCATTGGAGCATCGCCGGAGATAGTGATGCCGAAGACACGGCTTGCCAACGGGGATACACCCGGTATCAGCAACTGCTTTTTCCGGATCAATGATTCTGCGCATAGCCTGCATACGGGGCCGGTTACGGAGATCACCCTGACGGGGTACATCGGCAACAGCTGCAGCCGGCCCATGGACAACCTCGTGGTTCACGGCACATTCTTTGATCGGGACGGGAAGGTCATTGCGGCCACAGAGACCCGGGCCGGGTACCTTGGACCTGGCGATGGTGCGGCGTTCAGCCTCTCGATCAACACTGAATACTCCGGACCTTTTACCTACAGGATCTGGCCGGAGATCCGGGAAGAGAAGAAATTATTCTGAATTTTCCCGTTCCTGTTTTTCCGGTCCGGCATACTGACGGATCAGTCGTTGAATTTCTTGTAGAGCCGGTTTGCCACGAACTGGAAGACCAGGATAAAGATGCAGATCATCGCGACATCGGCCAGGGGATGGAACAGCGTGGTGCCCGAATAGGCCGCCTGGATCAGGTCGTTGCCGTAGGTCAGGGGCGAGAGATACACGATGAACTGGCCTGCGGCCGGGATCTGGCTGACCGGGATGAAAACGCCGGAGACAAAGATCAGCGGCATCCGCACAAGGTTCAGCATGGACATGATATCCCCCGGGCTCTCGGTCGGGTACGCGGAGAAGAGCGTGCCCATGGTGGCAAAGCAGAACGACGTGAGGACGAGGCCGAGCAGAAGGGGCCAGATGCTCACGATGGGTGTTCTGAAGAGAACAAGCCCGGCGAGCAGCGGGACGAACGCGATCCCGATGCTGTAGAGAAAACCGCTCAGGCTCTCGCCGAGCACGACCGTATGGAGGGAGATCGGGGCCGAGATGAGCCGGTCAAAGGTCTTCATCCGCCGCTCGATGGGGATGGAGACGGGTTCGATGGAGGATGCGGAGAAGAGGATAGTGATCGCGATAAGACCCGGGATCATCGAAGACGGTTCTGCAGGCCGGCCGATGGCAAATGCGAGGAACATAAAGAGCGGGAAGAGCGCTCCCGAGACGACGATGTTGGGCTTCAGGTAATAGATGAGGATGTCCTTTTTTGCAATCGCCCAGGCAGCATGGAGTTCCATGCACAGCTGCCCGCAGGTATCCCCAAATTCAGTCAACGGTCTTCACCCCTTTTGTCCGGATATCGAGGCCGGTGAGCCGGATGAAGACATCCTCGAGGCTTGGCCCGAGCGTAGTGATGCTGATCACCCGGGCCTTCCGGGCTGCGGCAAAGGCCATGACCCCGTCGATCACTGCAGGGGGGTCCTCGGTGATCAACCGGAACTTGTCCCCCTGCTTGACAACTTCGCTCACGGCGGGGATCTGTTCCAGCTCCTCCACCGGCACGGGTACGGGAGCATCGAAGGCCACTTCCACCGACTGGACGCTCTGGATCGTCTTTTTGAGCCGTTCGGGGGAGTCGATGGCTGCGATCTTCCCGTGGTTGATGATGGCAACCCGGTCGCAGGCAAGGTTGGCTTCCTCGATATTATGGGTGGTGAGAAAGACGGTCACGCCCTGCTCGTTGAGATTTCGGATCACGTCGCGGATGATCAGGTTGCTCTGCACGTCGAGGCCGGAGGTGGGTTCGTCGAGGAAGACGAGCCGGGGATCGTTGATGAGCCCCATGGCGAGCGTGAGCCGGCGTTTCATTCCTTTTGAGAACCCGTTCGTCTTGTCGTGCCTGCGCTCCAGGAGGCCGAAGAGTTCGAGGAGTTCTTCTGCCCGCTTCTCCCGCAAGGATTTCCCGACATGGTAGAGCTCGGCGGTGAACATCAGGTTCTGCCAGGCCGTGAGATCGGTGTAGATATTGGAGGTCTCGTGCACGATCCCCATCTGGCGCCGGGCGGCGATTGTCTCTCTGACGATATCTTTCCCAAATATCCGTGCCGTCCCTTCCGTGGGAGGAGAGATCCCGGTCAGGATGCGGATCGTGGTTGTCTTTCCCGCACCGTTCGGGCCGAGGAACCCGAAGGTCTCGCCTTCCTGTACTGAAAAGTCCACGTGGGAGAGGGCCTGGATATTCCCAAAGCGTTTCGACAGTGCTTCTGTTTCGATCGCAAACATACCGGATCACCGGGGTGAATAGTACACCATTCGTTGGGTACCCTATATCTCTATGTTTTCAGGAAGGTTGCCGGGGACCATGCCCGGACGGGTGTTATTGCATCCGCCGGCCACATACCGGGGATGAACGCGATGCTCGTAATCGGGATGATGCCGGATGGGGCACATCTGCTATGGAGACATCAAAGACTGGATTCAAACCGGAGAATCTGCATTCCGAAAAAGAAAAAAGGTTTTTGAGTCCTTATATCACACCGAACCATGCGATATAGGAGACCGAGATCATGACAATGAAGAGCACGATCAGGATCTTGAAGCCGCACTTTTTGCAGATGCGGAAGTGCGAGGGGTTCTGATCCTCGGTGTAGGAGGATTTGCAGACGCGGCAGGTCTTGGTGGGCCCGTGCTGGGCGGGGTGGTCGTGGTGTTCGAATGCCGGGTGATGAGACATATCCTGTACAGTCAACTGCATTGAGGAAAAACGTGTCGGAAGATTTCCATGAAAATGAACAACAGATCCCTGGGGCTTTCCCGTACGGGGATACCCACCGGACGGGAATTACGCCAGGCTTTTTTACCGTCAACAACGTGATATTCAAAAAAACCAGTTGAATCATTCCCAAAAAATATTTTTCACAGATACATCTATGAGCCCACGAACCAATTGTCCCCCATCACAACCGTGTGATAAGATCCTGCGCATCCATCCTTTCGCTGCCAGCGTCCCCGGGACCTGAATAACGGGGCGAAACTGTACCGGAATAACCATTTTTCCTGTGTTCACGGGTAACCTGCAGTTCGTCTCGTGCGCGAAAGACCGGAGTAACGGGCCCGGAAAAATGGCAGTGCACAGGAGCCGGAACAGCTTTTTTGCAGGCAGGAAAGCAGACGGGAGAGAATCAGTACCATGAGGAAGTAAATGTCACAACAACTTGGCGGGCAGCAGATAATCATTCTCAGGCAGGGAACAACGCGGAACCGCGGGCAGGAAGCCCAGAACAACAACATTGCCGCAGCAAAGGCAGTGGCAAACGCAGTCCGTTCCACCCTCGGGCCAAAAGGCATGGACAAGATGCTCATCGATGGCATCGGGGAGATCACCATCACCAACGATGGCGCAACCATCCTGCAGCAGATGGACATCGAACACCCTGCCGCAAAGATGATGGTCGAGATTGCAAAAACCCAGGACAAGGAAGTGGGCGATGGTACGACATCGGCGGTCGTTCTTGCCGGGGAACTTTTGAAAAACGCAGAGTATCTCCTCAATCAGAAGATTCACCCTACCGTTATTGCGGAGGGATACCAGCAGGCTGCGGCAAAATCCCAGGAGATCCTGGCAAAATTTGCGGTTGCCGTGAAACAGGGCGACCGCGTGATGCTCAAAAAAGTTGCAGAAACCGCGATCAGCGGCAAAGGAGCCGAGGCTTACAAGGATCTTCTCTGCGATATGGTCGTCGATGCGATAACCCGGGTCACCGATGACGATGGCAGTGTTGATATTGCGCACGTGAACGTTTTAAAGAAAGTCGGGGGCGCGATAGAAGATACTGTGCTTGTCGAAGGAATGGTCATCGACAAGGAACGCTCGCACCCGTCAATGCCAAAGGAAGTAAAGGATGCAAAAATCCTTCTCCTCAATGCAGCCCTCGAATACAAAAAGACCGAAGTGAATGCCAAGATCAATATCTCCCGGCCCGAGCAGGTTCAGGCATTTTTAGACGAGGACCAGCAGATGATCCAGGTCATGGCGGACAAAGTGATCCGGACGGGTGCAACGGTGGTTTTCTGTGCAAAAGGTATCGATGATACTGCCCAGCACTATCTTGCAAAAGCCGGCATTCTTGCCGCCCGCAGGGTCAAGAAGAGCGACATGGACAATCTCTCGCGGGCAACCGGAGCCACGGTGGCAAACAGCCTCGATGCCATAGCGCCGGCCGATCTCGGGTTTGCAGGTCTTGTCGAAGAGAAGAAACTCTCCGGCCAGGAGATGATCTCGGTCTCGCACTGCAAAAACCCAAAATCGGTCTCCCTGATCATCCGGGGAGGGTCGGAACATATCATCGACGAGCTCGAACGGGCGGTCCACGATGCCCTCATGGTTGTGAGCGTTGTTGTAAAGGACAAAAAGATAGTCCCGGGTGGCGGGGCACCGGAGATCGAACTTTCGCGTGAATTGCACCGGTATGCGGCAACGGCCGGTGGCCGGATCCAGATCGCGATTGAAGCCTTTGCAAAAGCGCTCGAGGTAATTCCCCGAACGCTTGCCGAGAACGCAGGTCTCGATCCCATCGACATGATCGTTGCAATCCGGGCTGCTCACGAGTCCGGGAAGAAGACATTCGGTCTCGATGTCCTTGAGGGCAGACCGGTCGATATGCTCAAAGCCGGCGTTGTCGAGCCCCTCCGGGTCAAGACGCAGGCAATTTCAAGCGCTGCCGAAGCAGCAGTCATGATCCTGCGCATCGACGATGTCATCGCCTCGGCGCGATCCGCGGGCCCGCAGGGCGGGATGCCCCCGGGGAGGGGTTAAGCATGCCGGTCGCGACGGGGAAATGCCAGGATATGGGGGGATCCCTTTGAGCGTAACGGTAAAATTCATGCATTCAACCGGGGCGTTCCACTCCGGGGAGTTCGTCTCTCTTGACCTGGACAAAATATCCCAGCTCAGGATAACCCGCCAGCGCAATACCTGTGAACTCCTGGCCATAACCCCGGAAAATCCCCAGCCGAACCAGCCGTATTCGATTGCCCGGAGGGACCGGGAGAACCAGCTGGAGGCGATCCTGCAGGATCTCCGGGAACTCAGGACAGAGAAGAGAGCGATCACGTACGAGATAACCGATACCGGGATCAGCCGGATAAATACCGGATAGCCTGTTCCGTACACGGTGTCCGGGATGGTGGGGCCGCTTTGTATCCCGGTATGGATCAATACCGGTTTTCCCTCAAAATTTATTTTTCACCCATCGCTTTATCATCAGGAAGCAGGAGTATTGCTTATGTCACCGCGACACGAACCAAAACCCCACTCTCGTGATCCGCAGTCACACCCCGGATCCCAGACCGGCCAGGACAAGGAACGCCACGATGAGGAAGAACAGCACCACCCGATGGCAAATCCGCATCCCCACCCGGCTCACCACCCGCAGGCAAAACCTGTGCTTCCCAAAAGGCACGATGCCCATTCCCATCCCCATGGCGATGAACTCCCGGCTCACACAAATCCCCCGGGCCCCCTCAAACCTTCCAAGAAAATGACAAAAACCGGAAAATCATAACCGTGCTCCGGGCAGTGGCAAGCTGGATCCGGGATCTCGAAGACAGCACCCGGGCCTCCTGAAAAAGCGATCACCTTTTTTTGAGTTTTTCAATAAGCCCGCTGACCGTTTCCTTTGCCGCCTTTGTCGCCGCTTCATCGCGTTCGAGCGTGAGGGTAACAACATCGCCCTCCCGGGTGCCGGGCGGCAGGAGGGATGCGGGTACGCTGATCCTGGCCGGCTCGCCTTCGCAAGCGATCAATACGGCAACCGGGTCCTCGATCCGGTCGACAACAGCCTTCATGCAGCGTGTCCCCCGGAGTTCCGGTCAATGATCGTTCCTGCGCCGTTACGGAGGATCGCCTCATCGCCGCTGTTGCCCCAGACCGGCTCGCTCCTCCCCATGAAAAGCGCGGTATCGTTCATCATCCCGGCTCCTGTGTACACGGTTACCGATGAGGATGGCAGCAGGACGAAGGCCGGGAATACATAGAGGCCGGTACTGGTCCTGTCGGAGAGCGTCCAGCCGGCTATCAGCACCGGCCCGTCCCCCTGGTTGGTGAGCCGGACCCATTCGCCGTTCAGGTTCTGCCGGTCGTCCCCCGGGGCATCAAAGCGGGTCTCGCTGATATGCACAAACGAGGCATTGCCGATCTGCACGGGGGGTACGGTAAATGACGGGACGGGAACCGTGATATTGGCCGGTATTGCAGGGAGCGTGGGGACGGTGATATTGGCCGGCATCACAGGAACGGTAACGCTGGCATTCACCGGCAGGGGGGGAAGGGTGACCGGCGGTACAGTAATGCGGGGAACAACGGTGCCCGGCGCCGTTATCCCGCCGGATCCCTTCTCCGTTGTCACCGAGTAAGTGACCCCGTCGGTCCGGACAAGAACCGTGCCGTTGAGGTCCGTCCGGTACACGGTGACGCCGGCGTTTCTCAGATTCTGGAGGGCCGCATCATGGGGATGGCCGTATGGGTTGTCCTTTCCCACTTCGATGACCGCGACTTCCGGGTTCACCCGGGAGAGGAAGGCAGGGGACGTCGAGTACCGGCTCCCGTGGTGGCCGACTTTGAGGATCTCAGAATCGAGAGCATAGCCGGTCTTTGCAAGCGCTGCCTCGGCCTCGCCGCCCATATCGCCGGTCAGGAGGAAGTCGATCGTGCCATAGGAGATCCGGAGCACGATCGAGTTCTGGTTCGGGTCATCCCCATAGCGTTCAGATGTCGGGGAGAGGACAAAGATCCGGAGCGCCGGGTCGATCTCGATGGTCTGGCCCTGTTCAGCAACGGTGTACGGGATATGCCGGGCATCGATCGTTTCCAAGAACTGCGAGTACACGGGGGACGGGTGGGGAAGACCGGTATCCAGGACTTTTTTGACCGGGAATGCCGCGAGCACTTCCTTCATGCCGCCGATGTGGTCGGAGTGGGGATGGGTTGCCACCAGGAGATCGATCTGCGTAACGCCGAGCCTCTGCAGGTCTGCAACAACGAGATCGCCTTTGCCGATCTCGCCAGCATCGATCAGGATCGTCTTGTTTTCGAACACCAGCAGCTCGGAATCGCCCTGGCCTACATCGAGAAAATAAACGGACAACTTCCCGTCATTGTATCCCTGGTGCGAGCCCGCCTGAGAACCGGAAATGCCGGTGCAGCCCGAAAGGATCGTACAGGAAAAAAGGAGAAGGAGAATGCAGGCAGCGATCGCTGCCGGCCCACGGGTATCCGGTCTCATGGCTGGCGGAGTCATCTACGAGGACTGCGCCCGTTTCACGAGGTTCGCTGCAGCGGATGCCGCGCCTTTGAGGATCTTCTCCTCTCCCGGGATCTCACGATTGAGCATGAGCACCCGGCCATTACAGAGAGTTGTCTCGACCGACCCGCCGCTGCAGGCATAGACGAGATTGGAGGTTGCATTGTGGAGCGGGACATTGCAGGCCGTTTTGGCAGAGACAAGGACGATATCGGCAGGGGTACCGACAGCAAGCGTCCCGGTACCAAAACCAAGTGCCTTTGCCCCGTTCGCTGTCGCCATCTTCAGAGCCTCGGCAGCCGGGAGCACGGTCGGGTTGTTCCAGAAGAACTTCTGGAGAAGGGCCGCGGTCTTGGCTTCCTCGAACATATCGAGATTATTGTTGGAGGCGCAGCCGTCCGTGCCAAGGCAGGGATTGGCCCCGGCGGCAGCGAGCGATGCGTAGGGCATGGCCCGGTTGGTTGCCAGTTTCATGTTGCTTGCCGGGTTGTGCGAGACCGAGACGCCCCGCTTCCCGAGGAGCGAGCATTCCGCTTCATCGAGCCAGCAGCAGTGGGCGGCGATGGTTTTTGAAGTAAGGATCCCGCAGTCATCGAGATGGGCTGCCGGGCTCTTCTTGTGCTGGGATATGCAGTCGGTCACTTCCTTCTCGGTCTCGGAGAGGTGGATGTGGATGCCGATCTTCTGCTCTTGTGCAAACCCGGCGCACCATTTCAGGCCCTGCGGGGAGACCGTGTAGAGAGCATGGGGGCCGACCGCGGTTTTGATCCGGGGATTGTTCATCGTGCGGACCTGGGCTGCGAGTTTCTCGGTGGCTTTGCACTCGTTCTCGCGCTTCTCGTCATTGAAGAGATCGATGAACCCGTAAGAGAGGACTGCACGGATACCGGCCTCGTTCACGGCTTTTGCAGCCTCGTCCATGAAGAAGTACATGTCGTTGAACGCGGTTGTCCCGCTCCGGATCATCTCAAGGCAGGCAAGCTTTGTTCCCCAGTACACATCCTCGCCTTTCAGGTGCGCTTCAAGGGGCCAGATCTTCTGGGAGAGCCAGTCCTGCAGGATCATGTCGTCCGCGTAACCCCGGAGGAGCGTCATCGCCGCATGGGTGTGGGTGTTGACAAGCCCCGGGAGCGCAATGGCCCCGTCGCCGTCGATCATGACATCCGCTTCTCCCCGGTGTTCCGACCGGGCCTTCTCCCCGATGCCCCGGATCGTTCCCTGTTCGTCAATGAAAATGTCGGCTGATTTCCCGTCGATCACCACATTCGTGATGAGGAGAGAGCGTTTTTTTGCAAATATCTCGTCCATATCAATCGTCCGATTCCTGCCACTTAAGCCATTTGTCTGATGATGGTATTCAGAATCTCTCCGGTCCGCTCCCGGTACTGCCGGGAGATCTCCAGCACCTCTTCCCACGAGAGAGGGGCATCGGTGAGCCCGTTTGCATAGTTATCCACCGTGGAGATGGCCGCAAACGGCATCCCGAGTTCCCGGGCAAGCGTTGCCTCGGATGCAAGAGTCATCCCCACGAGATCAGCAATCTTCGCTAAGGCCGCAATCTCGGCTGCGGTCTCGAAGCGCGGCCCCCGGGTCTGGACATACGTGCCGCCCAGGCGGGCCTCGGGAACAGCGCGATGCAGGGCTTCGGAGAGATCGCCGGATAGTTCCGGCATGACATGCACGACCGCGTGGTCATGGATAGAGGGGATATCTGCGAGGCTGATATAATCCGTAGGAATAACAAGCGCCCCCGGCTCAATTTCAGGGTTCATCGACCCTGACGACCCGAACGCAACAATCCGGTCAACACCGGCGATCGCGAGCGCTGCCAGGTTTGCCCGGAAATTGACCCGGTGCGGGGGACGGTCGTGCTGGTGCCGCATAAGGAGGACAATGTCCCCGACCAGGAGATCGGTGTTCCCGAACGGGGTATGGACCGTGCGGCCCGCAAGCTCGGGCAGCTTTGCAAAGAGAAGGCTTGTTCCCCCGATGATCCCGAGCATCAGGAGCACATCCTGCTATCCCTGACCATTACCGATCCGTTTGTCCGCATCCTGCCCTGCATGGTATCCCCTGCGCAGGAGAATGGTTGGCGGGATCTGCACTAATATTTAGCTGCCCGATTCGGTTTGTGGGACACAAACGTATTTGGCAATCAGTCCCAAGAGATCATATCATATGGGCATCTTTCTTTCCGTCAGCGAAGAGACGATAAAAAACGGAGACTGCACGGATATTTACTTTGTCCGGACTGAAGAGACGCTTGTACAGGACAATCTCAACCCGGACGTTGTCGTGGAAGTGACGGCGGCATCCCTGCCGGAGCCGTGGGCGGTCTTCTGCGGCCTTTCGGATGTTGTCGCCCTGCTCGAAGGAGTACCGGTCACGGTCGACGCCATGCCCGAAGGAACGGTCTTCTTCCCGGGGGATCCGGTCCTCCGCATCACCGGGAAGTACCGCGACTTCTGCCGGTACGAGACTGCCATCCTCGGCTTTCTGTGCCATGCCTCGGGCATAGCAACCGCGGCAGCCCATATCAGGATCGCAGCCGGCACCCGGCCGGTGTACTCATTCGGCTCGCGCCGCCAGCACCCGGCAATTGCCGCCATGATCGAACGGTCGGCCTGGATCGGCGGGGTTGACGGGGTCTCCAACACCTGTGCACCGGAAGGAATGCCGGTGGTCGGGACCATGCCCCACGCGTTTGTTATGTGCTACAAGAAACCGGAAGATGCCTGGCGCTCGTTCAACCGCCATGCCCCAAAGGATGTGCAGCGGATCATGCTCTGCGACACGTACTGCGATGAGAAGTCCGAATCGCTCCGGGCAGCGCAGTGCGGCGCCTCGGCAGTCCGGCTCGACACCCCGAGATCGCGGAGGGGCAACATGCGCGCCATCATCGAGGAGGTCCGCTGGGAACTCAACATGCACGGGCACACGAGCGTGAAGATCTTCCTCTCGGGGGGCGTGACCCGCGAGGACGTGCTTGCGTACAAAGATATCGTCGATGCATTCGGCGTTGGCGGCGCGATTGCCAATGCGCCGGTCATCGACTTCTCCCTGGACATCGTGGAGATCGATGGAAAAGCCAAGGCGAAACGGGGCAAAAGGAGCGGGGTAAAACAGGTGTACGATCTGGTCTGCGGCAACAGGAGGACGCTTCCGGTCGCGTCGGTCCCGCCCGCAGGGGCCACGCCGCTCATCACCCGGTTCATCGAGAACGGGACGATCGTGAGCCGGCCCGACATGCAGGACGCCCACGCCCGCATGCAGAAAAAGATGGTTTCCCTTGCCGAATCCAGTACCAAAAAGTGAGAAAGACGAACAATTCTTTTAACCTATGGCATCCAAGTAGTTAGGAGCGGGCCGGTAGATCAGTGGTAGATCGCTTCCTTGGCATGGAAGAGGCCGCGGGTTCAATTCCCGCCCGGTCCATCCCGTTTCGTTTTTCATCGTGCTTCCGCGTCAGGGTGACCTGTGCATTCCGGGCGGTGGGATTTCATCTCTTTGCCACCCGCAACCGGCGTGTTGTTCTGCGCAGGGTAATTACGGAATGCTTATAGAACAGCGGTTTGATATACTCGGCTGAGATAAAAAATAGTGACAGGAATCAGGGCGTGCGGCATCCCGCGGGACGTCCTGACCGGTGCGGGATTCCGGAGAACCGATGACCACGGCCAGATCTTCATCCACAACAGAACCAGAGGAGATGCAGGCAGCGCTGAGCTCCCCGGCCAACCGGACGGTTCTCGTTGTTGAGGACAGCCGTACCCAGGCCGAGTACCTTGCCCACATCTTACAAGAGAAAGGTTACACCGTGCTGATGGCGGCAAGCGGCCAGGAAGCCCTGGACCGGATCAGGAAGGATCATCCGGCCATTGTGCTGACGGACATTGTCATGCCCGGGATGGACGGGTACGAGCTCTGCCGGAAGATCAAGACCGGACCGCCCATGGCGGGAATCCGGGTCATTCTCGTAACGCAGCTCTTCGATCCCGGAGATGTCTTACGGGGGCTCGAAGCCGGGGCGGACAATTTCATCATCAAACCCTTCGATCCCGAACAGGTGTACTCCCATATCGAGGCAGCGTTTGCCATGGCCGGTTCGCCGGACTCCGAAGGCCCGCAGCCGGACATGGAGTTTGTTTTTGCCGGCAGGTCCCACAGGATAACATCGGGCCGGGCACGGATCCTCAACATCCTCCTCTCCACGTACGAATATGCTGTCAGGAAAAATGCCGAACTCCAGGAGACGCAGGAGACGCTCAGTTCTACCAACGAGGAGCTCACCGCCACCATGGAAGAGCTGACCACGTCCATGGACGAACTTCATGCGGCCAATAAAAACTTAATGAGCGAGAATGCCGAGCGGGGCAGGGTGGAGCGGGCGCTTGCCGACGCCAACAGCAAGCTCAACCTGATGACCAGCATCACAAGACATGATATCAACAACCAGATCCTCGCCCTCCAGGCCTACATCGATCTCTCTGAAATGAGGATCACCGATCCGACAGTCCTGGATTATATCAAGAAAGAACGGCTTGCCGTCCAGACCATCCAGAAGCAGATAGAGTTCACCAAGACCTACGAAGCGATTGGCGGATCAACCCCGCAGTGGCAGGAAGTGAAAACGATCCTCGAACCGCTCCGGCCGTACCTGGAAACGGCAGGGATCGCGCTTGAGATACCGGATGAGCCGACCAAGATCTATGCCGATGCCCTCCTCCCGAAAGTCTTCGAGAACCTTGTCGACAATTCCATCCGGCACGGCAAACAGGTCAGGCGGATTGCGATCTCCTGGCATATCCAGAAGAACGGGAGCCTGTGCATCGATTACCGGGACGATGGCGAAGGGGTGGCCGGGCATGAGAAAGAGCGGATCTTCTCGAAAGGATATGGGAAAAATACCGGGCTTGGCCTCTTCCTCTCCCGCGTCATTCTCGGGATCACCGGCATCACCATCCGGGAGACCGGCGTGTTCAAGAAAGGCGTGCATTTTGAACTGGTGGTTCCCCCGGAAGGGTTCAGGACCCTTGACGCCTGATTGAGAGCGGTTTTTTTTAGTTCAGCAGACATCATTCGTGGTGCGTACCCGAGTGGAATTGGTGAGTGTGACCCCCACTCTTCCCCAAAGGGGGAGGCGGCCCAAGGTAGCAAGCCCCCATGACCCTTATCCGGAAAAAATCCTATGGATTCTTGTAAGCTCGTGCTCCACGGGACGAGCTCCGACGAGGCGGTGAGCGCCCGTAGCCCCATCCCCATCTCAGTCCCTCTTTTGCAGGTTTCTGCAGAGTAGATTTTTTGTAACCGATCAGCCCGTATCCACCTCCCCGCTCTGACGTACTTTTTTATAGTTATGGATTAAGGGTAAGTCTGAAGCTTATGCGTATCCGTGACCTGATCCTTCCAGAAGATAAAATATTTTTTACCCTGTTCCATGAAATGGCTGAAAAGATTACCGAGGCTGCGACTACGCTCAACGAGATCACCCACGAGCTCCCGAACGGCACGGAAAAATCCCACAAGGTGCGCCAGATAGAACATCACGGGGACGAGATCACGAAAAAGATCTACGAGCAGCTCGACGAATCCTTAATAACCCCGCTCGAACCCGAGGAGATCGCCCGGCTCGCACCGGCGTTTGACGATGTGCTCGACCGGATGGACTGGGTGACCCACCAGCTCTGCAACTACGAGATCCCCCAGACAAACGATGTCTTAAAAGAGTTCTCGTACCTGATCCTCCTCTCGGCAGCCGAGATCACCCATGCCATCGACACCCTCCAGACCCTCAAGGACCCTGAGGGCGTCAAATCCCATGCAGCCGAGATCAGCCGGCTCTACAACCTCTCCACCGAACTCCTCTCCCGGGCCATCCTCGAACTCTTCAAGACCCAGGATCTCCTCATGATCATCAAGCTCAAGGATATCTACGAGAGCATGGCACGCGTGATGGTGAAGTGCAATGATGTCGGGCATGCACTTTCCGATATTGCCATGAGCCACGCATGATCAGCGCCGATCCCCTCATCCTGTTCGGCATCATCCTTGCGCTGGCCCTCAACTTTGTCAACGGGCTCAACGATGCCTCGCATTCGATAGCAACAGTCGTGGCTACAAAAGCCCTCTCGCCGATAAAAGCCGTGCTGTACACGGCGATCTGCAATCTTATCGGACCGTTCCTCTTCACGACTGCCGTTGCTGCAACCATAGGGACAGCGATCGTCAGCCAGAGCGGCCTCACCCCGCTCTCGATCGTGGTTGCCATGGGGGCGGCGATCATCCTCGTCTTCGTTGCCACCCGGGCCGGGATCCCGCTCTCGAGCAGCCACGCCATGGTCGGCGGCATCCTCGGTGCGGGCATTGCCGTTGGGGGGCTCGCGGTCGTGATCCTGCCGGGCTGGGACACGTTCGCCCAGATAATAATCTACGGCCTCATCGGGGCAGTCATCGGCGCCGTTGCCCTGGGCCTTTTTACCCTGTCATTCAAAGAGAATGTCCGGCTGGGCCTGATGCTCGGGGCCGTCTGCGGGGCAGCCCTTATCATCCCGGCCCTGATGCTCCTTGGGATTCTCAAATTATCCGGCCTGCTTGCCATCGTTCTTTTCATCTTCATCTCCCCCATCCTCGGGATCACCGGCGCTTTTGTCTTCGACATCCTCATCTCCCATGCCTTCAGGCACTCCCGCCAGAACCGGATGAAGCGGGTCTTCCAGCCGCTCCACGTGCTCGCCTGCCTGGTCCAGGCCACCGCACATGGCGCAAACGACGGACAGCACGCGGTCGGTATCATAACCGCCCTCCTCGTCTCGTCCGGGATCCTCCTCGCATTCCAGGTCCCGACCTGGGTGCTCCTCGCGTCCGCGATCGCCATTGGTCTTGGCACCTGTTTTGGCGGCTGGGCTGTGGTCGACAAGATGGCAAAGGATATCACGAAGATCCGCCCCTACCAGGGATTCTGCGCTGCCACCGTGAGTAGCGCCATTCTCGTCACGGTCACCGAACGGGGGATTCCGGTCTCCTCCACCCACGCTATCAACGGCGCTATCATCGGCGTCGGGGCAACCCGGGGCAAGAGCGCGGTCCAGTGGCGGGTGGTCCGGGAGATGATGGAGGCCTGGGTCATCACCATCCCGCTGGCCATGGTTGTCTCGTTCGCCATGTATTTTATCGTAATCTTTTTCCTCGGGCTCCTATAGGGCCCACAGTATTTCGCTATATTTTTAACATTGCCTGACGATTACCACTGGGTTTGTTATGGGGCTCCGTGAGTTGCTGATACCGCAGGACAAGGTTTTTTTTGATTTATTCGAGAAGCAGGCCGCAGTCAACAAGGAAGCTGCATGGCAGCTCGTTGCTCTGACCGAGGATTTCACCAATGTCAAGGAGAAACGCCACCAGATAGAGCTGCTGGAACAGAAGGGTGACCTGATCACCCACGATATCTATACCCAGCTCAACAGCACCTTCATCACGCCGCTGGACCCGGAGGAGATCTCCCGGCTTGCCTCGGCGCTGGACGATGTGCTGGATTATATCGATGGCGCAACCGAGAAGATGTACTATTACGGCATCGAGGCCACCGACATTCACATGATCGAGCTTGCAAAACTTATCCACATGTCAACAGCGGAACTCGAGAGTGCGGTCAGGGGTATCCGGTCGATCAAGGATCCCAAGTATATCGACGAGCGCTGCATCGAGGTCAACCGGCTCGAGAACCTGGCGGACGATGTGCTCGCCCACGCGGTGACGGATCTCTTCAAGACCAATGATGCGATCGCGATCATCAAGTACAAGGATATCTACGAGCACCTGGAGACGGCAACAGATTATTGCGAAGACGTGGCAAATGTGCTCTCCGATATCGCGATTCGGCATTCATGACCGGGCATTTTGAGGAGAACACATGATCGAAGCCACATGGGAACTCATCGTCATCATCATCGGCATTGCGCTTGTCTTTGATTTCACCAACGGGTTCCATGATTCCGCGAACTCGATCTCGACCGTGGTCTCGACCAAGGCCCTGTCACCCCGGAATGCGGTAGTATTTGCAGCGTTTTTTAACTTTATCGCTGCGTTCGGTTTTGGTATCGCGGTCGCAGATACCATCGCCAAGATCATCCAGTACGAGGTAGTGCCGATAAGCGTAATCCCCTATGTGGTTCTCGGTGCACTCGCCGGTGCCATCTCCTGGAACCTCATCACCTGGTTCTTCGGGCTTCCTACCTCGTCGTCCCATGCCCTGATCGGGGGGATGGTGGGGGCGGGAATCGCAGCTGCCGGGCTTGCGGCAATAAAGTGGTCCACAGTCGAACTGGTGGTCACGTTCATGATCCTCTCGCCAATCATCGGGCTTGCCTGCGGATTTGCTTTTATGGTTGCGGTGCTCTGGACAACCAGGAAGGCAAACAAACAGTCGGCGGAAAAGAACTTCAAGAGCCTGCAGCTGGTCTCCGCGGCGGCAAACTGTTTCAGCCACGGAACGAACGATGCACAGAAGACGATAGGCGTCATCATCCCGCTCCTCTTCGCGATCGGCTATTACGGTGTTGCGGCCGACTCAAATCACCTGACCGCCCCGTTCTGGGTCATCATCCTTGCCTACACGGCAATCGCGCTCGGAACCCTTGCCGGGGGATGGCGGATCGTCAAGACAATGGGGTACAATATCATCAAGATGCGACCGGTTCACGGCTTCGCTGCCAATGCTGCAAGCGCATCGACCATCATCGGGGCATCCATTGCCGGGATACCGGTCAGCACCACCCATATCATCTGCACATCGATCATGGGGGTCGGGACCACCATGGGTTCGAACGCGGTGAAGTGGGGGGTTGCCCGGACGATCATGTGGGCCTGGATCCTCACGATCCCGATCAGTGCACTCATCGGGTTTGTGGCGTTTGCCGTGATCCGGGTATTTGTCGGGTACTGACCCCAAACCGAATCGCCGGCAGAAGTCCGGTGACCGGCTACCAATCCTTTTTTCCCCTCACACGCAAAGGAGATTGATAATCCATCTGCCGGTGATCCGTCATACCCCGGGTTACAGGAACCTGCATCCACACTCGCAGGCAAACCGGGATAATCAGGAAAAACAGAATAGAGCAGAAGATCGTGATGCTCATGGAACCCCTCATATTGTTCGGGATCATCCTTGCGCTCGCTCTCGCGTTCGTCAACGGGCTCAACGATGCTTCGCATTCGATCGCTACCGTTGTCGCAACACGAGCGCTCTCCCCGGCAAAAGCGGTTTTTTTCACGGCACTCTGCAACATGGCAGGCCCGTTCATCTTCACAACCGCGGTGGCCGCAACGATCGGGACGGCGATCGTCACCGCAAGCGCCCTAACTCCGGCATCGATAATTGTGGCCATGGGAGCAGCGATACTCCTGATCTTTGTCGCAACCCGGGCCGGCCTTCCCCTCTCCAGCAGCAATGCCATGGTCGGGGGACTGATGGGAGCCGGCGTTGCGGTCGGGGGCATCGGTGCAATTATTCTCCCGTCTTCAGCAACCGTTGTGCAGGTCATTTTATTTGGCCTTCTGGGGGCGATCGCAGGAGCGTGTATCCTGGGGGCCCTGACAGCGACACTCCGGGAGGATATCCGCCTCGGAATACTTCTCGGGGCAATCTGCGGCGGTACGATCATCATCCCGGTCCTGATGGTTGCCGGCGTTCTCAAACTTTCCGGCCTGCTCGTGATCGGGCTCTTCATCTTCATCTCGCCCATTCTCGGGATGGTGGCGGCCTTCACGTTCGACATCATCATCACTCACCTCTTCCAGCACTCCCGCCAGAACCGGATGAGGAGGATCTTCCAGCCGCTGCATGTACTCACCTGCCTCCTCCAGGCAACCGCTCATGGCGGGAACGACGGCCAGAATGCAATCGGCCTGATAACGGCGCTGCTCGTGGCATCCGGAACCCTTGCAGTATTTGCCGTTCCGCCCCCCGTTATGCTTGCCGGGGCAATCGCAATTGGCCTCGGCACCTGTTTTGGGGGATGGCAGGTTGTTGAGAAAATGGCAAAGGAGATCACCAAGATCCGCCCGTACCAGGGGTTCTGCGCAGCAACCGCAAGCAGCGGCACGCTCGTGATGGAGACGCTTTACGGGATTCCGGTCTCCTCAACGCATGCGATCAATGGCGCCATCATCGGCGTCGGGGCAACGCGGGGAAAGGATGCAGTCCAGTGGCGGGTGGTCCGGGAGATGATGACTGCGTGGATCATCACTATTCCCCTTGCATTTGTTGTTGCGTTCCTGGGCTACCTGATAATCTCGGCTGCCGTTGGCCTGGCCGGGATGGCCTGACTTCGGGGAGACCTCGGGAAATTTCCCTGTTTTTGGGATCTGCGGGGTTGGACTGAAATACGGCCGCTGCGGGCCCGGATTCCCTTTTTCCGAGAGGGGTCCCTTCTGGAAAACCCAGTAAACCGTTTCTTTTCTGTTCGCGTAGAGAAAACGCTCGTATATTACCCTGTTTGTCAAAATACGGCTGAAATGCACCTCATACAATAGCCCTTATCGGCCATCCGGCAGGGGGTTTTCCGGGCATGCAGGTTCCTCAATCCGAACTGAGAAATGCCAATAAAACGCGAATACGGGGGCCGGTTTTTCCGGTGAAACGGAAAAAACACGCGATACCGATACGGAGATTATTGGGCCCTATTGAGGCATACGTCGAATAACCTGAAGTATTCGCAGGAGAATTATCCGTTAACTGCGGGTGAGGTGCATGAAGACACGCTATGGTTGGGTGGAGATCGATGACAGCCGGTACGACCATGATGTGATCGTCCACCTGGACCGGAGTGTCCTGAAGCGCTCCAAAAAAGCATCAAAGAAATTCAAGAAAAATTATGGCCATACACCGCTCACCGAGCATGAACTCGCATTCTTAGAGAAAGAAAAACCCGAAGTGGTCTTCATCGGAACCGGACAATACGGCGATCTTCCGATAACCGTGGATGCCCACCGGATTCTCATGCAGTACGAATCGATCATCCGCCCCACGCCGGAAATCCTGGACCTGTTCGCAGCGGAATCCCGCCCGTCCGTTGCCATTCTTCATGTGACCTGCTGATATTTTTGCACGGTTCCGGCGTACCGGAACAAGGGGGGAGGATTTTTTTCATTCAGGCAATCCGCAGGGTAAACCGGATCGCTGCACCGGACTGCTTGTCCCCGGCAATGCGATCCTCGGCCCAGACGGATCCCCCGTAGCTTTCAACAAGCATCTTGACGATATGGAGCCCGAGCCCGTAGCTGCTCCGCTGGCGGGAATTCTGCATGAACCGGTCAAACACAAGCGGTTTCATGGCATCGGGAATCCCCGGCCCGGTATCGCTGACCGATATTTCCAGCAATCCCTCGGGAGTGTCCCGGGCGCTGACGGTTATCCGGGTATCCTGGCCCCCGAACTTGAGACTGTTGGAGAAGAGATTGTCAAAGATAACGCCGAGCATATCGTTGGCAAGCACCGCACGGTCGCAGTGCTCCACCGTTATGCAGGATCCGGACCGGGAATCCATCTCCTTTTTGATGATGGTCAGAAGATCCACGGATCTTATCTCGGGCGGGTTCTTGTAAATCCGGCTGATCGTCTCGATATTCCGGATCACCTCGTCGCTCTTCTTTGCAAGTGCGATTATCTTGTCAGAAAATTTCTTTTGAGATTCTTCGGCAGTCTGCCGGAACATCTCCGCATACCCGCGAAGGCCCATGATGGCATTCAGGATCTCGTACGTGATCGCATCGAGATAGATATCCAGGTAGAGATTTGCCTTCCGGTTCAGCTCTTCAAGATCCTGGTTCCGTTCTGCCAGGGACTGACGCGCATCCCGGAGATCGTCCCGCTGCTGTTCGATCTCGTCAAGAAGATTGTGCATCTCATCCCGCTGCTGCTGGACCTGGTCGAGCATCTGGTTGAGGGAGCGGGTGAGGGAGAGCACCTCGTCGTCGCCGGACTCCGCCATCCGCAGGGAGAGATCCCCGGAATCCCGGATGGATTTCATACCGGCGTCAAGATCGCTCAAGGGGGCAAGGATGAATTTCTGCAGGAGGAGCTGGACAACGAGCACGAAGATGATGCTGAGAAGAACGAGGGCTGCGGCCAGAATCAGGATGGATTTGGTAACTTCCTGGTTGACCGGCCGGGGGGTTGCAATTTTCATTAAAAGGAAGGAGGGTTTGTTCTCGATTCCGGTGATGATGGCTGAACCGTCCAGCTCCTTTTCGCTGACAGCCCGTACAACGATCGCGCCGTCTTTTGCCCGCGCCTGTTCCGCTGCGGTGAGGCCCCCGTCGGCAGTTTTCGGGTTGTAAGGGACAAGCGTTCCATCCAGCTGGAGCATCTGGTCGATGTCCCCGATCCGTTCTGCATCCAGGAGACGGGCCATGACCAGAGTCCCTCCGGAAGACGGGGACTCGTTCGCGGACGGGATCGGATAGCCGGCAAGGATCACGGGATCATTGTTGATGGTGGAAAAACCTCTCCGCCCGGAGATGCCGCCGGGCATCCCGTGGGGAATGATGCTGTCATAGACGATCGTGTCAATTCCCGCAGGAGCTTCCCGGACTGCAGTCCCATCCTTGGAGATGGTTTCTGAGAAGACCCGCTTCCCGCTGGCATTATAGACGATGATATAATCGATGCCGAGGTTCTTCATCGAGACCGGCTGGAAGATCCGGGAGGGATCCGACATCCCGTCGGGACCGGTGAAGATCTCTCGGGTCTCCTCGCGGCCGGCCCAGTCCCGGCAGGTGGCTGCAACATCTTCTATCTCATTATTGATCTGGGAGATAAAACGCTGGACATGGGACGTGGTCTCCTGCTCTTCAATGACCCCGAAAGACTGGATGATAACGGACTGGGTGATGAAAGCCAGGACGAGAAGGAATGCCACCAGGGTGGCGACAAGGATAATCCGGGTGCGGGTCCGTATCTTCATGGAAAACTCTGGATAGTATTTCTCTGAAACGGCATATCATATCTTTCGCCATAAAATCAATAGAAATATTGAGATTACGCGGAGGTCTGATGGAATCCGGACGCCTGAAACAAAAAACAGATGCGGTTGTCTGAACCTTCTGCATTGTTGAGACAACGTACCGGCAAAAAATTCCGGGTCGTCTTTTCAGGAACCGGCCCGTTGTGCCGGATCCCGGAATACCGGATCCAAAAAAGAGAGAAGCAGCTCAGGCCGGTTCCCCGGGCTGCGCCATCCGCACAATCATGCTCACCAGGTGTTCGCAGTTCGGGCAGGAGGCTACAACGCAGTCATCGGAATACCCGTCAGGGCCGATCTCTTCCGGTATCGCACGTCCCGGCAGGTAGCGTTCTTCATAGTGTGTACTGCATTTCGGGCACGTGACCCGGACGGTTACAATGGATGTTTTCATACTTTACCTCGGTTTTTTTTCGCAATGCATATTACCCGGCTTCCCCCGGAATCGCCGGAATTTCGCTCCACGGGGCGAGCAGTTCCCGGTTGCCGGAAGACTCCGTAATCCGGGGGCTTCTGCCTGCTGGATTGAACTGCCCGGCCCGGGCCAGTTTCCGCATCATCTTCCGGTTTGCCCGGACCTGAATCAGTTCGGTCTTATCGGAAGCGCAGGGCGTTGCAGCTATGTTGAGCGCGGCATTCACGTCGGCATGGATCACCCGGCCGCACTGCGGGCATTCGAACCGCTTGCGTACCCTTCTCCCGAACGCACCGCACCTGCTGCATCTCTTGGACGTGTTCATGGGATTGACATACTCGACAGGGATTCCCCGTGCGAGCGCCCGTTTTTCAATCAGGTTCAGCAGGGTTACAAAGGAGTTGTTCTCAAAAGAGAATTCGTACGATTCCTCGCAGCTCCGGTGATTGAAATACCGGTACGAGAAGAGTTTCTCGAATTTTACCCCGGCGCAGAAGGACTCTGCAAAACCAACAATCTGCCGGGCGATCTTGTGAAGGGCGGATTTGAACTCTTTCTTCTCGCGGCTCTTGTTCTTTTTGAGCTTCCAGAGTTTTCCTACCCGGTAGAGTTTCGTACAGTTCTGTGTTTGTGAAGTTTGTGCATAATGCAGTTTTTTTCCCAGTTTCAGGACCTTCCCGGTCACAGGATCGGCAGCAACAACGGCATGGCCGGTTGTATTCAGATCAACGCCAATCCAGCGGGTTTGCAGCAGTGCATTGTGAGGAAATCTGATCACCTTGTCTGGTCTCTTGTTCAACGGTGCCTGCATGAAAATTCTCCCGTACGTGTGCGGAAGCCCCGGTACCGCCCAGGCAGTTGCAGGAGCGAACGACCGGGTCCAAAAACGGTGTGCCGGAAAAACCCGGGGAGAACGGGGAGGGGTAAGACAAAAAAGAGGTGCACCAGCATGGGGCGGGCGGGGTTCGGGATTGCGCCGGGAAGGATCCCGGCCGGGCCTGTTCCAGGGTATTTCCAAATGCGACACAATAGAGTCTGGCGATTTTATATATATAAGTTTTGAATTTTATGATTGGAAAGAGATTTCAGAAAAATTCGCGGGATATAGGGACGTGATTTCAGATTATTATACCTCGCATCGATCGTTTACCAGGATTCGCCAGGAGAATGTTTTCCGGTTCGTGGGAATATCGACGACGTATTAACAGGGGTTTGGGGAGTTTTCACCCCGCGCTATCCAATAATACGTTCAGAGGTATTGGTGAAAAAACTATATTATTTTTAATTAATATAGATTAATTCGGCAAGGATATATAGTTGGGAGCATGAGAGTACAAAAAAGCAGCTTGCCGGAATGGTAATGCCCCTTAAGGAGTGAGAACGATGCTCAGATCCCGGACAATATGTTATGAACCAGCCGAGAACAATCCAATGAAAATTAAAAAAAATTCCGGCGCGGAACGGGTCCTGCCCGGCCCGAACGGAGAATCCCACCGGCATTCCATCCCCGCAATCCGGTGCTTCCGGTGCGGGGAATCGTTTCCCGTAACGGATTTCATCTCCACGAAAAAAAGCGGCCTGTGCATCCCCTGCTGGGAAAGAAAGATCCCAGGAGCAGTTGACAAGGGAGGGGAAGAGATCACAGCAGGCATCCCATAAGACTCCCACGATACGTTCCCGGCGACCATCGTCCCATCCGTAAAAGAAATCGGCGGCACGCACAACCGGTTATCTCGACCCGGCTTTCGCCCGAGAGTGCCGGAAAACCAGGGCCGGAACTTTTTAGGTTTGTTACCCATTTGCTCGGGAAAAGCCGGGATCCGGCAAATCTGAAAAATTATTTGCCGGGCTTTGTCCTGGTTGTCACCGGCTCATCTTCAACAAGCAGGTTGATGACGGTCTCGGAGATGTCGCCGGCATATTCCCCGCACCGTCGGATACTCTCTGCAACATAGCCGACATGGATGGCGACGAGCGTGTCCTGCTTCAAGACCATGTTGTTGATATCGCCGCAGATATTCTCAAGGGCTGCAATCGATTCGATGTTCCGGTGGGCTTCTTTCATATCGGTGTTGAAGAACGAGACAATACTCCGGTCGAAGATCTCAAGGGACATGGCGCTAGCCTTTTTGAGTGCATCAGCGATCTTTTTGTCAAGGCCGGCATCGATGATCGGCTGGGTGTTTTCTGCAATCCGGACCGCATGGTCGCCCACCCGCTCGATGATCCGGCTGAGTATGTAATAATGCATGGCCATACCGGGCGAGATGCCCATCTTCCGGGAGAGGGCATTGTTCTGCATGATCATGTTGGTCTGGCGTGCGATGAGCCAGTTGAGCCGGTCGGCATCCATGTCGCGGGCGATGACATCGTCTGCCAGGTCGTGGTTCTGCGTGGCAAGGGCGGTTATCGCATCCTCGTGCATGGTCTTGACGATCACAAACATCCGCCGGATGGTATTGTCAAACGGCATCTCGGCAGGATTCAGGAGATCTTTTATCGCAATGACATCCTCGGTCTCCTCGACCACTTCCTGGCCGATGGTCATCTGGGTGAAATCCCGCACAACTGTCCGGACAAACGGAGGGAACCGCTGTTTCGAACTGAGTCGGATCATCGAAAACCCGGTGATGTACGTCCCGATGAGGAGCCGGAACAAAAAGGCCGGGTCCGAGACCGTACCGACATCGATCTCTTTTGTCCGCTGGACCGGCTCTTCGGTGATCTTCTTGGTCACGATCAGCGTCCCGTCCGGCTGGACCATCAGTCCCACCGGATCGTTCTTCTTGATCTTCTGGCTCTCCGCCCAGTCCTTGGGGAGCGTCACCACAAACGATGAGCCCCCGGTCATCTGCACCCGCCGTATCTCCATCCGCATCACCACATTACAATAGAAATATGATTTATTTGTTAAACTCTATTTTACTCTTTTATACATATATACTAGTATAGTTTATGTCGAAAAGACGTTTATTACCCCCCGTGAAATGGGTGATAGAACACCATGAAAGCAAACCGGAGTTCGTATCTCTTCGTAACCTTAAGCCTGGTCATCCTGCTCATCGCGTCGATGGCAATAGCCGGCTGTACCGACAATGGAACAAAAACCACGTCTGCCACTCCCGCGGCAACCCCTGCAGCAACCGCAGCAGCAGTTGCCCCGGCAGCTACTCCTGCAGCCGTGTCGGCTCCGGTAGTTGCGGCAACCACCGCTGCAGCGGCCCCGACAGCCTCCGGCCAGAAGCAGACCATCACGATCAGCGGCTCGACAACAGTCCTCCCGATCGTCCAGAAAGCCGCCGACCAGTATATGGCAGCCCACCCGAATGCTGACATCCAGGTATCCGGCGGCGGCAGCGGTGTCGGTATCCAGGCAATCGGCGCAAAGACCGTTGATATCGGCATGACCTCCCGCGAAGTGACCAAGGACGAGCTGAAAAAGTATCCCGACTTTGTCGTCACCACGGTTGCAAAGGACGGCATTGCCGTGATTGTCAACCCGGCAAACACCATCCCGTACATCACGCTCGACCAGGTCAAGAACATCTATCTTGGCAAGATCACCAAGTGGACCGAGATCTCCGGTGCCGGTGTGCCCGGCACGAACAACCAGATCGTGGTTGTGGGTCGTGACAGTGCATCCGGGACCAGGACCTACTTTGATGAGACCGTGCTCCTGAAAGCAACCCCGACAAGCAAGATGCTTGAGAAGAACTCCAATGGCGCTGTCACCCAGACCGTTGCCCAGACCCCCGGCGCTATCGGGTACGTCTCGATCGGCTTTGTCTCAAACGATGTCAAGGCAGTCCCCGTCTGGTACAATGCCCAGAAGATCGTTGCACCCACTCTTGACAATGTCAAGTCCAAGACCTACCCGGTCTCCCGTGACCTCTACGTGATCACCAACGGCCAGCCCTCGGGCCTTGCCGGCGACTTCATCAAGTACATCCTCAGCCCAGAAGGCCAGAAGATTGTCGCCGATGAAGGCTACGTCACTCTCACCAGCTGAACCGGATACTGATCACCAACCCATTTTTGTGCATGAAAAGGAGGCGAACCATCCTGGGATCCCGCGACAACGCAGAACAGGGACATCTCGCCTCCCCCCGCACAGCAAGAATCTCATTCCGTAAGGAACATGCGACAAACGGATTCTTCCGCACAGCGATCTTTGCCATCGCAGTTGCAGCCTTAATCGCCACTCCATGCGCACCGGTAATCGCGTTGAGATTCGCGGATCAACCAGGTTAACGGAGAGGTTATGGAAAAGAAGACCGTGCTCTTTGTCTGTTCGTTCAATTCGGTCAGGTCGCAGATAGCCCAGGGCCTTCTCAATGCCAGATGCAATGACCGCTATACTGCATACTCCGCCGGTATCGCCCCGGCGGGACTGAACCCGTATGCCGTTGCCGTGATGAAGGAAGTGGGAATCGACATCTCGTCCCAGAAGTCCAGAAGACTCGCGGACTATAACGGAGTGAGATTCGATTACGTTGTCACCATGTGCGATGGCGTAAAAACGGCAGTTGCCGGATCCATCCCGGAAGGCGTCACCATGATCCACCGGGGATTTGTCAGCCCTTCGGAAATCCGGAAGGATAAAGACCTGGTACTTGCGGATTTCCGCAAACTCCGAAACAGCATCAATGACTGGCTCTCTGAACTATTCCCGGATTAAAAAGAGTTCAGGCTACCGGATTCCTTACCTCGCATTCGGACGGGCCAATGCTGGAGCAGGCAAAAGCCACGAACCCCGGGGGTTCATCCTGAAACCAATCGGCGAAAATGAACTTCGCATGGCAATCGGGCTTGCCCCGAACAGGTAATCCAGCGGAACCGTATGTGGCAAAAGGTCCTGTTGCAAATATAGTAAATACATAGTTTCTATATAGAAATTATTTTAAGTATATACTTTTAAAATAAAGTATGTAAGAGTTGGACCGGTCCGGGCAAGGGTGTCCGGGAGAGGGCCCGGCTCATGGAGCAGGAGAATGGAATACCGACAACCAAATGGCCGGACGTCCCCGATGTTGCACAAACCGGTGAAACACTGGAGAGCCGACGAAAGTCTGTTTGATGAATGCAGGAACCTTGTCAGGGTATTAACGCAGAAGACCGAGACCCTGGACCGGAATCAACGGGTTGACCCGGAGATCGCGGTACATATCCAGACCATGGGATCAACGCTCGCATCCTTAACCGATCTCATCAACCGGCTCGACCGGCAGTCACGTGATTCGCCTGCCCCCGCGATCCTCAAAGATGCCCATGGATTCACCTATGAGTCAGTACGGTCCTGCGATCTCGACCGGATCAGCGACAAGTAAGGGAGCAGACCATGGACGCTGCCCGGAACGGAAAAAACACCGACACGCTGCACAGATACGGCGATGACCTGGTCGAGAAGATACCCATGCACCCGGATGATTTCAAGGCACACCTTGACTGGGTGACTGCCAAACGGTTCCATGAACAGGGCAATGGAACATTCAGAGAGAAACCGGCGTACTGCCGGATCGGATAATCACCGGGCGAAAAGCGAGGAGATCAGGAAATGCCGACCCGCATCTTCATTGTGGAGGATGATGAGATAATCGTCCACCTCATCTCGGAGATCCTCACGATGAAGGGCTATGCCATCGCCGGTTCTGCAAGCTCCGGGGACGAAGTGCTCTCAAAGATCCCAGAAACTCCGTGCGATGTGATCCTGATGGATATCGGCCTCAAAGGGGATGCCGATGGCATAACCGTTGCCCGCACCTTAAGCACGCGGGTCCGCACCCCCATCATCTTTGTGACCGGCCAGTTCGATGACCAGATCCTTGAAAGAGCCAAGACGCCGAACACGTACGGCTACATCATCAAACCCTTTACTGCAAACGACCTCTGCTCCAATATTGAGATTGCACTCTTCAATTACCGGCTCCGTTCAGGACCGGCCAGGGAACCGGAGCCGGTTGCAGCAGGAGAGATCAGACCCGCGGCTTCTGCGCCCATCCCGGCCGCCCGGAACGGAGCAGTGCCGGCCCAATCCCATACAAGGCAGGAAGGACTCAAACATCTCTATGATCACGGACTTCATTACCAGTCCAAAGGCAATTACGACCGGGCCCTGCAGTACTTCATCGAGATCTTACAGCAGGATCCGGCTGATCCTTCCATCTGGGTGGAAAAAGGGGATGTTCTCCACAACCTGGGAAGGACCAGCGAGGCACTCGCGGCCATCGACACGGCTCTTTGCCTGGATCCGGCAAGCGAATATGCCCTGTGCAAGAAGAGCCGGGTCCTCTGCAGTGCCGGCCGGCAGGAGGACGCGCTCGCTACGATAGAAGTAGCACTTACCATTACCCGCGATCCCCGGGCACTTTTTGTGGAAAAAGGACTGATCCTGCACGAGCTGGGACGAAACGAGGAGGCGATCGGGATCCTGGATCACGCGATCGAGATGAACCGGAAAAGCGGTTATGCCCTTGGTGCGAAAGGCCGGATCCTGGGAAAACTCGGCATGAACCGGGAGGCCCTGGCCGCATTCGGGACAGCGCTGAGCATCGAGCCAAAGAATGTCTCTCTCTGGATGGATCTCATACGGCTCTTTGAACAGAAACGGAATTACCATACAGCCCTCAACATCATCCAGATGGCGATCGAGAAGAACCCGGAGAATGCGATCCTCGTAATGAAGAGAGAGAACCTGCTGACCAGGACAATCCCGGTAACCTGAGATTCGCCGGGTTACCCGGATCAAAAATATATTTCCCGATGATCCCGGCGTGATGCACCGGGTGAGAGAGAAGGCATCCAGATGAGAACTGAATATCACATCCGATCGTTGAACTTCATAATAGAGACCCACGAAATGGGATCGGAACAGGAACAACATCCTGTTCCACCTGTTTCTCTGTACATCGCGCTATCACCCACACCCGTGATCAGGATGGACTGATCCTGAAAACGGAGGGCTGAATACAAAAAATTCTTACGCCGGTTTTTGAACCGGCATCTTTCCCCCTTTTTTACCAGTATTCACTATCAGCAGAGTGCTCCCAAAAGACGAGCATGTCCCCCCATTGAGGAGCGGCAGATCGGTTTATGATGCCGGTTGCAGGAGATTCCTGCACCCGGCAGAGAAAAGGAAAGAACCTTCAGCTCGGCTCATTCTTCAATGAGAGCCTGCCGCCGGTTCCCGTAATCCTGCGATTCGGTGACGGGCTTCAAAAGCCGGAAATTGCCCGAGGGAACACGAATTTCAAATCGTGCGCCTTTCTGAAACTCCCCGGTCTCCCGGATCGTCATTCCGGTAAGCGAGAGGATCTCCCGGGTCAGGAAGAGACCAAGGCCGGTGTTCTTCCCGTACCCGCGCTCAAAGATCCGCTCCTTCTCCCCGTTCGCGATGCCAATGCCGTTGTCTTCGAATAGTATCCGGAGATCCTCACCGGCCTGGGCCCACGAAAGCCGGATTTTGGAGATCCCTTCCCCATAGCGGAGGGCATTGTCGAAAAGATTGTAGAAGACCTTCTCCATCATCGGATCTGCATAGATCTCGACATTCCGGGTCTCACACGCGAACGTAACCGGCTGCAGGATCTGCGAATAGGCCCGGCCCGAGATCTCGTCAACCCGGTACCACCGGGGGGAATTCATTCCCAGGGTATCGTACTCCTTGGTGAACTCGATCTGCTTCCAGATATCATCGATGGTTTTCTGTTGCTTTTCAAGCATCGTGCTGATGGGGGGATCGGCAATCCTTGCCTGAAGGAGCTCGTTGTAACCCGAGAGCGCGGAGAGTTTGTTCAAGATATCGTGGCGGGTAATCCCGAACAGGATATTGAGTTTCCGGTTCGAGAGCGCAAGAGCATCCTCCCGCTGTTTTGTCCGGGAAAGATCCCGGACCGCGATGATGAGAACCGGGCGGCTGCCGATACAGGCCGGGGATGCGGAGATCTCTGCCGGGAACACCGATGAGTTCTTCTTTTTCTGGAGATGCTGGCTGGCATCCGGTGCGATGTCGCAGAGGTTCCGGAGATCCGGCCCGGGCTCTGCTGACAACTGGTCCAGGGCCAGGGAGAGCATCTCTTCCCTCCCATACCCGTACAACCCGGCAGCAGCGGAATTTATGTCGAGAATTCCAAGCGACTGCGGATCAACAAGAATGAGCGGGCAGGATGTGGCATGGAAGACCGGGCCGTATTTTTCCCCGCTCGCGTATACAATGCCCGCATTCTCCGCACGTCCGGAATAATTTTCCTTACGCTCACCTTCGGCAGAAGGGATCTCCTCACGGGCTGAACACAATTCCGGTTGGGCCCGGTTCTGTCCGGTGATATCCCGGTAGCTCCAGACCCGTCCGGCAATCCGGTTGCCGATCTTCTGGGCCTGCGAGAACCTGCGGAAGACCCGCCCGTCCCGGCAATGGATGATATCGTAACTGCCGGAATCCGGATTGTTGCGCACCTGGACAAGGGATTTTTCAAAGGCTGCAAAATCGGAGACCTGATCGCGGATATGCTCCAGAAATGCCTGTTCGGTTTTTGTTCCCTCCGACCCCTCGGCCAGATTCCACATCTGCAGGAATTTCCGGTTGAACACCGAGACAGACCCGTTCGAATCCACCACAACAATGCCATCGGCCGTGGATTCCAGGGTGGCCCTGAGGAGCGAGTTGGAGTTCTCAAGCTCATGCTCTCCCTGCTTCCGTTCCACGGCAATAGTGACCTTATGAATCAGCTCGGCAAACTGGCTTTTCATCTCCCCGCCTTTCTGGAGATAGAAATCCGCACCGGAGTTGAAGGCATCGATCACAATCTCTTCCCGGCCCCGACCCGTAAAGACGATGAACGGGGTCCGGTTCCCCAGGGAGCGAAGGGTCTTTAAAAAATCTATGCCGTTCTTGACCGGCATCTCGTAATCAGAGATGATTGCGTCATACTCATTCTGTGAGACGAGAGCCAGCCCGGCATCAACGGATTGCGCAATATCCACGGATATGTTTCCCATCTGGCGAAGAAACATCTGGCAGATATCGAGCAGGCATTCCTCATCATCAACATAGAGAACGTGAACCATGGACAACCTCGGGTTTTTGTTTCTGATCAATAGGTTGGCGGGGTTGTCAATATATTTTTTTATCTTAGTATAGATTTATATTCCTAAACTATATAGAAACCAGCGGCCCGATCTTTTCACGTTTGATCCGCCCGGCAGGTACGTCACCGACAGATCCGGACCGATAAAAAGATGCCTGCACCGCATCAGGGGATGAGACTTACACCCGGCAAGACCTGCACCAGAGTCGTTATCCCGAGTGCGGTCCCAAAAGAGATTGCAAGCATCAGTTCGAGCCAGAAGAAAACACTGATCCGAAAAAATGGGATCGTGCGATTCCGGATCTCTTCTGCCGTGGAATAGGCATCGATGCCGCAGGCAGCAATAAAAAAAATTCCTGCCGGAACAAGAAGGACTGGATCGCGGATCAGGAGGAGGAGGGCCGCCGCAGCTGCCCCCCAGCAGAGCCCCCGTACCGGGCGGCCATTGTAAAACTGCCCAAGCGATATACCCAGGAGGGCAAATATCCCGGCAAGGACCGGGTCCGGAAGATCCTGCAAAGTCTCATCCGCCTTCAGTCCCCGAGCCATTCCCGGATATTCCACGGAGTTCACGCTGCCACCCCGTGTTTGTTCTTCGGTATGCAGGGTGCGACAGCGGAGAGTTCTTGTATGGATCCGGCCCGGAGTACGGTTGACCGGCAACGGGGGCAGCGGGGCTTTCCCGAGAACCGGAAGAACGAGCCGCAGACGCAGGAGCCGGCAAGGTGTTCCACGATGTACATATATTTCCGGAGATCTATTTTCTCATCCGGCAGGATTGGCAAAACAGGCTCCCGGGGCCGGTGTCTTGCGGTTGAAGGGGGTACGAGCAGGCAGTTGATATTGCTCCGGTAATACTCCCTGAGATCCAACGGGGTGATCCGTTTGTGCCGGCCGCACCGGACACAGTACAGGATGTGGGCTTTTCTGCCGGTCTCTTCCTGAATGTCGAACGTCTGGTTACATCTCACGCAATGGGCCTGGCGGGTATGCATCATCCATTGAACCTCAGTACTATCAAAGAGATCTGTACATCTCCAACTATATATTTTTTTATTTCAAACAATATTTTTAGTCAGTGACTATATTGATGCAAAAAGGAAGTGGGCGGGTTCTGCGATACTGTGCTGACCGGGTCACGGTTCTGACATATCGTGCACAGGAATTCTTCCTCGCGATCTTTGTGCACAACGGCAGAGTTAATTTTCGAGGGCCGGGAAAAAATTCCCATGTGTAAGGCACCGGGTGAGAAATAATTAATATATCTGTTTTAATATTTTTGACCGGATGCCGACGGTTGGCTGAGGGGGACGGGAGCTCCTCTCTCCCGGTCGCCGGGGTCCATTACCGAGCGAACAGGGTCAGCCCTGAGGTGATAGTATAGGCACAAGACAATTATGTGATCCCTCTTTTTCAGCCAGGCTCAAGGAGTGCCCGACACCAGATGCCTGCTTCCTGACCGCATCGTGTTGCAGGGAGCGTGAATGACGCCGCAGAAGGGCGAATGCCCTGGCGGTTCCGGCAATGTATCGCAGGGTGACTTTACCCGGCCCGGCTCAGGTTATTCCGGGCGGGAGAACGAGGAACTGGAATGGGGAAGAAGAAACATGGGAGCGGATGAGCCGGAGCATCGGCCGGTGACGGCGGTCTTCCGGAAAACGGAACTGCACGGCACCCTATCGGCGTCCACACCGGACAAGAAGAAAAAAATCCGGAAACGGACCTTGCATCGTCTCAATGATCCCGATGCGGAAGTGACCTATCAGCAATTCGAATCCGTGCTCAGGAATTTTGTCTGTTCCCTTATGGAGCGGCAGGACCGCTCGAACGATGAGCAGTATCTCCACGTTGCCGAATTACAGCAGCAGATCGATGCCCTTGAGCGCAGGCTCGACACCATTGCGAAAACGTCACCCAACCCCTCTTCAGAGGAGAAATCCGGATGACGAAGAAGAGATCCCGGGCCGAAACAGAAATCCCGCTCTATGTCATTCCACAGAAAGTGGCGGAAAAGATCCGGGAATGGGGCGATGCATTGTACCACATCAGCGTGAAGCGGAAGCACTGGCATCACTACAATGTAACGGTCCGGACAAAACCACTGCGCCGTGAACTTTTGACCCGGACAACCACAACGCGTCTCCAGTCCCCCGAAAAAAGCGAGACACCATCGCCGCAAACAAAAAACCGGCGCAGGAAGTGCCCGGCATGACGCGTGGGCCGGTTCCTGTTGTTGCGATCCGGCAGGCTATCAGCAATGCAGCGGAACGCGGTACCATCATGGACCGGAACCTGATCAGGGAATCCCGGACAGAGTTCATTCTTTTCTGTACCTGGATCACCGTCTTTGTTCATATCAGGCGTTCTCCGCTGCTGCTTACGGATCCCGATGATTGCGCCGTGAAGTTCAAAGAGGATATCCACGGATTCCGCCGGGTTCCTCTGACATCGGTCACGGCCCGCGAGCTCTGGCTGCTATTGCCGTGGGATGGATGGCAGTACTTCCGTATCCTTGACGACCGGGTTATCGAGATCCGGGCAGACGGGGTGCCGCTGTTATCGGGAGGGGCCGAAGAGCCGGCTCCCCAGAGCGTTAAAGAGAAGGAACCTTCCAAATCCACCGGTCCCGGGTTCTCTCCATCGGGGGGTGATACATAAGATCGCTTTTTTGACCTGTGGGGGGATGAAACCCCTTTTTCCGGAAAATGGGGAATCCGGGCTCGTAACAGGCTCCGTTTCCCCCGATCCCCCGGATCACGACCGGAGAGTTTCGGCCCTTTTTTGAGGGAGTTTTCCGGGAATCTGTGCTATTGTCCCGGATTGCCTGACCGACGGTTTTACGCTGAGAATAACCGGAGAGTGTATAATAGTTACAGCAGAGGTTCGGGCTTTAGGGCGTATTTCTGGATTTAGGGGGGTATGCTAAGGAAATGCCGATTTGGACATGATAGAGAGAAAATTATTTCCATAAACGAATGGGGCTATCACCTTTGAATTTTATTAGCTTTTCATGCACCATTATTGCAGCAATTGCAGATGCATGTCTCGGGGATAATCCCCGATTTCTTTTTAAAAAAAAGTGAGGGTATCGGGAGAACGCTACTGAAGCCCGATCATATAGCCATAGCGGGAATAAACTTCCTTTACCAGCTCCATGGCTTTCGGGTTGTTCCAGTCGTGCATCCATTCCGAGATCAGGGATTCGACCGTGATGGGAATAACGCCGGCCTGCAGCATCCGTTCGATGCCATACTTGTGGGCATCGGGCGTGGAATCTCCCGCAGCATCCATCAGCCCGTACACCTCGTAACCGTCGCGGATCGCGTGAAGGGCGGTATAGGCAAAACACATGCTCGTCCACAATCCGGAGACTACCATCTTCTTCCGGCCGGTCTTTTTGAACGCGGCATAGGTCTTCTCATCTTCGAATGCATCGAAACTCGGAACACTGCGGGCATACACTTCCTGGCCAGGGAACAATTTTGTAACATCAACAAGGAAATTCCCATTGTGCTGGGGGTTGATGGTCGAGAGCACGACCGGCACGTTCAGGATGCTTGCGGCCTTTGCAGAACAATAGGCCGCGTTCCGGATGATCGTCTTGTCCCCGGAAGCAACGCCGGCAAACATCGTGGGCTGGTAGTCCACGAGCACAAGCGCGCTGTTCTTATCGCTCAGCAGTTCCAGTTTTCCGTCTTTTGGGTTTGACATCTTTTTCCTCCCATTGAAACCTTACGATTCTTCAACTTTGATGATCTGCACAGGACAGCTATCTGCAGCACCGTTCACGCAGGTATTCAGATCCGCGGGAGCAATGCCTTCGGCTGTCTTTCCCGCTGACCGGAATTTTTCACAAACCCGGCTGAAATGATCGCCCGGATCCTCTTCAAAAAATTCCGGGCAGGTATCCCAGCAGGACCCGCAACTGGTGCAGTCAGAACGATCGATCGTGACTTTCATGGAATATTTCTCCCATTTATTCAGCCTTCTGTGCAGTCTGCCCGGTTCCTCATTCAGCCGATGTGGGAATCCTCAGTCCCGGGTAACTTCCCGAAAAACTCTCTTCCATCCGGGTCTTCTGGGGGCAGGATCGCCGGTCCAGGTAGATGATCTGACGCATGTCGCGCATGTTCATCTTCTCGATTATCAGCTCGTTCTCCTTGAGCCGCTTTAAGGCATACCGCACGGTTCTCGGGGAACGCTTGGATTTTTTCACCAGCTCCTTGTGGGTCAGTGCGCCTTCCCTTTTTAAGATTTTGAGCACGGTCTCTGATAATGGCGGTAATGATGTCATGATCCTTCACCGGTATACAAGGGCGTTCAGGAACAGCTGGTGCCGCAATCCCCGGTCACTCCTTCGCCCGCGGCATCCCGGTTCTCCCCGATCCGGTCCAGCGCCTTTTTCACAAAATCATCGAACATGTCCATCTCTCCCCAGTTCTCGACAATGTACGCATCGGATGCATCCGGGTTCACAACAATGAGGACGCTGCCTTTCTCACTCCGTGACGTTACGAACTTTTGCGCATAATGCACGTGATGCAGGGTCTGCTGTTTTTTGGGGATCCGTGCGGTTATCACCCAGTAGGACTCCAGGTCCTGCGCATCAAGATAGACCTCGTGTTCCTGCTGGAATTTGTTCACGAGTTCCTGTGTTGCTTTTAACATGCGGTTATCACTCCTCGGATACTCATTCAATGAAGTACGCAGATTGCCTCAGGTGCCCGTATGAGGAGGGCAAGGCTCTCCGATATGCTGAATTCAAAGGCATCCCCGGCCGGGCCGTTGAACCCGATACTCATGTCCTGGCCGATAACAATCGAACAGTACTGGCGGCCGGACGCGAGCAGGACGCCTCCTTTTTTCAGGACCGGGGCCTTCACGACCTCGCCTCCAAGAATGGTCCGGATATGATCGAGTTCGGTGCCATCCCCCTGGGGGTACCGGCGCAGGAGAAGATTGTACTGGGCGGGAGCAAGTCCCATGCAGTACGGGCCGTGGAAACCTGCATCGTCAAGAATGGTCACGGCACTGATGATCTGGTCCGCTGCAGCACCGACCTTGTCCCATTTCGAGAGAGCAAGCGAGCCCGATCCTTCAGCACCCAGAAGGCCCGGGGTGTCCTGGATACCGGAAAAGATGATACCATCCTCTTTTGCTGCACAGGCCATTGCAGCCGATGCGACAGGGTCCAGATCCAAAAGCATCCCGTCTTTCCCGCTGGCAGCAAGATCCCGCTTGCTGAGGAAGAACGAACTTGTCACCAGGTTAACCGGGATGAACGGGCTGCTTGCGATACCATCTGCGATCTCGCAGTCGCTGAGCGGGATCACTTTGAGGCCGAACCCGAACGGGCCCTCGATCTCCACAAGCCTCCGCCCGGAGAGCTGGCTCCTGGCTGCACCAATCATTGCGGTGTCGAGCAGTTTCCAGGTTTCATCGCTGATGGGGGCGTCTTCGCGTCCCAGGTATGTTTTTTCCATGTTTTTCATCTCCTAGGATTGTTTTAAGGATCCGATGGTTGTCTCACCCGCGGTCTGCGGGGATTTTTGTCCCAAGGCCAGCGATGCTGTCAGGGTGTCGACTTCGAGAGTCCCCTTTTTCAGGAAATCATCTTCGTCAACGGCCAGGATCGACAGGAGCCGGAGGAGTTCGCCTACGTGGACACGTTCTTCGTTCGCGATATCGACAAGAACTGCCTTTGCAAGCGGATTGTCCGTTGCATCGGCGTGGGCCATATACCCGTGGATGGCTTCCAGTTCCCCGGCGATATCCAGGCGGACTGCCCGTACAAGTTCTTCTGTCGTCATCTTTCGTTCAGGGACCATTCCGCTGAACGGGTTAAGAAATTCAGGCATTTTTTAAACGCTCCTGGTTACGGTTCTCTCAATCAGCCCGGGGATCATTTTCTCCAGGTGTCAATCCGCTGCGCAACAGCATCCCAGTTCACGATCTCCCAGAACGATTCCACATATTTTGCCCGGTCGTTCTTGTAATCGAGATAATAGGCATGCTCCCAGACGTCCAGGACCAGAAGGATCGCAAAACCGGGGATCACGTCCATATTGTGCTTCTCGATCTGCATGATGAGAGGCCGGCCGGTCTTCCGGCAATAGGTGAGGACAGCCCACCCTGAACCTTCGGTGCTCACGGCAGCCTGGGTGAACTCTTTCTTGAACCTCTCGAATGTCCCGAACTCCTCATCCAGTACGGTGGCGAGGCCTCCTTTGGGAACTCCCCCGCCGCCTTTTCCCGCGGGAGCAAGGTTCTCCCAGAACAGGTTGTGGAGCCGGAACCCTCCGATGTGGAACGAGAGTTCCCGCAGCGTTGCTTTCATGTCGAGATCGGCGTTCTCCTTCCTTGCCTTGTCCAGTTTTTCAAAAAGGGCATTTGCGCCATTGACATAGGCCTGATGATGTTTCACGTGGTGAATCCGGAGCTGGTCCTCAGAGATCTGGGGTGCCAGCGCCGCGTAGCCGTACGGCAGTTTTGGCAGCGAATAAAAACGGGTGTCTTGCATGGTTATCTCCTCATACATCAGGGACATCTGCCAGGACCTGGCATATCCCCATCCTTGAGGGGAAATGGACAACGGAAGGGTATAGGCTCTCTCTCAAAAGTTAATTTTTGAAACAAAAAATGAAACAACGAACCGGACGGCGGACGAAAAGGATGACGAGCATTAAAAATACCCGGGTTGCGGGGTGTAAAAAGGAAAAATTCCTGCAGGGTTACTGTTGTCCTTCAAAGTACTTCATGGCCCGGGGCACGTGCTTTTTTATCTCCTCGAAGAAGTACTTCACGATTTTCTTATCCGAATCAGCGATCGAACCATTGATCGTGACGATCAGCCAGTTTGGCAGATCCGGGTTCTTGTCAAGGACATTCATCACCACAACCACGGTCTCATCGACAGAGGTTTTTGTTTTCCATCGGTAGGGCATTTTTTCCATCTCCTGTTAATCTCCCGTTAATCTCCCGGTATCATCTCATCGGGCTTTCCATCCTCTGCGGACAGATGAAATTTCAGATCATCCCGGTTCCATGGAGGATGTGTTCATACCTTCTCTCACTCAAGCCATTTCGTGCAGAAGGAACAGTGCCTGAAGCGTCTGTTCTTTTGCATTCTTTTTTGCAGGTGTCCGGTCTCTTTTACCAGTTCACCATCGCATCGGATCGGCGGTTTTCCTGCTGCAGGCCCGATCAATCGCATCTCGGGTGATTCCGGTAATGACGGATGAAATTCCCGAATATGCAGCCCGGGTGATCGCACTGGTTGCAGGAATAGGAGGGACAGGCCTTCATAAACGCAGGATTAACTGCTGAAAAATCCTCCCGGGCAATGCTCTCACCCAGATACAGGATCTTCTCGACAAAACCGGGTGTATCGTTGGTCAGAAATAATCCGGCGGCATGGTTATCCGATGAAATCTGTCTCACCAGACTGGAATGGAAGGAGCACCATAATAGGCCCTTTTGCGAAAATCAGTTTTTGAAACAAACCGTGTAAGAACACCCGAACAAGGGTGAACATGTACCTGTCCGGATATACCCGGAATCAGGGCGCTGTTTTTTCCAGAATGATCTCCAGCACCCCGTTGGAAAATTTCTTTTTGAAAACCCGGACTCCCCGGGGGACACGGATAGATTTTTTGCAGGTATTTCCATTATCGTTATCTCCCGTGTCGTACAGGGATACGATAACGGTTGCGGGTTCCAGATCGATCCGTATCTGTTCTTCTGCAATTTTCGGAAGCTCGATACTGATATGAATATACCTGCCTTCGTCAGTTTGGCGGATCGGTGGGTCGAATGCAGTGGGGTCTTTTTGTTGTTTTCGTTCTTTCATGGTAGTAATTCCTGTGCCGTGATTCACTGAATACCGGACGGTTTACCGTTTTTTATGGATTCTTCCCCCAACCCGGAGCCACCGGTCCTGTACCGGATACGCACTCATCAGGAACCATCCCCTGACAATAGAGAGAAAAAACATTGGAGGGATCCCTGGCAGGTATTCCTGCTGCCAGGGATTGTTGACACAAGTATCCGACTAAACGATCTCCGGTCCAGACGGTTGTCCCGTTACGGATATTCTGGTGTGTGTGCATGGAATTCCGTGACATAGCGTCTGTCATGTCCGCTGGTTTTTTTGCACTGAATGAGGCTTTTTCCCGGAATGGCATCATCCCCGGTGTGGGTAGCTGATTCCCACAGGGCATCCTTCTCCGGCCCCGCCAATATAGGTTGGCGGGTGTTGCAGGATATGTTTCACATTTTGTCACATCCGGTCTCTGTCTCTTCAGCCGGCATCACGCCACCGGAAGCCGGCAGATTCACAAAAATAAACCGGCATTGTCCGGGTCAGTTGCCGGAGAGCCAAAAAAATTATTTTTTATCGGACGTGGGGATAACTGCATCGTCATCTGACAGGATATGCCGGAAAACAAACTTGAACTCGTTCAGCCGGTTATGGATATATTTTTTCCCCGTCTCTGTCGGGGAGTACAGTTTCGATTTTCCTGAAAGCTTCATTACGAGATACCCGTTCTTCTCGAGTTCGTAGAGGTACGTGTAAACCCTGGCCTGGGGAATGAGGACATTGTACCGGCTGTGAATCCGATGGACAATATCAAAACCGGATATAGGTTTTTCCAGGAGCGAGAGTATAACGGGTTCGAGGGATCTTTTCACCACATCGTCGATGGTGGCCTGGGGAACCGCAGTGACCGAGTCGGAGGGAAACGAGCGGTGGGCAAAGGAGAGCGTGGTCTCTTTGCCGGTGGATACGATGATCTTTGCAATGCCGTCGGAGAGCTGCTTTATCTGCTGGTGATCGATGTCGGCCATATCAACGGCGATGATGCCCGACAGGGGTACTCCCTGGGCCTTTTTTGCAAGGATGAGATCTTTTACCGTGATGATATCGGTGAACTCTTCCGTTTCGGAAAAATCAAGCAGCACCTGGAGCGTGCCGGCCGGTGTGTCCGCGGGTAACGACGAGGTACACTTTTCGAGGATGCCTGGCAGGAGATAGATCTCGCCCTTTTTTACCCGTCGCATGAACAGGGTCTTTTCATCAAGCTCTTTTATGAAATATTTCTGCAGGGCTGACCGGTGATAGGCAAAGAAATTGCGCCCGCCTTTTTTCAACCCGGCTTCGATGGCGAACCGGAATATCGGTTCTTTCAAGCTTGGATCGGCATACAGGAAGAGGACGAGATCGGTAAAAATGTCTTTTAAGAGGATCGTCTTGACCTCGGGGAGATCGACATATTCCGCACCGGTCCCATCCCCGGTCTCATCTCCCCCGGCCGTGGAACTTTTTCTATGGGTTGCCCGGGCATCCTTCCGGAGATCCAGTTCAGCTGCTTTCCGGAACAGGGCAACCTCGATGGCAGCCTTGATCTCCAGCCCGTTGAACGGTTTGATAATGTACCCATACGGCCCGACCTGTTTGGCTTTCTCGATAATGGCATCGTCCGCATAGGATGTGACAAAGACCACCGGGATTTTCAGTTCCTCGCCAATGATCCTGGCCGCTTCGATCCCGTTCATCTTGCCCGGCATGACGATATCCATCAGGATCAGATCCGGCAACAGCCGGCGTGCGTTCTCGATCGCCATCTCACCAGAAGATGCCATTCCCACAACCGTATATCCCATGGCATGGAGCTGCTCTTCGAGCTCCATGGTAATAATTGCCTCATCGTCAACAACAAGAATCTTCGACATTGCGAAAATCACCCCTCCCCGAGCGGAAAGTCAACATGCACAGAAGTTCCAAAACTCGTGCTCTCGATTGCCAGCGTTCCTTGCAGCTGCTGGACAAGGTTCCGGATCAGTTTCAGACCAAGACTCGTTGCCCGGTCAATATCCACATCCCCGGGAATACCGATGCCGTCATCCGTTATCCGGATATGGACCCTGCCGTTTTCGAGCCGGGCAGAGACCCTGACCGTCCCGCTCGTGCGTCCCCGGAACGCATGTTTGAATACATTGGACAAGGCTTCATTGACCACCAGTGCGCAGGGTATTGCCTGGTCCACCGGAAGACTGAGATCCTCGGCATCCACTTCGCAGGTTATCTCCGGCCCGGACTTGCCATAGATATTGGAGAGATCGGCCATCTGGTCCTGGATCTGGCTGCCCATAGTGATCTTGTCAACATGTTTGCTCTCGTACAGCCTTGTATGGATCTGCGCCATGGTCTTGATCTTCATCATCATGTCGGTCAGGATCTCGGTCGTTGCCCGGTCCTCGGTTCTCAGCCTGGTCATATTGAGGAGGCCGGAGATTATCTGGAGATTGTTCTTGACCCGGTGATGGATCTCCCGAATCAGGATCTCCTTTTCCTGGAGGGAAGCAATCAGTTTCTCCTCGGCATGACGGCGGTCGGTAACATCCCGGTAACTGAGCACCCGGCCGATGACGGCCGAATCCATTTTCTGGGGTTTGGCATACCTCTCAAAAATCCGGCCGTCATTGAGTTCCAGCATGTCGTAGGTCTCGCGGTCCTTGGGCGGAAGATGTCCATCGCTCTCCTCAAACGCAACCGGTTTTTTTACAAGCGTTCTTAAGTATCCTGACACCCTGCGATCATCTCCGCTCTGGAGCAGATCTTCTGGGATCTTCCACATGGATGCAAAATTCTGGTTGTACCGGATGATCCTGCCGGCCCGGTCAACAACGTAAATCCCGTCAGCGGTGGACTCAATGGCTGCATGCAGTTCGGATACCGTTTTTTTCACCAGGGTTTCTGCCAGCCTGCGCTGGGAGATCTCTTCCTTGAGCTGGGTGTTGGACTGCACCAGTTCCAGGGTCCGGTCTTTCACCCGTTTCTCCAGGAGATCGTGTGCTTTCTGGAGTGCCTCTTCTGCCTTTTTTCGCTCGGTGATGTCCCGGGCTGCAGCAAAGGCCGCAGTGATCTTCCCGTCTGCATCCCGGTACACGGTTGCGTTGTAGAGGACAGGGGTCACCTGCCCGTCCCGGTGCCGGATCTCCAGGGCGTAATCGGTAACCGATCCATCGCGGAAAACGGTCTCATACCCGGCCTTGGCCTTTTTTGGTTCCGTGAAATAGGTTGAGAAATCGGTCCCGACGAGTTCTTCCCGGGAGAACCCGGTGACCCGGATCGTTGCCTCGTTGACGTCGCCGATTATGCCGTCGCGGTTGATTGTCACGAGAGGGTCCAGGCTTGCCTCGATCAGACTCCGGTTATATGTATTGGCTTTTTTGAGCTCTGCCTCAGCAGTCTTCCGTTCCGTAATATCGATGCCCATCTCAAGGATCATGAACGTCCCGTCGGTATCGGTGAAGGGGAAATCATAGATATCGTAATCCCTCCCGTTCGGGCCGGTCCAGAACCAGTGATGGGGCGATCGGGTTTTCATGACCGTATATGTCTCGCAGATCGTGCAGGGCTTATTTTTGCCAAAGAGGGCATCGTAACACCGGAGTTCTTTCGGATCGCCAAAAGCCTCGCGGAAATACCGGTTGGCAAACGGCATCCGGTAATCCTCATCGAGGAGACATACATAGACCGGAAGAGTTTCAAGAACGCCATAGAACCGGTGTCGCTCCGCCTCGACTGCAACAGCAATTTTATGTTCTGCCTCACTCCGTCGCACTGCCTCCTCGGCCATTTTCCAGGGGGTAATATCCGAGATCATGGAAAGCGAACCGGTAAAATTTCCGTTCTTATCAAAGAGGGGCTGGGCATTGACAAACGTCCACAGGTCGGTTTTGTCTTTTTTCTGCAACCGGTATTCTATCGAAGAACTGATGCCTTTCTTTCGCTCTTCGGTGATCTGATCAGAGATTGCTGCCGATTCCTCGTCAACAAAATCCCGGTACGACCGGCCGATCATCTCTTCAGGAGAGTATCCGAGCATCCGGGCCATCCGCTCATTCACAAAAGTGGTCCGGCGGTCTGCATCGACAATCCAGATCCCCTCGTTCGTTGTCTCAACAATGGTCCGGTATTTCTCCTCGCTGAGCCGGAGTGCATCTTCTGTCTGCCTGCGCTCGGTAATATCCGTCTCCAGAACCGTGATCCCCTCCCGTGAAGGAAAAACGGTAATACTGTACCAGCCATGGGTATATTTTCCACTGACCTCGAACCGGCGGGTCTTTCGCATTTCCATTGCAGAACGGAAGTTCTCCTCCAGAATCGTTCCCCGGTAATTCGGGAACATATCCCAGATACAGTTCCCCAGGAAATCTGCAGGCTCTTTTCCGATTCTCGATGTGAATCTCCGATTCACGAAAACGAATTTCCAGTCCCGGTCAAGAACATAAAAATCATCCTGGATGCTCTCCAGGACTTCAGACAATTTCATATTGCTGCGGGCCAGGGCATCTTCTGCTGTACGGCGTTCCGTGATATCCCGGTTCGATCCCCGCGCCCCGAGGAAAACCCCGTCCGGATCATGAATCGGCCGGCAGACATGGTTTATCCAGCGCACCTCCCCGCCAGGCCTTACGATCCGGAATGTCGTCTCAAAGGGACCGCGCCCAGCCAGTTCGTCTTCAACGTGCGCGAGCTGGGATGGAAGATCGTCCGGGAACACGACATCGCTGAGGAGAGACCTGATGGTCGCATACCCTCCGATCGGGATTCCTAAAATGGCCTCGGCCGATGGCGAGACATAGATGAATTTCCCTTCCGGATCGATCCAGAATTCCCAGTCCAGGGTGAAGTCCGCTACCGTGCGGTACCTCAGTTCGCTCTCCTGAAGAGACTTCTCGGCAACCCGCCGGTCCGTGATGTCCCGCATGCAGACATCGACCCCGCCTTTCCGGCCCTGCATGAAGACCTCGTACCAGCGCCCGTTCAGGGGAGACTGGGCTTCGTAGTGTTCGAGGCTGTGCTTCTTTGCGGCATCGAGATAATGCCGGTGGATCGGGGTTCCTACGAGATCCGGATAAAGATCCCAGATAACCTTGCCGAGCAGATCCTCTGCCGGCCTGCAGAATGGGGCCTTCTCGGCGGTAGGATTCACAAGGGTAAAGCGCCATTCTTCGTCCAGCGAATAGAACGTATCTGCAATACCCTCAAGAATTGCGAGAGTCCTCTTCTTCTCCTCGTGCAGTGCCGCTTCCGCCCGCTTCCGGTCGGTAATGTCGAGAATCACATAAGCGAACCGGGGGTTTCCGCGGGGTGGCGTTCCCAGGTAACTGACCGTTACAAGAAGCCAGGCCTCCGGGCTTCCCCGCGTGTCCAGGTATTCGAAGGTTACCGGTTTTTTTGTCTTCTGGCTTTTTGTATACTGGCGTACCCACATCCGGAGAAGATCCTGGGGTTCGCCCAGGTCCGAGCCCCGTCTGTGTCGCATATCGTCCGGGGTCAGTTTGAGAAAAGAGGCGGTCACGGCATTGTCCGTGATATGCAGCACATCGTCCTCGGCAATCACTTCTACGATGCCCCGCATGACTCCGGCGGAATCGAAAAAACTGCGCAGGATGGATTCGTTCTCCAGCAGGACATCCGAAGCCATCTCCTCACCGGTAACAGGAAACCCTGCGGTATCCTGCAGATCCGGTTTTTTCTTTTTACTGCTCCCGTTCCTCATCCGCCCGTTCTACCGCCCGTCTTGCCTGGAAAAGGAACGGTCACCGCAGAACCTTCAGCCCCGGGTAAATCCGATTACACAATTTCAGTAATTAAACCCTTTTTGAGAACATAAAAAAGGATTTCTCTATATTACAAATTTTGTAACGATCTTTTCGGGGATAGCGGGGGGCCGGTCCGAGAACCGGGTATCAGGTTGTATCAGGATTCCCTGGTGCACTGCATCTCTGGCGGCGCTCCGGACTCGTATCAGAAAAACCGCTCTCCGGATCCGTTGCTGAACATCCGGAATCCATCAGGGGATTTCAGATCATTGCGAGGCAATGACCGGGAGATCTTCTCGGAAGCCCGGATGAGAAACGGGCTGGAGAACACGCTCTTTAGAAAACCTGCAATAAGGTAGAAGGAGATTGGGACAGGGCCACGGGAGCTCCCCGCCAGAATATCCGGATTGTTTTACCGGCTCCCGGCAAAACGATATACTCCTTCCGGGATCGTCATCTCGAATCTCACACCTTTCCCCGGCTCGCCCGTCTCGGTGATGGTGATCCCGGTGATCGACAGGATCTCACGGGAAAGGAAGAGGCCAAGACCCGTGTGCTTGCCAAAACCTTTCGTGAATAACTGCTTTTTGTCATCAGCACTGATCCCGTTGCCATCATCTTCATAAACGAGCTGCAGTACCCCGGAGCCCTCGTGTGCAGTAACGTGGATTGCGGTTAGCTTCTCACCGCCGTAACGCAGGGTATTTTCAATGAGATTGTAAAACACTTTTTCAAGCAGGGGATCGGCAAACACCTCAAGATTCGGGCACCGGGTCTCAAGAGCGATATTGCGGATCGGGAGCGCCGTTCCCGCATCCCGGACCACTGCATTCACATTCTGCCAGAGGGGGGTTTTCACACCCAGGTTCTCGTAATCCTTGGTGAAATCGATCTGCCGGGTAATGGAGTCTGCGATCTTCTGCTCTTTTCGGATAAACTCCCGGAGTTCAGCCGGTTTATCCAGCGATTCTTCACTAAGGCCGATATAGGCATTGAGCGCCAGCAGCTGGTTCCTGATATCATGCCGTGTGATGCTGGAGAGCAGGTTCAGTTTGCTGTTCACCTGCCGGAGTGCTTCTTCTGCAAGTTTGCGATCCTGGATATCATAACAGGACCCGATATAACCGATGAATATTCCACCGGCAGAATACAGGGGCTTACCGCTGTCGATAAGCCAGCGGTAGGTACCGTCATGGTACCGGAGCCGGTACTCCATCTCGAACGGTTGTCGTGCCTTGAAATGGTCGAGATAGATCTTCACGCACCGGTCCAGATCCTCCGGATGCACGCCCTCAGTCCATCCGTCTCCCAGCTCCTGCTCAAGGGTGCGACCGGTAAACGAAAGCCAGTCCTTGTTGAAGTAATCGCATTTGGCATTCACATCCGCCCGCCAGACCGGGTTCGGGAAATCGTCGAGGATTTTCAAGTAGAAGTCCCGGGCGTTCCTCAGATCTTCCTCGGCCCGTTTGCGTTCGGTAATATCCCGGGCTGCGGCATAGATCAGGTTTCCGGAAGGAAAGGAGCGCCATTCGATCCAGAGATACGTGCCATCGCTGCGCCGGTACCGGTTCTCAAAACCGATCACGGTCTGATGGTTTTTCAGTTGGGCAATTGCGTCAAGAGTAATTTTTACATCATCGGGATGCACCAAATCTAAAAACCGGTGCTTCATCAGTTCATCCAGGGAGTACCCCAGCGTGGTTTCCCAGGCCCGGTTCAGTTTGCGGAAATTTCCCTCTGTGTCGGCAATACAGAGCAGATCGAGGGCAACTGCAAAGAACTGGTTGAGTTCCTCAGTTGTTTTTTGCAGGGCCAGCTCTGCCTGCTTGCGCTTGGAGATATCCTCAAAGACCGCGACAAAATAGCCCTTTTCGGGACTGAAGACCGAGACCTTCAGCCACATCTGCAGGGGTTTGAAATCGATCTCGAATGTTTCCGGTTTGGCGGTTACGGCCACGCGCCCGTACGTTTCGAAGAGATCAGGAGTGAGGGTGCGGATATCCGGTAGTACTTCGAGCACCCGTTTGCCGGTAACATTCTCAAGACCCGTCAGCTTCCCGAATGCCCGGTTGACTACAAGGTACTCCCAGTCAACAGGTTTTCCCCGTTCATCATAGATCATCCGGCAGTAGGCAAACCCCTCCAGCATATTCTCAAACAGGGTCCGGTATTTCTTCTCGCTGTCCTGTATGTGGCATTCTTCCAGCCGGAGTTCCCGCAGGATCAGGTCGTATGGCCGGTTCAGGCCGACAACCACGAACACCCGGTAGAAGAAGTAGACCGAAGCAAGCCGGAAGAGATGCCCGAGCAGGTTCATGAACCCGTACACACTCGCGTACGAGGTGAAGGCCAGTTCCCCAAGGATGAGGAACACCTGGGCAGCGATGAGCAGTTTCCAGACCGCAGGATCGAAGTGATCGCGTTTCCAGTAAAGGATCGCGATCGTTGCAATCAGGATGAGCGAGATGATGTACTCGCTTGCGATCTTGAACGGGGTGAGTCCGCTGCCCTCAATAAAACATGCCGGGAAGTTCTGCCAGACAAAAATACTGGCAATGAGAATAGCACAGGCAGCCGTGCAGGCTGCAATGATTATGCCGGTATCATATTTCCGGTCCCGGGTGATCGATCGGCCGATGAAAAGAGTTGCGACAAGGAATGTTATACTCTGGAAATACCGGGCTGCTATCCAGAGCTGGGTGGGGAGATCAGAACTGTTCCCATAAAACACTCCCATTCCCTTGTACGCCAGGGTATGGAGGAGATCGAGGCCCCCGATAAAGAGAAACGAGAGCCCGACAATCAGAAAAAAGGTATCATTGATATTCCTGCGGGTATTCCAGACGATGATGAAGATGGAGAAGGCAACGGCGATACCCGCAAGTTCAACGATCCCGTGAAAGAGGATGTAGTTCTCAAGACTTATGAGATACAAAACGATCAGGAATGCTATGGCTATTGCTGCGTGGAGCAGGTTGACCGGATGAAAGAGCCCCCGGACCGATCCGGGCTGTGCAGGCAACGGGACGATTATCATGACCTCCGCAGTACTTACTATCCTTTCAGGATGCCGGAGATAATAGCATTTACCGCCAGAGATCCATGCGGGACAAGAGGGCCCGGCCGGGAGGCATCAAAATACGCCATGTACGGGCTCCGTTTCCCTTTTCCGGATCCCGGGGTCTTCCGGAATTCCCCCCATTCGGCCCCGTTTCTGTTCGCGTGGAAAATATGCTAAAATTTCACGTATTTTGTCAAAATACGGCCGGAATGCACCCCATAGAAGGGCCTTTGGACGCATTCCGGCAGGGGTGTCGACAGCCATGGAGATTTCCCTGTCCGGGCCAAGAAAAGCCAACAGAACGCGGATAGGAGGGCCGGTTTTTCCGGGGGCGGTTGTAAAAATGCAACTCATCCGGACAGCCGGACAGCAGACCCGGGACCGGATGCTGAACCGGCAGCATCCCGGATGGAGCCGACAACCGATACAAGGAGTCCCCGGGCATCGTGGACCGGGGATGCCGTCAGGGTGTGCACCTGCCATGAGCCGTTCCCATGGCGTATCCGGCATTCGAACCGGCTCCGCGTTCTTCCCGAAAGGAATTCCCGGTGAAAGAATTCCCGCCGGGAGTCCCGATCGTCGGGATGGACCAGGGTCTCGAACGACTGCCCGAAGAGTTCACCGGGAGAATAGCCCAGACATTCCGTGATCCGGGGAGAGACGTACGTGAAAATACCACCGGGAGTGACCGAGAAGATGACGTCATCGGCATTCTCCACAAACGAGCGGAACCTCTCCTCGCTCTCGCGGAGCCCGTCCTCCATCTTCTTCCGTGCAGAGATATCGAGAACGATCCCCCGGAACCCGGCAAGGATTTTGTTCCGGTACACCGGGGACGAATAGATGAGAACCGGGAACCGGCTGCCGTCTTTTTTCAGGCCGGTATATTCCTTTGGCTCAAACGGAGTGCCGGCAATGAGTTTCTCCATACTGTCCCGCACATCTGCGTGCTGGGCGGGATCGATGAAGGAGAGGACACTAGATCCATCCGCAAGATCGCGCTCGGACAGACCGAATACCGCAAGTGCATGCCGGTTTGCATACGTGATTCTGAGATTCAGATCCGTTTCGAACACGATCTGGGGAAGGGAATCCGTGAGATCCCGGTACTTTGCCTCGCTCTCCTGGAGCGCAATCTGCGCCCGCTTGGCATCGGTGATGTCCTCATAGGTGCCAAGGACCCCGATGGTCGCCCCGTCCCGGCTTTTGAGGGGCACCTTGCTGGTGCGGAGCCATGCAGTGCTGCCATCCGGGCGTATCTGGGGCTCCTCGAAATTGATCTTCGGCTTGCCCGTCTCCATCACCATGCGGTCGTCGTTTCGGAAGTGCTCTGCAATCGCGGCAGAGGAATGATCGTAATCGGTCTTGCCTATCATCTCCGCGGGATCTCCGTATCCCACGTCATTTGCCAGCGGTCTGTTGCAGCCCTGGAAGACCAGGTTTACATCCTTCCAGAAGACCCGCTGGGGAATGGTATCGAGGACGGTCTGGAGCATCTGCCTTGAATCGAACAGCGCATCTTCCGCATTCTTCCGCTCAGTAATATCCCTCAGCGTCCCGGTGAAGATCGGCCGGGCCTGGGGGTCGTGGGTATAGAGGGTCTTATCCTCAAACCACCGGTAGGTACCGTCTTTCCGGCGCACCCGGAACTGCTGGGACGGGATCCGGGCTTCGGGGTTCTGGTTCGTCTGGACGCTCCGGACAAGGGTTCCAACATCGTCAGAGTGGATGAACTCGGTAAAATTTTTTCCGATCATCTCGTCGGGCCGGTAGCCGATCTCGTCGGCCGTCTGCGGGCTCATATACTCTATCGTACCGTTGGGATCGAAAGAGTACACGATATCCCGGTTGACCTCGACAAGCGTCCGGTACTTTATCTCACTCTCCCGGATCTGCTGCTCGCTCCTGACCAGTTCATCGTACTGCTCGCGCAGCTCTTCTTCCGATGCTGCAATCTGTTCATATGCGGTCCTGAGCTGATCCTGTGCCCGCCGGTTGGCAATGGACTGCCGGAGCTTGTGAGCAAGCTCGGCGAACTGGGCTATGGGCTCCCCGCCTTTCTGGAGATAGAAGTCGGCCCCGTTGTTGATCGCATCGATCACCACGTCCTCGCGGCCCCGACCGGTAAAAAGGATGAAAGGCAGGTTGCCGTGCTCTTTCCGGACGGTCTTCAAAAAAGAGATCCCGTCCATGCCCGGCATCTGGTAATCGGATACAATAGCTTCGCAGACAGGTATTTTGGAGGAGGCAAGAGCCTCTTTTGCCGAGATCGAAGTCTCAACATGGAACTCCCCGGACTGCTCCAGGAACATCTTGGTCAGTTCAAGGAGACCGGGTTCGTCGTCGACATAGAGAACTCGAATCTCTTCCGCCATGAGATATTCATATTTGCCTTTTCGTATATCTCTTTCTGTTGATCCGACCGGATGAACCGCTGGCAGAAGACAAAGATTGATGTATTTGCCACGTTATTTAACATAGACAAGATTCCGGATACCCATCCATCATCCGGAAAACACCTGTGCAGAAGGAATGCGCAGGTAGCGGACGATGTCGCTGCCACAGGGACAAGCGGCATCGGGTGTGACGCGATGCCCGTTCTCGCGGTCCTGATGATCCACGATCTCGTGGTGATGGCCCGTACAGGGGCCTTTACCCGGAACGGGTAAGTATCCCGCGGGGTTCTGTAAGGAATAACACATACCATCGCAAACGGGTTCCCGGAAACGGGAGTGACCTCCGCAATGTCAGGAAGTATCGGCGGGATGGATCCGGCCCGGGAAACACCCGGGCAACCGGTCCGGGCCCGGCCAGCACGGATACCGGTGCAGGGCCGGTCTTTCGGGAGAATCCGGAAAGAACAGCCGGCATTTCGTAACAGGCAGATCCGGCCCGTGCTGCACAACACCACAAAGCCGGGAAATAAATCCAAAAAAAAGTTTACCACATCAGGAAAATAAGGAGAAACAATACACATGGAGATAGAAATAATCGCCGTTGGCGGGTACGATGAAGTCGGGCGGAACATGACTGCCGTCCGTTGCGGGAAGGAGATTGTCATCTTTGACATGGGACTCCGACTCGACCAGCTGATGATCCACGAGGATGCTGAAGTCGACGAGATGCATTCCCTCGATCTGATCAAGATCAAGGCAATTCCGGACGACACCGTATTGCAGAAAGTCGAAGGCACGGTCAAGGCTATCGTCTGCTCGCACGGGCACCTCGACCATATCGGGGCTATCCCGAAACTCGCCCACCGGTACCGGGCGCCGATCATCTCGACACCCTATGCAACCGAACTGATCCGGCAGCAGATCTCAGGAGAGAAGAAGTTCGGGGTGGGCAACAAGCTCTTTGCCCTCAGTGCAGGTCAGCGGTACACGCTCTCGCCGAATCTTGTTCTCGAATTTGTCCGCACCCAGCACTCGATCATCGACACCGTAACGCCGGTGCTTCATACCCCCCACGGTGCAATCGTCTATGCCTGCGACTTCAAGTTCGACCGGACACCGGTCATCGGCCAGCCGCCGGACTTTGCCCGTTTCCGGCAGCTTGGAAAGGAAGGCGTGCTCGCCCTTATCGTGGAGAGCACGTACATCCACCGCCCGGGCCGGTGCCCCAGCGAGCGGATTGCCCGGGATCTCGTGCGGGACGTTATCACCAGTTACGAGGACGACAAAAATGCAATCCTCGTCTCCACCTTCTCATCCCATATCTCCCGGGTCAAGACCATTGCGGAATGCGCCCATGAGATCGGCAGGAAACCGATCTTCCTCGGGCGGTCCATGGAGAAATATGCCGTTACCGCGGAACAGATGAAATATGTCTCGTTCCCGTCAACATCGAGCGTCTTTGGAAACCGGAGGACCGTGGACCGGATGATGCGCCGGATGATGAAGGAAGGAAAAGACAAGTTCATCCCCATCGTCACCGGCCACCAGGGAGAACCGGGATCGATCCTCACAAGGATAGCATTCGGCGATACACCGTACCAGCTGAACAAAGGCGACAAGGTGCTCTTCTCGGCAAACATCATCCCGAACCCGATGAACGTCGGGCAACGGTACGTCATAACCCAGCACCTCAAGAAAGCCGGTGCCCGGGTATTTGAGGATCTGCACGTGAGCGGCCATGCCTACCGGGAAGATCATTACGAGTTCCTCCAGATGCTCCAGCCCCAGCATATCATCCCCGCCCATGCAGACATAACGATGACCGCTGGATACGCAGAATTTGCAGGCGATCTCGGCTACACGGCAAACCAGAATGTCCACCCTATGAGAAACGGCGAACGGCTCAGGCTTCTCTGAAGTCAAAGAGAAGATTCTTTACTCTTTTTTCAAGTCAAATAAAACACCTGTTCTGGAGAGAACGTTTGTTCACGCAACAGGTTTTTTACCTGCGCCACCGGGACATAAAACCGTGACAGATTTTTTCTGTCGGTTACTGATCCCCCGCGGGGGCGCCCCTTCGGGGGCGGCGGGGTTCATCGCAATGAGATGAGAGAGTTCGAACAATTCTTAAAACACGGTGCAAAAGGTAATTTTTCGTTGAAATCCCCATTTACTCTGATGGGGGCTGATACCCCCATACCCCAAATTAAGAGAGATGCCGCCGACCCGAAGGGCGCACCGCGGCGGTTTCAATGAGCAGATCAAGTGGAATGCACATTTCCCAAACGGATAATACGTCGTCGTACCCATTACGATGACGATGGAATACCGTAATCCTGACTCCGGAATATCGCAATACGCCCCGTCCCCCAACGGTGACAGGTGGCGTAAGAGGGGGGATTATGTCATCCGAATAATTGTTTTCTCCAGAATCGGTTTTTCATGAAAATGTGTTCCGGAAAAACCTGCAAAAAGGAGGAATCAGAAAGGGATGGAGCCACGGGCGCTCGCCGCCTCGTCGGGGCTCGCCCCGTGGAGCACGACCTTAACAAAAATCCATATGATCTTCTCAAGGGTTATAACGCTACTCCCCTTGCATTGTCTCCCCCATGGGGGAGAGATAGTCACACTCACTCAAATTAAAAATAAGGAAATTAGGAAAAAATAGATTTTTTGGATTTGTAGATAGTGGGGCTCATAATTTCAACAGACAGTTTTTTGTTATGCGGCCGATTCCTGCAGTTTCTCCATCTCGGCATCCTGCTCATCGAAATATTTCTCAAGATAGACCAGCGTCTCCAGATCGACATCGGCAAAGGTGTGGTCCCCGAATTCGAACGGATTGTCCATATCCCGGATCAGGAGCAGGAGACCGATGAGCATGCTTGAGATCACCGCAAAGATGATCGTTCCTTCGAACAGGGGATCCATCTTCACGAATAGCAGGATGAGGATCACACTGCCGGTTGCTATCTCTGCCAAGGCATAGGCCGCCGGTATGAAATCGGTCCTGATGATGACATCCACCCGGTTTGCCATCTTGTCGATTCCGCCCACTTCATTGCGCAGTTTTGCAATCAGCGGGGGAGCGACATTCAGGTAGGCAAGCGTCCGGATATCATTGTTGATCTTGTTCATTTCATGGTTGATATCGTGGAGATTGAAATTGTTCTTTGCAAAGCAGGTGTTGAGCGCACGGAGCAGGTCCCGGACATGCCCTCGCAGCACGCGGGCCGGCGCCTCGTCCGCAAGCGGGAGGACGCGGCTGTCATTGTAGAGCGCCTTGAGGGCTGCGGCAAGATCCCCTCCAATCTTCTCGCTTTCCTTGAAGTCGGTGAAGGTGCCGGTGAAGATGATAGCAATCGTGAAGATGGCGCCGGTGATGAATGCACCCACAACCGGGTTGATCGGGATGGTATCATACCCCAGGATATCGATTACTGTCCTTGGCACGAGAAGAACCAGCATTATGACAACGGCCTTGAACATAATGCCCCATTTCTTTCTGAACTCCAGATCCATAAGAAGAATATATGCATTCCAATAATTTAGGGAGAGGGGTTTGAGAAAGGGTTTAGGGGATCCGCATTGAAGGGAACGCACATGCTCAGGAGCCAGCTGACCGCCCAACGTCACATTCCTTTTTTTTATTATCCCGGTAATGATCCTCTTCCCAGGAGGCTGCATACACCGGGAGAACCAAAAGATTAAACATATCAGAATTATCCTCTCTTTCTGTATGCGAGCCGGGATCCCGGTCATCCTGATCCTTACCGCAACGCTGCTTACGGCAGGCTGTTTCTATTTACCCGGTATGCACGTACTTAAGGATTCGCCGGACCCGGTGGCCGGGCACTGGGTGAGCGGTGAACCCCCCGCAACGGACCTGCACATCCTCCTCTTTGAAAACCGGACCTACATAACCCACGATTTTTACCTGGGCCAGAACGAGATGATCACGTATGGCACCTGGTCGCGGGGGGATCAGGAACAGATTATTCTGCAACCTGCTGCCGGCAATATCACCAGCTGGGTGTATGATCCTACTATCGATACAATCTCCCCCACCGGCCTGCCCCAGAGAAAATATTACCGGTTTAAAGGCTGATGATTCTCTGCCAGCGACAAAAGAACCCTGAACCTGAATACCGGATAGTACCGCGCGTTCAATAATTTTATCAATAACAGAGATGGAAGGACGTTTCCATCAGTACTATCCTGTCCATCGTATTTTTCCTTCTCTCACGGGTTCACAAGCACCGCTTCAATGGAGAATGGGAATATATAGTTAAAACCAGCACGCTGCTATAGTGAACACTTCACGATCGCAATCGGAAGCGTATTGCGGTTGAGGCGGTCTCATCATGACTACCGAGCCCATCCAGGCAATGATTAAGAAACAGATCAAACCAGCGGTCGTACTCTTTTTATTACTCACGGTCCTCTTGGGGATTGTCTACCCGCTGGTTATAACAGGTGTCGCCCAGGTTATCTTCCCGGTCCAGTCGAATGGGAATATACTCGAACATAACGGGAAGGTTGTTGGTTCGGCACTGGTCGGCCAGCCCTTCACTTCGGCGAACTATTTCTGGGGCCGCCCGTCTGCAACTTCACCGGTGCCGTATAACGCCGGCGCTTCATCGGGATCGAACCTCGGGCCGAACAATCCCGCTCTCACGGACGCCGTGAAAGCCCGGGTGGATGCTCTCCATGCAGCCGATCCAACGAATTCTCAGTCTATCCCGGTAGATCTGGTCACCGCTTCGGGAAGCGGGCTGGACCCGGATATCAGTATTGCTGCTGCCCGGTACCAGGTTCCCCGCATTGCCCGGGAACGGAACCTGAACGAGAATGACCTCCAGGCACTCGTTGTACAACATACCGAACCCCGCCAGTTTGGCATCTTCGGGGAGCCCCGCGTCAATGTCCTCTCGCTGAACCTTGCACTCGATGATCTCAGTGCCGGCCGCATCTCTGCACCGCAACAGACCGCGGTACACGAGAACCCTGAGCCGCTCATTTTTGGCATGAGGCTGGCTGATTGGCTCCAGCTGATCGTTTTCATTATCATTATCGCAATACTGGTTGTCCCCCTTGGTGCATGGATGGTCAAGGTTTTTTCGGGCCAGCCCAACTTCCTGTCTCCCGTCATTGACCGGATCGAACAGAAATTCCTTTCACTGGGCGGGATAAACCCGGGCGAAGAGATGGACTGGAAACAGTTTGCCATTTCCCTCATGGTATTTTCCATTCTCTGCATCCTGTTCGTCTTTTTCCTCCAGATCTTCCAGCCGTTCCTCCCGCTCAATCCTGCCGGCCTTGGAGCCGTGCCCTGGGACCTTGCGCTCAATACCGCAGTCAGTTTTGCCACCAACACCAACTGGCAGGCCTATGTGCCGGAAGTCACCGTCAGTTACTTCACCCAGATGGCCGGGCTCGCTGTCCAGAACTTCCTGTCGGCTGCAACAGGCATGGCCGTGCTGCTTGCACTCATTCTCGCTTTCTCCCGCAGATCGGTCGCGACCATCGGCAACTTCTGGGTTCTCTTGATCCGGAGTGTCATGATCCTGCTCCCCATCTGCCTGGTCATCTCGCTTGTGCTGGTATCGCAGGGAGTTCCCCAGACATTCAGCGGCCCGGTCACGGTTCCCCTGCTCGATCCTATAAAAGACAGCACCGGCTCGCTCGTAACCACGCAGACCATTCCGCTCGGACCCGTTGCCTCCCAGATCGCGATCAAGCACCTGGGCACCAACGGTGGCGGGTTCTACAATACCAATTCCGCCCACCCGCTTGAGAATCCCACACCGTTTTCTGATTTCATTGAAATGCTCGCAATCCTCTTCATCCCTGCAGCACTCTGCTACACGTTCGGGAAAATGATCGGATCCGGGCGCAAAGGCATCGCCCTTCTGATGGCCATGACCATCATCTTCCTGCCGCTTGCAGGAATTGCGATCTGGTCCGAGCTGAACGGAAACCCGGCATTCACTCCGCTGGGCATCGACCAGACCCCCGGCTTTTCCCAGCCGGGCGGGAACATGGAAGGAAAGGAAGTCCGGTTCGGGATCGTCCCTTCGGCTTGGTTCTCGGTCGTCACCACCGTGACATCAACGGGAGCTGTCAACTCGATGCATGACTCGTTCATGCCGCTTGCCGGCTTTGTCCAGCTGTTCGATATGCAGCTTGGCGAAGTTGTGTATGGCGGCGTGGGTTCCGGGCTGTACGGTATGCTCGTTTTTGTCATCCTTGCCATGTTCATTGCCGGCCTGATGGTAGGCCGGACCCCGGAACTCTATGGAAAGAAGATCGAACAGAACGAGATGAAGATCGCAACGATCATCATCCTGATCCCGATCTTCCTCATCCTCACGCTCACGGCTCTTGCCGTAATGACGGATGCCGGCAGGGCCGGTGTCTTCAACCCGGGACCGCACGGTTTCTCCGAGATCCTGTACGCTTTTACGTCAGCATCCCAGAATAACGGCAGCGCCTTTGCAGGACTATCGGCCAACAGCCTGTTCTATAACATGGCAACGGCAATTGCGATGTTCATTGGACGGTATGCGGTGGCTATTCTGACACTCGCGCTTGCCGGGTCGCTCGTTATCAAGAAGATCGTCCCGGCAAGCGAAGGTACCCTGCGGGATCACCGCCCGCTTTTCATCATCTGGCTTGTATTTGTCATCATCATCATAGGGGCGCTGAGTTTTGTGCCGGCCCTCTCGCTTGGCCCCATAGCCGAATTCATGAATATGGCCGCAGGGGGGATGATCCATGTCTGAACCCATACAAACCCGGACCCCCACCGCTATTCCCGGCCTCTACCGGCGGGCGGTTTTCGACGCCTTCATCAAACTCGATCCCCGGGCCATGATCCGGAACCCGGTCATGTTTACCGTCGAGATCGGCAGCGCGGTAACCACGCTTCTCTGGCTGCAGGCGCTTACCGGGCAGGGCGAGGCCCCGCCGGCGTTTATCGGTATGATCTCGGCATGGCTCTGGTTCACCGTCCTCTTTGCCAATTTTGCAGAAGCCCTTGCCGAGGGCCGGGGCAAGGCACAGGCGGACTCGTTACGGAAGATGCGACGTGATACTGACGCAAAAAAACTCAATCCTGATTATACCCTTGTACGGGGCAGGGAGCCCGACGAAAAGTACGTATCGGTCATATCCTCATCAACGCTGCACAAGAACGATCTCATCTTTGTAAAAGCCGGGGACACGATTCCGGTGGATGGGGAAGTGATCGATGGCGTTGCCTCGGTCAATGAGAGCGCCATCACCGGGGAAAGCGCACCGGTCATAAGGGAGTCCGGAGGCGACCGGAGCGCAGTCACAGGGGGAACTACCATCCTCTCAGACTGGCTCATCATCCGGGTCAGCGCGAATCCTGGTGAAGGGTTCCTCGATCACATGATCGGTCTCATCGAAGGGGCGAAACGGCAGAAGACCCCGAACGAGATTGCGCTTAACATCCTCCTGCTTGGCCTGACCGCAGTTTTCATAGTGGTTTCCGCTGCACTCTACATGTTCTCGCGTTACAGTGTAGAGACCGCAGGAATCGGAACAACAGTCACCATCACGGTGCTTGTTGCTCTCTTTGTCTGTCTTGCACCAACAACTATCGGGGGGCTCCTCAGTGCAATTGGCATCGCCGGTATGGACAGGCTGATCCAGCGCAATGTCATCACCACATCGGGCCGTGCCATCGAAGCCGCGGGGGACGTGGATGTCCTGCTGCTGGACAAGACCGGCACGATCACGCTTGGGAACCGGCAGGCAGTCGAGCTGATCCCGGTTGACGGGACGGAGATCCTGGAACTTGCAAAGACGGCACAGCTCGCATCCCTTGCCGATGAGACCCCGGAAGGGCGCAGCATCGTTGTGCTGGCAAAGGAAAAATACGGGCTCCGGGGCAGGACCGTGGGAGCAACCGAATCGACTGATGAAATGCAGTTCATCCCGTTCTCAAGCCAGACCCGGATGAGCGGTGTCACCGTTGGCAATAACCAGATCCGAAAAGGGGCGGCCGACACAGTCTTTGCCCACATCAACAGTTGCGGTAAATCCGAAGTCTCGGAACAACTCAGACAGGTAGTTGACGACATCGCACGGGCGGGCGGCACCCCCCTGGTTGTGACGAAAAACGGGAAAGCTCTCGGCGTCATCTACTTAAAGGATATTGTAAAAGGCGGGATCAAGGAACGCTTTGCCCAGTTGCGGAAGATGGGCATCAAGACCGTCATGATAACCGGGGACAACCGGCTCACCGCCGCAACGATCGCTGCTGAAGCAGGAGTGGATGATTTTCTTGCGGAAGCCACACCTGAGAGCAAACTGAAACTGATCCGGGAGTACCAGACCGGGGGAAGAATGGTGGCCATGACCGGCGACGGTACCAATGATGCCCCGGCGCTCGCCCAGGCCGATGTTGCCGTTGCCATGAACACCGGTACCCAGCCGGCCCGGGAAGCCGCAAACATGATCGATCTCGATTCCAATCCGACAAAACTGATCGAGATTGTCGAGATCGGAAAACAACTGCTCATGACAAGGGGAGCTCTGACCACGTTCTCGATTGCAAACGATATTGCAAAATACTTCGCGATCATCCCGATCGCGTTTGCTTCAACCTATCCGGCACTTGGCGCCCTCAATGTCCTCGGACTTCACCAGGGTATCCTTTCAGCCGTGATCTTCAATGCCATTATCATCGTTCTTCTGATTCCCCTTGCCCTGCGGGGGGTCGGGTACCGTGCCATGTCGGCAGAAGAAGCGCTTCGCAATAACATCCTGCTCTACGGGATCGGAGGACTTATCGCTCCGTTCATCGGAATAAAACTGATTGATGTTCTGCTCGTCCTCATAGGTGTGTAAAAACCATGATCAATCCTCCCGGATGTCGCCCGGATCCCGATACGCTGCTTGCGCATATCCAGAGTGAAGAGCGGCAGAGAACGCGGGGCAAGCTCAAGATTTTTTTAGGGTATATTGCCGGTGTGGGAAAGACGTACGAGATGCTCCAGGCAGCCCACCTGCGAAAACGCGATGGGATCGATGTCCGGATCGGGTATGTCGAAACCCACGGGAGGATCGAGACCGAAGCCCTGGTTGAGGGGCTCGAGATTATTCCCCGGAAACTAATCGATTACCAGAACGTGAAGATTCCAGAGATGGATCTCGACAGGATCCTCACCCTTCGCCCGGAACTGGTCCTTGTCGATGAACTTGCTCACACCAATGCACCGGGTTCGCGCCACCTGAAACGTTATCAGGATGTCGAGGAACTGCTCGATGCGGGCATCAATGTCTATACAACGCTGAATGTCCAGCATATCGAGAGCCTCAACGATGTCGTTGCCCAGATCACCGGCGTCGTTATCCGGGAGACCATTCCGGACCGGGTGATCGATGAAGCTGCCGAGATCGAACTGGTAGACCTGGCCCCGCAGGAGCTTCTCCAGCGGCTTCGGGATGGCAAAGTGTACGTTCCCGAGATGGCTGCCCGGGCTCTTGAGAAGTTCTTCAATGAGGGCAACCTGTATGCATTGCGCGAACTCGCCCTCCGCCGGGCAGCTGAACGGGTCGACACCCAGATGCTTGCCTATATGCAGACCCGGGCCATTCCGGGGCCCTGGGCAGCGGGGGATAGTCTGCTTGTCTGCATCGGGCCGGGACCGTTGTCCGAACGGTTGGTCCGCACTGCCCGCAGGCAGGCAGATCGGATGAACGCCCCATGGACTGCGCTGTACGTTGAGACCCCATCCCATCACCGCTTATCGAAGAAGGGAAAAGAGCAGGTATCAAAAACGCTCCATCTTGCAGAGACCCTGGGTGCCACAACTGCCACAGTCTTCGGGGTTAATGTGGCAAACACTGCGATCGATTATGCCCGCAGGCACAATGCAACCCGGATCATCATAGGAAAGACGCTCCGGCCTCGCTGGCAGGAATTCGTATTTGGTTCTGTGGTGGACCAGCTCATCCACAACAGCGGCACCATCGACATCTATGTCATCAGCAGCCAGGAAAATATGCCACCATCATCCGTCGAGATGGAACCCCTGCTTCCGGCAACTCCGCCGAAGGATTATGTTGCAAGCCTGGTTCTCGTTGCTATCATCACGGCCGTCGGCTGGCTGATCCATTCATTCATCTCCCCGGTAAATCTCGCCATGCTGTTCATGCTTGGGGTCGTTGCCGTAGCATGGAGAAGGGGACTGCGCCCGGCAATATTTACCGCAGTCATCGGGGTTTTAGCATTCGATTTCTTCTTTATTCCACCATACTTGACGTTCAGGGTCAACGATACAGAGTATCTCATCACGTTTGCCGGTATGATTATTGTCGGTTCGCTGGTCAGTATCCTGGTGGCACGGGCACGCGAACATGCCGAATCGGCACAGATCCGTGAGCAGGAGACCGGGACCCTGTACGCATTGTCCCAGGATCTTGCACGGGCGGTTGATAATAACTCGATTATCACCGCGGTCGCCAGACACATCCGGGAGATCTTCCAATGGGATTGTGTCTTTCTCCTTCCGGCGGATAACCGGCTCGTTGTATATCCGGTAAGTCCGAATCTGACGCTCAATGCTGATGATATCGCAGTTGCCACATGGGCATTCCAGCACGGTGCTATCGCCGGTTACGATACGGATACCCTCCATGGTTCGCCTATCCGGTATATTCCCCTCCGCAGTTCAGAGGGGGTGCTGGGAATCATGGGCGTGAAACCCACCGAACCGGACGGGATAATCACTCATGAGCAGGAACGCATTCTCACGGCGTTTGCCAGCCAGATGGCGCAGGCACTTGAACGGGTGAAACTGACAAAGAGCCCGCGATGATGCCGGTATTTTTATCCGGATTCCCCCGGGCAGCGTTGCAATGAAGGTATAATTCTGTTGCACTGCTAACACAGATGTTTGTCGGGGATTGTCCGAAAAATTGAGGGCGTTTGTATGTCCGCCCTCACAGTTCTACCCTTGTGACGACACCATGGATCTTGTCGGGGGGCAGCTTGTAGAACTGCACCAGGGGCGGGGAGAGGCGTTTGATCGCCGCAAAAATACGCCAGACAACATGAGTGGTAACAATGTCTTCCATGCCATAGAAGATCGTTACCTCATCGATATCCGCCTCTTTTAATATCTTCCCGATATCGACGATCTCCATATACCCGAGGTATATCTCAAAGATCGAGAACCCCTGTGCAAGTTCGCGGGTGACTCCCCAGGTTACCCCGAAGGGCTGTTCGGTCCGGATGATCGAGATGATGATATTGTCATCGTAAATGATCTTGTTGTTGAACATAATCCGGGGAACATATTGGGGAAGATTCCGGAAATCCCGGGCAAAGAACAGGGCAGTGCCGGAGATCCGGTTCGCCGAATGGTAGGCGTCCTTGAATTTTACCAGGAAATTGTCGAGAGGGATCGGGCTCAGTTTTGCAGCAAGTTTCCTCTGGCCGTTCACGTAGATCATGATGATAGCAAACGGGATGAATGCGATGACGAGCGACCAGTATCCTCCGTCGGGGATCTTATGGAGATTTGCAATCAGGAACGCGATCGTGATCCCGAGGATGAGAACTGCCATCAGGGATTTCACGATCTGCCCCCGGAGGAGAAGAATCCACGTCACGAGAATCGCGGTGATCACCATGGTCCCGCAGACTGCAAGGCCATAGGCGTGGGTGAGATTGTTGGACGTCCTGAAGATCACAATAACGAAGAGAACCGCGAGGAGCAGGGCCCAGTTCACGATATCGATATAGATCTGGGAACGGAGTTGTGGGGAAGTGTAGTCAATGCGCAACAGGGGCATGATCCGGGTTGTGATACCCTGATACACAATCGAGAATATTCCCGAGATCATGGCCTGGGAAGCGATAACGGTTGCTGCAATGCTCAGAATCAGGAAGGGGATATACAGGATTCCGGACTGGGAAAAGATCATCTCGAAGAGGATGTTGTGTGCGCCGGGATGGGACAGCAGGAATGCACCCTGGCCGAGATAGTTCACCACGAGTGCAGCAAAGACGATGTACCAGGCACTGACTATCGGCTTCCTGCCCAGGTGCCCCATATCCGCATACAGGGCTTCGCCCCCGGTTGCCACGAGTATTACCGAGGAGAGAATCAGGAATCCTTCAAGCCCGTGCGAGGCTAAGTAGTGGATTCCGTACATCGGGTTCACCGCCAGCAGGACCTGGGGAGCAAACCAGAGGGCACACAGACCGGAGATGGCAAGGGCGGCAAACCAGATGATCATGACCGGGCCAAACGCCCACGCCACCCGCTCGCTCCCCCGCGCCTGGACGGAGAAGAGACCGATCGCGATGAGTCCGGCAATTATCATCAGGGTCATCTGGGATGTCTGCTCAAACCCCGGGATGAGGGTGATGCCCTCCACTGCAGACAGTATGCTGATGGCCGGGGTTATCACCCCGTCGCCGATGAAAAGGGCTATGCCGATGATCGCGAGAAGGGAGACAAACGCAATCTGGTTGCCGGATTTCAGCATGGAGAGGAGGATCTCTTTGAGCACGATCGTCCCGCCTTCACCTTTTTTACCGAGATGCATGGCGAGGTACGTATACTGGACCGTGACGAGCATGGTCAGGGTCCAGATGATCAGCGAGAGAATCCCCATAATGTTCTGCGGTGTCGGCGGGATCAAAAAAAAGATGGCAGTGAGTGAATAGATAGGGCTCGTGCCGATATCGCCAAACACGAGGCCCATGGATTTGACGACACCATTCAGCGACGAGGAAGTGTGCGTCATCCAGTACTCGTATTCCACCGTCACAATTTAAGGATTCGCCTTATATCGTGCAGACAAAAAGCTGGCAGGCCAGAAACAGGGTCGGGAGAAACGGAGGAATTGGTTATCGGCAGAACCAGCGCTGCATTGGTACACGACAGGACTAACGGTATCCTGTCTTCTCAAACAGCGGCCAGGCACTATGCCGGGCCGGGATTCATCCCGACCCGGGGCGTTCAGCGTATCCGAAGGTTGCCGGGAAGATCTTCCTGGCGGGGCGGGAGTTTTCAGCCAGCCGCCAGGACGGCAGCCGGTCAATAGAGATCGTACTTGCTCTTCAGCTGGGACCAGCGCTGGTACTCATCAGAAGACAGCGTGGTGCCGGCTTCCCGGGTCTCACGGATTTTGGTTTTCAGGGCAATCCATTCGCGGGCATCGTTAAAATCGCTCTGTACGCTCTCCAGGGAACGCCCGCCGGAGACCGGAATAACTTCGGGTTCGGACCAGCCAACCTGGCCTGCACTCTCGAAGGTTGTCTCATCGGTTATGACATAGACATGGTTTGTCTCGATCATGCAGTAGCCGGTGTTGCGGAAATCATAGGGTGGCGGGCAGGCAATCCCGGCAGTCATGTGGTTTTCAGGTACAAAGTACAAGACCGCCGATTTGAATCCCAGGTCCCCGAACAGGGAGGCCATGAGCATCGATTTCTCCCCGCAGACTCCGCCGCCTTCGTAGAGAACCTCGTACGGATAGCGGTACTTCTCTCCCTTTTCATACGTGATGTGCTGGACAAGGCTTGCGGCAACCCGCGCCTGGTCATCGGGATTCGGGGTCACCTCGCGAACCTCACCGGCCATCTCGGCCACGTACGGTTTCTGGAGCGGTTCGTTCATGTACGCAAGGAAGTACGAGGCATTGTCCCTTGGATCCCGGGAGGGTTTCATTCCCAGGTATCCATTGTACAATTCCGTCGACATCCCCAGCGAGAGCGTTCCCGGCCGCCCTTCAAGCACGTAATTGAAGGAGCGGGAGACAAAACCACTGGCTGAATCTTCCGACGCGGCCTGGACCGGAACGAGAAGCAGAACGCAAATGAGAAGGAGAAGAAGAACGGGAGAGGCACGGGCCATGGATAGGAGTCTATTTCCGGATTATTTGATAATTGCGCAGATAAAAAAACGGGACCGGGGCTGCTGGAAGCGGAACCGGCAGAGTGCTGAACCGCTGCCGGTTTCGGGAATTACCGGTTTTCTGTTTTGAAATACCGGCATTTACTGCTGATCACGCACTCATCGCAGAGCGGTTTCTTCGCATCGCAGGTTGCCCGGCCATGGGCGATCAGGACATCGGTGAGATCGCCCCAGGTATCCTGAGGGAAGAGAGCCATGAGATCCCGCTCGATGACCTCCACGTTGTCGGTATCGGAAAACCCAATCCGCTGCGAGAGCCTTCGGACATGGGTGTCGACTGCGATCCCCTCGTTCCGACCAAGGGCATGATACATCACGATGTTTGCAGTCTTGCGCCCGACGCCCGGGATGGTCAGGAGCTCATCCATCGTCTCCGGGACGTTTCCCCCGAACCGGTCGAGCAGGGCCTGCGATGCGGCGATGATATTTTTCGCCTTCGCGTGGTAGTAGCCAAGGCTGTGGATGATCTTCTCCACGTCATCGATCCGGCCTTTCGAGAGCTCATTCGGTCCCGGGTACTTCGAGAAGAGCGAGGGCTTGACTTTCAGGACAGCCTTGTCGGTTGTCTGGGCAGAGAGAATCGTGAGAATGAGTACTTCAAACGGTGTCCCGCGGGCAACGGTCTCGGGAGCCTCGCGGGCATCAGGGTACCGCCTGAGAAGAAGCGAATAGATCCGGGCGGCATCCTGTTTTTTCATGGTCCAATGGGGTAGGGCGGATTCGAACCGCCGTCAAAGCGTCCCAAACGCTCTAGGATGGACCAGGCTACCCTACTACCCCGCGCCATAGTAGATGGGACGGGGGAATTAAAAAAGGGTGGTGGTGATACCGTGCTCAAAATTAATCCCGACGCCGGGGATGTCATCTGACTATCGGGAGCAAGACCCAGTACGGGCGATTGTAAATATTGGGAAGTGTCTGCTGGAAAATTTAGGATCTCGCCCATAAAAGCACAAATGTTATTGCAATATGCCAAAAAGTTTATACACAATGCACAATAAACTGTGCATGTGGTCATATGAGAACCCAGACCCTAAAGATCGGCAGCCTCATTGTTGTCGGAATTATTGCCGCCGTGATCTGCGTCGGCATGGTCACCGGATTTTCGGTTGCAAAACCGCTGATCCCCGTTGACCCGGTGAGCGATAAGAATACTGGAAACGCACCTGGCATCACGGGACAGTACATCACCATAGATCCCATTTCCGACAAAACAACCGGGGATCTCCTCATCATAACAGGTTCAACAAACCTCCCGGCAGGAACGATGCTGATGATCCAAGCGGGAAATTTTGGTGGGAATACAGAGGTCAACCCAGGCTCGAACGGGGTTAACCGGTATTCCATGCCGATCGATTCTTCCATCCTAGAACCGGGCACGCAGACGATAACGGTCATTAACCTGATAGGTGATCTGGCAAAGGAGTACAAACCCGGTACGGTCAAAGAAACCTCCACATTTACGCTGAAAGGCACATTCCTTGCAACAGAATCACCGGTAAAAACAACAGTCACCGGTAATGATTACATTCGCTTGCATGCGATCGGTGACCGGTCTGTCGGGGATCAGTTCCTCATCACAGGCACTACCAGCCTTCCCCTAGGCACCATGCTGCTCTGGCAGATCATGCCGGATACGGGAACAACCCCTGCCGGCGTCAACGAGACCGCTAGTGGCATAGCCGGAGCAAGCCCGGTAACGAAAGGCGATGGCATAGTGAACCGGGTATCGTTTGCGGCAGATATGAGCAAACAGAAACCGGGAAAGTGGGTTGTCCTGGTGGGTGAACTGAAAGAAGGCGAATTTGACATGATGGGGAACCCGAGAGGATCCGCCTCATTTATCCTGAAATAGGACGGTATTCACACTCTCGGAAGACACCTCTTTTTTTCCGGGAACGGGGTCAGCACAATTCACATTCTGCTGATCTGAAAAAACAGTAGTGAGCTGAAGAATCAAAGCTAAACATTTTTCACGTAATGCACAAAATACGTTACATTGTAGTCATATGAAAAAGAAGTATCTCACGTGGGCCGGTATATTATCGGCGTTAATCCTCGTTGGTATGTTCATAGTTATCACGCTTGCCTCCATTCCCTCCACATTCCTTCAGCCCCAGATCACCATCGATCCCATCACGGGCTCGAGTGTTGACAATAACAACATGATGATCCTGACCGGCACGACCACTCTACCCATAGACAGCCAGATTACCATCAAGGTATCCGCATCACCCGGAACGATCGCTGGAGTAAATGCTACCGGGAAGACAACCACAACCGGATATGCCGACATTATTCCCGGAGCCGGGGGAAGCAATCGCTGGAAGGGGTTTGTTGATATTTCACCGTTACAACCAGCAGACTATAGGATCACGCTTGGAACGGTTACCTACACAGAAAATTTCTCAAAAGTCATCGAGAGCGGTCCCATAGCTATGCAGCATTTTATCCTTGGGGATGAAGACGCGGGCCCGGATAGCCTCCGGAAAAAGACCGTAATAAAAAAACCGTTCATCCGGATGAACGCCATCGATGAACCGGAACCAGGCAGCCGAGAGAGAATTACAGGTATTACCAGCCTGCAGCCGGGTACACCCATCCGATGGACGATAACAGAAGCCGGCAACAAAAGCGTCAGTGGCCGCGAAGCCGCTAAGGGCATTACCGAGGTCATCCCGGGGATGGAGGGAATCAACCGGTGGTCGGTTGTCTTCAATACAACACCTCTGAAACCGGCCCGCTACCGGGTCAGCATTACCGGGGATACCGGAAATTCCACGCGGGAGATTGATGCGGAGGGGGTCGTGTCAGCCAGTTCTGAATTCAGCCTGATACCACCAACACCCGGCGTAAAAAATACGACGAGTGCCATTGGCAACTCCTCCAGGTTCGTCACTATCGATACCCTGCCGGATATGCAGATGAATGATATTTACCTGATTACGGGAACAACCAGCCTTCCTGCCGGGGAGGACCTCCAGGTCCAGGTATACTCCTCCGCGTTTATGAAAGACTATAACTTCACTCTCGATCCAAAGGACAGGACCCAGGAGGGTGTCTCATCCGGAGCCACCGGTGCATTCAGCGGAGCAGGCAGCACCGTCAGGATAGTAAAGGGAAACGGCTCAGAAAATCTCTGGTCGTTCGAACTCCGGACGTATCAGATGGAACCAGACGTATATGTTGTGAATGTCTGTAACGACAGATACGACACCCAGTTAAGGGAGCAGGTCCCCGGTGATGTATCCGTATCAGAGAAATTTACCTTGAAGGGATGAAACATGAAATATCTTACATACCTTATCGGTACATTCCTGACCGCCTGCCTGGTTGCTGCATTGATCGGCTGGTCCATGGCAGCCGGGAATTTCCTGATCCCCATCATCGCAATCCCGCTGGGATTCGTCGTCATCCTGGCATGCCGCCGGAATGTGAAAGAAGTGATAGGCGACGAACGCGTGAACAAAATTCGGTCCAGGGCTGCACTCCGGACACTGGAAGTCCTTGTTATTCTCGGGGCCATCGCGTCAGTCATACTGTACTCCTACATGGTCAGCGACCCGCTTGCCCCGATGATCAAAGGACGGGTATTTACCAATGATGACGGGACGAGTTCAATGATCGTTAACATGTACCGGCCGGGCAGTGCGGAACGGCCGGAAAATCTCATCCGTTCAACAATGATAAAAAATATCAATGCCATGAATGAGTCCGAAGCCATGGATTACTGCCAGTTCCGGCGGGAAGGGTTCCTGGAGAATGAAAAAAAGGGCATTATGGGAATGACCATCGGTGGCTCGGTTTTATTCCTCCTTATCACGTTCGGAGCGTTTTATCTTTATTACAACAGAAAGTACTAACTATCAGGCTGTCATGAAGAACAGGATAAAAGTCCTCCGGGCCGAGCGCGATATGACGCAGGAACAACTTGCAGAGCTCGTAGGAGTCACGCGGAATACCATCATATCTATTGAAAAGGACAAGTATTGTCCGTCCCTCAAACTGGGCTTCCGGATCGCCCGCTTATTCGGTGTCGGGATCGATAATGTGTTCACCTATGAAGAGGATAAGGATGGACCGGCATCGGAAACCGATGAGTGACGGGCAATTTTTCGGGTTGTACTAAAAAGGAAAAAGTGGAGTTTACAGAGGCAGCGGCTTCTTCTTTTTGTCGGAAACAACCGTGCCGGTATACTTTCCCTTGAGGATCGCGTTTGAAAGGTTTTTCGGATCACGGCCATCCAGCACCACGAGCGGGATACCGCTCCGCTCGACAACCCGGGCGGCAACAACATCCAGCACATTGTTCGAGCCGGCCCCAAGACCCGTGCCCCCGACGATATCCAGTAACTGTTTCGGGGTCAGGGCATCATACCGCTCGGCATCCGGTACCTTGTTCGGATCTGCAGAGTAAATGCCGTCGACGGATGTGGCATTGATGAAGACCGCAGCGCCCACGCGTTCGGAAAGTACGGCGGCAACGGCATCGGTGGTCTGGCCGGGAGTTATCCCGCCCATGACAACGATCTTGCCGGATTCGGCAAACTTCTTGGCCTCCGAATGGCTCTCGGCCACTTTCGGATAAGCATCGCTGCCGAGAGCCGCGATCAGCATGGTTGCATTCAGCCGGGTGATGAGAATGCCGATCTCATCCGATGTTCCTTCGTCAATGCCCAGTTCGCGGGTCACGCTGATGTAACGCCGGGCCTCGCCGCCCCCGCCCACAACGACAAAGAGCCGGTGGCTCTTGTGGATCTTCTTCAGCACCGGGACATATTCCCTGATGGTGTGGTTCTCCAGTTTCGGGATCAGGATGGAACCGCCAAGCGAGATGACAACCGTCTTCATTGCATTAGTTTTTGTGCCGGAGACACATAGAGTTCACTATGTTCTACTGCCCGAAGTGCAAAAGCCAGGAGATATTCCCGGTTGCCGGGGGCTATGTCGGCCAGGTCTACCTTTGCAAGGATTGCGGGTACCGCGGATCGTTCGTTCTCGAGATCGATTCTCCCGATGCACTCCGCGAGATGGAGCGGGACGAAAAGGATCGCAAGTAGCCTGTCTTTCAATCCGGCGACACACGAGACGAATGTTCTCCGGATACAATCAGCAGGATCGAAGAAAAGATCCGACAGGGCGTAAACCGGTTCCCGGACAGGAACCGGTCACGGGATCATCACAATCCTTTTTCGGATTCGGGGAACCGGAACGCGCCCGGGGGAACCGTCATCTCGAACCGGGCCCCGTTTCCCGGCTCGCCGGTCTCCCGGATCGCGATGCCGGTTATCCCGAGGATATCCCGGGCAAGGAAAAGCCCAAGCCCGGTATTGTGACCAAAACCCCGGTCAAAGATCCGCTCCTTGTCCGCAACAGGAATCCCTGAACCATCATCCTCCGCATACAGGATGAGCGAGCCTCCCTCCCGGGCATACCGGAGAGTGAAGCGGGTCATTCCCTGCGCATACCGGATCGCATTGTCCAGTAAGTTGTATATCACCCGCTGGAAAAGCCGGTCCGCAAGAATCTCAAGCCCGCCGGTCTCATCCACGAGCAGTATTGCGGAACAGTCGAGATTGTGCCCTGCCTCCGCAAGAATAATGCCGGGCTTCTGCCAGGATGGAGCCGCAACACCGAGATCCTGGTACTCCTGGGTAAAATCGGCAAGCGTCCGGATCGCTTCTGCCGTATCGCGGACCTTGGAAAGATCCACAGCCTCTTCTTTCCTGCTGGTATCTTCAGCAGCCAGTTCAAGATAGATGAAAAGTGCGGTCAACTTATTCTTGATATCGTGCCGGACTATCCCGGAGAGGAGGTTGAGTTTGCGGTTGGCCTTCTCAAATGCGGTCTCGGCGTTCTTCCGTTCCGTTACATCGCGGAAGATCAGGATTGCGCCCCCGTCATGCCCCGCATCCGGGGGAATCGCAACGGTCTGGACTTCAAAGATGCGGGCGGAATCCCCCCGGGGGATCGTGATCTCGTTTCCCTCCGGTCCTGGCGTGCAGGGAGTTGTTATAAACCGGCCCAGTCCGGGTACAAATTCAGTCAGCTGCCGGCCCACACCCTGGTCTTCCGTTACCCCGAGCAGGACTGATCCGGCAGGATTGAGGAGCGTTATGGTTCCCCCTGCATTGGTTGCAACAACCCCGTCTTTAATTGTCCGGACCAGGAACGAGTGCGTCAGGGGCTGGAGGGACAAGAGCTCGAAGTTGAGCATAGCCGCAATCAGGAGCGATCCCGAGATCACGAACATGACAGGTGTCCAGTCGAATCCCGCCTCGGGACCAAGATCGAGGTAATAGAAGAGGGTTGCAAGGAACGGGAAGAGACCTGCGGCAAGGACAAGGGCAATCTGGTTCCGGAAAAGCATGCCAACGGTCCTGTACCGGATAGCGAACAGGAGAATGGCAGACAGGGTCAGGACAAACGAATACGAGGCCGTGATCCAGTACAGGGGGGCGCGGCCGAATACCCAGATGAGTGTGTGCCGTGGTCCCTCGATGGTGGAAAACCCCGTATAGTAAAGATGGTGCAGGTTGTTGGTTGCCACAAGACAGATCGAAAGGACCGGAATCACGAAGAGGAGCGCAAGAAAAAGGCGGGATGGCCGGTAATCGTGCTCGGTGTACCAGAGCGCGAAGAGCAGGTATGCAACGGGAATGGTAACAATCGCGGGATAGGAGAGGGTATTGGCGAAAAGTACCGTATCAAGATCTGTTGCCGCCATGGAGACTGCCATCCCGGCAAGCCATATCGTAGCAGCGGCAAAGAGAACCAGGAGGGGAATTATTCCCGGCGTGTGGCGACGCTTCCATGCAAACAGGGTAAATGCAAAAAGGATCACCATTGCCAAGGCTGCGATAAGTGCAAGGGAGGAGTACTGCCAGCTCATATCAGGCCCTTCCTGCCCACCCGGGTACCATGCTATTACTCTTGCAAGGGTTTGGGAAAAAAGTATTGCAGGATTACAAAGGACCCAAATCTTCATGCGCAGGAAGAACAATCCTCGATCAGGAGACCGTGATGCACGAGGCACGCCAGTACAGGAAATCCATAAACAATGAGGTCCGGTGTTCGCTCTGCAACCACCGGTGCCGGATCCTTGAAGGAAAATGCGGGATCTGCGGAGTACGGGAGAACCGGAACGGCATCCTGTATGCCACAACGTACGGCAGGATCAGTGCCGAGGCAGTGGACCCCATCGAGAAAAAACCGCTGTACCATTTCCTGCCGGGCACGCGATCGTATTCGCTGGGCAGCATCGGGTGCAACTTCCACTGCCAGCACTGCCAGAACTGGCACATCTCCCGGGCAGATAGCGAGACGGCAGGTCTCCGCAATCTTGCACCGGAAGAAGGGGTGCGGAGGGCAAAGGAGAGCGGCTGCGCAAGCATCTCCTGGACCTACAACGAGCCGACCATCTGGCACGAGTACACGCTCGACATGGGCACGCTCGCCCGGGCGGCCGGCCTTGGCACGGCCTATGTCACGAACGGGTACATAACGGAAGAGGCTTTGCGCGAACTCTCGCCCATGCTCTCCGCGTACCGGGTGGACCTCAAGGCGTTCACGGATGATTTCTACAAAAAGATCTGCGGGGCCCGTCTCCAGCCGGTCCTCGACTCCGCGGTACTTGCCCGCGAGCTGGGCATGCATATCGAGACGGTCACGCTCGTCATCCCCGGCCTCAACGACAGTCTTGAGGAACAGGCTGCCCTGATCCGCTGGGTTATTGAGAACCTCGGGCCTGATACGCCGATGCACTTCTCCGCGTTCCACCCCGATTACCAGATGACCGATCGCACCTTCACACCGGTTGCAACCCTGGAGAAGATCTGCACAAAAGCAAAGGAACTGGGCCTCCGTTTCCCGTACATCGGCAATGCCCGCAGCCATAAGTACGAGAATACCTGCTGCCCTGCCTGCGGGGCGCTCCTCATCGAACGGTCCGGCTTCTCCAGCCGGATCGCGGGACTGGACGGGCAGCAGTGCAGTTCCTGCGGGGAACAGACCGGGATCGTGCGGCATGTCGGCTGATCCGGACCCGGGACAGCGGTTCATCGCGGACCGTATGCTTGGCACCCTCACGCGGTACCTGCGGTTCATGGGCTATGACACAACGAGCGCAAACACCCTTACCCCCGGAAACCGGAAAGAGGACACGCTCCTCCTCGACCTGGCTCTGCAGGAGAACCGCATCCTGCTGACGGGCGATGCCGAACTTGCAAGGCGCGGGAAAGAGCGGGCAGTGTACATCCGGAGCGGGGACGTTGCAGGGCAGATACAGCAGCTCGTGGATCTCGGGCTTGTCGAACAACGGATTTTCCTGAACCGCTGTTCGCTCTGCAACACCCTCCTGAGGGAAGCCCGGCCCGAAGAGATAGGGGGCGCGGAATACGCACCCAGGGAAAGAGAACATCTCACCTTCTTCTGGTGCGAGAGCTGCGTGAAACTGTACTGGAACGGCTCTCATGAGAAACAACTCAAAAAAAGACTGGAAGGGCAGCCGGAAAAGCGGTGAACGCAGATCTTTGTACTGCCGGGGGTGAGCCATACCACCGGGAGCCAATCCGGCCCGGGAGGGGATATGGGTCGTGCAGACTTCCTGCGGATCGGTACCGGTAGGGTATATCCGCAAGCTCCATTATCTCCTGCTCCCAGAGTACGAGGTGGGAGACAGATATCCTATGAAAGATCACCAAATCGTCCGATGGTCAGTGGATGTTGCACTGGGGATTGTGTTCCTCGTAAGCCTGATTACCGGCCTTGCCAAACTCACCGTCCTTTTACGGGTGACCGGCCTGGGGCAGGTGGTCCTGCCGCTTGCCCGGATCTCCGATATCCATGACACGGCCGGAGTGCTTCTTGCTCTTCTCGTATTGATTCATCTGTACCTGAACCGGAAATGGATCATCGGTACGACCAGGCGGATCCTGTCAGGTACGATGAAAGACGAGTGAAAAAACGATTCTCGTGCAGGAGACCCTATCCAAACTTGTTCTGGTCCAGGGCTCCGGTATTGGAGTAGCCCCGGGATTCCCAGTAGCCGCGATAGGATGGATCGTCCGACAACTCAATCCTCTCCACCCACTTGATCCACTTGTAGCCCCACTTGTCCTCGGCCACGAGCTGGAAGGGATAGCCCCGCTCTGCGGGCATGGTCACGTTGTTCATCCGGTACGCAAGCAGGATGTCGCGATCGGAAAAGTACGAGAGGGGAAACGATGTGGTATACCCGTCCCTCGCAGTAAGGATCACCGTGTTTGCCCGGGGGTCCGGCCCGGCATCTGCCAGGATGTCCCGGAAAAGAACGCCTTCCCAGAGGATCGTTGCATCCCATCCCTCAACGCAGTGAAGGGTGACGACTTTGGAATAATGCGGGTACCGGGCAAGGATCTCGTCATAGGAAAGGGACTGCGGCCTGCGGGCGAGACCGGTTACGGCCAGACGGTAGCCGGATATATTGACCTGCTGGGGACCCAGGATGGAGTTTTCCCGGAAATCCTTTACCGATGAGAGATCTTTTCCCTCAAACGATCGGACTTCCACTGCCGCAAGGGATGCAGGCACGCCATCCGGCCCGGAGATCCCCGGGGGACTCCGCAGGACCAGGAACGAACAGGCTGCGCCTATCACAAGAATGAGAAGGATGGCGAGGATCCACCGGATGTTCATGAAGGATGATAGGCACTGCAGCTTATCAAAACTTGGATAGAGGACAATCGCGAAAAAAAACCGCTCATACCTCTTCCGTGAGCACTTTGTAGAAATGTTCGGATGCATTCCGCTCGGCCCACGGGCGGTGCCCGCATTTTTCCAGAAGGATGAACCGGAAATCCGCAAGCTCCTTTGAAAGCGGGATCGTCACCCCGTCGGACGGGTGGGGATCCCAGTCGCCATGGATTGCAACAACGGGGCACTTGATGGATTTTGCCATCTGGAGGAGAACCTGCGTGCGCCGCAGTTCCGCTGCCTCTTCCCAGACCTCCCGGAAGATATCGTACTGGCAATGGAACCCTTCGTCCTCGATATTGGCAGGGTCGAATGCATCGGCGCGGGAGAGGAGGTACCCGAGCCGTGCAAGAAGGGCATTCTTCCCGGGGGTCTCAGGCACGTCGAGTTTTCCCATGATCTCCTGCGCCTCTGCCTTGTCCTGCTGCTTCATGCGGACAAGCCGGGTTTTTGTGATGGACGCGGCATACTGCTCCTCGAACGGCGGGCAGCCGATGAGGATGAGTTTCTTCACAAGTGCCGGATACCGGGCAGCAAGAAGCCACGAGAGATAGGCCCCCCAGGAGAACCCGACCAGGGTTACCGGCACCTTTCCCTGCTCGATGAGAACCGACCGGAGCTCCTGGACCTGCCCGTCAAGGGTTGTCTCGGTCTGGAGCGGTTCAAGCACCGGCCGGACTGCCGACAATTCCCTGGCAACGGGAGCTACTTCGCCGGGAGCTCCCGGACCCCCGTGGATGACCGCGATGGTATAGGGTCCTGCCCCCCATTTTCGTACCAGACTCATCAGATACCCGGTTATCTTCAGAGTATATATTGTTCCGGGTTGGCCGGGTGAAATGAAAGCGGCCGGATTTAAAAATTTCCCCGCGCTTTTTTCATCAGGGCAAGCAGGCCCTCAAGGATCTGGACGGGGGTCGGCGGATTGCCGGGGATCTTCATGTCAACGGGAAAGAGTTTGTCGGCCCCGCCAAGAACCGCGTAGGTCCCGGCAAAGATCCCGCCATTGCAGGCATCGTCCCCTACGGCAACAACGAATTTGGGTGACGGCATGGCATCGTAGGTCTTCTTCGCCGCAATCGCCATGTTGTGCGTGACCGCACCGGTCACGATCAGGACGTCCGCATGCCGGGGCGAGGCAACGAACGTTATGCCGAACCGCTCGACATCGTAATACGGATTGTTTAAGTTGTTGATCTCGATCTCGGTGGCATTGTCGCTGCCGCAGTCCAGTTCCCGGATCGCAAGGCTGCGCCCGAAAACCGAATCGATCTCGCACCGGAGATCCCTGCCGAGCGCTTCCGTTACGGCATCGTGCTCCGGCAGATCACTTTTCACTTTCTTTTTAAAGAAACAGGAAAGGGCATTTACCATTTTGTCTCACCTCACAGATCGGTCCCTGCATACGACAGGTTCAGGCTCTTGTTGATGACCGGGAAGTCCGGCACGATGTTCCCCTGGATTGCATGTTCGATCGCCTGCCAATTGCAGAACGAGGCGGTCCGGACTTTATACCGGTCCACGGCACCGTCCCGGATAAGAACCCAGCAGAGGTTCTCCCCCCGGCAGGACTCCACCAGGGAGAGGGCATAGCCATCGCGGGGAACAAAACTGCCACAGATCTCACCTTCGGGCATGGAGCCAAGCAGTTCTATGATGAGATCCAGCGAATCGAGGATCTCGGAGGCCTTGACGGTGAACCGGGACAGGACATCCCCGTCATTGAGGGGTTTTGGTTTTGGAACCACGCGATCATAGAGACCGTACGGGTGATCGATCCGCACATCCACATTTCCCCCCGAGGCCCGGGCAGCCGGGCCGGTGATATTGAGCGGCTGGAGCAGGTTCTTTTTTATAATGCCGGTTGTGGCGAACCGGTCGATGACCGAAGTTGTCGAGAGGACAATCTTGAGCCCCACCCGGTAGCGCTTCCTGAAATGGCTGGTGAATTCCTGAAGATCCTGGAGCTGCTGCCGGCTGATATCATGGGACAGGCCGCCACAGCAGATCATGCCCCGCAGGAACCGGGAGCCGGTCAGATGGGCGTTCATCCGGAAGACCTCTTCCCGGAGGACCGAGAACTGGTTCGCACCCAGCGGGAACGCAACATCCACGAGCATGCCGGCCTGGTCCCCGAGATGGGAGCAGATCCGTTCGAGTTCAAGGAAGATGGTGCGCAGGTGCCAGGCCCGGGGAGGGATTTGTGTCCCTGCAATCCGTTCCACTGCCATACAGAACGCTGTCGCATTCGCAACCGACTCGTCGCCGCTGACAGATTCCGCGATCCGCACGCAGTCCGCCGGGCCTTTGCCTTCGGCCAGCTTCTCGATGCCCCGGTGCTTGTAGAACATGCGGATCTCCAGGTTGAAGACCGTCTCCCCGATAACGCTGAACCGGAAATGCCCGGGCTCGATGATCCCGGCATGCACCGGCCCGACCGGGACCTGGTACACGCCTTCGCCGCTCACTTTCCGGAAGGGATATTCCCGGTCCGGGGCAACCGCGGACAGGGGCCGGATCGGGACATTCCGTACGGATTTTTTGAGCGGGTGGAAATCATCGGGGTACGTCTCGTGCAGGAAGAGGCGCCGGTCATCGAATGCCCCATCGAATTCCACCCCGAACCCGTCCCGGCATTCGCGTTCGAACCAGCAGGCCGAGGGAAAGATCCGGGCAATGGATTTCGCCCGGTCCTTGACATTGCGCACAACGACAAGGATCCCGGACTTCTTCTCGAACACGTAGAAGAGCGAGAACCGGTAGTCCGGATCGAATCCTTCAACGCAGAAGAGACCCGACAGGACGCACTTGCCTGCCGAGAGGAACGAGACAACGGACTCAAACTCCCCTTCTGATACGGAGACATAGCATTCCCCGCTGCATCCGCTGACAATCCGGGAGGGATCGCTGATACAGCTTGCCATCTCCCGGGCAGCAATAAATCCGGCATCAGTCCTTGCAGTCATCAGAATCTCAACTCCGAAACGATCTCATTGAAGAAAGAAATCTCCCCGGATGTGAAGACCAGGCCGAGGATGAGGATCAGACATAAGAGAATGACAATGGGCGCCTTCATGCCTGCAGGTGTCGGGTACTGCTCGATGTCCGGGCTCTGGCCCGGGGGCGTCACCTGCGTAAAGGCAACAATCACGAAATAGCCAAGCCCCACCGCTGCGATGAAGAGAAGTACGAGCACGAGGGCAAGGACAATGGGCGAGACAGCACCGAGACCCAGCAGGATGAAGAGCTTGGACCAGAAGACAGGGAACGGCGGCATGCCGATGATAGCAAGCCCGCCGATGATGATGCCCCAGGCTGCAAGGGGCTGGAGCCGGAAGACATCCCGGATCTCGTCAAGCGCATCGCTCGAGAGATGGCTGCGGTACTGGCGGTGGAGGATACCTGCCGACAGGAAGAGCGAGGCTTTTGTCAGGGAGTGGGCCAGGATGTGGAAGAGTACCCAGAAGATCGCAAGAGGCGTCCCGACCGCAATGCCGATGAGCAGGATACCCATGTTCTCGACGCTTGAGAATGCGATGAGCTTCTTTAGGTTCTTCTGCGGGAGCATAGAGAAAGCCGCGATCCCGATCGTCAGGACACCGAAAAGGCCGATGAGCGGCGCAATCGTTGCAATCGCCGCGTTCTGGTGGACAAGTGCCGCCATGCGGAGGATCCCGTAAATACCCACGTTGAGGAGGACACCGGACAGGATTGCGCTGACCGCGGACGGGGCTTTTGCATGGGCTTCGGGCAGCCAGGTGTGGAACGGGAAGATACCCGATTTTGCAGCAAACCCGATGAAGACGAGCGCCGATGCCGCCACCATCATGCCGGTCGGGAACGTGGATGCATGCTGCATGAGCCCGGTCCAGTTCAGGGTCCCGTTCCCCGGCCCCAGGACCGTTCGCGAGGTCTCAAAGAGAAAGATGAGGCCGACAAACGAGAAGAGCATGGCAACCGAGGCCACGAAGATGTACTTGATCGCGGCATCGATATTCTCCCGCGCCGACAGGGTGGCAATGAGGATGGCGGACGTGATCGTGGTCAGTTCGGCAAAGATCCAGAAGAGGGCCAGGTTGTCCGAACAGAAGGCAAGGACAATGAGGAGAAGGAGGAGGATCCAGGCCGCGTAGAAGAGCTTCAGGCTCCCTTTCTCCAGTTCCCCGCTCTCAAGAAGGCCGTCAACATACCCCCGGGCATAGACTGCTGCGAGGCTGAATATGACGGCAGTTATCAGGATCTCGAAGATCCCCAGGTGATCGATAAAGAAAAACTGGCTGCCGACCAAAAACGAGGAGACCGGCACAACCTCGAACAGGAGAACGAAGACCGTAATGATCACAAAGAGCACGGCCTGAGCGGTACAGATCAGGTTCATGCGCTTGGGGGTGTGACTCAGTGCGATCAGGAGGAGTGCTGCGGCAGTGCAGGCAATGAATGCGATCAGGATCATGGGCTCTCCTCCTCTTCCCAGAGGTGGAAACGGTGGAGTCTCTTATGGTAGTCCTCGAGCGTGGAATCGATCCCGACCGTGAGGATGGTTGTCAGGAGTACAACGATTATCAAGTCGATGATGATCAAGAACTCGATGATGAAGGGCAGCTCGGTGACGAACATACCAAAGAGCAGGACGCCGTTCTCCATGGTCAGGTAGCCGAGCACTTTTGTGATCGCCCGCTTGCGCGAGAAGGTCACGAGCATTCCCATGAGCATCAGCGAGATGCCAAGGACCGCCCCGAAGAAGAGGAAACTCCCCCGGGCCGGGGTCCCTTCCAGGATCTTCGAGAACGCGATGTAGATGACAAGCATCAGCCCCATCGAGATGATCAAGGAGGTTGTCGGGCTCAGGAAATGGAACTCGATATCCCGGCGGATCCGGACTTTCTCCTGGATGGTTGCGATGAAGTAGGGGATGATGATGACCTTGCTTGCAAACGTGATAACGGCAATCGCGAGCAGGACCGGCGCATCCTCAATCGAGTAGAGGGCAAGGGCGACAAGGACGAGTGTCAGGGACTGGAGGGCGTACACGGATACGAGCGAGAGCAGGTTGCGCGTTGAGATGATGTAGGCCGCAGTGATGATGACGACAACGAAGAGGATCTTGATGAATCCCTGCGCAAGGGCTGTTTCGATCATGCGAACACCTCGATGATGATGATAAGCGTCGAGAAGAAGAATGCCATGGCAAAGAGGCTCGGGAGCCGGAAGAACCGCATCTTGGCCATCGAGGACTCAAAGAGCCCGATGATTCCTGCAAGGATGCTGCCTTTGATAATGAAAAGCCCGGTTGCAATGAGAAGGCCGGCAAGAGTGAACGTAGTCATCAGGCCGAAGGGGACGATCAGGTTGAGGAGGAGAGCCATGAGGAGGGTCAGTTTGACTGCAGCCGAGAGTTCCATGAGGGCCAGGTTCCTGCCGGACTGTTCCAGGATCATCCCCTCGTGGATCATGGTCAGTTCGAGATGCGTCTCCGGGTTGTCGACCGGGATGCGGGAGGTCTCGACTATGAGGATGATGAAGAGCGAGATCCCAAGGAGGATGAGGATCGGGGTCGTGAGGGTCCCGGCAGCGGCAGATGTCGAGAACATGTCGAAGATGTTGAGGGACCTGAAGACAAAGACAAGCGCGGCAAAGACGATGATCGTTGTCGGCTCGATGATAGCCGAGATGCTCATCTCCCGGGAGCTGCCCATCCCGCCAAAGGAGCTGCCGGCATCGAGGCCGGCAAGAGCCATGAAGAACTTGGCAAGGGCAAGGAGGTAGAGGAAGAGGATGATGTTCCCGATCCCCCCGATCGGTTCGGGCACGAAGACGAGCGGGACAAAGAGGGCTGCAACAAGGAGCGCTGCGATGTTGAGGATGGGCGTGACCCGCATAATTCTTGACGAATTGGGGGAGTAGATGACTTCCTTTTTCAACAGCTTTGCAAGAGAGTAATACGTCTGGAAGACCGAAGGGCCGCTCCTCCCCTGGGTCCGCGCTTTCACTTTCTTTATCAGGCTTACGAAGAGCGGGGCAAGGGCGAGGACAACGAGAGTGTTCAGTACAAGGTAGAGAATAAACATCCCGTTCATGCAAACCACCCCAGGTAGACGATGACTGCTATCACCGCAAAGAAGACATAGAGAAGGTACGTGTCAAGACACCCGTTCTGGAACCGGGAGATTCCCTTCGCGGCCTGGAGCGACAACCGGGAGACCGGCAGGTAGAGGTATTCCTCGAAAAGTTTCAGGAGCCGGATCTCGGCAGTGCCTTCCCGGAAGATCGTGTTCTTCTCGTCAAAGAATGTCCGCTCGTTCTTCATCCGCGTCCGGTAGATAGCCGAGAAGATGATATCGATGGGTTCCGAGAATCCGTGGCCGCTGTACTCGGTCGAGGGTTGCTGCGAGAGCGTACCGCAGCCCCAGGTTTCGCTCACCCGGACTTCCCGGGACGCGGTGAAATGGAGGGCCAGGTACGTGAGGCCCGTCATCACCAGGAGAAGTATTCCGATGAGGAGCATGTCCGGTTCCGGCACGGAAAATCCTGCAAGCAGGAAGATCTGCAGCGCGAAGAGACCGAGGAGAATACAGGCAGCAGCAAGGATGGCTGGCCCGGCAAGCATCAGGAACGGGACTTCGCGGGCATTCCTGCTCTCTTCGGATCGGGGCATGGCAAGGAAGATCGATCCAAAGGCTTTCACCGAACAGGCTGCCGAGAGGGCGCTGGTCAGGGCAAAGAGGGAGAGGCAGATGAACATGACCACTTTGAGCAGGGGATCCACTGTCGAGACTGATGAGAAGAACGAGATGTAAATGAGGATCTCGCTTGCAAACCCGTTCAGCGGGGGAAGAGCTGCCATTGCCACGGCGCCCACAAAGAAGAGGGCCGATGTCCAGGGCATCACATGAGAGAGGCCGCCCATGTGCTCGATGTCCCGCGTGTGCGTTGCATGGACAACGGAACCGGAGGTGAGGAAGAGCAGGCTCTTGAAGAGGGCGTGGTTGAGCGCATGGAAGAGGGCCCCGAGCAGGCTTACCTGGGCGAGGAGGGGCTGGTTGACCGAGGTCAGTATTACAGAAAGGCCGATCCCGATGAAGATGATCCCGATATTCTCGATGCTGCTGTACGCGAGCATCGCCTTGATGTCATGCTCCTTGAGAGCATAGATGATCCCAAGAACTGCGGATGCCGTACCGGCTGCGAGGATGAGGAGGCCGACCCAGAGACTCGGCGGGAAGACATCCAGGAGGAAACGGACCAGGCCGTACACGGCAATCTTGAGCATGACACCGGACATCAGGGCGGAGATCGGCGAAGGGCTTGCCGGGTGGGCATAGGGAAGCCACTTGTGGAACGGGATGATCCCGGCTTTTATCGCAAACCCGACAAAGAGCGCAAGAAATGCCGCCATGATGAGGGGTGAAGCCGGTGACTGCACGAGCGTAAACGCGGATGTGCCGGTAGCAACCGCGAGCACAATTATCCCGAGGAGGACAAAGAGGGTCGAGAGCTGGGTCATCACGAAATAGAAGATGCCGGCCTTCCTCGTCTCGGGTGTGGTGTATTCGTACATGACGAGGAGGAAGGAACTTGCCGCCATCAGTTCCCAGAAGAGGAGGAATCCAAGGGTGTTGGCCGAGGCCACGACAAGTACCATCGCAAGGATGAAGAGGTTTGTGCAGCCGCAGAGCAGGTTCCGGCGCGAGCCCCCGTCGAGGTGTTCGATATATTCCCCGGAATAAAGGGCAACGCAGAGGGATACAAGGGCAATGATCAGGAGGAAGAACGCGGCAAGGCGATCGATGACAAACGAGATGGAGAAGAACGAAAACAGCTGGTAGGCTATCCAGGAGATCTCCTGGGAGAAAACAATGATGACGAGCGAGATGGCTGCAAGGAGTGCTGATGCGGCGATGGTACAGGCAAGGGAGGCGGTCCGGAAAACCCGACGGTCCCGGCCGGCTGCTGCAAGGGGAATGAACGTCCCAAGCAGGAGGAATACCAGTACGGCGATGAAGAGACCGGCTTCCATATCAGTCAGGCCCCCGGAAAATGCTGAGCGTGTTCACGAGAGCCTGGCCGCAGTACGGTAATCCCGCCCTGCCGCCGGAGCCTGATAGTGCGATCCGCAGACGCCATGCGGCTGCGGCAGAGGGAAAAAATAACGATTGTTCAGATACCGGCATTCAGATCATCGGGGGATGTTGATTTACCACGGTTATTGTTCCAACCATATATATTAACCTGACCAATGAAGCGGAAATACCGGTTTTTCTGAGATTTTATGCAGGAAACAGGAAACTCGGGATGAAAAAACAGGAAAATTTCCCATATTTTCAAGTATTCAGGAAAATGCTTGCACCGTTTGGGATCTGCGCGCAGCGTCTCCCGCCGGAGCAGAGCGGGGCCGGATACAAAAATCAGAGTTCTTTCTCGATCTCGTTCTTGATCCGGTCGAGCGCTATGCGCCCGATCCTGGTCACCCGGCCGTTGACGAGGATCATCGGAATGGGCGGGCGCTCCTGTTCAACGATCGCCCGTATGTAATCGGGTACGCCGTCATCGAGCAGCGTAAGTTTGAGAGAGACCCGGTCGCCATAAGTCTCTTTGAGCACGTTCTGCAATTCATTGAACGCATTGGTGAGCATCCCCGAGTACAGACACCCTTCGAGCCCGCAGGTGCGGTTCTCATTGCAGGGAAAGGGGGAGCATTCAGACATCTTGAGGCCGACAACTTCAACCTGGACGGTACCTGCCATACCATTAGGGTTATCCCGGCCAATATTTGAGGGTTCGTTCCTGAACACGCAAGAAAAAGAGGAGTTATGCAAACCGCTCGAAGCGGTCTTTCTTTACTTTGCAGATCGGGCAGATCTCCGGCGGCTGATCGCGTGCGCAGAGGTACCCGCAGACTTTGCAGCGCCAGACCGGCAGGGAAAAACCTGTGGACGGAGTTACGGAGATCGTCTTTGTAACGGTCTGCAGTTTCCGGGCTGAACGGGGAGGCCGCCGCTCGGGAACGGGAGCTGCCTGTTTTGCCCCACCGGCTATGGCATCATTGACATAGAGCGCACAGTAGCAGGCCCCGTATGCACTGATATCGGGATCCCGGTAATCGCAGGGACATATGATATCGAGGTCCTCATCCTTTTTGCCGGATGCGAGCCGGCAGGGGCAGGCCCGGTAGCCGTACCGCTGTTCGTTTTTCAACAGACCACGGACCAGGTTCTTGGTGAACTCCGGATCGGGATTGAGATGATATCCCCCGTCAGCGGCTTCCTTCCTGAGGATCTGCCAGACCCGGTCAACTTCGCTGTCGCTGATTCCGGGCGGGTTCATCAGGAGAGAGCCTCCCGGATCTCCTGCTCGCGGAAGCCGACAATCGCTCTCTTGTCATTGATGACAAGCGTAGGGAACGAACCGCTCGGGTTCCATCTCTCAACAGCATCCATTGTACTGGCCTGCTCGGCGCCTTCAAGCAGGTCGACGTACACGAAACTGAACTCAATGCCCATCTGCCGCAACAGTTCCTTGGTTTTGTTGCACCATCCGCAGGTGGACAGCGCGTACAGCATAACCGTTCCCTTGCTCTTTCCACTCACATGCTCGACTGCCATAAGAACACAACACTCTGCTTACGGAAGGAGATTGCGGCAGATACTATTTAAAACAGGGGATGATGCAAACAGGATAAAAAAAGGATGATTTTCCTTACTTGTTCTTCATGATGATCTCGACATCCTCAAGCAGAGCCTGGAGATCCTCTTCGTGTTCCACTTCCTGGGAGAGGATGGTAAGGAGCATATTGTAGGTAACCGGATCCTTGTCCTTTGTCTTTTTCATGAGAGCATTGTACGTCTTGATTGCGCACTGTTCGCCCTTGATGTTCTGCTCAAGGACTTTTACGATGAACGGGTCGTCGGGGGCCTCGTACCCGCAGTTGGTGAGCTTGAACCACTGCTGGGGATTGGTGACCGGTGTACCGCCCAGCTGGATGATCCGAGTTGTGAGGAGTGTTGCATGTGCAAGTTCCTCGGTTGCGTGGAGCGTCAGCTCGGCAATAACTGCCTCTTTGTTGGGTCCCTTGACAATTTTCGACCCGATCCAGTACTGGTAGTAGGCAAGCCACTCGTCGGAAAATGCCTTGTTGAGAAGGTTTACGAGATCCTTGACATCGGTATCAACAATTTTACGTCCTAACGTTCCCATGGTAAACACCGTCAATAGATACTTACTGACATTTCAATATCGACCGTTCACGTTCTTATTCATATCCAACCGGGCAGCTGATGACCGGTCCGGACCGGGAAAAATACCGCCCGGGATAGATGGCCGGAAGGGGCTGTTTTGTACCTGCACTATCGTTAATAACTATTCAGGCACATTACATATGGAAATCATGAAGGCGGTTCTGGGTCTTGAAGACGGTCAATACGTCGTTGGGGAGGGGTTTGGTGTGGAAGGCGAATGCTCCGGCGAACTGGTGTTCAATACCCTTATGACCGGCTATATGGAGGCGCTCAGCGATCCCAGTTATTTCGGGCAGATCCTGATGTTCACGTTCCCGACTATCGGGAATTACGGCGTTGATATGCAGAACATGCAGAGCCAGAGCACCAAGGTCCTCGGGGCTGTCTGCCGCGAGATCTGCGATGCCCCCGATGTGAAACCCACGGTTCGCGATTATTTCGAACAGAAGAAACTGCTCGGGATCTGCGGGGTCGATACCCGGAGCCTCACCATCAAGACCAGGGTCCATGGAACGATGCGGGCAGCGCTCGTTGTCGGCAGCGATGACGGAGAATATGCAGTAAAACTCGCAAAGAAGACCCCTTCGATCTCGGAATCAACCCCAATCCCGTCCGTATCCTGCCCCGCCCCCTACCGCATTCCCGGGAAAGGGAAACGGGTTGCCATCATCGATCTCGGCCTCAAGACCAATATCTTAACAAGCCTTGCCAAGAGAAACGGCGATCTCTATATCTTCCCCCACAACGCCACCCACGATGAAATTTTCGCCTGCGAACCCGACTGCCTCTTCATCACAAACGGCCCGGGCGATCCCAAAGCCGCAACCGGCACCATCGAAACCGTCAGAAGATGTATCGGCGAGCTCCCCATCTTCGGGATCTGCATGGGCAACCAGATCTCGGCCCTCGCCCTTGGCGGGGATACGTACAAGCTCAAGTTCGGTCACCGGGGGGCCAACCAGCCGGTACGATTCACCGATGGCAGGATCTTCATCACAACCCAGAACCACGGGTTTGCCGTGGACGGGGATTCGCTGCCGGAAGACTGCGAGGTCACGTTTTCCAATGCCAACGATGGCACGGTCGAAGGATTCGAGAACGAGGACCTGAAGATCAACTGTGTCCAGTTCCATCCCGAAGCCCATGGCGGCCCCCTGGATACCGAATGTCACTATTTTGACGGGCTCTTCAGGAGGCTCGGATAATGCCGAAGAAAAGCCATATCAAGAAAGTCCTGATCATCGGATCCGGCCCCATCCAGATCGGCCAGGCTGCAGAATTCGACTTCTCCGGAAGCCAGGCCTGCCGCGCCATGCGCGAAGAGGGCGTGAAAGTAGTACTGGTCAACTCGAACCCGGCAACTATCCAGACCGATCCGGAGATGGCAGACGCGGTGTACATCGAACCGCTGCGTGCCGATATCATTGCAAAGATCATCGAGAAGGAGAAGCCGGACGGGATCCTCTCGGGCATGGGCGGCCAGACCGGCCTGAACATGACCGCTGAACTTGCGGAAAAGGGAGCCCTCAAAAATGTGGAGATCCTCGGAACGCCGCTTGAGGCAATCTACAAAGGAGAAGACCGGGAGAAATTCCGGAACCTGATGCTCGAGATCGGCGAACCGGTTCCAAAGAGCATCATCGTGACAAGCCTCAGCCAGGTCGACGAGGCGATCACTGCCATCGGCCTCCCGGCAGTTGTCCGGCCGGCATATACCCTCGGGGGCGCTGGGGGCGGAATTGCCCGCACCCGCGAGGAACTCTACCGGACCGTTGAACTCGGGCTTTCGCGTTCCCGCATCCACCAGGTCCTCATCGAGGAGAGCGTTCTAGGCTGGAAAGAGATCGAGTTCGAGGTCATGCGCGACTCGTCCAATACCTGCATCATCATCTGCGGCATGGAGAACGTGGACCCCATGGGAGTCCATACCGGCGAGAGCGTGGTCGTGGCCCCGATTCTCACCCTGCGCGACGACGAGTTCCAGATGATGCGCAGCGCCGCCATCAAGATCATCCGGGCCCTGGACGTCCAGGGCGGCTGCAATGTCCAGTTCGCATTCCGGAACGGCGACTACCGGGTCATCGAAGTCAACCCGCGGGTCTCCCGCTCATCGGCGCTTGCATCCAAGGCCACCGGTTACCCGATCGCCCGGGTTGCCGCCAAGATTGCAATCGGCCTGCGCCTCGACGAGATTACCAACACCGTGACCGGCTGCACGCCGGCATCGTTCGAGCCTGCAATCGATTATATCGTGGTCAAGGTCCCGCGCTGGCCCTTTGACAAGTTCAAGGGCGCCGACCGGACCCTCACCACCGCCATGAAAAGTACCGGCGAAGTCATGGCAATCGGGAGGAATATCGAAGAAGCCTTCATGAAAGCCAGGCGATCGCTCGATACCGATGTCCGGTCCCACACGAGCCCGAGCGAGATCCGGATGATCCTCTCAAGGCCAACGGACGAACGGTTCCACTGCCTTTTCGATGCCTTCCGCCAGGGATTCACACTCGAAGAGATCGTCCAGCTCACCTCTATTACCCCGTTCTTCCTGGAGAAGATCAAGAACATCGTGGAACTGGAAAAACGCCTTGCCGGCCCTGCCCGCACCCAGGCGGATATCACCCTTGCAAAGACCTATGGCTTTGCCAACACGGAGATCTGCCAGCTGACCGGGAAGAGCCGGGAGGAGATTGAGGCGCTGGTCCATGCACCCTCCTACAAGATGGTCGACACCTGCGCCGCTGAGTTCCCGGCCAACACGCCGTACTTCTACTCCACGTATGAATCCGAATGCGAGATCGTGCCAACGGACTCGAAAAAAGTTTTGATCCTGGGATCCGGGCCCATCCGCATAGGACAGGGAATTGAATTCGACTACTGTACCGTCCATGCCGTCCAGGCGCTGCGGGAAGAGGAGGGCGTGGAAGTCCACATTGTCAACAACAACCCGGAAACCGTTTCCACGGATTTCGATACCTCCGACCGCCTCTTCTTCGAACCCATGCAGCTCGAGGACGTGATGAACATCCTCAAGAAGGACCGGTACTATGGCGTCATGGTCCAGTTCGGCGGGCAGAACGCCGTCAACCTTGCCGTCCCGATAGAGGGCGAGATAAAAAGGCTGGGCATTCCAGTCCGCATCCTCGGGACAACCCCCGATGCCATGGATATCGCCGAGGACCGGGACCGGTTCAGCATCCTGTTAAAGAAACTCAATATTCCCTGCCCGCCCAACAGCTCTGCCTATTCCGAGGCTGAGGCAAAGGCAAAAGCGGAACAGATCGGCTACCCGGTCCTCGTGCGGCCCTCCTATGTCCTTGGAGGAAGGGCCATGGAGATCGTCCACAATGAGAACGAGCTCGAAACCTACATGAAAGAGGCAGTCCGGGTCAGCAGGAATCACCCGGTCCTCATCGACTCCTATCTCCAGAATGCGATCGAACTGGACGTGGACGCCGTGTGCGATGGCGATGAAGTCCTAATCGGCGGGATCATGGAGCATATCGAGCAGGCCGGCATCCATTCGGGCGACTCTGCCTGTGTCATCCCCACCCAGTCCCTCTCGCCTGCAATCCTCGCAACCGTCAGGGAATACACCCGGAAGCTTGCGCTCGGGCTTGGTGTAATCGGCCTTGTCAACCTCCAGCTGGCCGTGAAGGACAACGTGGTCTACATTCTCGAAGCCAATCCCCGGGCCAGCCGGACGGTGCCGTTTGTATCCAAGGCAACCGGAATACCGGTGGCCAAGATCGCAGCCAAGGTCATGGTCGGCAGGAAACTGCGGGATCTCGGGTACAGGGAGCGCGAGATAAAGCACGTTGCCGTAAAGGAAGTGCTCCTCCCGTTCAACAAGCTCAGCGGGGTCGACACGATGCTCGGACCCGAGATGAAGAGCACGGGCGAGGTCATGGGCATCGATTACGATTTCGGGCTCGCGTTCTACAAGGCCTGCATATCCGCAGACAACGAACTCCCGCTCAAGGGGAATGTCTTTGTCTCGGTCAACATCGAACAGAAAGAGGAGGTCATCCCCATTGCCCGGCAGCTCCGCGACCTCGGGCTCACCCTTTACGGAACGGAAGGGACGGTGGATTATCTCTACGAGGCAGGAATCGAAGCGAACCTTGTCCGGAAAGTGCAGGAAGGCTCCCCCAATGTGCTCGACATGATGCGGCATGGCGAGATCCGCCTCATCATCAACACCCCCCAGGACAAGCAGTCACGCCAGGATCATTACCAGATCATGCGTGCGGCAGTGGACTTCGGGATCCCCTATATCACCACCCTGCAGGCGGCGCGGGCAGCAGCGCTTGCGATTGATGCCATCAAGCGGGAGAAGATCACAATCGAGCCGATTGCCCACTACCTGAAATAACTCCGGCGTAAACCGATCTTCATTCCCTCTTTTTTGCCGGTTATTCTGTGCATCCGTACTGGATCCGTGGATCGGTAAACCGGCCAGTGTGCACAAAAAAATTGAATATCCTTATATACCGAAATAACAAAAAAAGATGCATGAAGAAATTGCTTGTTGTTCTTGCGATCCTGTTTATCGGGATTCTGCTTGCTGGATGCACATCCCAGCCGGCAACGCCAGTAGCTACCCCGACTCCTACACCGGTCCCAACCCCGGTCCCGACAACCGTTGCACCCACCCCGGTACCGACCAAAGTTGTCGTTGTTGTTGTTGAGAACAAGACTGCAAACGTCACTGCAACCGCAACCCCGACCGCAGTTCCCACCCCGACCGTCGGAGCAACCATCACGTTCACCGACTCATACACGATCGTTCCGGGCACCTCTGCAACCATCAAGGCCGGCCAGCAGGTAGTCTGGGTCAATGCCGACCCCCGCAATGCACACACGGTCATTGCAACCGACGCAACTGACGGAGCATGGTTCAACGGAGCAACCACCGGCATCATTCCGGCCAGCGGATCCGTCACCGTTACATTCGCCAACCCCGGAATGTATGATTACACCACCGGACCGCTCCAGCCCCAGCTGAACGGTATCATCACCGTTACCAAATAATCGTTCAGGATTTCAACCTGAACACCTTTTTTAGTTCTTGATTCCAGTTTTGCAAATCCTGCCTACGGCAGATTCACATTGGCCATAATCTCCGCGGTTATGCCCTTACATTATAAGGGAAAAACATCAAAACACTATGACACGATCTGTGAGGAGCATCCATTATGGGAAAAGGCACGATTGTTCTTGCATATTCCGGGGGTCTTGACACCTCCATCTGTATTCCTTTGTTGAAAGAGCGGTACGATTATGACCGGGTTGTTACCGTTGCCGTCAACGTAGGCCAGCGCGATGAGGAGATCGATGTTGCGACAAAAAAAGGCGAGAAACTTGCAGACAAGCACTACACCATCGATGCCCGGCAGAAGTTTGTCAAAGAGCATATCTTCCCGGCCATCCGTGCAAACGGGTCCTACGAAGGGTATCCCATGGGCACCTCGCTTGCCCGCCCCCTGATTGCCGAAGAAGTGGTCAAGATTGCGCAGAAGGAACATGCAACCGCAATCGGTCACGGCTGCACGGGAAAAGGCAATGACCAGCTCAGGTTCGATTTCATCATCCGGAGCGCCGGTCTTGAAGTGGTTGCACCCATCCGGGAACTCAATCTCACCCGGGACTGGGAGATCGATTATGCCAAAAAGCACAAGATCCCGGTGCCGGTCAAGAAGGACAAGCCCTGGAGCATGGACGAGAACTGCTGGAGCCGGAGTATCGAAGGGGGACAGCTCGAAGACCCCGCGTACCATCCTCCCGAAGAGATCTACCTCTGGACCGTTTCGCCACTGAAAGCAAAGGACAAGCCGGAGAAGCTTACGATTAGCTTTGCGGAAGGTATCCCGGTCTCGCTGAATGGCAAGAAACTCGGGGGATACGAACTCATCCAGAAACTCAACGTCCTTGCCGGCAGCCATGGTATCGGCAGAAACGATATGATCGAGGACCGTATCCTCGGCCTCAAGGCACGCGAGAATTACGAGCACCCGGCGGCAACCGTCATTCTGACGGCCCACCGGGATCTCGAAGCCCTGACGCTCACCCGGCAGGAACTGGTCTTCAAGCGGGGAGTGGACGACAAGTGGTCGGAGCTGGCTTACAAGGGGCTTGTGTACGAGCCGCTGTATGCGGCCCTGAACGCGTTCATCGAGACCACCCAGAAACGGGTGAACGGTTCCGTTGATCTCGAACTCTACAAAGGCAGCGTCCGTGTTCTCGGCCGTTCGTCCCCGAATGCGATCTATTCAAACGACCTTGTCTCCTTTGACAGTGCGTCCATCGACCAGTGCCATGCGATCGGCGTATCCCAGTATTTCGGCATCCAGGCCCGCCTTGTCCGGCAGATGCAGAGAAAGAAGAAGTAACCATTTTTTTCTGGCCAGGTTTTGCAGGAGCAGTCACAAACCCGGCACCGGAGGGAACGATCAGCCACTGCCCACCCATACCACGATTTTCCCGCCGGAACGATCACGTAAAAACAGAAACTTATAAGGATTGAAAAGAGAGAATCGGGTAGTATATGTGCGCCAGTTTTTTTTCCCGATTCACAAAACCCAAGCCGTACATCGTGGAGAGCCCGCCGCCACCGTCAATAACCCATGGTGCCGGGATGCAGATCCCGGAATACAAGAACAAGCCGTATTTCATTGTTGCATCGGTCGAGATGGGAAACACCACAACGAAATGTATCCTGACCGGCGTGAGCCTTGAAACGGGAATGTCGTATGTGATCAACAAGACCGTGAGCATGAGCAGGGATATCCGGCCTCCCAAACCCGGCGAGACAATCTTTGGCGCAACACTCGATGGGACGGAGCTCACCCGGGAAGCAGTCACGGAGCTTGTCCGGGACACCCTGATCCGGTGCCACGAGGAGGCGCACCTCAGCATCCAGACGGATCTCGATTTCGTTGTCCGGAGCACGGGCGTGGTTGCCGAGATGGAATCCCCGGACCAGGTGGGGGATTTTGTGATCGCGCTTGCAAACGGGTGTCTCAATGCAGGAGTCCCGCCACGGAAGATGACGCCCCCCATGTCGAAGGCAAACCTATCGGAAAAACTCCAGGAGTTCAGTTTTGCCGACAAGGTGGTCTTTGTCGGCGCAGTTGCCGGGGTTCTCCCGCCGGTCGGCTCGACCGGGGTCGAGATGGTGGCAAACGAGATGGAAGGCGAACTGGCCATGGCCGGCATCAAGGAAGGCGCGAAATGGACTCCCGTGGATTTCCGGAACCCCTGTATCTCGATTGATTTCGGGACCACCCTTGACGGGCGGATAACGAGCGATGTTGATCCAAATAATCCCAACCCGTTTGCAAAGACCGTGGGAAACTTCTGCGGGCTCGCCGGTGCCATTCCTGATGCAATAGTCCGGGGGACGGGGCTTGTCCAGCAAAGGACGGGGACGGCTCTTGACATCTTTGGCGAGCACAGTGTAACGGGCGGCCTTTTTTCCGGGGGAAGCCGCACTGTTGTCGAGGACTATGTGAAACGCTGCCACGAGCACATCGATATCCGGATAGTCCCGCCCGAGCGGGACCGGTTCGGCAGGGTGCCGGTGAATGCAAAGCTTGCCGAGGAGTCCGGCATAGCCATGATCGGGTGCGACTGCGGCACCAACAGCAGCGATATGGACAAACTGCTTGCCATCGGGGCCGAGATCCATAAAAACCATGGTCTCTCCACCCTGAATGACGTGATCGACCGGGTCTGCTCCCTGATGGCCCTGCGGCTGATCGATGTGGCGGTGGAGAAGAACCTGGTCCCGAAGAATGCCTCGATAGGGTTCACCGGCAGGGCCGCGATTTCCGGAAGGAAACCCGACTTTATCCTGGAAGGAATCATCAAGCGCAACCTCTTCGACAATCCCGTGGATCACGTGGTCTTTGTCGATGACGGCCTTGCGCGGGGCGCAGCCCTCATGGGCCGGTGCATGAACTCGCTCGGGAAGCCCAAAAATCCCATCGGCGGCGTGCGGGGCGGGAAATGTATCATGAGCCAGCGCATAAAGATAGGTAAATAACCGTTCGCGGGAGAGTCTGTACTATGACTGATGACGAGAAACTCTATGATATCGTGATCCCCCCGGGAGTTCCCCGTAAACTGATCATTGAGATCTCCACCAAGTTTGACGTGAAGGTGGTCGAGCGGATGGAGAAGATCCAGATTGCGAACATGGATGGCGATGAGCGGGAGCTTCTCGCGTTCCGGGGCAAACTCGACGTGATGCAGCAGGTGGAAAAATACCTGCTCGAGCAACTCAAAGAATTTGCCAATTAAAAAAGATCTTTTTTTCCCGCTTATTGCGGGGGCCTGTTCTTCAGGAGGCGTACAAGCAGGGCTTTCTGGGCATGGAGCCGGTTCTCGGCCTCGTCCCAGACAAGACTCTGGCCGCCTTCCATGACTTCGTCCGAGATCTCCTCCCCGCGATGGGCCGGCAGGCAGTGGAGCACGCGGGCATCGGGCGACGCGTGCTTCATGAGCGGGGCATCGACCGTGTAATTCCTGAAGATCTTCATCCGCTCCTCCTTCTCGCCCTCGTCCCCCATCGAGATCCAGGTATCCGTCACGATCACCTGGGCATCTTTGACTGCGAGCCCGGGCTCTCGGACCAGGGTCACGTTGCCTCCGAGCGAGCGGGCTTTTGCAACAATCTCCTCCGGTGGCTCGTATCCTTTTGGCGTTGAAACCGTCACATGGAGACCGGTGAGGACGGTTGAGAGGATAAGCGAATTGCAGACATTGTTCCCGTCCCCCACCCAGGCAACCCTGAGCTCCTCGGTTGAGCCGAAATGCTCCTGCATGGTCATGATATCGGCCAAGAGCTGGCAGGGGTGTTCCAGGTCGGACAGGCCGTTGATGACGGGAATGGTTGCATATTTTGCATACTCCTCAATCGTGCTGTGCTTGTACGCCCGGATCATCATGGCGGAAACGTACCGGGAGGCCGCCCGTGCGGTGTCCCGGATCTCTTCTCCTCTCCGGATCTGCATATCGCGGGCATTGAGAAAGAGCGCGTGGCCGCCGAGCTCGTTCATCCCGACTTCGAACGAGATATGGGTCCGGGTCGAGGACTTCTCAAAGATCATGGCAAGGGTCTTTCCGGCCAGGAGCAGGTGGGTTGTTCCTGCTTTCTTCTGCCGTTTCAACTGGTGTGCTTCCGAGAGCAGTTGTTCGAGTTCCAGCTCGTTGATATCGAGAATGGAGATAAAATCCTTCTTCATCGTAGCTCCTTCATGTGGGCGACCCGCCGGTCGAGCAGGGCACGGGTGCCGATGTCCCGCCGGTAAAACACGCGCCCTTTCACCGAAGAGGCGGCCTTTTCAGCAGACTGCTCGGCAGCTTCGAGCGTGTCGCCCATTCCCACGTACGCGAGAGTCCGGGAAGACTGGGTCACCAGCTGCCCGCCCTTCTGTTCAACATTTGCGTAATAGAGAAGGGCTTCGGAATCCTTACCAAGAGTTATGGTTTCTCCGGCATGGGGGGCATCGGGATATCCCTCCGGCACGAGATACTTGCAGACCGTTGCCTTTGGTGCGAACGTGACCTGGGACTTCGCAAGCGAACCTTCCGCAATATGGCAGACGATCTCGGAGAGATCGGACGTCAGGAGCGAGAGGACGTTCATGGCCTCGGGATCGCCGAACCGGGCATTGAACTCAATTACCTTGGGGCCATCCGCGGTATTCATGAACTGGCCGTAGAGGATCCCCTTGTACGGCTGGCCGGTCCTTCCCATCGCCGCGACAACTTCCTTCATGATGTCGAGGGCATGGGAATAATCGGGTTTCGTTACGAACGGCAGCATGTGATCCGGCAGGGAGTAGGAACCCATGCCCCCGGTGTTGGGCCCGGTGTCGCCTTCATGCGCCCGCTTGTGATCCTGGACCAGCGGCATGGGGACCAGGTGATTGCCATCGACAAAGGCCTGGAGGGTGAACTCCTCGCCCAGGAGCCGTTCCTCGATCACGGCTTCGCCATTGAGGGACCGGACATACGAAATGGCACCGGCCCGGTCCACCTGCTCTCCCATGATGCGGACGCCTTTTCCCCCGGTCAGGCCGATGGGCTTGACAACGAGGTCGCCATCGTAGCTCTCGATGAAGGAAACCGCATCCTCCATGGAATGGAAGACCCGGTACAGGGGGCACCCCTTGATCATGTGCCGGTTCATCATCTCGCGGCAGAATCCCTTGTCCGTCTCGAGCCGGGCCGCGGCCCGGGTCGGGCCGATTGCTGCAATCCCGGCTGCTTCGAGTTCGTCAACAACTCCGGCCTCAAGAGGCGATTCCGGGCCGATGAATGCACAGTCAGCACCGGTCTCACGGGCAAACGCCACAACGCGGGCGGTGTCCGTCTCCTTTGCAAGCAGGGTCTTCTTTGCAAGCGCTGCAATGCCGGGATTCTTTCGGGCCATCACCGAGACTATCTCGGTTTCCGGGTTGCGGGCAAGGGCCGCGGCGATCGCATGCTCCCTACCTCCCCCGCCCACAACAAGTATTTTCATAATCCTTCCTATTGTACGCCCGGATTAAAAAGTCCTTACTGTTTTAAAAGCTCGCTCACTTTCACGAGTGGGATGAGTTCAACGCCATGGTCTTTGAGCATTGCAGCAGCTCCCTGCTCGCGATCAACAACGGTGATGACCCGGACCGCCCGGGCACCGGCTGCCCGCAGGGTATTGATCCCGTACAGGGCCGAACCGCCCGATGTCGTGACATCCTCGATGAGAAGGACATCCTTATCCTTCACTTTACCTATGATCATCTCTTTTTTGCCATGGTCCTTCTCAGAAGAGCGGATGATGGCATAGGGCTTGCCGGCTGCAAGCGCCGTTGCCACGGCAAGAGAGACCCCGCCGACTGCAACGCCGGCAATGATATCGAACTTGTGGGAATCTTTTACCGCCCGGGCAATGGCCGAGAGGAGATCGGGATTGGTCACAGCGGTTTTCACATCAATATAATATGGGCTTTTTTTACCGGAAGCGAGCGTGAAGTCGCCAAATTCAATGGCTTTGTACGAGACGAGCATATCGGCTAAAAGATTGTTCACCATGGAACCTCCTTGACTTTGATAAGATATCCGATGATATTGGTTGCCCGGTGGAGAATGGGCGTGAGGATCAGGATCACGACAAATGCTGCCAGGGTGACCTGGGAGAAGAGCCAGGATGGATCAACGATGAGCAGCAGGACAAACGCCCCGATCACGAGATCGTACTGGTCGGCCACCGGCCACTTGGACCCCCGGTCCTTTCCCAGCCTCCGCTTGAAGAAACTCTTGCACAGGTCGCCCAGGAGTGCACCAATTGCAAGCAGGGTCACCGAGAGGTACGTCTGCTGGGGGAGATATGTGAGATTGAAGATCCCCTGGAGATACATCTGGATAACACCAATGATGATACCTGCAAGGATCCCTGCTATGAGACCCCGGTAGGTTTTGCCATCGCCAAAAAATCGGCGCCCGTCAGAATAATTTTTCTTGAGATCGATCGGCAGTCCCCCACCGAACAATGCAGCAAACGGATTGGGAATATACGCCGGAAGCATGATCCAGATGGCCGATAGCAATGGTATTATGAAGAAGTCAGCACTAATAATGTAGCACTCCGATACCTCTAATAAAGAGCAGTCAAAAACATTAAGGTTACTCAACAACCAAAAAGTATTTGATAATCTTCAACGGGTGGACATCAATGCTGATAAAAAAGACACGGGGTCTTTGCCCAACGTGCAATTCCGTATTGGATGCGGAAATTGTAGAGGAAGAGGGGAAGATCTGGCTGAAACGGACCTGTCCGGAGCACGGAACATTCCGGCACCTGTACTGGTCAGATGCTCGGATGTATCATCGGTTCGAAGAGTACGATGCCGTAGGCAATGGCGTCGCCAACCCTCAGAATCCGGATGCTCCTCTGAATAGTTGCCCAACGGCCTGCGGATTGTGTAACAACCATCACTCCGGGACCCTCCTTGCCAATGTCGATCTGACAAACCGCTGCAACCTGGACTGCGACTTCTGTTTTGCCAATGCCCGGGCCTGCGGATTTGTGTATGAGCCGAGCTTTGACCAGGTGGTCGCGATGCTCCAGGTGCTCCGGGATGAAAAACCGGTCCCTGCCCCGGCAGTCCAGTTCTCGGGTGGCGAGCCCACCATGCGGGACGACCTGCCCGAGATCATCAGGAAGGCCAAAGCCATGGGCTTTCCCCAGGTGCAGATCGCAACCAACGGCGTGAGAATCGCAAAGGAGCCGGAGTTTCTCCAGCAGCTGAAAGATGCAGGCCTCAACACCGCCTACCTCCACTTCGACGGGGTATCCGCTGCCACGAACCCGTTTCTGAAAATTCACTTAAAAGCAATCGAGAATTTCAAGAAGATAGGCCTGGGCCTCGTGCTCGTCCCGACCGTGATCCGGGGCAGGAACGACCACGAGCTCGGGGATATCATCCGGTTCGCCATCGAGAACATCGCGGTAATCCGGGGCGTGAATTTCCAGCCGGTTGCATTCACCGGCGCTGCAAGCGATGACGATCTCCAGAAATCCCGGATCACGATTCCCGATGTGCTTGGCGAGATCGAGAACCAGATGCCAGGCGTTCTGAAAAAGGACGACTTCTACCCGGTGCCCTGCGTGCTTCCGTTCTCGGATCTTGTTGAAGCATATACCGGCCGGCCGCAGGTCCGGTTCACGGCCCACCAGCACTGCGGCGCTGCAACCTATGTCTTTGTCCAGGAAGATGGCGGCATCGTCCCGGTCAACCGGATGGTGGACGTGGATGCCTTCTTCGAGACGATCGAGCACATGGCCGAGACCCTCAAGAAAGGCGGAACCCTCAACAAGTACAAGGCGCTCCTGGAAGGCGTGAAGAACATGCACGGCTCCGTCAAGAAGGGCGAGCAGGGGAACACGACCGAGTTCTGGAAGATGATCGGAAAGACTTTGATCGGCCAGAACTTCGATGCGCTCAGGGAGTTCCACTGGAACGCCCTCTTCATCGGCACCATGCACTTCATGGACAAGTACAATTACGATATCGAGCGGGTCCAGCGCTGCTGCATCCACTATGCCACACCGGATGGCAAACTGATCCCCTTCTGCACGTACAACAGCGGGCCCGTTTACCGCGAGCAGATCTGGAAGAAGTACGCCCTGCCACCGGAAAAGAAATAATTTTTTTTGCCCGGGTAAAAACCCGTATCCCCAAAGAATTGTGCGAACCGGTCCTTGTGAACAAAGGGGCCGGTAAATCCCCTGAACCTGCCTTTCCGGCTTTTTTCCCCCGCATCTCACAAGAGCGATCCTGAAAATTATCCTCCGACCGCGGGACTTGGAATGTGTGCTCACCGTGCGGTTAAAATGTACCGGATGTCCGGGCGTTTATCGTAAAGGGGGGCTGGCGAAGAGGGTGGAACGACGGGGTGATCAAATCCACGTCCGATTGTCTGTTTCGGATTTCGGATTGTCCACGCACTGAGGGGATAATTAAGATAGATCTGCATCTACCGGTTCTGCCGCTCAGCCAGGATCACGTACCCGCCGTCCCGGGCAGGGATTATGGCAACGACTGTATCCGCTGAACCGTCCCCCGCGACCCGGTCCCACTCACGGCTCCCGTCCGCCCGGAATTTCAGGGCATGCAGTTTTTCGCCTCCCGTCCCGGTCATCTCCGTATAATCCTCTTTGCCGGTGCCGGCCGGAAATCCTGCAGAAAAAAATCCTCCATCGGACGTGGGGACAAGGATCCGGCTTCCGGAAATCCCGAGCCTGCCGGCAATCCTGCCATCGCTCCCGAACATCACGATCTCCGGCCGGGTGCCGATCGAATTGTTTCCCATGGCGTACCCCGCGGGGATGATCTCCTGTACACTGCCCGGCCGGACAATCCAGGGAGCCGGGTAATAGCTGAAGACCGGCCCAAGCTCTGTAACCCAGAGCTTTGAGCCATTCGAAGAAATGCGGAGTGCGAGCCTCTGGCCGGCGCTCCCGTCCGGGCCGGACCCGTAGCCGCCCACGTAGTACCCGTCGCCGCCATCGGCCGCAATGGACCAGGCGCTCGCAAAACCGTACGCCCCGTACCCTTTCTGCCAGGCAAGGGTCCCGTTCCGGTCAAGGACCGCGACAGCTCCCTGCTCTGTCGACCGGCCGGGCCCAACGCATTCGGTGACCGGGATCTTCCGGTCGCCGGCCCCGATGACGGTCTCGCGGCACCCCGGGGTCTCCACGGTCTCGTTTGCGAACGGCGCTCTTGTAATCAGGCTCCCGTTCGCATCGTACGATGCAACGGACCCGACCGGGTACTGCTGCGAGATGATTCCTGCAACAGCAACCCCGCCATCCGGTGCCGGCTCAAGCATCCAGACCCCGGACAATCCCGTCGGGGCCACGGTCATGAGATTGCCGGCCCGGTCAAAGAATGCCACGTCCCCGTTGTAGGATACAGCCGTCAGGTTGCCGTCCGTTGTCAGGGCAAGCGAGGTGAGTTCCCCGCCCATAGCCGGGCAGGGAGTTTCTGACAGGATCGCTCCGCTGCCGGAAAGCCGGGTGAGTTTCGGGACCGGGGCCTCGTAGCGCCGGCTCGCGTTTCCCCCGGCAATCACGAGGTCGCCGCCCGGTAATTCGATGATGGCCCCCGCGATATCGTCAAAACCGGTATCGAGCGTGCGGGTCCAGGCCGGTGTGCCGTCCGGGTGGAGTTTTATTACGATCACGTCATGGTTGGGGACATAATCGCCACAACCGCAGGAGAGCATGAAGAGTACGAGAAGGGCAACGATTGCAGGGGCGAAGAGACGGTGAACCGGCATGCGGATTCTGCCGGGGATTTTTGAGGGGGAAATATGTATTCGTTTTTATTTTAGTGCAGGATTTTTTCCTTCCCGGACTGCCGCCCCGGGAACTGCCGGGGCAGAACCTGAAACGGGCGGCGGCGATGGCACGGGAATGGCTGGCGGGGGCCGGACGGGCATGATAACACGTATGCCCCAAAAGGACCCCTGACAGGATACTTTATCCTTTACCAGGGAAGTCACATCACAGGGACGGTAAGTCTGCCGGGTTATTTCTCCGACGGAGAGTTTTTTGGAGGACCCGACCCGGAAATTCGGCAGTGGAAATGGTGCCAACAACTTTTTTGATTCTTCGTTTAAACGGATATTTTCCCAAAACAACCCTTTTAATCAGGAAAAAACCGTGCAATTTAGCGGGCAGAGAAAAAGCGCAAAAAACCCTGCAACCTGCAGTATATCCGGAGCCGAAGTCCTGGCCGGCGCCCGCTATGGGAGAAAATTTCACTGAGCTCATGAGGGGGTAAAAAAAGGGATCTTTTTCCGGCGGAAAAACGGCGAATCGTCCCTGCAATGCAACCGGTGGCAGTATGGGGGAGGTATTTTCTGCACATTCATCCTTTTTCGTGTGAACAGGCCCCTGTCCGGCCGGGGTGCATCAGCCCGGTTCTGTTATGAGTTCCGCAGCGGTGAAACCGGTAATCGCCCGGTGCAGTTTGTTCTGCACAGTCCCGGAACAATTCGAGCGTTGCCTCTTGCGTGAGCATGGTAAATCTCAGCGAGTGGGACGGTGATGCGGTCCGGTGCGTCCGTCTCATCCCGAACCTGACTTCCGAGCAGCACGTCGGCATCTCGCTGGTTGTGTGGGACCGGGGCGTACGGCCGGAAGACAAGGGCCTGCTGCTGGACCTCCTCAATGCTGTCGGGACTGTGGTAGAAACGGATGAGGATTCTCTTGAGGTCTGCACCAATCTTACGAGCTGCGGGCCTGCCCCATTGATGAGACGGCAAATCCGGACGAGATTACTTCTCCATTAAATATATGTCATTTTCACACTCCGCGTGCCGCTCCTTTATCAGTGGATTCACCAAGATCGGATCACCTGGAATCTTAAGAGATTCCAAATCCGAGGGAGTCTGATGAAGCGAACAGGAAAGAAACTGAAGAAAAAGACCGGTGAAGGTGATACGGTGACACAGGATTTCGAACCTGTATCGATAGCACCGGCTTTGCTCGGGGATCTCCAGTCACTCATCGATTCTGCCCGGATCCGGGTTGCAGTAGGCGTGAATGCTGAAATGGTCCTTCTTTACTGGGATATCGGTGAGCGCATCCGAAAAGAGATCCTTAAGGATGAACGTGCAGCATATGGTAAACAGGTTGTCAAGGGATTATCAGATCAGCTGACCATGCGCTATGGAGCCGGATTTACGAGGGCAAACCTGTTTCATATGATCCATTTCGCAGAGACTTTTCCTGACCGGAAGATTATCTACACACTGTGTAGACAATTGAGCTGGTCACATTTCCGGAATATCATCTATATCGATGATCCGCTCGCCCGGGAATTCTACACCGAGATGTGCCGGCTCGAACGCTGGAGCATCCGAACCCTGCAGGCAAAAATCCAGGGGATGTTATTCGAACGTACCGCCCTCTCTAAGAAACCGGAAGAACTTGCCCGAAAAGAACTTGCCGCACTCCGTGATGAAGACCGGATAACACCGGACCTTGTCTTCAAGAGCCCGTACTTCCTGGAATTCCTCGGGTTGTCCGATACATTTTCAGAAAAAGATCTGGAGAATTCCATTCTCCGGGATCTGGAGCGTTTCATCCTCGAACTCGGTACGGATTTCTCATTTGTCGCACGGCAAAAAAGGATCACGGTGGATGGTGAGGATTACTACATTGATCTGCTCTTCTATCACCGGAAACTTCACAGGCTTGTCGTGATCGATCTCAAGCTGGGGAAGTTTAAGGCAGCGGACAAGGGGCAGATCGAACTCTACCTGCGCTGGCTGGACAAGTACGATCGTCAGCCGGGCGAAGAAGCGCCTATCGGGCTTGTCCTCTGTGCGGGGTCTTCTGCGGAACATGTAGAACTCCTCGAACTCGAAGCAAGCAGCATCCGCGTTGCCGAGTATCTCACTGAACTCCCGCCCCGCGAAGTGCTGGAGAAGAAACTTAAAAGCGCGGTTGCGATGCACAAAGAACGTCTTGCGGCACAGGGGACGGGGAAATAAGAATTACCGGTTTGATGTAACCAGGAAAACCCGCCATCCCCGACACCGATGATGTCAGTCTTTTTTCTTAATCTGCCAGCAAACGCCCTCCCCGTGCAACATCTCGCTCGCACGGCCGGCCCGGATGAAAATTATCTTTATGAAAAAAGAATACCACAAAAAAATGTGAAATGAAAATGGGCTTATGCTCTCTTTCCGTGGGATTTCTTGCCCTCGGTCTGCACTACTGCGGGTGCAGTCTTTGCTGCGGGAGCAACTACCTTCTTTTCCTTATTTGACATGGTTATCACTTCCTTTTTCAGTTATTTTTCGTTGATTGTGGTTTTTGCCACATATTCATGTTATCCTGGTGCCGGGATATACGCTTTGTCCCTTTGAAGAAATTGAAACGATTTTGCATGGGTATTTTTGCGGAAAGGGGGCGGGAAACGCGCCGGGGGATTTGAGGATTAAGAGATTTGGAGATTGGTAATATGGGGAGATGAGGTACTGCTCCGCGAGCATGAATCGAAATTTTTCGTATTCTGCAAACGAATTAAAAATGCACACACTCTCTCATTTTTGCATTCTCTTCAAGGCGAACGGATCCCGGATTCAAAAAGAGAGAACTCTTCTTCTGCTACGGTCATCTTCTCACAAGGATCCCGGGAACATCGAGCCAGTGAGCAATCTGCAAATATAAATTGGAAGATTTCGGAAATTACTCATACCTTAATTATGGAGGAACCGTATGAGATTCCACGCAGGTGGAATTACACGCAACCAGATCCTTCCGGCAGAAGAGATCGCGGGGAGGGGATTTGTACGGATTATTCGTCAGGCAGATACTGTAATAGAACGAACAGATATGCAGGCACTTATTGAAGAAGAGTGCTCCAATGCCCAGCTGGTGAACATTTCCCGCATTTTCATCGGGAGTCGCATCTTCAACAGTATCGATGCCGGCGGCAAAACTTGCCAGAAGCGACAGGCCGATCATGGCAAGAACGAGCCGGGCAGAAAATGTATTCCATGATACGGGCTTCATCTGTTTCTCCGTACACCTCGATTCATGTTACTCTTCTCATGCAGGCCTATAAGATTGTCGAATTGTACAAGCAATCCATATCAAAAGATTTCCTGATGTTCGGGAAATCCAGGAATCCCGGGCCCCGTGATTATACCAATGCCATTTTTATCCTGCCGTAAAAGTATGATTCCCGTTATATGTAATGATTTTTTTTATTCCGTGCGCCGGTGAGCGAACATCCGGGTCATCGTAATGAGCGGGCATTCAGCAATCGCTATATCTACCCCGTCCCCCCAGTATATTTGTATGCAGACACCGGACCCCGCCTCCATCCATGCGGCCCTTGCCGACGCAACGTTCCGGGCCTACCGGGAAGCAGTCATCCGCCTCCCGCTGGACGTTTTGAAAGTGATCGGGGATGCAGCCCGCACCGAGACAAACCCGGTTGCCCGGGGCGAGTTTGCCAATATCCTGAGGAACATCAAGACCGCAGGGGAACTCGGCGTGCCGATGTGCCAGGATACCGGTGTCCCGGTCATTTACCTGACAATCCCGCCGCACATCCCGCTCACGCAGGATCTGTACGATGCCGTGGCCGCAGGCGTCCGCAGGGCTGTAAAAGAAGTTCCGCTCCGGCCCAACGTGGTCGATCCCCTCACCCGTCATAATTCGAATGACAACACCGGCGAGGGGATGCCGGCAATCCACGTGAGGCCCGGCCCGAAATTCACGGTTACCGTTCTGCCCAAGGGCGCCGGGGCCGAGAACATGTCGCGGATCGCAATGCTGCTTCCTTCCCAGAAAGACCAGATCGAGAAGTTCGTGGTCGAGACCGTGTACCTGGCCGGTTCCCGTCCCTGCCCCCCGCTCATCATCGGTGTCGGAATTGGCGGCACGTTCGATGGCGCAGCAGCGCTTGCAAAAGAAGCCCTCCTTGAACCGGTCGATATAATGACCGGTCTCGAACAGGAAATCCTCTGCGCCGTCAACCGGCTCGGGATCGGGCCTATGGGTCTTGGCGGGGACTTCACGGCCCTTGCGGTCAAAGTGAAGACAGCCGGCTGCCACACGGCATCGCTGCCGGTTGCCGTCAACATCCAGTGCTGGGCGAACCGGCACGTGACGGTCGAGGTGCGGGTATGAGCACAGCACCCGTTCCGCTCACAACCCCGCTTGGCGAAGAAGTCCTTTCGCTGCGGGCCGGCGATCAGGTCGAGCTCTCGGGCATTGTCTACACGGCCCGCGACGAGGCTCATCTCCGGATGCAGGAGCAGGGGATCCCGTTCGATCCCAAAGGAGCGGTCATCTACCACTGCGGCCCGGTCATTGCGGACAACCGGGTCATCGCAGCCGGTCCAACAACTTCCGCCCGGATGAACGAACTCTCCGGGTTCCTGATCGACAAAGGCGTGCGGGGCCTCATCGGGAAAGGGGGAATGGGAAGAACGGTGCGGGAACAGCTCCGGGAAAGGGGCGTGTACTTCGCGTTCACCGGCGGGTGTGCAGCGCTCGCCTCCTCGCACATGACCCTGGAGGGAGTCTTTTACGAAGACCTGGGAATGGCCGAGGCGGTCTGGGCAATCCGGCTGGACCGGCTGCCGCTTGTTGTCGGCATCGACTCGCATGGCAGCGATATCTTCGATGCTGCCCGGAAAAATGCAGAAGATGCATTTAAGAATTATACAAAAAAGCCCTGCCCCGGCCGGTAGTGTCCAAAGAAGAGGTTTTTTGTAACTGCCCATGAATACATAATACGATACATAAGGACTGCCACACATGAAACTCGCCATCGACGAGACCCGGTGCAAGGGCTGCAATCTCTGTACAAAAGTCTGCCCGTACAAGATTTTCAGGGAGGGGAAAAAACCCAACCGCCGGGGGATTGTGGTGCCCGAACTGGACCGGCCCGAGCGCTGCACCAACTGCCGGCTCCGGCACCTTTACGGCAGGCAGCTCTGCGGAGTCTGCCAGCTCACCTGCCCCGACCAGGCAATTCACTGGGACGAAGAGAAACCCTATGAACTCCACAAGGTGGCGATTGAATATTGACGAGACTTGAATTCTGGCAGGGAAACACGGCCTGTGCCGAAGGGGCGCTTGCTGCGGGCTGCAACTTTTTCGGCGGCTACCCGATCACCCCCTCAACGGAAGTCGCCGAGCACATGGCAGTAAAACTGCCCAAGAAGGGCGGCGTGTTCATCCAGATGGAGGACGAGATCGCGTCCATGGCCTCGATCATCGGGGCTTCCTGGACCGGCGCCCGGGCCATGACCGCAACGAGCGGGCCCGGATTCTCCTTAATGATGGAGAACATCGGGTTTGCCGCCATGACCGAGACGCCCTGCGTTGTCGTCAATGTCCAGCGGGGCGGCCCCTCCACCGGCCAGCCCACCATGTCGGCCCAGGGGGACATGATGCAGGCCCGGTTCGGCTCGCACGGCGATTACGCAATCATCGCCCTCTGCCCGGCAACTGTTCAGGAGATGTTTGAGCTGACCGTTAAGGCGTTCAACCTCGCGGACAAGTACCGCGTCCCGGTCTTCCTGATGGCCGACGAAACCGTGGGGCACATGCGGGAGAAGATCCTCGTTCCCGACAAGGTCGAACGCATTGAGCGAAAACCGCTCGCGGCCGGGGCCCTGCCGTTCAGAGCGGATGCCGATCTCATCCCGGGCTTCGGGCAGTTCGGCACCGGGCACCATGTCCATGTCACCGGCCTGACCCACGATGAGCGGGGCTACCCGAGCGCAACGAACCCGGCACTGCATGCGGCCCTGGTCCGGCGGCTCGTGGACAAGATCGAGAACGCCCGCCACGAGATGGCGGACTACGATGTCGTCAATCCCGGCGCAACCAGAGTCTTTGTCGCGTACGGCGGTCCGGTCCGGACCGTCCAGCAGGTGATGCATGACCGGAAAGACCCGGATATCGGGTTCCTCCGGATCCGCACGGTCTGGCCGTTCCCCGAGAAAGCGCTCGCGGAATTTAAAAATGCGAAAGCGTTCTTCGTGCCCGAGATGAACCTCGGCCAGATCGCCCGCGAGATCGAACGGCACGTCCGGGTACCGGTCATCAGCATCCCCAAGCTGGGCGGCGAACTCCACACGCCCGCAGATCTCACCGCTGCCCTGGAGGCGCACCGATGAGTTTCGAGGACTGGTACCGAGAGGACCGGCTCCCCCACATTTACTGTGCAGGCTGCGGGAACGGGACTATCATCAACTGCACTCTTGCCGCCATCGACCAGATGGGCTGGAAGAAAGAGGAGACGGTCTTTGTCTCCGGTATCGGCTGCTCTTCGCGGGCCCCCGGCTACATCCTCACCGACTCGCTCCACACCACGCATGGCCGGGCCCTCCCGTTCGCCACCGGGGTGAAGATGGCAAACCCGAATCTCAATGTCGTGGTCTTCACCGGCGACGGCGACCTGGCAGCCATTGGCGGCAACCATTTCATCCACGCCTGCCGGCGCAACATCAACCTCACGGTGGTCTGCATGAACAACCAGATCTATGGCATGACCGGCGGGCAGGGAAGCCCGACCACCCCGAAAGGCTGCCTCTCCTCGACCACCCCGTACGGGTGCGCCGAGATCCCGTTCGATCTCTGCGAACTGGCAATAGCTGCCGGGGCCAACTATGTCTCCCGCTGGACCTCGTACCACGTAAAAGAACTGGAGAAAGCGGTGAAAGCCGGCCTCGAGACCCCGGGCTTCTCGTTCATCGAGGCGCTCGTCCAGTGCCCGACCGCGTTCGGGCGCCGCAACAAGTTCCGGCAGGTAGCCGATCACGTGGAATACCTCCGGGCCCACTCGCTCCTCAAGGCCAAGTACGACCGGATGACCGAGAATGGCGAACAGATTCCTGAAGATATGTTCGTTGTCGGGGAACTCATGCGCCGCAACCGGCCGGCTCTCGGGGTGAAACCATGAGGCACGAGGTCAGGTTCTCGGGGTTCGGGGGCCAGGGCATCATCCTCTCTGCAGTCATCATCGGCCGGGCCGCTGTCATGTATGACAACAAGTTCGCGGTCCAGACGCAGGTCTATGGCCCGGAGGCCCGGGGCGGGGCATCGATGAGCCAGGTTGTCATCGATGACGACCCGATCCTCTACCCCAAGGTCGCCAACCCCAACATCTATGTTATCATGTCGCAGGAAGGCTTCGAGAAGTACGGGGCAAGTGCACAGGACCCTGCGGTCATGCTCATCGACTCGACGCTCGTCCACTCCCGCCCAAAGTGCAGGTGCATCGAGATCCCTGCAACGCAGGAAGCCAAGCAGACGCTGAAGAAAGATATCGTGGCAAACATCGTGATGCTCGGGGCTCTCGTTGCTGCAACGCAGCTCGTGAGCGAAGAGGCGTTGAAGAAAGCCATCCTCGATTCCGTGCCCAAGGGAACCGAGGATCTCAACCTGAAAGCCATGCAGCTGGGACTTACGCTGGGAAAACAATCATGAAACTACGCGAATACGAGGCAAAGAACGTACTGAAAGCCGCCGGGATCCCGGTCCCGGCCGGATTTTTGATCAGGTCGGCAGACGAACTTGCCCCCCATCTCGGCGAACTGGGGGATGCGTTTGTCCTGAAGGCGCAGGTGGATGTCGGCGGCCGGGGCAAGGCCGGCGGGATCCTGATGGTGGATGCTTCCACCGGCACAAAAGTTGCAAAGGAGCTCTTCGCAAAGCAGATCAAGGGCCTGCCCGTCAAGGAGATCCTGGCCGAGCAGCGGCTGGATATCAGGCACGAATATTATCTCTCGATAACGGTCGACCGGTCGAGCAAGCAGCCGCTCATCCTCTTCACCGAAGCCGGCGGGGTCGAGATCGAGATCACCGCTCAGGAAAAACCTGACCTGATCAAAAAAGTTGTTGCAAATCCCCTCATGAAGGATCTCCCGCCGTTCATGATCCGGGAACTCATCGGAACTGCCCCAAAAGAGATTGGTCCTGTCATCAACAAACTCTACCGGATTTTTATCGAGAAAGACGCCCTTCTTGCCGAGATCAACCCGCTCGTCACAACACCGGGCGGGGTCTTTGCCGCTGACGCCAAGATCATCGTGGACGATAATGCGCTCGGCCGGCAGGGCATAACCGTCAACCGCGATCTCTCGGAACGCGAACGGGAAGCCGAGAAGCACGGGTTCTCCTATGTTGAACTCGACGGCGCCATAGGAGTCATCGGAAACGGCGCCGGGCTCACCATGGCAACCCTCGACCTCATCGAGTTCTATGGCGGGAAGGCTGCCAACTTCCTTGACGTGGGCGGCGGGGCCGAGAGCGAACGGGTAATGAATGCGGTCCGGCTCGTTGCAAGCGTCCCGTCCGTCAAAGTCATCGTGGTCAACCTCCTTGGCGGCATCACCAAGTGCGATGAGGTTGCAAAGGGAATCATCGCTGCAGGAATCTCGCAGAAAGTGATTGTCCGGCTCGCCGGCACGAACGAGGCCGAGGGCAGGAGGCTCCTTGCCGAGAAGAACTACGAGATGCTGGATACGATGGATCTTGTTGTAAAAAAAGCAGTGCAGGTGACCTCATGATTTACGGTGACAGGAACACAGGAGTCCTTGTGCAGGGCGCAACCGGCAAGCAGGGCGAGTTTCATATCGGCCTGATGAATGCTTATGCAAAGCAGGTCGGGGGCAGGGGAGTTGTTGCCGGTGTCACCCCGGGGAAGGGCGGCCAGCAGGTGCACGGCGTCCCGGTGTACAACACCGTGAAGGAGGCGATGAAGTACCATGACATCGGGGCTTCCGTCATCTTCGTTCCCGCCGGTGCAGCAGCCGATGCGATCATGGAGGAAGCCAATGCCGGTATCACCACCATTGTCTGCATCACCGAGCACATGCCGGTGCAGGACTCGATGAAGGCGATCGCCTACGCGAGGATGGAAGGGGCGAGCGTGATCGGCCCCAACTGCCCCGGGCTCCTCTCGCCCGGCGAAGTGAAGATGGGGATCATGCCGGCCGGTCTCTTCACGCGGGGGAACGTTGGCGTCATCTCCCGGTCAGGCACGCTGACCTACGAGGTCGTGGACGAGCTCACCCGGGCCGGCATCGGCCAGAGCACGGTGGTCGGGATCGGCGGCGACCCGGTCATCGGCCAGACATTCAGGGATGTCCTTGAACGCTTCGAGAAAGATCCCGAGACAAAAGCGGTCGTGCTTGTCGGTGAAGTGGGCGGCAACCTGGAGGAAGAAGGAGCAAAGTCCACCGATCTCCCGATCGTCTCCTACATTGCCGGAGTATCGGCACCTCCGGACAAGCGGATGGGCCATGCCGGCGCAATTGTCGAAGGCGGCGAGGGCGATGCCCGGTCCAAGATTGCCCGGCTGAAAAAGCACGGCGTGCCGGTAGCCTCCCGGGTCTCCGAGATCCCGGAGATGGTCCGGGACCTGTTCCGGTGCCGGTGCTAAGGAAACGCCAATCTTTTTTCCGGTTGTTTCGGTCCTTTATTGTTTACCCGCAGCCGGTTCCAACGATGTGATAATCAGAATTTTTATGAACCAGTATTGACGATTATGTCAAACAGGCAATCGCGCTTCACAATGCTCTGGCAGTACAGCCGGATACATCTCTTCCGGTACCCAGGCAGTTCCGGTAACCAGAAGGCCCACCCATGATCCTCCAGTTCACACCCTACATCCTCATCCTGCTCATCTCGGGATTCGTATCAGCCGGGCTCACGATGATCGGATGGAACAACCGTGCCCTCCCGGTTGCCAGGCCGTTCATCCTCCTGATGGCAGCCGAGACCGTCTGGCTCTTCGGGTCAGCCCTGGAGATGATGAGTACCCAGCTGGATACCGTCCTCTTTCTCAACAATATCGAATACCCGGCCATGATGACGGTGCCGGTTGCCCTGCTCCTTGTCTCGCTCATCTATTCAGGCAGGGAACATTATCTTACAAAAAAGACGATCCCGCTCTTCTTCATTGTCCCTGCGCTGGTCTGCCTGCTGGTCTTCACCAATCCCTGGCATTACCTCTATTACACAGGCTTCCATGCTGAGACTCCCGGGAGTGCAGTGGTCTGGGTGTACGAACACGGGCCGCTGTTCTGGATCATGTTCGCGTACAATTACCTGATCGGCTCTCTCGCCCTTCTCCTTGTTGCAGGCCGCCTCTTCTCCCGCAATGATTTCTTCCGCCGGCAGACGATAATCATAGTCCTTGCAGCCTGCATTCCTTTTCTCTTCAACCTGGCCTATGTCCTCCGCCTGGCCCCGTTCCCGGATTATGACCTCACGCAGGTTGCGTTCCTCCTGACCGGTATCGTCCTTGCGGTCGGTCTGCTGCGATACCAGCTCTTCTCTGCGATCCCGGTTGCGTACTCACGGGTCTTTGCCACGATCAGCGACGGGGTGTTTGTTCTTGACAGCCAGTTCAGGGTTCTCGATCTCAATCCCGCAGCAGAACGGATTGCAGGAATGAAACCCCACCTGGCCGTAAGCCGTAAACTCCGATCGATCCTCCCGGCAGTCTCTTTAATCCTTGAAAACCCGGCCCCGGATCCGGAGAAATGGCAGGGCGAGGCGATGCTTATCCTGGATGAGCAGCCCCGTCATTTCGATATCCATCTGACCCCGCTTGACGCGGAAGGGACCGGGTCCAAAGGATACCTGTGCATCTTCCATGATGTGACCGGCCGCAAGCAGGCCGAACTCTCGCTCGTGACAGCCAACCGGAAGATCAACCTCCTCACCCGGATCACGCGTCATGATATCGAGAACAAGCTGATGATCCTGCATGGCTTCAATGTGCTCCTGAAAAAATCCTCCCTCACACCTGCCCAGAACGAGTACCTGGACCGGCAGGAGACCGCCCTGAATGCTATGCGGGAACAGATCGCGTTTACACGGAAATACCAGCAGCTCGGGGTCCAGGCGCCGGTCTGGCAGGATGCCGATGCCATAGTCAGGACCGCCAAGACCCAGGTCTTCTTCAACAGGATCCGGTTCTCCTGCACGGTCGAGCCGGTCGAGATCCTTGCCGACCAGATGCTCGAACGGGTCTTCTACAACCTTCTGGACAATGCCATGAGGTATGGCGGTGAGCGGATGACCGAGGTCCGGGTAACCTCCCGCAGGGAGGGAGCTTCTTTTGTTCTTGTTATTGAGGATGACGGAGAAGGGATCTCCGGGGCGGACCGGCCGCAACTGTTCGAGCAGGGCTTTGGTAAAAATACCGGTCTGGGTCTCTTTCTCTCGCGGGAGATCCTCGCCATCACGGATATCGCGATCGATGAGAAGAGCAGCGCCGGCAGCGGAGCCCGGTTTGAGATCCGGGTCCCCCCGGGGAAATTCCGGATCGCTGACCGCAGGGAATGATTTCTGCCTGCTATTTTGATTCTCAAAAACCTTGGGTGACAGCGTCCTTGTAAATCCCAAAGAATTCCGGGCGGATACCAGGGGATCGATCCGTTCCATACCATTTAAATATTTCAATCCCCAACGAATTGACTGACTAGTCAATTTACAAAACGGAGATCTCTCATGTTATACCGAACAGTCCCAAAAACCGGCGACAAACTCTCGATCCTCGGCTTCGGGTGCATGCGCTACCCGTCCAACCGGACCGGGGGGGTTGACGAGGAACGCACGATCCGGCAGATCCGGCAGGCCATTGACGGCGGGGTCAATTATCTTGACACAGCACCGGTCTACCACATGGGGAAGAGCGAACCGGTGCTGGCAAAGGCGCTGGCCGATGGTTATCGCGAGAAAGTCCGGATCGCAACCAAGCTGCCCCACTGGTCGGTCTTCGAGCGGGAGGATATGGACCGGATCCTCGACACCCAGCTCAGAACGCTCCGGACCGATCACATCGATTACTACCTGCTCCACAGCATCAGCAGGAGCAGTTTTGAGAGCATGAAGAGCCTCGGGATCTTCGGGTTCCTCGATTCGGCAAAGAAGGACGGGAGGATCCGGCAGGCCGGCTTCTCCACGCACGCGAACAACGCGGTCTTCCGCGAGATCGTGGATGCCTACGCCTGGGACTTCTGCCAGATCCAGTACAATTATCTTGACGAGCACAACCAGGCAGGAAAAGACGGGCTCGAATATGCGGCAGGAAAAGATCTGGCGGTGATGATCATGGAACCCCTCCGGGGCGGCAACCTGGCCGGCCGGGTGCCGGACTCGATCCAGGCAATCTGGGACAAGGCACCCGTGAAGCGATCGCCCGCCGAATGGGCGCTCCGCTGGGTCTGGAACCACCCGGAAGTGACCGTTGTCCTCTCCGGCATGAACGACGAGGCGCACATTGAAGAGAATCTCAGGGCCGCAGAGACGGCGCTCCCCGACTCGCTGACCGGGGAGGAACTCGCAACAATCAGTAGGGCCCGCGATGAGTACCGGCGCCTCATGAAAGTCGGGTGCACGGGCTGCGGGTACTGCATGCCCTGCCCGGCGGGCGTGGACATCCCCGGCTGTTTTGCAAGTTACAACAGCCATGCCCTCTTTCCCCATGACCGGAGTGTGAAATTCCATTATATCGGGCAGCACGGGGGCCTCATGGGAGAGAAATCCTCGGCCGGGCTCTGCCGGCAGTGCGGCAGATGCACGAAAGCCTGCCCGCAGCACCTGCCCATTCCGTTACTGATGAAAGACGTGGCCCGGGATATGGAGGGGATGATGAACGTGGTGGTGCCGGTTCTCCGGGGCGGGATCTGGTGCATGAATAAATTCGGCCGGATCCGCCGGGCGATTACGGGTGACAAGTCCCATGCCTGACCCGGTCAGCGACAAGCAGGAGGCAATTCTCGACACGGCCCTCCGGCTCTTTACCGAGCGCGGTTTCTTCGGGACGCCGACTTCGATGATCTCAAAGGAGGCCGGTGTTGCAACCGGGACCCTCTTCTTTTATTTTAAGACAAAGGAAGATCTCATCGATACCCTTTACCGCAGGATCAAGGCCGAGGCAGCAACCGCAATGTGCCAGGGCCTTGAGAAGGAGAAGACTGCCCGGGACCGGCTCCGCCGCATTGGCCGCAATGCGATAGCCTGGGGGACCGAGTACCCGGAAAAGATGAAGTTCATGGAGCAGTTCGCCCACTCATCCTTTGTCTCGACAACTGCCCAGGAGGAGGGCATGTCCCGGTTCCTCTTCCTGCAGGATCTCGTTGTGGACGGGATCCGGGAAGGCACGATCCGTAAGTGTGACCCGCAGCTTGTGATCTTCATGATGGCCTCGGCTATGTCGGGGCTGATCGCACGGGTTGCTGCTGCGAAGACAAAAAAAGAGAAGGACGAGATCATCAGCCAGGGCCTTGACCTGGTCTGGAGCGGGCTGAAAGCATGAACCGGGGTGCGGATATGATGGATGACCATGAAGGAAACGTTGTGGGAGTGAATAGATGTCAGTGATACTGGAAGCAAAAGATCTTTCAAAATTGTATGGCGAGGTGACGGCAGTGAACCATGTCTCCCTTGCAGTGAAGGAAGGAGCGCTCTTCGGCCTCCTGGGCCCGAACGGCTCCGGCAAGACCACGATCATCAAGATGCTGACCGGCCAGACCCGGCCAAGCTCGGGATCAGCGAGCGTGCTCGGGCTGGATGTTACCGCAGACCCGATCGGGGTCCGGGCCCGGGTGGGGATCATTCCCGAGCAGGAGACTCCCCCGAGTTTCCTCACTGCCCGCGAATACCTTGACTTTGTCGGGGCGGTAAGGAAGATCCCCGACATTGATGAAAAGGCGGACTGGTGGTTCGATTTCCTGGAGTTTGGGGACAAGAAGAACGTGCTCTGCAAGGATCTCTCGCGGGGCACCCGGCAGAAGCTGATGTTTGCCCAGGCCTTCATCCACGAACCGGCGCTCGCCCTCATCGATGAGCCTTTAATCAACTTCGATCCCATCATGCAGGATCTTGTCAAGGACTATCTTGCCGGGTACGTGAAGAAGAAAAAGACCATCTTCATCTCCACCCATATCCTGGAAGTTGCCGAGGAGATCTGCTCGGAGTTTGCCATCCTGCACAAGGGCAACCTGCTCCATACCGGCCCGGTGGCAGACCTGACTGCAAGAAACGAACACCTTGCCTCGTTCTTCCTCTCGCTTGTCCGGAAGGATCGCCATGCTTGAACTCTTCAGAAACATGGCAAAAGAGGAGTGGCGGATGCACTCCACGATGTTCGGGAGCCTCTCCTTTGCGCTCTTCCCGGTGATGATCTTCGGGATCGCTTTTATGAGTTCGTTCCTCTTGCCGCTCCTGCGGACAAGCATGCCTGCCGGCAACATCGCGCTCATGACCCATGCCAGTTTTCTTATGCTCGGGTTCATGGTCGGGGCGTTCGGCCTGCTCGGGAACGAGGTGATGAACAGGAGATTCGGGCAGGCAAGCCTTCTCGCCTACTCTGCCCGGAGCCTGCCGCTCTCCGGCCGGTTCATCTTTGCGAACTTCGTAGTCAAAGACCTCGTCTACTACTTCTTCCTCTGGGTCTTCCCGTTCGGCTTCGGGTACATCCTTGCATCGCCATTCATCGGTGTGCCCCTTGCAGGAGCCCTGCTCCTCCTCCTGACGCTGACCCTCTCGTTCCTCTTCGGCCTCTGCATCGTCTTCTTCCTCTCGACCGTCTATGCCCGGTCCCGTGCCCTGCTCTGGCTGCTCGTGCTCATCCTCGGGGCCGGTTGCGGTACCTTCCTTGCACTCACCGGCACGAACCCGGCTCTCTTCTTCCCGCCGCTCCTGCTCTACTTTGCGTTCTCGTGGCCGGCATTCATCCTCTCGACGGCGGTCCTCATCATCCTGTTTGCAGTATCGGTAGTCCTCTTCGACCCGCAGGAGACTGAAAAGAGCAGGGAAGTGAAGAATTCCTTTTCCCCGCTCCTCTCGAAGTTCTCGTTCCTGCCCAACCCGCCCCTTGCCGCAAAGGACATGATCGACCTGTACCGGAGCGGGAGCATTGTCGGCCAGACCCTCTTCTCGTTTGTCATCCCGCTGGCGGTCATCTGGTTCTTCCTCTCGCTCTTAGGCCCGTACCTTCCCTCCCACGGACTCATCTTCATGTTCGCCATCATAGCAGGAGTCATTGCCTCGACCATGTACACGTGGGTCACGATGTTCGACAGCTTCGGGCCGTATGCCTGCCTGCCTGTTGCGGTCAGCACGCTGATTACCGGGAAAGTTACCACGTTCTCGATCCTGCAGATCGTTCCTGCAATCTTCATTGCAGTTGTGTCAGTCCTTGCCGGGGAGACTGCGAACCTTGTTCCTGCAGTCGTGCTCTGCCTGGCGGTATCCTTCTATGCAGCCGGCGCGATGGTATGGCTGACCGGCCTCTCCCCGAACGTGCTCGTATACGATGTAAAAGTCCTCTTCGTCTATCTTGTCCTGGTCGGAATCGCCCTGACGCTCTTCACGGCGGTTGCATTTGCAAATCCCATCTATGCCATCTCATCCCTGCTCCTCATCGTGCCGGCCTGGCTGTTTGTCCGGAAAGCCAAAGTGAAATGGGATGCCGTTGACCCGGCAGGATTCTGATCAAATTTTTTTTCCGTATTCCGGACAACGAAAGCCCGGCCAGCAGATCGTTCGGTCATTCTTTGGAATGCAGCGTCCGGGCAGATCCCGTTTGCTGACGGGAACGGGGGATACGCCGGGCAGTTCCTGCAAGTGTTTATTGTCTTTGCCTCCCAACCGTTAGGTCCATAGCATGTCGGCCACCCAGTTTTTCCCCATCCCACCTGAACTGTTCGCTCTTGCCTGCGATACAGTCAGCAAGAAAGTATCCCGGCTCCCGTTCCTGCGGAGCGGGGTGAACGTCAGCGGGGAACTGCTCGGGGTTGTCATGGAATCGCTCAATGCCGAATCCACAAAAACCCTTCCCCTTACCACGCCGCAAAATACCCTTGAGCGGCCGGAGGACGGGCTCGACCGCTGCATCGAGGAGCGTCTCCACATTCCTGCAAAAAATATCGTGCCGGTGATAACGGAGGTTCTGATTGGAGCAGGGATTGCCGAACCGGCCCAGATCCTTGACCGGCGCTATCCCCATCCCCGCAAAGGCATCCGCCTTCTTCCCCCCTGGACCTGGCACATCGCATCACCGGCACCTTCGGTGAATCTTCCCGGATCCGGGGAGGATGGCAACAGCTCGCCGTTCTCCTGGATGAGCCTCTGCCCGGTCTGCCGGACCGGGATCCTGAACCGGGTTGTAGGCAAACAGCTCTTCGGGATTCCGCACACCGAATTCTATATCGAGTGTTCCCACTGCGGGGCAAAATTCATACCGGTCGGGACCCAGTTCCGGCTGGTATCCATCTCGAGCATCCGCGATCCCCTCTGGAAGAAGAACCTGGACAAAACATTTCCTCCCGAGACCTGGGCGGCTCTTGCGCGCGGCACGAGCCCCGGGGGAAACCCGCTCCTCAGGAAAGCGGAGAAAAAGCCGGAGAGCCCGCCGGTTGCAACCCCGGCATTTTCGTTAACGCAGCTCAAGGACGGTTCCTTTGCCGTACCGTTCGAGGGAAAGACCATCTATTTCCGGCCGGTCAAACTGGCCTTCTCCGGTGGACTGAAAAGCGATCTGTTTGCCCGGTCAAAACTGGTTCTTGCAGACATTCTTGAAAAGCCGGCATACGAGCACCTGCGATCGCCCGTGAATGCGAAATATTCGCGTTACCTTCCCATGGCTCTGGGCCTCTTTCTCGATCAGCTCAAGGAGCGGCATGATCCGTTTTACCGCGAGTTCCTCAACATATACGGGGATGAGAAATACGGCACGTTCCGGCTCGAAGAGTCCAGGGAATCCGATAAAAAAGCCGTCCTCATCGTGGTGGTCAGGAAAGGTCTGTATCACGTGACGGACTGCCCGGCGAGTGTCAGCAAAACGGTCAATGATACCTTCGGCCGCCTCTTGCCCGATGACTGCCTGCTCGATCACGACAGCATGCGGTGCCGGATAAATGCGGTTCTCAGCAACAACAAAACCGATGCCGGCCTGTATGTGTATCCGTGCGAGAGCGAGGATGAGCGGAAGAAGATCCAGAGCAGTATCAGCGGACACCTGTCCGTCTGACAATCCCCCAGATCAACCGGTCCGGCTGTCGGGTACCGATCAGAGAATTTTTCTTATCTAATGAGAACATTATAGTTAGCTAATCCGGATATCGTACAACGGAGTCCATCGATGAAATGCCCTCACTGCGGGATGAATATCAGAGATAATGTCGTAGAATGCGGCTATTGCGGCGGGAAGATAGCCAGGCATCCGGAGAAACCGGCAGGTTCCCAGGGAAAGACTGCAGCTCCGGGAGGCATGACCGCAAAGGGCACATCACCGAAACCGGCTGCCGATGATCCCGAGATGGATGACGAAGAGGGAGGAGGCCTTTCTGCATACCTGCAACAGGGC